>JADZEX010000117.1 GCA_020850355.1 Fimbriimonadaceae bacterium | reverse complement strand
GTGGGCTACGAGACCAACGAGGAGATGGTCGCCCTGTTCGCCAAGGTGGACACGGGCGAGGTGCCGTACATCACGTCCACCCTCGAGCGGGACAACACCAGCACGCGCCAGGAAGCGCTCATCGACGTCTACAAGAAGCTGCGCCCGGGGGACCCGCCCACGGGTGACAACGCGGAGAAGCTGGTCGAGAGCCTGTTCTTCAACTTCCGGCGCTACGACCTCGGCCGCGTGGGCCGCTACAAGTTCAACAAGAAGCTGGGTCCCGTGGCCGAGCGCATGGGCATCGAGCTGTCGTCCACCCAGCGGACCATCAGTCGCGAGGACATCGCGGCCATCGTGGGTCAGCGCATCGAGCTGGACACCGGTCTCGGTCAGGCGGATGACCGCGATCACCTCGGCAACCGGCGCCGCCGGGCCAACGGCGAGCTGCTCCAGAACGCGTTCCGGGTGGGCCTCCTGCGCATGGAGCGCGTGGTCAAGGAGCGCATGACCATCCAGGAGGTGGACAAGGCCACCCCCAACGCGCTCATCAACATCCGCCCGGTGGTGGCGGCCATGAAGGAGTTCTTCGGCGGCAGCCAGCTCTCCCAGTTCATGGACCAGACCAACCCGCTCGCGGAGCTGACCAGCAAGCGTCGGCTCTCGGCGCTCGGCCCTGGCGGCCTGTCGCGCGAGCGCGCGGGCATGGACGTGCGTGACGTGCATCACAGCCACTACGGCCGCATCTGTCCCATCGAGACCCCCGAAGGTCCCAACATCGGGCTCATCGGCTCCCTCGCCACCTATGGCCGCATCAACGAGTACGGCTTCATCGAGACGCCGTATCGCAAGGTCAAGCGCTCGGTCGCCTGGAACGACGCGGACATCGCGACCGAGACCGCGGATGCGGACGTCGCGACCAAGACCGGCGAGGTGATCCTCAAGAAGGGCAAGCGCTTCACGGACGACGCGGTCGCAGAGCTCAGGAAGCAGAAGGCCTCGGCATTCCCGATCCGGCCTCGCGTGACCGATGAGATCGTGTACCTCGCCGCCTATGACGAGGAGGAGCGCTACGTCGCCCAGGCGAATGCCCAGCTCGATGACGAGGGCTACTTCCGGGACGAGGTCGTGCCCGCCCGCTACCGGGACCAGTTCCCCGAGGCGCGCCCGCAGCAGATCGAGTTCATGGACGTGAGCCCCAAGCAGGTGGTGTCGGTGGCCACCGCGCTCATCCCGTTCCTGGAGCATGACGACGCCAACCGTGCCCTCATGGGCTCCAACATGCAGCGCCAGGCGGTGCCGCTCCTCCAGCCCCAGGCTCCCATCGTGGGCACGGGCATGGAGGCGCGCGCGGCCCAGGATTCGGGGCAGGTGCTCATCGCTCGACGGGGCGGCACGATCCTGTCGGTGACCGCGGAGCAGATCCTGGTCGAGCCCGAGGACGGCAAGGCCGGCGAGCTGGATACCTACCGACTGGAGAAGTTCGTGCGCTCCAACCAGGGGACGTGCATCAACCAGCGACCCATCGTGGACGTCGGTGCGCGCGTGGCCTCGGGCGAGGTGCTCGCGGACAGCAGCTCCACCGATCACGGCGAGCTGGCCCTCGGTCAGAACATCCTCGTCGCGTTCATGAGCTGGGAGGGCGGCAACTACGAGGACGCCATCGTCCTCTCGGACCGCCTCGTCCGTGAGGACATGTTCACGAGCATCCACATCGAGAAGCACGAGCTCGAATCTCGGGACACCAAGCTCGGCCCGGAGGAGATCACCCGCGACATCCCCAACGTGGGCGAGGAGTCGCTCAAGGACCTCGACGAGGACGGCATCGTGTACGTCGGCGCAGAGGTCCAACCCGGTGACATCCTGGTGGGCAAGATCACGCCCAAGGGCGAGACCGAGCTCACCGCGGAGGAGCGGCTGCTGCGCGCGATCTTTGGCGAGAAGGCACGCGAGGTGAAGGACTCCAGCCTGCGTCTGCCGCACGGTGAGCGGGGCAAGGTGGTCGAGATCCGCGAGTTCAGCCGCGACGAGGGCCACGAGCTGCTGCCGGGCGTCAACCGGCTCATCCGCGTCAGCGTGGCCGCCAAGCGCAAGATCTCGGTGGGCGACAAGATGGCCGGCCGCCACGGCAACAAGGGGGTGGTGGCCAAGATCCTGCCCCAGGAGGACATGCCGTTCCTCCCGGACGGCACCCCCGTGGACATCATCCTCAACCCGCTCGGCGTGCCGAGCCGGATGAACATCGGCCAGATCCTCGAGACCCACCTGGGCTGGGCGCTCCACGAGCGCAGCGTCCGAGAGGGCACGCCGGTCCGCGCCGCGACCGCCGTGTTCGACGGCGCGACCGAGGATCAGATCAAGCAGGAGCTCACCGCGGTCGGCCTGCCCGACACGGGCAAGGTCCAATTGTGCGATGGCCGCACAGGCGAGCGGTTCGACGAGCCGGTGACCGTGGGCTTCATCTACATGCTCAAGCTCCACCACCTGGTGGAGGACAAGATCCACGCCCGGTC
>JADZEX010000106.1 GCA_020850355.1 Fimbriimonadaceae bacterium | reverse complement strand
TGTCGCCCGAGCAGGGGCGCGGCGCCAGCCTCGACCGGCGCAGCGACATCTATTCGCTGGGCATTATCCTGTATGAGCTGGCCACCGGCCGCGTTCCCTTCAGCGCCGAGACGCCGGTGGCCGTCATCTACAAACACGCCCACGACCCGCTGCCGCCGGTCGAGAGGCTCAACCCGCGGCTGCCGCCGGCGCTGGTGCGCATCCTCTACAAGGCGCTGGCCAAGAACCCCGAGGACCGCTTTGCGACGGCGGGCGAGATGGCCAACGCGCTGGAGGCCTGCCGCGCCGCGTTAGGATGGGACAAGACGGAAGTGGAGCCGATCCCAGCGCCGCTGCCGAAGCCCGCCCCCGGCCCCACGCCCCCGCCCAGCCAGGGGCCCGCCCCGAAACCGCGGCTGGCCCTGGCAGGCTTCGGGGGTGTGGCGCTCCTGGCGAGTGTGCTGGGCCTGCTGGGGGTGTGCGGTATGCTGGCGGTTCTGCCCCGCCTGTTCGGCACCATGGCGAGTCCCGATGCGTCGCCGACCGCCGTGCACACGCGGCCGGCCGTCGGCGGCACACGCACCCCGGCGCCGGCCGCCACGGCCAGCCCGGCCCCGCCAACGGCCACCCGGACCGCCGCGCCCACGTCTACCCGACTGGCGCCGACGGCAACGCGCACGCCGGCATCCACGGCCACGTCGTCGCTCCCGGGGCCGGCGCCCAGGCTGATGTTCCGCGATGACTTCCAGAGCACCAGCAGCGGCTGGGAGACCAGCCGCACCAGCAGCCGCGTGCTGGGATACGGCAACGGCGTCTATGTCTTCGAGATCTTCGAGAGCGGCATCCGCCCGCACACACTGGCGCCGGCCGGCGAGATCACCAACGCCCAGATCGCCGTGACGGTACGCAGCCTGAAGGCGGGCACCGTCCCCTGGCTGGGCGTCGTCTGCAATCGCCAGGCCAGCGGCGCGTATTACTACCTGGGCTTTCGGCCCGATGGCTATTACAGCATCAGCTACTTTGACGGCGAGGACCGGCACGTGCTGACCAGCGAGCGCGACGCGCTGGAGCTGTCGGACGCCATCCAGAAAAACGCTGAGGCCTATCGGCTCGAGGCTGAGTGCGGCAGTAATGGCCGGCTGCGGCTGGTGGTGGACGGCGCCGAGATCGCCGCGGCGGGGGACATCACCCATACCAGCGGCGAGGTGGGGCTATCAGCGGCCAGCTATGCTGACGTGCCGGTGGAAGTCCACTTCGACGACCTGGTGGTCAGGGGCGCGCCCCCGCCCGTGGTGCTGCTGCGCGACGATTTTGAAGACGCGACGAGCGGTTGGGATAGCAGCTCAAGCGAACAGCGCTCGGTGGCCTATCGCGACGGCCGCTACGTCATCGAGATCCACACGCCTAAGTTGCGGGTGTGGGGCTCCCAGCGCGCCGAAACGCTGTCGAACGTGCGCGTGGCGGTCACCGTCCGCGACGCGGGCGCGACCGGCACGGGCCGTTTTGGGGTCGTGTGCCACCGCCAGAGCAGCGGCGCGCATTACTTCTTGGGCGTGGATGGCGAGGGCGATTACATTATCGGGTTCTTTGACGGCGAGGCGAGTGAACAACTGCGCGGCGGCCGCTATGCGCGCCTTGGCGCAGCGGATACGCGCCGCGTCGAAGCCGAGTGCGCCGCCGATGGCACGCTGCGGCTGCTTGTGGACGGTGTGCAAATCGCCTCGGCCGCGCACGATACCTATACTAGCGGGCAGATCGGGCTCTTTGCCTCGAGCGACGAGGAGGTCCCGGTCGAAATTCACTTTGACGACCTGCTGGTGACCGAGCTGGAATAGGGCCGGCAAGCGAAACGAGCGCGCTGCGCGTCGGGATGACAGGCCCACTGGCGCGCGCCGGACCCGCCTGCAAAGCCGACATTGCAGGCCGGCAAGCATTATTACGGCCTCCTGATTGTCATGCCCCTCAAACGCTCCTACAGTGGACCCTGGGCGAGGCGGGGCAGGCGCTGCTGGGCGAGGGCGTCGCCGTCTGCCTGGACCACGGCGACACGCCGATCCACGTCCGCGCCGGCAACCTGGGCGATGACCTGCTGCCCTTGGCCGACCTGCTGGGCGACGCCTGGTTTGACCGGGACCCGGCGGTGGCCTACACGCAGTCTGGGTCGGTGGCCTGCTGGCTGCTAGAGCGTTACGGCGCGGACGCGTTCCGGGAGCTCTTCCCGCGCACTGACTTCGAGGCTGCCCTGCAGGAGATCTACGGTTTTGACCTGGAGTATCTCGAGACCGATTGGCGCACCATGCTGGAGCACAGCTAGCCGGTGGGGGGAGAGCGGGCGACAGACAACGCATGCCGGACGCCCGGGAGATCCCTCGCTGCGCGTCGGGATGACAGACAGCCCGGCGCGGGAAGGGAGGCGACAGATGGCGGTCGACAGACGGCGGACGGCCGGCGGCTGATGCGAGCTGGCCGGACCTCCCCCGCCGCGCGCCGGGATGACAAGCCCCCTGCCGGGCTTTACGGCGCTGCCACGCGCACGATCACCGGCAGGCGCACGGCCGAGCCGAGGCTGCTCGCCACCCGCTCGCCGGTCTCCAGCCGGTACAGCCCCACCTCCAGCGCATACTCGCCGGGCGGCAGGCCGGCCGGCAGCGGGAGCCGGTGCGGGTCGATGACGGTTTCCCCCACCGCCCAGGCGTTGGTGGGCCGCCGCCCGTTGGCCGGAAGGCCGTCGGCGCCGCCCACGTCGAACCCGTCGGCCGCCAGCAGGTGCACGAACACCGTGTACGACTCGGGCACCGAGGCGCGCGTGGTCCAATACAACGTCAGGTGCAGCGTCTCGCCAGGGCGCGGCGCCGGGTCGAGCAGGCGATAGCCGGTCAGATCCAGCCCGTTCGCAAACGGCACCGCGTAGGCCTGCCGCGCCGCGAGCGACCCGGCCGGGGTGTCGAAGGTCTGCACCCGCCAGCCGCTCACAAACTCGTCCGCCGTCTTCTCGCAGCACGCCTCCA
>JADZEX010000105.1 GCA_020850355.1 Fimbriimonadaceae bacterium | reverse complement strand
GCACCCAGGTCCGCTGCCCGGCCGCGTCGCGGCGCTGCTCCCACCAGTGCAGGCCGTAGTCGTGGCCCTGCCCGGCGATCAGGTCGGGCAGCCCATCGCCATTGACGTCGGCCACCAGAATCGGCACACTGGTGGCGCCGAGGTTGAACTCGGGGTGCCAGATCCACTCGCCGGCGAGCCCCTCGGGCGGTTGCTCCAGCCAGCCGCCCGGCAGCACCAGGTCGAGGCGGCCATCGCCGTTGAGGTCGCCGCAGCCCAGCCCGTGGCCCTGCGGCGCGGCGCGTAGGACGGTGGGGGTGAACAGAGAACGGCTGGCACCCGAGCCAGGCAGCGTAGACGGTGAGCTGAGCGGACAGGTCCATCGGCGCACTCCCCATTAGCAACGGAGTCAGCGAGTTGCGCCGCGACCCGCTGCGCGTAAGCGGTAGCATTGCAGGGCCTGGGCTACGGATAGGAAGAGTATCCGCAGCCCAGGACCAGCCCATCCCGGGCCTTGGCGCCGGTCACGGCCCTACAGTTTCCAACTTGGCGCCAAGAGCCAGTTCGTCGAGGAACACGGGCACCAACGTCCCGGTACAGCTTGCCAAAGGTTGAGCGGGACACCAGGCCTTGTCGGCGCGCTCGTACTCATAGGCGGTATCAGACGTGCTGCTGTCGGCCATGACCCCGCGCATAAGCGCCTGCCCAAGGCTGTTGCGGCTTGCGTAGATCACATAGAAGCTCGTGCGCGAACCGTCGAGGTGACAGAAGCGGAACGGAAGCACGAACGGAGCGCCGAGGCGGCCGAGACGCTCAGCCAGACCTCGCAGGACCGCTGTCTCGCGCTCACCGGAGTCGAGATCGTCCAGACGCGCCCTCAGGCGTTGCAGTTGCCCTGAACCGAACAACTCGGCCAGTCCGGCCTCGTGGGTCGGATCGCCGAGAGCCATGTTGATCCGGTTGTAGTTGAACATGAAAAGGAGTTCGGCTGACCAGCCGCGCAGCAGTCGTTCAAGTAGCTTGCCGGTCAAGCTGGTGTAGGTCCACGGGTCTGCGAACACCAGAATGGGCATGCCGATCAGTTCCGAGAGCTTGTCCACCAACGCCATGTCCAGGGCCTCGCTGGCGAAAACCGGCGGGAACCGCAGTCGCTCGATGCCCGGCAGTTTCGTGACGGCTTGCCGCAACGAGGCCACGTAGGCTGGGTTGATGTCGTTGAAGACGGTCACCAGACGCTCCGCCAGCGGTGGCCATTCCAGGGCGTGTCGAAGCACCAGCAGCGGGGTCGACTCGGTGCCGTCCTCGAACCGACCAGGACCGGCACTGAACTCGACGTACGCCAGCGACTTGACCGCCCGACTGGCCAGCAACGCGGCCGACCAGACCGCGAAGTAATCAGCCACCAGCTTGGCCTTGACCAGCGTGCGCGCGTTGACCTCGTCAAAGAACGTCGCGGGGTCCATCCTCACCTTCCCCTTCCAGACCGGCAGGGACCAGTCTGACGCAGAGGATAGCAAACATCTGTTTGCTGTCAAGTGCCAGCGCTCGGAACATCAGTTCGCAGCTGTGCTATAATGGGGCTGCGCGTCGCGCCGGGAGCATGCACCGCACATGATCATCTCCGCCAGCCGCAAGACCGACCTGCCCGCGTTCTACGGCGAGTGGTTCCGCAACCGCCTCCGCGCTGGCTACTGCAGGATTGTCAGTGCCTACAACCGGTCGCAGCACGCCACCGTGTCGCTGCAGCCCGGTGATGTCGACGGCTTCGTCTTCTGGACCAAGAACGTCGGTCCGTTCCTCCCGGCCCTGGCTGACGTCGCCGACCTGCACATCCCCTTCGTCGTGCAGTACACCGTCAACCCATATCCCCGGGAGATCGAGCCGTCAGGGGTGGCGAGCAGCCGGACGGTGGTCCACTGTCGGAGGCTGGCAGAACAGTACGGCCCCCGCGTCGTGGTGTGGCGATACGATCCAATCCTGCTGTCGGACCTGACTCCAGCCGAGTGGCACCTCCAGCGCTTCGAGCGACTGGCCGAGCAGTTGGCCGGAACCACCGACGAGGTCGTCACGAAGTACGTGGTGCCCTACCGGAAGACCAAGCGGAACCTGGACCACGCAGCCGCCGCAGAAGGCTTCCAGTGGTGCGATCCGTCCACGCCAGAGAAGCTCCGCTTGCTGCAACAAATGGCCTCGTGCGCGGCCGCGCAGGGCATCACTCTCAAGCTCTGCTGCCAGCCCGAGTTGCGGAGCGCCGGTCTGCCGCCAGCGGTCTGCGTCGATGCGGTGCGTCTAGCCGAGACCGGCGGCAGGTCGCTCGTCGCCCGCACCAGGCCCTCTCGTGAGGGCTGCCACTGCGCGGGCTCCGCAGATATCGGGGAGTACGATTCGTGCCCCCATGGATGTGTGTACTGCTACGCCGTGCAGCACCAGCGCCTGGCGCGACAACGCTATCGCCGGCATGACCCTACCAGTGAGTACCTATTCGCCCCTGAAGCCCCGGCCGCCCAGCCCTCCCAACCCACGCTCTTCTAAGGTCGCTTCGGGGCCTCAGGGAGGGCCGTCCCGGTCTGGCAGACGCTAGCGTTGTTCTCTACCCCGCTGCCAGCCGAAGGTCGAGGTCCATTGCGAGATCAACGCCGGCCTCTTGGAACGTCTCGGCGCCGCGGCTCTGCTGACGGACTTCTGGGGCACCGTCCGCGGGCTACCGGCGGAGTGGACGTGTCAGCCGCCCAGGCAGACCGTCGGTCTGGCAACTTACGCCTCGCAGCCGGCAGCCTGCAAGGACGAGGCCGCGCAGTTCGAGCGCCAACTCTATCCACCGGTGCCGGCCGCCGGCAGCAACTGCGTCGCGGCCTCCAAGCAGATGGAACGCGCCTCCCAGCGCCTGATTGCCGCATTCGAGAAGGAGCTGATTGGCCATGTCGAGCGTCTCGCTACGGGAAATCACGGAACTCACGGATCCCCGGCTGCCGGACTTCCTTGATGCGATTGCCACCGGCTTCCCGGCCGATGAGCAGATGCCGCCAGGCTACTACCTGCGGCTGCTGGCGCGCCGGGCCGCCGGCGATCCGGCGGCGGCCGCGATGCACCTGGCTACTGCTCACGACGACGCGGCACGCTGGGTGGGCCTGACCATGTGGGAAGAGTCGGAGCCCCTCAGTTGTCTGTGGTATCTGTGGGTCGCCCCGAGCGAGCGCAACCGGGGAATCGGCGCGGCCATCTACCAGGCCGTCGTGGCGCGCTGTCAGGCCAGCCGCGGGCTGATCATCGAGGTGGAGCGCCCCGACTTTCTGGCACCCAACAGCCCGGCCTGCGCCTTCGCCAAACGGCGGATCGGGTTTTACCAACGTCAGGGCGCGGTGCTGCTGCCGGACCTGGTCTACCGCCAGTCGTGCGGCCGCGATGACCAGCCGGCGCGTCTGATGTACCTGATGGTCCACCCGTTTCAGCCGCTGACGCCGGCCGACCTGGAGCAGGCCGCGCGCGACCACATGGGCGAGGACGTGCTCTCGTAAGGGGCACTCGTCGCCCGGTCGGCCAGCTCGCTGCCGCCCTACCCCCCGCCCCGGCTGTCGCCTTCGTTGAAGAAGACGTACAGGCCGTCCTTGCCCGGCGCGACGAGGTCCAGGCGGCCGTTGCCGGTGAGGTCGGCGACCGCGAAGTGGATGCCGCAGCCGG
>JADZEX010000104.1 GCA_020850355.1 Fimbriimonadaceae bacterium | reverse complement strand
TGGCCGGGAAGTGTAGCAACCAGTCTCTCTGGTCCGCGGCCTCGCGCGCCTGTTCATTGGCGGTGCGGCTGCGCAGCCGCAGCAGGCCGCGGGCGAGCAGGTCGCAGATCTCGCGCAGGTGCGGCGGCAGGTGCGCAGTCGCGATGCCTCGTCGATCGCCCATACCTGGTCCTACCCAGCGCCGGGCGGGACCGTCTCAGGCTGGCAGCCGCGCCAAAGCCTCGGCGTGTCGCCGCCACAGCAAGGCGACCTTCTTCTTGATGGTGCTCTGGTCCGGGAACTGGCCGCGCCCGGCGAACCAGCGCTCCATCCGCCGCACCAGCGCCGCCTGCGTCTCGGGCATGCCGTCGACCTGCAGCGCCACCGCGGCCTCGCAGCAGAACTCGTCCCAATCGTAGCGTGCCGGCGCGCCACGGCCCGCCCCACTGGCTGGCGCCGACGCCGGCGGGACCGCCAGGGCAGCTTGCGTTGCCTCGAACCGCTCCACCTCGTCGTGCCGCACCACGAGACGCTCGCGCAGGACCAGGAAGTCGAACGGCTCGTCCCCACGCGCCCAGACCGACCGATAGCGATCGCCGTCGGCACGGAACGATGACACTGCATGGCCGCCTGTGGTCACCACCTCCCAGGCATCCTGCGGCCACAGATCGAGCGTCCCGGTGAACCAGCGCTGCTGCTCGGGCATGTTGACGAACTGGCCTTCATCCACCTCCTCGATCCAGCCTTCCTCCAAGGGCAGGCGCACCACCACCACTGACAGCGTCAGCTCACCCGCCACCACGAAGTTCGCGATGTCGGGCTCCGTCACGCCCCACCGGGCGCAAATCTCAGCAAGCCCGTAGCAGGGCTTGCGCAGCACGCGTGGCGCCATCGCCTACCCCCGGGCCACGGCACGCAGCCGCCGATAGGCCTGCACCACCTTGGCCATGTCCTTGCGCATGTCCGGCGGCAGGCGCTCGGCTTCGACGAACAGGGTGTCCATCCGAACGCCCAGGATCGCGGCCGCCTTCTCGATCAGTTCGTCCCGCGGCGGCTTCTCCTGGTCGCGCTCGATGCGCGACCAATAGGCAGGCGAAACCCCCAGCCGCGCGGCGAAGTCGTTCAGGCCGATTGCCAGCGCCTGCCGCCGCGTGCGCACCACCGACCCGAAGCTCACCGGACCAGCCCTCCCTCGACCAGGCGATACCGAGCCAGCCGCACCCGCACGAAACTGTCGGAGACGCCAAAGTCGCCCGCCAGCGCCGCGACAACGCCCGCCACCGCCTCCGGTGGATTGTCCTTCGCCAGGATACGCGACCCCTGCCGGCCATGATGCGCGGCGTGGACCGTGCGCAGGCCCTCGGCGCGGGCATGGCCGAGAAGCCGCACATGCAGCGTCACGGCCGGTACCAGCAGCGCGCCCATGAACTCATTGGCACGCCGCTCGGCCAGCACCGCGGCCGGGTCAAGCAGCGCATCCGGATCGGCGGTGACGGCGCGGAAGCGTCGGCCAGCCGCGCCGAGCGTCGCCGGCACGTCGAACAGCACGTGTCCCAACTCGTGCGCCGCCGTGCTCAGCGCGAGATCGGGGCGTCCCGCCACCATGCGGGCATTGACCGAGACCAGCGCCGTTCCAGGCAGGTCGGGATCCGTCTCGCAGACGCCCAGCACCGGCTGGCCGGCATCGTCGTGGACCGCGTGCCCGAGATCCCAGGCCACCTGCACCAGTCGCCCGTTGGCGAGCACTTCGCGGGTCCTGTCCCGCAGCGCATCCGGCTCGAGGCCCGGCCCCTGGCCGCCGACGCGCAGCTGTCGTCGCACCTCGGCGGCGACCGCCCACAGGGCCGAGGCAGGCATCGGGCGCGGCGCCCTGGTGGCGGGATCATGCGGGTAGCAGACGGTGATGGGCATGGGGCGAAGGTGCCGCATCGGTAAGTGTTTCGTCAATGACAATGTTGCTGCTCTGTTCTCCTATCCCCAGCTTCCACAGATGCAGAGGCAGAACGACACGGGCTTAATCATCTGGCGTGCGTCGCTCCTGCCGCGCCAGAAACGTTGACTTTCCAGATAGTTCTCTGTGGGGCGGAAATCGGCATCGCCCATTCCGCCCGATTGCGCCCCTTTGCGCCTCCACCTCCGGCGCTGCGGGCTGATTGTCTCCAGGGGTCACGACCGCGTTGCCCTGGGAGACCGCGATGCCGGTTGCCGCCGACACCCACGCCCTCACCTTCGCCGATCTCGACCGCCTGCGCCCCATCCTGCACCGCGAGGCACGCCGCATGATGCGGATTGCGCGCCTTCCGGCCCAGGAGCGGGAGGACGTCGAGCAGGACATGCTGCTCGACCTGATCACCCGCCTGGCCCGCTTCGATCCATCGCGGGGCACGCTGGAGGCCTTCGCCACGCTCTGCTTCCGGCACTGCGGCATCCGCCTTGCGGAGCGGCTGCGGCGCGAACGCGAGCGCCATCACCTGACCGCGTTCGATGATGTGGTCTCCCAGGAGGGCGATCCCGGCGGGCGGCTGACCCTGGCCGAGACCTTACCCGAGGCCGACGGGCTTCCCGCCTGGTGGGGAAAGCCATGCGATGCCGCGGCGGTGGTCGAGCGGCGGCTCGATCTGAACCGCGCCGCTGCCGCGCTTGACCCGCGGGACCGCCCGCTCTGCGCCGCGCTCTCGGCAGCGTCGGCTCATGAAACCGTGCGCGCCAGCGCGCACTCGCGTGCGTCCTTCTACCGCCGCATTCGCGAGGTGCGCCTGCGTCTGCTCGCCGCTGGCATCGCCTCGGCGGCTTGAGACGCTTTGCACAGTCGCCGGGTAGGACCTGGTATGAACACTCTCGCATCCCTGCCGCCACGGGCGGCGCCCTTCACCGAGACGGCGCTGTGCCGCTGGCTCGGCCACGCCATGCCCGGCGATACGTTCACCTACTTCCGCGGTGCGCTGGCGCGCTCGGCCTGCCGCTTTGCCACCACGCTCGCGCAGGACGAGCGCGTGGAGCTGTGCAGGCTGGCGGCGCGGGCGCGCAAGCTGGCTGACTCCGGCCTCGCGCACCTCGTGCAGCGCCGCCACGGCTTCGAGGACTACGAATACATCCTCGTCGCCCGCCGGCGGCCGCGGCCCGCGGTGGTGAACCTGTTGCCGAAAATCCTGGCGGAGGCAGCCTGATGGCAGCGCCCTTCGCCAATCGCCCGTCGCTGGAGACGGTCCGCATCATGCCGGTGGCAGAGGTCGTCGCGCTGCCGCCGTCCCATCTGGCTCTGCTGCAGGCCGACGCCCGCGAGGCCGTCGAGGCGGCGAAGCGCCTGCAGGACTGGATCGAGGCGGCGATCGCGCTGCGCTACGAGCAGCGCGGGATTGCCGCACGGGGTGCGGCCGGCAAGGACACCGGCACGGTGCGCTTCCAGGACGGTGACGTCGAGGTCATCGCCGACCTGCCGAAACGGGTCGAATGGGACCAGGCCCGCCTGGCGGCACTGGTCGAGCAGATCCGTGCTGGTGGCGAGAACCCGGGCGAGTACGTCGAGACGAGCTTCAAGGTCGCCGAGCGCGCCTACACCACCTGGCCCGAACGCATCCGCATCGCCTTCGAGCCGGCGCGCACGGTGCGGACCGGCCGGCAGACCTTCAAGCTGGTGCTGACGCCGGAGGGCGCGTGATGGCGCTGCGCATCATCACCGCCGACGAGCGCCTGTCCGCGGCGGCCAACAAGACCACCATGGCGTTGTTCGGCCCGAGTGGCGTCGGCAAGACGACGCTGGTCAAGACGCTGCCGCACGAGACCACGCTCTGCGTTGACCTCGAGGCAGGCCTGAAGTCCGTCCAGGACTGGCGCGGCGACAGCATCCCGATCCGCTGCTTCGAGGACGCGATCGACCTCGCCTGCCTGCTCGGCGGGGTGAACCCGGCCGCCGACCCGAACGGCTTCTTTTCAGCCGCGCACCACCAGCACCTGGCGGCCA
>JADZEX010000116.1 GCA_020850355.1 Fimbriimonadaceae bacterium | reverse complement strand
GCGGCGGCGCATCCGCACCCGTGTCGAGATTCCCGACTTCACGCGGCGCCGCGACGAAATCGGTCATCTGTCCGGCACCCTACGGGCCATGACGGATGCGCTCTATACGCGGATCGAAGCGATTGAAAGTTTCGCCGCCGATGTCGCCCATGAGCTGAAGAATCCGCTTACGTCGCTACGCTCTGCCGTCGAGACGCTGCCGCTCGCCCGCAACGAGGAGAGCCGCAAGCGGCTGCTTGCGGTCATTCAGCACGACGTTCAGCGGCTCGATCGCTTGATTTCCGATATTTCGGACGCGAGCCGGCTTGATGCGGAACTCCAGCGCCAGGAAGCTGCGCCCGTCGATGTGCGCCGGCTGCTGGCCACCTTGACCGGCGTGGCGAACGAGGTGAAACGGGACGACTGCGTCAAGGTCGAGCTGACCTTCGAGGGCACGCCTGCCTCGGGCTTCATCGTGTCCGGTCACGATTCGCGGCTCGGGCAGGTGATCCACAACCTGGTCGACAATGCGCGCTCATTCTCGCCGGAAGGCGGAACGGTCCGGGTGACGGCCCGCCGGCTCGCCCATCATGTCGAGATCGTCATCGACGACGACGGCCCGGGCATTCGCCCCGATGCGATCGACAAAATCTTCGACCGCTTCTACACCGACCGCCCGAACCATGGCTTTGGACAGAATTCCGGTCTCGGCCTGTCCATCTCCAAGCAGATCGTGGAAGCGCATGGCGGGCGCATCTGGGCGCGGAACCGGATGCAGAATGTTCCGCGCGCCGAGGCGCCGGCCGTGCTGGGCGCCCGTTTCGTGGTTCGCCTTCCGGCTATGTGACCTCGGGGAAACTCCGGAAAGGAACCTGCGTGGCGAGCGCCCTTTCGACCCTCCACGGCAGCGCGGTCCTGATCGGGGCAGGCGCGGTCCTGATCCGCGGCCCGGCGGGGTCCGGAAAATCTTCGCTCGCGCTTGAACTGATCGAGGCAGGCCGGTGCGGCTCACTGCCATTCAGCCGCTTGATCGCCGACGATCGTGTGCTGATCGTGGCCGCCCATGGCAGGGTGCTCGCCAGCGCCCCGCCGCAGATCGCCGGGCTGCTGGAGGTCAGGGGGCTCGGCCTGCGGCGGATGCCTTTCGAGTCACGCGGCGTGGTGCGCCTGGTCGTCGATCTCGCCGCGACCTCGCCGCGGCTCCCGGACCCGGGCGACCAGCGCTCGACCGTAGCGGGGGTGGCGCTCCCGCGCATCGCGGCAGCCTCCCCCGAATCCGCCCTGCGCCTGCTCGCGGCATGGCGAGCGACCGAACCGGCCGAACCTTCTCCGCGCGCGGGCGGCTTGAGCGATGGCTGAAGTGCCGCAGGGGCCGGCATTCGACGCTCGGAGCCGAAATGCCTATATTGCAGCGCACAACCATTGTGATTTTAGAATAGTCTTGCAACAGAGGTTGGGATGGTTTTGATTGTGGCCCTTTCGTGCGGTGCAAACGGGGGCGCCGGCGAGGAGCAATCATGATCGGTCTGGTGTTGGTGACGCATGGACGGCTGGCGACCGAAT
>JADZEX010000103.1 GCA_020850355.1 Fimbriimonadaceae bacterium | reverse complement strand
TGGCCCTGGATCTCGTCAGGGGTGCCGACGCGGTCGGCCTCCTGGCCGTGGAACACCCCCTTGGGGTCGAGCCAGCCGCGCAGGTAGCCGAATTGCAGCGCCGTCTTCCGATCGACCGGCTTGGAACCCAGCGGCTTGCCGTAGCTCTCGTCCACCGGCGGCTCGCCGCCCAGCGTGTCGCCGCCGGCCAGACCGTCCGAGGACGCCGCGCCGGCAGCGGGGGCGCCGCCGGCAGTGGAGCCGCCACCCGCCTTCAGCGCGAGGTATTGCTCGCGCTTCATGATCCCCTGGTTGGTGGCCACGTAGCCGACCGGCACGTCCCGGTTCCAGTCCTTGCTGAAGGGCACGCCGGTGTTGGGGTTGATGTCGGTCTTCAGCAGCTTGATGCCGCCGGCCTTGGCCGCCTGAGCCTGCAGCTTCAGCAGGGCGAGCCGGGTCTTGCTCTCGTCCTCGCTGACCGCGATGTCGCGTTTAAACGCCAGCTGGGCGAGGGTGTCGTCCAGGCCCTTCTGCTCAGTCTCGTGGGTGTTGACCTTGTCGGCCAGGGCGCCGGCCATGTTCCCGAGCGCGGCGCGCATGCCGCCGCCATAGGTGGGCTGGGCGAGGCCGGACAGCATCGCGCGCAGCTTCTCGCGGCTGGTCAGCGCCTTGCGCTGGCCGGACAGGTGCTTGGCGTAGGCGTCGTAGGCCGAGCCCAGCGAACTGGTCGTCGGCAGCGACAGCGAGGCCGACAGGCCGTCGCCGCCCGCGCCGCCGGTCAGGGCGTCGGTGTCCTCGGCGTCGTCGACTTCCGGGACGTCGGCGGCCAGATCTTCGTCGTCTTCCATCTCCGCCCCCTAGCTCAGCAGCCAGTTGCCCAGAATGCTCGCGGCGCTCGCCCAGCCGGACGGCGACGCCGCCGACTGGTTCGTCGTGGTGACCGGGGTGTAGCCGCTGTCGAGCACCGCCTTCGGCACCGCCCCCTCGATCCCGCCGAGCGTCTTGACCATAGCGTCGATCTGCGTCTGGTCGTAGCCCTGCTGGCGCAGGAAGTCCTGGTAGGCCGTGTCGAGGTTGGTCTGTTCCAGCGCCTGCTGCTTGTCGCCGATGCCGGTGATCGCCGCGGCGCCGCCCAGGCCCAGCTTCTGGGTGAGCTCGGCGAGCACGCTCATTTGCTGACCCGCGTTGAGCCGGGTCGAGGCGTCCTGGCTGGTCAGCGAGCCCGCCGTCGAGCCCAGCTGGCCCAGGCGCGACAGGTCCGTGCCGGCCGCGCCCAGCGCTGACTGGTAGCCCGCGTCGAGGTACTTGGCCTGCTCGGCCGTGATCCCCTCCTGGGTCTCCCGGATCGCCCGGCCGATCGCCTCGGCCTGCCGGCTGCCGCCGAAGCCGCCCGAGCCCACGAACTGGTCGGAGATGGTCGGCAGCAGGTTCTCGGTCAGGTTCCGGTTGCCCAGGGCCGCGATGCGGTCGAGCACGGCGCCCTGGTACGGGCTCATGTAGTCGCCGACCACCTGCGGCGCGGTCTGGGCGCTGCGGGTCAGGTAGGGGCTGGCGGCCTCGAGCGCCGAGGACCCGGCGGCGCCCTGCACCATCCCGGTCGCGGCGCCCAGCGCCGGCTGATAGGCCCCTGCCGCGCTCTTGGTCGCGTCGAAGCCCTGCAGCTGGTCGGCGGTGAAGCCGGCCGTGCGGGGGCCCTGGTAGACCGCGTAGGGGTTCGCGGACGCAGCCTGCTGGTTGGCCAGCACCTGCATCGCGTAGTTGGTGTACCAGTCGGGCCGAACGGTCTCGGTGGTCGACGCCTTGGGAGCCGACACCACGTTCTGGCTGGTCATCAGATCGGCCACGGGTCCTTATCCTCCGATCGCGGCGGCGAGCAGCATGCGGTCGATGCTGTCGATACGGCCGTCGCCGTTCCGGTCGCCCACCTCGGCGTCGGACAGCTTGGCGATGTTGGCGGCGAGGCCGGTGATGCCCGACGGGCGCTCCGGCACGCTGCTGAAGAAGCTCTGCTCCGGGCCCATGGCGTAGGACTTCCAGCCCGACGGCGACATGCTCATCTGCCGCGGGGTCTTGCCGCCGAAGGTCGCCGCCGGCAGCTGGGCGCGGAAGATGCTGCTGAGCGACGCCGGGGTGCCGGCCGCGGCGACGTTGGCGTTGCCGATGTTCAGGCCCGTGCCGGTCGGTTGCTGCGCGCCGCCCGCGCCGAGCGAGCCGCCAAGCACCAGCCCCAGGCCCAGCAGGTCCTTGAGGTCGAGGCCCAGGGCCGCCAGTCCATCCTTCGCCTTGTCCGTGATCGAGCCGGAGCCCGTCTGCAGGTTGGTCGGGTTCGGCGCCTGGGTCAGGCCGCTGACCACGCCGGGCAGGGCGGCCCCGACGACGGGGGCCTGGGAGACGGGCTTGGTCGGTTCGACCACGAGCTCACTGACGGTGTTCCCGTCGGCCAGGGAACCGCCCGCCAGCGCGCCCAGGCCGGCGCCGCCAGCGGTCAGGATCTGCGCGGCCAGCGACGGCGCGGCCGCGGCCGGAACGCCCTGGACCACGAGCTCGCTGACGAGGTTGCCGAGCGCCGCGCTGCCGGCCGAGCCGCCCAGCGACGGGATGGCGCTGGTCAGCCCCTCGACCCAGCCGGGAGCGGCGACGCCGGTGACGGCGTCGGGGATCGAGGCCGAGATCAGCTGGTCCGAGCCCGGGATGATCGAGACGTTGGCCCCCAGGCCCAGCTTGGTCCCCAGGCCGCTCAGCGCCTTGCCGGCCGCCGGGGCGACGACGCCCGCGCCGATGCCGCTCAGCGCGGCCATCTTCAGCGTGTCGCCGATGCTGCGGCCCTGGGCGGCGCTGGAGATCGCCGAGCCGCCCGCCGCGCCGAGGCCCGCGCCCAGCGACCCCGCCAGGGCGCCGCCGACGCCGGGCAGCAGGATCGCGCCGGCGATCGGCAGCACGATGTCCATCAGCGAGCCGAACAGGCCCTTCTTCTTCGGGTCGTACCGCTCGGCCGCCGCCGTCGTCCACTGGCCGTTCTGGTCGATCTGGATCTGCCAAGCGGCCTTGCGGCCCTTCTCCTTGGAGACGGCGTTGGCGAGCTCGGTCGCTTTCTTCGCGCCCTCCTGCCCGACGCCCTCGTAGACCACCTCGCCCGTCTTGGCGTCGACCATGCGGATCTTCTGGCCCGGGGCGGCCATCACCGCGCCGGCGAAGTCGTTGTCGTTGGTGTAGGCGGCGTAGTAGGGCGTCGCGTACTGGTCGTTGGCCGGCTGCAGCGACGGGTCGGCGAACTGCAGGCCGGGCGGGAGCGCCGAGGTCGCCGGGGCGGCGGGTTTTCCCGAGCTCGGGCTCGGGCTCGGGCCCG
>JADZEX010000102.1 GCA_020850355.1 Fimbriimonadaceae bacterium | reverse complement strand
TGGCGGAGAGGTCCAGCGCTTCACGGACCAAGTCGCGCACGAAGTGCGCCACATGGCCCGCCGGCACCAACTCCTGGACCGAGGGCGGCAGCAGCCAGGTTTGGTCCACGTCCCAGGGCAGGAAGGTTCTGCTCATGCCCTTATCGAATCACAGCCTGGCCCGGATGTCGATCCCCCGGGAGGGATTCCCGCATGGGCTCCTAGCGAGAGTCGGCTCGTCTGGGAAGACCACGATAGCCTGGTGCGGCTCCTTGGCGAGGACCCGAAGGCCCAGCCTTTCGACGGCCCCATCTTGCAGGTCGCCCTTGTTGTGCAGTCTCAAACGGAAGATCAGCTTAGGGTTGATGATTTGCGGCGCCTGTGTGCTGCGAAGATCAAGCGTTCGGCGCAGCTTCTCTACCTCGCTTACGAGCTTCTGAGCGTGTTCCTGGGGGGCATCGCGTTGCGGCGGCCGGCCTCCACCATGCTTGCGGCGCGGCAACGGTTCCTGCCAGACCGCCAACTGCAAGTGGTCCAGATCACGTATCGGCTCACGCATTGCCGCTGGCCTCCCACCTCAGACCTCGGTGCTGGCGGTATCCGCCGATGCGTCAGACATGAGCTGCCCGATCAGCCGTCGTCGGATCCTGAACTCGTCGAGCGCCGGCTGGAGGTCGATCGGGAGTACAGCGTGCCGTCCGTCGAGAACCGCGCCGCGCGCCGCTGCAAGCGCGATGCGCTCGAGATCAGCGCCCGTGGCGCGGTCGGTCTTGCGCGCGACGCTCAGCGTGTCCACCGCCGAGGAGTCAAACCCTCTTAGGAACAGCCGGAGCATCAAGGCCCGGTCCTGCTGCTTTGGCGGGCTGAACTCAACGACTTCGTCAAACCGGCGCCACACCGCCTGGTCCAGCAAGCCCTCGTGGTTGGTTGCAGCGATGAGCAGACTCTCACCTTGGAAGGAGTCCATGAGCTGGAGCAACGTGTTTACGAGACGTTTCAACTCGCCATGCTCTAGCGGATTGTCGCGGTCTTTCCCAATGGCGTCGAATTCGTCGAACAGAACGACCCACTGCCCTCGCGAGATGAAATCGAAGACCTTCCGCAGGTTTGCGGCCGTCTCGCCAAGGAATGACGAGACGATCGCATCAAATCGGACCGTGACTAGTGGATAGGCCAGCAGGCCGGAGACCACGCGTGCAGCCACCGTCTTGCCGCAGCCAGGCGGTCCGTAGAAGAGGAGCCGCTGCCTTGGGCGAAGCCCAGACGCCCTGAGGACGTCAGCCCGCCGATGCTCCTGGACCACGCCCGTGAGCCTGTCTCGCACTTGGGATTGCACCACGAGCCGGTCCCAGCCGTCGTCGTGCTCGGAAAGGTCGACCAGCGGCAGGCCTCGTTCGCCGTCTTTGGGCAGATCAACACCGCACCATGGCAGCTGACCCAGGCGTGAGCCGTTGCCCACGAGCAGGCGTTCGAGGTCGTCGGCCAAGAGCCTGTGATTCTTGGCCCGCTCCTCGCTGACTATCGCCTCTGCCGCGAGGCGGAACTGCTCGTCGTCACGCAGTGCGTGACTACGGAACAGCCGTCGCAGCAGGTCGCCTTGGGTCATCGAGCCCTCTGAGTCCCGTACCTCGTCGCCACAGCCACCACGCCAACACCCAGCGACCAGCGTGCGGCGACTCGCCCGGAGGCGGGCTGCCATCGATCCGCTCCAGCGTGCGAGTCGCTGCTCCCAAAGTCCTCTTCGCCAAGCCGCGCGCGCTTCCTCGCCACAGGAACGTGATGTCGGCGCCTCGGGTCGGGCCTTGGCCACGCGACGCGACAAACGCTGGGCCCATCCGGGGGCGGTTCGGCCCCCTCCGCCGCGCGGCCCTCCGGCGCAGGACCCTGGCGACCTGGCTCGAACAGCGCGCCAGCGCCCGTGGGGGCGGTGCGGGAGCCACGCCGATGCCGAGCTGGGAGTCCGTTGCGGTGCTGCTGGGCGGCTTGCTCTTGCTGGCGCTGGCCGGCGAGGCTGGTGCCGCGGCGCGGGCGGAGTACGACGTCGTCGAGCCGCGCGTCGCGGATCGGCTGCAGCCGGTCACGCTGACGGGCCAGGAGCTCGGTGGCGAGATCGACCGGCGGCTGCGGAACCTGGTCTATCAGCACTATCAGGTGGTCGACCTGGACGGCAAGTGGCTGGACCACTTCCGCCAGCGCACGGCGCGGGGGAACGCCTCGCATGTCTACTACGGCGTCGGCAAGGTGCTCGATGCGGGCAGCCTGTGCAGCGCCTACACCGGCGACCCGCAGGTGGCCGCGCGCACTACCTACCTGCGCGATGAGCTACTGCGGGCGCGCGACGCTGACGGCTACCTCGGCTTCTGGCAGGTCGAGCCCGAGAACCGGCAGGACCACATCAACTGGATCCTGCACGAGCAGGAGTACCTCACCCTCGCTTTCGTGCGCCACTACCGCTGCACCGGTGACCCGCTGTCGCTGGCCGCGGCGCGGGTGATGGCCGACTACATCCTGCGGACCTTCCCGACGCCGCAGCACCCCTGCTACGACGCCGGCGAGATCTGCACCGCCGGCCTGCCCGAGGGGATGCTGGAGCTGTACCGCGTGACCGGCGATCGGCGCTACCTTGACTTCGCCGCCGACGTGCCGCACGGCAACAATCGCGGTGAGATCCAACTCGCCTCGCTGCGGACCTGGGACCAGGACTTCAGCCGCCGCCCCTGCCACGTCTACGTGATGTTGGCGCGCTGCTACGCGCAGACCGAGCTGTACCGCCTGACCGGCGAGGAGTCGCTGTTGCAGATGAGCCAGTTCATGCGCCATGAGCTGCTCAAGCAGGGCGCGGGCGGATTGCTGGTGACCGGTTCGTGCTCCGAGGGTGAGCATTTCACCTACGACCAGAACGGCCGCGGCGACATCGGGGAGTCGTGTGTCACGGCCTACATGCTGCGGCTGGTCGATAGCCTGCTGCGCCTGGAGGGCGACCTGCGCTACGGCGACCTGATCGAACGTACGATGTTCAATGCGCTGTTCGCCGCCAACTCGCCCGACGGGCGTTGGATCCGCTACTTCACGCCCTTCAGCGGCGAGCGGCGGTACGACACACGCGACTCGTTTTGCTGTTGCGGCAACTACCGCCGGGCGGTGGCCGAGCTGCCGAAGAAGGTCTACTACCGCACCGCCGACGGTGGACTGGCCGTGAACCTGTTCACACCGTCGCAGACGACGTTCGAGGTGCGCGGGCAGACGGTCACGCTGCGCCAGGAGACGGCCTACCCGACCGCGGGCGAAGTGACCTTGCGGCTGGCGGTGGCGGCGCCAGTGGCCTTTCCGTTGCGCTTCCGGACGCCAGCCTGGTGTCAGCAGGTGACCTGCCAGGTCAACGACGAGCCGGCCGTGGTGCTGGATCCGCGGCGGCAGACGCTCGGCGGCCACACGCTGCAGCGCACCTGGCGCGACGGCGATGTGGTGCGGCTGACGTTGCCGCTGAGCTGGCGCCTGGTCCGCGGCGGCGGCGTCCAGGAGGGTCGGGCGGCGCTGCTGCGCGGGCCGCTGGTCTACTGCCTCGGTCAGGACCAGAACCGCACGCTGTTCGAGCGATGCCCCGATCCGCGGGAACTGGTGTTGGACCCGGCATCGCTGACTGCGCCGGAGCGCGACGACTCGATCCGGCCCGACGGCCGCCGGGTGCGGGCCCGCGCCTGGCTGACGCCGGAGATGACGGGCGAGCAGGTGACCGTGACCCTCACCGAGTTCGTCGATCCCAGCGGGCGCGAGGTCTACTTCCGGGTGCCTCCCGCCGCCGCGCCGCCGGCGCTGCCGCTGGCCGACGACGAACTGCTGTCGTGGCCCCACGAGTATGCCAACGTGCATCTGGTGCAGGCGCTCTACGGCCCGCCGGCGAGCGGCGACCTGGCCGCCTGCTTCGAGGTGCGGGGCGAGGTGGTGGCCGATCTGGCTGCCAACTACGTCAACCCGCGCGGCGCGACGGGCCGGCCGGCGGAGTGGCCCGACGGCGCGGGCGGACAGTGGGCCAGCGTCAACTGCGCCAACGGCGGGCTCCTGTCGACCGCCGCGCCGGGCGAGGTCTGGGCGCTGAACTCGCAGCACAAGGCCTTCGGCTCGCCCCGCGGCTACGCCTACGGGCTGGCCGACCAGCGCGACGAACTGGGGTTCGTCTCGGACTACGCGCCGAGCGAGCAGCAGGAGGACGCCTGGCGAGCGCACTACACCCGGCAGATGTTCGACCGGGTGCTGCCGCTGGCGGACCGGCCGCGGTACCTCTACACGCACCCGGTGGCGGACGTGGCGCGCTACCAGGTCTTCCGCTGGACGCCTGCCGCCGCCCTCCGGGGCCAGCCGGTCACGGTCTGCGGCAAGTTGGTCTCGAACCTCGGCAACGGCGTCGCGCTGCGGGTGATCCGCTGGCTCGATGCCACCCGGCACGAGGTCCTGGCGACCCTCAACACCGCGGACCACCGGCTCGGCGCCTGCGGCGACGCCGAGTTCGTGCTGCGGCTATCGGCCGGCCAACTGGGTGAGCACCTCGACTTCGTGCTCCACAACGCGGGCAGCCACGTTTGCGACGCGACCGCGCTGCAGGTGATCGCCTACACCAACGTGATCGCGACGCCGCCCCAGACCGACGTCACCCAGCAGGTCCAAGCACGCTACCACCGCCGGCTGGTGACCCCGTTGGGCGCCTACGCCCAGCTCTGCGGCGCGGCCCCCGCCGGCGAGCCGCGGACCCTCAAGCTGAAGCTGCACCACTGGCGTGACGGCCGCGTGGAGTACCGCGAGCTGCAGCCCGACGCGCCGCTGGACCTGCGGCGGGGGGAGTAGCCAGGCTGCGGGCGAGGGCCGGCTGGCTGTCTACAGGCCTTGGCGCCAGTGTTCGAGCCCCTCGACGACGACCCTTTCCAGGTAAGCCAGGTACCGCTCCCGGCAGGGATCGAGCCGGTCTTCGTAGTTGAGTTGGAAGCAGGTACCCGCCAGCGGGACTGGGTGCGTGGCGCGCCGCTGGTCGTCGTCAACGGCGATTCGTTGGAAGAAGCAGCCACAGGTGGCCAGGACGCCGCGGAAGGTGGTGCCGAAGTTGTGGGTGGCCAGCAGGATCTCCGACCGGTCGCCAACGTCGAGGATCAGGCGCACCCAACTCGAGTGCTCCGCCAAGTTCGCGAAGTACCCGAGCTGCTTGGCGGTCTGCTCGATCTGCCAATGATGCCAGCGGGCGCGCGTGCCGGACGGCGGCTCCTGATCGACCCCGAACCGCGCCTCTGGGATCAGCCCGGTCAGCTCGTCAGCCAACTGCTCGGCCACGGCCCGGAGCCGGGCGGCCCCGGCGTCTTGCAGGTGACCGGCCAGTTGGCGAACCTGGTTCCACTCGGCCAGCGCGGCATCGCGCCGCACCCGCAGCGCCGCCTTGGCCCGCTCGATGCTCTGGCTGACGGCCACGGCTTGTTCCGCTTCGCGGGCCACATCCAGGGCCCGCAAGAACGCCTCGCGTTGGGCGTGGGCGAAGAACTGGACCAGGGGCGCCAGATCGCCGGCGTCGGCCGCCTCGCAGGCGCCGATGTACAGCTCCCGGTCGGGATCGCGCACCACCAATGGGAACCACCCGGCCCGCAGGAACTCCATCGTGGCGATGGCCCGGGCGATCCGGCCGTTGCCGTCTTGGAACGGGTGGATCTGCGTGAACCGGTGATGGAGCCACGCTGCCTCCACCTCCGGTGCGACGCCGGCTGCGCGATGCTCCCGGTGCAGCCCCAAGAGGCGGTCCATTTCGGCGTCGACATGTTCTGGCGGGCAATACCAGTGTACCTCGCCGTCCTCCCGTTGGGGGTTGTTCGGATGCCGCTTGTAGCGGCCCCGCTCCAGGGGCACCTGCACGATGGTGCCGTCCGCGAGCCGGGCGTCGGTGGTCGGCTGATGCTGGGTCATCAACTGGTGCAGTTCACCGAGGAAGCTGTTGGACAACGGACGCTGTTGGGCCACGAGGTCGAACAGCCACTCCACGGCCTGATGCTGATCGCGGATCACCGCCATCACCTGTGCGGGGCTCTGGTCGGTCGCTCCGTGTGGGATCAGGCTGGCATCCAAGCCTTGTTCGATCAGTAAGGTGGTGATGCCACGGTCCATCGAGTAAAGGCGCTCGAGCAGGCCAGTCTCAATCGCCCAGGCGCGGCAAAGGCGGGCCGTGAACTCCTCCAAGGCGCGCCGATCCTCCAGGCCATTGCGCTGCGTCTGCCAGACGGCGGCGAGTCCACGAAGTTCCTCCGACTGGAGCGCCTGCCAGGGCGTGCTGTAGTCCTCGATCGGCTGCCACTGCATGCCGGCATTATCGGGTCTGGCGACCGTCGCCGTCAAGCGAGCTGGCCGCCGAGGCAGCGCCCGGACGTGGCTCGCAGGACTTGGCCGGCCCGCGCCGAACCGCCCACCCCGTCAGCCGACCAGGAGTCGCCCGATGCCCACGTCATGCATGTTGACCGCCTTGCTGCTGGCCCCCGCCGCGGAGGTGCATCCGGCCGACTGGATGCGCGACGGACGGCTCGGCGCGTTCATGCACTTCTGGCCGGGACGGCCGCAGGACCTCGGCGTGGTGGACGCCTTTGACGTGGCCGCCATGGCGCGGCAGTGTCAGGAGATGGGCGCCGCCTGGCTGGTGCTGACGCTCGGCCAGAACTCGCCCTGCTACAACGCGCCGAATGCCGTCTACGACCGCTACCTGGGCGTGGCGCCCGGCGAACGCTGCGCCCGCCGCGATCTGCCGCTGGCGCTTTACGAAGCGCTGCATCCGCTGGGTATCCGGCTGCTGCTGTACCTGCCCTGCCAGGTGCCCAACCGCGACCCGGCCGCGCAGCGGGCCTTCGGGCTGCCGGAGGGTCCGAAGGACCAGCCAATCGATGAGGCCTTTGCGCACAAGTGGGCCGAGGTGATCGCCGAGTGGGCGGTGCGCTACGGCGACAAGGTGGCTGGCTGGTGGTTCGACGGCGGCTATCAGCACATCCACTTCAACGACGCCATCGCCGCGATCTACGCTGCCGCGGTGCGACGGGGCAATCCCCAGGCGCTGGTCACGTTCAACCCCGGCATCAAGCTGGTCCGCGCCACACAGGCCGAAAACTACACCGCTGGCGAGCTCAACGAGCCGTTTGGCACCCGGCCGACCGGCCGCTTCGTCGACGGCTCGCAGTGGCACGCGCTGACCTACCTCGGCTCCAACTGGGGCCGCCGCGACACGCGCTATCCGGTCGAGCGGTGGGTCGCCTGGGTGCAGGCCGCCACCGCCCAGGGCGGCGCGGTGACGCTGGACCTGGGGCCGAACAGCAACGCCGCCGCGGGGCCGGTGGGGACCTTCTCGCCCGAGCAGGTCGCCCAGTTCCGCGACCTCCGGCGCGCCTTGACTGGCGGGCAGGCGGCGCGGCCGCAGCCAGCGGTCGGCGGCTGGGCGACGGCTGCCAAGCTGGAGGATTTCCTGGGCGAGCCGCGCTGCACGCCGCGGCAGGAGCTGTGGACCAACCGCGGCGGGTGGGGTGGCGTGCTGACCGCCCGCGACGGCACGCTGCTGGCCTTCCAGTCGCCCGGCGGCGGCAACCTGCGGCGCAGCCACGATGGCGGCGCGACCTGGGAGGAGAATCGCGCGATCGGCCCGGATGCCAACGGCGGCAATGCCCTGGTCGACGAGGTGACCGGCGATCTGCTGTACTTCAACCCCGGCGCCGGGTGGCTCTACCGCAGCAGCGACTCCGGGGCGACCTGGCGCCGCGAAGAGCTGACGGTGCGGCCCGACGGTTTTGGCAACATCCCCCGCACCGAGGGCGTCTCGGCGATGCAGTGCGGCCTGACCCTCGCCTTCGGCCCGCACCGCGGCCGGCTGATCAGCCCGGCCCGGGTGATGGGCCCGCACAGCTCCAACGCCAACGAGTGGCGGCCGTACCATTACAGCACCGCGGTCTACAGCGACGACGGCGGGCGCTCCTGGCAGACCAGCCAGCCCTTCCCCGTGCTCGGCACCGGCGAGGGCACGTTGGCCGAGTTGTCCGACGGCCGGCTGCTCTACAACTCGCGCGAGCATATGAGCCGCGGCAACCGCTACTTCGCCCACAGCGACGACGGCGGCAGCCTCTGGCTGAGCCCCTACCGCAGCCCGGACCTGCCCGACGGCGCCCGGGGCACCTCGTACGGGCTGATGGGCGGGATGCTCCGCCTGCCGCTGCCCGGCCACGACATCCTGATCTACAGCAACGTCGACACCGCCGGCGGGGAGATGCCCAAGCAGGTCGGCGCCTCCATCGTCAGTGGTCGCGAGCGCGCCACGGTCTGGGCCAGCTTCGACGGCGGGCGTACCTGGCCGGTCAAGCGCCTGGTCTACGAAGGGCCCAGCGCCTACTCCAACCTCGGCGTCGGCCGCTCCGGCACGGCCACCGCGGGCCGGATCTTCCTGCTCTTTGAAGGCGGCCCGGGCGGTCCCCATGCGGCCGTGCAGTTCGTTTCGTTCAACCTGAGCTGGCTGCTCGACGGCCGTCCGCTGGCCGACCTGCTGCCGGCGTCAACCGGTCGCTGAGACCGGCTGCCCGAAGGAGTCGCCGATGCGAGCCGCTGCCACCTGGATGCGCGAAGCCGGCTGGGGCCTGTTCGTGCATTACCTGGCCGACACCGCCAGCAACAGCACCGCCATCGCCCTGACCCCCGCCGAGTGGAACGCCCAGGTCGAGGCCATCGATGTGGCCGGGCTGGCGGCCCAACTGCGCGCCCTGCGGCCCGGCTGGTTCTTCCTGACCTTGGGCCAAAACAGCGGCTTCTACCTCAGCCCCAACGCCACCTACGACAGCCTGGTGCCGCACCGCCCGAGCCGCCTGGCGCGGCGCGACATCGTCGCCGAACTGGCCGCCGCGCTGGCCGGCAGCGGCGTGCGGCTGATGGTCTACCTGCCGGCCTGTGCCCCGGCCCTGGACCCGGTCGCCATCGAGGCGCTGCGCTGCACCCCGACGTTCGACCCGCGCAAGATCGGCTACCACCCCGGCACCTACCGCGACCAGCCGGGCGTCGACCGCCGCCTGACCGACTTCCAGCGCCACTGGGAGGCGGTGATCGGGGAGTGGTCGCAGCGCTGGGGCGACGCCGTCAGCGGCTGGTGGTTCGACGGCTGCTACGCCGCCGACGAGATGTACCGCCACGACGACGCGCCCAACTTCGCCAGCTTCGCGGCCGCTGCCCGGTCGGGCCATCCGGGCAGCCTGGTGGCCTTCAACCCCGGCGTGAAGGTCCCGGTGATCTGCTACACCGAGCACGAAGACTACACCGCCGGCGAGGTCGCCCACGCGCTGCCGGTCCAGATGGACGCCCGCTGGAGCCGCCCCCTCGGCCCGACCGTCGACGGCGCCCAGTACCACTTGCTGACCTTCGCCGGCTCGTACTGGGGCCAGGGCGAGCCGCGCTTCTCGACGGAGCTGCTGGTCGGTTACACCAACCACCTCCGCAGCTTCGGCGGCGCCATCTCGTGGGACGTCCCAACCAGCCGGGCGGGGCTGCTGCCGCCGGCGTTCGTCGAGCAGTTCGCGGCGTTGGGGGCGCGGTGAGGGGCTGTGGCGGGGCGGCCTTGGTGGGCTACAATGAGGGCAGCACCGTACAATGCCGACGGCTGGGGCCCGGCCGACCTGGGCTGCCGGTGCCGGCCCCAGGCGAGGAGCGAGCAGGATGGCCGACACGTTGCTGCGCCTTGACCACCTCGAAGTCAGCAACTACCGCTGCTTCGAGCGGCTGGCACTCGATCTGCATCCGGCGCTGACGGTGATCGTGGCACGCAACGGTTGTGGCAAGACGGCCATCCTCGACGCCATCGCCGTCGCCCTGGGCCCCTATGTCGGTGCCTTCGACGAGGGCAAGGCGGTCCATTTCGCCCCGTCGGATGCCCGCCTGAGCAGGCGCCGCGGCGGCGCGTTGGCCGAACTGGAGAGTCAGTACCCGGTCACCGTCCGTGCGGTGGCCCAGGTCGACCACCGGTCGGAAGAGTGGGATCGAGTCCTCCGCGGGGCGCGCGCCCACACCACCTTCGCTGACGCCCGCCCGCTGAGCGATTTCGGTGCCATCCAGCAGCATCTTGTCCGTGCTGCCGTCGATGGCCGGGACGACTCGCCCGTCCTGCCGCTGGTGGCGTACTACGGCACCGGGCGGCTGTGGGGTGAGATGCGGTTGACAGCGGGCCGGAAGGCGGTGGTGCAGACCTCTCGGACGGCCGGTTACGCCGACTGCCTCAGTTCAGCCTCCCGGTACAAGGCCTTTGCCGATTGGTTCGAGCGGCTGTGCCGCGCCGAATACGAGGAACGTCACGACAGCATCCGGCTGGCGGTCATCCAAGGCCAGCTCAGCGCCATCCGGACGGCCGTCGACACCGTCCTGCAGCCGTGCGGCTGGCACTCCATCGCCTACCACAGCGCCGAACGCGGCATCATCGCGCACCACGAGCGGTACGGCATGTTGGCAGTGGACCAGCTCAGCGACGGTGTCCGCGCCATGGTCGGCCTGACCGCCGACATCGCCCACCGCGCGGCGCGGCTGAACTCCCACCTGGGGAGCGCGGCGGTGGTGGCAACGCCCGGCATCGTGCTGATCGACGAAGTCGACATGCACCTCCACCCCGAGTGGCAGCAGGTGGTCGTCGACGCCCTGCGGGCGGCCTTTCCCAGTCTGCAGTTGGTGGTCACCACGCACAGCCCGCAAGTGCTCAGCACCGTGGCGCGCGAGTCGATCTGTCTGCTGCGCGAGTCGCCCGACGGCTGGGTGGCCGAGTCCCCGGCCCTCCAGACCCGGGGCGTCGAAAGCGCCGAGGTGCTGTCTCGCCTGATGCGAGTCGATCCGGTACCGCGGGTCGCTGAGGCCAGGTGGCTCGCGGACTACCAGGCGCTGATCGACCTGGACCAGGCTGACTCCCCGACGGGCCGAGCGCTCCGCCAGCAGCTTGAAGCCCACTTCGGAGCACAGCATCCCGTCATCCTCGACTGCGATCGCCTGCTGCGCTACCGGCGTTTCCAGCAACGGCGGGACGCACCCGGCGGGCGGGCGGTGCCTAGTGCACCGGCTTGACCGCGGCGCTGCGGCTGAGCCGGCTTGCCTCGGCAGCTACCGCCATCCGGCCCAGCAATGGGAGGACCTGACCCCCGCCGACCGCGCGCAGATCCGTGCGAGTCTGGCTCAGATGCAGGGCACCCACTGTGCCTATTGCGAGGGCGAGGTCGGCGAGCGAGGTCACATCGAGCACTTCCGACGACGGAGCGACCACGGCGCGTTGACGTTCGATTGGTCCAACCTGTTCTTGTCGTGCGAGTCACCTGACCACTGCGGCCACTTCCAGGACCGCTCCGGCGGGCCGCCCTACGACCCTGGCGATCTGATCAAACCCGACGCCGAGGGTCCCGACTTGGCGTTGTACTTCCACAGCAACGGCGAGGTGCGCCCGCGTTCTGGACCAGGCGCGCCGGATCCGAGGCGGGCGCAGGAGACCATTCGTGTGCTCGGCCTCGACGACGGCGGGCTCACCGCCCTGCGCCGTCGCGCCTTGCAGGGTTACCGGCGCCGTGACCCGAGCATCTTGGACGGACTACTGGCCTTGCCGTCCGACGAAGCGCGGGAGTACGTCCGCCTGGAACTCGCAGAGACCCGCGAGCAGCCCTACGCCAGCGTGATCCGCCACTTCTTGGAGCGCGCTGTGGCTGACCGCCAGCCCCGCGAGGCCGACGACCGCGGCGCCGCGTAGCGCGAACTGGCGACTGCATCCGGCCCCCAACCCCCCCCTCACCGCCCGTCCGCCGTCGCTTGGAACGGGATTGGCTTGACCTCATCAGCCAGCAGCGCGGCGCTTAGCCGGTCGTCGTGCTGCCGGGCGAAAGCGGCCAGCAACGCCCGGTGGTGCAGCAGGGTGGCGCGCTGAGCGGGGGCGCGGGCCAGGTCGCGGGTCTCACCAGGGTCGGCGCGCAGGTCAACCAGCGACTCACGCTGCTGGCCGCGGCTGTAGAGGCAGTACTTGTGACGCGCCGAGACCACCATCCGCCCTGCCATGGTCGGCTTGAGGCCATCCACCAGACCGGCCTGCGCCAGGTCGTTCTGCGCCACCAGGTGGGTCGGCCAGTCGGCCACCGGCTGACCGAGGGCCAGCGGCAGCGCGTTGCGGCCGGGCAGCTCGGCGGGCGCCGCCTGGTCGGCCGCCGCGAGCATCGTCGGCAGCAGGTCCACCCCGGTGTTGAGCAGACGGTCGCAGGTGCCGGGCTGGATCCGGTCGGGCCAGGCCATCACGAACGGCACCCGCGCCGACTCCTCGTAGAACACGGTCTTCTGGTTGAAGCGGTGCGCGCCGGCACACTCGCCGTGGTCGCTGGTGAAGATCACCACCGTGTCCTGCTCCTGGCCACTGCGGCGCAGCGCCGCCAGCACCCGCGCCAGCTCGGCATCGACCAGCTCGATCATGCGGTACCAGCCCCAGCGGTGACGCCGCCAATCGTCGGCGGTGAAGTCGCCCACCGGAAACGCCGCGGCCGCGTGGTAGCCGCGCCGCAGCAGCGTCAGGCCGTCGGGCTCGTCGCGCGGCGGGTCGAGGTTCAACGGCGCTGGCGGCAGTTGGTCGAGTGCCGGCGGCTCGCCGATTTCGCCGCAGTTGAGCGTCTGCTGCCGGCCCGCCAGGCGCCGCGCCCACTCGCAGACATTGTGCGGATTGAGGAAGCTGGTGACCAGCAGCCAGGGCTGCGTTGGCCGGCTGTCGAGGAAGCCGATGGCGGCGTCGGCGACGCGCGTGTCGTAAGGTCCCTTGCCCAGTGGCAGCATCTGCTGGAAGCCGTGCGCGGCGTGGTCCCGGGCGTCGAAGCAGAGGTGCCACTTGCCGCTGTAGGCCGTCTGATAGCCGCCCCGGGCGAAGTGCGTACCCAGCGAGACGCACCGCCGCAGATCCAGGCCACCGGGCGGACTCTCGTTGCGCGTGACCCGCGTCTGGTGGGGGTAGAGGCCAGTGAACATGGCATTGCGCTGCGGCATACAGAGCGGGTTGGCGGCGTAGGCGCGAGTGAATAGCCGGCCCCGCGCCGCCAGCTCGTCCATCGCCGGCGTGCGCAGCCACTGCGACCCCATCCGACAACTCAGGGCGTCGGCGAACTGCTGGTCGGTGATCACCAACAGCAGATTCGGGCGCCGCGGCGCGGCCCCGCGGCTGCGGCGCGGCCAGGCCGCCACAGCCGCACAGCCGGCCAGGCGGGTCAAAGCGCTTCGGCGGGTGATGGTGGCCATGGTGCAGCAGCTCTCCTGGTCGGTCACACTCCCGCGGTCAGTGTCAGCCGGCGTGCCGCGCGCCAGCTTGCTTCTACCCGGCCGTGGCCACGCTGTCAACCGCTAAGCCACGTCGACCTGGCATGGCTTGAGTAAGTAATCCGGCGCTACCGCGATCCATCCCATGAGGGGACCACAACCCGGCTCGACCAGGCCGGCGCAAGCTATGAGACGGAACATAGGATCCTCAACTACTTGGCGAGCTTAGGTTACACGTTTCCGCCTGGTACCGAGGAGAAGTTCAGTGCGATCTCGCGCCATCGCAACATGACTGTTCACGGTAACCTCGTTGTGCCAACGGTGGATCAGGCACGCAGCGTGGTCTACTTGACGAGGGATGTGCTGCGCATCGCGGCAGAGCGGCCTTCGTCCACGAGCTGAACTCAGCAGGGCGACGAACGGCCCAGATCGCCGCCGGCGCGGCAGTTCGGTATACTCTCCCGACTGACTGCCGGAGGCTGAGACCGATGATCGACCTGCGTCTGCTCTGGACCTGGGACCATTGTGTGCAGTGGACCGCGGCGCGCGCCGGGGTGCATGACTGGGGCGCCTCTAACGAGTTCAGCGGCACCACCGCGGACTTCGTCCGTGAGCACAGCTTGCTGCTGCGCTGGTGCGGTCGCCACGGCCTCGACGGGGTGGTCGTGTGGGGCCTGCTGCGCGACGGCCACGGCGGCGTCGACGCGGTCAAGCGGCTCTGCGACGTGGCGCACGAGGCCGGCGTGCGGTTGCTCGCCGGGGTCGGCCTCAACGCCTACGGCGGCGTCTACTACGAAGGCTCCTCGCCCTGGAGCCTGAACAACCACCTCGCCCGCCACCCCGAGCTGTTCGCGCTGCGGGCCGACGGCCAGCGGCACATCTACCAGGTCGCCGGCAACGCCCCGCAGCCGATGCTGCACGCCTGCCCGTCGCGGCCCGAGAATCTCGACTACTGCCTGGAGGGGCTGCGCTGGCTGCTGGAGACCGTCCCGCTGGATGGCGTGCAGGTCGAGACCGGCGACAGCTACGTCTGTGAGTGCCCCCTTTGTCGCGAGCGCCGGGTGCATCCGGTGTCGGTGATGTCGTGGGAAGACATGGCGCTGTTCTATGGCCCGGCGGCGGACGCCGTCTGGTCGGTCCGACCGGGCGCCACCGTTGTCCTGGAGACCTACTCCCACCCGCAGCCGGTCAGCGCTGGCAGCGCCGCCGGCTTTGGCGGCGGCTCACCGCCCTGGGCTGCCGAGTGTCTGGCGCAGTTCCCGCGGGAGGCGCACGTGCAGTGGGTCGCCGATTACTTCGCTGCGCCGCTGAACCCCGTGCCCTGGACGGCCCGCCTGCCGCAGGGCTTCGCCGGCCAGATCATGCGTGCGCACCTGGCCACCTGGTGGATCGGCCGCGGCGACGAAGTGGCGATCGACTGGCTGGCCCAGATCGCGCAACAGTCGCTGGCCGTCGGCTGCAATGGGCTATCAATCTTTGGCGACAAGTCAGCCTTCCGGACCGGCTGTGAGCTGAACTACCTGGCCCTCGCCGACTACGGCTCGGCGGCCAACCCCGGCGCCGACCTCGACTCGTTCCTGGAGCGCATCGCCGCGCCCCTGCTGGGCGGCCCCGCCCTGGCGACGGAGTACCTCCGCCTGGCCCGCGGCATCGCGTCACCCGCCGACCTCGACCAGGCCACCGCCACCGCCCGCCGCCACGCCGCGGCCCTGACCGGCCGCCCCGCCGAGCGCTGGGCCTGGCTCGCCTGGTACCTCAGCCGCTGGCTCTACGACGCCCGCGACGACGGCCTGGGCGACTGACGACAAGGCGGCCGCGCCGACGGCCTACCAGCGCGGCGACGGAGCCGCGCTCGCAAGGTTGCCGGCCGCCCGGCAAGGTTGCTCCATTAGCCGGTGGCCGTGTGTTCTACTGGCCTTTGGGCGTGGGACGCCCGAGGAGTGTAAGCCCATGCGTACTGTTCGTCTGGCGCTGCTGCTGGTCTGCGGCGGCGTGCCGTTGTTCGGCGGCTGCAGTGGCGGCGGCCCGAGTGTGCAGGTGGTGGTGGACCCGCCGGCCTCGTCGCCGGATGCTACGCCCGTCGAGGTACCCGATCCAACGCCAGCACCGGCACCCCAGGGTCCTTCGATCCGGATCACGTCGCCGGCCGCTGGCGCCACGGTCAGTCAGTTCGACACGGTGGAGCTGGCTGTCACCGGCGACGATCTGCCGATCGGCCTGTTCATCCTCGACGCGACGGGCCTGACGGCTACCAACTGGTGGCGGCAACCGCTCGTGCGGGCTGGGAATACCTGGCGCAGCAGTGCGCAGTTCGGTGAGGCCGCCGATGGCGGCGCCGGGCGGGTCTTCCGCGTGGTGGCCCTGCTGCTGCCGCGCGGGTCCGCGCTGCCGCCGATCGGCGTGCCCGGGCCGCTGCCAACGGGCGCCGTGGCGACCGCTGCGCTGTCCGTCGTGCGGCAGTAGCTGGAGGATCGACATGAAGCGCACTCTGATGAATCGCATCCTTTGCGCGATGCTGTGGGCGGCGGCGCTGTTGGCCACGTTCCGCCCTGGCTCTGTCAGCCTGGCGCTGGTCGCCGTGGCCGATCCGGCGGAGCCCGCGGCCGTGCGGCAGGCCGGTGGCGCCGTTCTTGGGCGCCTGCGGGCCGGTGACGCAGTCTCCGTGTTGACCGTCGGGGAACTCGGCTGGCGCGCCTTTCGGACCAACTCCGCGATCGCGCTGCGCCACTCGGCCCCTGGCCCCCGGCCGGTCGAAGCTGTCTGCCAGGCCGCCGCCGCCCTCCGGGCGCAGCCGGGCGCTCGCCGGGTGCTGGTGTTGCTCGGGCCGCCTGCGGTGCTGGTCCTCGACGATCGGCTGGTGGCGCAGTTCGCCGGCCTGGATGCCGTGCTGCTGGCCGCCGCCGCCCCGGCGCCGACGGCCTGGCTGGAGCTGCCGGCCTGGCGCCCGGTGCGCTGCTGGAGGCGCCTGTCGGCGGCGAACTGTCGCAGCTTGGCGGACCACGTCGACGCGGCGCGCGGCCGCCGGCCGACCCCGTGGAGTGGCGTGGTGACGGCGCTCTGGCTGCTGAGTTGCGGCCGCTGGTTGCGCTGGCAGCGGGCGCGCCACCAGGTGATCCTCGACCGCGGCGACTGCGACCTCGTGGCGCTGGAGCTGCGAGAGGGCGAGCGGCACCCCCTGGCGGCGGGTGGCACGCTGCGCGTGGCCGCCGGCCGGCTATGGATCGAAGACGCGTCAGGGAAGACCCAGCGGCTACCAGCAGGGACAGCGATTCCGCTGCCGAACGGGAATCGGGAGCTGGAACTGACCTGGTGGCCTACGCCGCGTCGCCGTGCGTAACGCGGCGGGCCACGGCGGTGCCCGGATGGCGGCTCTCAGGCCGTTCCAGGCGGGCACCGCCCCGGCCGCGCCAGGGAGGCGGATCATGAAGATCGGTGTCTACGTCGCAGCCGGTACCATCTGGCTGTTCAGCGCCTGCGCCCAGACGGCAGCCCCGGACCCGGCCACCAAGGCCCTCGACGCCTTGCAGGCCGAGGCCCGGCTGGTGGATGACTTGTGGCTCGTCCATGAGCCGGACCTGGCGGCCAGCTACTACCCGGTGCGCTTCACCAATGGTGACAACCTGCTCCTGAACATGGCTTTCCGCGGCGACCCGGGCGCTGGGCCGCCCTCCGGCCACTTCGCCTGCCGAGTCGCCTTGCGCCGAGCGACAGGGGTGGACGGTCAGCTCTGGGGCGGGCTCGAGTTCCGGACCAACCCGGGCAGCGGCCTGCGGTCGGCGTGGGACGAGCCCGCCGGCGACGGGTTGGTGCTGCCCGCCGGCACGGCCCTGGTGGGCTACCTTCGCTCGCCCGATCCGGGGACCGCCGTGAAGGTGGTGATCGGCCGCCCGAGCGACGATCTCCAGGTCAGCGCACACCTCACGGCCACCGCCGGGTGGGCGCCGTTTCGGATCGCGCTGCCTCAGGGCGGCCGGGTCACAACGATCACTTGGCTGCTCAGCGAAGCCACGGCGGCGCCGGCGCGGCTGCGCTCCAGCAGCGGCAATCTGGCCACTTTGGACCTCGACGCCGTGCGGCTGGCGCTGCCGGAGCGACCACCGCAGTGGCCTCTGTTCCTGCGGTCGTTTGCGCTCCACACGCCGCCAGAGGCGACGCCTGGCATTCTGCACGGTGTCGCTTACACCTACGATACGGCGGTGGCGATCACGGCCTTGGCCAGCAGCACGCGGCCTGCGGACCAGTTGCTCGCCCGGCGGTTGGCCGACGGCCTGGTTCGGGTGCTCCATGCTGCCGCCGGCCCGCGGCCGCGGGCCCTGTTGACGGGCTACTGCGCCGGGCCGGTCGGGCTCTACCCCACGCAACCGATCAAGCGCGCCGGTTCCTGGAACCCCGGGCAGCGCCGTTATGATCTCGACCTCCACGCCAGCGGCTTGGATGTCGGCAACAACGCCTGGGCGGCGCTGGCGTTGCTGTCGATGGCCGAGCGCACCGGGAACACCGTGTACCGCGAGGCCGCTGAGGAGTTGTTCGCCTGGATTGACACCAACCGGCACCCGCAGAGTGGCTTCTACGGTGGCTGGACCGGGTTCGATCAGAAGCAACGCAAGGCCTGGCGGAGCACCGAGCACAACCTCGACGTCGCCGCGTTGGCAGTGCGGCTGGCCGCGCACTTGCCGGCCGACCGGCCGCGCTACCAGGCCGCCTATGAGCAGGCCACCCGGCTGGTGAAGCAGGCTTGGCAGGGCGACCGGCTAGCCGCTGGCTTCACCCCGGAGCCGGGGTCGGTGGTTAACCTGGAACCGCGGCCGATCGATCCCCAGACCTGGTACCCGCTGGTCTACGGTGCTGACGAGCAGGCCGCCGCGGGACTGCGGTGGGTGGACCAATCAGCCCGGGTCGAGGAGCAGGGCCGGCTGCTGGGCGTTAGCTTCGCCGGCTTCCGTTACGGCCCAGGCGAAGCTGCCGGACTGAAAGGTGACCCGGCCCGCTTGCGGGGAGTCTGGAACGAAGGCCTCGGACAGTGGATCGTGAGTGCCGCGAAGCTCGGCGGCGAGTTCCGCACCGCGGTCACCGCAGGCCAGCCGGCGTTGGCACGGTCGCAACTTCCCGACGGCGCCTTCCTGGCCGCCGATCGCGAGCTCTGGACAGGCCTGCGAACTGACGTCGGCTTCGATTCGCGGGGCCACCCGATCGCTGTCGACTGGCTCTACTACCCTTCGCCCGCCGTCGCGGCGACGGCCTGGGCCGCATTGGCGCTGCGCGCGGAGCCCTGGAACCCGTACTACGACCAGCCGGCCGCCGCCGCGGTGCCGACGCTGCCAGCGCCGCGCGACTGGCGGCACGTGGCGTGGCAAACACCGCCAGCGCCGGCCGGCCTGCCCACCCCGTCCCCCGCGCCAGACTGGCAGGAGGTCAGCCTGGAGGGCCTGCCGGCGGAGGTGGACCAGGCCCTGCTGCTCCCGGCCCGCACTTTGGCTGACCTGGTCGGCGGCCAACTCACGAGCGCCGGGCCGAGCTCTTGGCGCCTGTCGGCGGCGGGGCGGCAGGTCGTCGTGTGGCTGGGCGACCGGCAAGCCCAGACTGCCGAGCGGCCCAGCACGATGGCCACGGCGCCGCGGATCTTGGACGGTCAGCTCTACCTCTCGGTCGGCGTGCTGCCAGCGCTGGGCGCCAGCGTCACGGTGCGCGAGACGGGCCTCGCGATCTCCCATGGGCAGCGCCACCGTCTGGTCGGAACACCGCCCAGCAGCGCGCTCCTGGCCCGGTGCTGGGACCTGATCAACGCCGCGCCTGAAGGCGCGGGCTGGCTCGCGGCGCGGCCCTTCGCGGCGGCCCTGCTGCGGTTCTACAGGGCCGATGGGGCGGCCCAAGGACAGCTCAAGAAACGGCGCTACGACCGCCTCTTCGGCCCGCGGCCCGACGCCCAGGAGCAGCTCCTGCTGGACTCGGCCTGGGCCCTCAACGACTGCGGCGCCGCGGCGTTCATCGTGGCCAAGGCGGCCTGCAGCGTCGACCGCGAGGCTGCTCGGGCCGCAGGTCGGCTCTTGGCGACCGAGTTCGCCCTTTCGGAAGTAATGGATCCGCAGGGCGGGTTCTACTGGTGGCCGCTCGTCTCCGCCCGCAATGAGCTGCCGGGATGGTTAACACAATGAGATCACTACCCCTCTCCTGGCCCGTCATGGCCCTGCTCGGCCTGGGGTTGTTGCCGGCCAGCGGCCTGGATGCTGGGCCGCAGCGAGTCCTGTTGGTCTGTCTGGACGATCAGATGCCGCCCCTGCGCAGCATTGCCGAACTGCCGGCCGACCCAGCTCAGCGCGGCGCGGCGGCCTTGCTGCTCGCGCAGCCGGCGCTGGGCGATGGTGACCTGACCAGGCTGCTGGAACTGCTGGGATGGGCACAGCCCCGGTTCAGCCTCGCCGCGCTGACCCGCGGTCAAGTAGCCGCCGACCCGGTGGCGCGACGGGCGCTCCTCGGGCAGAGCTGGCTCCGCACCGCCGCAGCCGAATGGCTCGGCGCCAACCGCAACGCGGAGCTCGAGGTCCAGTGTCTCTCACCAAGGGACTGGCGAGCCACCGTCGAAAACCTCCGCCAGCCCCCACCAGGCTATGCCGCCATCGTCTTCCAGGCTGGCGACACGTGGTGGCGTTGGCTGAAAGACGATCTCGCGAGCCCAGAGCCGGGGCTGGCGGTCCGCTGGTTCGACGACCTGCGGCTGCTCGTCGCCAACCGAGGCGCCCTTGGCGCAGCGACCGTCGAAGGAGCGCCCGACTTGCCCCAGTGCTTGACGCCGGCGCACCCGTTGGGGTATGCGATCGACCCATCGATCAACCGCCTGTGGGAGTTCGTCGGGCTGCTTGGCAGGGCCGGCCAGACACAGATCCTGTCGGCAACCCACGCCGAGGTCGCCAGCCGCCAGGCCACAGCGGTGGTTGACCACCTGGTGGCCTTGCGGCGTGGCGGGCTACTGCGAACGTTCCCCACCACAGAGGCCCTGTACGACGCCTTGGTGGCCGGCGAAGTGGCCGCCTGCGTGGCCGAGCCGCGGGTGGTCTACTGGCTCGAACAGCGCTACGGCAATGGTTGGAACGAGCGCTACAGGTTCGATTGGCCGTACCGGCTGACCGCCGATGCGAAGCCGCGGTGCGCCTTCTTGGGCGGCCACCTGCTGGTCACCCACCCGAACGTGGTGCCGGACGCGGTACCCCTCGCTCGCGACTTGATCAGGACCCTTGCCGGTCCCGAGGCGCCGGCTGCGACCGCGCCGGCAACTGCCCGCAAACCGCACTTCCCCCCCTATGCACGGCAGCTCCGGGCGGCCTATTCCCAGGTCAATCTGGGCGATGCCGAAGTGATCACCCCGGCCGGCGCGGCCAGCAGCCGCCTGGCGCTGGTCGAGGATAACCCGGTGGTGACCGATCGGTACAGCCGCTTGTGGTTCAACATCAGCCGCGTCCCGGTGACGGCAGATAACGAGCCCCCCGCAGTCACGGAGTTCGCCGCGCAGTTGCGGGCAGACGCCCTGGCGGACCTTGCCGCCGCCCAGAGCGCGGCGGACGCTCAGCTCGGGGCTGGCTGGGCGTGGTGGGCAGTGAGGCTATTGGAGGTTGTGGTGCTTCTGCTGATAATGGTAGCGCTCCTTCTGGCGGCTGACGCGCGGCGCCGCCGACGCGACCTGCGACTCGCGTTGGCCGTGCTCGTGGCTACTCAGGGGGGTACCAGAAAGGGCCAGCGGAATGGGAACCAAAACGGCCGATGATCTGGTCGAGATTGCCAACTATCTAGATCAGTGCGCAAGGTACCTGAGGCGGTTGGCTGAGCGACGCGACCCAGCGGACCACAGCGGCTCCGGGTGGCAGGCCGGACTGAAGTTCGACTTCGAGACCAAGAACGGCGAATTCGTGGCGTGCAAGATGGCCTTTGGGGTGTGGTCAACCGATGGGAAGCAAGAATTGGGAAAGGCCATCCGGGTGCGCGGCCGGCAAGTTGCATTGTTGGTGGCCGGAGTGCTGGCGGCGAAGGAGCGCAGCCACCAGGAGGCTGCCACGACCAACAGTCTCATCTTGACCCCTGCTGCGCTCGCGGTCTTCCACCAGCGATGGAGCGGAGTACGAATGGGCGCCCTGCGTGAAGAGGTCTCTCGCTTGAACGGCATAGTCGAGAAGCTGATGATGGCCTGGCTGGTGGGAGTCGCCAAAGAGAGCACGAAGAGGAGCCGGTGGCAGGCGGCCAAGGAGTGGCTCGCCGGCTGGGCCGAGGATTGGATCAACGTGGACCGTCGCCCGGCCGACCCGACCCTCGACCTGCTGACCGCCAATGGAGACGATTGGGTTGAGGTGCACCTTGGCAGCAAGCCGGAGTTTACCAACTTCCAGGACAACCTGGAGGAGCTCACGGCCAACCCGCCCGACCCTGGGGAGGACGCGACAGATCTCGAGAAGGAAGCCCTTGCGCTGAGCCTCAAACAGTACATTGGTGGGCTGCGCACTGCGGCAAGCGGGGCATCGCCAGACATCGGCGCCACGGTTGGCTTGGTCGAGCTCAGCTGTTGGGGCCTTGTTGGGCGTCTTGTCGCCCACGCGGACAACCTTGCCGCAGCCGCCCGCTGGCAGGCGTTGCCCAAGGTCTCACAAGATGAGAAGATCCACGAGTGGCTATCGGGCGACAGCAGCAGACCGCCAAAGTGGATTGCCGATAGCTTGGGTCTGTTGTACAGCATGGCGCCCCCAGGAAGTACCACGGCTAGCCTCAAGGCAGCGTACGGGCAGAGCCTGCGTCGATGCAACCTCACTGCCTGGCTGGACCGTTGGCTTGACTTCGCTGACCCTGTCGAGTTGCTCAGAAGCCGGGTGGTTGTCGCGACGACCGCACAGTTGGCTCCTACGGCTAGCGGCGCCTGTCCTGCCCTGGGACAGCCGATGACTGCAGCAGTCGTCAGTGCGGCAACCGTGCTCGGCGTCCGGCTGTCCGCAGCCGTTCCGTCGCCCTGGGTGGCAAGCAGCCAACTGGTGCTGAAGGCCACAAAGTGGCTGGCACAGGATGACGGCACGGCGACGAGCTTCGTAACGTTCATCCATTCGCTATAGGCCCTGCCGGTGGCGCTTCAGCGCCACCGGTGGGCTACGCACCCATCCCATCGTAATGTCCACGATGGACGTGTCGCCCGGCGCGCCGCGTTGCACGCAGCGCCAGGCCTCGGCCGCCGTAGTCACCGGCAAGGTCGTCAGCAGCAGCCGCTCCAGCGGCTCGACGCCCTCCGGCGGGGCTTCCTCGCGGACCAGCACGGCGCTCAGCGGGACCGCCGGCGCGGCTTGCGACCGCGACCGCGGCGGCTGCAGCGCGACCGTCGTGGCGCGCACCGTGACGGTCGCCTGGCGGGCCGGGAGTTGCTCGCGGCCAGTCACTTCCAACGTCCCCTGATCCAACACCGCTGCCCCTTCGACGGCCGCCCAGAGATGCTCTTCAGGACCCTCGACACGACGGTCCCAGGCGGCCCGCAACAGCAACTCGACGCCCGCGCGGCGCGGCTAGGCGAACAGGTCGAAGACGTCCGACTCACGGTCGCCGACCAGCACCAGGAGCGCCTCCGGCGGCACTGCGGCAGTGGCCTCGGCGACCGCGTTGAGCCACTTCTGGCTCTCTTTGGCGGCCGTCGGACGCTGCAGCCGGGTGGCGCGCTGGCCGGCCTGGGCGGGGTCGCGGGCCCACCACTGCTGCGACAGCACACCGACCGGCAGGCCCTCGGCGGTGACCGCCAGGACGGTGTGGAGCAGCACGCCGTGGCGCCATTGCTGCTCCAAGTGGCCGAGCCCCGCGGTCGCCGGATGGGCGCTGTAATCGAGGCTGGTGGTGTCGGACATGCCCAGCACGACCGGCGCCGCCGCGAGCCGCGCGACGGTCGCGCCGGTCAAGCCAGCGCGGACCGCGGCGGCCTCGACGGCGTCGTTGT
>JADZEX010000115.1 GCA_020850355.1 Fimbriimonadaceae bacterium | reverse complement strand
CCTGCGCCGTCATCGCCAGGCGCGACGCTACACGTTGCGAATCCAGGCGGCGACGCGTGAGGTCGTGCTGACGATGCCGCCGCGCGGCAGCCTGCGCGAGGCGAAAGAGTTCGCCGAGAAGCATGGCGGTTGGATCGCGGCGCGGCTCGATCGTCTTCCCGAGGCGGCGCCGTTCGCGAGCGGCACGGTCGTGCCGATCCGCGGCCTTGCCCATCGCATCGTTCATCGCCGCGGCATGCGCGGCACGGTATGGACGGAACTCGACCCCTATGCCAACCGCCTGTTGTGCGTGGCCGGCGAGACGCCGCATCTGGAACGGCGGGTGCGCGACTTTCTCAAGCGCGAGGCCAAGCGCGATCTCGACGTCGCGGTCGCCCGCTATGCCGAAAAGATCGGCGTCACCTACAAGCGCGTGTCCATTCGCGACCAGTCGAGCCGCTGGGGCTCGTGCTCGACCACCGGCGTGCTGTCGTTTTCCTGGCGGCTGATCCTGGCGCCGCGCTTCGTCCTCGACTACCTGGCGGCCCATGAGGTGGCGCATCTCGTCGAGATGAATCACTCTTCACGTTTTTGGCGCCTGCTCATCCGCATGTGTCCGGACACCCATCGGGCCAAGACCTGGCTCGACGTCCACGGCACCGACCTGCATCGCTACGGGCTCAAGCCGCTCGATGCGCCGCTGCCCCGGCGCCGCCGCGCGGCGCGCTGACGCGCGTCAACACGCATTGCGGCATCGTTACTGCCGTGCTTGTTCGGCGTGACGATCCGTTCGCCTCCTCGGTCCCGCCGGCTCCCCATGCTTCGCCCCGACACGTTCGCACTCACGGCCCTGTTGGCCGTGCTGACCATGATCGGCCCGTTGGCGGTCGATCTCTACCTGCCGGCGCTGCCCGAGATCGGCCGCGAACTCGGCGCCCCCGTCGCCAGCGTGCAGTTGACGATCTCGTCCTACCTGATCGGGTTCGCAGTCGGCCAGATCGCCTATGGGCCGATCTCTGACATTCACGGCCGACGGCGCATCCTGTTGATCGCGCTGGCGATCTTTTGTGTCGCGACGCTTCTTTGCGCATATGCGCCGACGATCGAACTGTTGATCGCGGCGCGCACCTGCCAGGCCATCGGCGCCTCCGGCGCCATCGTGCTCGCCCGTGCCGTCGTGCGCGACCTCTACAGCGGTGCCCGCGCCGGCCGCGAACTGTCGGTCATGGGCATGATCATGGCGCTGGCGCCGGCGATCGCACCGACCATCGGTGGCGTCGTGCAGGCGGCGTTCGGTTGGCGCGCCTGCTTCCTGTCGGTGCTGGCGGCCGGATTGGGGGCCTTGGCGG
>JADZEX010000101.1 GCA_020850355.1 Fimbriimonadaceae bacterium | reverse complement strand
TAGTCCAGACCCTTGTTTCGCCGCCGGTCCGCGGGGGTGGTCGCCCGCGTCGGCAACCGCCAGCGCCGCCGGCGCAGCTTGTGGGTCGGTACCCTTGTCGTCCCCCCGATTTCGGGGGGACCACAGGGGGGCTCCGTCGCCCCCGATCACCGCGGCGAAGGTCCTGGCGCGGGGTGGTGGCACCGAAAAAGGGTCAGGACCATTGGAGTACCAATAGTCCAGACCCTTGTTTCGCCGCCGGTCCGCGGGGGTGGTCGCCCGCGTCGGCAACCGCCAGCGCCGCCGCCGCGCTAACGGCTTCCACGCCTGAGTAGGCGCTGCTGCCTTGTCGACCCACCTGTTCGCCCAGGCGCAGGCCCTCTTCGCCGTTTCCACGCCTGAGTAGGCGCTGCTGCCTTGTCGACGCCGACTGGCGCAAGCAGCAGACCGCGTGGCAGGGTTTCCACGCCTGAGTAGGCGCTGCTGCCTTGTCGACCTTCGGTGAGGTGGAGGGACTCCCGGCTGAGAAGCGTTTCCACGCCTGAGTAGGCGCTGCTGCCTTGTCGACGTGGCAGCCGGTCATGAGGTGAACGAGGTGGTCCAGTTTCCACGCCTGAGTAGGCGCTGCTGCCTTGTCGACGCGAGGTCCTCGCGTACCCAACTCTCCCCTCCGAGTTTCCACGCCTGAGTAGGCGCTGCTGCCTTGTCGACGAGTCATTAGATCGCCTGGCGGAAGACGCCACGTTTCCACGCCTGAGTAGGCGCTGCTGCCTTGTCGACGGTCACTGAGTCGACGCGGTCGACGGTGGTGGTGTCGTTTCCACGCCTGAGTAGGCGCTGCTGCCTTGTCGACTTGCGCCACGTCCACCACCCCTGCAGGGGAGGTGGGTTTCCACGCCTGAGTAGGCGCTGCTGCCTTGTCGACCTAGCCCTACCCGACTCGCTCGAAGTCGGGTACTTGTTTCCACGCCTGAGTAGGCGCTGCTGCCTTGTCGACCGCCTCCCGGTCCGGCGCGCCCCCTCAGTGGGAGAGTTTCCACGCCTGAGTAGGCGCTGCTGCCTTGTCGACGGCATCGGCCCATCCTCGACGTCAAGGACTACGGTTTCCACGCCTGAGTAGGCGCTGCTGCCTTGTCGACTCGGCGACGACGGGGTCGAGCGTGAGACGCCGGGTTTCCACGCCTGAGTAGGCGCTGCTGCCTTGTCGACGCAGGTAATCGACTTGCCGGCGGGCGCCGACTAGTTTCCACGCCTGAGTAGGCGCTGCTGCCTTGTCGACGGGCTCGGGCGCCGCGACGGGGCTCTGTCCCCCAGTTTCCACGCCTGAGTAGGCGCTGCTGCCTTGTCGACAGACCACCGTGGTCTCGTTCTCGCCGGTGGTGCGGTTTCCACGCCTGAGTAGGCGCTGCTGCCTTGTCGACCCGGCCAGGCTATCAAGGTGCTGCTCGCCGAGTAGGTTTCCACGCCTGAGTAGGCGCTGCTGCCTTGTCGACCGCCAGCCGAGACCGTCGTGCCACCCGGCGGCTTCGGTTTCCACGCCTGAGTAGGCGCTGCTGCCTTGTCGACGTGGGGTACTGGTCGCTGAGGCCAAGAGGGTGGGTTTCCACGCCTGAGTAGGCGCTGCTGCCTTGTCGACCTCTATCCGGGGCCCCAACAGGCAGCGGAAGCCCGTTTCCACGCCTGAGTAGGCGCTGCTGCCTTGTCGACAGGACGAAGGTTGGGACGGGGCGTTTGTACTGATGTTTCCACGCCTGAGTAGGCGCAGCTGCCTTGTCGACCCGTCGACGCCCAGGCGGTGCGGGCCGCTGCCTATATGTTTCCACGCCTGAGTAGGCGCTGCTGCCTTGTCGACCCACCCCCATTTTCCTCCTTCCGACCCCCAAAGAATCTGGCTCTGCGGGCGATCTTTTTTCTTGCGATTCTCTTGCACTGACGAGTCGCGGTTTCGCAGCCGTTCTGTCATCGTTTCGCAACCGGTTTTGGGGCCCCCGAGGAGCCCGCGCCGACTCCCGGATCGGCTCCACAGGCCGATTGTGACCCAACTGACGAGAGACGGCCCAAGGAGGGGGGTGGCCGAGATTCGTCAGTTGCTCAAGGTAACGTGAAGCCGGTGTAAGGAGCGCCGTCGCGGATGGCGTGGCGGAGGGCATTGGCCTGCTGGTGGAAGGCCTGCCGCAAGGTGAGTCGGCGGCCCTGGTAGGCGAAAGACCGGTGGACGGACTCTTCATAGGCTTGGAGGTACCTCTTCAGGGCAGGCGCTGTCAACTGCACGCCGCCGGTCGGCGCGGGGATGAAGTCGCGTGGGCCGAGGCGGCGGTGGTTGACCAGGTGCAGCGTCAGCCGGTCGGCGACCGGGGTGCGGAACTCCTCCAGCAGGTCGAGCGCCAGGGAGAGGCGGCCGCGGTGGGGACGGTGCAGGAAACCGAGGAAGGGGTCCAGCCCCAGCGCGGCGAGGGCGCCGGTGAGTTCGCTGCTGACCAGGCTGTAGCCCAGGCTGAGCAGGGCGTTGACCGGGTCGGGCGGCGGGTGGCGACGGCGCCGCTGGAAGGTTAGCGAGCCGCGGCAGAGGCGGCCGAAGGCCGCGAACCAGGCGGCGGCGCCGCGCCCTTCCTGGCCCCGCAGGCGGTCCAGGTCGGGAGCCTGCCGGGCGGCCCGCAGGGCGTCGCGGAGGCGCTGGCGACGAGGCTGCAGCAGCGGGTCGGGATGGTCGCTGAGGTGTCGCCCCAGCAACCGCAAGCTGTTGCGCAGCTTGGCCACCAGCAGGGGCCGCGCCAGGGCGAGCGAGCGGGCGGGGTCCAAGGTGGCCTGGTACTGCGCCAGCCGCAGCTCGACATCGGCGGCTTCGAGCCCGACCCAGCGGCCGATCAGGCGGCCCTGCGGCGACAGCAGGCAGAGCTGCGTGCCCTGTTCCAGCAGGGCCCCCAGCGCCGCGCGAGTCGGGCTGGCGTAGCCGAACAGCACGACTCGTTCGAGGTCGCGCAGCGGCACTTCGCGGCGCACCGTCTGCTCCACCCGCACCTGCAGCCGGCCGTGGTCCAGCCCGAGCTGGGCGGTGGGCTCGGTGATGTACAGACTGCGCATCGCGTCAGCCCGCCCGGACGCTGGTGACGCCCATGCCCCGCAACGACTCGCGCCCGGTGCCGGCCCAGAAGGCGAACCGCGCCAAGGTGTCGAAGGCGGCGCCGTCGGCCGGATCGAGGCTGCGGCCCGCCTGCAGCACCACCTCGCCGACGCAGCCGCCCAGTGGGTAACGGCCGTCGCCGTGGCGCTCGTAGCGGAGCTGGAAGTCGACCACGCTGAGGCCGCGGTCGATCCGCCGAGGCAGGTCGTCATCGAGCGTCGCCAGGGCGGGCGGCGCCCAGAGCTGCCAGCGTTTCAGCCACGAGCGGGCCAACTTCTCGGGGACCGGCAGCGGCAGGTCGGCCTCGTGGCTGCGGAAGGTGGTCGGCGTGTGCAGCCGCAGCGTCCAGCGTCCGACCGACCGCGCCGCGGCGAGCTGCGAGTAGCTGCCACTCCCGACCAGCGGATGGTCGGCCGCGTCGCCGGTCCAGGCTACCAGCCGGCCCTCCCGCTCGGCCAGCCGGACCGGCTGTTGCTGCTCCAGCAGCCGCCCGAGCACCTCGGCCAGGGCCACTTCGAGGTCGTCCTGGACGGTCGTCAGCCGCACCAGCAGCTCGCCCCGCTGGCGGCTGGGCAGCACGGCCAGGGTCACCGGCCCCGGCCGCGGATCGTCATGCAACCGCCGCGCCAGGTCGGGGTCGACGGCCTCCAGCGTCTGCCGATAGTGCCACCCCCGCAGCAAATGCTGCGGCTCGGCCGGCCACCCGGCGGGATCCTCCGTCACAAACACCAGCAAGCAGGCGGCGGGCATGGGGGGTTACGGCTCCAGCAGTTCCAGCGCCGCCTCCCGGGTTTGGGCCAGCTCCGGGGCAGCGAAGTGGGTTCGCACCGCCGCCACGCACCGCTCCGGATCGGCCGCGTGGGCTGGTCCCCAGGCCGACAGCTCCATGAGCTGGTCAACGCCATCGCCGTCGGCCGGCAGCGCCGCCAGTTCCGCTAGGAACTGCGCCACGAGCGGGTCGTCATTCGCCTGGCCAAGTTTGAGGGCCTCTTGAATAGCCGCCAGCCGGTCGGACGTTCGCTTGTTGCGGGGAACCGCATCGGTCACGGCGTCGCTGACCAGCCGCCGTTGGTCGGAGTCGAGCGAGAGGAGGTCGGGCAGTCGACCTTTGACCCAGTCGAGGCGCGCGCTGTGCGTCTCGAACTCCAGGCCCAGGCCGGCAACGAACTGCGCGACCAGCGGATGAGGTGGCACATGAACCCGCGCGCCGGGCTCGATGCGGCCGTACCCGGCGGCGGTCTTGCCGCCGACGCCCCATTCCTCCAGAGCCAGGAGCAGTTGCTGCAGCGCCAGGCTGGCCCAGGCGACCGGCCCGGTGATGGCCACCAAGAACCGCGCCTGCGGCGCCACGGTGAGGAAGGCGACCGGGATCGGGCTGTCGTAGTCGTTCGGCCAGTCGCCCCCCTGACTGGTGGTGTAGTACTGCCGCTGATGCACTGTCAGCACATCCGGAGCGAGCGGCAGCGTCGGCTGCTCGGGGATCCAGAGCGCGTCGTGGAAGATCAGCCCGCCCTGCACGGCGCCGGGGCAATCGGGCGGATCGTCCTCCGCGTCGGGGGCGCCGAAGATCGCGCCATAGGTCTCGCCAGGGCCGCGCCGGATGCGGTTGCCCTCCCAGAGGACCCCCCGGAAGGCCTGCCGCTCCGGCTCGTCGCCGCCGTAGACGGCGTCGAAGTAGTGCGCCAGCAAGCCCTTCAGCGCCGAGCCCGGCAGCAACGGCACGCCCCAGGTGTGGTGCAGCGTCAGCCCGACTTCGGTCGGCGCCGAGTTGCCGTGCCCGATCAACAGCCGGCTGGCGAGGGTCACCTCGGCCCAGCAGGTACTATGATCGCTCTTCAGACCGTTCGCCCAGGCGTCGTAGCTCGGCCGATAGCCGGTGGGCACCTCCGTCTCGGAGAGATCCGTCAGCCAGTCGTCGCGCTCCGCGAGATGGACTTTGAAGGTGCCGTCCTCGAAGTTGATCGGCGCCCAAACATCATAAGCCAGCGCAGTGTGGGCGGTGGGATGCCAGCGCACCGCTTGCAGGCAGTCACGCATCGCTAACCTCCCGTCGGGGGCGCTTCGACGGCGCGCTTGAGCCAGGTGGCGACCCGCAGGGTCTCGCGGCTGGCCAGCAGGTAGGCCGCCAACTCGAGCTGCCTGACCTGGGCGCCAAGGGTGCGGCTGTCGGTTCCGGCGAGCCCCGGGATGCTGGCAGTGGCGAGGTGCCCGAGGAGGGTCCCGGCGGCGCGGCGCCCGGCTGCGTGCTCGCGCTCGAGGGTACAGATCGCCACGGCCAGGCCGCTCCGGAGCAAGCAGGCTCCAAGATCCTTGACGAAGACCTCGTAGTCCGCGCGTTCATCGCGTGGCACCTCGGCCACGCGAGCGTAGGCATGTTGGGCCCGTTGCTGATCCCGTGTCATCGCGAACCTCCTAGAGCACGACCAGCCGGCAGCGGCCGCGGCCGATGGTGGCCTTGCCGCCGAACTGCGCCACCAGGCCGTCCTTCGGCAAGGCCGCGTCGAGGACCGCGGCGGCAGTCAGCGGAGTGTCCTGGCGCCGGCTGCCCTCGGCTGCCAACAGGCCCAGCAGGATCGTCTCGGCCGGCAGGCTCTCTTCGATCCACAGCGCGCCCTTGGCGACCGTGCGGGTCTCGGTCTTCAGCCGGACGCGGGTGTCGAGCTGGGTGGCGGTCTCCATCAAGAAGGTCAGCACCTCGTCATGCACCACCGCCAGCCGCGAGGTCAGGATCTCGGGGTGCTTGGGCCACAGTTTGGCTGCCAGAAACTGCGCCAGCTTGGCCACCTGGGGATCCGTGGCGGCTTGCAGGTCAAGGTCCTCCAGATAGAGCCTATTGCCGCTGATGATGCCAGGTCCGCTGACCTTGGCGGCCTCCTCGCCCGGCGCTGGCCAGAGCGGCAACTGGGCGCCGTCGCGCTGGGCCAACTGCAGCAGAAGCGGCGAAGTGACCCAGGCGAAGGTGCCGCGGTAGCTCCGCACCGGCAGCGCTAGCAGCACGGCGTCACCGGCCACCAGGGCGCCGGCGTGGTCGCTGGCCGCGGCCGTCTCGGGTCCGAACACGGCCTGCCAGGTGCTGGCGTCGTGCTCGTCGCGCCGGGCGTCGCGCAAGACCCCCTTGATCGCCGAGCCGGGCACATAGGGCAGGCCGGTGGCCCGTTGCCGGGCGATCGGCAGGTCGATGATGTCGGCGGCATGGCCGGTGCCGACATGCAGTGGTGAGAGCGCGTGCATCAGATAAGGTCGAGTCTCCACCCTACGCTCCTTGCAGTGCGGGCCAGACGCCCGGCACGACGGTCCCCAGGCCCTCGTCGCGGTCGCTGCCAAGCTGCGCCAGCCAGAGGCCGGCCGCCTGGGCGCGGTTGAGGGGCTTGTCGAGTTCGAGGAAGTAGACGGCGCCGGGCGCCACCAGTCGGCGGGTCCGTTTGGCCTGGCGGGCTTGGATGTCCCACCCGGCGAGGTGCAGCGGCCGCCCGACGCAGGCCGCGCGCAGCGTGGCAAGCGGGAAGTCGGGCAGGTCCAGCGTCCCGCGGTAACGCAGTTCGTCACGTTCGAGGCCGTCGGGCAGCCAGCCGCGGCCGAAGCGCGCGGGTGTGACCACCAGCAAGCGCAGCCGGGTGACCCCAGTCAGAGCCTTCAGCAGTTCCGGCGGCGGGTCGTCCCAGCCGGACGGGGCCGACTCAACTGGGACCAGCCGGCTCTTGCCACCGAGGGTCAGCACCTGGCCCGGCAGCCGGTCTGCACCCGGGGCGGTCAGCCGACACGCCAACCCATACTCGTAGGTCGTCTGCTGGCGCCGGGCCAGCGTCTCGACGACGTTGTGGGAGAACAGGAAGCCTTGCCGCGCGGTGCCGGTCGCCCGGTCGATCGCCAGATGCACATCCAGCCGGCTACCGTCGGGGTCGGGCCACTCGTCCCGCGCGCACTGTGCCACGGGTTCGGCCAGCAGCCACCGGCCAAAGTAGGCGTCGGTCCACCAGCGCGGAGCCGGGCGCGGTTTGCCGGCGGCGGTCAGCCGCGGGCGCCAGAGCGCCTCGCGGGCGTCGTCGTCGGGCGAGCAGCCGATCGTCGCGACGACCTCGTCGGGCTGGGGGTCCAGGCGCGTCACCGCGTTACCCGCCTCGGGCGGTGGGTCGGCTGCCAGGTAGAGACTGTCGGCCGGGGCCGGCCAGAGTCGGTGCGCCGCGCCCAGGGGCTCGCCGAGTGGCCGCCGGCAGGCCATCACGGTGTGCAACTGGACCTGCGCCAGCAGCGCCTTCCAGGCGTCCTTGGTCAGCGGCCCGGCCTGTTCCTGCAGTCGACCGCAGGCGGCAGTGAGGGCACCGCGAACGGTCGGCGGTGGAGGCCAGGCGTACCCGTAAGCCCGCCCGGCGCCGGCGGTGTACCAGCCCCGGCCGTCCTTCACGAAGAACCCGTCGCGCGGCCGGAGCAGAATGGCCTGCGACTCGTTGTCTGGCATGGTCAGCCCTCCCCAATGGCGCGGTTCGCCGCCGCCAGCACCATCGCCACGCGCTGCAGGCCGACCCAGTTGTCGACCGCCCGGTGGAGGCCGGCATACGATCCTGTGGTCGGCAACTCCAGCCTGACCTCGGCCAGCGGCGGCGGCTGCACACCACCCGCAGTGTGGGCGATGATCCGGCGCACCTCCTGCGTCAGCACGTCGCACCAGGAGCCGCTGTCCGGCTCGGTCGGCCGCGGAGCGCGGCGCAGCAGGTCGCGGACCTGGGCGACCTTCTTGGCCGGCAGGCTGCTGCCCTGGCACTTCACGGCGTCAGCGAGCGCGCCATGGTCGGGCGGGCCGCCCGACCATCGCGCGGTCCAGGAGTCCTCGCCGCCGCTGCGCTTCTGCACCACCACGGCCAGCGAGTTGCGGGCGACCTTGGCCAGCTTCTCCGCCCGCCGCCCCAGATCCAGCAGGTCGCCCATCGCTTCCAGGCTGTGCCCGATGCCCAAGCCGACCGACAGGGTCGGCGGCTGGGCCGGGTTCAGGTCACCCAGTAGTTCGTGGAACTTGCGCCGCAAGGCATCGGCGCATTCGACGGCTTTTGTCAACGGCAGGAACGCCAGCACATCATCGCCGCCGGCGTAGACCAACGCGCCGAGGTGTTTCTCAACCACTTCCCGCGCCTGGTCCGGGAAAGCAGCCAGCCGCCTTGAGAACTCGCGGTGCGCCTCCGCTGAGCTGAGGCGGTTGAGCGCCGCCCCCATGTGGTCGCCATCGGCTACCAGACAGGCGACGTAGGGGTATGGCTCCGGCACGGTTCGTTCGCGCAGCACCCCGCCAGCGGCCTCCTTCACGGCGCTCCAACCGGTTAGCGGCAGGCCGTCCGGCGAGAGCTCCCGCTCGATCGCTGCCCAGCGATCGGGGAAGAAGACGTCGGCGTCGTAGTTGAAGAACCGTCCGCCGGAGAGTGTGCGGACCTTGGTCAGTTGTCCGCACTGCTTGCACGCGTCCTCAACCGGTCCCAGCCGCGCAGTGTTCCGTTCCAGCCACGATGCCAAGGCCACCGAGCGAATCGGCACGAACTGCTCCGGATCTCCACCGCAGCGCTTCAGGACGCCGATCGCGTCGAGTTGCTCGGTGCTGGCGATGCGGTACCGCTGAACCTTGGCTGGCGCCCGCTGGGCCGGCTCGGCGAGCACCGTCTCGCGCGCGCCATCCAGGCTCGACTTCGGGGCACCGCACCGGCTGTGCTGCCAGGGCACGAACTCCCGCAGGTTCTTGCGACTGGCCAGCGCCGCCTCGACCTGCTCGCGGACCGTGGCATAGCCGCCGTCGAGCGGTGCCCAGCCCGCGCAGAACTCCAGCGCGGTGGCCAGTTGCTCGTCCCAGATCGCCGCGATGTCGTGGTCCGCCGCCAGCAGCCCGTCCGCGGCTCGCCGGGCCTTGGTGGCCAGGTCCACCAGCCGCTGCTGCGCCGCACGGCGTGCCGCCTGTGCGGCCTGTCGTGGGTCGGTGCCGGCCGGCAGGACCACCACCAGCTTGTTGGCCACGCTCAGCGGCATGCGGTCGGTGCCCGGCCGCACCACCTGGTCACAGGGCACCAGTTCCAGATCACCGGCGTCGAGCGCTGGAAAGACCAGTTGCCCGTGATTGGCCAGCGCCGCCGCCGCCGCCCGTGAGAGCTCCGACAGCAGATGACTCCCGAACCAGAGGTCCCGCGTCCGCCGCGCCGCGGCGATGAAGTCCTGGATCGGGCCGAGGGTGACTTGGAGGAGGTGTTCTGGCATCAGACTACCTCCTGTGCGCGGTTGGTCTGCTGCAACCAACCGAAGAAGGCCTGCCGCAGGTTGTACCCAGTCGGCTTGGTGTGGCCCCGCAGCGGGCTGAAGCGCGCCGTTTCGTCGGGCGCTTCCAGCACGTCGAACTCGGCGCTGGACCCGGTCGCCCGCGGGTCGGTTGCCCGGAGCGCGGGCCGGCCGCCGGCGGGGTAGGCACGATGCAGCCACAGCGCGCAGGCAACGAAGCGCCCATCCGCCAGCGGTAGCGCTTTGACGATTAACGGGCTTGCGAGCCGGTCGATGTCCTGGCCGGCCCGCAGCCAGTGCAACTCGAAGTCCCGCGGTTCGCGGTACTCCGGGTCTCCTCGACGGCGCGGTTGCTTCTGGAACTGCCCCAAGATCGGCAGCCCGAACCCGGCCCGTGGCCAGACAACTTCGCCGTTGTGCTGCGGCGGATGGGCCCACATCTGCGGGTTGCCCGGCGAGAGGTGCCGCACCTTGTCCGCCTCCGGCCAACGACTGCGGCCGGGGCGGTTGCCGCCCGTTGGATCTGGCTCTCGCGCGTGCTGATCGTGCGGGCCTGCCCCTTGCCGGAAGTCGCTGAGCCACTTCAGGGCCGTCGTCCAACAGCCCATGGCGTTGTCGCCCGGGTGTTGGCTGACGACGAGTCGAGCACCCGACAAAGTGGGGCAGTCGACGGCCGGCGCCATGTCACGCTCTCCCAGGGCGATACCCAGCAGCCGCTCCAGCTCTGCTCCCGTAGCTGCGGCAGGCAGCCACTGGTCAGGCTCAGCGCGAACGGTCAGGCTGCCGATGCCCCGCCGGGTGCGACCACCATAGCCGCCGAAGAGCACCCAGGCGGTAACCGCGGCGCGGACCTTCGGCATCTGCTCGGCGGGGGCCGACAGCACCAACTTGAACTGCGTCCCGGGCAGTCGTCGCGGTGCGATCGGGTCGCCGCTCTTGGTCTTGCGCGCCGGCCATAGCGCATAGGCGCCGGGCGTTGCCCCGTGGTCCCGGGTCTCGTAGGGGAAGACGTCCTCCGGGTCCTCCTCGCCCACCTGCGTCACCTCCGCCCTAACCTCCACCGCCGAGCGCGCACTCCCTTCGTCATTGCGAGCGTCCGTGGCACCACCCCACAGCGCCTTCTCGGCCCGGAACAGCTCGTCCGGCGACACGCAGGAGCTGCGATACAGGGCGCGCCACCAGAACCGCAGGTGGCCGCGTATCGTCGGCACGCGGATGATATCCGTGCGGTCGATGTCTCGCGTGCGGACACCACCGCCGAGCACCGGGGTGACGGTCTCCAACTGCACCTCGAAGGTCTCGCGGGGTGCCCGGCGGGAATCGGCCACCGCCCGACGGTCCGGCAAGGCCGGCGGCACCTCAGGTAGCTGTCGCATCACTCACCTCCCACTACGCCAGGTCGCCACGCGGCACCGGTTGGTTCGGCCACCGCTCCCCCACCCACCGCACCAACCCCGATGCCCCGACATTCTCACGGAGCTTGTTGGTTGCGAAAATGTAGCGTTGGTTGCCGGCCGTTTCCAGCAAGACCAGCCAGGCGGTACTCATCCCGACCTCCCTCCGCGACTTCGGCACCAGTTCGCAGCGGCCGATCATCGCACACCGGGGTCTTCTTCAGACGCTGTCGGGCGACTCCTCCCTGGCGTGCGGGAAGTATCTCGGCGGCAACAGATCAGGCCGGCTGGCGACCGCTGGTCCGTTCCGGCTGCAGGTGGTGGCACCGAAAACGGGTCAGGACCATTTTAGTACCAATAGTCCAGACCCTTGTTTCGCCGCCGGTCCATGGGGGGCTGGGCGGCGTGGCCGCTCTGCTCCTCCATCCTACAACCCCAACCCGCTTGTCCTGAGGAGGCCGCAGGCCGTCTCGAAGGGCCAGGTTGGCGACGGTGCGGGCAGTGGCTGGGATCGGGGGATGGCCGCACCTCCCGCAGGCGACCGACAGGCCTGGCTGTACGTGGTGGCACCGAAAACGGGTCAGGACCGTCGGAGTACCGCCAGTCCAGACCCGTATTTCGCCGCCGATCCGCGTTTCGCTGCCGATCCGTTGTCGTCCCCCCGATTTCGGGGGGACTACAGGGGGGTCCCCCCGCCCTGGTCCAGACCCCTTCCCGGCCGCACCCGATCACCGCGGCGGAGCTCCCGGCGCGGGGTGGTGGCACCGAAAACGGGTCAGGACCGTCGGAGTACCGCCAGTCCAGACCCGTGTTTCGGCGCTGATCCGCGACGGGCTCAGCGGGCGCCGGCGGCCCAGGTTGGGTAGGGGGTGTCGTAGCCCTTGCAGGTGTGCCAGAGGACCCGGTTGAGGGTGTCCTCGTCGGCCTCGTCGACTTCGTCGAAGTCCTGGGCCAGGCTGGCGTCGCACCAGAACAGGGCCGGCCCTGACAGAGCGCTCCGGGGCGGGTTCAGCTCGTCCAGGGGGACCGCGTTCGGGAGGCAGGTGTACGGGGTCAGGTCGGGTTCGCTACCGAAACAGGTCGCCATCGGCTCGGCGGCCAGGTCGAGCTGGTTCATCGGCGGCAGGCCCAGGATCAGCTCCATCGTCTTGATCATCCCAACCTGCGTGTAGTTGGCGCTGTCGACCGTGCCGCGGCGCGAGTAGGGCGAGATCACGTAGGCCGGGCTGCGGTGGCCGTCGACGTGGTCGGCGCCGGCTTGCGGGTCGTCCTGGCAGACGAAGATCGCCGTCTGGGGCCAGAAGCGGCTCTTGGTCAGGGCTTCGACGATCTGTCCAAGGGCCAAGTCGTTGTCGGCCACGGCGGCCCGCGGGGTGGGCATGCCGGGGGTGGTGCCCGAGGTGTGGTCGTTCGGCAGCAGGATCATGCACAGGCTGGGCATCTTCCCAGCCTGTTCGAACCCGCGCAGCTCCTTGATGAACTCGCCGGCGCGGTAGATGTCGGGGACGTTGCTCGGGAAGCCGATCGCCGTCGGGCAGAGGTTCGCCTGGACGGCGGCAATCAGCGAGGTGGCGCGGATCTCGAAGCGCTGCATCACGCCGTCGTCGACGAAGTCGTCGTAGGTGTTGCGGAAGGTGGCCGGCAGCTTCGGATCGAGGGCCTTGATGTGCGCCTGGACCATCTCACCATAGCACCGGAAGCTGCCGCCGTGGGCCAGGACGTTGTCCCACAGGAAGCCGCCGGGGGAGTAGGCCAGGGCGTCGTCGCCTTCGTAGGGATAGCTGCGCACAAAGCCGCCGAAGCTCTTCTCGAGGTAGGCGGTGACGTACCCTTCGCAGGCCCACTGGTGGCCGTCGGCCGACAGGATGCCGGAGCAGTAGAAGTTGTCGAGCAGGCCGAAGCGCTCGGCCAGGGCGTGGCTGTTGGGGGTCACTTCGCGGCCAAAGTGGACCAGGCTGGGGTCGCCGTTGCCCTGCGGCAGGTCGCCCAGGACCTGGTCGTAGGTGCGGTTCTCGCGGATGATGTAGACGACATGCTGGAGCAGCGACGGCTCGCCGTGGCGCGCTGGCAGCGGGCGCGGGGCGACGCCCGGGCGGGGCGGCTCGAGCCCGGCAAGGGCCAGCGTGAGGCGGTTGTTGGCCGCGGTCTGGGCGGTCCAGGTGCGCAACTCGGCGGGCGTCGGCACCGGCAACAGGCTGACCGAGCCCTGGTGGTGGTGCGAGTTGTGGCTGGTTGCCTGGGCCAACGACCCGACTCCCTTGGTGTTGGCGACGTACAGCTCCCGCCCGTTAGGATGCGCCACCACCGCGCCGGGGTACCAGCCGACCGGCAGCAAGCCGGCCACCGACGGGGTCGGTCGCAGCGGCACCACCGCCACGGCGTTGAGCGTGCCGCAAGCGACGTAGAGCGTGGCGCCGTCGGGGCTCAGGCAGACGTCGTTGGTGCCCGACCCGAAGGGCAGCCGGGCGTCGGCTTTGACCGGGATCGTGGCGCTGACGGTCTGGCTGGCGGTGTCGATCACGCTGACCGAGTCGCTGTTGGCGTTGGCGATGTAGACCCGTTGCCCGGCGGCGTCGGCGCAGAGGCCGGTCGGGAGCAGCCCGACGGGCACCTCGGCGACCGGCTGCCAGGTCGGCAGGTCGATCACGCTGACCGACCCGTCGTTGGCGATGGTGCGCTGGTCGACCCGCACGGGCGTCCCCGAGCTGTTGGCGCTGCGGTCACCCTCCTTGACGCGCCGGCCGCCCCAGCAGGTGACGTAGAGTCGGGAGCCGACGCGCAGGACATCGACCGGGGCCACGCCGACGTCGATGCGGCGCGGCTCGCCCTGGCCGTTGGTCGGCAGCGCCAGCACGGCGTTGAGGCGGCTGGCCGCGACATAGACCGTGGCGCCGTCGGCGCTGAGGGCCAGCCCGGCCGGCGCTGGGCGGTCGCCCGGCAGGTTGAGCGGCGCCTGCCGCGTGAACTTGCCGTCGGCGCCGCGGCGCCAGACCTGCACCAGGTGCTTCACGCTGCTGGTGTAGACGGTCTGCCCGTCGGGCGTCACGGCGACGCCGACGAAGCCGTGCCCGCCATCGCTGGCGACCTCCTGCCGCAGCTCGCCGCTGGCCAGGTCGAGCACCCGCAGGCTGCCGCGGTCGACGATCAGCAGAGTCTGGCCGTCGGGCAGCAGCGCCAGGTCGGTCGGCCGCCCGGGAAACTCGACGTGCCGGCCGGCGGGGCGGATCAACTGGTTGGTCGGCACCATCACGCTGCCGTCGATCTGGCGGCCGGTCCACATCAGCCGCCGATCCGGCAGCGTCGCCGGCTTGGCCAGCGGCACCTTGCCCTGGGCGGCGCTGCGGGCGTAGGTCAGCAGGTTGGCCAGGAAGGCGACGGCGTTGTCGCGCGCCAGCCCGGGCGTCGCGCCGCGCGGATCGGCCGCGACCAGGATCGCGCGGCCCCGGCCGACCGACCGCTCGAGGACCGCCGCGGGCGAGGTCTGGCCGCCGAAGCGCGCCACCACACCCCAGCCCAGGATCGCGGCGACCGGCGGCTGGGCGATCGGCTGCGGCCCCTCGCGCCAGGCCGCGCGGCGGCTGCCGGTGAGCAGGTTGGGGGCCTCGAACAGCGGATGCGCCGCCGCCTCGGGCACCACAAAGTCCGCCGGGAAGCCACCGCGGTTGGCCTGCTCGGGCGCCGGCAGCCAGCCCGGCCGCTGCGGCCGGTTCTGGTACAGCTCGACAACGACACCTCCGGCCTTCAGATAGGCCTGGACGCTCGCGCTCTGCGCCGCGGTCGGGGCGCTCGCGGCGTCGGCGTCGATCAGCAGCAGGTCGGCCGACCGCGGGGCCGGGCCGCCGCTCACCAGCCGCGGCGACCTCACGCCCGCCGCCGCCAGCAGTGGCAGCAGCGCCGAGTCGCCAGCGCCCCAGAACGCCAGCCGCAGCGCCCCGGCGACCGGCTTGACCGCCCCCAGCGCCGGTGTCGGCCGCAGCGCGACACCCCGCCCGGCGGCGCACTCGTCCAAGTAGTGCAAGAGGTTGGCGAAGTACAGCCGAGCCTTGGCCGGGGTGTCGCCCTCGCCTTGGCGGACCATCGAGTCGGGGCTGATCACCGACACCAGCACCCGCCCCCGGCCAACCGCCGCCTCGACCAGCGCCGAGCACTCCCCGCGGTTGCCGCAGGCGGCCAGGTTCTCGAAACCGTCCCAGCTCGTCAGCGCCTCCCAGGCGATGCTCCAGTTGCGCAGCTTCCAGCCGGCCAGCACGCTGGCGTCGAGCGCGTGCGGCGTGGTCGTTAGCGGGTGGTCGGCGCGGGTCCAGGTGATTGTCGGATAGTCCGGATCAGCGCGGCCGACCAGCAACCCCTCGGGCAGCCAGTCGGTGCGGGCGTAGCCGCCGTCCTGCTGCGCCAGCTCCAGCAGCACCCCGCCAGCCCGTAGCCAGCTCGCCAGCTCGCCGCGCCGGGCCCGCAGCGTGGAGAGGATCTTGCCCTGCGGCCCGTCGTAGGCGTACGATCCGATCACCAGAATGCGCACCCCCGCCAGCGGCAGCTCCCCAGCCACCAGCGCCGGCGTCAGGTCGCTCCAGGCGCGGTTCGCCTCACCGCAGAGGGTCTTCCAGCCATCCGATCCACCAATGTCGCCGCCGTTCCCGACATAAGCCAACGGCTCCCCCACTGCCGCCGTCAGCGTCACCGTCAACACCAGCATCGCGCGCGCCACTCGCATCACCAGCTCCCGATGGCGCGCAGCGTAGCATAGCGGGTTGAGCCAGGGGTCAGCGCGGGGCTAGATTCTGACCAGGGCGGCCGCCCCGCCCTTGCCCGGCTGGCCACGGTTGCCCACACTGTCGCCGGGAGACGTCGCGATGATCTGGCTGCCCGCGCTGCTGGCCCTTGCCCCGCCGGCCGATCCGGCGGCCTATGCGCTGTACGACGGCCAGGGCCGCCCCGCCAGCTTTGCGCAACTGCTCGACGCGATGGCCGCGGCCGAGACGGCCTGCGGCCTCCTCAGGATAAGCAGGTTGGGGTTGGAGGATGGAGGAGCAGAGCGGCCAGGCCGGCCAGCCCCCCACGGACCGGCGGCGAAACAAGGGTCTGGACTATTGGTACTAAAATGGTCCTGACCCGTTTTCGTTGCCACCAGGTACTGCCAGCCCGAACCAGCGGTTGCGGACGGGCCTGACCGGGTGCTGGCTGGTCACCACCTCGCACCCCGTAACACCCCCAACCGCTTGTCCTGAGCCGCCGCGCAGCGGCGAGTCGAAGGGCCAGGCACCCGATCCCATCCGATCCGTCCACCGTCGCCAACCTCGCCCTTCGAGACGGCCTGCGGCCTCCTCAGGACAAGCAGGTCGGGGGTGAGTGGCGAGGAGACGCGCGGCCACGCCGACCACCCCAGCCGCACCGGCGGCGAAACAAGGGTCTGGACTATTGGTACCCCAATGGTCCTGACCCTTTTTCGTTGCCACCACCCCCAGCCAGACCGGACCAGCGGTCGCCAACGACCCCAGCCCGGTTCGTCCACCGTCGCCAACCTCGCCCTTCGAGACGGCCTGCGGCCTCCTCAGGACAAGCAG
>JADZEX010000100.1 GCA_020850355.1 Fimbriimonadaceae bacterium | reverse complement strand
GTCCCTTGCTGTCATACCTGAAGATCGTGCTGTGCCCGCCGCCGTCTGTCAAGAGCGTTTGGCGGTACAGCGCATCATATTCGTAACTTACCGCCTCGGTGCCACCGGTCACCGCCAGCAACTCCCCCTCGGCGCCGAGCTGGTGGTTGACGTGCTGCACGACGGCTCCGGCCTCGTCGAGCACGGTGACATCGGTCCGCGGCCCGCCGGGGAAGACGTACTCGTAGAGCACGGTGACGCGCCCCGACCCCTGCTGCCCCGTCGCCGGCTGCTGCGTGCTGACGACCTGGTCGGCCAGGTTGTAGACGGTCTCCCAGGTGCTGCCGAGCGCGTCGGTGACGAGAGTCCGATTGCCCCGCCCGTCGTACCGGAAGTGCGTGCGGTGGCCGAGATTGTCCTCAACGTACAGCGCTTGCCCGACCGCCGCGGCCTGCGACCAGGCGTCGTCGGTTTCGTACTCGTAGGTGGTGACCAGGGTGGCGTCGGCGTGGGCGCCGGGGGCAGTAACAATCCGCTCACCGGTGCCGGGGGCCTAGCGAGCCCGTTACGTGGTTGCGCCCCCGGTAACCCTCCATCTCACAGTACAGACGAACGCGTCCTTACGGCCTATCTGGTGACATCCGGAGATCTCGCTGGACCAGAAGAGGTCGGGCCTCGTGGTGGCCTCGCTGAATGGCCGTGTACGTTTACGTGACCGTGTTGCTCCAGCTCTACAAGAACCTCTTCGATGGCCTGCCAGAGCACATCCGCTTTGATCTGGAACGTCCTCGCAGCCTCGCCAGGTTGGTCCAGAACAACATACACATCATTCGCCGGACGACTAGGGAAGTAAGCTCCAATGGAGTGCATTCCTGTTGGGCCTGGGAACGCCAATAGCTTGCACCAGATGCCGGCTGACCCAGCATCAAGTATCAATCTAGCGCCCTGCGGCTCAGCCACCACTACCCGACCTGTTACGATACAACGGCCCAGCGAGTGCTGCGCGGTACAGGTCCGGACGGCGGCAAATACTGCTACGCCCCAGGCCAGCACAGCAAGGCATCGAGCGAGTCTGTCGCGCATCGTAGTTGCCTCAATGCTTCCGCGGCATCCAAATCTCTGCACAGGTCTGACTGCATACCAGATCGTCGGGACCGCAGAAGTCGAGGCAGGCCATCCAGCATCGAGTGCCCCACTCATCGAGGCTAGAGCCCTTTGTGTAGTGGACTCCTTCCACGCAGGTGAACTGATATGCTCGGCGCCTGCTGCGTTCGGCGCTGCCGAACACGTCGCACTCTCCACCTGTTGCGGCCATCGCCACGATGCCGGCACCGACGATCACAATGCCGATGACCACAATCATGACGATGTCATCAATGCCCAGCAGCAGCCCCAGGCCATCTGTCTGCTTAGGAGGGCGATTCTGGACGTACCCATACAGGTTCACGCCCCCCGCATAACCAACCGGATCCCGGTTCAGGAACCTCCCCACCCCCGGCCCATAGTACCGGTACGCCAACGCGACGAGGCCCGTCTCTTCGTCCGTGTAGTACCCATACGTCGCCCGATACCCGCGGGGATTGAAGCCGTCGCTGGTCAGTTCGTTGCCCCAGGCGTCGAAGAGGCGGTTGGCGGTGACGTCGCCCGCGGCGTCGAGGAGGTGGACCGCGTCGCCGAGGGGGTCGAACTGGTATTGCACCGCGCCCTGACAGAGCAAACCCGCCGCGCCGAAGGTGCTGGCGGCCAGCAGGTCGCCCACCGCGTCGAGCTCACAGACCACGTTGATGCCGTCGTAGAGGAAGTAGGTGCGCGTCGCGCCTTCCTTCCAGGCCCGCAATCCATCGCCGTGGTAGGCGGGTTCGGATGACATCAGGAGCACCTCGCTCTCCGCCGCGGTGAGCTGGTGCCTGGCGTTCGCTGTGGCGGTGGTCCGGGTCCTCATAGTCTGCGCGCCTGTCTAGTGTGACTCTGCCCGGCTCCTGAGCGGTTGTCAAGGGCAAAGTCGTACATGTCGCATCGGCTTCGCAACATCCGGCAGGCAGCCAGCAAACCAACACCGCTACCCAGGCCCACCACGGGAAAGATGGCCACCACCGCACAGGGCGGCCGCCAACCATCTGTCCCGCGCAGGCCTTGCCGCAGTCCTCGGCTGAACTCCCGCGGCACTCCGGTCTGAGCGCCGCGCAGCAGGTGACGGCTGCCCGGCGGTGAACCGCCTCCGGACAGATCACCGGCGAGACGGACCATGACCGGCCACTACATCGTCTTTGAAACCCCCGGCCAGGCCGTGCTGCGGCCGTGCGAGGTGCCCGTGCCACGGGCCGGCGAGGTGCTGCTCGAGAACCACTACACCCTCATCAGCGCCGGCACCGAGCGGGCCAACCTGATCGGCCTGCCCAACACCTCGGGCCAGTTTCCGTTCTACCCCGGCTACTGCGGTGTTGGTCGAGTGATCGCGGTCGGTGACGGCGGCGACCCGCGGCTGGTCGGCCAACGGGCGTTGGCGCACTTCTCGGGGCATCGCTCGCACGCGGTCCAACCAGCGGCTGACCTGACCGTGGTGCGCGATGACCGCCTCGATGCGCTCGACGTGTGCGCCGTGGTGATTGCCGCGATGGGCCTGCAGGGCGTGCGCAAGCTGCGGCTGGAGCTGGGGGAGTCGCTGCTGGTGATCGGCCTCGGGCTGCTCGGCGTGTTCGCCCTGCAGACCGCGGCGCTTAGCGGGGCGCTGCCGTTGCTGGTCTGCGACCGCGACCCGCAGCGCCGCGCGTTGGCGCTGACCCTCGGCGCCGACCACGCCTTCGATCCCGACCAGCCCGACCTGCCGGCGACGATCCGCGACCTGACCGGCGGGCGCGGCGTCGATGCGGTGGTCGAGGTGACCGGCGCCGCGGTGGCGCTGCAGCAGGCCTTGGAGTGCATCCGGCGCGAAGGTCGCGTGGCGCTGCTCGGCTGCACCCGCATCTCCGACCACCCCATCGACTTCTACCGGCTGGTGCATCACCCGGGCGTGCAGTTGATCGGCGCCCACACCTTCGTGCGGCCCGCGCGCGACTCCCGGCCGGGCTACTGGACCACTCAGGACGACTACCGCACGCTGCTGGCGCTGCTCAGCGCGGGCCGGCTGCGGGTGCGGCCGATCCTCTCCGAAGTGGTTTCTCCAGCCACCGCGCCGGCCGTCTATGCGCGGCTGGCGGCCGACCCGCACCCGCCGCTGGGGGTGGTCTTCGATTGGAGCTTGCTGCGATGAAGCGCCTCCGGATCGGTCAGATCGGCGTCGGGCACGAACACGCCTCCGGCATCGCACTGGCGTTGCGCAACCTGCCCGACGAGTTCGAACTGGTCGGCGTCGTCGAGGAGCCGCAGCCTGGCTGGTACGACCGGGCGGCCTACGAGGGCCTGCCGCGGCTCAGCGAGGACGAGTTGCTGGACGTGCCGGGGCTGCAGGCAGTCGCCGTCGAGACCAACATGCCGCTGCTGGTGGCGACCGCCCAACGCTGCGCCGACCGCGGGCTGCACCTGCACGTCGACAAGCCCGGCGGCGAATCCTGGGCGCCCTTCGAGCGGCTCGTGGCGACCTGTCGCCAGCGCGGCCTGGCCCTCCAGATGGGCTACATGTACCGCACCAACCCGGCCCTCACGTTCTGTCGCCAGGCGCTGCAGGCCGGCTGGCTGGGTGAGCCGTTCGAGCTGCACGTCGCGATGAGCCGCTGGGACAACGACGCCTACCGCCGCTTCCTGGCCGACTATCCCGGCGGTGCCATGTACAACTTCGGCAGTCACCTGGTCGACCTGGTGGTCAGTTTCTTGGGCCGCCCGCAGCGGGTCCACGCCTTCCAGCAGCAGACCCGCGGCGACGGCCTGGCCGACAGCGGGCTGGCCGTGCTCGAGTACCCCCGCGCCACCGCCACCGTGCGGGCCGCCATCACCGAGGTCGATGGCATGAAGCACCGCCGGCTGATCCTCTGCGGCACCCGCGGCACGGTCGAGGTCTGCCCGCTCGAACGGTCCTGGGACCGCTACGCCAGCGATCCGCTGCAGGTGCGGCTGACCCTCCTGGAAGCCGTGCCCGGCTACGCCGCGGGTACCCACCAGGTCGACGTCGGCGTGATGCACGGCCGCTACGAGGCGCAACTGCGCGAGCTGGCGGCGGTGATCCGCGGCGAGCGGGACAACCCCTACCCGTACGACCACGAGTTGCTGACCCACCGGGTGCTCTTGGCCGCGGCGGGCTACCAACCGTGGGAGGAGCAGGCATGAAGCTGGCGGGCAAGACGGCCCTGGTGACGGGAGCCGCTGGCTGGATCGGCGCCGCCATCGCGCGGCGGCTGGCCGACGACGGCGCGCAGATCGTGATCGCCGACCTGCGACAGGATCTCGCGCAGGCCGTCGCGGACGAGATCGTCGCGGCCGGCGGGCGGGCCAGCGCCATCGCGACCAATGTCCGCAGTGTCGCCAGCATCGCGGCGACGGTGGCCGCGGTGTTGCAGGCGCAGCAGCGGATCGACCTGCTGGTCAACGTCGCCGGCGGCAGCGCGCGCGAGCGGGCGGCGCCGGTGGCGCGGCAGTCCGAGGAGGTGATCCGGGAGATCCTGGAGATCAATCTGTACGGGGTGATCTTCTGCTGCCGGGCCGTGCTCGGCCCGATGCTCGCCCAGGGCGGCGGGCGGATCATCAACATCACCTCAACGCTGGCCACCTCGCCGTTGGCCCACCACGCCGACTACTGCGCCGCCAAGGCTGGCGTCCTCGGCTTCAGCCGCGCCCTGGCCACCGAAGTGGCGCCGCACGGCATCTACGTCAACTGCGTCTCGCCCGGCCTGGTGCCGCGGCCCCAGACGCCGACCGAGGGGGTCGCCGACTGCAACTACCTCGGCCGCCTGGCCCCGCCGGAGTCGGTCGCCCACGTCGTCGCTTTCTTGGCGTCCGACGAGACCGACTTCGTGGTCGGCCAGAACTACGTCGTCGATGGCGGTTGGGGCCTTGGTCTGAAGGGCAGCCGCTGACCGCACTCAGGAGCAGGCCGATGCATGCGATGCTGGTCGACGAGCAGGGCGCCCTGGTCTGGCGCGAGGTGCCTGATCCAGTCGCGGGGCCGGGCGAGGTGGTGATCAACATTGCCGCCACCGCGCTCAACCGCGCCGACCTGTTGCAGCGCGCCGGCAACTACCCGCCGCCGCCAGGCTGGCCCGAGTGGATGGGGCTGGAGGCCGCCGGGACCATCGCCCACGCCCCGGCCGACAGCCGCTGGCGGGTCGGCGACCCGGTCTGCGCCCTGCTCGGCGGCGGCGGCTACGCGCAGCAGGTGGCGGCTCCCCAGGAGCTGGTCCTGCCGGTCCCCGCCGGGCTCAGCCTGGTCGAGGCCGCAGCCCTGCCCGAGGCCTACGCCACCGCCTACCTCAACCTCTGCCTCGAGGCCGGCCTGCGCGCCGGTGAGACCGTGCTGATCCAGGCCGGCGCCAGCGGGCTGGGCACCGCCGCCATCCAACTCGTCAAAGCCCTCGGCGGCCGCGTCATCACCACCGTCGGGTCCGCCGCCAAAGCCGATCTGGTGACCCGCCTCGGCGCCGACCAGGTCGTCCTGCGGGGCCGCGACAACCTCGTCGCGACGCTCGCCGCCCAGCCGCCCGACATCGCCCTCGACTGCGTCGGCGGTCCGGAGCTGGGGCCCTGCCTGGAGCAGATGGCTCCCGGCGGGCGCTGGGTGTTGATCGCCACCCTCGGCGGGCCGCGCGCCGAGCTCGACGTCAACCAGTTCTTCCGCCGCGGCCTGCGCCTGATCGGCAGCACCTTGCGCAGCCGCCCGCTGGCGACCAAAGCCGCCGTCCTGGCCGGTCTCGAAGAGCGCCTCTGGCCGGCCCTCGCCAGCGGGGCCCTCCGACCCGTGATCCACCGCGTGCTGCCGATCACCGCCGCCGAGGAGGCCCACGCCCTGCTGCAACGGCGCGAGAACCTTGGCAAAGTGATCTTGACCGTCCCGCGGCCGTAGCCGTCAGCGGGCCAGAACGAGGAGCACCGTCGTGCGATTCCAGGACCAGATCGCCATCGTCAGCGGCGCCGCCAGCGGCATGGGCCTCCGCAGCGCCGAGCGGCTGGCCGCCGAGGGCGCCCAGGTCGTCCTGACCGACGCCAACGAAGCCGCCGCCGTGGCCGCGGCCGAGCGGATCTGCGCCGCCGGCGGACGAGCGCTCGGCCTGCCGGTCGATGTCCGCCGTTACGACCAGATCGCCGCCGCCGTCGAGCGTGGCGAGCGCGAGTTCGGCCCCATCGACCTCCTGATCAACTGCGCCGGCGGCGCCTCCAGCCGTGTCGTCGGCCGCCCGGTGCCGTGGCACGAGCAGGACATCGACGTGATCGAGTGGGGGCTCGACGTCAACCTCAAAGGCGCCGTGCTGTGCGCCCGGGCCGTCTTCGGCGGCATGTTGGCCCGCCGGCGCGGCGTGATCCTCAGCCTCGGCTCGGTCGACGGCGTGACCGGCTCGCACTGCGTCGACTACGGCGCCGCCAAGCGTGGCATCGTCGGCCTCACCAAATCGCTCGCCCTGCTGGGCGCCCCCCGCGGCGTCCGCGCCAACTGCGTCTCCCCCGGCCCGGTGCTGACCCGCCCCGAGATGGCCAACATGGCGACCCGCCTCGGCCGCGCCGCCGCGCCCGACGAAATCGTCACGATGATCCTCTACCTCTGCTCCGACGACGCAGCCTTCGTCACTGGCCAGAACTTCGTGATCGACGGCGGACGGAGCGTTGGGGCGATGGAGTAGCCCCAGGCGGCGCCGCCGCGTCTCGGACCGCCGGCCGTCCCCCGCCCAGCGCCGGGACGCAGCGGCTCACCGCGCCGTTGACCGGCTGCTGCGTGCTGACGACCTGGTCGGCGAGGTTGTAGACCGTCTCCCAGGTGCTCCCCAGCGCGTCGGTGACGAGAGTCCGAATACCCCGCCCATCGTACCCGAAGTGCGTCCGCCGGCCGAGATTGTCCTCGACATACAGCGCCTGCCCGACAGCCGCCGCCTGCGTGTACGTGCCATCGGTCTCGTACTCGTAGGTGGTGACGAGGGTGGTGGCGGCGTTGTTGCCAGGGGCGGGGAGTGCATCGATGCCGGGCTTGGTGCGCAGCGTGCCGGCTACTAGCTGGCGTCGCCCAGTTTACCACCGACTCGGATTCCACCGCACAGCTCACGGGTCGGTATGATCAAGCCCAACAACTTCGTATCCCTCGGCGAACACCAGTTGGCTAGCTGGGATATCGACACGACGCCCATCTGTCCGAATCACCCACACGTGCAACGGAACTGCCTTGAGCCGAACCCTGTGGCTTGCCCATCCATCTCCGTCAGCACGCAGTTTGCCGTAAGACACGCCATCGACCCAGACCTCAGCGCCAACACACTCCCCAGATCCATATACTGAGAGGTCGAGATAGCTAGGAGATTGAGTGCATGACCACAGTAGGCCGGACAAAGATGTCAGGACTACAAAGGCTAGTCTGGGTGTGATGCTCATTGTCGTGTGGCCATTCCCGAACCAAGCACACGGAAATGACCCAGACGGCCAGCCGCCAGACAACCTTCCTGGCAACTGCCAACGTAGTGCTCACCCACGAGTCGGCCGATTGCGTTGTTGTGAAAGTCCATGTTGCCGTGCTCTAGTCTGATGTCCCATGGCGTCTGCGATACCATGCAAAGATTATCTAGCTCATGGAAGCCGCCTACCAACTCGGCGCAAGTCCGACCGTGGCGCCTCGTGATTAGGCACATCCATGTGCAGTGCCTGATGCTATCAAAAATGTCTCCAAGGCCCGCGGTCGGCATGCCAAACCGGCGAGCCAGCTGCTCAGCAAACTCCTTCGCTGGAAATCTTGCCGAATAGCCGAAAGCGAAACAATCGTCTAGCGTGGACGGCAGCGGGCCCCACGTTTGGTCCGGAAGCCACAATAGCAGTCCAAGGGAATCACGCCCATGCACACAGGTGTTGCCCGCATACCCATACACATTCACCCCACCCTCATACCCAATCGGATCCCTATTCAGGAACCTCCCCACCCCCGGCTCATAGTACCGGTACGCCAGCGCGACCAGGCCGGTCTCCTCGTCCGTGTAGTACCCATACTTGGCCCGGTACCCGCGGGGATTGAAGTCGCCGTTGGTCAGTTCGTTGCCCCAGGCGTCGAAGAGGCGGTTGGCGGTGACATCGCCGGTGGCGTCGAGGAGGTGGACTGCGTCGCCGAGGGGATCGAACTGGTATTGCACGTCGCCGCGACTGAGCAATCCTGCCGCGCCGAAAGTGCTGGCGGCCAGGAGATCCCCCACCGCATCGAGCTCACAGACCACATTGATGCCATCGTACACGAAGTAGGTGCGGGTCGCGCCTTCTTTCCAGGCCCGCAACCCATCGCCACGATAGGCCGCTTCGAGGGCGGTGCCGTGGGCCGTCATCCGGTTCTCGACATCCCAGGTCAGCGTCGTGCCGCCAAAGGTGGTCGGGTTGCCATTGCCGTCGTAGACATAGGTGCCCGGGCCCGTCAGTTGGTTGTTGGCATTGAAGGTCTGCGTGGCGTCGCGGAAGGTGGTGGCATTGCCGGCACTGTCGAAAACGTTGCCGAAGTCGTAGCCGCCGTCGCGGGTCGAGTCTTCGAGGGTCAACTGCCGCTTGGTGTCGTAGCCGT
>JADZEX010000099.1 GCA_020850355.1 Fimbriimonadaceae bacterium | reverse complement strand
TCGGATGGTGTCCATTTCAAGAAGTCTCGGTTGTTTGGCTCAACCGATGAGCATATCGCCTTCCGGAACATCTCGTCTGTACGGGTCCAGAGTGGCATTCTGTTCGCAACCTTGGTGGTCGAGACCTCTGGTGGATCTCAGCCAGTGCTGATCCACGGTCTGGCGAAGGCACTGGCGCGCGAGCTTCGGGAGCAGATTCGCGAGCGCCAGGCGAGCGTTTAGTCTGCACGGCCGATTTCGTGTGGCCTCCTCACCAGCGGCCTCGGAGGGGCGTCGAGCCCGGAGGGCTGCATTAGGGAAGGGAATTGGAGAGTCCGATGCATCACAGAGCATTGTGGTTGATCGCCGGAGCACTGGAAGCGGCAGCAGGTCTGGCCGCCACTCCACCGCCGGAGCGGCCGGTGGATGTAGTCTTCAACCTCCACAACTACATCACGCTCCGAGACTACGCCGCTGCGTGGTCGAGGTTCACGCCAGAATACCGCTCTGGACATTCCTTTGAGGCATGGAAGAGCGGCTACTCGCAGACGACCAGGTCGACTAGTATCGAGGTCTCCGAGACCATCGAGGGCCGGTCAGCCTTCGTCGAGGCATCGATCAACTGGGAGGACTCTGAGGGCCGTGATGGTTCTGTGTGGCATTACTACAGGCTTGATAAGCCAGACGGCGTGTGGAGGATTGCGGGGATGCGGGCGGGCAGCACCGGGCCACAGAGTGGGAGTAACCCGCGGTTGGCTGTGGGTCGGCTCTACTACTACCTCTCGTCCGGTCGGCTCGAAGAGGCCTGGAATTGTTTCACGGATGGCTATCGGCGCCGGCTGAGTAAGAGCAAATGGATAGGGGATCGCAGCGACATTGAGTTGGCGGTTGCAACAAACTACCGTACGGTCTACCGGGATAGAGAGCGAGCTACGGTGCATGTGTTGGTCAATCGGCGACCTAGGGGTGGCGCCCGCGAGGCGGGTTGGGAAATCTATACCACCTGTGAGAGTGGCGGCGAAGAGCCGTTCTGGCTGATTGAGTCTGGATCCGGTCGGTAATAGACGCGAGCCTTACGTGTTCTTACAGCCGGGCAGTGCGGTGGCAACTGTGCGGTGGATGATAGGATGTCGGGTGTCCCTTCCTCTGGTTCACGCCGGGCAAGCGACGGACCGCGGGCGGCTGGTCGCCAGTCGCCCGTGCCACCTCGCCCCTACCCCCGCAACCACCTCCCCAACCACCCCACCGCCCACGGCCAGACGCGTTTGGTGTACGCGCCCTGGCCGTTGTAGACGAAGCCGTGGCCGGCACCGGGGATTGGTTCGAACTGCACCGCCACCCCAGCGGACATCAGCTTGGTGGCGAAGGCGACCGACTGGTCGTAGGGGACCGTCTTGTCGGCCGGGTCGTGGAGGATCAGCATCGGCGCCGACTGGGCGTTGACGTGGGTCTGGGGGGAGGCGTCCTGCCACAGGGCGGGCTGCTGTGCGAGGGTGCCGCCGAACAGCTTGCTACAGGCGCTGAGCAGGTTGAGGCCGGGCGGCAGCGACGGGAAGTCGTGGATGCCGTGGACATCAACCACCACCTGCACGCGGCTGCTGAGGCCGGTCAGCGCGGGGTCGTCGTCGTCGCGGGTGTCGCGGACGCCGAGGCAGGCGACGAGGTGTCCGCCGGCCGAGCTGCCCATCGCGCCGATCCGCTGCGGATCGAGGCCGAGCCGGTCGGCGTGCTTCCGGAGCCAGCGCACGGCGCGTTGGCAGTCGTTGAGGCAGGCTGGGTAGGGCGCCACCTGCAGCAGGCGATAGCCAACGCTGACCGTGGTGTAGCCGGCGGCGGCGAGTTGCTGGGCGTGCCAGTGGAACTGCTTCCGCTCGCCGCCGCCCCAGCCGCCGCCGTGGACGAAGACGACGCAGGGGCGCGGGGCCGGGGCGTCGACCGGCTGAAACAGGTCGAGCTTCAGATCGACTTCGCCAGCGCGACCGTAGACCAGGTCCAGTTCGGTGCGGACCTCGTAGGTCACCGGTTCGGCGCCGATCGCGGCGCAGGCCAGCCAGACTGCCATGGTCATGCTTCGCTCCGCCCGCCCTGTTCGCCGGCGGCGCGCCGAACCATGCTACGATCTGGGCAGACCGCCCTTGAGGTGTCCGATGCGCCGCTCCCTGCCACTGCTGCTGCTAACTCTCCTGGCCCCCTGGGCGCAGGCCGACACGGGCGAGGCCTACGGCCGCGGCACGGTCGGGCTGGGGCATCTGCTGCTGCGGCTGCAAAGCACGGCCCGGGTGCTGCACACGGGCGCGCATCCCGACGACGAAGACACCGCCCTCTTGGCGACCCTGGCGCGGGGTTACGGGGCGCGGGTGGTCTACTACAGTCTGAACCGCGGCGAGGGCGGGCAGAACAGCCTGGGTCCGGAGCAGGACGAGGCGCTGGGCGTGCTGCGGACCGAGGAGCTGCTGGCGGCGCGGCGGGTGGACGGGGCGGAGCAGTGGTTCGGGCTGACCCACGACTTCGGCTTCTCACGCAGCGCGGAGGAGACCCTGGCGAAGTGGGGCGAGGCCGCGGTGCTGGGCGACCTGGTCGAGGCCATCCGCCGACTGCGGCCGCAGGTGGTGATCTCGCGCTTCAGCGGCACCCCGGCCGACGGCCATGGGCATCACCAGGCCTGCGGTCAACTGACCCGCCGCGCCTGCGAGATCGCCGGCGACCCGGCGGCTTATCCCGAGCAGCTCGCCGCCGGCCTGCTGCCCTGGGCGCCGGCGAAACTGTTTCTGGACACCTACCAACAGGACCAGCCCGGCACGGTTCTGCCGCTGGGCGACCATGCCCCACTGTACGGCCGGAGCTTCGCGCACCTGGCCTTGGAGAGTCGCAGCCTGCACCGCTCGCAGGACATGGGCCGCCTGGAGCCCCGCGGGCCGTTCGTGGCGCGGTTGCAGCGACTCGATCGCAGCGTCACCGACAACGCCTGGAGCGACGGCCTGGACTTCAGCTTGAGCGGTCTGCTGCCGCAGCCGGCCGAGGGTTGGCAGCAGACCGTCGCGACGCAGTTGGCCGAGGCGACCGACAGCGTCAAACAGGCGCAGGCGCTTTTTGCGCTGAACCAGTATCCGCGCCAGACGCAGGTGGCGCTGGCCCGCACGGTGCGGGCGTTGCGCCGGGCCAACGAGGTGCTCAGCGGCGACGGCGTGCCGGCCGACACGACCACCGCACCGCTGCGGCAGGCGGTTGCGCAGAAGCTGGACGAAGCGCAGGCGGCGCTGCTGCTGGCGGCCGGGGTCGAACTCGACGCGTTGGCGGACCAGCCCTTCGTGGCGCCGGGCGATGCGTTGACGGTGGCCGGCCTGGCCTGGTGGCACCCGACCTGCCCGCTCAGCGCCACCCGGTTGACGCTGACCGCGCCAGTGGGCTGGCAGGTCGAGGCGATGACCAAGGTGCCGCGGATGGAGCATGGCGAGGCGCCGGCCGGCCAGGGCTGGCTGGTCCGCGTAGCGGCCGAGGCGCCGCCGACGCAACCCTCCGGGCTGCGCGAGGCGCGGCGCGGCGAGCGGTACGAGGTGGCCGAGGCGGCCCTCCGCGGCCGGCCGCAGAGCCCGCCGCCGCTGACCGTGACGCTGCGCTGCGCCATCGACGACACCATTGTCAGCGTCAGCGCTGCGGTGCAGTATCGCCGCGCC
>JADZEX010000098.1 GCA_020850355.1 Fimbriimonadaceae bacterium | reverse complement strand
TGACGGCGTGCTCGGGCTCTGCGAGGGCATCGAGACCGGCCTCGCCGTGATGACCGCCTGTCACGGCCTGCCGGTCTGGGCGGCGCTCTCCACCAGCGGCCTCGAGCAGGCGCTGCTGGTGCCCGAGGCGCGGCGCGTCGTCATCCTGGCGGATCATGATCACTCCGGCGCCGGGCTGCGCGCCGCAGAGGCCGCAGCCACCAAGCTCCGCCTCGAGGGGCGCGAGGTCTGTATCGCGCTACCGCCCGTGGCAGGGGATGATTTCAACGACATGCTGCGGCGGGACGGCGCGGCCGCCATCGCCGCGCTGGTGGACGCCGCCATGCGCCAGCCCGCCGCGTCGGCCGCGCCCCCGCAGCCCGAGACCGGTCGGCACCTGCCGATCGGTTTCGTCGAGCCGTCGCATCCGCTGCCCTCCGCCAGGAGCGACGAAGGCAACCTCGACCGCGCCACCGCCCGTGCCTGGGGGCTGATCCTCGGCGCCAACCGCTCGCCCTGGCTGTACCGCCTGGGCGGCGAGCCGAGCTGGGTGGTGCCGGACGACGAGGGCCGGCCGATCGCCATGCCGGTCCGCGACGAGCGCTTGCGGCACATGCTGGCCAAGCTGGCCGACTGGCGAAAGCTGAACGCCAAGGGCGACCTGGTTCCCGCGCCACCGCCCACCGGCATGGTGAAGTCGCTCGTCGCCACGCCAGATCCGGCGCTGCCCATCCTGGCCGGCATCGTCACCGCACCGATGTTCGGCCGCGGTGGCGCGCTGCTGACCGAACCCGGCTATCACTCCGACGCGCGGCTCCTCTACCAGCCGCCGCCCGGCTTCGTGCTGCCGCCGGTGCCGGAGCGTCCGAGCCAGGCGGAGATCGACGCCGCACGCGCCCTGCTGTGCGATGACCTGCTCGGCGATTTCCCGTTCACCGGCGAGGCCGAGCGCGCGCACGTCCTGGCCCTGCTGCTGCTCGGCTTCGTGCGGCCGATGGTCGATGGGCCGACGCCGCTGCACATGATCGAGAAGCCGACGCCCGGCACCGGTGCCACGCTGATGGTCGACGCCATCGCCACCATCCTCACCGGCTGCGGCGCGTCGGTGATGACCGAGGGTCGCGACGAGGACGAGTGGCGCAAGCGCCTCACCGCGAAGCTGCGCCAGCTCCCCGCGCTTCTGCTGATCGACAACCTCCGCCAGGAACTCGACAGCGCCGCGCTGGCCGCCGCGCTCACCGCCCCGGCTTGGGAGGACCGCATCCTCGGGCAGTCTGAGATGGTCCGCCTGCCGATCCGCTGCGCCTGGGTCGCCACCGGCAACAACCCCGCCGTCTCGCACGAGATCGCCCGGCGCTTGGTGCGCATCCGCCTCGACTCCCGCAGCGACCAGCCCTGGCGCCGCGACGGCTTCCGCCACCCCGACCTGATGGTCTGGATTCGCAGCAACCGCGCCCGCCTCGTCGCCGCATGCCTGACGCTCTGCCGCGCCTGGATCGCCGCCGGCCGCCCCCGTGGCGCGCGGAGTCTCGGCAGCTTCGAGGGCTGGTGCCACACCCTGGGCGGCATTCTCGAGGTGGCGGGCGTGTCGGGCTTCCTGGGGAACCTCGACGAGGTCCTTGAGGCCTCCGACACCGAGGGCAACACTTGGCGCAGCTTAATCCAGCTCTGGTGGGATCGCTTCGGCTCGGCTGAGGTAAGTGTCAGCGATCTGACGGGCTTCGCGCAGACGGCCGAGGCCAGCCTGCCTATCACCGCCAAGACGGACCACGCCCTCAAGGTCTCGCTCGGGGTCGCTTTCCGAAAACTCCGCGATCGAGCCTTCCGGACCTCCGAACGCCTCGTCCATCTCCGCTCCTGCGGGATCGTCCACAATTCGCAACGCTGGAGGCTCGAACCTGCCCCCGAGATCGTTTCGGAGGGGGGACTCGGGGGAGTCCGGGGGGACTCGGCGACCGAGTCCCCCATCCCGCAAACCCGCGGAATGGCTCAGGTTGGGGGGAGTGGGGGGAGTGGGGGGACTTTTTCCGTACTTTCTCCACCCACGCACGCGCGCGCACATGCGTAAGGGTTGGAAAAAGTCCCCCCACTCCCCCCAAACCCAGGAAACACCTGGGTTCCGGAAGGGGGGACTTCAGCAGCGAGTCCCCCCGGAGTCCCCCAAGTCCCCCCGGCGGTGGCGTGGCTGGAAAGCGTGCCGTGATGCGCCGGCCGAACAGTCGCGGTCCTCCGCCGCGATGACCCTGTCCAAGACCAGCCGGGCAGCGACGGCGAGCTCCGCCAAGAGTGGCGGGGCCACGCCCCACCGCGGCGTCGCCGTCCTCGCCACAGATCACCCTCTCGGAGATCCCATGGCTTTCCCGACTCTGCCCATGCCCGCGCCGCGGGCAAGCGACCGCACCATCACCACGGCACCGCAGGGAGGCGCGGCATGAGGCTGCCCGGCGCACCCTCCACGCCGCGCAGCGCGCTCGGCCGCGCCAACAGCCCGACCAGCGCTGCCGAGCTGGAGGCGATGCGCGCACCCGCCTGGCACCAGCATGGCGTCGCCGCGCTCGCCATCGCCGACATTCCTGACGCCTGGCTGCGCCAGGCGCTGATCAACGAAGCCACGCGGCGCTGGGGGCCGCGCAAGCACGGAGCCCGCCATGGTTAAGCGCAGCCGCCGCAAGGGCACGACGACGCAGCGGGAGAACCTCGCCCAGCCCAGCAAGTGGCGGCTGCAGCATGGCGGCTTCGGCGACGCCGTGCGGGAGGCAGATCCCGAAACCGGCAGGCCTGTCCAGCATCGCTACGCCGTCGACACGCTCGGCCTGATGCTCGCCAACGGCACGATCACGCGCGAGATGCATGATGCCGGCGCGATGTTCCGAAAACAGTTCCGGATGGCTGCGCTCGACGGCCTGCGGGCACTGCCGCTGCTGCGCGTGCCCGGTGCCGGCAGCGGCGAGCACGTAACGGAGATGCAGCTCCAGGCACGCACGCGCGTCGCCGACGCCATCGAGGCGCTGGGTGGTCCTGGCAGTCCGGCCGGTGCATGCGTCTGGCACGTGGTCGGCCTCGAAGCGTCCATCGCCGAATGGGCGCGGCGCGAGGGCTGGGGCGGCAGGCCGATCGGAGCCAGCCAGGGACAGGGTGTGCTGGTCGGGGCACTCGGTGTGCTGGCCGCGCACTACGGCCTCACGCGGCGCGCAGCGTGAGGCACACAGAAAAAGATGCAGGGCGCTACATCCTGGCACTCCCCGGCAGAATTCGCTTCAGGTAGGATTTTGACAGTCCCCACAAACGGGACAGCGGCGATGGCTACGAAGCCCTGCCGCAGGACGATGGAGATGACGGCGCGCGGAATGGTTTGTCAGACCAAGTAGAGACGAAGTAATAATCCAGGTCCTTCCTGCGAATACTTTATGCGGGGGGCCGAAGCGCGCTAGGCCGCTAGCGCCAGGTCCGAAAACAGGTTCGCAGTTCGCACCTTTCCGGCCTGA
>JADZEX010000108.1 GCA_020850355.1 Fimbriimonadaceae bacterium | reverse complement strand
CAAAAATGCTGGGGCCGGAGGGATTCCATTCTTCTTTGATCCAGGGGAATTCAAGCTGATATCCATTCTCGCCCTGCTCAGTAATTAAGGCCAGCGAAAGTGTCTCAGCTATGTTGGCACGGAGGGTGCGATCCCAGGGCCGCAGCCTCGAACTGACCGAGGATCGTTTCTGGCAAATGGGCTACGGCTCGGACACCATCCACCTATTGTTCAACCTCTGGTACCGCGACTTCAATCACACGCCTGCCTACGACAACAACCTGCCTCAGGTGGACCACATCTTCCCGCAGAGCCTACTTCGTAAGGTAAAGGTGGAGAATCCGAAGACCGGTCGAAAAGACTCGTTGCGCTACCACGATGCGGTAAGGAATCAGCTGGCCAACTGCATGCTACTCAGCCGCGAGGAGAATGGCGCCGGCGGCAAGAGTGACACGCCGCCCTCAGTTTGGTTCCAGGACAAAGACAAAGCCTACCTCGACAAGCATCTGATTCCGGCCGACCCGGCACTATGGGAACTGGAACGTTTCGAGGATTTCATCACCGCGCGGCGTCAGCTGATCCGGGAGAAGTTTGGCCAGCTCATGGTTTCAGCGAAGTGAGGCTCCCCGCGAGGTCTATTGGGGACGCTCTCTCTGGACGCCGGGCCCGAGCCTGATTGAGGAGATTCCTCACACGTGATCAGGCCCCTGCAACGTCATCCGTGCCGTCGACTATGCGGGATCGGGTGCGGACCGTCCGGGTTGAGGTCCGACAATCTGCGCCGAGCCGTTAACGAATTCCTGGTTTCCGTCCGGAGACGGGGAGAAACGACCTCCGGCAAACGGCGCGGTGGCGAACGGCTGGCGCTTCAGGCGGGAATCGGCTGCCCCCACTAATGTTGTAGAGCCAGGGGCGGTTGCCCCCACTAATGTCTTAGAGCCTGTCTTAGAGCCTAAAAAAGGAATTGGCTCCTCAGGTAGGACTCGAACCTACAACCCTTCGGTTAACAGCTATCAAATTGTCCAATAAAAACAATGTGATAGAGAGCTATACGCTTTGATTTGCTACAGTTTAACATGCCCATCAGCTATTTGTGTAGTTGATTGGCTACGACTGGATTTGACGAGTTTTTGTGTGTGGTCTCTACAGAAGTCTCTACATGTAGAGAGCCGCAATCGCCGCCATCCAGTCTTCAGGGGGACGAGAGACTGTTAGGAAAATTTAATGTTGTGGGATTGAGGACCACGGGAAGCCGAGTCCTAGAGCAAGTCTCGGTACCCGCAGAAACCAACTTCCTGGTACGAGCAGCCCTAACCTAGCCCAATAGTTTGCCACAGTTACGCATCCCCCCAAGGAGTTGCTGAACTACGCACCGGCCAACTTGTGGAAACTTCCTGTGTGGCTCGCGGCTCCCTAAAACACCTCAGCCCCGCTTCTCGATTTGATTTCAAAGGTCTTGTTTCGCCGGAGCGGCACGACCGAGCCGCCACTGTCCCCACGAAAACAACTTCTAAAAAATCTGCCTGTTTGTTTTTTTCGGCTGGTTTTTTCTGGCCAAGTCAACATTCTTCAAAGTATTGCAAACAAGAAACTTGACGCACGACAGAGCAGTACCAAAGGCCTATCGACCGAGAGTGAAAAATTGGGCATTATTTCGAATAGACGGACTGATTAAGATTGGTCTTGAGTGGAGCTTCTGGCCGGTTGCCTGCAAGCCAAGTCTCCTCATTCGGTCCGTCTCAAGATTGAAGCGTGCGGGGCAAACTGTTCCTATTCAGTAGAATACGGCTCGTTGATGATGTTCGTCGGTGGTGCTAGCAAACGTTGATCTGTCTTGAACCGGCAACAACGAATCCTCCATCCGAGTGAGCATCAGGAGCCGGATGTATGATGAATATCAATGTTTGATAGAGGCTAATGTCGTGCGATATCTATTGACTCAAGGGGGTAAAAATGAGATCCTAAGCATAAGCAGCAGAAGGGTTTATGCTCACTTACGGACGGTAGCCACCCCTTCCTGGATCTACCTATAAAGGTCGTAATTATGAAAATAAATGAAGATATTTGTACAGGTCTAGCTTCGGACGAAAATCTACTTGACGAAAACGCCGTTGCAAGAATCCTTAACCTAAAACCATCGTGCCTCCGCCGCTGGAGGATGGAGAACCGTGGGCCAATTTTCGTTCGTGTTGGAAGCCGGGTGAAGTACCGCATGGCCGATGTGCAGAACTTCATCAACGCTTGCCCAACCGGAGGAGGAAAGCTATGACCAAGCAATATCAACCTGATTCTAGAGTTTGGGCTGTTGAGAAGCACTCCAGGTGTTCATCGAGTTCGATCAAGCTGCTCAAAAAGAGAAAAGCTAACAACATTCAGTCGCAGAAGAAGCAGAGCCCCACCCCGGACTGGAAGAAGAAGAGGGAATTGGTAGCGTGTAAGATTCTTGCCAGTGATCGCTACACATACAAGCTCCTTCGGAAGCTCTACCGCAGCCAAACTTTGGATGAACGGATCTTTGGAGTGAGTTGGGAACGGAACGGGAAGGGCTTCAACAAATTTGACGCTCCGTCCCTCTCAGACATCGCAATGAAAGCCAAGCACAGAGGCTATCTGTTGAAGTCCGAACTGCACACACTTCGCAAGAGAGGTAAGAACGGGCTCCCCCGGCTCTCGAAGTACTGGAGGCAGGCTCCGGCGGCCTGAGGAGGAAAGATGCACCTAATATCCATCATTGATGCGATTTGGGCTGTTTGGATCGACCGATCACAGCAGCCATCCGGGAGGGTCAGGGTCACTTATCTAGACGCTCCACTTTTAATACATCCAACTCCCTGGAGACACAATAATGACGTTGACTAATCTGTATGCTCTCATCTCTGCACTCTTTCACAACCCTGATCTTGAAGTGATCCGGGCAGTTGTGGCAGCTTTTGCCGCCCACAAACTCAATGGTCAACCGGTATGGTTGATGCTGGTAGGACCTCCATCCTCAATGAAGACGACTTCATTCGAAGGGCTGAAGGGCTTGAGCGATGTACACTTCATCGACTCCATCACCCCCAAGACCTTCATCAGCGGTCAACTGGAAGATCCGAACAAACCCAATCCGAAGTCCCCAAGTTTCCTGCATAGAGCCGGAGCCGACTTCAAGATGGTGGTTGGGGATTTTAGTACGATCCTTTCCATGAGTGCTGACAAACGCGACTCCATCCTCGCGGATCTGCGGCGGCTCTACGACGGGGAGTTAAGCAAGGAATTCGGCCACACCGATAATTCCGGCTCTCACTCCTGGAAGGGCCGTATTACATTGTTCGTTGCCGCAACACCAGAAGTGGACAACTACAAGGCTATCGCCCAAAGTCTCGGCGAACGCTTCATCACAATACGTGTTCCCAGGCCCGATGGTGAGGCGGCGCGAATGGCGATGGATCAGGACAAGTCTACGATCAACACAGCCCTTCAGAAGGGCTACAAAGAGCTTCTAGAGTCCCTTCCTGCAATCGAGCCATCAGTCCCCGACCCATTGAAGGACAAATTGGTGTCCCTAGCGGAATTCACGGTAATCGCCCGCACCCACGTGCAAAGAAATTCTAAGAAGGAGATTGACGCCATCCCCTACCCGGAAGGCTCCACAAGATTGGCACAGCAGCTAACGCAACTCGCCAAAGGATCGGCTCTCCTTGAACATAGATCCGTTGTTGAGGAGACAGACTACCAACTGGCTGTTCGCATTGCTTTCGATTCTATGCCGGAAAACCGCCGCACGATCCTAAAGTCATTGATCGCAGGACAACCGGTTTCTTCCTGCGGCATTCCAAAGACAACTTTGCACTACGGAACGGAAGAACTAGAAGTTCTCGGCCTCCTGGCGAAAAGCAACTTGGGAGGAGGGAGGTTAAGCCCTCAGGCCATCAAGTTGCTCACCGAAGCCGGAATCCTAAATTCTCAACCCCAACCGGCAACCGCCGCTTAACACCAAGGTTCACTACAGGCCCCCCCACCGGGTGCGAGGGGTGTATGGCTGGATTCCCGTTCACCAAACATCCCTCCCCCATCAATCTGCGTATTCCGGGGCATGCCGATCAGCGTTCCGACGGATGCCGATCGCGATTCCGAAATGATGCCGATCAGGATTCCGGGGAAGACGATCACCATTCCGGGGTGGATGCCAAAAATGATCGGCATCCGTCCGGAACAGTGATCGGCATGAAATCGGAATGAGTGATCGGCATCGCCGGAATACGCATCAATCATTGATATTTCCAACCAGAGCTGAACGAAGACAGAGTTGGGTTCACTAAACATACCCCCACCCCCTCGGGTGCTCAATCCATTCACGTAATATACCTATTTTGGAATTCGACCTGGGGGGAGATTTGGTGAACCAGAAGCCTTCGAGGAATATTGGAGTTCGATAGAGAGACTTTCACTTCAGCAGATCTCCGTGTACGGTTCGTTTGTCTCCCCCGGCTACTTTGACCGTCCGCTGCCATGGTTGGAACCCCGGCTTCTTTATTGTGATCACTAGGGCTCCATCATTCACGGTGGCCGTTGTGGGCGTGCTACCGATGTATTCGCCGTTGATTTCAATTTCAGCTCCAGTTGGTTCTGAAGTGATCGTCAACTGAGGCTTGCCTTGAGAATTAGCCGGTTTGGGTGCTTCCGTTGGAAGCTGGCTGATCGCTTTGTCAAGATCACCTGATGCAGCCTTCCCTGCCTCCCCTTCAAGATCGTCCAGGATAGCCTTCTCCAGGTTGAAGCTGGAGTCAACGGCGTACCAACTGTACCGACCGAACATGGGCTTTCCGAATCCGGCAAAGGCCATCTTCAATTCGGCGGTACATGTGCCGGGGGCCTCCTCTCGAAGGTACAGCGATGCGGAATCGACTCGGAATGAATCCCAGTTCATCGTCCACCCCGTGTAGGCCGTCGTGTATTGCCTCAGAAGATTCTTGGAGCCGGAGTCTACCCGCCCGCCGTCGTAAGCAAATGTTGCGGTGAGACTGTCTTTGTCCAAGACAGTAGGCCGAAATTTACGATCCGCAAACACCCGTATAGCTGGCCCTCCGTGCCAACATAGCTGAGACACTTTCGCTGGCCTTAATTACTGAGCAGGGCGAGAATGGATATCAGCTTGAATTCCCCTGGATCAAAGAAGAATGGAATCCCTCCGGCCCCAGCATTTTTG
>JADZEX010000097.1 GCA_020850355.1 Fimbriimonadaceae bacterium | reverse complement strand
GTGGCCGGTGGAGTCACTGCGGCGCCAGGCGTGGCCGCTGCCCCGCAGGCGGGCGGCGCGGACCTCCGGGCGGTCGTTGTGGTTGGCGAGGTGGGTCGGCTCGGTGGCCGTGTCGGCGAGCACCGCGCCGGCCGCGTCGATCAGCGTCAGCCGCATCCCGGCGCGCTGGGCGGCGCTGTCGCAAAGCTGCTGCAGCGCGGCCGGCGACGGCGTGCTGCCCACCGGCCAGGCCGCGGTCAGCTCGGTCTGTAACTGCCGGGCCCGGACCTCCAACACGGCGGCCGCCTGGTCGAGGTAGACGCGCCGCACCTCCCGGGTCGCCAACGCCGTGGCCAGCGCCAACGGCAGCAGCGTGACCAGGGCGAAGGCCAGCAGCAACTGGTACAGCAGGCGCGTCCGGGGCATGGCTCAATCTCGGAAGCGGTAGCCGACGCCGCGCACGGTCTCGACGTACTTGCCGTTCTCGCCCAGCTTGCGGCGCAGGGCGACCATGTGCACATCGACGCTACGGTCGGTGACAGGGTACTCCTCGCCGCGGACTTCCTCAATCACCTGGGCCCGCGTGAAGACCCAACCCGGCCGCCGCGCCAGGAGGTGCAGGATCCGGAACTCGGTGAAGGTCAGGTCGACTGCCGCACCGCCCACGGTGACCTCGTGCCGGCCCGGGTCGATCACCAGATCGTGCAGCCGGATGGTGGTCTGCGCGTCGGCCACCGCCGCGGTGGCCCGCCGCAAGACGGCGCGCACCCGGGCGGTGAGCACCTTCGGGCTGAACGGCTTCGGCAGGTAATCGTCGGCGCCGACCTCCAGGCCGGTGACGATGTCAACCTCCTCGCCCCGCGCGGTGAGCATCAGGATCGGCACGGGGTTGGTCTTCGGGTTGGCCTTCAGCAGCCGGCAGACCTCGAGGCCGTCGATCCCGGGCAGCATGATGTCCAGCAGAATCAGGTCGGGCGGGGCCTGGCGGGCGCTGGCGAGGGCGGCCTCACCCGACGTGACGGCCTCCACGGCGTAGCCGTCGCGCCCGAGGTTGTAGCGCACCAGCTCCTGGATGTCCTCTTCGTCTTCCACCAACAGCACACGGTGCCTGGCCATCGCTTCACCTCCAAGCATCCCCGTGAGTAGCGTGCCCGACAATCGTGAGCGGCGTGTTAGCTGGAGGTGAGCGACGTGCAGGACGCGCATTGGCCGTACAGGACGATCTGGTGGTCGGTCATCCGGAAGCCGGGTGGGAGGAGCCGGTCCAGGGTGCTGGGGCAGCCTTCCAGCTCGTAGACCTTGGCGCACTGCAGGCAGCGGAAGTGGTGGTGGTGGTGTTTCCCGGCGACTTCGTAGCGTGGCGGTTCGCCGGGCAGCTCAACCGGTTGCAGCCAGCCCGCCTCGAGCAGGTCGCGGACGGCGCGGTAGACCGTCGCCAGGCCCAGGCCGCCGATCACCTGCTGGGCTTCGGCCAGCACTTCATGCGGTCCGAGCGGGCGGTCGGCCCGTTGGAAGGCTGCGCAGATCGCCTCACGCTGGCGGGTCTTGCGTTCCATGGCGGCAGTATACCACCACGCGCCGAGAGGGATCGCCGCGGACCGCCCGAACAAACTCTCGGCCGGTCGGCCGTGTTTCACGTGAAACAGCCCGGCCCGCGCGAGAGGAAGCAGGATGCGGGAGCAGCAGGAAGTGGCCGCCCGGATGCAGTCGATCCGGGCGCTGGTCCTTGATGTCGACGGGGTGCTGACCGACGGCGGGCTGCGCTACGGCGCCAGCGGCGAGGAGCACAAGCAGTTTCACACCCGCGACGACGTCGGGCTGCGGCTGGCGCAGGCCGCGGGTTGGCAGGTCGTGGTGATCACCGCGATGGCCGGTCGCCCGCTGGCCGCCTGGGCGGCCGAGCGGGACATCACCGAGCTGCACATGGACATCAACGACAAGCGCAGCAAGCTGCGGGAGGTCACCGCGCGGCTGGGGCTCGCGCTGGCGGACTGCGCCTACGTCGGCGACGACCTGCTGGACCTGCCGTCGATGGACCTCTGCGGGCTGCGCGCGGCGCCGGCCGACGCGCTGGTGCTGGTGCGCCAGAAAGTCGACCTGGTCCTCAGCCTGCCGGGCGGCCGCGGCGCCGTGCGCGAGCTGATCGACCGCGTCCTGGAAGTGCAGGGACGCACGGTCGAGGTGCTGCACGCCTACTACGCCCGGCGCGGCGTGACCGAGCACGGCAGCCTGGTGCCGACCGCGGCAGAGAGCTGCAGCCCGAAGATCGGCTTCCGCAGTTGACCGTGACGGTCACGCTGCTGCAGACCAACGACCTGCACGGCTATTTGACCCCAGCCGGCGCGGCGTGGCTGCGGGAGCTGAAGGCCGCGTGCGCGCCGGCCGTGCTGGTCGACAGCGGCGACGCCGTCGTCTGTGGCAACGTCGGCTGGCGGCTCGGTGGCGAGGCGATGCACGACCTGCTGGCCGCCGCCGGCTACGATGCCCTGACCCTCGGCAACCGCGAGTACCACTTCCGACCCTGGCCACAGCGCTGCAAGCTGCGCCGCGCGCGGTGCCCCGTGCTGTGTGCCAACCTGCGCCCGGCCGGCTACGGCGGCACGCAGGCCTGGCTGGACCTCGAACCGGCGCCGGGCGCCCGGCTGCGACTGGTCGGGCTGCTGGTGCCGATGATCCGCGAGCGGCACTGGGCGCGCTGGATCTCGCCGTCCTGGTTCGCCGAACCAGCCGCGGCGCTGCAGGCCGCCAGCGACCCGGCGCTGCCGACGGTGGTGCTCAGCCACCTCGGCCTGCGGCGCGACGAGGCACTGGCCGCCGCCGCCGCGCCGGCGATCATCCTGGGCGGTCACAGCCACACCGGGCTGGAACCACCGCGCCAGGTCGGCGGCACCTGGATCTTCCAGAATCACCCGCACGGCGTTAGTGTGAGTGTCGTCCGCCTGGAGTTCGCCGACGGCCGGCTGCGGCGAGTCGACGGCGAGCTGCGCCGCCTGCCGCCCAGCGCGGCCTGGACCTTGGAGAGTCGACGTCGATGAACCGCCTCTTGACCGGCTACCGCCCCAGCCGCCGCGGCAGCGGCGACCAGAGCCTGCTGGACACCTCCGCGCAGTCCGCCGAGTTTGTCAACAGTGACACCTGGCGGGTCTTCAGGATTATGGGCGAGTTTGTGGAGGGGTTTGAACGCCTGGCGCGCGTCCGGCCGGCTGTCAGCGTCTTCGGGTCGGCCCGGCTGGCGCCGGAGCATCCCTACTACAGCGCTGCGCAGGAGACCGCCCGGCTGCTCGCCAAGGCCGGCTTCACCGTGATCACTGGGGGTGGACCGGGGATCATGGAGGCGGGCAACCGCGGCGCCAGCGAGGGCGGCGGGCTGTCGGTCGGGCTCAACATCGACCTCCCCTTCGAGCAGACCGCAAACCCCTACCAGGATCTCAGCCTGGACCACCACTACTTCTTTGTGCGCAAAACCATGTTTGTGAAGTACTCGTCGGCGTTTGTGATCTTCCCGGGCGGCTTCGGGACGCTGGACGAGCTGTTCGAGAGCCTCACGCTGGTCCAGACGCGGACCATCTCGAACTTCCCGGTGGTGCTGTTTGGCAGCGGGTTCTGGTCGGGTCTGCTGCAGTGGCTGCGCGAGGTGTTGGTCGAACAGGGCACTATTGCACCCGAGGATGTCGATCTGCTACACTTGGTGGACACGCCGCAGGACGTGGTGCGGCGGGTAGCAGAGGGGCTGAAAGGTCTCGCCGAATCGTGAAGCCGACCCCCAGGGGTCGGCCAAACTGATTCTGGGGCTGGCGACTCCAAACGATGGAGCGGGTGGCTATGGGCGCTTCGTTCGGGCCGGCCGGGGCGTACCGCTTGACCAGTTGGCACCCGCCGCAGCCGATTGGGCAACTGCGGCGAGTGCGGCAGCAGCGCGCGCGGCGGATCTGGATGCGCTTGGTGCTGGCGATGTCGTTGGGCCTGGCGGCGTCGCTGTTGCAGTTGCGGCCGCCGGTGGCGGCGCTCTGGCGGCCGGCCGCCGCGCTGGCCAGCCCCGCGCCGCCACGGATGCTGCCGACGGCTGGCCCGCCGCCGACCGCGCCACCGGCGGCGGCAGCGCTCTGAACGGCTGGCCCGCTGGCCGCCGGTCAGGGTCGGGGTGGCCGGCAGGAGCAGGTGGCGGCGCGGTGTAGTAGCGGCTCGGCCGGCGTCGCCGGTGACAAGGTGACGCGATGCTGCTGGCCGGAGCTGCCGCCACTGCGCTGACCGGCGGGCTGGACCTGCCGTGGGGCGGGCGCGTGCCGCGCGACCCCGGGTGCAGCCTGTTACGCGACCCGCTCTGGGCCCGCGCGCTCTACCTCGACGACACGTACCGCCAGGTCGCCCTGGTGCAGGTCGATCTGCACGCCGTCGACCTGGATCTCGTCCGGGCCGCCGGGCGGTTGGCCTGGGAAGCGGTCCGCCTGACCCCGGGCCGGGTGCTGGTGGTGCCCAGTGGCGTGCAGACCGCACCATTGGCGGCGACCTGGCAGGGCTGGCCGGCGCGGCCGGCCGGGTATGTCGAATACCTGATCGAGCAGATTGCCGCGGCGATGATCTACGCTGCGCGCAACCGCGAGCCCGTCAGTGCGGGGTGGAGCCCCTTGCCGAGCGGTGGCGCGGTGCTGCGGTTGGAGCCCGAGAGTGGGGCCCCGGCGCTGCATTTGAGTGAGTTGCCCTGGCTGCCGGTGGAAGCCGTGCGCGAGCAGAGCGCTGGCTATGCCGGCGTGGTCGAGAGCGAGCTGGCGCGGCTCGACCCCGGTAGCGCCGTCGTCGGCGTGTTGGGCGGCGCTGCCGACCGACCGGCCGCGCGCGAGCCAGCAGGTCTGCTGCAAGAGGGTCGCCGCCTGGCCGGCGAGACCTACCTCGCGGCGCAGGCGGTGGTGCCGGCGGGTGACCTGCGGCTGGCCTGGGAGCAGACCACGGTGACGCTGGCCTACGACTTGCCCGCCGAGGAGCAGGCTGCCGAGCGGCTGGCTGCCGCCGAGGATCAGGTCGAGCAGGATCTGCCGACGGGCGCCCGACAGAGCGCCGATCGCGAACTGGAGCTGGCGCGTCAGGCCTGGGCCGCGGCGCTCCGTGGGCAGGCCTACGAGCGGGAGTTCACGCTGACCGGCGTCGGCATCGGCGACGGCTGTCTGGTGGCGGCGCCCTGGTTGCTCAGCGGCGGAGCGGCCGAACTGGCGCGGGCGGCGTCGGCCTATGGTCCGCGGACCGCCGTCGCCAGCGGAGTCAACGGGCTGCTGGGCCTGCTGGCGACGCCGCAGCAACCGCTGTCCGAGTTGGCGGCCTGGCACGCCCCGCTGCCGTTTGCCGTCGACGCGGCGCAGCGCTGGGCGGCGGCGGTCGGGCAGTTGACCGCCGCGTTGCAGCAGCAGGCCGCCGAGGCGGGGACGGAGGCGACGGTGTGAGCCCGCGTCGCGAGCTGCAGGGCGCGCTGGTGGTGCTGGCGCTGGCCGCCGTGGGGCGGCTGCTGGGCATCGACTGGGCCCTGCCGGGGGAGCTGCATCGTTACAGCTACCACCCGGACGAGTGGCAGGTCGTCGAGACGGCGCTGCGCATTGTGCTGACCGGCGACGCCAACCCGCACTTCTTCAACTACCCGTCGGCGCAGATCTACCTCACCGCCCTGGTCTTGGCGCTGACGGGTGCGGCGGGCGGGAGCCTCGGCTCGGCCTACCTCACGGCCCGGCTGCTGACCGTGGCGCTGAGCCTGCTGGCGGTCGTCGCGACCTGGCGGTTGGGCCGGCGTCTGGGCGGTCCGGCGGTTGGGCTGGGCGCCGCGGCGCTCTTGGCGGTGCTGCCGTTGGCGGTGGTCAACGCGCACTTCGCGACGGTCGATGCGGCGCTGGCCTGTTGGGTCGCCCTGACCCTCTGGGCGGCGGTGGTGGTGGCGCAAGCGCCGCCCGACCAACAGCCCTGGCGGCCGTTGCTGGCCGGCGCGGTGACCGCCGGCCTGGCGGCGGGAACCAAGTACAATGGGCTGCTGGTGCTGCTGCCCCTGCTGTTGGCGCTGTCCCAACAGACCGGCTGGCGCGCCGCGCGGCTCGCCGCGCCGTCCCTCGCCGCGAGTGCGGTCACCCTCCTGACCTTCGTGGCGACCTCCCCCTTTGTGTGGATTGACCCGCTGGCGGCAGGGCAGATCCGTTTCGAGTTGCTGGTCCACCCCAGGGAGACCAATCTCTACCAGGGCGTCGGTCCCGGTTGGTGGTTCCACCTCAAAGAGAACCTGCCGACTGGGACCGGCTGGCTGTTCACGGCGCTGAGCCTGCTGGCCGTCCCGGCCGTGGCGCGCCAGCGGGCAGCCTGGCCGCTGCTGCTTTGGCTGGCGCTCGCCGGCGGCAGTCTGCTGGGCACGCGCGAGCTGTTCCTGCGCTACTGGCTGCCGCTGCTGCCAGCGCTCTGCGTCACCGTGGCGCTGCTGCCCGCGGCTGTGGCGCCCCCGCGGCGGCAGCGGGTGGTGCTGGCGCTGCTGCTGCTGGCGGCTGCTGAGAGCGCCCTGGCAGCGCGGGCTTACGCCGCGCTGTTGGCGCGTCCGGACGCGCGCGACCAGGCGGCGACCTGGTGCCGCCAGCAAATCCCCGTCGGCGAGACGGTCGCCATCGACGGTGGGCCGTGGTTCTGGTCGGTGCCGCTGCACCCCAACAACGGCGGCGCCCGGACGATGGCGGCGCAGGCCAGCGGGCGCTGGCCGTTGCAGCCCGACCTGGCGCGGGCCGCAGAGGCGGGCTGGCTGGTGGTCAACCGCACGCACCTCGCGGAGAGCGGCGGGTTCGCACCGCCGCCCGGGTTCACGCTGGTGGCCGAGTTCTGCAACCAGGCCGTGCTGCTGCCGGGCTGGGTGGTCGGCGGGCCGGGATCGCGGCGGCACGACTGGAACTACATCCTGCCGGACATCGCGGTCTACCGGCGCTGAGGCGGCGCCCCAACGGCCCGAGCCCCCCGGCCGCTGGCCGGAGGGCTCGGGAACAGGTCAGACGACCGGCTGGATCAGCCGAGGATCTGCCCGACGTGCTCCGCGACCTTGCCGGCGGCGAGGTTGGCGGCATTCGCCTGGACCTTGTGGCCGGTGATGAAGAAGGTCGTGCTGGCGGCTTCGTCGTTCAGCTTCCACTTCTTGATCTCATCGGTGGTCGCGGCGACGTGTGCCGTCGGCACGGCCAGCTTGTTGGTCTCGACGTACGACTTGAGCGCCGTGGCGCAGTCGCCATTGCCAAGGATCACGACCCCCGCGAAGAGCTTCTTCTCGCGGTTGTCGGTGTAGGCCTTGTCGAGCGCGCTGAGCAGCGCCTTGGTCTCGTCGTTGCACTGCGTCACGAAGGCCACCACCGCCGGCTTGCGGCCCGCTTCGCAGGTCACGCAGAACTGGCCGCGGTTGTCGTTGAAGGCGTCGATGTGGATGGTCGGGACCTCGGAGCCCTGGCTCAGGCCGGACTCCACCGCGTACGCCACACCCACCACCAGCAGGGCCGCCGCAGCCGCCCCGAACAGTCGCTTGATCACGTTCCTCTCCTCCACTTGGCGGACTCCGCCCGCCGGGCTATGCGTTCCCGCTTCCGAAGACTCGGCGCGGTCGACTACTCCATGATGGCCTTGACCGCCGCCGCCACTTGCGCCGCCGGCAGGTTGGCGGCGTTGCGCTGCACCTTGTGGTCGTCGATCAGGAAGGTGGTGCTGGCCACCTTGCTGTTCAGCTTCCACTGCTTGATCTCATCGGTCGCCGCCGTCACGTGGGCGGTCGGGATGGTCAGCTTGGCGTTCTGGGCATAGGCCTTCAGCGTCTTCGCCGCGTCGCCGTTGCCGAGGATGATGATCCCGGCGTAGAGCCGCTTCGACTTGTTGTCGACAAACGACTTGTTGAGCGCGGCCATCAGCTTCTTGGTGGCGTCGTCGGCCTTGCTCACGAAAGCCACCACCGCCGGCTTGCGGCCCGCTTCGCAGGTCACGCAGAACTCGCCGCGGTTGTCGTTGAAGGCGTCGATGTGAATCGTCGGCACCTCGCTGCCCTTCGGCAGGCCCGAGGTCTCCGCCGCGAGCGCCACGCCAACCAGCGCTAGCGCCACCGCTACGGTTCCAAACAGTCGCTTCGTCACTGCCACATCTCCCGGCCGCTTGCCAGCGGCTGCCCGTCGGAGGCACCTGAACCAACTCGAGGCCGGCGGTGTTCCCACCGTGCCGAAAACCGCATGTCGTGGCCGCGCGCCTGGCGCGTCCGCCTGATGTCAGTATGGGGCGCTGGCCTGCTGGAGGCAATCCGGGCGCGTACCACCGTCGTCAGACTGCGGGTGGTCGCTGGTAGCCGGCGGGCAGGGCGCTGAAGTCGACCGAGCCGCCCCAGTCCTGGAACAGCAGTTCCTGGTCGGGATCGTGCAGCTCGCGCGGCGGCGGGAACTCGCGCCAGCCCTCGCCGTCGAGCGGTGCGGTGTAACCTTCGTCGCGGAAGTAGCCGGTCAGGCGCTGCCGCATCGCCCGCGCGGCCGCGCGGCCGGTTGGGCTGTAGGCCAGGTTGTGCAGCTCGTGGGGGTCGGCCTGCCGGTCGAACAGGTAGTCCTGGCGGTCGGGCACGCTGTGGAAGTACTTCCACCGGGCGGTCACCGCGGCATAGGTCGCCAGTCCGGCGTGCTGGTGTTGGCCGACAACCATGTCGCGCTCGCAGCGGCCGGCCGCCAGGTCGCGCAGATCGACGCCGGGCAAGTTGGCCGCTGGCGGACCCGCCGCGGCCGCGGCGCAGAAGGTTGGGGCCAGGTCGAGCAAGGTCGCTGGCGCGTCGCAGCGTCCGCCAGCCGCCAACTGGCCGGGCCAGCGCAGCAGCAGCGGCACGCGGGCGGCGGTGTCCAGGAAGCTGCGCTTGCCGAAGCAGTCGTAGTCGCCGAGGTGCTCGCCATGGTCGCTGCTGAAAGCGATCAGCGTGTTGTCCAGCTCGCCGCCGGCCTCCAACTGTGCGATGATCCGACCGACCTGGTAGTCGATGAACGAGATCGCGCCGTAGTAGGCCGCCCGGATGCAGCGCACCAGGTTCTCGTCGATCCCCTGGTCGCGCCACTTGTAGCGGTTCTGGTGGCGGTTCTGCCAGGTCCACAGCCCCTGGTACCCGGGCGGACGCCGCGGTGGCGGCATCTCCGAGGCGCGGTAAAGCTTGTTCCAGGGCGTCGGGTTCTCGAAGGGCGGGTGCGGCTTGATGATGCTGGTCCACAGGAAGAACGGCCGGCTGGGGTCGCGGCGGTCCAAGAACTCGAGGCTGCGGTCGGCGCACCAGGCGGTGTGGTGCAGCCGCGCCGGGAGCTGCGACGGCTGCGGCACATAGTACATCTCGCTGCGCACGCCGTGCGGGTCGTAGACGTGCTGGTAGCCGTTGGCCTTGAGATGCTCGACGAACTGGTCACCCTCGCCGTACCCCTCCTCGCTGATGATCCGGCTCTCGAAGCCCCACAGCCGGTCGCGGTGCGGCGTGAAGTGCATCTTGCCGAGCCCGTGGCACTGGTACCCGGCGGCCGACAGGGAGTCCATGAAGCTGGGCAGGTCGGCCGGCATCGGCAGGTTGTCGTCGCAGCCGGTGCGGTGCGGCGGCTGGCCGGTGACCAGACTGCAGCGCGCCGAGACGCAGACCGGCGAGGGGGTGTAGCAGCTCGTGAAGGCGGTCCCCTCGGCGCACAGCCGGTCGAGCGTGGGAGTCCGGATGATCGGGTTGCCGAGCGCCCCGATGGTGTCCCAGCGCTGTTGGTCGGTGAAGATGAAGAGGATGTTCGGGCGTGCCATGCCGTGCTCCGAGCGCCGATTCGAGGTCGCCGCGAAGGTCCCTGCCGGCGGGCGGTGAACCCGCTGGCCGATGATCACCTTGCGCCTGGCAGCCGCTGATCTGAACCGCCTGTTGGCCGACCTGTCGGACCCCCGCATCGAGTACGTCGGCGGCGTCTTTCGGCTGACCACCGCGGTGGCGCGGCTGCGGGTGGTCGCCACCGCCCACCTCGAAACGGTCGACGGCCACCTGCGGCTGGCGGTGCCCTTCAACGAGCTGCGCCTCGCCGGCACCGGCGGCCTGCTCGGCAAGCTCGCCAGCCGGTTCTGGCCGAAGTGGCTGGAGCCGCGCCTCGAGAAGCTGATCGGCACCAGGCTGAGCGCCGCCGGGCTGCCCTGGGACATGGTCTGGGTGACCGCCGCCGACGATCCCCAGCGCGGGCGCCTGGGGGTCGTCAACCTCTCGCCGCGAACCCTCAACGAGTGGCTGCGCAGCCGCCCGGGCGACGCGCCACTGGTGCCTCGCCTGGTGGGCCTGACGGCCGACGCCGCGGGCCTCGCGCTGGCCCTGACGCTGGTCGACCGCGCCGCGCCCGTGCCGCCGTTCGGCGCGCTGGAGAATGCCACGTGAGCGAACCCAGCCGGATCACCCTCAACCCCGACGCCATCAACGCCGGCCTCAAGCTGCTCCTCGGCGGCCGGCCCGACGTCCATGCGAGCTTCGTCGACGGCTGCCTGCAGGTGCGCACCAAGGGGCTGGCAATCATCGTGCAGCAGGTCACCCTCGGGCCGGCCGGCCTCGACGTGCGGCTCGCCCTCGGAGAGGACTCTAGCGATGACCTCGCGCCAACGGATGCAGGCGATTCTGGCGGGTGAAGCCCCCGACCGCGTCGCGATCTTCGAGCACTTCTGGCCCGAGACCCTCCGCCAGACCTGGATCCCGCAGGGTTTCCCCGAGGGCCGCTCGCCCGACGCGGTGTTCGACTACGATCTGCGCAACCTCGGCTGGAGTCTCGACACGACCCCGCTCCGGGGCACCAGCGAAGTGCTCGAAGAAGACGACACCCACCGCCTGACCCGCGACGGCCGCGGCGCCACGTTGCGCTACTGGAAGCACAAGTCGGGCACGCCGGAGCATGTCGCCTTTGACTGCACCACGCCGGAGATCTGGGCGGCGAAGTACCGCGAGCCGCTGCTGGGGCTCGACTTGGAGCGGATCGACACCCAGAACCTCCCGGAACGGCTGCGCGCCGGGCGGGAGGGTGACAAGTTCCTCGTCTACGGCAACCTCTTCGTTTTCGAGCTGCTCCGCGGTATCCTCGGCGACCTGGTGATGCTGCAGAGCTTCTTGCTGGAGCCTGCCTGGGTCCATGACTTCTGTCGCGTCTACACCGACTTCTACAAACGCCACTACGACTGGATCTTCGCCGCGATTGGCAAGCCCGACGGGATGTTCATCTACGAGGACCTGGGCTTCACCAACGGCCCGTTCTGCTCGCCGGCGACCTACCGCGAGGTGATTCAGCCGTACCACACCGAGCTGGTGGACTTCTTCCACAGCTACGACCTACCGGTGATCTTGCACTCCTGTGGCGATGTCCGGCAGCTCTTCGGGCAGATCCTCGAGACCGGCTGGGACTGCCTGCAGCCGATGGAAGCGAAGGCCGGCAACGACTGTCGCGCCTTCGCCGACCAGATCACCGCCGGCGGTCGTCGGATCGGCTTCATGGGCAACATCGACGTCACTGTCCTGAACACCAACGACCCCGCCAAGATCCGGGTCGAGGTGGAGGGCAAGGTCCGCGGGATGGTCCAGCGCCGGGCCGGCTACTGCTTCCATAGCGACCACAGCGTGCCACCCGACGTCGATTACGCCAGCTACCAACTGGCGGTCGACGTGATGCGCGAGTGCGGTGACTACTGACCTGCCGCGGGAGGTCACGCCGATGCCGGGCGTCTGACCTCGGCGGTGTTGCGCCGACCGCCACGGCTGTGCCACAATCCGGACGGCCCGCCCGCTCCACCGAGCGGGCCCTTTGGGATGGCGTCGATGGGCATGGGGCTGCTGACAACCCAACTGGTGGTCCGGAACTTCCTCTCGTTCGGTCCCGAGTCCGAGCCTATCGGCCTCGGGCCGCTGAACGTCGTGATCGGGCCGAACAACTCTGGCAAGTCTAACCTCGTCGAGGCAGTGCACATCCTGACGCAGCTCCCGGGCGACCTCCGGAAGGCACTGGCGGTTGGCGACGGGGTTGAGGCCTGGCTGTGGCGGGGCGAGCGAGCTGGTCGCGAGGTCCGCCTTGGCCTGAATCTCACATTCGCGGAGTGCTCCGGTGACCGGTGGAGCCCGGCATGGCGGGGCGACTCTCGCGGCGAGGCGGCCTGGCAGTGCTGGGCGAAGTTGGGCCTCTCGATCGACGGCCCGCGCTTCCGCGATGAGGAGTACATCGCGACAGAGGACGGCAAACGGGTGGTAACGCGGCGGTCCGAACTGCTGACGGTGGCAGAGATCAGTCTGCGCAGCGGACGTGGCGCGACCCTGCCAAACCCAGCCGACCTGAACCCGTTTACTGAGGATGCCCCGGTGCCACAGCCGCCGCCTGACCGGTCCGTGCTGGCGGTCCAGGAGATCCGCTACCGCCACCGCCACCTGTCGCTGCTGGCCGACTACCTCCGCGCCATCCGCCTCTACCGCACCTGGACGATGGGCCGCGAGGCGCCGGCGCGGCGGGCGCAGGATGCCTCGGGACAGGCCGACTACCTGGAGCCAGACGGCGCCAACCTGGCGCTGCTGCTGCGCGACTTCGAGCTGCACTCGGGGCTGGCCAACCGCATCACCACCGAGCTGCGGCGGCTCAGCCCGACGGTCGACCGGTACAGCGTGGTGGGAATCCACGGGCAGTTGATGCTCTACCTGCAGGAGGCAGGGCTCTCGAAGGCCGTCTCGGCGCTGCGGCTGTCCGACGGCATGTTGCGCTACCTCTGCCTGTTGGCGATTCTGCTGCATCCGACGCCGCCTCCGCTGGTGGTCTTGGAGGAGCCCGAGCTGGGCCTGCATCCCGATCTGCACGGCCGGATCGGCGAACTGCTGGTGGAGGCTTCCGAGCAGATGCAGTTGATTGTCACGACCCACTCGCCTGGCGTGCTGGCGGCGCTGCGGCCGGAGCATGTGATGGTTTGCGAGCGTGCCGACCACGGCACGCAGGTCAAGCGGCTGACGGCCGAGGCGTTGCGGGAGTGGCTCGACCAGTACACGCTCGGCGACCTCTGGCAGATGGGGGTGATCGGGGGCAACCGGTATTGAGCATCACGGTCTACGTCGAGGGCGGATCGACTGGCCAGGCCAGCGCTCAGTTGCGCATCGCCTTCCGCCAGTTCCTCGATCGAGCGTTGCCCGGCCAGCCGCCGATCCGCGTGATCCCCTGCGGCGGCCGCGCCGAGGCGTACCGGCGGTTCCGGCTCCACGTCGCCCACCAGGCGAGCCCGGCGGTGCTGCTGGTTGATGCCGAGGAGCTGCCCGTCACCGCACCATGGGATCATCTGCGCCGCCAGGACGGCTTCCGCCGGCCGCGGGGTGCGCCGGTCGGAGCGGCGCAGTAGATGGTCGTCTGCATGGAGACCTGGCTGCTCGCCGACGAGGCCGCGCTCAGAACGCATTGGCGGGCTCGCTTTCAAGACCACTCCGCCCTCCGCCGCACCGACCTGGAGACGCTTGCCAAGCCCGCGGTGCTACAATCTCTGCGCGCGATTGGCGGCGGAGACTACCACAAGATCCGTGACGGCGCAGCGATCCTCGCGCTGCTCAACCCAGCGACGGTACGCCCCAAGGCGCCGGCCTGTGATCGGGCGCTCCTCGCGCTGGAGGGTCTCGCGGCCACCGACGCGGGGTGCTGAACCCGCCCTACTACGCGGCCGGCCCGCCCCGCAGCAGGCGCAGCCCGTTGAGGATCACCAGCACCGTGCTGCCTTCGTGGGCGACCACCGCCAAGGGCATGCGGATGCCGTCGGTCAGCAGCACCCCGGTCGCCAGGACGGCGATCACCGTGAGGGCCACCGCCAGGTTCTGGTGGACCACGCGGACCGTGCGGCGCGACAGGTCGACCAGGTAGGGCAGCCGTGTCAGGTCGTCCTGGGTGAGCACCACGTCGGCGGTCTCCATCGCGACATCGCTGCCGATCCCGCCCATCGCGACGCCGACCTGCGCCGCGGCCAGGGCCGGCGCGTCGTTGACACCGTCGCCGACCATCATCACGCCGCCGCGTTGCTGTAGCGTGGCCAGGCGGGCGAGCTTGTCGGCCGGCAGCAGGTCGGCGTGGTAGTCGTCCAGTCCTGCCTCGGCGGCGATCGACTGCGCCGCGGCGGCGGCGTCTCCAGTCAGCATCGTGAGGTGCAGGCGCCGGGAGCGCAGCGCCGCCAGCGAGGCCGGGGCGTCGGGTCGGAGGGTGTCGGTGACGTCCAGCAGCCCAACCGGCTGGGGCGTGCCGACCACCAGCGCGCCGCAGCCGGCGGTGTCGCTGGCGGCCGGGCAGGCGCCGTGCGGGCAGCCTGGAACCTCGTAGCCACGTTCGGTGAACCAGCGCCGGCTGCCGACCCAGACAGCGGTACCGGCGACGTCGGCCCGCACGCCGCGACCAGTGAAGGCCTCGAAACCCGCCGCCACCGGCAGCGGCAGCCCGCGCGCCTGCGCCGCCGCGACCACGGCCTGGGCCACCGGATGCTCCGACTCGCGCTCGACGGCGGCGGCCAGGGCCAGCACCTCGTCGGCGCTGCGGCAGTTCAGGCGGATCACCTCGGCCAGGTGCGGCCGGCCCGTGGTGAGCGTGCCGGTCTTGTCGAATACGACGGCCCGCAGCCGCGCGGTCTCTTCGAAGATGGCGCCGCCCTTCACCAGAATGCCGTACCGTGCGGCGTTGGCGATGGCGGCCAGGATCGCCGCCGGCGTGGCCAGCACCAGCGCGCAGGGCGAGGCGACCACCAGCAGGGCCATCGCGTGGTAGATGGCGCCGTGCCACTCGTGACCCCAGCCGAAGCGGAACCAGCAGAGCGCCGCGCTGGCGGCCAGCAGCACGCCGACCGTGTAGCGCTCGCCAAACCAGTCGGTGAAGACCTGCGTCCGGGCGCGGTTCTGCTGCGCCTCGTGGACCAGCCGGATCATCCGCGCCACCGTGCTGTCGGCACTCGGCCGGCTGACCGCGATGGTCAGCGCGCCGCTGGTGAGGTTCAGGCTGGCGGCCAGCACCTCGTCGCCGGGCTCTTTGACCACCGGACGGCTCTCGCCGGTGAGCACCGCCTGGTCAACTTCGCTGCGGCCGCTGAGCACCCGGCCATCGGCGGGGATCCGCGCGCCGGGCCGGACCAGGACGTGGTCGCCGACGGCCAGGAGCGCCACCGGCACTTCCTCTTCGCCAGCGTCTGACAGCCGCACCGCGGTGGTGGCGACCTGCTGCTGCAACGCCGCGATGCTGCGGGAGGTGCGCCGGCTGGTCCAGGTCTGCAGCGCGCCGGCGGCCGAGAACAGGAACATCAGCACCGCGCCCTCGGCGAAATCGTGCAGCGCCGCGGCGCCGAACGCGCCGACCAGCATCAGGAACTCGACCTCGACCCGGCCGCGCAGCAACGTCGGCACAGTCGCCCGCAACGGCGCCACCGCGCCGCAGACCAGCGCGCCGATCTGCAGGCCGTGCGCCAGCGCCGACCAGCCGGGCAGCCGGTGCAGCCCGGCCCCGCTGACCAGCAGCACCGCGCAGGCTGTGGCCAGGCCGGCCTCCCAGCGCAGGTCGTCATCGTGCCGGTCGTGCTGTCGCGCTTGGGTCGCCACGGCGGCGGTCACCTCACTGCCTCCGATCCTGCCGCAGATCGGTGGCGCCGACTCGACCGCCGGCGAAATCAGTGACCTGAGAATGAGAGCGTCTCGCAGAACGCCGGCGGGCTGCCCCAACGTGCAGCGCCCACGGCACCAGCCGTGGGCGCGACCAGAAGCTGCGGCCACTGGCCTCAGGCCGGCAGGTAACCGTCGTAGAGCGGATGCGCCGCGCACAACTCGGCGACGGTCCCGCGGACCCGGTCGCGGACCGTGGGGCTGTCCAAGTTGTCGAGCACGTCGGCCACCAGGTTGGCGACCAGCGTGGCGGCGTCGACGTTGAAGCCGCGGGTGGTGATGGCCGGGCTGCCGAGGCGGATGCCGGAGGTCACCATCGGGCTGCGCTCGTCGAACGGCACGCCGTTCTTGTTGACGCAAATGCCGGCCGCTTCGAGCGCGTTGGCGGCATCGCGGCCGGTGATCTCCTGGGGCCGCAGATCGACCAGCAGCAGATGGTTGTCGGTGCCGCCCGAACAGAGCGCGTACCCGCGCGCCTGCAGCGTCGCAGCCATCGCCGCGGCGTTGGTCACGACATCGGCGGCGTACTGCCGAAACGCCGGGCTGGCGGCTTCGGCCAGCATCACGGCCTTGGCCATGATGTTGTGCATGAACGGCCCGCCCTGCTGGCCGGGAAAGACCGCCCGGTCGATGTCCTTGGCGAGCGCCTCACGGCAGAGGATCATGCCGCCCCGCGGGCCACGCATCGTCTTGTGGGTGGTGAAGGTGACAAGGTCGCAGAAGGGCACCGGGTCAGGATGCGCCCGGCCGGCGATCAGGCCCATCACATGGGCCATGTCGGCCATCAGCAGCGCGCCGACGGAGTCGGCGATCGCCCGGAAGCGCTCGACCTCGAAGTGGCGCGGGTAGGCGCTGGCGCCGAAGACGATCAGCTTCGGCCGGTGCGCGGCGGCCAGCTCGGCCACCTGGTCCATCACAATCCGGCCGCTGGCGCGGTCGACCCCGTAATGCACGATCTGGTAAAGCTGTCCGCTGATGTTCAGCTTCATGCCGTGCGAGAGATGGCCACCGTGGGCCAGCTCCAGGCTGAGGATGGTGTCGCCCGGCTGCAAGACCGCCTGGTAGACCGCGGTGTTGGCCTGCGCGCCAGCATGCGGCTGAGCATTGACGTGCTCGCAGCCAAACAGCTCCTTGGCGCGGTCGATGGCCAGTTGCTCGATGGCGTCTTCCTGCTGGCAGCCGTTGTAGTATCGCCGGCTGGGGTAACCTTCGGCGTACTTGTTGCAGAACAGGCTGCCCTGCGCCGCCAGAATCGCCGGGCTGGCGTAGTTCTCGGAGGCAATCAGGACGAGCGTCTCACGCTGCCGCTGGGTCTCGGCCGCCAGGATCGCGGCGGACGCCGGATCGGTCTCGAACAGCGCCTTCATCAAGGCCGACATAGAGGGACTCCTGGGCCCGGGGGAACGGCGGCCCAGGCGCTCGACCGCAGGGGGACCCGGTTCCACGGGTGCTCCCTCGTGGTCGCTTCCACGTTCGCTCGCCAGTCGCACCCGTCGATGGCAGTATAGCGGTGGGCCGCGGCCCGGTCAATGCGATGACCGCCAGGCGTGGCGTCCCTGGTTTCAGCCGTTGGCGGCGTCGATCACGCGGCGGTAGACCGCCAGGGTCTGCTCCGCGAAGTCGGGCCAACTGTGGCGCTGCGCCCGCTCCAGGCTGCCGCGCAGGTAGGCTGCGCGGAGGTCGCCGTCGGCCACCAGTCTGGCCAGGGCGGCGGCCTGCTCAGCCGGGCTGCCGAGGGTCGCGGCCTGACCGGCAAGCTCGCGCAGAATCGGGCAGCTCGGGCCCACCGCCGGCGAGCCGCAGGCCATCGCCTCGAGCAGGGCCAACGCCCCGACCTCGCCGCCGCAGCCCAGAATCGTGACCACCGCCCCGCTCTGCAGTGCTGGCCAGGCCTTCGGGTCGGTGCCGTCGCAGCCTGGCAGGTCGGTGCCCGCCGCGCGGTCCAGCACCAGCGGCAGTCCCAGCTCACCGGCCGCGGCGTAGACCGCTTGCACTTCGGCGGCGGCCCCGCTGCCAAGGCGTCCGAGGACGTACTTCGGCGGCAAGGCCAGCCGGTCGGTGGCGTACTTCACGACCGACTCGCATTGCGGCCGGAAGGACGGCTCGACGCCGTAGGGGATCACGCTGATCCGCTGCGCCGGCAGCCCGAGCGTGGCGACGACATCGTCCCGCACGGCTTGCCACGGCACCAGCACCGCCGCGGCGTCGCCGATCTGGCGGGGCAACAGGTTGCGCCACGACCAGCCGACCACCCCGGGATAGCGCCGGGGATGGTGGATCGGGTCGAGGTGCCGCAGCGTGGTGACCACGGGCATGGCCGGCTTGGCCGGCAGCAGGCCCTGGACATGCAGCACGTCGGCCCGCACGGCGCGTGCGGCCGCTGGCAGGGCCGAGGCCTTCCAGAGCCGGCTCGGGGCGTCCAGCCGGGTCAGCTTGACGTTGTCGCGCGCCGGCACCAGGTCGGCCGGCGGCTCGCGGTCCAGAAACAGATGAAACTCGGTGGACTGGTCCACGAAGGCCAGGGAGTGGACCAGGTTCAGCGTGAAGCAGAACGCCTCGCTCCCCGGATCGGCCAGGGGCCGGGCGTCGATCGCGACGATGCGCATGGGGTTCCTACAACCGCAGTCGCGGCCACCTACTGTAGTGTGGCACGGCGCCGCGTTGCTGTCCGGGGCCCAGCCCGAAGCCACAGAACTCTGACTGAATGGCGGACCACTGTTAACAAGCGACCGTTAGGGTGCGGCCTGGAGAGAGGCTGGGAAACGCGACAAGGAGCTTGGGATGTTGAGGCGACCGCGCGGTTTCACGCTGATCGAGTTGCTGGTGGTGATCGCAATCATCGCGATCCTGGCGGCGATTCTGTTCCCGGTCTTCGCCAAGGCCCGTGAGAAGGCCCGGCAGAGCAGTTGTCTGTCCAACGAGAAGCAGGCCGGGCTGGCGGTGCTGCAGTACGTCAGCGACTACGACGAGACGTTCCCGCAGCACTACTACTACCCGAACAACACGAGCAGCGCCGGCGGCTACGCGCACTGGACCGGCACCGCGTCGCCGTACGTCAAGAACGTGCAGATCTTCGTCTGCCCCAGCGACCCCAGCAAGGGTGCCGGGCCGACCAACTACAGCACGGCGACCAACAACCGCGGCTACGGCGTGCCCGGTGGCCAGGTGCCACAGACCGACGCCGACATCGACAACCAGGCCCCGCGGCTGAGCTACGTCGGCAACGAGATCGTGATGCCGCGCAAGCGCCGCACCGCCGACCCCGCCAATGTCGTGCCGCTGGCGATGGTCGAGGCCCCGGCTGAGGTGATCCTGTTCGTCGACGCCACCGACGACGTCGCGCGCTGGAACGGCGCATCGGCGGCCTCGGGCGCCGCCATCAAGTCGCATCGTCCGGTCAACGGCATCGCCACGGCCGGCGGCGGGACGTTCGACGGCGAGACCCACGTCTCCGGGACGGCCTGCGAGGCCCTCAGCGAGGCGGCTGCACTCGGCGCGATCGCCACTCCGACCGCTGCCGGGCATCACATCCAGTACCTGCAGCCCGACCGCCACAACGGCGGCAGCAACTACGCCTTCAGCGACGGGCATGTCAAGTGGATGAAGCTGGGGACCACCCTCAACGCCAGTCAGTTCCTCTGGGGCAAGCGCGTCTACAGCGCCGGCAATGCGCCGATCTACCGCCCTGGGACCACCACACCGGTGGGGTAGGTTCGACTACGGCAGGACCAAACCACTCGGCCCGGGCGGGATCCGCCCGGGCCGCTTCTTGTACCGGCCACGAACTGGCCTCAGCGCTGCCGCTGGAGGAAGTGCGCTGACTGGCCGGCGAACATCTCGGCCGACTCCATGACGGTCTCCGAGAGCGTCGGGTGGGCGTGGATGCTCATCGTCAGGTCGTCGGCGCGGGCGCCCATTTCGACTGCCAGGACCGCCTCGGCGATCAGCTCCCCGGCGCCGGGGCCGGCGATACCGACGCCCAGGACCCGTTCGTTGTGGGTGTCGACGATGATCTTGGTCAGACCATCTTCGCGGCCGATGGTCGCCGCGCGGCCGGAGGCGGCCCACGGGAAGCGGGTCACCTTGATGTCGCGCCCCCGGGTGGCGGCTTCGGTTTCGGTGAGGCCGCACCAGGCCAACTCCGGGTCGGTGAAGACCACCGCCGGGATGGCCGCCGGGTCGTACTCGGACGGTTCGCCCAAGATGGCCGCCACCGCAACGCGGGCTTCGAAGCGGGCCTTGTGGGCCAGCATCGGCTGCCCCGCGAGGTCGCCAATGGCGTACAGGCTGGGTTCGGCGGTGCGGCGCTGCGCGTCGACCACCACGAAGCCCTGCGGGTCGAGTTCGACGGCGGTCTGCTCCAACCCGAGGCCCTGCGAGTTCGGCCGGCGGCCGATCGCCACCAGCGCCTTGTCGAAACGCCGCTCCGGCTCGGCCAGGTCGAGCCCCGCCAACTGCACGGTGACGCCACGCTCGTCGGCCTGCATCGCCAGCACCTTGGTGTCCAGCAGGATCTCGTCGCAGATTGCGTAGAGCCGCTTGGCCAGCACGTCGACCAGATCGCGGTCGGCCCCGCGGGCGATCTCTTGGCCCGCCTCGACCACCGTGACGTGGCTGCCCAGGGCGGCGTAGGCGGTGCTCAGTTCGAGGCCGATGTAGCCGCCACCGACCACCAGCAGCCGTTCCGGAATGTCGGGCAGCGTCAGCGCGGCGGTGCTGTCCATCACCCGAGGATGCTGCGGAAAGGCGCCCGGCAGCAGCGGCTGCGAGCCGGTCGCCAGAATCGCGACGTCGAACTCCAGCACCTCTTGGCCGCCAGCCGTCAGCTCGACCTGGACGTGCTGCGCGTCGAGCAGCTTGCCGCGGCCGCGCACGTAAGTCACCCGGCGGGCTTTGGCCAGTTGACCGAGGCCCCCGGTGAGTTTGGCGACGACGCTGTCCTTCCAGGCCCGCAGCCCGTCGAGGTCGATTCGCGGGGTGCCGAAGTCGATCCCCCAGGCGCGGGCCATCTTGGCTTCGTGCAGCAGCTTGGCGACGTGCAGCAGCGCCTTCGAGGGGATGCAGCCGCGGTAGAGGCAGACCCCGCCAGGGTGCTCATCGTCGCTGATGAGCGTCACCTGCAGGCCATGATCGGCCGCGGCGAAGGCCGCGGCATAGCCGCCCGGGCCGGAGCCCAGCACCACCAGGCGCTTGCTGTCTGCCACTTGAACTACCCTTCCAAGACCAGCATCAGAGGCTCTTCAATCGCCTCGACGATCCACCGCAGGAAGCGCGCCCCGTCGGCCCCGTCGACCAGCCGGTGGTCGAACGACAGCGACAGCGGCAGGAGCAGTCGGGGCTGCCAGCCGCCGGCCACCCAGACCGGCTCCTGCGTCGCCCGACCCAGCCCCAGGATCGCCACCTCCGGTGAGTTGACGATTGGCGTGAAGTGACCGACGCCGAGGCCGCCGAGGTTGGTGACCGTGAACGACCCGCCTTGCATCTCATCGGGCGTCAGCTTGCCGGCGCGCGCCTTGGCGGCCAGCTCGCCCAGCTCGACGGCGATCTGCAGCATGCTCTTCTGATCGACATCGCGGACCACCGGCACCACCAGCCCGCGGTCGGTGTCGGCCGCGACGCCGACGTGGACGTAGCGCTTCAGCACGACCTCGTTGTGCGCCAGGTCCAGGCTGGCGTTGAGCGTCGGGTGGACCTTCAGCGCACCGGCCGCCAGCTTCAGCATCATCGCAGTGATGGTCAGCTTGGCGCCCAGCTTCTCGGCCTTGCCCTTGACCTTGTTGCGGAGTGCTTCGAGGTCGGTGATGTCGGCGCGGTCGAAGATCGTGACGTGCGGTACGGTCGCCCAACTGCGCGCCATCGCCTGCGCCGTGACGCGCCGCACGTTGCTCAGCCGCTGTCGCTCGACCGCGCCCCAGCGGGTGAAGTCGGGCAGCTCCCCGGCGGGCGCCGCGCGATGCTCGCCAGCAGCCGCGGTGGCTGGGTGGCTGCGCGCGAAGGCCTTCACGTCGTCGCTGGAGATCCGCCCGCCCGGCCCGCTGCCGACGACCTGCTTGATGTCGACGCCAATCTCACGCGCAAACTTGCGCACCGACGGCGCCGCGAAGACCGGGTCCCCGGCGGCGCCCGGCGCGGGGCGGGCGGCCGGCGTGGCGACCGGCGCCAGCGGCTCCGGCGCCGCCGCGGCGGTGGCTGCCACCGGCGGTGCTGCGGCGCTGCCGCTGGCCGACGCGGCCCCCGCGGTGCTTTCGTCGATCAGCAGCAGCACGCCGCCGACCGGCACGCTGTCGCCCGGCTTGACGCGCACTTCGACAACCGTGCCAGCGACGGACGACGGTACATCGGTGGCGGCCTTGTCGGTCTCGACCTCGAGCAGATTCTGGTCGACCACGACGACCTCGCCCGGCTTCACCAAGACCTTCGAGACCTCGGCGGCCTTGACGCCCTCACCCAGGTCCGGCAGCTTGAACTCGGTCGCCATCGCGGCGGCTCCTTTCCTATCGGGTCCAGGGGTTCGGCCGCTCGGGGTCGATGCCTAAGGCGGTCAGCCCCGCCGCGGCCCGCTCGGCCGGCAGGCCGCCGGTGCGGGCCAGGCCGGACAACGCGGCGGCGGCGACGTAGCGGGCGTCGACCTCGAAGAAGTCGCGCAGGTCGGCCCGCGACTCACTGCGGCCGAAACCGTCGGTGCCCAGACTCAGCAGCGGTTGCGGCACCCACGGGGTGAGGCCATCGCTGAGCACTTTCATGTAGTCCGAGGCGGCCACCACGACCTGCCCGCGCCCGGCCAGGCACTGCGTCACGTAGGGCACCCGCGGCGGCTCGGCCGGGTGCAGCAGATTCCAGCGCTCGACCTCCAGGGCGTCCTCGCGGAGCCGTTTGTAGGAGGTCGCCGACCAGACCTCGGCGGCGACCCCAAACTCGGCGGCCAGGCGCTCCTGAGCGGCGACCACCTCGTTGAGAATCGACCCGCTGCCGAGCAGCACGACCTGCGCCGGCGTGCCGTCGAGCGTCGGCCGGAGCTGATAAAGGCCCCGCAGAATGCCCTCGCGGGCGCCGCTGGGAATCGCCGGATGGGCGTAGTTTTCGTTGCTCAGCGTGAGGTAGTAGAAGACATCCTCCTCCTGCTGGTACATCCGCCGGATGCCGTCCTCGATGATCACGGCGATCTCATAGGCGTAGGCGGGGTCGTAAGCCTGCACATTGGGGATCGTGCTGGCCAGCAGGTGGCTGTGGCCGTCCTGGTGCTGCAGGCCCTCGCCCGCCAGCGTGGTGCGGCCGGCGGTGCCGCCCAGCAGGAAGCCGCGGCAGCGGATGTCGCCGGCCAGCCAGATCAGGTCGCCGACGCGTTGGAAGCCGAACATCGAGTAGTAGATGAAGAACGGGATGGTCGGCACATGGTGGTTGGCGTGCGCCGTGCCGGCGGCGATGAAGCTGCTCATGGCCCCGGCTTCGGTGATCCCCTCTTCCAGGATTTGGCCGTTCTGGGCTTCCTTGTAGTACATCAGGCTCTCGCGGTCGACCGGCTCGTAGAGCTGGCCGCCGCTGGCGTAGATGCCGACCTGGCGGAACAGGGACTCCATCCCGAAGGTGCGCGCCTCGTCGGGCACGATGGGCACGACGTGCTGGCCGACCTGGGGGTCTTTGAGCAACTTCGTCAGCAGCCGCACGAAGACCATCGTGGTCGACGCGTCGCGGTCGCCGGTGCCGCCGGCGAACTCGTCGTAGAGCGTGGCGTCGCCCGGTTGGAGGTTGACCGCCACGGGCCGCCGTTGGGGCACGGCGCCGCCCAGCGCACGGCGGCGATCCCGGAGGTATTCCAGCTCGATGCTGCCGGCCGGTGGCACATAGAGCGGCAGGTCGCCGACGTCGGCGTCGGAGATGGGGATCTGGAAGCGGTCGCGGAAGTGCAGCAGCTCGTCCTCGTTGAGCTTCTTCTGCTGGTGGGTGATGTTCTTCCCCTCACCCGCTTCGCCGAGGCCGTAGCCCTTGATGGTCTGCGCCAGAATCACCGTCGGCGCACCGACGTGGTGGGTCGCCGCGTGGTAGGCAGCGTAGACCTTGTCGGCGTCGTGGCCGCCCAGGCGCAGCCGCCAGAGCTCCTTGTCGCTGAGGTGCTCGACCAGCTTCAGCAGCCGCGGGTCGACGCCGAAGAAGCGCTCCCGGATGTACGCGCCGCCCTCGACGCGGTACTTCTGGTACTCGCCATCGACGATTTCGCCGAAGCGCTTGGCCAGCAGGCCGTCGCTGTCGGCGGCCAGCAGCGGATCCCAGTCGGTGCCCCAGAGCACCTTGATCACGTTCCAGCCCGCACCGCGCAAGATGGCTTCGAGCTCCTGCACGATGTTGCCGTTGCCGCGGACCGGGCCGTCGAGGCGCTGCAGGTTGCAGTTGATCACCCAGACCAGGTTGTCGAGCCCTTCACGGCTGGCCAGGGTGATCGCGCCCAGCGACTCCGGCTCGTCGGTCTCACCGTCGCCCAGGAAGGCCCAGACCTTGGCGTCGCTGCGGTCGATCAGCCCGCGGTCCTGCAGGTAGCGCATGTAGCGCGCCTGGTAGATGCTCATGATCGGCCCGAGGCCCATGCTGACCGTCGGGAACTGCCAGAACTTCGGCATCAGCCAGGGGTGCGGATAACTCGACAGCCCGCCGCCGGGCTGCAGTTCGCGCCGGAAGTTGAGCACCTGGTCGCGGTTCAGGCGACCTTCCAGAAAGGCGCGGGCGTAGATCCCGGGGGTGGCGTGGCCCTGGAAGTAGATCAGGTCGCCGCCGCAGGGGTGGTCGGGGCCGCGGAAGAAGTGGTTGAAGCCAACCTCGTACAGCGTCGCCGCCGAGGCGTAGGTCGAGATATGGCCGCCGATGCCGGTCTCGGCGCGGTTGGCGCGGACCACCATCGCCATCGCATTCCAGCGGACGATGCTCTTGATCCGCCGCTCGATCTCGCGGTTGCCGGGATAGGCCGGCTGCCGTTCGGCGGGAATCGTGTTGACGTACGGCGTCTGGCTGGTCACCGGCAGCACCGCGCCGTGGTTCTGGGCGTGGATCTGCAGCGCCTCCAGCAGCCGCGTGACCCGCTCCGGGCCGCTGCTCAACAGCACGTCGTGCAGGGCGTCGACCCAGTCACGTGTCTCCAGGAGTTCCAGATCGTCGCCCTGGCCCATCACCTGATCCGCCATACCGCCGCCTTTTTGCCGTCCCCAGCAAGCGTGACGCCAACCCCTACAATAGCAACTATCCGGCTCCTGGCAAGCGTTGCCAAGTCACCGGGGCGTGCCGCCCGAGCCGCGCTGGGATTATCATGGACCTCCAGGTAGAGAATCGCGATGGGTGACCTCAACTGGTCCGAGGTGGTGGCCGCGGCGGTCGTGCCGGTGGTCGTCGTGTCAGCCTGTGGGCTGCTCTGCCTGGCGCTCTACAACCGCCTGGCGGCCGTCGTCAACCGCTTGCGGGGCTTCGAGCGGGAACGCATCGACACGCTGGTGGCTCTGGCGCGGCACCCGGCCGACGGGCCGCCGGAGGTCCGGCTGCGACACCAGAAGGTGCTCGCCAATCTCGACGAGCAACTGCTCGCGGTGACCCGCCGGGCGCGGCTCCTGCAGCGGGCGCTGCTGTGCCTGCTGTCGGCCGTCTGCGCGTTGCTGGTGTGCAGCCTGCTGCTGGCCGGCGGCAAGCTCGCCACCGCGCTGCGCCCGGCCGCTTTCGCGGCCTTCGCAGCCGGCATCGCGGCGATGCTACTGGGCGTCGGGCACGCCATGGCCGAGCTCTGGGGCGCGCTCGAGCCGCTGCGCCACGAGGGGCTGGTGGTTGACGAACTGGCGGACGAGCTGAGCGGTGAGGGCGGGGCCGGCTGAGCGCGGCGGCCGCTACTCGTCGGCCGCGTCCGGATCGTCGCGGCGGCGGACCCGCTCCCCCACCGGGGCGATCTCCAGCGTCCCGGTCCACTCGGCCAGCCGGCCGCGCAGATCGCGCAGGACGCTGGCCTGGGCCGCCTCGGCCGCCAGGTTGCGGGTCTCGCCCGGGTCGCTGCGCAGGTCGAAGAGCTGCGCCGTGGCGTCGCCCTCGTACTGGATCAGCTTGTACTCGGGCGTCCGCACCATCCGCCCGGTGACCGCCGACTCACTGACCACGAACTCGCGCCACTCGCGGGCCTGACCGCGCAGCAGCGGCAGCAGGTTGCGGCCCCGGGCGTTCGGTGGGGCAGGCACGCCGGCCAGGGCGCAGAAGGTCGGTACCAGGTCCAGGCCACTGACCAGATGCTCCCGATCCTGGACCCCGGCGGGCAGCTCGTCGGGCCAGCAGACCACCAGCGGCACGCGCACCGCTTCGTCGTAGAGGAAGCTCTTCAGAATGGTCTGGTGGTGCGCCAGGCCCTCGCCGTGGTCGGCGGAGAAGACAATCACCGTGTTCGCGGCGTCGCCGTGGTCCTCCACCGCGTCGAGCACCCGGCCAAGCTCGGCGTCGACCATCTCGACCTGGCGACGGTAGCTCCAAAGGTAGTAGCGCCAGTGCGGCTCCTGCCACAGCAGACTGTGCGACCGGCGGCGCTTCGAGCGGATGAAGGTCTCGGGCTCGCGCCGGTCGTACTCGAAGTTGGCCGGCAGCGGCGGCAGCTCGCCGGCCAGGCTGGGGTAGGGCAGCGGCACCGGTTCGGCGTGGCTGCTGTTCCAGTGGCAGATGTCGTGCGGCTGCACGAAGCCGAGGTTCAGGAACCAGGGCTCCGGCTCGCGGTAACTGCGCAGGAAGGCCGCGGCGCAGCGCGAGGTGGCCGGGTCGCACTGCTCGCCGAGCCCGGTGCCCTCCTGCAGCACCGTGAAGCTGTCCTTCAGGGGCCGCGCCGGGAGGTGCCACTTGCCGGCGTAGTAGCCGCGGTAGCCGCGGGCGCCGAGCCATTGGCCCAGATCAGGCACGTCGCGGCGCAGCGGCAGGCCGTTCTGCACCACGCCGGTCTCGCTGGAGCAGCGCCCGGTGTACCAGGCGCTGCGGGCCGGGCAGCAGACCGGGTTGGCCGAGTAGGAGCGCTGGAAGCTGGTCCCAGCGGCGACCAGGCGGTCGAGGTTGGGCGTCCGCACGAGGCGATCGCCATGCGCCGCGATGGCGTCGACGTGGAGCTGGTCGGCGTGGATGAACAGCAGGTTGGGCCGCCGCACCTGCGGCTGGGCCGTGCTGCGGCGCAGGCAGGAGGCCGCCGCGGTGGTCGCCAGGAAGGTCCGTCGCTTCACCAGGTCACCCCCTCGCCCGCCCGCGGGTCGAGCAAGAAGCCGCGCGCCAGGCTGAACGCCGCCAGCACGGGTCCCTCGGCGGCGCGCCACCAGGAGTAGGGCAGCAGGCCCGGGCCGAGCTGCTCCCACCAGGTCAGCGCGCCGGGCCCGCTGGCCAGCTTGAAAGTGGCAGCGCCCCGCGGCGAAAGGCGGTGGCCCGGCTTCAGCAGCGCCAGCTCATCGAGCAGATCGAAGCGCAGCTCGGCGGCAGTCAGCCGCGGCAGCGCGTCGAAGAGGCTCCAGCCGCAGGTGACCTGGGCCGCTCGCGGCTGTCGCCGCTCGCCGGCAGCGCGCCGGATCCAGGCGTCGGCGGTCAGCTCGCCGCTCTCGCTGGCCCGCGTCAGCGGCGTCTCGCGGCCGTCGGCGGCGGTCATCCAGGACTCGACTTCCCAGCGCCGCGGCGTGGCCAGCGCGTCGTTGGCCAGTTCGAGGCTGGCCGCGACATGGCACGTTTCGCGACTGAACTGCACGGCGGCCTGACGCACCTGCAGGCGGGCGCCGTCGGCCAGCGGCTCGCGGCGTAGCAGCAGGTAGCCCGCGCTGGCCCGCCGGGCGGCCTGCTGTGCGTTGCGGGCCTTGGTCGGCCAGAGCCGGTAGCGCAGCTCGTAGCGCTGCGGGTCAAACGGCGTGGCGGGCGGCCGCACCTGGGCCAGCGCGGCCGCGGCGAACTCCGGCCAGAGCGGTTCGTCGGCCATCAACCGCCTCCACGTACTTCGACGCCCAGCAGCGGCGGGGGTTCGACGAGTCAGGCCAGGCTGCTGGCGACGGCTTCGCCGGCGGGGGTCAGCAGCCAGCGCACGGTGCTGCCGTGGAACGGCTCGCAGCGCACCAGGCCCCGGCGTTCCAGGGCCCGCAGGCTGGCCAGCGGTGGCCACCGATCGGGCGGGTCGTCGAGGTCGGTCAGCAGCACCAGCTCGCGGTGCAGGGCCGCCAGCAGCAGCCGGGCGTTGCTTCCGAGACGCTTCGGCATGGCGCTCCGCGACCTCCCCAACGCAACGCGCCGGCCGCTCCGCAGGGGAACGACCGGCGCGGCAGGGACCTCGCTACTAGCCCTTGGCGGCGGCGTACAGCTCGTTCACCTTGGCCCAGTTGACGACGTTCCAGAAGGCCGCGATGTAGTCGGGGCGGCGGTTCTGGTAGTTCAAGTAGTAAGCGTGCTCCCAGACATCGAGGCCCAGCAGCGGGGCATCGCCGTCCATCAGCGGGCTGTCCTGGTTGGCGGTGCTGTAGACCTTCAGCTCGCCACCGCTCAGCACCAGCCAGGCCCAGCCGCTGCCGAAGCGAGTCGTCGCGGCCTTCGCGAACTCGGCCTTGAAGGCGTCGAAGCTGCCGAACTTGGCGTCGATCGCCGCGGCGATGGCCCCGCTCGGCGCGCCACCGGCGTTGGGGGCCAGGAGCTGCCAGAAGAGGCTGTGGTTGGCATGCCCGCCGCCGTTGTTGCGGACGGCCGTGCGGATCGCCTCAGGCACCGCGCTGAGGTCGGCGATCAGCGCCTCGACCGACTTGCCGGCCAGGTCGGCGTGGGCTTCGAGCGCAGCGTTGAGGTTCGTGATGTACGTGTTGTGGTGCTTGCCGTGGTGGATCTCCATCGTCTTGGTGTCGATGTGAGGCTCCAACGCGTTGTGGGCGTACGGCAGTTCGGGCAGAACGTGAGCCATGCGAATCACCTTTCCAGCAGCGGCCGCGCCGGCGCCGGTCAATCTCGTCCCATCATCTTGAAGCGCCGCCCGATTCTGGTCAGCCACGGATCTGTATGCGGCGTGTAACAAGCCGAGTCCGGCCACCTGGCTGGCAGGAGCCGGGCCGCGTCGGGCGAAGGTCGGGACGACGGGAGAGCTGGTGATGTTGGCAGCGCAAGTGCTGGGGGGCGAGCGGGTGCAGGTGATCGAAGTGCCGGACCCGGTCCCGGCCGCGGGTCAGGTGCTGGTGCGCCTGGAGGTCTCCCTGCTCTGCGGCAGCGAGATGCACGGCTACCGTGGCGACAAAGCGCAGGCCACTAACGGCGGACACGAGCCAGCCGGCGTGGTCGTCGACGCCAGCGGCAGCCGGCGCTGGCGCATGGGCGACCGGGTCGGCATCCATGCCGTCTGGGGCTGTGGCCAGTGCGAGTGGTGCGCTCGCGGAATCTACACCTTCTGCAGCAGCTTCCGCGGTTGCCCCGGGGCGCACGCCGGGTTGATGGCCTGTCCCGACCATGTGCTGCTGCCCTTACCCGACGACGTCGACTTCGAGGTCGGCGCGCTGCTGGCCGGCGATGGGCTGGGCGTGCCCTACCACACCAGCCAGCGCCTGCGCTGCCGCGGCGGCGACACGGTGGTGGTGGTCGGCTGCGGGCCGATCGGGCTGGGCAACATCCTGGTGCAGTCCTTCCGCGGCGCCCGCGTGATCGCCATCGACCGCGTCGCCGACCGCCTGGCGATGGCCCGCGAAGTCGGCGCCGCCGAGACCGTCGACGCCAGCGCCGTCGATCCCCTGGAGGCGATCCAGGAGCTGACCGCCGGGCGGTTGGCCGAGGGCGTGGTCGAGGCGACCGGCGTCCCGGCGGGTTTCGCCCTGGCGCTGAAGCTGGTCGGCAAGGCCGGCACCGTGGCCTGCTGCGGCGAGAACCGCGACGTCACCCTGAATGTCGGCAACGACCTGATCCGGCGCGACATCACGGTCTTCGGCAGTTGGTTCTTCCACTTCCGCGAGTTCCCCGAGATGCTCGACCTCTACCGCCGCGGCCTGGCCGTCGGCAAGCTGGTGACTCACCGCTATCCGCTGGCGCGGATCGGCGAGGCTTACGCCGACTTCGCCGCCGGGCGGGTCGGCAAGCCGGCGATCCTGGTCCAGAGCTGAGGCCGCCGGCAAAGGAATCGTGAGCCCGGCGGCCAAGCCCCGCCGCGGGATCACCTCGTGCCGCCGAACTCGTCGCGCGACTGGCGTCAGAAGCTTGCCCCGTACCGCGGCCTGCTGGCCCTGGCGCTGGTCTTCGGGCTGGGCTGCCTGTTCTCGCCGACGCACCTCAAGACCGGCCAGCGGCTCTTTCTGACCGTCGAGAACCAGCGCACCGTCTTCTTCGAGATCGCCGAGACCGGCATCCTGGCGGCCGGCATGACCCTCGTGATTCTGACCGGCGGCATCGACTTGGCCGTCGGCTCGGTGCTCGGCCTCAGCGCCACCGCCTTCGCCCTGGCGATCTACGGTTACGGCGCCAGCCCGCTGACCGCCGTCCTGGTGGCCCTGCTGGTCGGCGCCGGCTGCGGGCTGCTCAACGGGCTGGTGATCGCCAGGCTGCGGCTGCAGCCGTTCGTGGCGACCCTGGCGATGATGGTCGCCGCGCGCGGCGCCGCGAAGTGGCTCAGTCTGGGCGTCAAGGTCGCGCCCGGCGCGCAGGACTGGTACGTCTGGCAGCAGTCGGCTGAAGTGCCCTTCATGCGCTGGCTGACCACCGCCCTCGGCGGCTGGGGCCCGCAGCCGATGACGCTGCTGTTCTTGCTGACCATCGCCGCGCTGGCGGTCTTGCTGGGCCGCACCCGCTTCGGGCGCACGCTCTACGCCATCGGCGGCAACGAAGAGGCCACCCGCCTGTCGGGCATCAGCGCTGCGCGCGCCAAGGTCTGGGCCTACCTGCTGTGCGGCCTGTGTGCCGGTCTGGCCGGGATCTGCGATGCCGCGCAACTGACCCTGGGCGACCCCGAGGCCGGGGCGACCTACGAACTGGATGCCATCGCGGCCGTGGTGATCGGCGGCACTTCGCTGGCCGGTGGCCGCGGCGGCGTACTGCTGACGCTGTTGGGCGCCCTGATCATGACGTACATCGCCAAGATCCTGAGCTTGAACGGCGCGCCAGAGCATGTCAGACTGCTGCTGAAGGGCGTGATCATCATCGTCGCGGTGGTGATTCAGACCGACCGCCGCCATGACTGAGGAGGCACCGATGCGAAGCCGCTGGTTCCTGTTGCTGCCGTTGCTGCTGGCCGCCTGCTCCAAACCGACCACCGATCAGGCCGCCGCGCCGCCGCCCGGGCTGCCGACCGCGGCCGACGCCGCGCAGGAACCGCCGCCGGCCGGCGCGGCCCAGGACGCCAAGTCCACGGCCCAAGGGCTGGAGCCCGGTCGCAAGTACGTGATCGGCATGTCGCAGTGCAACCGTGGTGAGCCCTGGCGGGTGCAGATGGACAAAGACCTCGACACCGCCGCCAAGGAGCACGCCGCGCAGCTTGAGGTGGTCTTCAACGACGCCCAGAACGACGTCACGAAGCAGCAGGCGCAGGTTCGCGAGTTCATCAGCCGCGGCATCGACCTGTTGGTGATCAGCCCGAAAGAGGCGAAGCCGCTGGCCCAGCCGGTCGCCGAGGCGATGGCCAAGGGGATCCCGGTGATTGTCCTCGACCGCGACATCGATGGCGGCAACTACACTTGCTTCATCGGCGCCGACAACGTCAAGATCGGCCGCGCCGCGGGGGAGCATCTGAAGAAGATCCTGGCCGGCAAGGGCAAGATCGTCGAGCTGCAGGGCCTGCAGACCAGCGTCCCCGGCCAGGACCGCCACAACGGCTTCATGGAGGGGATCAAGGGCAGCCAGATCGAGGTCGTCTTCGACGCCGACTGCAAGTGGCTGGAGCCGAACGCCCGCAAAGAGATGCAGTCGGCGCTGACCCGCTTCCCCGAAATCGACGCCGTTTACGGCCACAACGACCCCTCGGCCCACGGCGCCTACCTCGCCGCCCAGGCCGCCAAGCGTGAAAAGGCGATCAAGTTCATCGGCATCGACGGCCTGCCGCACGAGGGCGTTAAGTACGTCCAGGACGGCCTCCTCGACGCCACCTTCCTGTACCCCACCGGCGGCGCCGAGGCGATCGCCACGGCCCTCAAGATCCTCGCTGGTGAGACCGTCGAGAAGCGCATCACCCTTGGCACGAAGGTCTTTACGAAGGAGAACGTGGCCCAAGGCGGCGAGGTGCTGTAGGGGGCGTACGGCTCACCGAGCGGCGGGCGGCCCACAGACGAAGCGCACCCGGACTCCGGCCTCCTTGAGGGCGGCGCGGTGCTCCCACCAATCGCGGTCGACCGCGTTGAGTACCTCGGGCTGCAAGCCGCTGGCCAGGGCGACGGCGACGAACTTGCGGTCGCTCGGGTCGAAGGTGGCCAGGGCGGCGTCGTCTGGAAACTCCACGAAGCTCTCGCCATCGGCGTGGATGGCGACCTGGCGGCAGTGCCGCGGGTCAGCCTGGCGGTCCCAGAGCCACTTCGCGAAGTAGTCGCCAGCGCCCGGTCGCCCGCCGCGGCTGACGTGGCGAAAGTACTCCCGAAAGATCAGGCCCTGGCTGTCGACGACAACCACTTGTGCCGGGCTGGCAATCAGCGCGTCCAGGCAGGCCAACCGACACTCCGCGGCGGCGCCCGCGTGGGCGCCGTTTGCCACCACGGCGACATTGGTGTCAACCACCACGGCGCTCACTCGGCCGCCGCCATCTGACGCCTGGTGATCGCCTGCTGCATCGCCAGGACCTCCCCGAAGTCGTCGCCGAAGAAGCCGTCTGGCCAGTTCGTGATGCTGCCGTAGCGGTCGATCTGCAACGGCACCAGCTCGGCAGCGGTGCGCTGGTGACGACAGAAGTAGAGCGCACAGTCGGCCGGCCGCAGCCCGCGGTGCTCCTCGGCGAGGCGGCGCTGCAGCCGACGCAGCAGGTGCTCGCTGTGGCTCTCGACGATGACCTGCACGCCGCGGGCCTGGACGGCGTCGATCAGGATGTCGGCCAGTCCCGCCTGCACCCGCGGGTGCAGGTGGATCTCCGGCTGCTCGAGCAAGATGATCGACCCGACCGGCGCGTAGTACAGCAAGGTCACGACCGGCAGCACCTGCGAGACCCCGAAGCCCACGTCAGTCAGCAGCACCCGCGGCGAGTGCCTGGTGACCTGCACCCAGACCCGGTAAAGATCACTGCCAGGCGCGATCGGCGTCACCTCACAGGTCGCGACGACCTGCAGCTCGACAAGCTTCCTGGCCACGTAGTGCAGCAGGGGGACGTAGTGTCTGCGCCGGCCGGGCTGCACCTGCAGTCCCCGCTCCTGCGCTGAGAGCAGCGCCTCGATGGCGCGCTCGCCGCGAGGCCCGACGTCGCGCGGCGTCGACCCGCTCCAGCGGTACTCGCGCTGCGGCTGCTCGCGCAGCGGGCCGAGGTAGTGAATGCGCTGGAGCAGTGCCTGGAGGGCCAGCTCCAGGTCGGCCAGGAAGGCGACGTTCTGGTAAGACGCCAGCACCTGGTCCGGGAACCCATAGAAGCGGTTCGGCGCTGGGAGATGCGTTGGTCGGCCCGGCCGACGACGGGGCTGCGAGAGGGCCGGCGACACCTCCAGGTCGTACTGCGGCGAGTCCGGACTGGCCTGCTGGCGAAGCATCCCGACGGCGAAGGGCCCGACGCCGTAGCGGAACCGCTCAACCGCCGGCGCTCCGCTCGGCAAGGCGGCGATCGCCGCCTGGAATATCAACTGGTCGCTGTCGGCCAGCCGCTCCGAGGGGTGCTGCGGGTCGGTCAGACGCAGCGGCTCGGGCTGTTGCCAGGCGAGCTCGAACTGGAGTTGGCGGGTCAGCTCATGGCGATGCAGCAACTCCCGCAGCGACCCTAGCCGCACGGCATCGCGGTCGGTCCCAAAGTGCAGCACTTCGGAGCGGTCGGCCGATTCGGCGGTCTGCTTCAGCAACAGCAGAAACTGCAGCAGGCTCGTCTTGCCGGCGCTGTTCGCCCCAAAGAAGCCCGTGATCGGCGCCAGGCGGCCCGGCCGGAGGTCTTCCCAGGCTTTGAAGTTCTGGACGCGCAGACTCGTCAGCATCGGGTTCCCTCGCACCAGGACTGCGTCACCAGCATAGCACACCCCCCGCCGCCCCCGCCCCCGCCGGCGGGCACCCGCTGCTCGGGAACTCTGCTAGCCCGCGCAGCGCTCAGGATCGGCGGTTGACGGCGGAGTGCGCGACGATGGACCAGACCTTCGAATGGCCGGCGCGGCAGCCAGGCTTCGTCGCGCCCTGACGCCCCCGAGCGGTGACACCGGTCGGGCAACGCTACGACCCGGCCAGGCCCGGCCAGCGATCATCGGCAGCCAATCGCCACGCACCGCAATCCTGGCGCGCAGCGACCGGCTGGCCTGGGTCTTGCTGGCGCTGACGGTGTTCCCGGTGGCGCGGCTGCTCCGGCTGCGCCGGGAGCGGGGCGGCGGGATTCCGACGTGACGACCACACGGCCTTCCGGCGGCCGGCCCGTAAGCGTGGTTGGCGGGGCTGCCTGGCGGTGGCGGCGTCAGACTGTCAGCCAAGCTGTTGGAGAGTCTGGTGGCGTACCTGTGGCCGACCGTGCTCAGCCTTTCGACGCTCGCCGCCGAACCGCCGCAACTGCTGGAGTTCGGGGTCCAGGGCGGCTGGTGCTGGTTCCAGGACGAGCGGGCGGTCGTCGGGTGCTACCGGTAAGGGCCAGGACGGCTCCGAGTCCGGCCTGCTGGTCGTCGTACCAGGCCATCGCGCCGGCCAGTTCCGCCTCGGCGACTGCCAGCAGTTCGACTGTCAAGGGGCGGCACGCTCGCGCAGGCGCGCCAGAGCCGCGGCGGCTGGCGCGGCTCGCAGCTCGCCGCGGTCGTAGGCTGCCAGCCGATCCGCGGCTTCGGCGGCCCAGGCCGAGTCGAGGAACGAGTCCTCGGCAGTGGCCAGACTGGCGTAGAGCGCATCCGCCAGCACGGCGCGCTCCGCGGGCGGCAGGGCCAGCGCGGCGTCGAGTACAATGGTGGTCTGGTCAGACACCGGCCTCTCCCCAGGCAGTCTCACCATATTGTAGCGCCGGTGGGTGCCCCGCGTTGGTGCCAGCCAGGCCAGGATGCCCGTTGGGCCACTGCCCCGGTGCAGCTTGCCGGAGGAAGTCGATGGCCTGGAGAGACGCCAGGGCCCGACTCGGAGCCCCCCGGCCCACCCGCCTCAGAACCGCCCGTTGAAGCTCAGCGCCAGCCCGGCATCGGGCAGTGTGGCCGACAACTGCCAGACCGGCGCGGCGGCCTGCGCCCGGCTCCAGGCAGCGGCCAGCTCGCGGCCGTCGCGGCTGTCCCAGGTGCGAGGGTCGACCGTCCATTGCGGTGACTGTGCGAACAGCTCGCTGCCCAGTTGCCAGCCGAAGGTGGGCCGGCTGGCGCCGGTCCAGCCCGCCGTGCCGCGCCGGTTGGCGCGCGACGTCTCGGTCGCGCCGTCGATGCACTGGTAGAGCGCCGAGCCCAGCCGGGCGTAGAAGCAGACCGCCGCGACCGTCGCCCAGGAGTCGCTCTCCGGTTCGAAGAGGTTGTCGAAGGTGCCGTCCATGCCAGCCACCAGGCCGATGGTCAGCGCCGCGTCGGTGATCGCGAAGGCCGTGCCTTTGCGCTGGTTGCCGGCGTACCAGTAGCCAGCCCCGAAGCCCGGCACCAGGCCCAGCACCCCAGCCACCGCCGGGCTCTTCTCACCAGCGGCCCGTGCTGGTGGCGTACCCGTCGTCAGGCAGCCTGCCAGGAATCCCACGAACAGCCAACGAGTCATCGCAATCCCCTTCGAGCGCCCCACCGGCTGACCCGGTGGAGCAGGCCTTGACAGCATGTAGCCGCCGTTCAGCGCCGTGTCAACCACGGTCCGCCGGACTCGCGGCGGTGGCCGCACAGTGCCCGCGGAGGGCTCCATGCGGCAACCCGATTGGATGCGGACCGACGCCTGGCGGATCTGGAACGGCGGGCCGGGGAACCTGGTCTGGACGGTGCTGCAGACTGCCTGGGACGGTGACCTGCCGGCGCTGCAACGCCTGCTGGCGGCGCATCCCGAGTTGCTGACGTGCCAAGAGGGGTACCGCCAGCCGGTCACCTTGGCGATTCAACGCGGCCATGTCGAGATGGTCGCCTGGCTGCTGGAGCAGGGGCTCGATGTCACCAGCGCCGGGTTCAGCCTGCCGCGCACGCCGCAGCGGGCGGCCTACGACCCGCGCTACGCCGCGGTGCAGGAGCTGCTGGCGACGTACCTGCGCGAGCGGTTCGGTGTGCGGCCCGCGGGCGAGACCATCGCCGCCGCCATCCGCGAGCGCGACCTGGCCGCGGTGACGGCGCTGCTGGCGGCCGATCCCAGTCTGGTCACCGCCGCCGACGCCAACGGCAACTCCCCGCTGCACTGGGCCGCGTTGACGCGCAACCTGCGGCTGATCGACCTACTCTTGCAGCGCGGCGCGCCGATCGACGCGCGGCGGCCCGACGGCGCGCGGCCGATCGAGGTCGCCTTTGGCGACTACCACTACCGCACCTGGTACCGCGAGCGCGGCCAGGCGATGGCCTCCTGGCACGCCGTGGTGGGCTACCTGCTGGCCCGCGGGGCGGAGTACGACCTGGTCGTCGCGGCGCACCTCGGCGACGTCGAGCACGCCGAGGAACTGCTGCGCGCTGATCCGAGCCAGGCCCGGGCGCTGCCGGCCTACGTCACCTACTACTCCGGCTACCCGCTACGCGTCGCTGCCGAGGCCGGGCATCGCGCACTGGTCGAGCTGCTGCTGGCTCACGGCGCCGATCCGAACCGGCCCGAGCCCGGCATCGCGCCGCGCGGCGGTGCGCTCAACGCGGCCGCCGGCAAGGGCCGCCGGGCGATCTGTGAGCTGCTCCTGGCGCACGGCGCCGACCCCAACCAAGACGTCGAGTCGTCGGGGAACGTGGTCTCGATGGCGGCGCACTTCGGGCACCACGAGCTGGTCGAGTGGCTCCTGACGCAGGGCGCGCAGTGGCCGGAGTGGTACCTGATCGACCGCCGGCTGGCGCCTGAGTTGGCCGCGCGGATCGCCGAGCAGCCGGCCGTTGGGCGCGACGTGATGACCTTCCTGGCCGCTGCCGAGACTGGCGAGCGGGCGCTCTGGGAGCAGTTCCCGCGTTGCCGACCCGACATCTGGCAGCACAGCGAGGCGTTCTGGGGCCCCACCGTCGAGGCCACCACCGAGCTGCTGGCCGCCGGCCTGGACCCCAGCCGCGCGGGCTGGCTGGGCGTCACCGCGGCGCACCGCCTGGCCGGACAGGGCAACCTGCCGCAGTTGACCGTCTTCCTCGACCACGGCGCCGACCTCACCGCGACCGATGACGAGTACGCCTCGACCCCCCTCGGCTGGGCCGCCCGCGAGGGCCAGTTGGCCGCCGCCGAACTGCTTCTGGCCCGCGGCGCCGACCCCACCGCCGCGGCCGCCGCCTGGGCCCGCCCCCTGGTCTGGGCCGAGACCAACGGCCACGCCCCCATCGCCACCCGCCTCCGCGCCGCCGGCGCGCGCTGAGCGGGGGCGGCAAGAGCATTGCAGGCATCGGCGCCCACATGGGCTGACCCCCTACCGCTGTACACCTTGGGTTCCTCACCAGCGGCCGTTGACAGGCGGTCGGCGCAGGACGGCGCCGGGCCGCCACGAAGGATGCTGGCATGTCTGCCAAGCTGCGTCGGACGTTCAGCCGTGAGTTCAAGCTCGACATTTGCCGGCGGATCGCGCGCGGCGAAACCCGCATCGTGCACGTCGTCCGCGAGCACGGCCTGTGCCGCAGCGTGGTCGAGCGCTGGCGGGAAGTCTACGCGGTGCAGGGCGAGGACGCCTTCGCCGACGGTGACCAGGCCGGCGAACACCAGGCCGAACGCAGCCTGCGTGCCGCCGAGGCCCGGATTGCCTCCTTGGAGGCCGCGCTGGGCCACGCCGCGCTGGAGTTGGACCTGCTGCGGCGAGCCGTGGAAAAGGGGGGCTCCCGCCCGCGGAGCGGTGCGAGTGGATCCGCGACGCGGTGACCGCCCATCCCGAACTGGCCGTCGAGCGGTGCTGCTGGCTGCTCGGGGTGAGCCGCGGCAGCTACTACTATCAGGGTGGCGAGTTGGCCGGCCGCGAGCTGGGCGACAGCCTGTTGCGCGAGGAGATCGAGCGTCTCCTGCTCGACTTCCCGGGCTACGGCTACCGGCGGGTAACCGCGCAACTGCGCCGCCAGGGCTGGGGCATCAACCACAAACGGGTGCAGCGGATCATGCGGCAAAGCGGCCTGCAATGCCGGCCGCGGCGGCGCTGGGTGCGGACCACGAACAGCGCGCACGGGCTGCACGTGTGGCCGAACCTGCTGCCGGCCAACCCGCCGCGGGCGCTGAACCAGGTCTGGGTGGCGGACATCACCTACATCCGCCTGCCGCGCGAGTTCTGCTACCTGGCCGCGGTGTTGGACGCTTACTCGCGGCGGGTGATCGGCTGGGAGCTGTCCCGCAACACCGACGCCCGGCTGCCGTTGGCAGCCCTCGAACGGGCGCTGCTGGCCCGGCGGCCGGCGGCGGGGTTCATCCACCACAGCGACCGCGGGGTGCAGTACGCCTGCGGCGACTACGTCGAGCGGCTGCTGGCGGCCGGCGCGCAGATCAGCATGTCAGGCAAGGGTCGGCCGCGGGACAACGCGCGAGCGGAGTCGTTCTTCCGGACGCTCAAAGTGGAGGAGGTGTATCTGCAGGAGTACCAGGACATCGACGAGGCCGAAGCCGACTTGGCGCGGTTCATCGACGATGTGTACAATCAGAAGCGCTTACACTCGTCGCTGGGCTACGTCCCGCCCTGCGAGTTCGAAGAGGCCCTGGCCGTTCGGTCCGTGGGGCCTTAGGTGTACAAACGGAGGGGTTCACACCATTCCGGAAGCCCCGAAGGGGCGACTCAAGCAAGCCCAGGGCATCGCCCTGGGCACGACGGTGCGGTGGCAGCGAGGCACCCGACCCCAGCCCGGTTTGTCCACCGTCGCCGACCTCGCCCTTCGAGACGGCCTGCGGCCTCCTCAGGACAAGCGGGTTGGGGTTTGTGGGCGGAGGAGCAGAGCGGCCACGCCGCTCAGCCCCCCACGGACCGGCGGCGAAACACGGGTCTGGACTGACGGTACTCCGCCGGTCCTGACCCGTTTTCGTTGCCACCACGTCCAGCCAGACCGCAGCAGCGGTGGAGATCGCGCTGCGCCCTCCGGAAGCCCCGAAGGGGCGACTCAAGCAAGCCCAGGGCAACGCCCTGGGCACGACGGTGCGGTGGCAGCCAGGCGCCTGATCCCATCCGATCCGTCCACCGTCGCCAACCTCGCCCTTCGAGACGGCCTGCGGCCTCCTCAGGACAAGCGGGTTGGGGTAGATGGGTTGAGGAAGCCCTGGGCTCGACCTCGCCATGTCGGCCAGGCACCCGATCCCATCCGATCCGCCCACCGTCGCCAACCTCGCCCTTCGAGACGGCCTGCGGCCTCCTCAGGACGAGCAGGCTGGGGGTGGTGGGTTGGCAAGCGCAGACCGGCGGCGCTCCTGTAGCGGCAACCCTCGCGATTGCCGACGCCCTACTCCACCAGCAGCGGCTCACCGTCGAGGCGCAGCGGGCTGGTCAGGGTGCCGCTGCGGCCGTCGAGGCGGCGCCAGCGGGTCGGCTGCCAGGCGGCGGGCAGCGGGTGATCGAGGGGGTCGCCGATGGTCCAGAGGAGGTGCGCCGGGCCGGTCGGGCGGTCGAGGGTGAGGGTCCAGAGCGGGCCGCGGACCTCGCGAGCGGTGACTTTGACGGCGCGTAGCCAGGTGATCAGCTCGCGCAGCGCCGCGCCGGCGGGGGTTACCGCGGGGCCGGTCAGCGTCTGGCTGAGGTTGGCGCCGCCGGGCCAGTGGATGTCCCAGCAGTACCACGAGAACTGCCCGATGCCCTGACACCATTGCGTCAGCCAGGCCCGCGCCACGGCGCCCGGGGCGCTGGTGTCACCGCCAGGCAGCGCGGCGCTGACCGCGCCTTCGGTGTTCCAGAGCGGCTTGCCCCCCAGGCCGTGGGCCGCCAGCAGATCTTGCAGGCCGACGTACTCGGGCAGGTCGTCCTCCGGCCGCGGCGAGGGGTAACGGTGAAACGAGATGACGTCGGCCAGCTCGCCGCCGCCCAGCGCGAGGTACTCCGCCAGCCAGGCCAGCCCGGTCCGGGTGACGTTCGGGGTCAGCACGGTGTTCGCCGGGTCCACCGCGCGCAGCTCCTCACCGGCGGCGCGAGCCAGCTCCAGCAGCTGCGCCGGCGTGCCGCCGTAGAACACGTTGACGTCGCACTCGTTCCAGATCTCCCAGTACCGGATCCGCCCCCGGAAACGCTCGGAGACCGTTCGGACGTAGGTCCGCCAGGTCGCCAGATCGCGCGGCGGGAGGGTTGTGCCGCCATACATCGCGCGCCCACCCGGCGGCGCGGCCCAGGCGGGGGTGATGCCAAGCGTGAGCATCACGGCCGTGCCGGGGGCGTGGGTCGCGACGTGCCGCAGGTAGTAGTCGAGCCGCGTCCAGTTCCAGCGGGTCGGCTCAGGTTGCAGGTGGGCCCAGGTGGTGCCGCTGTCCCACAGCCGCAGCAGCCCCGCGCCGAGGTCGGGCCAGACGTTGTGCGAACCCAGCTTGTTGAGGTGAATCCCCCAGAACTCCGGCGGGATCGCCCGCCCCGGCGGGGCCGCCGCGGTGGTCTCGTCTGACACCTCCACCAGGCTGGCGGCATCGACACTGAACCGCCCGACGCCGCGCGCCGCGAGGCCCAGGAAGCCGGGCACCTCCTCGCCCCAGCCGCCGCGGATCACGACCTGCTGCCACGCCGCGGTGAGCGTCACGATGCGGATCGCCGCGGAGTCGTACCACTGGCCGGAGCGGCGCAGTTGGACGGTTACCTGGAGTCCCGGATCGCCCCGCAGCCAGACCCGCGCCTGGTAAGTGTGGCCGGCCCGGAAGGTGACCATCTGCCGCAGGATCACCCCACTCCCCGGCGGCAGCGCGCTGACGTTGACGGTCTGCGCCAGCCGGCCCTCGCGCGGGTCGTGCGGATCGGCGGCATAGCTCACCACCGGCCGCGGCTGTCCCCAGACATTGTCCGTCCAGCCCGCCGCAATCGCGGTGTGGGCGCCCTCCAGCCCCGGATTCTGCAACAGCTCGCCCTGCCCCCGCCCCACCCCGGCGGCGAGCAGCAGCGCCCAGACGGACCAGCGCATGGCGCCCTCCTGGCGGGAGCATAGCAACTTCTTGGGGCGGGTGCGAGGGCACGACGCAGCAAGAAGCGACTCCCCGCTTGACAACGCCTCGGGAGTCCGCTACGTTACGTCCGGCGTCGTGGTACCACCACGCACGTCAGGTATCCATCGTGTGGGGGATGAGGACCGGATCCTGTCTGTTGCAGTGAGGGGATTGCGATGCCAGGAGCGCAGCAGCTTGACGTCGCAGGGTTCCTGCGGACCGTCCGAGGGATGTTCCGCGATGATCTGGTCTGTCTGCGAGAACTGGTCCAGAACTCGCTCGAGGCTGTGCACCAGGCCTTCGGTGAAAGGACCGTTGAGGCGCAGATCGACGTCCGAACACACAGTGGACCGGCAGTCCTGGAGGTCTACGACAACGGCATCGGCATGACTGCCGACGAACTTCGGACCAAGCTGACGGTGCGCTTCCAAACCGGCTGGGCGCGCGAGCAACAAGCGACGTTGGGGATTGGCCAGTTCGGCTTCGGCTTCTACTCCGTGTTCCTGGCGTGCGACAAGGTCACCGTCACCTCCCGGTCGCGGCGGGATCCGAACCGGGCCCACCGCCTGGTCCTTGACCTCGACGGTCATCTGGACCTCGCCAAGGTGGACCCCGCCGGGACCCCTCTTGGGACCACGGTGCGCGTGCCGCTCCGACCGGACCTGGCTGCTCGCGCCGCCCCGGAGCTGGTCGCCAGCAGCCTGCAGGCGACCTTCCTGCATACACCCTACCAGGTCACCGTCAACGGCCGGGCGGTGGGCATCCCGGACCGTCGCCATTGGCAAGCGTCGCTCGAAGGTAAGCACGGCTCGCTCGGGACGCCCGCGTGGTTTCAGGAGCGCTACGGCTGGTCCAGCCTGCCGCTGACGGTGGTCCGGCTGGAGGAGCCGCTGCGCGGGTGGTTGGTGGTAACGCCGGCCGGCCAGGTCGCGCCAGGCGTGGAGGTCTACCGACGCGGCATCGCGGCCACCAAGCAGGAGCTCATCCCGCCGCCCCTCAACTACTTTCTGACTGCCCTGGTCGATGCGCACGACCTCGCTTTGCGGCCGGACCGGGAGTCGCTGGTTGATGACACGGCCTTGGCTGATCTGAAGACAGCGCTGGCCAGCCAGAGCGTCAAGGCGGTGGCCGCGCTACGGCGCAGTCAGCCCGCCGTCTTCGAGGAGTTGCTGCAGGCTCACCGTCCCTTCCTGGTTGAGGCGATGGGCCAACACCGCGAGTTGCGCCAGGCCGTCGGACCATCGTACGCCGTGCAGCTCTATCGACCGGGTGGCGCCGAGGAAGAGCGCCAGACAATCGACGAGCTGGCGGACCGCAGCCAGCGGATCGTGTGGGTCGCGGACGGTCGCCGCCAGCAGGTCTTGGCCGACCGCGCCTACCACCTGGGCCAGGCCCCGGTCGTCCTGTCGGATGAGCGTGAGCAGACCCTCGTGGCGGCGATCTGTGCCGACCACGGCATCCAACTGGTCGACGCCGCCAAGGCCTACCTTAACGAGATGCGACGTCGCCAGGCCAGCGCCCCACGCGCGGAGCGGGTGTTCCGCCAGGTGCTGCCAGACGACTGCGATCTGCTGACCTGCCAGGACCAGGACGGCCGCTTCCCGCTGAAGGTCGTGAATCTCCGACCGCAGGACCTGCCGCGGCCGCAAGAGGACCGCTTCCTGCAACTGCTCTACCTAATGATGCGCGAGGCCGGCAGCAAGTCGTTTGCGGTGATCCACGCCGACCACCCGCTGGTCACCGAGCTGGAGGCCGGGCAGGGTCCTCCCACAAAGCGCGAGTTGCGGCTGGCCAAGACGGTGTTCTTCGTGGCTCGCCTGGCTTGTGGCGTGCCGATCGCCGTCGACGAGGCGAGCGACGTGTATCAACTGCTGTTGGATCATCTGCATTGATGGTGGGTACGGGTTTTCCCGGAAAGGGCTGGAAACGATGACGGGGCATTCGGGCGAGATCACGATCAAGGACGTCAAGCACGTGATGGACCTGCTGGTCGGCAGTCTCTACGGCCATGACCCACACCTGACGGTCCGCGAGATGATCCAGAACGCCCACGATGCACTGGCCGAGGCCGGCGGCAACCTGCCGCCGGCCCAGAAGTCGATCACTGTTCGGGTAGCCGCGCTCGACCGCCAGCCCTACCTCGAGATTCAGGACACCGGCGTCGGCCTGACCGGCCCCGAAATGGCCGATCGCTTTGGCCGGATCGGCGATTCTGAGAAGCTCAAGCGGGCCGTGGACCATCCAGAACTGATCGGCAAGTTCGGCATCGGCTTCCTCTCCGCCTTCATCGTTGCCGACCATGTGGAGGTGCTGACCAAAACACAAGACGGCAGCCACGACCCGGCAGACGGCGGCTACTGGCTGTGGAAGACCGAGGACCAGCGGGCCTGGCAGCTCACCCAACTCAAGCCGGCCGAAGCCACTGCCTGGACCGCCGGCGACCCTCTCAACCACGGCACGCGGGTACGGCTCTACTTCCGACCGAGCTACGCCCTCAACGCCGACCGCGTCAACGATCTGAAGACGGTGGACGGGCTGGAGAAGATCGTCCGCCTCTACTGTTACCTGCTGCCGTTCCCAATCTACGTCGCCCTGGGCGGCGATCGAGGCCGCGTCGCCAACCTGGTGCGTGACCCGTGGCAGAGCGAGGACCTCGCTGGCGAGGCGTTCAAGGCACTGTTTGGGAAGAACCCGCCGTTCTTCACCTGGCGCTTCGAAGCCAAGGACCCGGCCCGTGGTTACAGCGCGGCCGGCGTGCTCTACTTCTGCGAGCAGCTCAACCGCACGCCGTCGGTGCAGCTCTACGTCAAGCGCATGCTGGTCAATGCCGAAGACCGTCAACTGATCCCGCCCTACGGTGTGATGGTCTCCGGATTGGTGGAGTGTCCCCAGCTCGAAGTCGACCTCGCCCGACGTCAGGTAGCCCCGTTCGATCCGGCCTACAAATGGCTACGCCAACAGATGCTGACGCAGTTCGAGCAGGCCTTCCTGCAGATGAGCGATCGGCGCTTCGAGGAGTTCCAAGGGCTCTGGCCGCGGATCGACAACAGCTTCATCGTCCACCTGATGGACGCCTACCATGGCGAGGCCGACGAGCCGCTGCAGGCGGCCGCCAAGTCGTTTCTGATCCGCGCCGGGCAGCGCCTGCCGTTCTACCTGGTCGACACGATCAGTGGGTCGCAGGGCCGACCCCTCTGGCGGACCATCGCGGAGTACGCCACGAAGCGCAAACAGGAGCTGACTGAGGACCAACTAGCCCGTCGCTCCAACGTGACAGCCGAACCCGTCGACGAGCACGGTCGGATCCGCGTCTTCTTCACTGCCAGCCAGGGCCCCGTCGAGAAGGACCTGCTGATCGATCAGTACAAGGAGTTGTTCGACGTGGGGCGCGAGTCCCAGAACCACGCGCTCGTGTTCAAGGCCATTCAAGGGCTCGGGTCCGAGATGCCCGAGGTTGCGCTGGTGGAGGTGCAGGCCAGCCGGTTTGGCGAAGTCGCCGAGGGCGAGGCACACCGCTGGCGCGAGGTGCGCGACTATATCCAGCGGCTGCTGGTCTTCTCGGGCCGGCAGCACGAAGTGCGCGTCGAGGCCTTTGAGCCAGTCGCCACGCCGATCCTGATCACCGACCTCAAGATCGACGAGAAACAGGTCACCGCGATGCGGGACCATCTCGCCGGAATGGGAAATGTGCCCGGTATCGGGCCCCAACTGCTGGCGTTCCTGGACCAGATGGCCAACCAGGGCGGCCGGCTGATCATCCATGTCAACACCCGCAACGAGCTGATGATCAGGCTGCTGGAGGCCATCACCGGGCCTTCCGCCGACGAGCGGACCGCCGGTCAAGACGCCCTGTCGCTGATTGCCTGGCGGGCCGTGATTGACTACTTCGGCTGGACCAGCACCCGTGACATGATCGCCCGTGACCGCGAGTACACGCACAGCATTATTCGCAACTTGCTGGAGTCGCGCTCGGAAGCGGTCCGCCTGCGCACTGAAAGCGACACCAACCGCGCCTCGTTGGACGACCTGCGGAGCCAACGCGACGCTGCGGTGACCAAGGCCCAAGAGTTGGCGGATAGTCGCCGGCAGGAGCGCGAGACCGCTGAGGCCAGTCAGACGGTGGAGGCGATCTGCTGCTTCATCGACATGGACGGCTCCACCGCCAACTTGATGGCCAATCCCCACGTGGCCCCCGGCGATCGTGACCGCCTGCTGCAGTGGCTGGCAGGCCAACTCGCCACGCAGATCGAGGCCTGCGGCGGCCAGGTGATCTCCTTCACCGGCGACGGCCTGCTGTTCCTGCTGACCAGGGCCGCGGCCAAGCCCCAAGCGGTGTGGCCGGCCCTGTGCGGCCTGGGGCCGCATCTGGCCGCGGCGGCTGGCCGGGACGAGAAGACCCATCGTGACCTCGCCGCAATGGGCGTCGCCCTGCCCAACCTGCGGCTGGGACTTAGCAGCGGGCAGGTCTTCGTCGGGCCGGTCGGGCCCGGCCGCAACGCGATCGGGCTGGGCATCGTCGAAGCGGCCCGGATCATCGCCGCCAAAGACCACTACCAAGCACAGGGCACCACACTGCTAGCGTCCCAGCAGGCCTATACCCATGGTGCCGCCTGGGGATTCTGGAACGCACCTGACCTGGTCGTCGCTGGCCAAGTCACCGGTCACGGCCTGCCCGCGCCCCTCAACGTCTACAAGCCGCTAAACTGACAGGCCCAACGGTCGGCCGGTGGCACCACGGCGCCACCGGCACGAGGCGGCAGCCAGCAGCGAGAGTGGCGGTTTGAGCAAGCTCGTCAAAGTGAGCAACGGTGGTGGCCAGCCTGAGGTCGCGGTCGTCTTCGTGCATGGGCTGACTGGAGACGCCAAAGCGACCTGGCAATCAGGTGATGGTTGCTGGATGAACTGGCTAGGTGAGGACTTTCCGTTCGCGCGCATCGTGAGCCTAGACTACGATGCCGCTGCGTTGCATGGTCTGTTTGCCATGTGGAGGTGGATCCGGTCCAGGAAATGGGCGTCGAGCCGTACAATGAATCTGGCTACACGAGCACAGGAGGTAAGCGGAGTCCTAGGGGAGGAACTGCGTACAGAGCGGGCCTTGGTCTGGATCGCGCATAGCCTTGGCGGCTTGGTCGCCAAGAGCGTGCTTGTACAGCCAGCTGGTCCAGGTGCGGACCTGAGAGCGGTGTCTCGCGGCATCATGTTCCTTGGGACACCCCATCTTGGAGCTCGCCTTGCTGCTTGGGTCGGTGCCCCGCGCTGGCGCTGGGCGGTGCACGAGCTGGTTGGCGATCTCTCATATAAAGCGACGCATCTCTGCGTACTTAGCGAGGCGTACGTCCGCCAATGCCCGAGGACGATCGCAACCATGTCCTGCCTGGAATCGCACTATGAAGGCTTCCTGGTGGTCCCTGCAGACTCTGCCAAGGCTGGGTGTGGTAGCATTCACCAACTGGAGGGGTCGCATCACACTATAAGCAAGCCGCAGGACCGCGAGGCGTTGGTATACGCCTATGCCCAAGACCAGATCAAGGAGGCTCTACAGCCACCATACGACCTACCGCCGCGCGCATCGCGGTTTGTGAATCGGCAGAAGGAGCGCGTTGTGCTTACACAGCTCCTGAAGGACCACCGGTATGTGGAGGTGGTCGGTCCTTCCGGCGTGGGCAAGACTGCCCTTGTCGCCGAGGTCCTTGGCGCCGAGGTCCTTGCCGCCGCTGTCCCGGGTGCCGGTCAAGGCAGCCTCAGCTTCGCGAAGGCCGGATACCCGGGTGGAGTGGTGACCGTCGATCTGCGGGCCTTCGACGGTGATGCAGAGCATTTCTACAGTTCAGTTGCGAACGCTCTTGGCGGCTGGGGCTATCGTGGGGGGATGGCGGCCAAGGACCGCGCAATCCACGCCTGTGATGGCTTGCCGGCAGGCCAGGACGGGCAGCGCGCGGCGGAGCCGCGCCGGCGACTGCTCGTGGTGCTCGGAGGAGAGCTCGCGACTGGGCTTGGCAATAGGCTATCACTGCCAGAGATGAAGGTTGCGTTACCACTGAACGCGCGCTTCCTGGTGCTGCGAGACGAGGAATGCTCTTCCAGTGGCGATGGGAAGCTCGTTCTATCAATACTCAAGAAAAAGGCGGCCCGCAAGCTTGCCGGCAAGAGGCTGGGCGCTCCCGTCTTGGAGACCTGCGGCGGCTTGCCGTTCTACCTGTCCATGGCGCGGCGTGGCCTTGACTCGCATTCATTACGGTCGCCGGATGCCGCGGCCGGTGCGTCAGATGGCCTGCTCGCCGATCGGCATTTGGCCCAGGGCGTCATGCATGGCGCAAGCCGTATGGCCTGGGCTCCCTGGCCGACCGCGGCGTTTCCAGAGGCAGCAACTGACACGTGGGAACTGCTGGGCGATCTCGGCCTGGTGTGCGAGGTTCGGGACCACCCGGAGCATAGGATGCTAACTCATCCATTGGTGGGGGAGCTCTTCCGGAACACAGTCGCACCAACCGGCACCGGCACTGTTCAGTCGTTGCAGTCGGTCATCGACAGGCTGTACAACGAAGAGTACCACCGGGCGACGAGCCGGAAGGAGCAGCAGCGGGCCGAGTTCTTGAAGTGGCATCGTGAAGCGTTGCGAAGGCGCGAGGGCCTCAAACCAGGTGGAAGCCCGGCGCAGGCGACTTCGGGTGCCGACCCGCTAGGCGCTGCCGCCGGTGTGGCGCCCTCCACTACCAGTCAGGCGTCTATGCGGACAGGCACGTATGTCCTTGAAACGCTGGCGGATCTGGAGTCGGTGCTATCAGGTGCGCTGGGCTTTGAACGTAAGCACCACCCGGTGATTGCGGAGGCAGTACAAGTCGCCCGTCTCGCTAGGGCGTTGACTCTAAAGGGGCTGTCGGCCGGGGAGTCGGTGAGCGAGTGGCAGGCAGGGGCGCATGGGCTCGTTGCTGCCTTGCGTGTTCACGCCTCAAGCGGAGTCCTTAGTCCGAAGCTGGCGAGTCAGATACGGGATCTTGCGGAGCGCCTACTGGTCCTCCCCGACCTCCCTGAGGACATGAGGGTGCGGATCAGCAGTCTGCTGAGCGGATAATCCCCTGCTCCGCGCTGTCTGGCGCCGCAACCGGACGCTTCTGGCTCTCCTCGCCCCTACCCCTCATCCGACCACCCCTCCAGCAGCTCCACGATGTTGCCATCGGGGTCGCGCAGGAAGCAGATGCGCAGGCCAGGGACGAGGGCACCGCAGTCGATCAGCGCGCCGGGCTGGTGGCCGGCGGCGGTGAGGGCGGCGTGGCGGGCGTCGAGGTCGTCGATCTCGAAGGCGAGGTGCTTGAAGCCGACCGGCTGCTCGCCGCCGCTGCCCTCGGGGGGGCCGTCGAACAGCTCCAGGCAGGTGCCGCCGCAGCGGAGCATGACGAACTCGTTGGGCTGTCCGGCATGAAACACCCGCGCCCGGCGGAAGCCGAAGAAGTGGCTGTAGAACGCCTCGACCGCCGCGCGGTCGCGGCAGTTGAGGGCCAGGTGGTGGACCATCGTCATCGGGGTTGCTCCTGTGGCCGGCCGGTGTTTCACGTGAAACAGGCCGCCGGGGGTCAGTCGCCCAGGCGAAGTACGTCGACGTGCGGGCCACGGCGGACGGCGTAGGCCTCGGGGCTGGTCAGCGGGGCGCCGTTCAGGCGCCAGCGGGTGCAGGTCACGCCGGAGACATCGAACGTGGCATCGTGGCCGTCGAACGACGAGCCGGGCATCCGGGGCGCCCAGATGGCGAGGTCGTCGATCAGCACGTCGCGGACCGTGCCGCGGGTGGGGGTCTTGGTCCACATCGTGCCCCGGATGATGATCACGGCCAGCGCCGGCAGGTGGCCCGGCTGGTCGGCATAGACCTCGTCGCGGGCGGTCTGCAGCCGCGGCCGGGGGTTCCGATCGTCCAGCTCCAGGCGCAGTCGCTGGAAGCGAATGTCGTGAATCCGGGCCTGGTCGCCGTGCTGAATGTCCAGCGCGATATGCGTCGTGCGCACGATGTCGCAGTCCTCGAAGGTGACCGGGCCGATTTCCGGGGCGCAGGTCTCGGCGCCGATTTCGAGGGCGCGGCCCCAGTCGCACCAGACGGTGCAGCGCCGGAAGGTGACGTTGGCCACGGGCCGCTCGACGAACGGGCCGGGGAGGCCCTTGACCACCAGCGCGTCGTCGAAGGCGCGCACGAAGCAGTCCTCGACGACCACGGCGCTGCTGTTGCAGACGTCAATCCCGTCGGCGTTGTAGCGCCACAGACCGATCAGCTTGAGCCCGCTGAGGCGGACGTTGCGGCAGCCGAAGAGGCTGCAGCACCAGACGTCGGGATCCCGCAGAATCAGCCCCTCGATGGTCACCTCGGAGCAGTCGCTGAGCCGGATCGCCCCGCCGCCTTCACCGCGGGCGAAGGGGCTCTGGTCGAGAATGCCGCGGCCGGCGATCCGCACATCGCGGACGCCCTGGCCGTGCAGACTGCCGTAGACCACCGCGCCCGGCGCGAGGTAGACGGTCTGGTGGTCGCGGAGCTGAATCACGCCCGGGCGGTGCACCCCCGGGCCGAAGTAGAGCACGTTCGGCGCGTCCGGGGCGGGCACGGCGGTGGCCGGCGGACAGCCGAACAGGTGCAGCGCGTGGGCCGGGCCGTTGACCTCGACGACCACCGCCTCGGGCTGTGACAGGGTGAAGGTGATCTGCCGGCCGGTCACCTGCGGCACCATGCCGAGCCGCCGCGGGCGCACCACGACCTGCTGGATGTCACGCGTGGACTGGATCGTCACGGTCACCGCGCCGGCGGCGTCCCAGGTCGCGAAACCGGCCAGCTCGGTCTGGTCGAGCGGCCGCTGATAGCCCGGCCAGACCTGGTTGAAGGGCACCGCCGAGACGCGACAACTGTAGACGGGGACCTCCTGCCCGTCGACCTGCACGCGGTAGAACTCCGACACCACCTCCGCCGCCGGCGCGGGCGCCGTTGCGATCACCGCCATCGGTCTCTCCAAGGCCCGGCGGCCAGCGCCGGCCGCCGGGCCTTGGTTACGCGTTGCGCTGACAGCTCCTGCCGGCTGTTACGACCGGGCGCTGCCGTGGTAGGCCCGCCGGTAGAGCTCGCGGATCTCCCGGATCAGCGGGAAGCGCGGGTTGGCGCCGGTGCACTGGTCGTCGAAGGCGTCTTCCGACAGCGTGTCGAGCGCTCCCTCGAACGCCGCCTCGGGGACCCCCGCGTCGTGGATCGAGGCCGGGATCTCGAGCTTCCGCTTCAGCTCCTCGATCGCCGCGACCAGCCGCTCGACCTTCTCGTCCTCGGTGGTGCCGCCCAACTGCAGATAGTCGGCGATGCGGGCGTAGCGGCTCTTGGCGGTCGGGTGGGTGTACTGCGGAAAGGCCGTCTGCTTCAGCGGCGTGTCCGTCGCGTTGTAGCGGATCACGTCGACAATCAGCAAGGCGTTGGCCAGGCCGTGCGGCAGGTTGAAGCGCGCGCCGAGCTTGTGGGCCATCGAGTGGCAGATCCCGAGGAACGCGTTGGCGAAGGCCAGGCCGGCCATCGTCGCGGCGAAGTGGACCTTTTCCTTGGCCCGCAGGTCGGCGGCGCCGTGGGCGTAGCTCAGCGGGAGGTACTTGAACAGGATGCGGATCGCCTCCAGCGCCATGCTGTTGGTGAAGTCGGTCGAGAGCACCGAGACCATCGCTTCGAGGGCGTGGGTCAGCGCGTCGATGCCACCGTAGGCAACCAGCCGGGGCGGCAGGTTGAGCACCAGCTCGGGATCGACGATTGCCATGTCCGGGGTCAGCGCGTAGTCGGCCACGGGGTACTTGCTGCCGGTCTGGTCATCGGTCACCACGGCAAAGGGGGTCACCTCGGAGCCAGTCCCCGAGGTCGTCGGGATCGCCACGAACTGGGCCTTCTTGCCGAGCACCGGGAAGGCGCAGATGCGCTTCTCGATGTCCATGAACCGCATCGCCATTTCCTCGAACTTGGCGTCGGGGTTCTCGTACATCAGCCACATCATCTTCGCCGCGTCCATCGGGGAGCCGCCGCCGAAGGCGATCACGACGTCGGGCTTGAAGACCTGGCAGAGCGCCAGGCCCTTGCGGATGGTGGTCAGGTCGGGGTCGGGCTTGACCTCGAAGAAGACCTCGTACTCCATGCGCAGCTCGTCGAGCACGCGGGTCACTTTCTCGGTCAGACCGAGGTCGTAGAGCGGCTTGTCGGTGACGATCACGGCCCGCCGGCGGTCGCTGAGTTCGCGCAGGGCGACGGCCAGGCAGCCGTACTTGAGGTAGATCTTCGGCGGCACCTTGAACCAGAGCATGTTCTCGCGCCGCTCGGCGATGTTCTTGATGTTCAGCAAGTGCCGCACTCCCACGTTCTCGCTGATCGAGTTGCCGCCCCAACTGCCGCAGCCGAGCGTCAGCGACGGCTCCAGCTTGAAGTTGTAGATGTCGCCGATGGCGCCCTGCGAGCTGGGCATGTTGACCAGCACGCGGCCGGTCTTCATGGCGCTGCCGAAGGTCATCACGCGGGCCGTGTTGCGGGGGTCGGTGTAGAGCGCCGAGGTGTGGCCGATGCCGCCGAACTCGACCAGCGCCTTGGCCTTGGCGACCGCCTCGGCGAAGTCGCTGGCGCGGTAGAGGGCCAGCACCGGCGCCAGCTTCTCAAACGCGAACGGCTCGTCCGGGCCGATCCGCTCCGCCTCGCCAATCAGCACCTTGACGTCACCGAGCGGATCGAGGCCGGCCATCGCCGCGATCTTGCCAGCCGCCTGGCCGACCATCTCGGCGTTTAGCTTGCCGTCGCGCAGAATCACCGCGCCGACCCGCTCCTTCTCCTCCGGCGTCAGCAGATGCGCGCCGCGGAGTGCAAACTCGGTGCGGACCGCCTCGTAGACCGCATCGACCACCACGACCGACTGCTCGGAAGCACAGATCACGCCGTTGTCGAAGGTCTTCGACATCAGAATCGAGCTGACCGCCATGGCGATGTCGGCGGTCTCATCGATCACCGCGGGCGTGTTGCCGGCACCGACGCCCAGCGCCGGCTTGCCCGAGCTGTAGGCGGCCCGGACCATTCCCGGGCCGCCCGTCGCCAGCACCAGGCTGATGTCCGGGTGGCGCCTCAGGGCATTGGACATCGCCACGGTCGGATCGGTTAGACAGGCGATCAGCCCCTCCGGGGCCCCGGCCGCGACCGCCGCGGCCGCCACCACGCGGGCCGCTTCGGCGGTGCTGCGCTTGGCCCGCGGGTGCGGCGAGAAGATGATCCCGTTGCGGGTCTTGAGCGTGATCAGGCTCTTGAAGATCGCCGTCGAGGTCGGGTTGGTGGTCGGCACGATGCCGGCGATCAGGCCAATCGGCTCGGCGATCCGGCGCAGACCAAACGACGCGTCGTAGCTCAGCTCGCCGCAGGTCCGCTCGTCCTTGTACTTGTGGTAGATGAACTCCGCCGCGAAGTGGTTCTTGATGACCTTGTCTTCGACGATCCCCATGCCAGTTTCGGCGACCGCCAGCTTGGCCAGCCGAATCCGGTCGGCATTGGCGGCGAGCGCCGCGGCCCGGAAGACCTGGTCAACCTGCTCCTGCGTGAACGTCGCATAGGCGGCTTGGGCGACCTTGACCTGGCGGACCAGCTCCTCCAAGGCCTGCCCAGCAGCGGGCGCGGCGGGCGTGGCTTGCATCGAAACAACTCCCAGGTTGCCGGCCTCGGCCCCGGTGGCCTAGCCACTCAACCTGGTGATGTAACCTCGTCAGCGTGGTGGACTGTTCCACGGAATCCGCCGGGCGGCCGCCTGCCCTGCGCCCCGGCGCCGCCGGTCAGCGAACGACGAACGGCTGCACCAGCAACTCGTCGAGCAGGGCGATGTTGGCCTCGAAGCCGAAGCGACCGACCACCAGCGGCCGCCCGGCGCGGCCCATCGCGGCCAGTGTCGCAGCGTCGAGGGCGGCGTATTCGGCCAGGGCGGCGCGGATCGCCGGGACGGTGGGGGCGACCAGCCAGCCGGTCTCGCCCGGGTTCACCAGATCGGCGTTGCCGCCGACGGTGGTGACGATCACCGGCCGTTCCATCGCCGCCGCCTGCACCGCGCTGCGGGCCAGACCCTCGTCGCGGCTGGGGGCGATCAGGCCGTCAGCCGCGGCCAGCCAGCCGGGGAGTTCGTCGTAGGGCACCGGCCCGGCCAGGAGGACGCAGTCGTCCAGCCCGAGCCGCGCCACCTCGGCGCGCAGCCACGGCTCCAGGGGGCCGCCGCCGACCAGCACGTAGCGCAGGTCTGGCGCGTCGGGCCGCAACTCGGCGGCCGCGGTGAGCAGCAGGTCGAGCCCTTTGCTGGGGTTGAGGGCGCCCACGAACAGCAGCACGCGCTGCTCGGTCCAGCCCCACGCGGCGCGCCGCGGTTGGCGCTCGGCCGCCCAGCGGGCCGGTTCGTAGAGGCTCATGTCGGTCCGCGGCGGGATCACCACGACCCGCTCGGCGGGCACGCCGCGCGACGTCAGGTCAGCGACTTGGGCCTGGGTCAGCACCCGCACCCGCGCCGCACGGCGGGCCAGGAAGGCGGCCAGGCGGCCCATGCCCCAGCGGATCGGGCCGTTCCAGCGGGTTGGGCTGAGCCGGAAGAAGTCGCCCTGGAGGTGCAGCACGAACGGCCGCCGGGCCGCGCGGGCGGCCAGCCAGGCGACCAGGCCGCCGTCGAGCGGGTCGCTGGCCCAAAAGGCTGTCGGCCGCCAGGCGCGGGCGAGCGTCGCGCAGAGCCGGCGTCCGCGGCGCAGGAAGTCGACGTGGCCGCGCCAGCCGGGAGTCGGCGGCAGGCCGTGGACGCGGATCGCCGGCAGCGCCTGACAATGGCCCGCCGCCGCCGCCGAGACCGTCACCAGCTCGACCGCCACCCCGCGCGCTGCCAGCGCCAGCCAGGTCGGCCCGTTGAGCGGGTCGGCGGTGAGGTCCAGCTCGGAGCGGGCCTTGCCCACGGTGACCAGCCGCGGCGGCGCCGCCGGGCCGCGGGCCGCCAGCAGTTGCTGCCCGACACCGCTGAAGACGGCCGCCACCTGCGACCAGTCGCAGCGCGCCCCGCTGGCGCTGGCGCCGGCGCGCAAGTCGGCCCGCAGCGCGGCATCGCGCAGCAACTCGGCGACCGCTGTGGCCAACGCCGCGGCGTCGCCCGGGGGGACCAGCCGACCGTTGAGGCCGTCGCGGACGACCTCGCCGCAGCCGCCTACGGCGCTGGCGACCACCGGCAGCTCGGCGCCCAACGCCTCGATGATGGTGGTCGGCAGGCCCTCCGAGATCCACGGCAGGTCGACCGACGTCGAGCAAAACAGCCAACTGCTGCGCAGCAGCTCGTAGACCTGCTGCCGGGTCTGCTCGCCCAGCAGCCGCACCTGCGGCAGGTCAGCCGCCAGGACCGACAAACGGTCGCGCTCGGGGCCATCGCCGGCGATCAGCACTTCCAGGTCGCCGAACTCGGCCACCAGCCGCCGCGCCGCAGCGATCAGCACGTCGAAGCCCTTGACCGGGTCGAGCCGCCCGACCGCCAACAGCCGGGGCCGGGCGGCGGGCTGGTAGGGCAGTGCCCGTAGCCGCTCGACCAGCGTGCCGCTGTGCTGGTTTTGGATCGGCGTCACGACCCCCAGCCGGCGCAAGCGGTCGGCGTTGTGGGCCGAGACCGAGAAGACCTGATCGACGCGGTTGAAGGCCACTCGGCGCAGCCCGTGACGCAGCCAATGATCGGCGCCCAGCCCGCCGTGGAGGGTCACCATGGTGGGTGCTCCAAACCGCCCGCCGAGCGCTGCGGCGTGCCAGGCCAGGGGCCAGTCGCCGTGGGCGTGGACGAGCTGCGGCCAGGCGGCCCGCGGTTGCGCCCGCAGCCAGCGCTGGGCGGCCTGGCCGAAGAACCAGTCGGCCAGCGCATCGGAGCGCGCCGGGCGCGGATCCAAGCGGACCGCGGTGACGCCCGGCAACCCGGGATCCTCGCCGTGGACGTGCAGCAGCGTGACCTGGTGTCCCGCCGCGCCCTGTTCGCGACTCAGTTCCCAGACATGCCGCTCCTCACCACCCGGGCAGGGCGGCAGGCGGAAGGCCAGGCGGAGGATGTGCATCCCGGCGTTCTCTCGCAGGATGGCATCATACCATACCGGCCGCCGGTGGCCGTCGCGCGGCGGCGCCCGGTGCCTTGTCGGCGTTGGCCGGCTGCGCTACCATGCCGCGGGGCCGGCCGTGCGGAGGCTGCCTGGAGGTACGGTTGACGCGCTACTACGACGCCGCCCGGCAACGGCTGATCTACGTGGGTCAGGAAGCCACTGCCGCGTACTGGGATGCCCACTGGCTGAGCGACGACGCGGCCCAGGCGGCGCTGCGGGGCGACGACTCGCTGGTGGTGCCCGAAACCCGACGGCGCCTGGCACCGGGCAGCCGGGTGCTCGAAGCCGGCTGCGGCACGGCGCGCTATGTCTACGCGCTACACCGCCAGGGCTACCGCGCCAGCGGCCTGGACTTCGCGCGCCAGACCTTGCGCGTCGTGCGGCGGCAGGTCGGGGAACTGCCGCTGGTGGTCGGCGATGTGTTCCGGTTGCCGGTCGCTTCGCAAGCGGTCGACGGTCTTTGGTCGCTCGGTGTGATTGAGCACTTCTGGAACGGCTATCAGCCGATCCTGGACGAGGCGGCGCGGGTCCTGCGGCCCGGCGGCTACCACTTCCTGTGCTTCCCCGCGCTGACCTGGCTGCGCCGTCGGCGAGCGGCCCGCGGCGCCTACCCGATCTGGGACGCGCCCGCCGCGCCGCCCGGCTTCTACCAGTTCGCGCTCAGCCCGCGTCTGGTCCAGCACGATGTCGAGGCGAGCGGCTTTCGGCTCTTGCACCAGCGCAACCTGTTCGGCGACCTGGGCCTGCGCGAGGAGTGGCCGGCGGCCGGGCGCCGGATCGGCGCCCTGGTGGCCCCGCCACCCCGCCTGGCACGGCGGGCGGCGGCGGCGTTGCTGAACCGCCTCACGGTCCGCGCCTGCGGCCATAGCGTGCTGCAGATCTACGAGCGACTGCCCGCTTGACCTGCCGCGGCCTCCGCTCTACCATCGCAGCGGCCCAGGACTCAAGATGCTCGGCAAGGCCTACCGCGGCGCAGTCCACCTGATCAACCTGCTCTTCCGTTGGAGCCGCCGGCGCTGGCTCCGCGCCGAAACCGCGAGCGTCGGCGACGGGACCCAGGTCTACGGGCACCCCGTGCTCTACGACCCGCACCGGATCCAGATCGGCCAACGCTGCACCCTCAACCACGGCGTGATCCTGGGCGGCCGGGGCGGCTTGATGTTCGGCGACGACGTCCGCCTCTCACCCTATGCGATCGTCGAAACCGGCCGGATCGATCTCGCCCAGTTCGTGCAACCACCGGGTGCCAGGGCGGTCGATGACCATACCGCGGCACCGATCGTGATCGGCGATCGCGTCTGGATCGCCACCGGCGCGATCGTCCTGGGCGGCGTGACGATCGGCGACGGCAGCATCGTCGCCGCCGGCGCCGTGGTCACCCGCGACGTGCCCCCCGGCCACCTCGCCCGCGGCATTCCCGCCCGGAGCACCCCGCTGCCGACCCCAGCGGCCTGACTCTTCTCAGCAATCCCCGCGCACTTTGTGATCGTTCAACTTCGTCTCAACTGGACGCGGTACACTCTTTCGTACAACCCAACCCCCCTGCGCGACCTGGCGGCGGCGACGAACCAACCCCAAGACGGATCGTCGCCGCCGCCACATTTGGGATGCTGCGAAAAAACAGGCCAGTTGCCGGGCCGTCAAATCGCCTTCACTTTCGCGACAACCGACCGTGGGATGATACCCGTACAACCCAACCCCCCTGCGCGACCGGAACGGCGGCAGTGTTCAGTCTTCGGACTGACCTGCCGCCGTTCCCATTGGGGTTGCCGCTTCAGTCGCGCAGCGGCAGGACCAGCGTCCAGGTGCGGCCGCGGGTGTCGAAGTCGCTGGCCCGCGCCGTGAACGACTCCGCCGCGTCGCTGGTGGCCGCGAAGAGATGCGTCGGGCGACCGTCCTGCAGCAGCAGGTTGGGCCGCTCCAGGCAGCCCTGGACCGTCTCACGGCCGTCGCTCCAGCGGACTCGCCGGCTGTAGGCCGCGCCGTGAACCGTCCACTCGCCGCCATCGCTCGAGCTGGCGTGGACCCCGCCGTGGCGCTCGCCGGTGATCTGGCCGGTCATGTCTTTGGCCAGCAGTTGCAGGCAGCCGTCTTCCCACCAGACGTAGGGGTCCTCGACGAAGCGGTCGGCAGTCGCCGCCAGCACCGGCTCGTCGCGGATCCGCTCCAACGGCGCCGACCAGTGCTCGGCCCGCGCGGCGCCCAGGCGCAGGCCCTGCGGGGTGTTGGAGCGGTAGAGCAGCAGCAGCCGCCCGTCGGGCAGCAGACAGGGCGCCGGGTTGGTGACTACCGAGCCGTCCCACTGCCCCGGCCGCGTCTGCAGCACCGGCTGGTCGCGGCGCGTCCACGGCCCGGCCAGGCTCGGCGCCGTGGCGAGTCCGATCCGGATCGTCTGGTAGCAGCGGTGGGTACACCCCAGCTCGCCCCGCCAGAGCGCCTCGTCCGACGGCAGCGGCTCGCCGGTGGTGGCGCCGATGTAGTAGAGCAGCCAGGTGGCCCCCGCCCGCAGCAGGCTGGGGTTGTGGGTCATGATGCCGTCCCAGTAGGCGGGCCCGCGGGCCGGCAAGACCACCTCCTGGAAGGTGTAGGGCCCCTCCGGCGTGGCACTGACCGCGCGGACCACCTCGCTGCGGGTGATGTAGCCCATGAAGAACGGCACCCGCCGCGGCCAGCGGGAGGCGAACAGGTGGTACCGCCCATCGTCGCCGCGGGCGGCTGAGCCGCACCAGACCCAGAAGTCCTCCATCGCGAACCCGCCGCCGACTGGCGCCGGCAGCAGACGGGGCTGGAAAGGACGCATCGCGGGGCTCCTGGGGCTGAGGATAGCAGACCGGGCGGGTTGACGGTCGGTCGGGGGAGTGCCGACCAGCGAACTACACCGCGCGCGTCAGCCTCGCCTTCACGGCCGTCGTGACGGCCCACCTGCAGGCGGCCGGGCTGGCGGGGGCCAAGGGCACCGCCCGGTCGCGACAAGCAGTCCATGGGCGGCTATGGCACCAAGGGCGTGGACAGCTACCTGGTTGATGAGAAGCACGGCTTGTTGCTGAGCGCTGGCACGAAGGGCCTGCTCTTCGACGTCCGCAAGAGCCTCAAGAACCGCACGCAGTCTGCGGGCACCTGATCTTCCTGGGCCGCGCCGCTGCGTTGTTGCCGCGCCGCCATTTCGGGACGGTCCTCGGTGAAGCCGTGGCGTTGCTCCGCAACAACGTCGACCGCCTACCCCACCCGCTCGCCCGGCCAGACCTCCACCGGGGAGCCGTCCACCAGAAAGGCGCTGCGGGGCTCGCCGAGCAGGTAGGGCACCCACTGCGGACCGTACAGCGCGGCCACGTCGCCGGCATACTGGGCCGTCGCCGGGGCGACCGTCCAGCGGGGGTGCGCGACGCGGTACTCCGTGGTGCTACCATCGCGGCGGCGGGCGTAGCCCCAGTAGTGCTCGGTGATGAACTCCGCCACGCTGCCCGCCTGCAACGGCCCGGCCGGCCCCGTCGCGGTGGCCGCCAGGCGGTTCCACCAGCCGCCGTGCCACCACTCGTAGGCCGCGCCGGTCACCGTCCCGCCCGCGTCGCGGGTCAACGCGTGGCGCATTGCGACGGTCTGGTAGTTCTCCCCGTAACACCACCGCGCGACCGCCGTGATCGCGTGGCGGGGGACCAGCTCTTTGACGAACACCACCCCCCGCCGTACCTCGCCCGCGGCCTCGCGCCGCACGTAGCAGCGCAGGTTCAGCTCCTCGAAGTGGACATGCCCCGGCACCGCCCACCCGGCAACCCGCGTGTCGCGGAACAGGAACCCGACCAGGCTGACGTAGGTCACCCCGCCAAAGCTGTCGAGCGCCGTCCCCGCCGGCACCAGCGGCCGCACCACCGCCGGGTCCACCGCGTAGTTGAGCATCGCCAAATGCCGCCACGCCGCCGTCAAGAACGGTCGCCCCGCCACTCCCGCCATCCGCCGCTCCCACCCCACCCCTTGGCCACCACGCTGCGCGAACCTCCCAACCAGCGGCCACTTAAACGGGTCAGGACCATTTATGGTACTCCATAAATGGTCCTGACCCGAATGGCGATGTAGCGGCAACCGTTGCGGTGGCCGACGCCGCCGACCCGTTTTCGGTGCCACCACGTACAGCCAGCCCGGACCGGCGGTGGCGGGCGGGCTGCGCCCTCCAGAAGCCCCGAAGGGGCGACTCAAGCAAGCCC
>JADZEX010000096.1 GCA_020850355.1 Fimbriimonadaceae bacterium | reverse complement strand
GCTCGCCCCCGGCGCTACTCCCCCACCGGCCCCAGGCGGTACCAGCGCGGTAGGTCGACCTGGCCGCCCCAGGCGACATCGAGCCGCAGCCAGGCGCGGGGCGGGGGGCTGGTCGGGGTGAAGAGCGCCAGCGCGGGGGCCGCCTCCAGCGACAGGCGTTGGCTGCCGGTCCAGGCGCTGCGGCCGTCGTCGGCGACGATGGTGGCGGTGACCTGGGCGGTGACCCGACCCGGTTGCAGCAGGCGGAGGCGGAAGGCCAGTTGCGGCGCGGTCGGCGACAGGCCGTCGAGCAGCGGCGCGGCCTTGGCAAGGACTTCGCCTGTGCGCGGCAGGCCGGCCAGGCGCAGCAAGGTCGGATAGGCGTCGTCGAGTGTCGCCACGACGCTCTCGTCACCGGCCCACAGCGCGGGCGAGGTGGAGGCCGCCGTGAGCAGCGGCACCTCGCCGCCCAGCGCTCCGTCGGTGCAGGCGGCCAGAGGCTCGGTGCCAACGTAGAGCACGCGGCTCAGCAGACGGTCGGCGACGGGGTGGCGGTAGCCACGCCCACGCTGCCAGGGGCGCAGCAGCCAGAGCACGCCTTGCGGGTCGCTGGCGACCACCGCCTGGCCGCCGTCGCGGGTCAGCGTGCCGACCGCCCAGCCGTCGCGCCGCCACTGCAGGTCGCCCAGGCCGGGCAGTTGCAGGCGGGTCGGCAGCGTCGCGGGACGCCCCGCCGCAACCTCCCAGGCCGCGGTACTGACGCTGGTGGCGCCGGCCGCGACGGTGCTCACGGTGTACAGCAGCAGCTTGCCGTCGGGTGACCAGGCGGTGCGGCGCAGGCTGCTGCCGCGGGGGGCCTGCAGCAGCTCCTGCTGGTGGCCCGAGGCGTTGATGTTCTGGAGGTAGAGCCGGTCGCCGTCGGGTGCGCTGACAATCCAGGCGAGCTCCTGCTCGGTCGGCCCGAGCGAGCAGCCGACCTTCTCGGTGTCGTGGTCGGTGACCTGCAAGGCCAACCCGAAACCGCTGCTGTCGGTGATCTCCAGTTGCTTCCGAAAGCGCATGTAGTAGAGCACCCGCGTGCCGTCGTCGGAGACGTCCCAGGCCGGGCCACCGCGCTCGGTAAGCCGCACGCTGCCAGTCGCCACGAGCCCGAGGCGGGCCCGCTCGGAGCGCACCGTGAACGGCTCGACGCGCCGCAGATGCTCCCACCGGCCGGTCTCCTGCGGGCTCTCGCGAGCGTCCAAGACGGCCCGCCCGAAGAGCGCGTCGGGCTGCTCAGGGTCCAGGTTGAGCGCCGTCTGGATCACCACGTCGGCCTCGCCCGCGAGCGCTGGCGTGCGGCGGAGGATGTTGCCCAAGGTGCCGAGCACCGCCGCGTCGCGGGGCCAGCGGGCCTGGGCGGCGAGGGCCTCGGCGAGGGCCTCTTCCTCGCGCCCGAGGTAGAGCAGCGCCGTCGCCGCGGCGGCCGCGGCGGCCGGCTGGTCGGGCGCCAACTGCTGCGCCGCCAGCAGCTCCTGCCGGGCCCGCACCGCGCTGCCGCGCTGCAGCTCCACTTCGGCCGCCAGCAGCCGCGCGGCGACCTCCTGCTGCGGCTCGCGGCGAGCGACGCCGATCAGGCGGCGGGCGGCCTCCCACTCACCCAACAGGACCATCGCCCGAGCCCCGCGCAGCGCCACCGCCGGCTCGTCGGCGGCGTGCAGCCAGAGCTCCGGCAGCCGCGCCGTGAGGGCCTCGCGCCAGTCGGGGCGCACCGTCCGCAGCCAGTTGCCGAAGGCGGTTACGCCAGCCGCGTCGGGGCTCCGACGGAGGCTCGCCAGGCGGTCGGCGGCCAGCCGTTGGACGGTCGCGGGGACTCCCTCGACCGTCGGCAGCGGCGCGGACGGGGGAGCTGGCGGCGGCTGCAGCAGGAGCTTGCCCCCGGCGACCGCCCAGGAGCAGCCCAGGCGCCCGCAGAGCGGTTCTAGCGCCCCAGCCAGGGTGACGGCACGGAGTTCGAGGCTGACCCGGCCGGCCGGCTGTTCGACTTCCCACTGCAGCTCCAGGCCGGCCTGCCGAGCGACCTCGCCAAGCACCGCCACGAGCGGTTCGTCGACGACTCGCAACGTGATGGTAGGGGCCTGCGCCAGGAGCAGTCCGAGGCAACCGACGACACCCAGCAGGCCGCACCGCCAGAACCGCATCAGCTCGACTCCTCGCTGTCAGAGGGTCCGACGCCGCGCCGCCGGCGCTCGTTCAGACCTCCCGCCCGCGTCGCAACTCGATCGGCCAGGTGCGCGCCGTGGTCGTCTCGACCGAGCGGTCGTAGTTGCGGCGGAGGTAATAGCGCAGCGCCGCCCAGGAGTGTGGGCTGGGGTGCTGCAACAGGTCGTCGTCGCGGGCCACCGCGGCGAGGTCGATCCGCGGCACGTTCCAGCCCCGGGCCCGCAGCGCGTCGATCACCACGTTGGTCAGGAGAGCCGTCCCGGTGTGCGTCGGGTGCAGGCCATCGAAGGTGATCAGCCCGCCACTCCAGACCTGCCGCCGCAGGCCCCGGAGCGGCTCGAAGTCGAGGTAGCCGCGGCGAACCTGACACGGCAACTGCCAGCCGGTGACGCTCTGCCCGGCGCGCAGGATCCGCCGAATCTCGGGCTCGACGTCGGCCAGCACCAGCCGCGGCGAGCGCGCGACGGAGGCGCGGATCACGGCGTTGAACTCGTCGACCGTGGCCCCGGCCAGGGCCTGCAGCCGCGGCAGGTGCGACCAGACCCGCAGCATCGGCAACTGTGTCAACAGCGGCAGCGTCAGCAGCACCACCGTGGCGGTGGTCTCCGCCAGCAGGCGGTCGAGGGTGCGGTGCCAGAGCCGCTCGAAAACCGGTGTCGGGGTCACCCCGTGGCGGGCTTAGAAGAGCGGCTCGATGACATCGTTGGCGCCGGCCCACAGCAGAACCAGCGTCGGATCCTCGGCGATGGCGCGGTCGACCTGCGACAGCCCTTCCCACTCGGGGCGCTGCTCGGGGTTCAGCACCAGGCGCATCAGGCGCTGGATCGCGCGGGTGCGGCGCAACGCTGCCATGTTGGCGCAGGTCAAGCCCAGCACGTCGCTCAGCCGCGCCCCGGCGACGGCGTAGTTGCGCGGCGCCACCGCGGGATTCAGACGGGTGCCGCGAAGGTACTCGGGGTGCGTCAGGCGCGACCGGATGACCATCCCGAGGCGGTCGACGTGCGGGGGATAGCCCGGCTCGGCGAGCAACGGCAGCGGCAGCTCGGCGCCCGCCTGGCGGGCCAGCAGCACCGGCAGGCTGTGCTGCTGACTGCGCCGCGAGACGCCGACATTCTGAGTGCCCTGCATGACGCTGTCGCCGAGGGCGACAAGGCGTTCGAACCGGGGGTCGCAAAGGTCCGCCATGGCCGCCGATCTTAGCCGCGGCGGCCAGGGCGGTCAACAATCAGGCGAGTTGCGCCTCCAGGGCGATGGCCCGCGGGTGCAGCACGTTGTTCTCCTTGTGGATGTGCACGTGCAGGTCGGCTTCCATCTCGGCCAGCGCGGCGTACATCGCGCGGAAGGTGTTGCAGGCGTCGACCGGCGGCTGGTAGTCGCTGGTCAGCTCCCGCAGCCGCCGCAGCGCGGCACCCGCGTTGTCGTGCTCGTGCTCCATCACCCGAATCGGGTTGGCGACACTGCCGCAGTGGAAGTTCTGCGGGCCGCTGGCCTGCTCCAACTGCCGACAGAGCGGGAAGAGGATCTGCTCTTCCTTGAACATGTGCGCCTCGAGCTCGTCGCGCAACGCCTGGTAGGTGCGCTGCAACGGCGCCAGGAAGTCGTGGCGGTCGCCGTGCACGCTGGTCACCTTGTCGACCAGGCCCTGCATCCGCGGCAGCTCGTTCTTCAGGAACTGGTGGTGCGTCATCTCGATGTGGCGCGTCAGCTCGTCCAGGCTGGCCTCCCGCCAGTCCCGCTCGTCCACCGGCGCCGCCGCATCGTGCGCCGCCAAGGCCGCCGTGACCTCCGCCGGGTCGACCTGTCGCGCCGCGCAGGCCTCGCCCAGCGGGCGCCCGCCGCCGCAACAGTAGTCCAGGCCGAAGCGCTCCATCACCTTCGCTCGACTCGGCCGCTCCGCCACCAACTCCCCGACTGTCCGCTCCACCGTCATCGTGCCTCTCCACCGGCTGGCCTGGGGTAGCCAGACGCCCTCAGTGTGGAATGATTGGAATTGGATGTCAATATCCAATTCTAGCCCGGGTGGCTGGCCTACCGCCGGTAGGGCGGCCGCGGCACGCTGGCGAGGTCCTGCTTCGGCAGCTCGCGCCACTTCGCGAGGTCATCGGCGAGGTGTGTCTCGGCGCTGATCAGCGGCAGCCAGCGCTGCTTGAAGGTGCGCTGGTTGCGCATCGTGACCAGCGAGAAGTTGATTCCGGAGCTCTTCGCGGTGGTCGTGTGCTCCCAGTGGTAGACCTCCACCGCCGGCTCGTAGACGCAGCGCCAGCCGGCCTCGCGGGCCCGGTAGCAGAAGTCGAGGTCTTCGAACTGCACCGGGCTGTAGACCTCGTCCAGCGGGCCGACGGTCTCGTAGACCTCGCGCGGGAACAGGATACAGGCCGAAATCAGACAGGGACAGTCGCGCCGCTGGTTGTACTCCGGCGCCTCGCGCGGCTCGCCGCGGCCGCGGTAGATGATCCGCGCGCCAACGGTGACGTCGCAGCCGGCGAACTCGAGGTCGTAGGGCTCCCACGGAAACACCAGCTTCGGGCTGATCACGCCGATCCCCGGGTCGTCGGCCAGGGCCGCCAGCAGCCGCTCCGCCCAGTCGCGGTCCCGCACCACCAGGTCGTTGTCGAGAAACGCGAAGACCTCGCCGCTGGCCTGCTGCATCGCCAGATTGCGCCCGACGATGGCCCCGACGTTGGTCTCGCAGGGGATCACCTGGACGGTGTGCCCGGCCGGCTCGGCCCGACTGGCGAACTCGCGCAGCACCTCCGGCGTGGCGTCGCTGCTGCCGTTGTCGACCAGCACAAACTCGAACGGGCCGCCGGTCGTCTCCAGCAGGCTGTCCAGCAGCAACGTACTGTAGGCCGCCTTGTTGTGGTTCAGGATGATGATCGAGAGCTGCATCGCCTACTACCCCTCCGGCACCACTCGCAACGCCAGGTCCGTGCCGATCGCCGGCAGGTCGACCGTCAGCGGCGGCGGCCCGACGGTCAATGGCCGGCGGCTGCGGACCGTCCCGGCGACGGTGTCCCACAGCTCCAGCCGGTACCGCCCCGGCGCCAGCGGCGGCAGCGTCAGACGCACCGGGTCGACGCTCGGGATGGTCTGGCCCTGGGCCGTTGGCAACCACCACCAGAACTCGTTCTTGAGGTACAGCATCGCCTCGCGGCCGGTGCTCTGCGCCACCACCAGCAGCGGCGGGCGGGCCAGGCGGGTGTAGTTCGGCACGCGGTACTCGGCGATCTCCAGCCAGTCGCCCCCGTCGTTGCGCAGCACCACGGTGTGCGGCCCGGCGGGCAGGGCGATGGACAGGTCCTCGTCGTAGCGCGTCGACCAGATCTTCCACTGCTCCTGATAGGTGCTCTGCCGCCCGGCGCCCTCCTTGGTTTCGAACAGCCGGTCGAGCGTCGGCTGGCCATCGACACTGACCAGCAGCCGCGGGTTGTCGCTGGCCGTGCCGACCCGCAGAATCAGTTCGCCGGCCGCCGGCAGGTCGAGCTGCAGGGTGAAGTCCACCTTCAGATCACGGTGCGCCGCGCCGTGCAGGTGGCTCGGCAGGCCGGTCCGCCCCTCGACCGTGCCGTCGGGCAGCAGCTTCAGCAGCGGCGGCCGCGCCAACGGGCGCCAGGAGTTGGCACCGGGCGCAAACTTCAGCTCGCGCACCAGCGGCCGGGCCGGCGGCTGAACCCACGCCACGGCGCACTCGACCGGGCGCCAGGCCTGGTTCAGGTCGACGGCCCGGGCGAAGTTGGCGACGCCACGGAAGCGGTGGTAGAGGTCGTGCTTCTCGAAGTAGCCCTCGTGCCACCAGTTCGCCGGCACGCTGGCGCAACCGGCCAGCAGGGCCGCCCAGTTCTGCTCGTGAAGGTGCCAGCCGAGCGGATCCTCGTCGTCGCCCTGGCCCGGCGCAAACTTGTAGTGGATGCCCATCTCGCCGAACAGGTGCACCCGGCCAGGGTAGTCCTGTTGCTTCTGCCGACAGATCTCCACCGCCCGCTGCGCCATGTCGACCCGGGCGTTGGCGTAATGGTGCGACTGCACGAAGTCCAGGCCGGGCGCCTGCCAGAGCGTCGGCCAACCCTCGGTGGTCCAGCAACTGGTGCTGATCGGGTGGCGGTAAGCGTCCAACCGGCGCAGCTCGGCGGCCATCTCGCTGTGCCACGCCGCGACGGCCTCCTGGTTCTTGTCAAACCCGCTCCAGCCCTCGATCTCGTTGACGAACTCCCAGGCCACCAGGTTGCTGCACCAGCCCCACCGCGCCACCAGGTAGCGCAGCCGCTGGCGGTAGAGCCGGCGGGCCTGCTCGTTGGTGAAGAAGTCCAGCGCCGTCTGGCACGGCCCGCCGCGGCTGACATGGTAGGGATTCTGCTCGAAGCGGGTGCCGATGAAGTCCTGGTGGGTATCGAAGCAAAGCAGGAGCTGGACGTCCCGCTGGCGCGCCAGCTCGAAAGCGTGGTCGAGCCGCCAGGCTTCGGCCAGGCGGTAGGTGCCGACCGGCTGCGCCCACTCCAGCCCGAGCCGGCTGGAGTACATCCAGAGCCGCGTGAAGTTCTCGCCGCCGGCCACCATCTTGTCGAAGCAGTCAGCCATCGTCTGCGGCCCGGTCAGGTAGGTCGGCACGTTGTGCCCAATCAGGAACACCGCCGGGCCACCCTCGCGGACGAAGACATTGCCGTGGGGACCCGGCCGCAGCACGCCAGGCAGGTCCGACGCAGTCACGGTCAGGTCGGGCCCGCGACGGCGGACGGTCTGCCCGCTACGGTCGGTCGCCGTCAGCTCGACTTGCCATGTTCCGGCGGTCGGCGGCGCACACCGCACCCGCCAGCCCGGCTCGCCGAGCGGCATCAACAACTCCCGGCCGTTGGCGAACTCCGGGCGGTAGTCGCGGAACCAGAACCCCGGCACCGGCAGCGTCTGGCCTTGCGGACCGCGCAAGACGGCGTCCAGGGCGACCTGCGCCGGGTCGAAGACGTTGTCCCAGGTGCCCGCCAGATCGACGGCCAGGCTGGCCAGCCCGCGCGCCGGCACCGTCGGCTGCTCCCAGGCGGCGCCCCGCAACGCCAGCGGCTCGCGGCTGCCAGCAAGACCGCCAACGCGGTCCGGCCCGGCCGGCACCAGGCTGACCGTGAGATTGATCGCCACCTCCTGGTCAGCGGGGAAGTCGCTCGGCAGCAGCGCCAGGTTGACGCTGATGCTGCGCGGACTGTCGGCGCGGCGTTCGAAGCTGACCACCCGGTCCAGCTCCAGCCGCAGCGCCTGCTGGTCGGTCAGATTCACCTCGACCCGGTTGCCCGCTCCGTCGAAGGCAGTCGCCAGGACCGGCTCGCTGTGGCTGAACCGTGCCGCGCGCTGCTGCAGCGGTTCCAGCGGCAGTTGCAGCAGCAGCAACAGGCCGCGGGTCAGCCGGGTGTTGGCCGGCCGGCGCACGACGTAGGTGAAGCGCGTGCCGCCGGGCACCGCCGTGGCGACCACGCGAAAGGTCAGCCGCGTGCCGTCGGCCGCGGCCCGCAGCCACCCGGTGCGTCCCTCACCGGCCCCCTGAACCTCCTGCGGCACGCTGTAGACGTAAGCGTCGTGCCACAGGAAGAGCGACCCGCCAACCGTCGGCAGACCCGCCCCGGCCAGCTTGAAGCTGCCGTCGGATTGCAGGGTGGCGGTCTGTGCCACCAGCGGCGTGGCGGCCAGCAGACAAAGCAGCACCGAGCGTGCCATCAGGATCTCCGGCGCGGGTTCATTCACCCACCGCCCGCCAACTCCTTGACGCCGCGCCCGCTGGCCGGGTGCCGAGGAGTTCGCGGCGGCTGCCGAATAGGTGGCCGCGGAGCTCGCGATGAACCGCCGCACCGCCCTGGCCGCCCTGGCCGCGCTGCCCGCCCTACCCCGCCTGGTCCGCGGCGCGCCCCGGCCGAACTTCCTGTGGCTGAGCTGCGAGGACACCAGTCCGACGCTCGGCTGCTACGGCGATGCCTACGCCGACACCCCGCACCTTGACGCGCTGGCCGCCGACGGCGTGCGCTACCTCCGCTGCTTCACCCACGCCGGCGTCTGCGCGCCGTCGCGGTCGGGGCTGATCACCGGCTGCTACCCCGGCAGCATCGGCTCCTGCCACATGCGCAACCAGGCCGTGCCCCCGCCGGAGGTGCGCTGCTTCCCGGAACTGCTCCGCGCCGCCGGCTACTGGTGCAGCAACAACTCCAAGACCGACTACCAGTTCGCCCCGCCGCCCGGCGCCTGGGACGAGTGTCACGGTAAGGCGCACTGGCAGCAGCGCGCGGCCGAGCAGCCGTTCTTCAGCGTCTTCAACCTGACCGTCACCCACGAGGGCCAGGTCCGCAACCTCGGGCGGGCTCAGGAGGCACAGCGCGCCAGCCTCGGCGACCGCCGCCACGACCCGGCCCGGGCCCCGCTGCCGACGTACTATGTCGACACCCCAGTGGTGCGCCGCGCGGTCGCCAACTACTACGACCACGTCACGCTGATGGACCAGCAGTGCGGCGAACTGCTGGCGCAGTTGGCGGCCGACGGGCTGCGCGACAACACCATCATCTGGTTCTGGGGCGACCACGGCTGGGGCCTGCCGCGGGGCAAGCGCTGGCTCTACGACTCCGGGATCCGCGCTCCGCTGCTGGTCTGGGTGCCGCCGGCGCTGCGGTCGCTGGTCTGGCCCGACGGTGCCCCGCCGGCCGGCAGCAGCAACGACCAACTGGTCGCGTTTCTGGACTTCGCGCCGACGCTGTTGACGCTGGCCGGGCTGCCGGCCGGGCCGCCGCTGGTCGGGCAGCCGTTCCTGGGCCCGGCGCGCCGCCCGCCACGGCAGTACGTCTACGCCACACGCGACCGGATGGACGAAACCTACGATCACATCCGCAGCGTCCGCGACGAGCGCTTCAAATACCTGCGCAACTACTGCCCCCACCTCAGCCGGGCCGAGCCGGTCGCCTATGGCGAGGTCACCGCCCTGCTGCAGGAGCTTCGGCGCGCCGCGGCCGCCGGGCGGCTCAACGCCGCGCAAGCGGTCTTCTTCGAGCCCCGCAAGCCGGTCGAGGAGCTGTACGACACCGTCACCGATCCCGAGGAGTTGCACAACCTGGCGGCCGACCCGGCGCACCGCGCGACGCTCCTGCGGCTGCGCGCGGCGCACGCCGCCTGGCGCGAGCAGAGCGGCGACATCGGTCTGGTGCCCGAGGCCGAGTTCAACGACTGGCAGCGCCCCGGGGGCCAGCCGGCGACGACCGCCGCGCCAGGGCTCCGGGCGACCGCCGCCGGCGATGGCTGGCAAGTCGAGCTGCACTGCCAGACTCGCGGCGCGTCGTTGCGGTACCGCCTCGACGAGGGCCGCTGGCAGCTCTACACGACGCCCGTACGCCTGCCGCGGGGCGTGCGGCTGACGTGGCAGGCCAGCCGCATCGGTTACCAGCCGAGCGCCGAGCGGACCTGGCGCGAGGGCCCGGCCACGGTCGCCGCGGCGCCAGCGACCGACCCGCCGCCCTGGCGCGAGCGCTGCGACCCGGCGGTGCTGCGCCGGCTGTGGGCCCTCAAAGACCTCCAACTGACCCCCGGCGGGACCACCGCCCGGGTCGCGGCCTTGGCCGACCCGGCGCCGCCGGTGCGCTACTGGGCGGTCATCGACCTGCTCGCCGAGGGCGCCGCCGCCGCGCACCAGGACCGGCTACGGCCGCTGTTGGCCGACCCCTCGCCAAGCGTCCAATGCGCCGCCGCCGAAGCCCTCGGCCCGCTCGACCCCGCCGCCGTCGCGCAGCTCGGCGAGTTGCTCCGCCGCACGGGCGCCATCGCGGTGATGGCGGGCAACGCCCTGTGGCACCTCGGCGACGCCGTCCGCCCACTGCTGCCCCTCTTCCAGGACCTGGCCCCGCGCGCGACGGGCGATCTGCAGAAGCTGCTCCACCGCCTGCTCCAACGCTGCGGCGTCGAGCCGCCCGCTCCAGTCCCGGCCGCCGACTGAACCACAAGGCAGCGCCGAACACCGCCCGTCACGCCCAGCCGTGGTAGACCAGCTCGTGGTACCGCGCCGCCTCGCGCACATCAAACCGTACCACCGCGGCGTGGCGGGCCCGCCGGGCCACGGCGGCCCGCTCGCTGGGGGGCAGCGCGACCACTGCGCCCAGCGCAGCGCTCAGCGCCGGTAGATCCACCTGGCCGCCGACCAGCGGAACGACCCGGCCCGTCAACGGATCGTCCACCGCCTCCGCCGTGCCGCCCGCGTCGGTCACCACCGGGTACAGCCCCGCCGCCAGCGCTTCGAGCAGCGCCAGGCTCTGGCCCTCAACCTCCGACGTCGACAGGTAAATGTCCGCCGCGGCGTACAGCAACGGCATCTCGTAGGGCTCCACCTGATCGACCCATACGGCCCCCTGGCCGGCAGCCCAGGCCGCCCAGTCCGCCGCCACCTGCGCCCGGTCGCGGGCGCCGTGCCAAAGGTGGCCGGCAATCAGGAACCGAACCCCGGCGTGCTGCTCGACGATCCGGCGCAGCAGGTCGGCCCGCTTTTCGGTGGCGATCAACCGCCCCGCCCACAACACCACCGTTTCGTCTGCCCCAATCCCCAACGCCTGCCGCACCAGCGGGCGCATCCAGGCCACCCGCCGCAGGGCCTCGCCGTCGACCGGCGACGGGATCACCACCGCCCGCGCCGCCAGGTGGGGATGCCGGTCCACCACCGCCTGCGAAACCGCGATGAAGCGCTGGAACTTGCCGTGCTGCCCATCCTCGGGGCGCAACTGCGCATGGTGCAGCAAGACGCTCTGGGCGTGCGCGAACACCCCCCGCACGCACCGCGCCACCGCCGGCGTGATCAACTGCGCCGCCCAGACGCAATCGACGACGTCCACCTCGCGCTGCCGCAGCAGCTCGCAGACCCACGGCTCGTAGTCGCGGTCCGGCGGCTTCACCAACACCTCCACGCCCTGCGCCGCCACCCACCGCGACAGCGGCGACTCCAGCGCCACCAGGAACAGCGGCTCCACCAGCCGCCGGTCCAACTGCGCCGCGATCTGCACCAACGCCCACTGCGCCCCACCCGCGATCAGGTGCCAGTCCAAGTACGCCACCCGCCGCGGCCGCGGACCACTCGCCAGCAGCCGGGCGCGCTGCCCCAACCGCTCCGCCATCACCACCCGCCGCTCGGTCTCGCCGCGGCGCCAGGCGCTCAGCGCGTCAGCGCCCTGCCCGCTGTTCGACCCCGCCCGCCGCCGGTACCGCCAGACCGGCTGCTCCAACCAGCCCAACACCGCCGGGTTGGTCGGCCGATCGCGCTCCAGCGCGCCCCGCAGAAACGCCAGGTCGTCGGCCGCTACAAAGTCCACCGGCACCGCCGGCGGTTGCCAGGTCCGCCGCCAGAGCACCGTCGGCAACGGGATCAGCGCCTGCGGATACTCCAGCACCGTCCGCGCCACGCTCTGCTGGCAGCCATCCCAGCGGTACGCGAACATCTCATGCTGCGCCCACGGCACCCCCGGCTCGTCCAGCAGCTCCAACCGCCCCGCCACCGCCTGCGCCGCCGGATGCGCCCGCAACCAGGCCACCTGCGCCGCCAACGCCCCCGGCGGCAACTCGTCGTCGGCGTCCAGCACCCGCACAAACTCGCCCCGCGCCCGCCGCAGCCCCGCCTGCCGCGCCGTCGCCGTGCCCGCGTTGTAGGGCAGCCGGACCCAGCCCACCCGCGGCTCCGCCCACGGCTCCACCGCCGGCTCGCCGCCATCGTCCACCACCACCACTTCCACCCGCACCCCCGCCTGACCCAAGACCGACTCGACCGCCCCCCGCACCCACCCCGCCGGCTCCCCGCAGCAGCGCACCACCACCGACACCTCCGGCTCCGGCGCCGTCGCCGCCCGCTCCCACTCCCGCGGCGGCAACGCCGCCGCCAACGTCAGCGGCAGGCCGGGAGTGACCCGGACTGGTGACGGGATGGACCGGTGCAGACGGGTCCCGTGTGGGCGTGGCCCGCCAGCGGTGGCTTGGCCGCAGCGCAACGTCAGAGCTTGGCGAAAGGCATGCATCAGCAACCTGCTCCCCGCGGGGCCCTGCCCCACCCAGTTCGTAGTATAGCCGCCCGTACCGGTTCGACTGGCCTGCGTCGCAAGAAAGATGCAACTTCGCACCCTTGCATGGCGCGGTACAGAAGTGGTATGGTTGATCCATCGTAGGTTGCGGTTGCGTGAGCCTGCCGGTGGTCCGCTCTGGGGGAGGTTGGCATGTCGCACGAAGCTCTGGTCCGCTGCTGCGGGCACACCCTGCGGTTCGAGGTCTACCCGCCTGACATGCCCCCCTGCCCGTGGGAGCCGTCCCCGGACTGGACGGTCGGCAGCGACGTCTCCGGCTCGTTGACGGTCGCGCCCGGCGAGGGAGTCAGCGTCAACGAGATCTCCGGCGGGGCGGGGTACAAGCTCTACATCTGGGACATTGGCTTCACCTACGACCGACTCTATGACTTTGGCATCAACTGGCAGTGGGGCTGGTGGCGCCAGAACCAGATCACCCACGAGCATCAGGCCATCCTGTACCCGATGCCCGAGCACTACCGAGTGCCCGTGGGCAATCTCGACTGTAGCCATGGCCTGGGACAGCCGTGTCCGCCCGGCTGTGACTGCCCTGGCGGTGGGGCCTGGGGCGACCTCCCCGGCGCCGGGATCGGGGCCGAGGGTGGTGGCGCCGGCGGTCGGTCGGCGGCCCAGCGACACGGCGGGCCGGCCGGCGGTGACGGCGCCGGTTGGAACGGCGGGCGCGGTGCCGCGCTGCATGGACCGTCGCAGGGCGATCCCGTCAACCCCTGGAACGGCATCGAGCTCTACCAGCCCGCCTCTGACCTGATCATCGCGAACCGTCACACGGCGCCGGTCGGTTTTGACCGCTTCTGGAGTAACCGCCAGGCCGTCAACTGGTACGGCACTCCCGGACTCGCCTCTGGGTGGACCCACAACTGGGACTACTGCGTGCGCGACGGTGGGTCCCCCGGGACCTGGCACGACCTGCTGCTGGCCATGCCGAGCGGCGGTGTCGTGGTCTTCGGCGTGCAGTTGGATCAGCAGGGCCAGCCGACCGGCGCGCTGCTACCGCCGGCGGATGCCGGCTGCTTCGGCAGCGGGACGCCCAGCGCCACCCCCGGGGAGTGGGAGTCCTGCGAGATCACGTGGCGGGATGGCACGACCTACTGCTTCGAGCCGCATCCCACTGGCGTCTACGCCTTCGGCCGCATGCTCAATGCGCTGGGGCAGGGCATCACCTGCGAACACGACGACGACCGCCGCCTCGTGAGCATACAGGACGACCAGACGCAGTCCACGCTGCTCAGCCTCAGCTACTCGGACGGCTACCTGGCGCAAGTCCGCGACCACGCCGGCCGGCAAGTCGCCTATCTGCACGAAGCCCAGGAAGTCAGCGGAGGGGGCAGTGTCACCGCCCTGCGAGAGGTCTCGCTAGTCAGCCCGGTGGACGAGGACGAGCCGTTGTTGCGGTCGCGCTTCGGCTATGCCGATCTTCCGAGCCTCGCCTACGACTACGGCTACGGTGATCGCCTGTTGCTGCTCACCAGCATCACGGCGCCAAGCCCCAACGGGCAGACCGGGACGGCCTACATCCGCTACTTCGATACCAGCTATCGCGTCGCAGAGACGGAAGACGCCAACGGCAACATCACGTTCTACTACACCCAGAGCGATGGCACTGTCACCACCTACCAGCTATCGGCCGAGGGCGAGTTCGTAAGGCAGACGGACATCACCTACGACGGCAACGGCGCCGTCACGTCGTCCACCTGTACTGGCTGCGCCACCAGCATCGAGTACGACGACCCCAACTTCCCCTACCTGCCCACCTCCGTCACCGCCTCCGACGGCAAGATCACCACCTACACCTACGACTCCTACGGCAATCTGCTGACCACCACCGATCCGCGTGATGTCGTGATCACCAACACCTGGGACTACACCGACGTCGCGCTGGGGCGACTCGTGCAGGTCGAGCGGACCGTCGACAACAACACGCGCACCCTTGCCGAGTACACCTACGACGCCACCACCGGACTCGTCCTGACCGCCAGCAGTCTGGAGCCCGGCACCACCACCGGGGACCTCGTCACCACCACCTACACCTACGACGACCTCGGGAACGTGCTCACCGTCACCGCCCCCGGCAACAACGCCGACGCCACCCTGGTCACCACCTACGAGTACGAAACCGACGGCGCCTGGTCGCAGGC
>JADZEX010000107.1 GCA_020850355.1 Fimbriimonadaceae bacterium | reverse complement strand
TGAGTTGGTCAAACTGCTCTGGTCCACCGGGTCCGTTGTGGGCGATGACTACGACGCCCTCGGTCTCGCGTGTCGCGCGTCCGGCTCGACCGATAGCGTTCAATAGCGTGGCGCCAGTCACCGTCTCGTGGAAGCCGCCTATGCCCCACCATCCGGTGCTAGCCACCACCACGGTCCGGACCGCCAGATTCACGCCCTCGGCAAGGGTCGTGGTGGAGACAAGGCATCGCAGACTACCGGCGCGCAGTGCGTCCTCCAAAGCACCGCGAACGTCTGCCGGGAGTGGCCCGTAGTGGAACGCGACGCCTTTGCCCAACAAGGTGTCGAGGGGGTGGTCAATCCCGAGGCGGCGACGGACCAGGCCGCGCAGCCGGAACAGCTCGGGATCCTCTTGGATCGGCTCCAGATAGCCTGCCACGGCTTGGGCCAAGCGCCGCGCTCCATCGCGCGTGGCTTCGATGGCAAGCACAGAGCCACTGCCGCATTGGCTGGCGATAAGCGGAGCCAAGCACTGGTAGAAGGGCGTCGATTTGGAGTTGTCGCGGTGAGGCCGCTCGCCCTTGGCCCACCTCCGCACCAAGCGACCCACCGGCTCCGTGGTGCGCAGCGTCCGGTAGCCGTGGTCGTGCCCGACTCGGATGTGCAGCTGGCCGTAGAGGGGGTGCATTTCCCTCTGGTCATCGGAACCGCGCACCGGGAGATCCTCGCTTACCGACCAGTCGGGCGAGGTGGTGTAGACGCTCGTGATACGGCGTGGGCCGCGCCAGTCGCGATGGAACTCGTAAGGTGCTTGGCCGCCGTCACGCAGCCATGCTGCCAGGTGCTCGCGGTTACCGAGCGCCGCTGAGATCAAGACGAGGCGGTGGTCCCGGCCTTCGGTCGCTGTATGCAGGTAGCTCAACACCCACTCCAGAGTCCAGCCCCGACTGTCGTCGCTGAGGTGGTGCGCTTCGTCGATCACGAACAGCCCGAAGTGATCGATCACTTGCTGCGGATTGGTGCGGATGCGTACTGCCAGTTGCTCTGGAGTCATCACCAGGACATCTGCCGCCTCCTCCGGCGGATGGAGGTTCCACCACGCGGGTTCCTCAACCTGAACTCGGAAGCGCATGCACCGGAACCGGATTCGCAGTGCGTGACGGACTTCATCGCATAGGCTGCGGGTGGGGGCGACGTAGCAGACAGAGCGACCACCGGCGCTGAGGTGACCTGCGATCAGCAGTTGCGCGACGAGGGTCTTGCCGGCGCTGGTGGGCATGGAAAGCAGGACACGGGTGACGTCTTGGCTGAACACATTAGGGGCGCCCTCCTGCTTGGGTGGGCCCAGCAAGTCGACCTGCGGAGGCCATAGGGTCAGCACCCGCGGATGGCCGAGTGTGAAGGCCAGACGGGTTCCGGCTGGCACTTCGGGCGGCAGGATCCGCCAGACGGAGGTGGCCTGAAGACCATCGCATAAACGCAGCAAGTGATAGGCCACCCAACGGCTAAGTCGGTCGCCTTCGGCGACTCGGAGCGTGAGCGCAGCCTTGAGCTGGTCGGTAGCCCTGTCCAGCGAATGGTCTCGCCCGTAGACGAGGAACACGAGCAGGTCCCAGACGGCGCGCGTCAACAAACCAGCGGCACCGTAGATAGTCTCCTCCACGCCGGTCACGGCCCAGACGCTCGGGACGGCGTCGACCTGAGCCCGCAGGGGTCGCAGTACATCGAAGAGGTAACCCACATCGAAACCGAGGATGGCCGTGCCGAGGGTGAGCGCGACGGCGTCGAAGTCCGTCACCAGGTCCAGATTCTCGGGACGAAGGGCACGCCGGTAGAGCGCCATGGCGTTGGGGTCTTCGCCGCTGCCAAGGTAAGCGACTTGACCCGCGAAGACGAGTAGTTGGCGGCGGGCCGGTGCCAGCGACCGATCCGAGAGCAGCAGGTCGAAGATGTGGGCGGCCACTTGGAATGCCGCACGTTGGCGCTCTATGCCGTAACGCCCCCTCGCGTCGGGGTGGGAGGCCAGCCACAGTAGGTACCAACCGGTGGGCTCGATGGCGTCAGCCGGGGACTCTATCCCAAGCAGGAGGTCGAGTTCCGCCTGAACCAGTGACGCTACCAACTCGTCGACACTCGGGAGCCGCGGGGTGGTTCCGAGCGCATCGGCGACGACTTGGGGATCTACAGGCCCTTCCATAGCTCTTCCTGCACCAGGGCCGCGAAGGCGCGGAAGTCGTCAAAGCCCTGCAGGGCGCCACGACGGCCCTCTGGGCGATCAAGCCAGGCTAAGTGGTCGCCAAAGCCAGGGCAGCCTTCGGCCGGCAGGGACGCAGTTGCAGCTGCTATTGAGAAGCCTGCGCCCGCCTGCCCGCTGCGGTCAAGCCAAAGGTCGGCTAGCTGATCGAGCAGAGCGACGATGTCGGCATCTGGCTGGCCCACAGATTCGTGTTGCCACCGAGCAATGTACTGGAGTGCGCGTTCCTCCAGTTGCCGGCAGGCTCTGCTCGCGGTGGCGTTCACCGCATCTTCACTGACCGTCTTTTTCACCTCCCACAGGCGAAAGGACAGGCCGTTCGCCGTTTCATGAACCGCGAGGCCATCTCCTCCGTGGTCGAGAGGCGAGAAGCTGGGTTTGAGCGCGAATCGTGGGGCACTGCCGAAGTGGCCATCAATCGCGAGGAAGTACCACAAGTGCTCTGCCACGGCCGCCTCTAGGTGGTCAGGAGGTGCCTGGTGGCTTGGCAGTCCAAAACCGGGAAGAAGTGAGGCCCCCAAGAGGTCTTTCACGCGGGCAGGCAGCTCGGCACCGCCGCTCGCTCGAAGTCGCCAGAGCTCGAAGTGGTCGTGTCTGCCGCCACAGCGAAGCTCCACGATACGCTCGGCCAACCGACGTGCTGTGGCGCGGAGCTGTGGATCGGCCTCTGCGGCCATGTGACGAGTGTAGGTGAAGTTGCCGTCGCACGTCTCTACGCCGGGCAGCAGGCTGTCCGTGAGGTGGCGGCTGCTCAGGGATGCTTCGTCCTCGGACACCTGGCCCTCCATACCAACGGAGTTCGTCCAGGGAATAACGCGTGGCAACATCCGCGTCAAGGCCCTGGGATAGCGACCGTGTCACCCGGTGCCACAAGCCAGAGCCCGCGCAAGCACGGTCCCTGGGTAGTAGGGCAAAAGCAATGACCACCGGGGCAAGGTCAGCGGGCAGCCTCGCCTTCCTCCTGTGGGTAATACGGCACATGCAGCTGCGAGGCCAGCCGCTCCTTGGCCCGCTCCCCGCGCCGGTCGTATTTGGCGGTCACCGTCGGCGACGAATGCCCCAGCAACCCACTGACCGCCACGATGTCGCCCGAGGCATCCAGCGCGTTCGAGGCCAGCGTCCGGCGGGCATCGTGCGGCGCGAAGGCGGCCACCCCGGCCTGCCGCGCGCGTTTGACGCAGGCGTTGTAGATCGCCTGGCTGGTCAGGTGTCGAAGGTCCAACTCGCCCGCTTTGTTGATCGGCACGAACAGCGCGCCTGGCGTTTCGCCACGGACCTCCAGCCAGTCGGCCAGGCACTCGGCGGCGCCGGCGGCCAGCGGCACCCAGCGTTCCTTGCGGCCCTTGCCCTGCACCCGCAAACGGCCGGGCTCGGGCTCGTAGTCGGCCAAGGTCAACTGGGCTGCCTCGTTGCGCCGCAACCCGCCGCCGAAGAGCACGGCCAGCAGCGCCTTGTCCCGCCGTCCTGCCGGCGACGCATCCCCGGCACAGACCCGGATCAACGCGTCCAACTCGCCGGTCCCGACCTCGCGCCCGGCGGGCAGCGACGAGCCGCGCGCCGGCTGCACGTCCTTCAGCCTCAGCCACTGCCCATCGTCAATGAGCTCCAACCGCCAGGCCGCCCGCATGACCCCGAGCACGCTGTTCCGAATGTGGTTGACGCCGGCGGGCTTGCGGCCCTCGTCGGAGAGCACGGCCAGCAGGGCGGCGAGGTGCTGGTAGCGGAGCTGCGACCAGTCCACCAGCAGCGGGTCATCGGCGGCGCCGTTGGTGAGCACCCGCACCGCGGCCCGCAGCGACGACAGCACGCCGGGCCTGGCCCGCGCCGACTGCGCGGCGAGATGAACCGCGGCGGGGTTCCGTTCCAGCACGCGCGGGGACAGCGACGACAGCGCGTGTTCCGAGGGCACCAAATCGTGGCTCATGCGCGGCTGTTTTGCCGCCCCGCCTATCGCTTCCTTCAAGTTCACTTGTAATAAGCAAATGGCGATGCGCGAACGGACTGATCCGGGCCGTGCGGAACCTACCGAAGAGCGGCCCGCAGGCGCTGCACATGAGCGTGAGCCGAGGCCCGCAATAGGTCAATGTCCTCCTGGTTCGCGGCGACGGGATCCCCGTAGACAAAGTACGCCGCACGCGCTGGGCCGACGCTGTCGACCTGCCGGTAGTCGCTTTCCAGAAACGTCAGCGCTTCAATCGCATCGGGGTCGTCGAGCAACAACCGCAAGGTCGCCGCCAACGCTGAGATGCCGGCCTGCTCGTTGGCCAGAATGTAGTGCAGGTCGAACGCGTCCTTGGGCTTCTCGCGCAAGTGAATGGCCCGGGCCTTCAGCACGGTGAACGAGGCCGGCCCACACACCCAGATCGAACGTTCCGCTTGCTCACCGCGCAGTGTCTGACCGGACACCACCACCTTCCGACGATCTCGCTCGACGAGCTGCAAGCCATCCGCGATGATCGCCGCGAAATCCGCTTCGAGGTCCTGAATTCGTGCCGGTCGAGGCATCTCGGAGCTCCGCGGGATAAGGAAGTCGATGGTCACCTTGGGGCCGAAGGCGGGGTCCGTCCGCCAGGTCTGGCGACGGATGCGGTCCTCTTCCTTTTCCTCGGCGCGGTAGCCGGCCGCCCGCAGCAACTTGGCGATGCTGGCGTAGCCTTCATCGTCGAGGACCGCCAGTTCCAAACCGAGGTCGACATCGACGGTACCTGGGTGGGGCTCCACGCCCTCGGGCAGACGGTCCGGCGGGATCAGCAGCGAGGGCACCGCCCCACCGATCAGGGTAACCCTCTCCATCCAGTCGCCCAGAACGGAAGCGACGTGCAAGCAAGTCTGGCGCACACGCTCGAAGGCTTCCGGCGTGTAGTTGTGGATGGTCCAGCGTTCATTCGTCACGACTCAACTCCCTGACTCGTTCGCGGCCACGTCAAGTGCAGCCGACGCAGTTCTTCGGCCGCCTCATCGGCGCGCTCGGGTTGACCCTTCAGGTCCAGGTACACCTGCACAGCACTGACGCAGCGCACGCCCTCAAGGTGGACGGCACCATCGAAGACACCATCGTCGTTGGGCACCACCAACCAAGCGTTGCTTCCGCGCGCACCCTCGTGAAAGCCCAACTCCGCCATGAGCGATGGGCTGGGCCAACTCGCCAAGTAGATGGCCGCAGTCCGGAAAGCAGCGAATGGTTCCCAGAGCCAGGCTGCGGCGAGTCCCGTTGCGGCGTAGTCGATCTGTTGCATGGACAGGCTGTTGGCCAACTCGCGCAGCAACTCAGGGCCGGTCCGCGAGGCCACATGCCCGCGGAGGATCGTGTGTCCGGTGAAATCGTAATCCGCGCGCCAAGCCGCCAGAAGGCCGTCAGGATCAACGCACCGGTAACGCGCACTTCTCCCGAGCGGCTCACGTGTCACGAAGCCGGCCTCTTCGTACCTGGGTAGCAGGCGACTGAGGAAGCCGCGGCTCAGGCCGCTCAAGTCTGCCAGTTCGCCCTGCAACCATGTCTGTTCCGAATGCTGTAGCAGCACTCGCGCCACTCGCGCACTGCGTGGAGCGAACAACGTCGTTGGTCGTCCCGGTCGCTTGAACCGATTGGGCTCGCCAAGGATGCGGATGCGTACCGGTGGCGCCGAGATGTCAGCGTTTCCGGACAGGTCTAGCCATGAGACGCCGACAGCGCGGCACATCTGCCGGCCGACCTCGCCCATGTAGGGTACGACCAGCAGTGGGACAGTGCCCGGCTCCGCCGCCGCGCTCAGGAGGTGCGCGGCGGCGCCGATCTGCTCTGTGGTCGCAGCGGCTTTGTACTCAGCGATGAACGGCGTGCCGCTGGCGACCAACCTGACGTCGGGACGCGTGTGGGACCCACGAAGCTGGGGTTGCTCTTCCCAGTCTTGGACCACCAAGCCGGTCACGGCTTCGAAGGTGGATCGCAGCAAGGGCAGGGCGGTTCGCTCGTCCATAGGCACAGTATACCACCATGTTCGCTCGTGCGAAACATGCCTTATTAGCGAACATCGCGGTGCGCCCTGATGCTCACCGGACGACGCAAACAGTGCAGCGGCCACGCCGCTCGAACTCGTGTCGGAAGGCATCATCGCTTGCGATGCGGCGCTCCGGATCGTAGACGAAGAACAGGATGTGGCACTCGTTCGGGTACTGGGTGTAGTCGGCGGCCATCGCCTCGGTCACGCCTCCCCGGCTTGTGGAGCCGCGAATGTACTTTGTCTCGATCCACAGGTCCTGATCCATGCACGAGTGGTCGGGTCGAACCGAGCCCACCGCGAAGCGGACCGACGGGTGCTCGCGTTCCCAGGCCTCCCGACCATCGCCAATGATGGCGCTGACCTTGTCGTTCAGGTCGTTCTCGCTGGCGGGCTGCTGGCGCTGGAACATGCAGGGGATCGCACTGGTCAACCTTGTGGCGATGGACTCCGCCAAGCGCTCGACGGGCATCTTGAGATGCTCGCGGGCATTGACCAAGTACAGCAGCGATTGCTCTGGTAGCGGGCGGGCAGGGTCATCGTGCAGATCCCGCATCCGCCTCAGTGCCGTCTTGACTTGGGTTCCGTGCCTCTGACAGAGCGAGTAGACGGCCTCCATGGCTTCGTTCTGCGTCAGCCCGACGCTTGGCAATACGTCCAGTAGTTCGCTGAGCATTTCGTCGTGGAAGTGGTCAATGTTCCACTCGGCGAAGGAGAGTGCCTGTCGAACGTAGTCGACCACCATGGTCTTCGCGTCCCGCTCGGTGATCGGCTGTCGGACAAAGTCGGCACCGTAGATGCCGCCCTCGTCGAGGTCGTCGAGCGATGCAGCATAGGCGGCAAAACGTCGATCCACGCACTGGGAACACCAACCGCAGTGGGTCGCTTGCCCCAGGTTCTGAAAAGTCTTGCTGCACGACACCGAACTCGAGAGCAACCCCTTGCCGCCGTGGTGGATAAGCAGTTGTAGCACCTCCGCCTTGGTCTTCCACTGGAAGGGCCGATCGATGCGGACAGGACCCGAACCAAGATAGGCGTAGAAAGCCTCCAACAGAGCCATCGTGCGCGGATGAACCGTACGGCTTGCGCGGGCGTTGACCATGTCCTGCCGACGAGCGAAGTTGATCGCCGTGACGCCGTTCTCGTAGACCAGGAGCCGAGGTGTGGCGCGCGCTACCGCGATAGCACAGGCAATAGCCGTGTATAGGAATGCACGTGTTCGCTGGGTCTCCTCATTGGCTCGCACTCCTCGCAGGTGGCACTCGAAGCGGTAGTGCGCGATCCGTCCTGGGTAGTCCCTCGTCAATGCTGCCGCAAGGTGGTTCTGCGTTCGAACGGTCCCCGGCTGCGACTGATGACTGACCAGGCACAGCGAGTCATCGCTCTGGTCAAGCCGTTCGAAGATGCCCGCGAGCGAGTCCAAGCCCCCGGAGAACAGGATGATGCTCTGTGCACGGCGAGGTTGCAGGATGAACTCGGCGTCATCGAACAGACCCGTCGGCGGCGTGCTGTGGCCAGGCTGGAACTCAAATGCGTAGTCCAGATCGCCAGACATGAAACGGAGCGCAGCGCAAAGCGACTCAGCAACTCGGTGGTCACTCCAGAACTCGTGGTCGCGAACCCGCACCACGAACCGCATCGACCGGGCCCAGGAGTGGTACTCGACGGCGTCTTTGTCCCCCCGGTCGGTGAGCCGGTCCGCGGCGTAGACGTAAGCTGCCAGTTCCAGCAGGTCGAGAACACGCGGCGGCAGGTAGTTGACGTCGCTGACGAAGCGCGGCAGGGCTACGTGGACGTTGGGCTCCGCCTCGCCACCTGCACGGTACTCCAGAATCGTCGGGATTGGCTGCTGGTCTGATGAACTTGCTGGCGCGTCGGCGCCGTTGCAGAGGAAGACGTGCGAGGTGGCGGCCTTCATGCCGTGCCCTCCTCGCGCATCAGCTCGTCGCGAAGCTTGCCGAAGGCCACAGACAAGAACCCGGCGACTTCTTCCGCCGAGGGCGTGCCTTCGCGGGTGTGGCTCTGGAACCATCCAGCCGCGAATGACTGAGTTATTCTGGCGGTCTCGAACGCGTGCTGTGAGACTGCCTCAACGTGGGCTTGGAGCTCCTGATCGAAGCGCTGGCGATCAGCCAGCGTCGGCAGGGCCGCGGTCGCCTCACGATCGAGGAAGTAGCGTAGGTAGCGTCCGGTCAAGCGGGCGAAGAACAACCTGGCCAGTTCGCAGAATCCCGCCGCAGTGCCGGCACGCTGCCAGTTCCGCCATGGATCCTGCTCGACCTCGAAGAGGGTCGGTTGCTGAAACTCCCCCAGCCGATGCCAAGCGCTGACGGCGTCTATGGCGGCCGACTGTGCCAGGTTGGCATACTCCGGCGAGTCGCCGGCTTCGGCGACACACTCGCGGATCGCATAGGCCAGCGACAGAGGGGTCGGAGGTTCGTCGGTTGGCAGTCCGAACTGCGCCAAGCAGCTTGATGGTGGGTCCCGTAGTGCCACTGCCAGTGAGACCAGGAACCCGAAGGCGGCGTTGACGCTGGAATCCTGGTCCATGCGCCGGAGCTGCCGCCGGACGTTGGCCAACGTCTCGGCGGCGATGTGCGAAGTGGCCGTTGTGTCCCCTGCCCATCCGGCGATCTGCTCGACCACAGACCGCCAGGGCTGCGTCTTCGGCAGCAGTCCAAGGCGTTCGTGCCCCATATCGACCCTCGCTCAGCCACGTCGTCGGAAGGCTAGTGATGGCTTGCCCGACTGCTGCCATGATCTTCCGGTGGCGGAGATCACCGTTTCTCAGATGTTCGTCAGCGCAACGCTGCTACCTTCGCGTGTCAGCCGGCGGAGTCCCGTGCCTGCTCCGCACCGTCGGGCCACCAAACAAGGCGTCCGGGGCTCTGAGACCGTTCATTATCACGTGCTAACTAGCACTTGGCCATCGCCAACAACTGCCCCCGCGCCGGTCGCCACCGCGCGCAGCTTGGCAGCCAACGCTGACCGATTGGCTGGGTGGAGGACCGTGGCGAGAAGGTCTCGATCTTGACAGATGCGTCCTTGTCGGCGCAGTCTTAGCACGTGCTAACCCCCGTCAACCCGGAGCCTGGTTCTTGAGCGACCGCGCCGTCAGTCTCGCCTATGTGGCGCGCGAAGCCGGCGTCAGCCGGCTCACGGCACAGCGCGCCTTGCTTGGTCAGCCGGGCGTGAGCGCCGCGACGGCGGAGCGCATCCGGGCCGTCGCCGCCGCCCTCGGGTACCGTCCCAGCGCGGCGGGCCGGGCCATGCGCAGCGGCCGTCTCGGCTGCTTGGGATTGCTGCTGAGCGATGAGCGCGTGGACGGGTTCCCGCGGCACGTCCTGCTCGAAGGCGTGCTCGCCGCAGCCGCCGAACGCGGCTACCACGTCATCGTGAGCACCACCGACGCGCGCAGTTTCGACGAGCCCGAGCGACTGCCGTTGCTGTTGCACGAGCACGTGGCCGACGGACTGCTGCTGCACTATCCGCGCGGGGCGCCGCCCGGGCTGACCGATGTGCTGGCCCGGTCCCGTATCCCGCACCTCTGGCTGAACGCCAAGCGGGCGCGCGACTGCGTCTATGGGAAGGAAGAGCAAGCTGGCCGCCTGGCCACCAACGACCTGCGGCGGCGCGGGCATGAGCGCATCGGCTTCCTGGACCTGTCGCACCGCCAGGCCGAGTTGGACGGGCACCGCGATGCTGTTGCGGAACGGGCGCACGGCTACCGCTTGGCGATGAAGCTGGCCCACCTGCCACTGCGGTGGATGCTGCGTCCCGATGGGGAGGGTGTCGCCGAATGGCGACTGCTCCGCGGGTGGCTCGCCACAGAGGACCGGCCCACCGGCGTGGTGGTCGCCTCGCCGTCGTGGCTGCCGTTGCTGGTGGCGGCGGCGGTCGCCGACAAGCTGGCCGTGCCGAAAGACCTGTCGCTGGTCGTCCTTGGCCACCCCGACTCGATCCCGCCGGGCCTGCCGGTGGGCGTGGTCACCCCGCAAGTCGATGCGCTGGGACGCGCGGGCGTCACCGCGCTGCTCGCCAAGCTGGAGCGCCCCGAAGACCCCGTAGAGCCGGTGGTCCTGCCGTCGCTGTTCGTCCGGCACGAAGCGGATCCCCCGCGCGGCCGGTCCGGCGCCTGAGCACGGCCGCCGGCGTGGGACTAGAGTACGTGCCACCAGCCGCAAGATAGCCTCCTGGTCAGGCCGTCTCGCCGTTAGCAATGGAGCGGAAAACAACGGTAGTGCGGCCGTCCTCGACGCTCTCGTCGGCGCCGCGGCCGGGCTGGCTAATCGGCAGTTTCCGTTCCACTGTGCCCAGCGGCCGGCCTCCTTACCGTACACTTTTCCCCGAATTCTTGGTTGGCCGTGAGCCTCGCCTGGGGGGCGGCGGCCGCCGTCGCCGCCCCCGGTACCGCGCCGCCAGCCGGGGCTCCCGCGCCGCCAACGCCAGCGCGAAGTGCAGCCCGTAGCGCGCCACCTCTTCCGGGGCCAGCGGCTCCAGGTCTTCGTGGCAGTGCTTCAGCACCAAGCCGGCCAGAATGTCCGCCTTGGTCACGCCGGTCCGGCGGGCGGTCTGATCGACGCGGTCCTGCGCCGCGGCGAAGTGGCTGACCGCGGTCTCGATCTTCGTCCGCAAGCTGCCGGCCACCCGCATGGCCGGCCAGGTCTCGGCCAGGTTCAAGCCCTGTTCCACCGCCGCTCCCGCGACCTGTTCGAGTTGCCGCGCGTACGGCTGCGCGGGGTCCGCGGCGTCGCAGATACGCTGGATGATGGGTTCGATCAGGCTGTTCTGACGGGCCGGCATAACCTCCTCGACGACGGTGTGCACCAAGTTCGAGCCCGCATCCTAGACCAGATCGGGGGCGAACTTCAACAGCCGTTTGGCCCCCACTGAGGAAGTGTTTGAGAGCTTGCCGCGCAGCAGGAAGCTCCCCTCGGCCCTCGAATCGGGAGCTGTTGAGTTTGCGTCCAGCAGCTCGTCGGAGACCGTACCATTGGGAATCCCGAAGCCGTGGCAGGCCTTCCGGCTGTGCCTGTTGATGCTCTGTGTGCAGGCTGTTGCTCCTGCCCAGGAAGCGCCTGCGCCACTGCTCGACCCAGACAAACCGTACTCGGTCCGCTACGATGCCGAACGGCAGTTGGTGGTCTGGAGCGCCACGCCGGACGGTGATCCTCTGTGGACGGCTCCGGTCCACGACTACGTCTGCCATGCCGTGGACGCAGACGGCTACGTGTGGGTCCTCGAGGTGGCCAAGGCAACAGAGAACCTGCGGTCCTACGACCTTGAGCGTCTTCCGTCACCGACCCAGCCCTTCTACGCATCCTTCGAGGCCGTGGACTTCCCCGGCATCAAGGGCGCCGAGCTCTTGCGGGATTGTCTCCAGCGCCTCAGCTCCTTGAAGACGGGGGCCGGCGGCCAGTTGATTAGCCCTGAGGTGCTGCCGGGGCTCAATCGTCCGGAGTTCGACACCGGGCCTGGTCCGGACGTGAACTTTCCCCGGCCCCTCCCGGAGCGCGAAGCTGCCGCGACTCGCCTGCGCAACAGCTGCCTGGAGATTCTCAACGGGCAGCTGGCCACGTTCACCAGAACGTACTGCGCTTACGAACTCCTTGGGCAAGAGTACACTGACGACGCCCGCAATGGAGTCTTCCCGAACCGCCACGTCAGCGCCCAGGCCAGGACCGTGCTGACTCCCTTGGTGCCGATCCCAGTCGGCGCCCGTCCTGCTGAGGAGGTCACCGCCTGGCGTTCGGGCAAGTGGCTCAAGCTCCCGCTCGCGCAGAGACTCGTGGTCAACGTCCTACTGGTCCAGGGCCTGCTGGAGGACTGGGCGTCCAGAGAAATGTTCACCGGAGAGTTCAGTGCAGCAAAGCAGCCCCCCAACTTCGGGGCGGTGGTGCTGAAGAACGTGTGCCGAGCATCTCACTTCCGGTACAGCGACGATGAGATATGGTCCCTTCTGCCCGGGAAGGACCCGTGGGATGGCTCCGCGATCCTCTCCGTCATCAACACGTCGAAAGAGCGGGAGCTCCGCAACGAACCGCGCCGTCGACGGCAGGCGGTGGTCTCTCTTGATGGCAGACTGGTCTGTCCGTCCATCTCAGTGGCGTGCGACGGGGATCTGGACGCGCACCGCAAGTGGGCGGCAGTGATGCTGGCTGAGGCCGCCGTTCAGTACTCAATGGTGTATCGCGATGACCTGCTGTGGTTAGACGAACGCCTCAACCCGTGGCTTGACGCGATGGCCGACGATGGCAAGTCTGCGAAGTACACCGGGGTGCCTGCCTCGTTGCCCAAGCCATGGATAGTGCTCTGGCGGTTCCTGGAGAAGCGGCAGCATTATCTGGGTAGCAGCATTGGTCAGGACGAGGAGGTCATTCCCGATCCCACCGCGCTGAGCAGGCAAGCGCTGCGGGGCCTCAAGATCAACAACCTGCTCGAGTGGTTCGAGCTCCCGGAAGGGGACGTGTTCGCTCTGAGCGGAAGGCAGGTCTTGGTGTTCCCACAAGGCGGCCGTCCCACGGTGCTGCGCGATGGGGTCGTCCTCGCTTATCGCCAGCCGTGGGAGCCCCTCCCAAGCAACGATGTCTACCCGCCAGCGGCGGGCGGGGGCAGGCCCTGAGTTCGCAGGCAGCTGCCGATGTCCGCGCAAGGGACGCGTAGCCATCTGGATGCGCGGTGCACCCAGGCTCGCCTTGTGCCGTGGACAGACTGGCGGCCGGCGCGCTCGCCGGAGGCGTGCGGCCTGGCCAGCCAAGGGATCGCACTTCCGACGGCCAACCAGCCCGCAACTGCGGCGGCCAGGCCAAGCCAGCCGAGGCAGTCGGTGAGGTCAGATGGCGACTGATAGCCAAGACACCGGGAGCGGGCGCCCCAATCCGTTCGGTATACCACCGCCGGACCCGAAGTCGGACCCGCCCCAGCCCGCACACCCGCCGCGGCACCCCCGGCGGGTGTGGCCGGCGATCGTAGCCGCGGTGGCCTCGCTGGTTCTGGCGCTGCTGTTCGTGAAGCCCGACGCCCCGCCCAAGGTCCCGGTGGAGCCGCAGTCGCCGCGCGACAAGGCGCGGGGCCTCGCCGGCCAGCTCTGGGGTGACCTCGGCAAGACGGCCCACGGGGCCGCGTTCTACCGCGAGATCTACTGGCGCACCGCCAACGACAACGAGCGCCTGCTGGTGGCCTGCAAGTTCGGCGAGCAACCCCTGGTGGAAGCCCTGGTCGGCGCCGGGGCGGACGTCAACACGGTCGACCACGGCACCGCGAACCACACCGCCGTCGAGTGGGAAGGCGCCACACCGCTCATGATGGCGGCCAACAGCGGCCGCCAGGACCTGGTCGAGTATCTGCTGCAGCACGGTGCCCGGGTCGACTTGCGCGACGCCGGCGGTGAGAACGCCCTGCACTGGGCCATCCGCGGCGGCAACGAGCCGCTGGCGCTGCTGCTGCTGGAGCGCGGCGCCGACCCGAATGCGGTGGGCCTGAAGAGCAACGCCACGCCCTACCTGCTGGCCTTCGGCAGACACATGGACCAGTTGCTGGCGGCGATGAAGGCGCGCGGCAGTCACTTCTAGGCGCGGCGCCGACCGTCAGCGCCGGTCCGGATTGAAGGTCCGTCGATGGGTGCGCGGCGGCGGCTCCGGCGCCGGAGCTTCGAGGATCGGCGCCACCGGCGGTTCGGTCTGGCCGACCGCCTCAGCGGGGCCGCTGGGCAGGGGCGCCAGTTCCGGACCGGCCGGGGTCGGCTCGACCGGCTCGACCGGCGCCGGAGGCGCCGCTGGTTCCGCCGGCTGGGGCAGGTGCAACCGCAGGTAGTCCTCCGCGGTCCACTGCCCCAGGTACTGCTCCTCGGCGCCGCGTCGCTGGTACGAGTCGACCTCCGGCTCTTCCACGCTCCAGCGATCCAGTTCCTGGCCGCGCAACTCGGTGTAGAACGGGGGGCTGTAGGGGGTCAGGCACCACCCCGCCAACACCCCGTCATCCTGCAGGCGGGGCAGCTCCGCGAACTCCGACGGCATGACCACGTCGCGCCGCTGGCGCTGCTCGGAGCCGGACGGGTGCTGGCCACCCAAGCTGCGGTTGACGTCGAGGTATTCGGCCTCGCCGATCACCTTGGCCGCCCACTCCCGCGACGGCACGCTGTCGAGGACCATCAGCCCGGCGGTGCGGCACTGCCCGGTCAGCTCGTCCGCGACATTCGGACGATAGACCTCGCGGACGCCTTCGATGGCCTGGAAGCCGATCACCACCGAGACCTTCTTGGAGCGCCCACGCAGCAGCAGGTCGGACACTCGCTCCAGGCGGCGGGCTTCGCGCAGCTCATCGATGAACACCCAGGTGCGGCCGGTCACCGGCTCGGCCTGCGACAGGAGCAACTGCGCCAGGCGGTCGAACAGGACCTGGTTGATGACCTGCAACGGCTCGCGGACCTGCTCGTCATTGGACAGCACCAGGATCCCCTCACCGTTGAGCCAGTCCTGCAAGCTGATCAACTCGGCGCGGTGCCACGCTGCGGCCACGGGGCGCAGCGGGCCGATCTTGGTGCGGATGGTGGTGATGATGTCGGACGCGCTGCGGGCGACCAGGTAGGTCTCGACCAGGCTGGCGGTCTCCGGGGTCTGGCTCAGCACCAGCTGCATCCGGGCCGGGGTCTCCAGGGCCAGGATCAGATCCCGAAATGTCCATTGCTGGCCGGCCAGCTGGATGAAGACTGTCATCACCCCGGCGATCAGGTCCCGCGCGGCATCGTCGAAGTAGGTCTCGCGGGCTTCCGCCCGCTCTGGGATCAGGGTCGCCGCGATCTGTCGCGCGGCCGCGGGCGACCGCACGTCCGCTGCGATGTCCCAGCCGTGGCAGCGCTTGTCGAACGGGTTCAGGGTGACGATGCGGGCCGGATCGACGATGGCGTGCAGGAAAGGGTACAGGTCCTGCTTGTCGTCGTAGACCAGCGCCCGGTGGCCCCGGCCGGTGCCGATCACCGGCAGTACCGACTGCATCAGGATCTTGATGGTGGTGGTCTTGCCGCTGCCGTTCATGCCGGCCACCATCCAGTGCGTGCCGGCGGCCTCCGGAGGTAGCTGCACGCCGAACCAGACCGGGCACGGGTCGCTGCTGGTCGACCGCCGGCGGCGCTGCTCGATCCTCCGCTTGGCCACCCACGCCCCGACCACGCGCCGGCCGCGGAGGAAGGTCGAGGAGCCGCGGTCCGTGGCCACCGCGTTGGTCACCACCAACACCACCAGCCCGACCAGACACGCCAGGAGCATCGCCGTGCCCGGCAGCCAGTGCGCCCAGAGCAGCACCTGGCGCACCACCAGCAGGCCGACCCCAGCGACGGCGAAGGCCCCCAGCGAGGTGAGCATGGTCCGGATGGCATGGGCCGAGGAGGCCCCCGGGCCCAGTTGGTGCTTGGCCGTTTTCCAGCCGAGCCACCCGAGCGCGATGCCGGCGACCAACGCCACAGTCGGCGGCCAGTCCAAGCCGGCGCTCAGCACTTCGTAAGCGGACCAGCCCATCAGCAGCGGCACCAGGACCCCACCCGCAAACTTGAGGCCCACCCGCGAGACACTGTCCCACATCGCAATCACTCCACTCTCTGGTTCACCGGCCCCGGCCGGCCTCGTGTTCGGGCTCCGGTGGTTTCTGCTGCTCCGCCTGTGGCTCGGGTTTTTGCTGCTCTGCCTTAGGCTCGGGCTCCGGCGGCGGTGCCGCCGCCTCGCGTTGCAGGGTGGTCGCCAACTTCTTCGCGTGCGACTGCTTCAACTGACGCAGCAGGTCCTGCTGATCCGCGCCGGCCTCCTGCTCGTTGATGAACAGCCGCGTGTCGAGCTGGGCCCGCGACATCTGTACGTAGGCCATCTCGTGGTCCTGCATCTGTCCGCCCATCAGGATGTAGGAGTTGAACGCCGTGGTGCCCTGACCGGCGTGCGTGGTCATGGCGTAGCCCAGTACCACGTCGTTGTAGCGCCACAGGGGGATGGTCACGACGCGCCAGTTGTCCAGGCACACCACCAGGTTCCCCGTCAGGGGCTCCACCAGCAGCACCGTCCCGAGCATCCCGCGGCGAACCCCGAACGTGGTGGAGTTCTCGGTGAACCTGACCCGGTCGTTGGTGTGGATGTCGTAGCCGTTGACCCGCACCTTCAGCACCCCCAGCCGGCCGGCGGCGCGGCGCTCCTCCTGTGCGGCGCGGTTCAGCAAGTCGACCTCGTAGTGGGTGGCGGCGAAGATCAGGTGCTTACTGGGGCGGCGCATCGCGCGGGCGTTCCAGCTGTCCAGCAAGTCCTGTACCGCTCGCGAACGGTCGGGCGCTACGGTCACCAGGCCGTGGTCCGCGTACGCCTTCAGGGATTCCTCCACCTGGCCCTCGGCCATCTGCTTGACGGCCTTTCGCGCCCAGGCTTCCTTCTGGCGCACGATCTTCACCAACTTGGCCGAGCCCAGCTCGTCCTCAATGGCCTGGAAACCTCCCCCAGCGTCGATTGCCGGCAACTGCTTGGTGTCGCCCACCAGCACCAGCTTCGCCCCGGTGCGCCGGGTCTCGGCGACCATCCAGGACAGGTCCTCGGTCCCCAGCATGCTGGCTTCATCGACCACCAGGATGGTCTTGCGGTCGAGCTCGATCGGCGGGGGCTGGCCCGGATACCGCAGTTGCCGCCAGATCGCCCGCAGGCGGCGCGGATCCTCGCGCCGGACGCGCGCCGCGTACTCCGGGTCGTTCCGGAACCGCAGCCCGGCCACCGTCATCGAATCGATGCCGCTGCCTTCCTGCAGCCCATGGGCTGCTTTGCCGGCCACCGCGGCGCCCAGGACCTTGTAGCCGCCCAGGACCCAGACTTCCCGCGCCTTGGCCAGGAGCCAGGTTTTGCCGGTCCCGGCCAGGCCATTGATCAGCTTCACGTCGCCGGCCTCGGCGGTGATGTGCCGCAGCGCCGCCACCTGCTCCTCGTCCAGCTTGCGGTGCTGGTTCAGGACCGTGTCCAAGGCGGACCGCTTGACCACGTGGCGGGTGCTGGTTCGCCCCTTCGTGGCGTTGGCCAGCAGCTCCTTTTCGAGCTTCAGCACTTCCTGCGTGGTGTAGAGCAACTCGTGGTCGAGCTCACCGATCAGCCGCACGTCGAAGGCCATGATACGCTTGTGCACGGCCTCGCGCACCGCGTCGGCGCCGATACACAGCCACTGGCATTCCTCCGCCGTGTACCGCAGCAGGTCGCGTTCGGTGAAGTGGCTCTGGCCCGCCAGGGCCGTGGTCAGCGCGCGGTCGGCAGCTTCGTCCGCCGCGCGCTTGACGTCCCGCACGCGCTGGCTGCCGCGCACCAGCGCCATGACCTCCGCGCGGCTGAAGCCGTGCTCGCGGCCGATCTCCTGCCACAGCTCGAGCAGGTCGCCCCGGGCGATGTGCTGCTTCACGCTGCGGGTTTCGAGCGCCGCCAGGGCGGCGGCCTTGGCGCTGTCCAGCCCCCTGTCCTGGAGCACCTGCTCGATCTCCTGCCGCCGCGTCGAAAACGTCTGGATCAGAGTCTTCGACACGCCTTTGACCTCGAAACAGTGGCCATGGCGCTCGATGGCGAACCCCACCCGCCGATGCAGCTGGTACGCCAACTCGGCGCGATAGAGGGCGCCGGCAGCCATTTTGTGGCGGTAGAACTGCTGCCCGGCCAGGGCGCCCGTGGTGCCATCTTCCCGGACGCAGATGTTGAGGAACAGCGCGTGCGTGTGCGGCTGTGGATCTTGCGCCCGCGAGGTGCCATGCTCGAAGGTGGCCACCACCAGGTCGGCGCCCTCGCGCACGGTCCCCCCTTTGCCGCGCCGGGTGACGGCCACGCGCTCTTCCATGTAGGCCACCGCTTTGGCCACGGCCTCCTGCTGGCAGTCCTCGATGGTCCGCCGCAGCTCGTAGTCCGCCTGCGACCAGATCACGCCAACGCTCTTGGGCGCCGAGAACGTCAGATCCCAGCCGGGATGATGGATCTTGTTGTTGTCGCAGCGTACCAGGCGCTCGGAACCATCGGGGGCGATGCCCTCCAACAGGAAATAGAACGGGTCCCGCTCGACCGTGCCGCTCAGGCCCAGCTTCTCGGCGCCGCTGCCCAGCCACCGGCCGGGCGGCTCGCCGCCTTCAAAGTAGTAGTCGCCGCGGGCCAGCTCCATGTAGTAGTGGCCGCTGTCCCCGGACATGGCGCCAATGGAGAGCATGGCTTACCTCTTGGAGGAGCTGAGCCCTTCCCGAATCCAGGCCTTGATCTGGGCGGGCTCGGCATCGGTCAACTGCACCAGCAGCATTTGCAGCACCGCGGGCAGGTCGGCGCGCAGTTGGTCCATCGCCCGCGTGGCCTCGGCCAGGGCCGTGCGAGCGCCGCGCAGTTCCCGGTCTTTGCTCTCCAAGTCCTCCTGCAGCTCCCTGAGCCGCAGTTGGATGTCGCTCAGCGCGCCTTTGAGCTCGGTGGCGCTGGTGTCGTGCAAGGCACTGATCACCAGGTGGCGGCCGTACTCGCCGGGGCTGACGTGCTCCCGCGCGGCCAGTTGGGTCAGGCGTTTCAGGTCGACCGGCTCCAGGCGGAAGCCGATCCGCTGCATCGCCGTCACCGATCGCGCCTCGGGGAAGCGCACCGCCTTCTCTGCCGCCAGTTCGGTCCTGAGCGCCTCGAGATCGGCCTCGGCGTAGAGCAGCCGGGCGTGGCGTTTGCCCTGATCAAAGGTCGCAGGAATCCGCTTGGAGCGGGTGTATCGTTCCAGCGTGCGGACGCTGATGCCCAGGAACTCGGCCGCTTCAGCTTTGGTCTTCATGTCGGTTAGCTCCCCGACAGTCCGCCAGCCTCGTCACCACCGCGCACCGTCGGTGCAACGGGTGTGCTCCTCTTGCAACGGAAAGACGCTATAAAGCTTGTCAGGGTTCCAGCGAAGCTAGTTCCCGCTGCGGTAGCAGCCAGGAATCTCGCCGGCCACGACCGGGCTCAGCCGGACGGGTGCGGGGGATTTCCAGTTATCCCCTAAGCACCCGGTCGGCTGAGCCCGGTCGCCGGCTGCCTTCCGACGCACCACGGATAGGAGCCGGTGAGGTTGTGGGCGGGAGGCGCGAGCTGTGGGAAACCCTGGGGACAGCCTGCTGTCCCGGAGGGTTTTCCATAGCGCCGGAGCGCCGGTGCGGCAGCACCCGGCCACAACCCACTGGCCGCCCCCAACCCCCACCCTGGGCTCGCCCTACTCCGTCTGCGCGATCATCCAACTGTGGGCCAGGTCGAGCACCGTCCGGGCCGTCAGCAAGTCGTCCCTGCCGAGGCTGTCCGTGCTCTTCCACTCCTCGCCAGCCTTGTAGATGCGGCTCAGCGTCACGTTGTGCCGCTTGCCGTTCACCGTCTCGTTGGCCCAAATGGCCGCCTTGATGCTCCCGATTCTTATCTCATGCTCTGGTTTAGTGCTCATAGTCATCCCTCCTATTGAATTCAAGTCTTCTGTTGGCTTCAATTTCTTGTCTCGCGTTCTCATGACACAGTGCGGCAAAGTTGTCAACCTCTTGCTTGCTCACTCCGAAGATCCAACCAAACCAACGGTCAAGCCGATCCTCCCAAATGCGGCACAAAACCTCGTACCTGGTCATCCGTAGCGGCCTGAACGCCATCACCCTGTCTGCGTGCGGGTCGTACGCGAGCCAGAATTCCCGACCACGCGCATCCTCCCAGAGCAGGAAATACACGCGATCAAGCCCCAGCGTGCACCCGCCATGCCGACCCACCTGGAAGTTGCCCAGGTGCTTTACTGTTTGGTTCACTGCTTGCCAAAGATCCCGTTGGCTGCCGTCTCGGGCCTGAAACTGCTCGGTCTCAAAAGTCACTTGCATCTCGTCCTCACTGTATTGGGGCCACGGCCTGCCCGTGGCCTTCGTTCCGCACTCGTCCCCCACGGGGTTGCAGGCGTGCGCCTGGTCTCACTCAAAAGCGGGTCGAAGATCCGACCATCGCGGCGTGGGCTCGCCATCCATGCATACCCATGTCCTGAGCGGTCCCGCGTCCGGGTGGTAGTCACTCGTCACGGTGAAGATCCGCCCTTCAGCGGTCCGGTGCACGGACACGATCTCCCCCCCGGCTTCCCGGGCTTCCTCGTTCAGGGCCCAGAGCCCCGCGTCAGCCTCGCCATAGTCGCAGCTATAGTGGCGAGCCAGCGCCCCGGCCAGCCACTGCACGCTCACGAAATGCGAAGCTAGCGCGCTCATTCGCACATCCTCCGACTCCCCGACCTCGATTGCTGTTTCTCTCATGGTTCCGTCCTCCAAATCAGTGCCGCACCATTGCGGCACTCACCAGGGGGCAGGCCGAAGGCCATCTTCCTTGGGGTGAGCGCCTTCCCGAGTGAGCACTACAGGCACCCAACGGTGCAACAGGTGTACAGGCACCCTGGGATGGGCGTTCGTCGCGGCGTGGGGCTCGTGAAGGGGAGACGGTTGTTTGGAGGCACATCCGTCAAAGCCTGTGAGCGACCTTCTTCAAATCCTTCGCTGACAACCTCCTGTTCTCTGAACCTGGGAACCTACGGTCGAACCTTCGCCGCCTGGAAGGCGGGCAACCTCACGAAGTCACGCCGAGGCGGGGCTTCGGTACGCGAGCGGGGTCATCTACGTCCCGGCGCCATCCAGCCGCTCGAACTGGATCCGCCGGTAGACCGTGTTGGTCTTGGTGCGCTTCGCTTCCTCAACGAAGAGGCGCGTCAGCACCTGGCCCGGCTCCAACCCCTCGGCCAACAGCATGTTGGCATAGCGGTTGAAGTTCAGCGAGCCGGTCTGCGACAGCGTGTGGGCGAAGACCAGGCCGCTGTCGAGATCCTGCCAGGCGATCCACCAGCGGGCGAAGCAGTGGGCCTCGCGGTCTTCACAGGTCACGCACACCTTCCCGGCCCGACCGGTGTCGGAGCACAGGCGGTCCACCGACCCGCACAGCACGTTGCCGTCCTCGTCCTTCATGACCCGGACGACCCGGCTCTCGAGGATGGTGCCGGCGA
>JADZEX010000095.1 GCA_020850355.1 Fimbriimonadaceae bacterium | reverse complement strand
TTGTCCTCAACGTACAGCGCCTGCCCGACGGCGGCGGCCTGCGACCAGGCGCCGTCGGTTTCGTACTCGTAGGTGGTGACCAGGGTGGCGTCGGCGTTGTTGCCGGGGGCGGTGACGGTGAGCACGTTCCCGAGGTCGTCGTAGGTGTAGGTGGTGGTGACCAGGTCCCCGGTGGTGGTCCCGGGCTCAAGACTGCTGGCGGTCAGGACGAGTCCGGTGGTGGCGTCGTAGGTGTACTCGGCGAGGGTGAGCGTGTCGTTGTCGACGGTCCGCTCGACCTGCACGAGTCGCCCCAGCGCGAAGTCGTTGTAGTCCCAGGTGTTGGTGATCACGACGTCACGCGGATCGGTGGTGGTCAGCAGATTGCCGTAGGAGTCGTAGGTGTAGGTGGTGACCTTGCCGTCGGAGGCGGTGACGGCGGTGGGCAGGTAGGGGAAGTTCGGGTCGTCGTACTCGATGCTGGTGGCGCAGCCGTCGCAGGTCGAGCCGGTCTGCTGTCCGTTCGAGTTGAAGTCGATCTGCCAGTGCTTGGCATTTTCGCCGTTGGCGTCGTAGGTGCTCACGACGGCGCGGCCATCGCCGTAGGCAAAGGCCCGCCGGACGCCATTGGCATCGGTGGAAGATGCCACGCGGTACTGGTACTCGTAGTATTCCAGGGTGGCAGTCGCGAGTCCGTCCCCGGTGGCGCTGGGCACGCTGATGGTGTGCAGCAACAGGAAGTACTCGTCGGCATAGCTGTAGTACGGCGACGGCAGGCTGTAGTAGCCGTACTCATACGCCAAGGCCGGCTCATCTTCGTCGAGCGGAGCCACTTGCGAGACGCGCGTCAGCGCCACCGGCTCCAAGCCTTCGTGCAGTTCGTGCAGATAGTGGACGCAGCGACCCGCGTGGTCGTCGGCGGAGGTCGTCCCAGCCCAGGTCACGGCGGTCTGGTGGTCCGCGCGCAGGCGGTGATCTCGGTTGATCGTCGCGTCAACTTCGGGTCAACCGGACACGGCAGAGTCCACCGTACAACCCAACCCCCCTGCGCGACCTGCGGCGGCCCCGAGTTCATCCGAGTTCGGGGCCGCCGCTTTTGGGAAGGGTCCCGCGTCGCCGTGCGCAATCTGCCGGCGGGGTAAGCGATGGGCCAGACCAAGCGGAAGTTGCAGGCGGGCGAGGCGGCGTACGGGGCGTGGCAGATGATCGGCCATCCGACGGTGGCCGAGTTGCTGGCCGCCGAAGGGTTCGACTGGCTGTGCGTCGATCTGGAGCACACCCCGATCGACGCCCAGACCTTCGAGAACGTCGCCCGCGCGGTGCGCCCGAGCGGGGTCGACCTGCTGGCGCGGCTGCACGGCTGCGATCCGCTGCAAACCAAGACGGTTCTCGACGCCGGCGCGCAGGGCGTGATCGTGCCCTTGGTGAACACCGCCCAGCAGGCCGCCGAGGCGGCGGCGATGGCCCGTTTCCCGCCGGTCGGCACGCGGGGTGCGGCGTTCTCGCGGGCCAGCGACTTCGGGCGACGCTTCCGCGACTACTTCCTGGCCCACAACGAGCAGGTGCTGGTGGTGCCGATGATCGAGCACATCGCCGCCGTCGAGAACCTCGACGCCATTCTGAGCACCCCGGGGCTGGACGCGATTCTGATCGGGCCGTACGACCTGAGCTGCTCGATGGGGCGGCCCGGCGAGCTGCAGCATCCCGAGGTGCAGGGCGCCCTGGAGGCGATCCTCGACGGCTGCCGCCGGCATGGTGTGCCACCGGGGATTCACGTCGTCAGCACGGCGGCCAGCGCGGTCCAGGAAGCGGTGCAGCGTGGCTTCCGGTTCGTCGGCTGCGGGCTGGACACGGCCTTCGTGATCGACGGTGCGCGGCGCGTGCTGGGGCGGGAGGGCTGAACGATGCCGGAAACCGTGCTGGTCAGCGCCCAGGAGTACGTCAAGGGCGAAGCCGTCTTCGAGGCGGCCACCGACTGCCAGGTGCGGCCGGCGCCAGGCAGCGAGGCGGACTTGGCCGCCATCGTGCGCGAGACCGGCGCGCGGGCGGTGATCGTCGGAGTGACGCGCTACGAAGGACCGTTGTACCACGCTCTGGCCACCAACGCCGCCGGGCGCGGCGGGCTGATCGCGCGCTTCGGCGTCGGCCACGAGAGCGTCGACAAGGCCCTGGCCGCGGAGCACGGGCTGCTGGTCACCAACACCCCGGGCGTGCTCGACCAGAGCGTCGCCGAGCTGACGATTGGGCTGCTGATCGCCCTGGCGCGCCACGTTGGCCGGGGCCACCACGGCCTGGTGGGCGGGCGCTGGGACCCGGTCACCGGGATCGAGTTGGCGGGCTGCACCCTCGGATTGGTCGGCTGCGGGCCGATCGCGCGGCGCGTCGCGGGCATCGCCAGCCGAGGTCTGGGGATGCGGGTGCTGGCCAGCGGGCGAAGTTGCGGCGAGGAACTGGCGGCCGCCGCGGGCCAGCCGTTGGACGAGTTGCTGGCGGGTTGGGGCGTCGACCGCTACACCACTGACGTCGACGAGTTGCTCGCGGCCAGCGACGCGGTCAGCCTGCACCTGCCGGGAAGCGCGGTCGGCTTCCTGGACGCCAGCCGGCTGGCGCGGCTGCAGCCGACGGCCTTGCTGATCAACACGGCGCGCGGCAGCGTGGTCGACGAGTTGGCCTTGTACCGTGCGCTGGTCGCCGAGCGACTGGCCGGGGCGGCCATCGACGTCTATGGGGTTGAGCCGTACCGGCCGGCGGACCCGCGCCACGACCTGCGAACCCTGTCCAACGTGCTGCTGACACCGCACATCGGCAGCAACACGGCGGCCTGCAATGCCCGCATGGCAGCGGCGGCGCTGCGCAACGTGCGGTTCTTCCTGGCGGGTCGACTGGCCGACCTGAACCGCGTGGAGGCGTAGCGGCGCGACCTCAGCCGGTCGGATCGCCGGTGGGCAACAGCGGCGGGATCGGCTCCAGGATCCGCCGCCGCGCTGGGGTCAGGCGGTTGAGGAGCGCTTCCGAGTAGCGGTAGCCGAACCGCGTGGCACCCCACGAGACGCCGTAGCGGTAGATGGTCACCCGTCGTTCGCCCGGATTGGTCCGCGAGGAGCCGCCGTGCATCAGGCCATCGACGAACAGCACGGCGTCGCCGGCCTGGAGGTGGACGGGCACCGCACCGGGCAGGTGGTCCATGCGCTCGCCGGCGCCGTAGTTGCCCTTCAGCGGATGCTCGAAGTTGGACTTGTGCGAGCCGGGGATCACCATCGTCGCCCCGTCGCCGGGACCGATGTCGGTCAGCGCACAGATGATGTTGACCTGACCGCACCGAAACACGCCGTGGCGGTAGTCGAAGCGCCCCCGCAGCGCGCCGCGGTAGCCGCCCGAGTGAACCGGGTGGTGCCCGCCAGAGGCTCGCACCGAGGCGATGCACTCGTCGATGAAGAGCCCCTCGACGTAGGACTGCTCCTCCCCACAGTAGTGCCGCACCAGGTCGATCCAGGACGGGTGGTCGATCAGCTCCTCGAACGGCCCGCCGAGCTCGAGGCAGTGGTGCAGCTCCAACCCGGTCTCGGCGGTGTAGTCCCGCCGCTGCGCCCCGTGGAACCAGGCGCCCCGCGGCAGGTCGCGCGGAAACACGTCGAAGGCAGAGTTGAGGCGAGCCAACAGGTCGGGTTCCAGGGCGCCCTGAAGCACGAGGTAACCGTTGAGGTCGAAGAAGAAGTCGTCGGTGATCTGGGCGGGTCGCATGGGTGCGGTTTCTCCAGCTGGAAGCAACGGGACGGGAATGGGCTCAGCGGGGATCGTAGGGGATGGAGCTGGGTTCGACAGGAGCTGCCAGACCGGCAGTCTGCAGCAGACGCGCCACCGAGAGCACGACGTGGTGTCGCTGACGGTGCTCCTCGGGCAGCCCGCCAAGCTGCCAGCCAGGCCCGACCATGATCCGCTGCAGGGCCGGCCCGTCTGTTCGCTGCGCCAACAGGTCCACGAACGGCACGAGTCGCTCGCCTCCCAGGCGGTACTCGAGCTGGTCTGGAGCCACCAACTTGAGAAGCCGGTACTCGGCCTCCTGCGCGAAGCCGGCGTGCTTGATGAAACAGGCGCCGAGGACAGCAACGCGGCTGATCGCTTCGACGCTGGCGGTCGGACTCAGGTGGCTGAGGAGCCGCGCGGCGAAGGCTCGCTGCAGTGGGGGGCGGTACAACACGAAACCCGTAACATCCGCCAGGGGAGCCAGGCTTGCGACGGTGGACACCACCGCACAACCAAGTCCGCTGGCCGCATAGCCGCGCCACTGCCCGAGCTCGTCGGTGGCCGCGCTGAAACTGACGGAGCAGGGCTCCAGGCCGTCTCCGGGCATCCCCTTGGCTAGTTCGTGCAAGGTTCGCCGGCGGACATCGTCCTCGCTGAAGCGCTCCGAAGCTACCTGGTGGAGCACCTGCAGGCCTGCGGTCACTTCCGCCCGGTCGTTCAGGCAGAGCACATGGCTGGCTCGCAACGACGCCCAGCGCCCGGCCCGGGGCGGGAACAAGAAGGGCAACGTGCCGAGCGAGGTGTAGTGCGCCACTTCGGTCGGCCCGTTGGGCGGGCCCACAGTAGCGGCCAAGGCGTCAACGACCGCCGCCTGCTCAGGCAGCATCGGCGTGCGTCTCCTCCGGTGTCAGACCGATCAGAATGCCGACGTAGACTCCGTACCCGCCCAACGCACGGCGAACCCTGTCAGTGATCAGTTCCTGCCGCGCCTCGTGGTCCAGCCGCCCGAAGCCGTCCCAGACTACGCAGCCGAGGACCCGTCCATGGTGGTCTGCGACGCCGCTGACATCACAGCCCTCGAAAGCGTTAGCCAGCAGCGCCCGTACCCGCTCAACCAAGGTCTCCACGAGTGGCTCCCAAGCCAGCCAGCGGGGGCCGACGCGGACATTATGGTCCAGGCTGCGTCCAGACGGCAACTGCCACATCGCCCAACCACCTCCGCCTCACCGCACCTCCCGCCCCCCGCTGCGCAGCCAGCCGGCGGCGTGGCGGCCGGCCGGATCGTGGTGCGTCCAGTGGATCACCCCGCCCTGCGCGTTCCACTCGTACTCGCCGCAGAACTCCACGACATCGCCCACCCGCAGGCCCTCGAGGCGGGGGGCCAGATCGATGTTGTGGGCCACCAGCAATGTCTGTCCGGTGGTCAGGCGCAGAATGAAGCGCTGGTGGCGGTCGCCGTCGCGGTCGTCGGCGAGCAGTCGGGTGACGACCCCGCGGCCGGTCACCTTCAAGTTGCTGCGCCGCTGCGCGAAAGCCGCGGCCAGCAAGGCGTCGGTGTCGGCGGCTGGCTGCGGCTGCTGGGCGACCGTCTGGCCCAGTGGCCAGGTCGCCCGCAAGGCGTCGGCGTAGCAGCCCATCTGGTCGAATGGCAGGGGCTCGAAACCCAGCTTCAGCGCCGGCGAGTTGGGCTGCAACCGGTAATCGTCACGGGCTGGATCGACAAACAGCGGATCGGCCACCACGGAGCCGGCGTCCTGGCCGGTGGCCAGCCAGGCGTCCCACTCGTCCGCCAGCTCCACCGGCTGCAGCACCAAGTCGTCGACCAGGCAGGCCGGCTGGCCGGTGCGACCGGTCAGCCGCACCGCGAGGGTCTTCATCGTGGGGCGGTAGGCCGGCTCGCCGAGCTGCGGCAGCCGCGCCAACAGCTCGAACCGTTGCCACTCCGGACCAGCGACGACCTGGCGGGTGGCCAGCCAGTTGTGCGTGTCACGCTGCCAACTGTAGAGGTCCAGGTTGAGCGCGGCCGGGCCCTGTGGGGCGCGCAGCCAGGCGCTGAAGCGGTAGGCGCGGCCGGGCTCGAAAGCCAGCTCCGGGCCGGGTGCCGCGTAGAGCAGTTGCGGTGACTTGATGCTGGCGGCGTCACCGCCCGGCGCCAGGCGCAGGCAGCGCGCGCCGCTGTGCGCCTCCCCGGCGACCACGGCGATCTGGCTCTCGGGCAGCGGCTTCAGTTGCCAGGCCCAGCCCTCGGGCAGGCCGCCGGCCGGGCCATCCTCCAGACCAGGGTTGGCCAGCAGGTTCGGCCCGCCCTCACCGCGGACCGCCGATTGGCCGGTTCGGAGAGGAAGGCCATGGTGGTGGTAGAGGTTCTGCTCGAAACGGTTGGCGTCGAGCGGGACCTGTTTCACGTGAAACAGCGCGGCACCGGGCTCGCGGAAACTGACAATGTTGCGCCGGAAGGTGTTGCCGGTCATCACCAGGCCGTCCGGGCGCGGCACCGTGGCCGGATCGCGCAGCGTCGGGACCTCCCGCCAGCCCGGCGCCGCGGCCGCCGCCGCGTAGCGCTGCTGCCAGCCCTCCAACATCGTCGCCCAGAAGCCGGTCTGGGTGGTCCAACCGTGGTACTGCACCTGCGCCTGGCCGGCGTCGACCAGAATGTTGTTCTCAACGCGGTTGTCGCGCCCGCTGTGCAGCATCAGGCAGCCATTTGCCGCCCGCAGCAGCAGATTGCCCACCATCGTCGTGCCGCTGGCCGCCCAGTCGGGGTATAGCGCGTGCGTGAAGTAGGGCGAAACCCAGCGCTGCTCGGCCTCGCTGTAGCCATAGCCGATGGTATCTTCCAGGCGGTTGTAACGGATCACCGCCCCTTGCCAGCTCAGCCAGTCGATGGCCCCTCCGCCGATGGCGCCGGCGTCTTCGGTCTCCAGGCAACTGCGCTGGATGATGTTGTACTCGATCCGGTGGCCGGCGCCCCACATCAGGATGCCGTAGTGGGGGATGTCCTGGATCACGTTGTGCGTGACGACCTGCCGGGCGCCGTCGAGTTGAATGCCCTTGGCATCGCGCGAGACCCAGCCGACGTGGTGGATCCAGTTGTTGTCGGCGACGTTGCCGCCCAGGGCATAGGTGTTGAGGTCGCCGCCGCCGAGCCGGATGCCGGTCCAGCCGGTGTCGTGGATATCGTTGCCGACCAGCCGGTTGCCCGCGCCGCCGCGGATCTCGATCCCGCAGCCCTGCGTCCCACCGACGTTGCGGACCAGGCAGGCGGCGATGGTCACGCGCTGGCAGTCCTGCAACAGCACGCCACTGCCGCTGCTGCACTCGAGGCTGCAGCCGCGGATCCGCAGGTCGCGGGCGCCCTGCGCGGCGATGACATGGGTCACCGCCGGCACCGCCACATCGGCCGCGGCGGCGGGCTCGGGTGGCCAGAACCAGAGCTGGCCGGCGGCCCGGTCGTAGCACCACTCGCCGGGCTGGTCGAGCTCTTCACGCAGGTTTTGCACGAAGTAGCGGTCGCCGGGGCGAATCTCGTAGAAGCAGCCTGGTCCCAGGTGCAGCCGGTGCTCGGTCGCGTCGTAGCCGGTGATCGGCAGGATGTAGTGCGACCAGTTGAAGCGCGGGAAGATGGAAGCCTGGCCGGTCGCGGCGTTCGCCCAGGTGCGCCTGTCGTCTGGTAAGACCGCCAGCTCGCGGGTCAGGCGCGGCAGGTTGCGTTGCCAGAAGTCGAGATGCCGCCGGGCCGCCAGCCAGCCATCCTCGTCGGGCGAATCGAGGTACATGTTGCGTCGCTCGCCCGCGACATAGGCCCACCGGCCGCCGTGGCGGTCTTGCGGGTCACGGTTGGGGTAGCGCGCCAGCTCCATGCGGCGGCCGGCGGCACAGAGCAGCCCGAGCTCGCGGCCGACCAGACCCAGCTCGTGAAGCGAGGCGCGCAGCACGGCGCCCTGGTCGGGCTGCCAGTTGGTCACCGCCGGCCCGCCGACCAGCCGGGGCCGCGCCCCGGGCGCCGCAACCAGCTCCGTCGGCTGCGCCGTGGTGCCGCTGTCGGCCGCGGTGAAGGTCAGCGGCGCGGTCAGGTGCCAGGTGCCAGCGCCAACCACCAGGCGGTACCCACCCGGCGAGTCACCGCGCCGCTGGCGGGCCAGTTGCTGCGCGTACGCCAAGGTCCGCACGGGCCGCAACGCGGTTCCGGCGGCGGTGTCGCTGCCGGTCAGCGCGACATGAACTTCGACGGGCGCCGGTTGCAGCACCAGCCAGAGCAACAGCCCGATCTGCCCCATTGGCGAGACTCCAGGCGGCCGTCGAGATGGTACCTGTCGTTCTCGTCAGCGGCAAGTTGGTACGCAATCTACGGCTCGGCCTCAAACGCGGAGCGCGGGACGCCGGAGAGGCGAATGATGGACGCGAGTGTGCCTGCAGCGAGCGTGGCGTGGTCAGGAACCGGCACGGTGATTGTCGTTGCGTCCAGTTGCCGCTGCATGACCATGTGGCTGCCGTGCCGACGAACCTCCACGAAAGCGAATCGAATGAGTACCGCCCGGACCTGCTTCCCCGAGAGCACCCGCAACCTACCCAACCGTGACTTCCAGTTGCGTGATGTACAGCTCCCCACGCAGGCGCTCCGCCACCTCAGCCGGTGAGGCTTCAAGGTAGAAGCCCTCGACGGCCTCTTGCAGGTTGAGACGCGCTGCTTCGACCGAGGCGCCCTGGCTGGCAATGCCTAGCTCTGGGCAGAGCGCCACATACAGGTCCGCTTCCCTCTCGATGATGGCTGTCAGGTGTTGCTTCATCCTAGGTCCTCGGCTTGCGGCGCCAGCCGATGGTGGCCGCACCATCGACAGTATGGGCCGCCCGGCTTGGCCTCGTCAAGCCGATCTGGTCCGCCGGATCGCCCTCACCCGCCCGCCGGATGGGCCCACAGGGCCCACAGGCCAGCGATGCTGAGGAGCGTGCCGCCGATCAGGTGGAACCGCCGCTGGGCCCGTTCCGACGCCAGCAGCCGGCGGGCCGAGGCGGCGCAGGTGGTGTACAGCGTGGCGTTGACAATGGCCAGGCTGACGAAGGTGACGGCCATCACCCAGAGCTGCCGTCGCGGGTCGTGGTCGGGGCTCAGGAACTGCGGCAGGAAGGCCACCATGAACACGATGCCCTTGGGGTTGGTCGCCGTGATCAGCCAGATGTTGAAGGCCACCCGCCAGCGGGCCTCGGGGGCCACGATGGCCTCCTGGTCGGCACCTTTGCCGGCGGCCCGCAACAGCTTGGTGCCGAGCAGGATCAGGTAGAGGCCGCCGAGCCACTTGATCACGCCGAACAGCACCGGCGAGGCGGCCAGCACCGCGCCGAGGCCGAGCAGGGAGAGTGCCAGGGCCGTGCTGTCGCCCAGGGCGATGCCAACCAGCAGCGGCAGATAGGCCCGTCGGCCATGCGCCACGGCGTAACTGATCAGGGTCAGGATGGTCGGGCCGGGGATCACCAACAGGGTCGCCGCCGCGACCACGAACCACAACCAGAGCTGCAACGGCACCCGGACGTCTCCCGCCGCGCTCGGCCCGCGACGTCGAACGCGGGGCCATTGTAGCCCGAGCGGGCCGCGCCGTCACCCCGACGCGGCCCGCCGGGCGACCGGCTAGTGCATCGAGTGCAGCCCGACGCGATTGCCCTCGGTGTCGCCGAACCAGGCGCAGTAGCCGTACTCCGGGGTGATCTGCGTCTTGGGACAGAGAATCGTTCCGCCTGCGGCGACCACCCGGTCGAGGACGACCTGCAGGTCGTTCCCGCCGTTCAGGTAGACGCAGGTGCCGTCCTTCGAGGGCACGCTGCCGTCGCCGTGGATGATCGCCCCACCGACCCCCTGGCCCATCTCGTGGAGCAGGAAGCCGAGCATCTGGTCACCCATTGGCTGCACCGGCATGTCGAAGTCGAAGATCGTGCTGTAGAACCGGCGTGCGCGCTCGAAGTCGGCGACCGGGATTTCGAACCAGTTGAGGGCGTCCTTGACCATTTCCATGAGCGTTCTCCTGTGCGATCACATGGCGAATCAGATCCAGGTCTCGGTGTAGGTGGCGTGGCCGCGGACCACGTCGCGAAGCTGCGCGGCGTGGTGTTGCACGTGGCGAAGGTTGTTGATCTGGTGCTCCAGCTTGGTTTGGTGGTACCACCAGAAGCCGCACTCCGGCGCGCTGAGGTCCAGGCCGGCCACGGCGGGGTCGACCAGTTCGTCGACGAACTGCCAGTACGCCAGCAACTCCTCCCGCGGGCGCGCCGCGTCGGTCTCGGCGGGTCGTGCGCGCCACGGCACGAACGACGCTTCGTCGGCGCTGAGGTAGAGGTGGGTGTAGAAGAGGGTGTGCCAGCCGACGTACCAGAACGGCCAGGCTGGCGTCGGGTGCTCCCAGAGTTCCGCCGGACACGCCGCCAGCGGCTCCCGGAGCATCGCCAGGGCGGAGTGGTACTGCCGCTGCAGCGCAGCTTGGATGTCCATCGTGCCTCCTGCGCGAGAAACCCGCGATGCTACACAGCGTGACTGCTTGCGGTGCGACCGTGCAAGGGTGCCTCCGGCGAGCAGGATCACGGAATCGCAACGCCAATGCGCGGGCATGAAGACTCGCCACCTCGTCGTCGGTCTGCTGCTGACCGCCAAGGCCTTCGCCATGCTCCAACCGAGGATCGTCTCGACCGTGCATCGGACTGGGGATCGCGTCCTGGCGCTGATCCAGGTTGCGACGCCAGCCGACCCCGCCGCCGACGCCGCGCCGGCCATCCAAGCCGCCATCGACGAAGTCCGGGCGGCCGGGGGTGGGACGGTCTTCCTGCCGGTCGGCCGCTATCGCCTGGCGACCGCGCTGATCATCCGCGAAGCCGTCACGCTGCGCGGTGACTGGGCCGGCCATGCCCGGCCGGCCGATGGTACGCTGCTGGCGGTCGACCATGGCGCCGGGAGTGAAGCCGGGCCCGCCGCGATCACAATCGAGCGCGGGGCGGGGCTGCGGGAGGTGGCGGTCTGGTACCCGCAGCAGAGCACCGCCCAGCCGGTGCCCTATCCGTGGTGTCTGCGCGCCTCGGAGCAGGTCCACGGCGACAACTACACAGTCAAGAACGTGACCCTCGTGAATCCGTGGCGCGGCTTCTGCGTCGGGCCGGAGTGGAACGAGCTGCACACGCTGCACAACGTTGCCGGCACGCCGCTGCGGACCGGCGTGTTCATCGACACCACGACCGACATCGGGCGGCTGACCGAGGTCGACTTCGCGCCGCGCTGGTGGGTCGACAGCAAGCTGCCCGGGGCCCCGACGGCGGCCGCCCTGGCGCCGCTGCTGCGGCAGGCCACCGGGGTCGACATGGGGCGGAGCGACTGGGAGTACTTCGATCAGGTGCGGGTCACCGGTTACGGCACCGGGGTGCATCTGCACCAGGGCCAGCAGGGCACCACCAACGCCGTGATGTTCGCCTGCGAGCTGACCGGCGGCACGGTCGGTTTGCGCGTCGAGGCGCTCAACGGCGTTGGCCTGGCCGTCACGGGTGGCCGCCTGGGCGGCAGCGAGGCCGGGCTGCTGACCACCGACCGCTTCACCACCGTGGTGCAGCTCAACTCGGTCACCTTCGAGCCGGGCGGCCCTGCGGCGCGCTTGCACGGCGCCGGGACGGCGACCTTCCAGCACTGCACCCTCGGCGGCGCTGTGCTGGCCGACCGCGGCACGCTCAGTGTGCTCGACCGCCAGGGACCGGCCGACGGCGCACCCCTCGTCTGCGGGCCGCAGATGCAGCGGATCCGCCTGCTCGACGCCGGGCCCGCCGACGTCCGGGCGGCGACCGCCGCCGACTGCCTGGTGGCCCAGCCACGGCGCACTTGGCAACGGCCGCAGGTCTCGCCCGGCGAACGCGCCCCCGAAGTGCGGTCGCGGGGGGCTGGGCTGCAGGTGGTCACCGCCCACGGCGCCAGTCCAGAGGCGGCGGACAACACGGCGGCCTTTCAGGCGGCCCTCGACGCTGCCGCGGCCGGCGGCGACACCGTCTATGTGCCGGCCGGGCGCTGGAAGCTGGCCGGCACGTTGCGGGTCCCGACCGGCGTCGAGCTCCGTGGCTGCTTCGACGTGCCGCACCACACGGTCAGCGACGGCACGGTGCTGCTGACCACCGCTGGTAAGGGCGCCGAGGACGGCCCGCCGTTGATCACCCTGGGCGCCGGGGCAGGCGTGCGCGGGCTGACCGTCTGGTACCCGGAGCAGGATCTCCGCGCGCCGGTGCCCTATCCCTGGGCCGTGCGCAGCAGCGGGCCGCGCTGTTGGGCGGTCGATCTGACCGTCGGCAACTGCTGGCAGGGCCTCGACTTCGGGTCGCAGCCAAGCGATGGGCATGTCATCCGGTACTTCGCCGGCGGCCTCCTGCGGCGCGGCCTGTGGGTCAGCCGGAGCGACGGGCCGGGCTGGGTCGAAGACACGCAGCTCAATCCCCACTACTGCCTGCGCCTGCCGCCAAGCCTGCCGCACCCGCCCTTCGAGGGTGACCTGGGAGGCGCGCTGATCCGGTACCAGCGCGCCCACCTCGATGGGCTGGTGTTTGGCCGCTGCGCCGAGGAGCGGCTGCGCGGCAACTTCCTCTATGCGGCCTACGACGGCCTCGCCTTCCGTGACGACGGCGGGGCGATGCACGGCCGGGTGGTCAACCATGGCAGCGACACCGTCAGCCGCTCCTGCTGCGTCGAGGCGACCGACCCGCGGGGCATCGAGTTGCTGAACAGCCAACTGGTGCCCCTCAGCGACCAGGCCGTCGCGGCGTTTGTGACGACGCCCAGCTTCCGCGGCAGGGTCGCCTTCCACAACAGCCAGGTCTGGGCCGGTCGCACCACGGCCCGGCTGGACGGTCCGGGCGAGGTGCTGCTGTCCCAGTTCAACAGCCTGACTGGCCCGTTGCTGCTCCACGCCGGCACCGCGCAAGTGATCGGCGGCGTGCTGCAGCGCGATCGCGGCGACGACCTGACCGTGGCCGCGGGAGTGGCGGCCGACGCGGTGGCGCTGCTGGCGGACGACGGCGTCAGCGTCGGTGGTCCGGGGGCCGCTGCCACCCGGGCCCTGCTGAACGCCGCCTCGCCGCCGCCGGCCGAGCTGCACGGCCAGCCGGCCGACTATCAGCTCACCACCAGCTTCGAGCCGGGCCAGCCGGTGGCCGCGCCGGACACGGTCAGCCGCGGCGGGGGCCAGCGGGCGACCAGCGCGGTGACCTGCCGGCCGGTCGACGGCGCCGGCCGCGCCGCGGGGCGGGCGTTGCGGCTGGCCGGCCGGTCCGACGATCCGGCCTACAGCTTCGCCTACTTCGCGGCGGTCGACGGGCCGCTGCCGCTGCTCGCCGATAGCGTGCTGCGGTACTGGATCAAGGCCGAGAACGCCCAGGGCCGCTACACCTGCGTCGATCTGGTCTGCACCGACGGCGCCACGCTGCGCGACAGCGGCGCCAACCTGACCGGCGGCGGCTCGGCGCGCGGTGCCGGGAGCCACGGCCCGGTCGGGGAGTGGACCGCGATCGAAGTGCCGTTGGGGGTACTGGCTGGCAAGACCGTGGCGCAGCTCATGCTGGCCTACGACACCCGCAGCGGCGGGGGGGATTTTGCAGTGCTGCTGGACGACCTCAGCATCAGCAGCGAGTTGGCCAGCGTCCCGAACTACCGCCTGCCGGCGGCCCTGGCGACCGCGCGCCACGGGCAGCCGGTCGACCTGGCGCTGCCGGCGGGCTGGGCGGCGCGTTGGACGCTCGACGGCCACAACCCGACGTTGACCAGCCGCGCGGCGGCCCAGGTGACGCTGCCGGCCGGCCAGGTCGAGCTGCGGGTGGGCCTGGTCAGCCCGGCGGGCACGCTGTTGCCGACGGTCTGGGCCTGGGCCAGCGAAGTGCCCTAACCGCGCGCCATGCGCACTCCTGACGTGTAGCTCCGTGGCAGGCAGACGAACTCACGGAGATCCGCGGATCGCCGCCGAGGCGGGCGCCGCGGCCGAAGGTGCGATCAGCGGAGCGGCCTGGCATCCCAGCCTGGCGACGCCCGGCAACGCCGCGTTCGTGGCCGGCTACGCCGCCGCCAACGGCCGGGCGCCCGACCAGTTTGCCGCCCAAGCCTATGTCGGCGTGCGGCGGCTGGCGCAGGCGATGCAGGCGGCCGATGACCCCTACGACCGCGCTGCGGTGCGCGCGGCGTTGGCGGCCATCCGCGGCGCGAGCACGATTCTCGGGACCTTCCAGTTCAACGAGGCCCGCAACCCGGCGCACCCGCCGGTGGTCCAAGTGGTGCAGGACGGCGCCTTCGAGCTGTTCTGACTGAGAAGCGCGATGCGACTGCGGGTCGATTGGACGGAGGGCGCCGACGAACGCCCGCTGCAGGCGGCGGTGGACCAGGTCGGCGCGGCGGGCGGCGGCGCGGTGGAGCTGTCGGCGGGCCGCTGGCTGCTGCACGACTCGCTGCACCTCCGCAGTGGCGTCACGGTGCGGGGCTGCGGCGCCGACACGGTGCTTGCCAAGGCGCCGATGGTCAGCTCGCCGGTGGCCTGCTACCTGGGCTACGGCCACACCGACGTCAGCGTGCAGCATCCCGAGCGGTTCCGCGTGGGGTGGGGCGTCTACGTCGCCGACGACCGTGCGCCGGGGTTCTACGGGACGGTCAGCCGGGTCACCTGGATCGACGGCGACCGGCTGGGGCTGGGCCACTTCCTGAACCACGACTACCACCCGGACCAGCACGCCGTGGTCAAGACCATCTACCCGGTGGTCAACGCCGCCGGTGTGATCGGGGCGACCTTGGCCGACCTGGCGGTCGACGGCGAGAGCGCCTGCAACGACGAGTTGACCGGCTGCCGCGGCGGTGGGGTGTTCTTGCTGCAGACCCGTGACGTGACGCTGCGCGGGCTGCACGTGCGGGATTACGCCGGCGATGCCATCAGCTTCCAGCAGACCCGCGATACGCTGGTCGAAGACTGCCTGTTGGAGCGCAATCGCGGCCACGGGCTGCACCCGGGCAGCGGCTCCGTGCGGCCGGTGATGCGCCGGGTGGTGGCCCGCCAGAACGGCCGCGACGGGCTGTTCTACTGCCTCCGCGTGACCTGGTCGCTGACCGAGCTGTGCCAGTTCGAGGACAACGCCGGCGTCGGCATCAGCATCGGCGGGCGCGACACCGACCACTGGATCCGCCGCAACCAGGTCCGCGGCAACGGCCGCCACGGTGTCTGGTTCCGGCCCGGCGACGCGGCCATCGCCGCGCACCGCTGCCTGCTCGAAGAGAACCAGATCGAGGCCAACGGCCGCGCCGGCGTGGCGGGTGAAGTGCTAGTCGAGGGGCCGGTCGAGCAGGTCCACCTGGTGCGCAACCAGATCGTCGCCGTCGAGCGGCCGGAGCTGCCGGCCCAGCCGTTGCTGCTCCGGCCCGAGGTGCGCCAGGTGGTGCTCCGCGACAACGCCCTCGATCCGGTTCTGGAGGCTGCGGTCGCCGCGCATCCGGCGCTGCAGACAGGCCACCCGGCGCCGCCGCCGGTCGGGCCGGGCGCGGCCCCGCCCGACTGTGACCGTCACTTGCTGCCGCTGCCGTAGGCGCCCAGCACCGCGGCGATCGACTTGCGGCCCTCGCGCAGCCCGGTCAACGGTTCGCGGCCGCTCCGGACACTCTCCAGCCAGGACCCCATCTGCGCGGCGAAGACCGGTTCGCTGATGAAGCCGTCGGTTGGGCCGAGGTCGCCCGCTGGGACGGCTGGCGTGAGGTCGTGCCGGCCGGCCGCGTCGAACTGCACCAGCCGCGTGGTGGCGTCTTCGAGCTGCTGGAACACCAACTGCCCGTCGCGGCAGTAGATCCGCAGATCGATCGCCAGCTCGCGGTAGCGCACCGCCCAAGTCGCAAAGTAGCTGCCAATGGCGCCGTTGGCGAAGACCAGGTTGCAGAACGCCGAGTCCTCACCCTCCATGACGTCGGCCAGCAGCGTGTGGTTGCGCACGCAGTCGCTGTGGACGACGTCGCCGAGCATCCAGAGCAGCAGGTCGACGTAGTGGCAGCCGTGGCTGAACAGCACGCCGCCGCCCAGCTCGGCGACGGTCCGGGCCCAGGGCAGGAACCGCGCGAAGTCGGCCGGCTCGAAGCCGTGCTCGGTGCGGCAGAGGCCCGCGACCGGGGGGCCCAGGGCGCCGCTGTCCAGGATCGCTTTGAGTTGTTGCAGCACCGGCACGAAGCGCAGCACGTAGCCGACAGTGACGCTGGCCCCGCGGGCCGTGGCCAGGGCGATCAGCTCGTCGCATTCGGCGAGGGTGTTGGTGACCGGCTTCTCGATGAACAGGTGGCGCACCCCGGCCTGCAACGCGTCGCGGGCCATGGGGTAGTGCAGGTGGTGTGGCGTCGCCAGCAGGAGGGCGTCGCAGGTGGCAAAGGTCTCACGGTAATCGGCGGTCCAGCGACAGCCCCACTCGGCGGCGACGGCCTCGCCGCGCTCGCGCGAGCGGCAGCAGACGACGCTCAGGTCGGCCAGCGCGCGGTGCTGCCGCAGCCCGGCCAGGTGGTAGGTGCTGATGTTGCCCAGCCCGATCAGCCCGATCCGCAGCTTCGCCATGGCGCACCTTCTATAGCGTCAGCCCGCGGACGGCCCCGATCTCGCAGGTCGCCCGGAAGACGTTTTCGTGCTGTAGATGGACGACGATGCCCAGGTCGTCCGCCAGTTCGGCCAGATCGAGCTGCAACTCCCGCAGGTCACGTTCCGCGGGGCAGCGCATCTGGACGATCATCTGGAAGCCGTCGCCGGACTCGTCCAGCCGGGCGTACATGTCGTCAATGTTGATGTCGCGGCCGGCCAGGAAGCTGCTGACCCCGCCGATCAGGCCCGGCTGGTCGGCACCGCGGGCGGTCAGGATCAGCCGCTGCCCGGGCCGGTCGGCCGGCGGTTGGCCGGCCGCCTGGACGCCGATCACGAGGTCCGGCACGTCAGCGGTCAGGCGCGCCCGGACCAGCTCGGCGGTCACCCCGACCGGGAACCAGGCCAGCGCAATCACCGTGAACTGCCCCCGCATCACGGTCTGGCTGAGGTCGGCGATCTGCCCCTCCAGCTCACCGAGGCGTTGGCCCAGATGCGCCATCCGGCCCGGCTGGTCGGTGCCCATGGCGGTGATGAAGTAGGCGGTCCGGTGCTGCAACGCCGACGCTCCTGCACGGCTATTCGGCCGCCCCGTGGCGGCTCCTTCCGGCAGGAGCCGCGCGCGGCCCGCCGAACTCGACCGGCGGAGGACGTCGTGAGGATCTTCCTGACCGGTACCGGCTGCGACCTGGGTCGTGGCCTGTTGGCGACGCTCGAACCAGACCACCAGGTGATCGCGTTCGATGGCCTGGGCGGCGAACGCGAGCCCGACGGCTGGCACCACGAGGAGCTGCGTCCGCTGCTGGCGGGTTGTGATGCGGTGGTCCACGCAGCGCTCTACGATCCGCCGGCGCGGGCCGGTCTGGATCCGGTCCAAACGCTGCTCGACACCGCCAGCCGCCGCACCTGGCATCTGCTCACTGCGGCCCACCAGGAGAAGGTCCGGCGCTGCCTGCTGCTGACCTCGCTCGAGCCGCTGCGCCACTACCCGGCCGACGTCTGGGTTGGCGAGCAGTTCCACAGCGTGCCCTCGACCGACCCGTTCGAGCTGGCCTGCCACCTCGTCGAGATGCTGGCGATCGAGTCCCGGCGGGACTGGCAGTACCGCCCGCTGGTGGTGCGACTCGGCCGGCTGGTGCGGGCCGCTGCGGTCGCCGGCTGGCCGTACGATCCCTGCTGGCTGGACGTCGTCGACGCGGTGGGTGCCATCGAGGCGATGCTGCTGGCCGAAGAGCCACGCCAGTGGGGGGGCCGGGGCACGATCCACGTCTGTGCCGACCGGCCCGACGCCTTCAGCCGCCTCGGCCCGCTGCAGCGCTGGGCCAAGTTCACGCCGGCTGAGCGGTTTGGCTGGCAGCCCCCCGAGGAGGCCGCATGAAGATCGCCATCTACGGCGCCGGTGGTCCGGTTGCCGCCGCCGCCATCCGCTGGTTGGAGGCCGACCACGAGCTGCTGCTGACCGATGTCAAGCCGTTCGACACGCGGCACCCGTTCCGAGAGTGCGACGTCACCGATCCGCTGGCGGTGGCGGCGGTCGCCGCCGGGATGGACTGCCTGATCAACTGCACCGTGATGCGACCGCACGACGTGCTGGCCTTCGACGTCAACACCCGCGGCGCTTACAACGTCGTCCGCGCGGCGGTCGACCACCGCGTGCCGCGGCTGATCCACACCGGCCCGGCGCAGATCTTCTCGCCGCACGGCGGGTATCAGCTCGACCGGCAGATCAGCGAGGCGATGCCACCGCATGTCGGGATGGGTCTCTACGCCATCAGCAAGTACCTCGGCCACGATCTCGTCGAGGCGTTCTGTCGGCAGCACCGCGATCTGACCACGGTGATCTTCTACTACTGCGGGTTCCATAGCGAGGATGGCCAGGAGCCGCGTTGGATGGCCAACTTCGTGGTCCACGAAGACGACGCCGGGCAGGCCTTCAAGCTGGGGGTCGAGGTCCCGCGGGAGCGGCTGCCGAGCAACTGCGAGACCTTCCAGATCAGCGCGGAGCTGCCGCTGGGCTATGTCGATCTGAGCAAGGCGAAGAACCTGTTGGGCTACCAGCCGCGGCACAACTTCGAGAGCGCCTGGCGGCGACAGCCATGAGCCGCTGGGACCCGGCCGACTACCGGCAGTCCTCGGCGATGCAGGCCCGGCTGGCCGCCGAGCTGCTGCCACGGTTGGGCCTGCAGCCCGGCCTGCGGGTGCTCGACCTCGGCTGCGGCGATGGCAAGGTCACCGCCGAGCTGGCCGCGGCCGTCGCGCCGGGCCTGGTGCTGGGGTGCGACCGGTCGCCCGAGATGCTGCGTTTCGCGCGGCAGGCCTTCCCGGCCGCGGCCGTGCCGAACCTGCGCTGGTCGCGCCAGGATGCCGCGGCGTTGGCCTGTGGACCGCACTTCGACCGGGTGGTCTCGTTCGCCTGCCTGCACTGGGTCGGCGACCATCCCGCGGTGTTGCGCGGGATCGGCCGCGCGCTGCGGCCCGGCGGGCGGATCTTGCTGCAACTGGGCGGCCAGGGCAATGTCGACGCGCTGTTGCCCTACGCCTACGCCGCGATGGACCAGCCCGACCGGCGGGCCCGCTTCCGGGAGCTGGTGCTGCCCTGGAACTTCCCGCCCGCGGAGCCCTATCCCGGCTGGCTGACCGCCGCTGGCCTGCGCCCGGAGCGGGTCGAGATTGTCCCGAAGCTGGCCCGGCACTGGGGCGCCGAGGGACTCGCGGGGTGGTTCCGGACGACCTGGTTCCCGTTGCTGGAGCGCCTCGATCCAGACCAGCGGGGGCCGTTCATCGCGGAGATCTGCGCCGCTTACCTGGCCGACCACCCGTTGCGCGACGGCTGGGCCGAAGTGCGGATGCAGCGCTTGGAGATCGAAGCGCGCCGCGCGTGAGGCTCAGGCGTCGACGCTGACGGTCGCCGTGGCGTCCTCGCCGAGCATGCGTTCGCTGTCCAGCAGCCAGCCGGCGGAGTCGTTCATGCCCTCGACGACTCCGTCGATCTGCGCCGCGACCTCGCCCACCGCGCCGCTGGCGGCGGCCTGGTCACGCAGGAGGGCCAGGTGTTGCTCCAGCCGGTCCAGTTCCGCGGCCGCCAGGTCGCAACTGGTGGTCATCCCTTGGAGCTGCTCGGCACGCTGCTTGAGGACCTCGAAGGTCTGCTCCCGCGAGCGTCGGACCGGCTCCGGCAGGTCGCGCTTCAGCTCGCTGGCCAACTGCTTGATCTGACCCGGCAGTTGCAGACTGCTGGGGGCGTTGAGGTGCTTCAGGAGCCGCTCGCGATGCCGCAGCAGCCGCGCGAAGAGCTCCTTGATCTCGTTCAACCCACCGGTCTGCAGGGCTTCCACCCAGGACGCATCGTCGGCCTCCTGGCGCTCGTTGAGCAGCCGGCCGATGTCGTCACAGATCACCGCCATGCGCTGGTAGCGGCCCAACGCATCGCGGCCGAGCAGGCGCACGGTCTGCAGCGGCTGCTGCGCCGCGGCGCTGTGCTGCTGGGCCAGCGCCTCGGCCTTCACCAGCGCTCGGAACTTCGGCAGGTTGGCCAGCAGGTTGAGGTACAGCAGCTCGTAGGCGGCGGTCAACAGCAGCACGCCGGCTGCGGCGTTGAGACGGCCGGCCAGCAGGAACAGCCCGGCGAAGACGGCGCCGGCGAAGAGGCAGAGGTAGTTGACCGGGATGCCGCCCAGCCCGGGCAGCGGCATCCGGAACGAGAAGGCCGCCTTCAGGTAGGTCCACCAGCCAACGCGGTGTTCAGCCATCAGCACGTCCCGGCGCGCGGGTCAGAGTCCGGAACAGCTCGCCGACCTCCCGCGCCACGGCCTCGAACTCGGGCCGGCTCTGTTGCACCGCCGCCGGTTCCAGCGGCAGCGGGATGTCGTTCAGTTGCCGCGCGATGGTACCCGGCGCGGCGCTGAAGATCCAGAGGCGGTCACCCAGGTAGATCGCCTCCTCCAGGGAGTGCGTCACCATGAACACGGTCGCCTCGACCTCGCGCCACAGCTCCACCAGCAGATCCTGCATCGCCAGCCGGGTCGGCTCGTCCAGCGCGCTGAACGGCTCATCCATCAGAATGATGCGCGGCTTCAGGGCCAGCGTGCGGGCGATCGCCACGCGCTGCTGCATCCCGCCGCTGAGCTCGCTGGGGTAGAGCAGCTCCGAGCCCGTCAGATGCACCTTGGCGGCCCACTGGTAGGCCAGCTCGCGGACGTCGCGGCTGCTCAGCTTCAGGCGGGCACGATGCAGATTCAACCCGAAGGCAATGTTCTGCCAGACCGTCAGGTGCGGGAAGGAGCTGTACTTCTGGAAGATCATCCCACGGTCGAGCCCCGGCCCGCTGACCGGCTGACCGTTCACCAGCAGCTCGCCAGTGGTCAGCGGCAGGTGCGTCTCGAAACCGGCCAGCAGGCACAGCAGGGTCGACTTGCCGCAGCCGCTGGGTCCGACGATGGTGATGAACTCACCGCGCTCGGGCAGGTTGTCGACCCGGAAGTTGACGTCGCGCAGCGCCGGCCGCGCGGCGGGCGTGCCAGCGTCCCAGACCTTCGACACGTCGCGCGCGGCGACCACCGGTGGTACGACGGCAGGCTGCTCAGCCATGGGCGCGGCTCCGGTACGGGAAGAGCGCCCGTGCGCCGAGGTGCCAGCCGCGGTCGAGCAGGAAGGCCAGCGAGAGGATCACCACCAGGGTCAGATAGAGGTGCGCGATGTTGGCGCCGCGGCTCTGTGTGGTGTTGATGATGAACCCCAGCCCGCCTTGCGCCGCGACCACCTCGGCCAGAATGATCCACGACCAGGCCACGCCGAAGCCGAGCCGCAGGCCGTGGTAGATGTCGGGCGCGGCAACCGGCAGCAGGACCCGGCTGAGCTGCTGCCAGCGGGTCGCGCCCTGCGTCTGGGCGGTCTGCAGGAAGACCGTATCGACGCTGTCGACCGCGGTGAAGACCATCGGCAGCAAGAAGACAAAGGTGGCGATGGCGATGAAGCCGACCTTCTGCTCCTCGCCGGTGCCGAACCAGGCGATGGTCAACGGCACCAGCGCCGCGACCGGCAGGTAGCCGCCGGCGGTCATCAAGGGCCGGACCATCGCGGCCGCGCGGGTGAAGGTACCCATCACCACGCCCAGCGGCACGGCCAGCAGGGCGGCCAGCGAGAAGCCCGCGGCGACGCGGACCAGCGAGCTCAGCGCGCCGCGGCTCAGCTCGCGCTCGAACCAGAGCTCCCGCAGGACCTGCGTCGAGAACATCTCGTGCGGCGCCGGCAGGATGGAGATCGGCACCACCCGCGACTCGACGGTGCCCGGTAGGCGGTCCCGGGTGAGCAGCCACCAGACGGCCAGCAGCACGGCCGGCAGGACCAGTCCGAGCAGGCGGCCAGTGAGCGGCGACAGCTTCTCCCGAATGCGCCAGGTGGGCGCCCGAGGGGTGGGGGCGGAGGCCATTACTGGGTCGCCTCCAAGGGGTACACCACCACCTCGACGCGGCGGTTCTTGGCGTGGTTGTCGGGGTCGTCCGGCACCGCCGGCACGTCCCAGGCCTTGCCGCGCACGACGAACTTGTTGGGGTCGAACTTGTACTTCGAAACAAGCGCCTTCTTGACCGCCTCGGCGCGCTGCTGGCTCAGCTCTTGGACCATCTTGTAGTCGGCCAGGCCGCGCATCGAGCTGTCGCAGTGACCCGTGATGGCAATCGTCGCGGCCTCGAACTGGCCGGCCAACTGCGCGGCGCTGCGGAGCTTCTCGCCGACCGCCGGGTCGTACAAGGTGTTCGGCAGCGGCTGGTTGGTGTTGGCGTCGTGCTGCGGCTCGAAGAGGTTGTCGCTGTTCGGGTAGAACTGAATCCGGATGCTCTGCCGTAGCACCGGCGTCCGCGACTCCGCGACCTCCTCATACTGCCGCGCCACAAACTTCGACTCTTGGGTGGCCATCTGGTTCGGGAAGCGATTCTCTTTCTTCAGCCGCTGCAGCACCGAGAAGTCCATCACCTGGTCGAACGGCACCGTGGTGTCGATCAGCCCCAGCGTCTTGTAGACGTAGCTGACCGACTTCCAAGTGTTCTCGAAGTTGGTCGGGTTGTTCTTGTTGAGGAAGAACTTCACGTTCTCACCGAAGTTGGTGGGGTAGGCATCGGCCAGCATCTTCTCGACGTCGGCCGCCGGGAACTTGTAGAGGCTGGCCAGCCAGGCGCAGGCCTGCTTCTTGTTGGCCTCGGACTGGCCGACCCAGCCGATGCCGTCGAAGATGCCGGCCACCAGGCCGTCGATCACCTCAGGATGGTCCTTGGCGAAGTCGGCGCGGGCGGCCCAGACATCGGTGATCACGCGGTTCGCTTCCTGCGTGCTGCTCAGCAGGCGCGTGCCCTTGACCTTCTCGGTGATGTTGTAGATGTCGGGCGCCCAACTCACGCAAGCGTCGATGCTGGGGTCGCTGACGAAGGCCTTGGCCGCCTGGAAGGCGTCCGAGGTGTACTTCGGCTTGATGTCGGCCGGCTGCAGCCCGCTGCGGATCAGCAGGTTGTAGAGGTAGTACTGCGACGGGCTGTTCTGGGCGAAAACCACGGTCTTGCCCTTCAGGTCGCGGACCTCGGCGATGCTGTCGCGGGCGACGATCCCGTCGCCGCCGTTGGACCAGTCGATCTGCTGGAAGATCCGCGGCGCCGTGCGGCTGTCTTTCATCAGCTCGGGGGCGAACAGCACCATCATGTCGAGGGTGCCCCAGAGCAGGTGGCTCTTGCCCGCGGCGAAGGCGTTGCGGGCGTCGACCGGGTTGTCGATCAGCGTCAGGCGCAGCTTGAAGCCGTACTTCTTGTAGAACAGGCTGGCCGTGTTCGGTTCGGCGCCGTGGTTGGCCGCGATGATCGGCAGCCAGCCGATCCAAACGTTGATTGGGAACTCGACCACCCGCTCGGTCGGGTTCCACTGGTAGCCGCTGGTGCCTTTGACTGGCGGCAGCTTCTCGGCGGCGACGTAGGCGTACTCCTGGACCGTGGTGATGCCGGAGCTGTCGACCTTTTCGGCGGTGGCGCCGCCGAGCTTGCTGGGGTCGACCGTCCCGGCCGGACCGGCTTTCGGGAAGAGTTGCTCGCGCAGCAGCCAAACCCCGCCGAGCACGAGCCCGAGGATGATCACCGTCACAACGGCCTTGCCGCCACCGGTCATCTGCCCACTGGAGGCGTCCATGGTTGTCTCTTTCCGGCTTCCTGCCGCCCTCGGCTGCCCGGGGATCCTATGCCACCAGGAAGCTTGATGTCAAACGAGCAGAACGAAAACGCCCCCGGGAAGTTCCCAGGGGCGTTCGCGTAGACGGTCAGGCGGTCGCAGCGATCTAGCCGGCGGCGTCGGCCATCCGCTGCAAGACGTCGATCTCGCGCGGGCAGGCCCGGTTGCAGGCGCTGCAGTTGGTGCAGGCCGCCAGCGAGCGGCGAGCCGGCAGCGCGCGCACCAGGTCGGTCGCCAGCGTCACGTCGCCGCGGTCGCGGTAGCTCCAGGCACGCAGGTACTCGTTGACCGCCAGGCCCTGCGGGCAGGCTTCCTGGCAGGCGCCGCAGGAGTTGCAGTTGCGGCCGGCGCAGCCCGCGGCGTACTCGGCGAACTCGCGGTCGGCCCAGGCGTTGCGCTGCAACACGGCGTTGGCGTTGGTGGCGACCTGGTCCAGGGCCGCCGTGCCGAGGCAGAGGCTGGTCAGGTTGGTGTTGGTCAGCAGCCCGCGCAGCCCGGCCTGGAACTGCGTCGCGTTGCCGCGCTGCAGGCCCTCGGTGCCCTTCATCACGAGGATCCCGATCTTGGCCCGGCGCACCGCGTCGGCCACCGCCGGATCCAGCTCGCGGCGGCAGTTGATGTTGTACTTCAGCAGCACCACGTCCCACCAACCGGCGTCTGCGGCGGCCTTCAGGCTTTGCGCCATGATGGAGTGGTCGGCCCAGCCGCTGAAGCGGATCTTGCCGGCCTGCTTCAGCCGCGCGAAGCCCTGCCGGGTGGCATCGTTGCTGAAATCACCGACGCTGGTCTTCGGCGGCACCAGAATGTCGACATGGTCGGTGTTGAGCGTCCGCAGGTATTCGTCCATGCGCCGGTCGTTGGGGTCGACCTTCAGCGCGATGTAGACCTTGCTGCGCTTCCGCTTCATCACCTCGCCGACGACCTTGATCGCCTGGCCGTTGGTGTAGTTGGGCGAGACATGCACCAGATTCATGCCGCGGTCGATAGCGGCATCCAGGATGCGGGCGTGGTCCATCGTGCTGAGGAACATCGCCCCGAACGAAATGGTGGTGACCTTCAGGCCGGTCTTGCCGAGCGTCCGCGTCGGCAAAGCCGCCGCTTCCAGCTCCTCGGCCGCACCCAGCAGCCCGGCCCCTGCCGCCACGGCGGCACCCGTCGCCAGGAACGACCGACGGTCGACTTGCCCGAACTCGCGCTCTGCCATCGACATACCCTCCAATACCAAACGGTTCCTACAACCGTTTGGCCTTAGACACAGGCATTCTACAACGGGCCTGCCACTCCTCCGGCGGGCGCGGCGGAAACTGCCACCAGCCAGGGCGCCCAACGCAGACGGCCCCGGCGGGTGCCGGGGCCGTCAGAGGCGGTTGTGCGTGGCCGCAGCGAACTGCTGCCACGGTCGCGGTGGCCGTGCTGCCAGGCGCGCCACCATGACCACACTGGTTATCCTCCTGGAAAGCCGCGAGCGACAGGCCCGTTTGGGCTAATCTTGGCTGACAAATCCCACACGCCGGCCCGGAGGGAACCGCCAGCCCGGCGCGAACCGGTTGGTGGAGCCACCAGTGAGCCTGCCGACCGTGGAGTTGGGGAGCCTGCGCGTCAGTCGCCTGATCGCCGGCGGCGGTCCCTTCGCCGGCATCTCGCACCAGAGTCCGGCCCTCAACCGCGCGATGCTCGACTACCACACCACGGCGCGGGTGCTGGAGACGCTGCACACCTGCGTCGCCGCCGGCATCAACACCCTGCTGGCGCGGGCCGATGCGCACATCATGCGGCTGCTGCACGAGTTTCGCGGCGAAGGTGGGCAGATCCACTGGATCGCGCAGACCGCGCCCGAGTACCGCACGGTCGAAGACAACGTCCGGCGGGCTGTGGCCGCTGGCGCCGACGCGGTCTACCTGCACGGCGGCGTCTGCGAGACGCTCTGGTCGGAGGGTGAGCTGGCCGAGCTCGAGCGCCTGCTGGCGGTGCTGCGGGCGACCGGTCGGCCGTGCGGCTTCGCCGCGCACGATCCCCGCTGCCACCTGGACCTGGCGCCGCGGCTGGCGGTCGACTTTCAGATGGTCTGCCTGTTCAACTGCGGCAGCCTCCACAGCGGCGGTGGCGAACACTTCGACCCGGCTGACCCGGCCGCGGCGCTGGCGGCGATTGCGGCGATCCAGCGGCCCTGCCTGGCCTACAAGATCCTCGGCGCCGGGCGCTACGACCCGGCGGTGCAGTTCCCGCGGGTTTTCGGCGAAATCAAGCCCAGCGACGCGGTGGTGGTCGGTCTCTACACCGAACACCACCCGCGCCAGGTGGAGGACAACGCCGCGCTGGTGCGGCAGTGTCTCGCCGACCAGCCGGTGGCCAGGAGCTGACGATGCGTGTCGGGTTCGCCTCATCCGTGATCACGCCACCGCTGCCGGTGCAGTTGGCGGGCTACGGCTGCGAGCGGCCAGCCGAAGGGGTCGCCGACGAGCTGCGCGCCAGGGCCCTGGTCTGCGAGCATGACGGCCGCACCGTCGCGCTGCTGGCGGCCGAACTGCTCTGGCTCGAACGCCGCCACCTGCGGCTGCTGCGACCGCTGGTCACCGAGCTCTGCGGGATCGCGGGCGACGACCTGATGGTCGCCTGCACCCACGGCCACAGCGGGCCGGACACGATGGACTGGTTCCACTTCGCCCCGGTCGACCCCGGCTGGCTGCAGGTGCTGCTGCGGCAGTTGGCCGGCACGGTCTACGTGGCCAGCCGCAACCTCCGCCCGGCGGCCGTCGAGGCACTGGTCGGAGCCGTGCCGATTGGCGTCAACCGGCGGGTCAACACAATCCGCGAGGGCTTTCGGCTCGGCCACAACGAGTCCGGGCCGGTGGACCAGACGCTGACGGTGCTGCGGGTCACCGACCGCGAGTCGGGCGCGCTGCTGGGCAGCGTCGTCCACCATGCCACGCACCCGGTGGTGCTGGGCGGGCAGAGCCGGGTGATCAGCGGCGACTGGTGCGGCGAGTTGTGCCGCCAGGTCGAGGCGAGCGTCGGCGGGAGCTGTCTCTTCGTCAACGGCGCCTGCGGCGACATCAACCCCCGCGTCGGCGCTGGGCGGACCTACGCCGAGATGCTGCGCGTCGGGCGGCAGGCGGCCGGGGCGACCATCGAACTGCTCAGCCGCGAGCCGGGGGAGCCGGTCGACGGCGTGGCCACCGCGGCCGCGCACTTCGCCGTGCCGCACAAGCCGCACCCCTACCTCGACGTCCCGTACGAGCGGCGCCTCCGCGAAGATGGTGGCATGGTGATCGAAACGCAGGCCCTGCGGCTCGGGCCGGTGACCTTCCTCTCGTCGCCGGGCGAGTGTCTGATCGACACGGGCCGCGCCATCGTCGAGCGGACCCGCGCCCCGCGACCGCTGGTGCTGAGCGATACCAACGACTACACCGGCTATCTGCCACTGCCGCACATCTGGGAGCAGGGCGGCTACGAGCCGGGCGCCACGATGTTGACCGCCGAGGCCGTGCTGACCTGGGTGGACCGCGCGGTCGCGGTCGGCGATGCGGTGGCCTGACGGTGGCCGCCTACCTGCTGCCCGACCAGATCGTGGCGGCCGCCGCGGAGCTCGCGCAGCGGCCCGGGTGCCGCGTCACCTGGCTGCGCGCGGACTTACCGGTGCTGACGGTCGGACACGGCCGGTGGGTCGTGGCGGTCCAGGGCAACGCGCACGCCGACGAGCCGAGCGGGCCGGTCAGCCTGCTGGCCTGGGCCCGCCGGGTGCTGGCCGAGCCGGCGCTGGCGGCCGGGGCGACCTGGCACCTGCTGCCCTGCGCCAACCCGCACGGTCTGGCCCGCAACGCTGGCTGGTTGGGCAGCGACCCGCCCGATCCGCTGCTCTGGGCGCTGCACGCGCAGCGCGATCCGCCCGCCCAGGACCGCGAGTTCGGCTACGGCGACACCCCCGCCGAGGCAGCCCACGAGGAGTGCGGCCGGTGGCACCAGTACCTCGACGCGCTGCCGACGGTGGACGGCTACCTCTCGCTGCACAGCATGGCCTTCGCGGGCGGCGCCTGGTTTCTGGGCCTGTTCGACGACCTGGCCCGGCGGGCGCCGTTGCGGGCCGCGCTGCTGGCGGCGGCGGCGGCGAGGGGACTGCCGCCCCACGACGAGGACCGCGGCGGGCGGAAGGGGTTCAACCGGATCGGTCCCGGCTGGTGCAGCGCGCCGACCCGCGAAGGAATGCACGCCTTCTTTGCGCACGATCCGGCCCAGGCGGCGGAGCTGCACCGCAACTCGCTGGAAGTGGTCCGGCGCCGACATGCCACGCCGGTCTGTCTGGTCAGCGAGCTGCCGCAATGGTGGGACCCGGCCCTGGCCGACCTGACGCCGGTGGCGCCGACGCGAGCGGCGGTCGACCAGGAGCTGGGAACCGCGCTCCAGGCCGTGGCGGCGGAGTGGCACGCGGCCGGGGCCAACGCGGCGGAGGTGCGTCATCTTGAGGCGGTGGGCGCCGGGCTGCTGGCCGCGGCGGCGCAGTGGGGGGCGCAACCGGCGACGCGGCGCGACCTGGCGCAGGCGCGACTGACCGTCGGCCGGGCGCGGCTGCAGGGCCTCGTGGCGGCCTGGCGGCAGGGCCACCTGGAGCGCCCCGCGGTGGCCGCGGCGGAGCGGGCCTGGCGGCGCGAATGGGCGCTGCGCCCGCTCGCCCTGGCGACGCAGGTGGCGCTGCAGCAGCGGATGGTGGAGGAAGTGGTGCGGCATCTCGACGAGGTGGGGCGATGAGGCTGCGGGCGTGGATCGAGCGCTGGGCGGCACGGCTGCTGCGCTACCGCGGCCAGCAGGGCGTCGTGCGGCTGCCGGGCCGCTGTCCAGCCTGCGGGGCCGAGACCGCCCTGACCACCTGCGAAGCCCGGCAGTGGCTCTGCTTCGGGCCGCTTCCGGTCTGCCCCCTGCGGGCCTGGCGGCTGTTCGACCAGTGTCCGGTCTGCCTGCACCAGCACCGCATCGGCCGCGCCGAGTACCGGGTCTGGTCGGACCAGGAAGCGGCCCCGGCGGTCGCGGCGCTGGCGGCCCGGCCGCAGGACGCCGCGGCTCGCTGGGAGCTGGCGAGCACCTGGTTCCGTCTGGGCCGCTTGCCGGAGACCTGGGCAACGCTGGCACCGGTGACTGCCGCCGGACAGGCCAACGCTGCCCAGTGGCATCTCTGTGCCGAGGTGCTGACGGCGCTTGGGCGGCCTGGCGAGGCGTTTGAAGCCTACCGCCAGGCGGCGGAGTTGGAGCCCGGTGGCGCCGCTTACCGGCGCGACCTCGGTCGCGAGCTGAGCCGCCGCCGCGGGCAACTGGCGCTGGCCGAGCACCATCTTGAGGCGGCCGTGGCGGCAGCGCCGGCCGACTTGGAGGCGTGGCTGCTGCTGGCCACCGTGCGCCACCGCCGTGGTGCGGCGTCGACCGCCCTGGCGGCGTGGCAGGCCGCCGCGCGGCTGGATCCCGGCGGCGTCCGCCTGGCGCCCTACCGGCGGCAAATCAAGATCTGCGAGGCGCGGCTGCGCGCCGCCTGAGGGCGCTGGCTCAGTCGCCGAGCGGCGGCCAGCCGGCGAACTCGGTCAAGAACTCGGCGATCTCCGGGGCAATCGCCGCCAGCAGGGCCTCGCCCTTGGCGGCCGTCGCCAGCGTCGGATCGCCCATTGCCCCGTTGGTACACATCTGGTGGAAGCCGCGGGCGGCAGTGACCCGGCTGATGCCCGGGCTGCTGGGGTGGTACCACTCGCTGGCAAAGTTGCGCAGCCCGCCGCGGGCGCGGGCCATCCGGACCAGCTCCGGGCGCAGCGCCAGCAGCATCGACGTTTCATACTCGCAGGCGTGCGTCAGCCGCGGGGTCTCCATGCAGTCGAGCGCCGCAATGCCGCGCGCGGCGGCGATCCAGTAGGTGCACAGGACCACCCACAGGTCGCTGCGGTCGTGGCGCTGGCAGACGTTGTAGATCGCCTGCGAGCCCGGCGTGACATTGCCGCCGTGGCCGTTGAGCAGCACAATCCGCCGGAAGCCGTCGGCCACGAACCCCTCGACGATCCGTTCGAGCACTTCGATGTAACAGGCGGCCGGGAGGCTGACGGTGCCCGGCATCGCGCGGTGGTGCTCGCTGCAGCCGACCCACAGCGTCGGCAGCCAGAGGTAACCCGGCTCCGGCAGCAGCGCCTGGGTCCGAGCGGCGACGCCGCTGACCAGCAAGGTGTCGGTCAGCAGCGGCAGATGGTCGCCATGCTGCTCGCACGAGCCGATCGGCAGGACCACCACGGTCTCGCGGTCGGTGGCGGCAATCTCACGCCAGGTCTGCTCGGCCCACTGCATGGCTTACTCCTCCGGCAGCACGGCGATGCAGTCGATCTCGACCGAGGTGCCAACCAGCAGGTCGACGCCGACCGTGCTGCGCGTCGGGGGCAACTGCGGGAAGAACTCGGCGTAGACCCGGTTGAGCACCGGGAAGTCCTCCAGCCGTTTGAGGTACACGGTGCAGCGCACCACATGCGCCAGATCGGTGCCCGCGGCGCGCAGGCAGCGTTCCAGGTTCTGCAACGTCAGCCGCGTCTCATGCTCGATGCTGCCGAGACTCGGCTCGCCGCTGACCGGGTCGATGGGGCCCTGGCCGCTGATGAAGACGAAGCCGTTGGCGATGTTGTAATGCGAGTACGGACCATAGGCCCGCGGCCCATCGGGGGCCATCCCAGCTTGCCGCGCCAAAGCACTGCTCCCGCCGTCAGCACCTGACGGTCCAGGCTGCGGCTTCGCGCTCGGTCGGCGTGGTCCTGCTAGGAGCCTGTCCAACGGTTCCCCGCGACGCCGGGCGCTCCTGCCTTGCGGCGGCCGCTCGGCTCGCCGCCGCCGCTGCCCGGTCCGGCCGGCGCGTCTGACCGCGCTGGTGGCGCGCCACACGC
>JADZEX010000094.1 GCA_020850355.1 Fimbriimonadaceae bacterium | reverse complement strand
TGATGGTGATCGCCAGGAAGATGCCCAGCCCGAGGGCGACCAGCAGACCGATGATCAGGATCGCCGACGACGTCGCCAGCGCCCCGGCCGCTTCGGTGGTCGACTTCTTGGTGATGTCGATGCCGGCGGACGCGACCTGCTGCGCTATCTCGAGCACCTGATCACCGACGACCAGACGCTGTTTGTTGCTCTCGTCGAGCGCCGCCAGGACATCGATCAGCTCCTGGCAGCCCTTCTTATACGTCGCCGCCGTGCTCAGCACCGTGTTCAGGTTGGCCATGTCCTCGCTGGTCTTGGTGCGTGGCTTCATCGCCGCGACCAACTTGGTGATGGTCTCGAACTCGGGCATCGCCTTCTGCATGATGGTCGCGTCGCGCAGGGCCGCGGCCTTCCAGGCCGCCAGGCGCAGAGCGTTGCCGACATCGATAACGTCGTTGACCTTTTCCAGCTTCCAGGCGCGATCCAACATGCCGACGGTGGTGGTCTCGGCGCGCTGCTTGCGGGCCTGAGACTTCAGGTAGGTGTAACAGGCCGCCATGTACTCTGGCGCGGCCTTGTTCATGTTATCTTCAGCGGCTTGCCAGCGCTCCATTTCCTGTTTGGTCTGCTGCCAGAGCTTCTCGTACTCCGAGAGCGCGGCCTGCGCTTCGGGGACCTGCTCCTTCAGCTTCACCAGATGCGGGGCGTTGGCAGCCAACTGAGCGGCCTTGTCCAGGTTGGCCTTGACCTGGCCGAGGGCCTCCTGGCCGCTGTCCCAGGACGGGAGGTGCCGTCCCAGCACATAGCGGCGGCCTTCGAACATCGTCCGGAACGTGGTGCGTTCCAACTCACTGGCGAGGCTGACCTCGGGTACATACTCGACTGCCAGCATCGTGGCCTTGGTCTTGACGCGCACCATGTTGGTGACTGCCACCAGCCCGAGGACGGCGAGGATCGCGAGCAGCGATCCGAACCCGAAGCCGATCCGTCGGCCGAGGGTTGCGTTCTTCAGCATCTGACCTTCTCCCTTGTGGCTTCAGCGACCCTGCCGGTACGAGCGTCTGAGCCTGGCAGCGCCTCTGGGAGTCGGTTCGGATCGCGGCGTCGTGTTCTGTAGCGCCGATGCGGCGGAGCATGTCAGCCACGCTTGATGTTCGCGTCATCTGAGCTGCGGCCAACCATGCCAACAGCCAACCGCGGGGCGGTCGGCGACTGTCCAAGTCCTGGCCCAGCGGTCTCAGGCGGCGTGCAGCAAGACCTCGTCGAGTTCGTCGGCGCGGAGGTAGCCGTTGCGCACGGCGTAGTCGCTGAGGATCAGCCGCAGCCGCTGCCGGGCGCGGAACAGCCGACTGCGGACGGTGCCGATCGGCAGGTCGAGCAGGTCGCCGATCTCGGCGTAGGTGTAATCGTGCAGGTCGGACAGCTCGATCACCTGGCGGAAGCTGGCCGGCAGGCTCTCCAGGGCGACCTGGACTTCCTCGTCTGGCAACATCGCCAGCACGGCGTGGTCGGGATCGGCGGCCCGGTCGACGGCGGCCTCCTCGACCCGGCCCTCGCCGTGTTCGACGATCTCTTCCCAGGCCAGGTTGTCCTGGCTGCGCCGGGCCTGCCGGTAGCGGCTGATGTGGGTGTTCTGCAAGATGCGCAACACCCAGGCCCGGAAGTTGCTGCCGGCGGCGAAGTTGTGGAAATAGCGGAAGGCGCGGATCAGCGTGTCCTGCACCAGGTCGGCGGCATCGTCAGCGTCGCCGGTCAGCGAGAGGGCGGCGCGCTCGATCTGCGGGCGGTGCCGGGCCACGAGGGCCTCGAAGTCCGCGCCGGCCGGCAGGCCGGCGGTCGGCAGGTGTCGCGTGCGGGTCACCATATCATCGCCTCCTCTTCGCACACCGGCTGCTCGGCGGGCGCGATGAAGTGCATCGGCTCGCCGCAGCAGACCACCACTCCCGCTCCGGGTTCGACTTCGCGCAGCCGCCGGCCGCAATGCCGGCAGACGTACGTCGGAGCGCCCAGAACCTGGCCCACCAGCTCTTCGATCGGCCCCCGCTCGGGGCCGCAGAGCAGCGCCAGGTCGACCACCAGAACCCGCGCCGGCAGGTCCCGCTGCGGGTCGACCTGCTCCAGCGACTCCACCGTGGTGACCGCAAAGCCATGGCGTTCGAGCCGCCGCTGCAGCAAACGGCAGCGGTTCGTTTCGCGATCCACCAGCAGGATGGGTTCCGGCATCGCCTTGTCCCTGACCGCGCCACAGAGGCGGGTCATTGGAAGGTGTTCGCAAGGATCTGGCCACCCCGCCGGTTGGACCCAACTGGCTCAGAGAGCCACTCCGGGCGCGGCGGATGGGGCGGGCAGTGGGGCGCTGTGTCCCACTATGGGACAGGTGGGTTGTCCCACGGACGGGCGCGGCCCCGGCTGCGTCGGGCGGCAGCCGGGGCAGGTCTGGCAGGTTGCCGGCGGTCAGTCGTGGCTGAAGCGGCGGCTCAGCTCGTCCCAATCGGGTTCGGCGACGGGGATGCCGCCCGCGCGGGGGTGCTCTCGGCGGATGCTGAGGTAGTAGAGGATCGGCACGGCCATCCGGCTGAGCAGCAGCGAGGCGACCTCGCCGGCCATCAGGGCAACCGCGAGGCCCTGGAAGATCGGGTCGAGCAGGATCACGGCGGTGCCGATGATCACCGCCATCGCCGTCAGCAGCATCGGCCGGAAGCGCACCGCGCCTGCGTCGACCACCGCCTCTTCGAGCGGCATGCCCTGCGACAGCCGGAGGTCGATGAAATCGACCAGGATGATGCTGTTGCGGACCACGATGCCGGCGCCGGCAATGAAGCCGATCATCGAAGTGGCGGTGAAGAAGACGCCGCCCAGCCAGTGGGCGGGCAAGATGCCGACCAGCGAGAAGGGGATCGCCGTCATGATCACCAGCGGGGTCTTGAAGCTGGCGAACCAGCCCACCACCAGCGCGTAGATCAGCACCAGCACCGCGGCGAAGGCGATCCCCAGGTCGCGGAAGACCTCGATGGTGATGTGCCACTCGCCATCCCACTTCAGCGACCACTGGTGTGTGCTGAAGGGCTGGTGGGCGTTGTACTGCTGCAACTGCGTGCCGTCGGGCATCGCCAGCCTGGCAACGGCCTTGCTCAGTTTCAGGATCGCGTAGACCGGGCTCTCTTCGCTGCCGGCCATGTCGGCGGTGATGTAGATCACCGGCTGCAGGTTCTTGTGGTAGCGGCTCGGCTCGACGCGCCGCCGGTCGGTGTAGGTGACTTCGTCCAGCGGCACCAGGTGGCCGTCGGGGCTGCGCAGCTTGAGGTCGCCGAGGGCCGCCACGGACTCGCGCTGTTCCGGGTTCAGGCGCACCTTGATGGCGACATCCTCCGGCGCTTCGGCGTCGTGGGCGAGCCCAACGGGCAGGCCGTCCGAGGCGATCCGGAGGGTCTGCGCGACATCGGCCGCGGTGATGTTGTGCAGCCCGGCCTTCTCGCCGTCGAGCCGCCAGTCGAGCCTTGTCTGCGGGTCCTCGGTGTAGATATCGGCGTCCACCACGCCCGGGGTCTGGCGGAAGACCTCCAGCACCTGCCGTCCAACGCCGATCAACTGGTCGTAGTCGGGACCATAGACTTCGGCCACCAACGTCTGCAGCACCGGCGGCCCGGGCGGCACTTCGGCGACCTGCAAGGTGGCGCCCCAGCGCCGTGCCACTGGCAGCAGCTTGTCACGCGCCTCGCGGGCGATGGCGTGGCTCTGCCGCTGGCGATCATGCTTGCCGCTGAGGTTGACCTGAATGTCGGCGAGGTGCTCGCCGCGGCGCAGGAAGTAGTGCCGCACCAGGCCGTTGAAGTTGTACGGCCCGCTGGTGCCGACGTACAGCTCAAGGTCCTTGACCTCGGGGATCTGCCGCAGCGTGGCGGCCAGTTCGCGGGTGGCGGCGGTGGTGCGCGCCAGGCTGGTGCCTTCCGGCAAGTCGACGATCACCTGGAACTCGGACTTGTTGTCGAAGGGCAGCATCTTGACGCGGACCAGTTTGAGCGGCACCAGGGCCACCGCGGCCAGCAGCATCAGAGTGATGCTGCCCAGGAAGGCGTTGCGGAACTTGGACTGGGTCACCAGCCGCCAGGCGAACTTGCGGTAGAGCCGGGTCGACCAGTCATCGGCCTCGCCGTGGCCGTGGCCGCCGCCGTGCTGCACGCCTTGCAGGATGCGGTAGGCGGCCCAGGGGGTGACCACGAAAGCGACGGCCATGCTGAAGAACATCGCGGCCGAGGCGCCGACCGGGATCGGGCGCATGTAGGGGCCCATCATGCCGCGCACGAAGGCCATCGGCAGAATCGCCGCCATCACCGCGAAGGTCGCCAGGATCAGCGGCGAGCGCACCTCGTTGACCGCCTCGATGGTCACTGCCAGCGGGTTGCGGCCCCGGTTGCGGGGCATCCGGAAGTGGCGCACGATGTTCTCGACATCGACAATCGGGTCGTCGACCAGGATGCCGATGCTGAAGATCAGCGCGAACAGGGTGATCCGGTTGAGCGTGAAGCCGATGAAATGGAACAGGAACATCGTCAGCGCCAGGGTCACCGGAATCGCCAGCGCCACCACGCCGCTCTCGCGCCAGCCCAGCACGAAGCCGATCAGCAGGGTCACCGAGATCACCGCGATGCCCATGTGGTAGAGCAACTCGTTGGCTTTCTCGTTGGCCGTCTCGCCGTAGTCGCGGGTGACCGTGATCTGCACCTCGGGCGGGATCGTCCCAGCCGCCCGGAGATGTTCCACCTTGGCCAGCACCTGCTCGACCACCACGATGGCGTTGGTGCCGCGCCGCTTGGCGACCGCCAGGGTGACCGCCGGGTGCGAGGCCCCGGCGGTGGGGCCGTGGCCCGCGGCGGCGCCGTGGTCGGCGCCATGGCCCTGGCCAAAGGCCGGGCCCGCCTGGAACTCGACCTGGTTGGTGAGCTCCCCGGGGCCGTCGGTGACGCGGGCGACGTCACGCAGGTAGACCGGCGCGCCGCCGGTGGTGCCGAGCACGACGCTGTTGACATCTCCGGCGCTGACCAGCAGGCGGCCGGCTTGGAGCACCAGATTGCGGCCGTCGGTGGTCAGGTCACCGGCGATCTGTCGGTTGTTGGCGGCCTGCAGCAACTGCGCCACCTCGCCGGGCGCCAGCCCCCGGGCGCTCAGCGCGGCGAGGTCCAGCTCGACATTGATCTGCCGCGGCTCGCCGCCGATCAGGGTCGTCTCGCTGACGTCGGGCGTCTGCTTCAGTTCGTCTTCGAGGTCGGCCGCCAACTGCCGTAGCCGGAAGCTGTCCCAGCCCTGCCCCCAGAAGGTCAGCGCCAGGATCGGCACGTCATCGATGCTGCGGGGCTTGATCAGCGGGCCCTGCACGCCCGGCGGGATCTTGTCGTAGTTGGCCTGCAGCTTGGCCTGCAGCTTGACCAGGGAGTCCTCGACGTCCTCGCCGACCTTGAAGCGCACCACACAGAGCACCTGCTCCGGGCTGCTGGTGGAATAGAGGTACTCCACCCCCGGCACTTCCCACAGGAACTGCTCCAGCGGCGCGGCCACCCGCCGCTCCATCTCGCGCGGCGTGGCGCCGGGCAGCCGCACCAAGACATCCACCATCGGCACGACGATCTGCGGCTCTTCTTCACGCGGAATCGCGACCACCGCCGCGAAGCCCAGCAGCACCGCGGCCACAATCACCAGCGGCGTCAGCTTGCTGTCAGCGAAGTAGCTCACCAGCCTGGCGGCCAGTCCCCCATGATGCTCCATCGTCGTGGCTCCCGTCCCTGTCAACGCAATACCCTGCGGGGTATGTTCCAGCGATCGGCCGGGTCGGTCTGATCCGTTGGATCAGACCATCCAAGGCCCGCGCTGCCCGGTCAACCTCGCACGATCCGCAGCACCGCGTCGAGTCGTTCATCGACCAGGCCGGCGGGACCTTCGGCCACGGCGCGTAACATCGGCTCCGTGATGCTGCTGCGGACGTGGACCCAGGAGTCCGGCCAGCTCAGGCGGACGCCTTCGGTGAAGTCGGCGGTCGCGGCGGTCTGCTCCTCGGCCCATTCGCGCAGGGCGGTGAGCGCCTGGACGCTTTCGCCCTCGGGCAGGTCGACCCGTTGCTCGCGCCAGGTGTAGGACGGCAGGTCGCCAACCAGGGCGCTCAGCGGGCGGCCGCTGGCGGCCAGCAGGTCCAACAGATGGGCGATGCTGGCGAGGCTGTCGTGGGCCAGGCTAAGCGCCGGGAACATCACGCCGCCGCTGCCCTCGCCGCCCAGCACGGCGTGGTGGATGTGGACTCCTTCGGCGATCCAGGTCTGCCCGACGCGGACTCGTTCGACCTGCCCGCCGTGCCGCGCCGCGACGTGGTCGACCAGCCGGCTGGTCGAGAGGTTGGTGACCACCACCCCGGGCTGCCGCGGCAGGACCTGCGCCGCCGCCAGGGTCAGCGTGTACTGCGAACTGAGCGCCTGGCCGCCGTTGGTGACGAGGCCGAGGCGGTCGCCGTCGGCGTCGTGCCCGAAGCCGAGGTCGGCGCCGCCGGCGCGGACCAGGGCGCGCAGTTGGCTGAGGTTCTGCGGGCTCGGCTCGGGCGGGTGTGGGAACGGCTGGTCGGGCTCGTCGTTGATCGGCAGCACCACGCAGCCGAGCGCTTCGAGCAGCGCCAAGGTGGCGCGGTGGCAGGCGCCGTTGGCCAGGTCGACCGCCACCTTGAAGCGCCGCGCCCGGATCGCCGCGGCGTCAACCAGCGCCAGGACGGCCGCCCGATGGGCCGCCAGGTCGGCCTCCAGAGCCGCTGGCTCGACCGGCTCCAGGGCGCCGACTGCCTCGAAGCCGACCCAGTTCGGGCGGTTGTGATGGAAGTGATCGAGCAGCTCGGCGCCCTGGTTGGCGTCCAGGAAGACCCCGTCGGGGCCGACGAACTTCAGGGCGTTCCAGTGCTCTGGCCCGTGGCCGGCGGTGATCGCCACACCGCCATCGCAGCCGGCGTGGCGGACGGTCCACTGCATCACCGGCGTCGGGCAGACTCCCAGGTCGCGCACGCGGCAGCCCGTCGCCAGCAGCGCGCTGCGCACGGCGGCGGCCAGCATCAGGCCCGAGGGCCGGGTGTCCCGGCACAACAGCACGGTCGGGCCGCGCTGGTCCTCGCGCAGGTAGGTCCCAAAGGCGGCGGCCAACCGGACCGCCAGCTCGGCGGTCAACCCGCTGCCGGCGACCCCGCGAATGCCCGCGATGCTGACTTTCAACGGCCGGGGTGGCCCGCTGCTGAGGCTGCTCACGACACGTCTCCCGCGGCCCGTCTGCTACAATGGCGCCACGCCGCGGAGGATCCTATGCTGACCAAGACGCGCTTCTCCTGCCTCGCTGGTCGAGGTGGGGCCGACCTGTTGCTCGACCGGGCGGCCTGCCGCGACCTGCTGGTCAGCGCGCTCGACCAGATCGGGCCCCTGCGTCGCGTGCTCGTGGTGCCGCCCGACTTCACGCGGTACCACTCCGGGGCCGGCGAGCTGACCGTGCTGCTGGACGAACTGCTCGGTCCCGACGTGACGGTCGACATCCTGCCCGCCCTGGGCACCCACAGCCCGATGACGGCGGCGCAGATCCAGACGATGTTCCCCGGCCTCGATCCGGCGCGCTTCCTGGTGCACGACTGGCGCGGCGGCATTGTGCGGCGGGGCGTCGTGCCGGCTGACTTCGTGCAGCAGGTCTCCGAGGGCCGCGTCGCCTACGACATGGAGATCGCCGTCAGCCGTTACCTGGTCGAGGGCGACTACGACCTGATCCTGTCGGTCGGCCAGGTCGTACCGCACGAGGTGATTGGGCTGGCCAACCAGAACAAGAACCTCTTCGTCGGGGTCGGCGGTAGCGACATCATCAACAAGTCGCACTTCCTGGGCGCGGCCTACGGCATGGAGCGCATCATGGGCCGCGCCGACACGCCGGTGCGGCGGGTCTTCGACTACGCGGCCGAGCACTTCTGCGGCGACCTGCCGATCTGCTACGCCCTGACCGTCCGCGAGCGGCTGGCCGACGGCGGCATGGTGACCCGCGGGCTCTGGCTGGGCGACGACCGCGAGACCTACCTGCAGGCGGCCCGGCTGGCGCAGCAGGTCAACCTCGACCTGCTCGACGCCCCCCTTGAGCGCGTCGTGGTGTGGCTCGATCCCGACGAGTTCAAGTCCACCTGGCTGGGCAACAAGGCGGTCTACCGCACCCGCATGGCGCTGGCCGCTGGCGGCGAGTTGCTGATCCTGGCGCCGGGCCTGCGCGAGTTCGGCGAGGACGCGGCCATCGATGCGCTGATCCGCAAGTACGGCTACCGCGGCACGCCAGCCACCTTGGCGGCGGTCGAGGCCCAGGCCGACCTGCGAGCCAACCTCTCGGCGGCGGCGCATCTGATCCATGGATCCAGCGAGGATCGCTTCCGGATCACCTACTGCCCGGGCCACCTCACCCGCGCCGAGGTCGAGGGCGCCAACTTCGCCTACGGCGACCTCGCCACGGCCATCGCGCGGTACCGACCGGAGCAGCTCCGCGATGGCTGGAACACGTTGCCCGACGGCGAACGGTTCTTCTTCATCGCCAACCCGGCGACCGGGCTGTGGGCCCTGCGGAGCGCCTTCGAGGCTGCTTGACAAGCGCCCTCGCCGCGCTTTACGATACGCCCGTCGCGTGGCCCGGGGGCGCGGCGGGTGGTGCATGGTCAACGACGCGCTCGACGGTCTCGGCTTACCCTCCGCGGTATCCCAGGCGGTGGCCGACAGCGTCCCGCGCCTCGTGGCGGAATACGGCCCGCGGCTGGCGGCGGTCCTGCTCTACGGCAGTGCCGTGCAGGGCGGCTACCGCCCCGGCCGCTCCGACGTCAACCTCTTGCTGCTGCTCGACACGGTCCGCGCCGCCGACCTGACCGCGGCTGCCGGGCACTGCGCGGCCCGCCGGGCGGTGCAGTTGCGGCCGGTTCTGCTGACCCTCGACGACCTCCGCGCGGTGGCCGCCAGCACCCCCAGCATCGTGCTCGATATCCGCGGGCAGCACCGCCTGCTGCATGGCGAGAGTCCCCTGGGCAAGCTGCCCTGCGGACCCAACGCGTTGCGGGCACAACTGCGGGTGGAGCTGCGCGACAAGCTCTTCCGGCTGCGCGCGGCCTACGCCGGGGCGGCGCCGCGCGAGCTGGTGGCGCTGCTCGACCGCAGTTACGGCAGTCTGCTGCATCTCTTGCGCAATGCCCTGCGGTTGCACGGCCGGCCGGCCGACAGCACGCCGCTGGTCACGCTCGGCGAGGTGGCGCGGACTCTCAAGCTGGACCTCGACACGCTGCGCCGGCTGCACGCGCTGCGGTTTGAGGGTGAGGTGCCCGAGCGGAGCCGGCTGCCCGGCCTGTTCGACGCCTGGTGCGAAGTTATCACTGCCGCCCTGCGCCAACTGGAGCCCGCCAGCAAGAGCAGCAAGAAGGCCCCGCCGGCCGCGCCGACCGAGCAACTGGCCCTGACGCCGGCCGAGACCAGCGCGGCCGTCCCCGACGCGGCGGCCGACGTCGCGCCGGAGGCCCCCGCGCCGTCTACCCCGCCGGCCGGTCCGGCCGCCGGGCCGGACGAGTCGCCGCCCGCGGCGGTGCCAGACGAGGCGCCGAGCGCCGCCGCGGCCGCGGTGGCCGAGCCGGTCGCCGAGACCACGCCGGAGCCGGCGGCCAGCGACCAGCCACCGCCCGCCGCACCCCCGGAGCCGGAGCCAGCCGCCGCGGCCGTGCCCGCGGCGGAGGTGGCCGACCCGCCGCCCGCCGACGCGCCGGCTGAGGCCACCTGATGCGTCAGCGGGGCAGACTTGGCCGGTCGTGGCTGGGGCTGGTCCTGTTGGCGACCTGCGTCGGGTCGGCGGCGCCACCGCCGGGACGTTGGGAGGCCGGGGTCTGGGACCTCGCCGAGCTGCTGCCGGGCGGACGGGCACGGGTGCTGACCGAGAAGATCGCCGCGATCCGCAGCACCACCGGGGTGGAGTTCCTGATCTTGCTGATCCGCGGCGACGAGGGGACGCCAGCCGACGCGGCCGCGCTGTTGACCGCCTGGGTCGCCCAGCCGCCCAACCCCCTCGAGGTGCCACCGCCGACGGTCCCGGCGACGGGCCCGCCGCGCCGCGGCGTGCTGCTGCTGCACCTCACCAGCGGCGGGGTGACCTGCGCGGTAACTCCCACGCTGGACCGCAAAGTGACGGCGGCGCTGCGCTACCAGGTGGTCACCGACCAGCTCAAGCCGGCGTTGGCCAGCCGCAGCACCAGCGCCGTCGGCGATGCGCTGTCGGTGGCTTGTGACCGGCTGGGGAAGGCTGTCGGGCTGACCGCGGCCGCCGCTCCGGCGTCGGCCGCGCCCGCCGCCGAGCCGCCGTTCGAGCCCCGGCCGCTCCGCCCCTGGTTGAGCTGGCGCTGGCTGGTGCTGCTGCCAACCCTGCTGGTCGGGGCCGTCCTGGCGGTCCGCCTCGGCCTGGCGCGGGCGGTTGGCCTGAGCCTGCCGGCGCTGCTGCTGTACCTCGGCCTGTTCTGTCTGTTGCGCTTCCGCGTCGAGTGGTTCATGGTCGCGGGCTGCCTGGCGGTGCTGCCGGTGGCCTTTGCCTGGACGACCCCGGAGCTGCCCCGCGAGCCGCGGGCAGCGCGCCTCGGGCGCCGGATGGCGGCGCCGGTGGTCGGCCGCGGCGGCTTCGGCGTGACCGGCTTCGGCGCGCTGGGGGCCGGCGGCTGGGAGAACTGAGATGCCCGTCACCTTCACGGCCCAGGGGGCGATCTGCAAGGGCCAGGCGACCCTGCTGCTGGCCGCTGACCTGGCGCTGCCCCGAGGCGTGGCGCGCATCCGCAGCGCCGTGCGTGAACTGGCCGCCGCCGGCTTCAACGGCGTCCGGCTGGCCGCCGCGGCGGCCGACGCCGCGGTGGTTGCCAAGGACACCGCCCGCCGTGCCGGGATCGGCGTGCTGGCGCCGCCCGGCCTGCTGCCGTCCGAGCCGCACGTGCTGACTGACGCCAGCCAGGTCCACGAGGTGGGCGACGTCGCCGCCGCCTGGGCCGCGCTGTTCGCCGGCCACCTGCTGCTGGCCGGCCCGGCCGCGGCGTTGGCGCCGCTGGTGGCCCTCGCCAGCCAAACCGCCGACGTCGCTGGCTGGCAACCGCAGCCCGCCCCACCCGGCTGGGCCCTGCGCGGTGCTGGCGACGAGCTCGCCGGTTACGCCCCCGCCGGCGGCGCGCTGCCGCTGCCGCCACCCGGCCCGCGCTGGCTGCTGTTGATCGACCCGTTCGATGGTGCGGTCGCCGGCGCCAGCCGCCCTGCTCCCGACGAGCCCCTGCTGCTGCGCTGCCCGCCCGACGAACCGGCGCTGTTCCTGTTGACTCCCCGCCAACCGCCGCTCAGCGTCGGCTGACCGGCCGGTCGCAGGGCAATGCGCGTTGCGATCCGGTCTCCGCGATCTGAAGGAACTGGGTCCGATAGGCCGCAACTTGCCGGTCGGGTCACCATTACGGCGAGCGGAGGACCGACGATGCCCGTAGATCGCTTTGCATTCAAGGATGGCGTGCAGAACTGGGAGTTGCGGTCCGCGGAGCTTGGCGAGCTGAATCTGCTGATCGGCGTTTCTGGGGCGGGCAAGACCCGAGTGCTCGACGCGCTGCGCACGATGCGCCGAATCGCTCTGGGCGAGCGACTCCCGCCAAAGATCACCTGGGAGATGGAGATCCACTCCGGCGCCAAGCGGTTTCGCTGGACCGGCAAGACGGGTGCACCCTCGCAACGGCCCGAGGCCGAGGCCCTGATGGCGGCAGAGTCCCTTTCCTACAACGGCGACGTCATCGTCGAACGAAGCCGCTCGCGCTTCACCCTCAGTGGCCGCGACTACCCGAAGTTCACGCGAGCCTTCAGTGCGGTGGCACTGTTTGACGAAGTGGAACGCATCGCCCCTGTCGCCAACGTGATGCGCCGCATGCTCTTCAGCGAAGTGGACCGCCACCGTGATGCGACTATCTCGTACTCCAGGATGGCGAGCGACATCCAAACTCTGCAAGAAGCCTCGCGCACTCCCGAGGCCATTCGATCCCTGGTGGATATTCCCATCCTGGTACGCGCCTACCTGCTTCAACAGAACTGCGTTGAGGACTTTGCCAAGATCAAGTCTGACTACTGCAGCATCTTCCCAACGGTGCGCAACTTGGAGATCGGCCCCCTGAGCCAGTATGTACCCGACTGGCGCAGTCGCTATGGCCTGCGCGACGAACCACTGGTGACGGCCTGCAAGGAGCTTGGCGTTCGTGGTTGGGTGACTTGGCCGATCATGTCGGCTGGGATGCAGCGGTCCTTGGTGCATCTGTTGGAGGATGCCCTGGCTCCCGATGACACCATCATCCTCATTGATGAGTTCGAGAATGGTCTGGGTGTCAACTGTCTGGATACCATTACTGCGAACGTCATGGCACGCCGCGGGCGGGTGCAGTACATCCTGACCAGTCACCACCCCTACATCATCAACAACATCCCGATCGAGTGCTGGCGCCTTGTCCAGCGCCGCGGCGCAGTGGTTGACGTCCGGCCAGCGGCTGCCTTGCCAGCGCTCCAAGGCGTCTCGCGGCATCAACAGTTCATGCGTCTGATGAATACGCCAGAGTACCGGCATGGTGTGCAGTGAACCTGTACCTCCTGGTCGAGGGTAGGCGCACAGAGCCGGCCGTCTACCGGGGCTGGCTCAGGCACCGCTTGCCGTGGCTTCAGGAAGTCGGCAGTATTGACCAAGTCACGGCGAACAACCTGCTGCTGCTCAGTGGTTACGGCTACCCTAGCATTCTGGACCACATTGCCGCCGCCGCCGCCGACATTCGCCGGTACCGCTGCATCAGCCACTTTGTAGTATCCCTCGACTCCGATGATCATGATCCAATGGCTCTGCGCGATGAGGTCCAGGCGGCCGTTGGCGTGGATGCCATCGGCGCCGAGCTGGTGGTGATAGTTCAGGTGTGCTGCATTGAGACGTGGCTACTAGGCAATCGCAGAATGGTCGCGGCCAATCCCCAGTCGGCCGATCTGAGGCGGGCACTCCAGCACTATGATGTTCGGAAGCGCGACCCCGAACAGATGGAAGCGCCTGACGCCACACAGACCCGCTCCCAGTATCACTTGCAGTACCTCCGGAGCGTCTTTCAAGCACGCGGCACCGTGTACAGCAAGCAGAAGCCGGGTCAGGCGGCCAGCGGGTCGTACTACGATCGTCTCGTGGAGCGGCTACACGACACCGGCCACATCGGCAGCTTTGGTACTCTCGATGACCTGCTGACGCGGCTGCAGGACGATGGATCCTAGCCGACACCGTTTGCCGCTCAGCGTCGGCTGACCGGCCGGTCGCAGGGAGCGGCGACGATCCGACGAACTCCGTCGTCCAAGGTGCAGCCGTGCCAGGTTCGGCGCGGTGGCGGGAGAAGGTGATGCGCTGCTGGCTCGTCGTACTGTTGGGCGCGGTCGGGGCGGCCTACGGCTGGTCGCCGGCCGTCGTTGAGCGGGACGGGGTGCGGCTCGAGATTGCGGAGCAGCCGGCCTGGACGGCGCTCGACGCGCCCCGCGCGGTGCCTGTGACGATCACCAACCGCCGCGCCGTGGCGGTCAGCGGGACGGTCACCGCGGCAGTAATCGACACCTGGACGGTCGATGCGCCGGCCACCCGGCCGGTCAGTGTGGCGGCGGGGCAAAGCGTGCGGGTCGAGTTCCCGATCCGCATGGGTGCGGGCACTTACAAGGTGTTCTACCCGATCCACGCCAGCGCCAAGTTCGGCGCCGAGGAGTGGCACACCGTGCTGGTGGTGGCCGCCGAACCGCCGCCGGCGGTCGGGGCGACCAGCGATCTGGGTGCGGACCCGGCCGGTGCCAAGCTGCCGCTGACCGTCGTCGCGGGGAGCGGCGCGCTGGCTTTGGCCAGGCTTCGACCCGGGCGGGTGGTGGTGCTGCCCCAACAGGGCGCCGCCTATGCGCTACCGGCCGGGACGACGACCGATCCGCGCAGTCGGGCCAACTATGCCTTCGGCACCAGCAGCACCCGCGGCGCGACGCGCGATGCGGTGCAGTTGCACCCGCCCTACCAGGGCGGCACCGGCGCGGTGGCTGGCGACTACCGGCTGCAACTGCCCGACGCCGCGCCGATCCGTCTCGACACCGGGCTGGCGATCCGCGACAGCTCCCCGGCCGAGGGTGCCAGCGACGGCGTCACGTTCCGGGTGCTGGTGTCGGCCGGCGGGGCCTTCCGCGAGGTGGCCCAGCAGCACAGTGCGGCCAAGGTCTGGGAGCCCTGGAGCGTCGACCTGTCGTCGTACCGCGGCCAGACCGTGACGCTCCGCCTGTTGGGCGATCCCGGTCCGGCCCACAACACCAGTTGTGATTCGGCCTTCTGGGGTGCCCCGCTGCTGCGGGTCGGCGCGCCGCTGCCGGTCGAAGCGGCGGATGCCAAGGCGGCTCGGGCGCAACTCGCCGCCACTGCGGCGCAGGCCGTGTCCCGCGGCCAGAGCGTCGCCGCCCCAGCGGTCGGGTGGCGGTTGCAGAGCCCGCTGGGTGATCTCGGCGCGGCGGTCGTGCCCGGACCGGCCGGGCTGCTCGACGCCCAGATCGCCTTCGCCGGCCAGCCGGGCGGGGTGGTCTACGATGGCTTCACCGCGGAAGTCGCTGGTGCCGGGCTGCTGCAACAACTGACCAGCGGCGCGGTCACCGCCGAGCGGGTCGGCGAGGCCCTGCAGGTGACCCACCGGATCGGCTATCAGGGCCGCAGCGTGCCGGCTGTGGCGACGGTCCGACCGGCGGCCGGGGCGCTCCAAATCGCCTGGGCGATGCCCGGGGTGCAGCGCGACCAGCGCGGGCAGCCGCGCTACACCAAGCTGCACCTGGGCCCGGCCAGCGTCGCCACGCAGCAGGTCTACTTCGGCCACGGGCACGTCCTGGAGGGCTGCCCGAAGTTCAGTCTCGGCTACGGCGGGTTCAGCGTCACGACGCGCTATGTCGGGGCCGACTACGCCAATGGTCTGGCGCTGGTCAGTGCCAGCGACCCGGTGCCCGACCGCTTCGAGCACGACCAGGCCAGCCACCTGACGACGCTGGTGGCACATCACGATGCGACCTTCACCTACGTACCGTCGGCGACCGGCGCGTTCGCCGCAGCCCGGCAGTGGCGGGCGGTGGCCAACTTGCCGATGAGCCCCGGGGTGCCGGCGATCCGCGGCAAGATGTGCGTGGACCAGTGGGGCGGCGACTACCGCCAGGCCGCCAACGACTTGGCCCTGGCGTCCGCCTACGGGATTGACGAGGCGGTTTTTGTGAAGCATGTCTGGCAGCGCTGGGGCTACGACTACCGCCTGCCTGACATCTGGCCCCCGGCCGGCAACCGCGCCGACTTCGACGCGATGGCGGCGGCCGCCAAGCTCAACGGCCGGCTGTTCGTGCTGCACGACAACTACATCGACTACTATCCCGATGCCACCGGCTTCAGCTACGATCACATCGGCTTCAACGAAGACGGCACCCCGCGGCTGGCCTGGCTCAACGAGGGGCGCAACGCCCGCAGCTACAAGTGGCTGCCGACCGCGTTGCAGCCGTTCTTGGAGTCCAACCTGCGGACGCTGGAGCGCGAAGTCGGGCTGGACGGCATCTTCATCGACGTCTGGAGCGCCGCGCCGCCGGTTGACCAGTACGACCGCGCCGGCAACTTCCTGCCGAAAATGGTCGACACCGCCGCCAGCGCCAAGGGCTTCGACACGGCCCGCCAGATCCTCGGTGGCCCGACCCTCAGCGAGGCCGGGCACGACGGGCTGATCGGCCACCTCGACGCGGCGCAGGCCGACCATCTGACGGTCCAGCGCGAGGGGGCCCGACACGAGCTGAAGCTCGACTTCACGCAGTGGGACCGGGTGCCCTGGTTCGATATGGGTCACCACGGCAAGTTCGTGCTGCTGGCCGGCGGGCTGGGCCCACGCTACAGCGGCGAACGGCCCACCGCGCTGCACGGTTACGGCAGCGACGATTACCTCAGCCTGACCGTCCTGGGCGGCCGCACGCCGATGTGCGACGGGCCGTTCTACCGCCGCACCGTCAGCACCTACTACCTGCTGCAGCCGCTCTGCGCCGAGTTGGAGCGGCAGGAGCTGCTGGCCCACGCCTTCGACGGCGCGGCCGTCACGCGGCAGCGGGTGACCTGGTCCAACGGCGCGGTGACCGTCAACCGCGGACCAACCGACTGGACGGTCGACGGCACGGTGCTGCCGGAGTACGGTTTCGTCGCCCGGGCCGGTGCGCTGCGGGCCGACATCAGCCGCCGCGACGGGGTGATCAGCGCCAGCAGCCAGGCTCCGGGCCTGCTGTTTGTCGACGCCCGCCCGCCCTACGACTTCCGCAGCAACCGGCTCGGGATCGCGCCGCGGGTGACCGGCTGCCGCGACCTCGGCGGGGGGCGCTTCGAGCTGACGATGGCCTGGACGGTGACCTCGCCAGCGCCGGCCAGCGCGCGGGCGTTCTTCCACGTCTGCGGGCCGGGCGAGCTGCTGCCGGGTTGGGTCAAGAACTCCGACATCCTGTTCCAGCTCGGCCACAACGTCACCGCCGACAAGCTGACCACCGTCGGCACCCACCAGGTGCTGCTGACGGGGACCCTGCCCGACGGCCTGAAGCCGGGCACGCTGACCCTGAAGTACGGCGTCTACGACCCGGAGCGGGGCGGCCAGCGCTACGAACTGGATGCCCCAGTGGTGGACGAGGGCCGCTTCGATGGCGGTACCTTGACGGTCACCGGCGGCGGCCCGGCGGCCAAGGTGGCCCACATCCCAACCACCAAGGTGTTGGAGCCGGGGCGGTACAACACCGCCGGCCGGGTGCTCGGCTTCGGCGCGGTGCGGACCAACGGCGCGTTCCGGCTGGACACCCGCCAGAACCCCTGGCGGCTGACTCTGCTGCCGGGCAGCCGGCCGGCCGAAGTCGCGCTGCAGCTCGACCGGCTGGGGGCGGCCGGCGGCCGCCTGACCAAGATCGAGCAGGTCGATCCCGCCGGCCGCGTGGTTGCCACGGTCGCGCCGCCAGCCGCCGGGCCAGCGGTCCGCTTCGGCACCGCGGCCCAGGCCTTCGGCTACCGGCTGACCGTGGTGCGCTGAGGCGCCGGGTCGCGGTGTCCGTCCAACCGGTCACGACGTATACTATGCGCTAGCCTGGAGCAGCGCATGGCCGAGCCCGATCTGGCAGCGTTGGAGCAAGCGGTTCGCGACGATCCGCAGTCGATCAGTGCCCTCACCGAACTGGCGCTGGCCTACAGCGACATCGGTCGGTTGGACGACGCCGCGCAGACCTTGGCGATGGCCGTCGCGCTCGAGCCCGACAACGCCGAGTTGCTGCTCGGCCTGGCCTCGCTGGAGTATGCCCGCGGCCAGGTGCCGGAAGTTGAGCGGCTGATCCACCAGGCGCTCGACCTGGACCCCGACAACCCGCAGGTCTACCGGCTGATCTTCCAGACCTCGGAGCAGCCCGCACAGCGTATCGACCGGCTGGTCGGCGCGGCGCGTTATCTTGAACTGCTCCCCAGCGCGGCGGACAAGGACGACTACCGCGAGGAGATGGCCCGACTGCTGAGCGAGGCGGCACAGGAACATGCGCGGCGGGTCGAGAGCGTCGACGCGGCCGCCCGGGCGGGCGCCAGTGAACAGCTCGGCGAGCTGCTGCTGGTGATGCCCTACCTGCGCCGCGCGATGCCGTCGGAGCAACTGGATCCGCTCGAGGCTCAGCTCCGCAGCGTCAAGGTGCAGTTGGAGGCCAGCTTCCTGAGCGACTGGCCGGAGGACCCGCTGGCGGCGGCGCTGCAGCAGCGACGCGAGCTGCCGCACCTCGACGCAGCGCTGGCGGAGCTGCAGGAGCTGAGCAACCTGTACGCGCTGACCGACCAGTTGAAGGCGCTCCGACCGCAGTTGCAGGCGCGGCGCGAGCAGGCCGCGGTGGCGATGGCGCAGGCCGGTCTGGACGACCGCACGGCACCCCTGGTCGAGCGGCTGGCCGCCACCGCCGACCAGTTGGAGGTCGAGCCGGACGACGCGCTGCAGGAGTACCAGCAGATTCTGCTGGACCTCGCCGAGCTCGGCGACGATCGCACCGCGCCGCTGGCCGGTCTGGCGGCGCAGGCCTACAACGGCCTGGCGCAGGCGCTCGCCGCCGGCGCGCCAGCCGACCCGGCGCTGCGGCTGGAGCACCTCGAACTGGCCCTCGAAGCTGCCAGCGAAGCGGCCGAGCGCGACCCGCTCCTGAAACAGCGCTTCCGCGCCGCGATCCAAGCCGAGGTCAGCGCCCTGCGGTCCGGCGGACCCGCCACCCCCGCGTCCACCCCTACCCCAGAGCCGCAGCCCGCGCCAGAACCGGAACCAGAGCCCGAGCCGGAACCTGCGCCGGAACTGGAACCAGAGCCGGCGCCCGAACCCGAACCGGAACCCGCACCGGAACCTGAGCCGGAACCGGAACCGGAGCCCGCGCCCGAACCGGAGCCGGCGCCGGAACCGCAACCCGTGCCCGAACCGGAACCGGAACCGGAACCTGAGCCGGCGCCCGAACCGGAACCTGAGCCGGAGCCTGCGACCACACCTGCGCCGGAGCCCGCGCCGCAGCCAACGGTCACGCGGGTCGCCGAGCCGGAGCAGGCCCGCCCGGCGCCGCCGGCGGCCGAGGCCGACTGGTCAACGCTCTTCAGCCGCGCCGAGGAGGCCTTCGAGGCCAGTGACTGGGACGCGGCGATGGCGTCGTTGGAGGGTGTCCTGGCGCTCCGTCCCGAGCGCGCCGTGGAGGCCCTCGCCTGGGCTGGCATGGCCCATGCCGAGGCTGGCCGCGACCGCCGTGGGGCTGCCATCGAGGCTGCTGACAAGGCGATTGCGCTCGACTTCGGCTGTCTCGAAGCGCATCTGGTGAAGGCCGAGCTGGGCGCCAAGGCGGGCGACCTGGCGGCCGCTCTGCAGGCCTACCAGTACGCCGAGGCGGCCGAGCCCGACGACCCGCGGGTGCAGCGCGGCCTGGCCACCACGCTGTGCGAGCTGGAACGCTGGAGCGAGGCCCGCGGGCCGCTCGAGAAGGCGGTCGCCGCCGCGCCGACCGACCCGGACTTGTGCTATCGCCTCGGCGAGCTCTTCCTCGGCCTGGGCCAGAAGGTCCAGGCGCTGGTCTGTTTCGAAGAGGCCCTGGACCTCGGCCTGGCCGACCCGGACGCGCGCAGCGTGCGGCAGTTCCTGGAGACCGAGGCGAAGCGCGCGGCCGAAGTCAAGGCGGCGCCGCCGCCCCCGCCGCCGCCGGCTGCCGAGCCCGAGGACGAGGAGTACGACCCCGATTCGGCTCCGCCGGACGTCAGCCGGCCGAAGCGCGAAGAGGACGCCGACGTCCGCGCCCGTGTGTTGCGCAAGGCGGCCGGCGAGCTGCGCTACGACTCCTCGCAGCACGACCGCTGCCGGGTCTGTCGCTTCCCGAACGCCAAGGGCGCCGAGCGCTGCGAACGGTGCGGCGCCGACCTGACCTTCGTGCCGAACGCCGCCAAGAAGGCCGGCGGCGGGGGTGGGCGGCCCTGCTTCATCGCCACCGCGGCCTGCGGCTCCGCGCTGGCGCCCGAGGTGGTGACGCTGCGCGCCTACCGCGAACAGTGCCTCCGGCCGCGCCCCGCCGGCCGCCTGGCGGTGGCCACCTACGAACTGCTCTCGCCGCCGTTGGCTCGCCTGATCGCCGAGCGCCCCGGCTGGCGCGACCGCGTCTACCGCCACCTGGTGCGCCCGGCGGCGACCTGGGCCGCGCGGCGGCTGGACGAGGAGCCCTCATGACGTTGCAGCGCACCCCGCTCTACCAGCGACACGTCGCCCTGGGCGGGCGCCTGGTCGAGTTCGGCGGCTGGGAGATGCCGGTCCAGTACAGCGGCATCGTCGCCGAGCACCTTGCCACGCGCCGCGCGATGGGGCTGTTCGATGTCAGCCACATGGGCGAGTTCGAGCTGCGCGGGCCCGGGGCGGTCGCGTTCCTGGAGCGCGCCGTCTCCAACCGGGTGGCCGACCTGGCGGTCGGCCGTTGTCGCTACGCCCTGCTCTGCAACGAGGCCGGCGGCGTGCTCGACGATTTGCTGTACTACCGGCTGGCCGCCGACCATCTGCTGCTGGTCGTCAACGCCGGCAACATCGCGGGCGACCTGGCCTGGCTGCAGGGCCTCGCACCCAGCGACTGTGAGTTGACCGACCAGAGTGCCGCGAGCGGTCTGCTGGCGTTGCAAGGGCCGGGCAGCCGCGATCTGCTGGTCAGCCTGCTGGGCGCCGCGGGGGAGACGTTGGCAGGGCTGCGGTACTACCAGTTCGCGACCTTCGAGCTGGCCGGCGCGGCGGTGCTGATCTCGCGGACCGGCTACACCGGCGGCCCGGGCTACGAGCTGTGCTGCCCGGCCGAGGCGGTCGGCGCGCTGTGGGACCTGCTGCTGGCCGCCGGGGCGCCGACCGGCCTGCTGCCGGTCGGGCTGGGGGCCCGCGACACCTTGCGCCTGGAGGCCGGGTTCTGCCTCCACGGCCACGAGCTGACGCCGCGGCGCAATCCGTTGGAGGCCGGCCTGGCGCGGTTCGTCGACCTCGGCCAGCCCTTCGTCGGGCGCGACGCCCTGGCAGCGGTCGCGGCGGCGGGGCCGGCCGATCGCCTGACCGGTGTCGAGGTCGTCGGGCGCGGCGTGATCCGCGAAGGTGCCATGATCACCGTCGGCGGCGAGCCCTGTGGCAGCCTCACCAGTGGCACCTTCTCGCCGCTGCTGGAGCGCTCGATCGGCCTGGGCTACGTCCCGGCGGCGCTCCCCGACGGAGCGGCGGTCGAGGTCCTGGTGCGCGGCAAGCCGCTGCCCTGCCGGCTGACCACCCCGCCGTTCTACAAGCCCTGAGCGGCGGCGGAACCGCCGCCAGCGCGGGCGAGGTTAGGAGTCGCAATGGCGACGCGGCTGGAGACCTGGAACGAGTTCGCCACCGCCCAACAGGCTGAGCTGGCCCGGCTGCGCGCCGAGAACAGCCAACTCCGGGCGGTGCTGCGGGCCGCCGTGCGCTCCAATGCCGACCTCGACACCGACACCGCCCTCGACAACATCCTGACCGCCGCGACCGAGGCCTTTGCGGCCGACCGGGCGCTGATTCTGCTGGCGCCGGCCGACTCCACGAAGCGTGTCGTGCGCCACTCGCGGGGCGTCTCCGAAGCCTACCGGCGGCACCTCGTCTCCGGTCACGTGCCGCTGCTCCGGTGGCTGGAGCAGCACGGCGCGTTGAGCATCGGGGACATCCTCGATCCCAGCCAGACCGGCCTCGCCGAGGCGGTCGTGGCGCTGATGCGCGACGAGGGCATCCGCGGTGTGACGCTGGTCGGCCTGCGGCGCGGGGAGCAGATCCTCGGGGCACTGGTGCTCTACTTCGACGCCCCGCGGCCGCTCACCGCCGGCGAGCTGGAGGTGGCTCAGCTCTTTGGCGACCAGGCCGCGCTGACGCTGGTGCACGCTCAGGACTACGAGTTGGTCAACCAGCTCCGGCTGGTCCGCGAGCGCAGCGAGCAGCGGCTGCAGGCGATCCTCGACCGGATCCGCGACATCGTGATCGTCTGGTCGCCCGAGATGGCGGTGTTGGTCGTCAACCGCGCGGCGCGGACGTTTCTCAGTGAGCAGGGCTACGACGAGTACCCGCAGCGGCTGGCCGACCTGCTGCCGCTGGACGGTTGCCCGGTCCGCCAGGCCTTCGCCGACGGCGTCTCGGTGGTCGGCTGCGAGATGAGCCTCGGCGGCGCGGTCTACGCCATCGACTGCCATCCGCTGCACGACCCCGCCACCGGCGAGCTGCTGGCCGTGGTGCAACACGCCCGCGACGTGACGTTGAGTCACCGCTTGCAGCAGGAGCTGGCGGCCAACGAGGCCTTCATGCGGATGGCGATGGAGTCGGCCCCAGTCGGGATCGCCTACCTGCAAGGACCCGCCGGGCAGGTCACGCGGGCCAATCGCATGATGGCCGGGATGTGCGGCGTGGAGCCGGACGAGCTGGTCGGCACACACTTCAGCGGCTGCCTGGAGCACGACGACCAGGCGGCCTTCGACGAAGTCTACCGCGAGGCCTGCGAGCAGGGCTGCGGCACCTGGGACGGCTGCCACCTGCGCCGCGCCGACGGCGGGCTGCTGCCGGTCAGCGTGACCCTCGGCCGCATCGAGTACGCCGACGGCCAGCGGCTGGTGCAGGTGATCGCCAAGGACATCACCCGCCGCATGCGCCTGCAGTCGCAGTTGGTGGAACAGGAGAAGCTGGCCGCGATCGGTCAGCTTGCCTCGGGCGTGGCCCACGAGCTGCGCAACCCGATCGGCATCATCGCCAGCGCCATCTACGACCTCGACGAGATCCTGGACGCCAAGTCGGCCGACGTGGTCGAAGACCTCAGCATCGCGCGGGACGAGATTGCGCGGGTCCAGGAAATCATCAACAACGTCCTGGACTTCGCCCGCGCCAGCAGCCAGGACCGCGAGTGGGTCGACCTGGGCGCGCTGTTGGACCAGACCGTGGCGCTGCTGCGCAAGAGCATGGCCACCCGCGACATCGAGGTCACCGTGCGGGCTGCCGCGGTGCCGGAGGTCTGGGCCAACCGCGGGGCCCTGCGGCAGGTGGCGCTGAACCTGATCACCAACAGCTACCAGGCCACCGCCGAGGGCGGCGCGGTCGCCGTGGTGCTGGAGCGGCTCGACGAGGAGCACGTCCAACTGACCGTGCGCGACACCGGCGAGGGCATCCCGAAGGAAGTGCTGTCGCGGATCTTCAACCCCTTCTTCACCACCAAGGCGCCAGGTCGCGGGACCGGCTTGGGGCTCAGCATCGTCGCCTCGACCGTCCGCGAGCACGCCGGCGAGATCGACGTCAGCAGCGAGCGCGGCGTGGGGACCACCTTCCGTATCAAGCTCCCGCGACGCGCTCCCGCCGTGGCGCGCCGGGAGCCCCTCACGGCCTTCACCGCCGCGGCGGACGAGCTGTTGTTGCTCGGCGGCGGGCAGGGCTCCGAAGGATCCGACTGACCAGCGGCCAAAGCGCGCAGGCGCGGCGGCCGGCGGACCTCCCGTCCGGCCGCGCGGCCGGGCGCCTTTGTGGGAGACGCGGTGATGAACCTCAGCGAGCATCAGCAGCTCGACGAAACCTACCTGCTCCAGAACTACGGCCGGCGGCTGCCACTGGCCTTCGTCAGCGGTGACGGCTGCTACCTCTACGACAGCGCCGGCCGCCGCTACCTCGACTGGCTGGCCGGCATCGCCGTCAACACCCTGGGCTACGCCCACCCGCAGTTGACGGCCGCCCTGACGGCGCAGATCGGGGCCCTGCTGCACAGCAGCAACTACTTCCTGATCGAACCGCAGATCCGGCTTGGACAGCGCCTCGTCGAGCTCAGCGGCCTGGACCGCGCGTTCTTCTGCAACAGCGGCTGCGAAGCCAACGAAGCGCTGCTGAAGTTTGCCCGGCTGTGGAACGGGGCCCAGGTCGGCGAAGGCCGCCGGACCGGCGTGCTGGCCTTCGAGGGCAGCTTCCACGGCCGCACCCTGGCGACGCTCAGCGCCACCGGGCAGGCCAAGATCCAGAAGGGCCTGGCGCCGCTGGTGCCGGGCTTCCAGCATGTTCCGTTCAACGACCTGGCCGCCGCGCGCGCGGCGGTCGACGACAGCATCGGCGCGGTGCTGGTCGAGACGATTCAGGGCGAAGGCGGGATCCACGTCGCGACGCCCGAGTTCCTGGTCGGCCTGCGGCAGCTCTGCGACGAGCGCGGCATCCTGCTGCTGCTGGACGAGGTGCAGTGCGGCCTGGGCCGCACCGGCAGCTTCTTCGCCTACCAGCAGTACGGCCTCCAGCCCGACGCGCTGGCCCTTGCCAAGGGTCTCGGCGGCGGCGTGCCGATCGGTGCGGTGGTGATGACTCAGGCGGTCGCCGACTGCGTCACGCCGGGGACCCACGGCACCACTTTTGGCGGCAACTACCTGGCCTCTCGCGCCGGTCTGACGGTGGTCGAGACGATGCTCGCCGAAGACCTGGTGGCCCACGCCGCGAGCGTCGGCGAACGGCTGCTGGCCGGGCTGCAGCAACTTGCGGCGACCCATCCGCTGGCCGACCATGCGCGTGGCCGCGGGCTGATGCTGGCTCTCGAGCTGACCGCCGAGAAGGCCGCCGCGGTGCGCGACGCCTGTGCCGAGCGGGGGCTGATCCTGAACGCCGTCAGTCCGACGGCCCTCCGCATCTTGCCGCCGCTGGTGCTGCGCGCCGAACAGGTTGACGAGGGGCTGGCGCTGCTGAACGACGCCCTTGCGGCGGTCTGACGCAGACCGGGGGGCCGGTCCGGCGCGGGCCGGTCCCCGCGGTCACCCGACGCGCAGCATCTGGTCGACCCGCTCGCGGACCAGGGCGAACTTCTCCTCGTCCTCGCCCAGGTAGCGCAGCAGCCGCAGATCTGCCGGGCGCACCTCGCCGCCGTGGTACAAGAACGCCCGGGTGCGCAGCAGGCGGTACAGCTTGATCACCTTGCGGTCGCTGACCTCCACCAGGTCCTCGGCCTCCAGCCCGGCCAACATGCGGCGGAAGAGGTCGAACACGGCAGGCGGGAAGTAGCGCGCGCGGTCCGCCGCGACGCCCTCGGGCGCCCCGCTGCTGAGCCCGCTGAGCTGCCAGTCGAGGTACCGGCGGACGGTCAGGAAGTCGTCCAGCGAGGCGACCCGCGCCCACGGCGTCTGGCCGAAGGCGCGATGCATCTCGTTCATCACGCCCTGGTCGACCAGCGCCTCGAAGTGGTCGGCCCGCACGCCGTCGCAGGGCACCTTCAAGATGAACCGGTCGCGCAGCGCCTCCATCTCCTCGTACCGCGCCACCGTGTTGGTGGCAGCGAACAGGATCACCAGCGCGACCGGCACGGGGCGGCCGTCCTGGTAGAACTTGCGCTCATTGAGAATGGTCAGCAGCGTGTTGAGGATGGCCGAGTTGGACTTGAAGATCTCGTCCAAGAAGACCACCCGCGCCGTCGGCAGCTTGCCCTCGATGCGGCGGATGAAGCTGCCCTCGCGGAGCTGGTTGATGTCGATCGGGCCGAGAATCTCGTTTGGCTCGGTGAACTTGGTGAGCATGTACTCGAAGTAGTCCCGCTCTTCGAGCGCCAGCGCGGCGGCGAACTTGACGACCAGGTCGGACTTCGCGGTGCCCGGCGGGCCGACCAGCAGCAACGGCTCCTGGGCCACCGCGCAGAGGGTCATCAGCTCCAGAATGTCGTCTTTGCCGACGAAGTAGCGGCCGAGCGTCCGCGGCACCGCCAGGACCCGCTCGCGGGCCGCGTCGATCTGGCCGCGGAGATCATCGAACTCGCTCATCAGTCGCCTTCCCCTGCGCAGATTCGTGCGTCGCGGGGCACTCCTGCTCCCAAACAGCACGGGCGCCCGCCGGGCGCCCGTAGTCGCTCAGAAGATGCCCTAATCCGGGTCAATCGCCGGCGGCCGCCAGGTGCAGGTTGCTCGGCGGCTTGTGCCGCAGGCGGCGCAGCGCGCTCTGTTCCAGTTCGCGTGCCCGCTGGCGCGAGATGTCGAGCACCCGGCCGACCTCGGCCAGGCTGCGCGGGTCGTCGGTGTCGAGGCCGAAGCGCAGCCGCAGCACCTCGCGCTCGCGCGGCGTGAGCAGATCCAGACCCTCGCAGATGGCCCGCGCGAGGTCTTGATGGGCCAGCGCGGCGCTCATCTCGGGATTGCAGTCGGCCACCAGCCACTCCTCGGGCGACCGCCCATCTTCGCTGTCGGGCGTGTCGAGCGAGGTCGGCCGGCGGAGCAGGAAACGGGTCTCTTCGACGCGCTCAGGCGTCAGGCCAACGCGGTCGGCGACCTCGTCGGCGGTCGGCTGGCGCTGCAGCTCCTGCGACAGCACATCCTCCTCGCGTCGCATCCGCGAGGCCGCCTGCGCGAGGCGCTCCGGCACCGGCATCAGCGGCCGCAGGCGGGTCGCGGCGCGCAGCACGGCACCACGGATCCACAGCAGCGCGTAGGTGTTGAAGCGGCAGCCGCGCTTCGGGTCGAAACGGTCGACGGCCTCGATCAACCCGAGGTTGCCCTCTTGGATGAGGTCCTCAATCGGCACGCCGGTGTGGCGGAACCGGCTGACCACATGGAACACCAGCCGGTAGTTGGCCGCAATGAGCTGCCGCCGCGAGTCCTCACAACCGGCGGCGATCCGGCGCGCCAGGAGGCGCTCCTCGTCAGCGGTCAGAATATCGGTGTTGGCCGTGTCGCCGCCCGGGTGGTAGGTCCGCCAGGCGATCGCCGCGGCCGTCGCAAACTCGCTGCCCGACGAGGTGTACGGGGTCTCCCCAAGGTCCTCGTCGTCGTCCACCACCCAGGCAGATCCGTCCGCGTGCTCTTCGAGGCCCATGTAATATCCCACTCTCGTGTTCACTTTGGGGCCAAATCGCCGCGCGCGCAAGTTGCCCACGGCGAAAACTTCGGTTCAACTTCGCGAGTCGACCGCCGCGCGACCAGCCTCTCGTTGGATCTGAGAACAAATGTTCCGTTTGGCATTGCCAGCGGTCTGCGCGGGTGCTAGAATGCAGCCAGGCCCGTGCCAGGGCGAGTCGGCGGGCCGGGTGGCACGGCGGGGAGGACCGGTGATGGCGATCGAGCGTGAGGTGGGCAAGTCGGCTGCCTTGACTGCGGCCCTGGCCACGGTCGAGAAGCAGTTCGGGGTCGGCGCGGTGATGCGGCTTGGTGAGAAGCCGCAGATGGAGGTGCAGTGCATCCCGACGGGTTCGCTCTCCCTCGACATTGCGCTCGGCGTCGGCGGCATCCCGCGGGGGCGGATCATCGAGCTGTTCGGTGCGGAGTCCTCGGGCAAGACGACTCTCGCGCTGCACATGATCGGTGAGGCGCAACGCGGCGGTGGGGTCGGGGCGATCATCGATGCCGAGCACGCCCTGGATCCGCAGTACGCCGTCAAACTCGGGCTCGACATCAACAACCTGCTGGTCAGCCAACCGGAGAACGGCGAGCAGGCCCTGGAGATCGCGGACGTGCTGATCCGCAGCGGGGCGGTCGACCTGGTGGTGATCGACTCGGTCGCCGCGCTCACCCCGAAGGCCGAAATCGAAGGCGAGATGGGTGACATCCACGTCGGGGCGCAGGCCCGGCTGATGAGCCAGGCGTTGCGCAAGCTGGCCGGCTCGCTGAATCGCTCCGACTGCGCCGCCGTCTTCATCAACCAGATTCGCGAGAAGATCGGCGTGATGTTCGGCTCCCCCGAGACCACCCCCGGCGGCCGGGCCCTGAAGTTCTACGCCTCGGTGCGCATCAAGACCCGCAAGCTCGGCCAGATCAAAGACGGCGCCGAGATCGTCGGCGGAGAGCACGTCGCGCAGGTCGTCAAGAACAAGGTTGCGCCGCCGTTCCGCGAGGGCGCCTTCGAGATCATCTACGGCAAGGGCATTTCGCGAGCCGGCGAGCTGATCACCCTCGGGGTGGCCTGCGAGCTGGTCAAGAAGAGCGGCTCCTGGTTCAGTTACGGCGACGAGCGGATCGGCCAGGGCATGAACAAGGCGCGGGAGTACCTGGAGCAGAACCCCAGCGTCGCGTTCGAGCTGGAGAACCGCATCCGCACCCACCATGGCGTGGCGCTGTTGCCTGAGCCGGTCGCCGTCGAAGCCTGAGGTGGACCTCGCCGCCGCCCGCGCCGCCGCTCTCAAGCTGCTCGAGCGGCGGCGCTACAGCGTCGCCGAGATGCGCCGCAAGCTGACTCAGCGCGGCTGCGAGTCCGCGGTTGTGCAGGCCGTGCTGGACGGCCTGCTGCGCGCCCGGCTGCTGGATGATACGGCCTACGCCCAGGCCTATGTCCACGACGGGGTGCTGCTGAAGGGTCACGGCCGGCACCGCCTGACCGCCGACCTGCGCCGCCGCGGGATCGCCCCCGAGCTGATCGACGCCGCTCTGGCCACCTGGATCGCCGACGACACCGAGCTGGCTCTCGCGCGCGACCTCGCCGTCCAACGCCTCAGCCGCCTGCGCGGCCTGGAGCCGGCGGTCGCCCGCCGCCGCCTGGCCGGCTACCTCCAACGCCGCGGCCTGCCGGTCGGCGTGGTGGTGCAGGTGCTCAGCGAACTCGACCTGCCGCGCGAAGGCGGCAACGAGGCGGAGTAAGCGGCGCGGTCGCCTGGCGCTCCTGCTCACCACGCAGCACGATTGCGCGTCGCTCCGATGCGGTAACGCATCGCTGGATCGCCGACTGCGGCAGTAGGCTGGCCAGCACCGCTGCCGGCTGGTGGCGCGGACCGGCGTCTGCTGCCAGCCCGGTTAGCCGCGCGTCGAGGGGAGCCATGCTCTGCTTCGCGACCTGTCGGCCGTCGCCAGGCTGTGGCCCGCGCCTACTGCCTGGGCACCGCCCGTCCGCTCCCACGGCGCCAGAGGAAGAGCACCAGCGACCAGAGCCCGGCGAAGCGGTACTGGTCGTCGACATAGTGCTCGATCACGTAGAACGCATAGTAGTAGAAGCGCGCCCCACAGACCACCGCCGTGGTCACCAGGAAGGCGGTCCGCAGGTCGGGTTGTTGCAGCAGCAGCGCGGCGCCGGCCAGCAGCGTGGCCAGCAGGAACAGGCCGCCTTTGAAGTGGATCCAGCCAGCGCTGGTCAGGTCGCGCACGGGGTGCTCCACCCCCGATCGTGCCCCCGGCGGCCGGCCGGCAATCCTGTCTGGTCGACCGCGTCAGATCAGCGGCAGCCGGACCGGCTGGCCGGTGGCGGTCGACTGCCGCGCGCCGAAGACGATTTCGTGGGTCAGCACGGCGTCGTCCAGATCGCAATGCGACCGCTGGCCGGCTCGAAGCGTCTCGACGAAGTGGTTGATCTGCCCCTCGAACGGGTGGTGGCTGACGTCGCTCGAATCCGGCAGGATCGTCGGGATCTCGACCCAGTCGGTCTGCCGCGGGTACTTGCCCGACCAGACGCGGTTGTCCAGAATGGTCCCCGCGTCGCCGAAGACCCGGATCGGGAAACGGTACGGCATCACCGCGTCGGCGTTCACGGAGACCTTGCCGAGCACGCCGTTGGTGAACTTCACGAGGGCTATTTCCAAGCCGTCGTACTCCAGCGGCGGGCCCTCGCCGAAGCGGTTGGTGAGGTAGTTGTACTCGCGCGTGGCCCCCTTGCGCCAGCCACCGCTCCACGCGAAAACCTCGCTGGGCACGGCCGCTTCAGACTGCCCCGGCGCGGCGAACCAGCGCACCGCGTCGACCGCGTGACAACCTCCGACCAGCAGCGCACTGACCCCCAGGTCGGCGCGGCGAGCCTCCTCGAAACCGGGCCACCAGCTCGCGAAGTTGCTCTGGTAATCGCACTCGACGCAGTACGGCGTGCCCACCGCGCCGTCGGCGATCAGCGCTTTGATCGTCTCGAACAGCGGGTTCCAGCGCAGCACGAAGCTGACCACGCTGGCCACGCCAGCTCCGCGCACGGCGTCGCGCATCTGGCGCAGTTCGTCCAACGAGCAGGCCACCGGCTTCTCGATCACGAGGTGCTTGCCGGCCCGCGCGGCGTCGATCACGTTCTGCGCATGATGCTGCTGCGGCGTGGCGATCACCACAATGTCGACCCCGGGATGCGCCAGCGCGGCCTGGTAGTCGTCGTAACAGGCGACCGTCAGGCCCTGCTCCGCGGCGCGGGCCTGCGCCGAGGCGAGACGGCGCGACGAGACCGCCACCACCTCACAGCACGGGTTGCGCGCGAAGGCGGCGAGGTGCTGCGTGCTGACCCAGCCGGCGCCATGGACCAGCACACCATACGGTCGGTCGGACATGCTTCACCTGCCCTGCTGCCAGGCCACTGGCAAGTACTCGACGGGGAACTTCCAGGGGCGGCGGTACTCCGGCACGGCGGCTCGCACTGCCTCGTCGTCACCGACAATCACCTGCCGCCGAGGGTCGAAGCGCAGCCCCCGGCCGAGGCGCAGCGACAGATTCGCCAGCGTCAGCGGCAGGTCGACCCGGCTGTGGTAGTTGACGTGGCAGGACGGCAGTTGGCGTGACTTGATGCAGTCGAGCCACTCCCGCTCGTGGCCCGTGCTTGGCGGAATCGAGGCCGGTGGGGCCGCGGCGTCGGTCAGCAGGGCCCCTTCGGCGACGATCTCGCAGCGGCCGTAGTCGGCGATCAGGGTGCCGCGCTGGCCGTGGAAGTAGATCCCCAGTCGCCGCGCCGGGGAGCCGCGGCCGAAGTCCCAGGCGAAGCTGTTGACCGTGCTCATCGACCAGGTCAACACCAGACCGGGGTACTGCCAGACGATCTCCTGCTGCTCCGGCGCGTCGCCGTCGTCGTCGATCTGCCGGCCACCCATCGAGTGGATCGCCGTCGGCAGGTCGAGCTCCAGGGCCCAGATCGGCAGGTCGATGAGGTGCGGCGCCATGCCGGGCGTCCAGCCGCCCGAGTAGGGCATGAACCAACAGTGCCAATAGGAGCTCTCGGCCAGTTTCGGATGGTACTCGCGACGCGGCGCGGGGCCGCACCACATGTCCCACCAGAGGTCGCCCGGGGTCGCGGTCGGCGGGCTCTTCCCGATGCCCTCGGGACCCTGGTTCATGACATTGAAGGTGCGGACCGCACTGATCGGGCCGAGCTGACCGGAGCGGATCCACTCGACGCAGCGGCGGTAGTTGGCGCTGGCGTGGATCTGCGTACCGACCTGGCAGATCACCTCGTGCCGGTTGACCGCGTTGCGCACGGCGAGCGATTCGCCGGGGTAGAGGGTCATCGGCTTCTGCAGGTAGATGTCCTTGCCGGCCTGCGCGGCGGTGATCGCCATCAGCGCGTGCCAGTGCGGCGGCGTGGCGATGATCACGGCGTCGAGATCGCGGTGCGCCAGCAGTTCGCGCCAGTCGCGGTAGCCCGTGGCGCCGGGGTGTTTGGCCAGTTGCCGGTCCAGCCGCGCCTGCCAGACATCGCAGAGCGCCACCACCTGCACGTCGGGATGGACCGCGCAGTTGGCCAGGTTGGCCGCGCCCATGCCGTTCAGACCAATCGCGCCGAGGTTGATGCGGGCGCTCGGCGCCGGCCGTCTGGCCGCGGCGACCGGCCCGGCGGCGGCCACCGCCGCGCTGGCGGTGCGCGCCAGGAACGCCCGGCGCGAAGGTGCAGGATCGCGGTGAGCAGGCATCGGGGCTCCTCCGTCAAGTTGCGGCATAGGCCGCCCAGGCCGCCGCCAACGCCGCCTCCGACGGTGTCGGGCCGGCATGGACGATCAGCCGCCAGCGCAGCCGCAGCGGGGTCTCGCGTGACAGCGCGCGGCGGGTGCCGGCGGTCGGGAAGGTCGGCTGGAACCAGTTCAGATTCGGGAACTGCACCCAGTCGCCCGGGTACTCCGGGTTGCCGGGGTGCTGCAGCACGGTCAGGCCCGTCGGTTGGCGGCCAGCGCCAAAGGTGCCGGAGAGGTCGCTCCAGGCGCGCCGTGGGGTGGCCTCCGGCGGGTCGCAGTGGAAGGTGATCTGCTGCCCCGCCGCCGGCGCCAACCGCAGATTCAACCCGCCGTAGAGGTTGGTGGCGCGGCGTGCCAGGCTCACCGCGTCGACCCGCGCCAGCAGGCTCAGGTCCAGGTCGACCACGCGGGACTCGCCCTCGCCTGGCAGCACGGTGATCCGAATCGTCTCGTCGACGATTGGCTGGGCGTCGTCCCAGAGCCAGACATTGGCGGCGCTGAGGGTGGCGGAGGTGGCGCTGTGGGTCACGGTGAGGTGGCCGGTCGGCCGCGCGAAGACCCGCTGCAGGGCGTGCAGGTCGCCGAGCTGGTCGCCGAGCATGGTCTCGGGCCAGGCCCAGTAGATCCCGCGGTGGTGCGGATGGTCGACCGCGAAGTCACTGGTCAAGACCTCGCCGTCGAGGCCGTAGAGCGGGTGCAGGTAGTTGCTGCGCGAGCGGCAGTAGATCCGGTTGCCCGCCGCGACCTGCTCCAGCAGCGGGCCGGGATCGACCGTGCGGTAGTTGTAGCGCAGCACGGGCTGGCCGGCCAGGCTGACCTCGCAGCGGCCAGTGGCCGCGTCGTAGACGGCCTGCGGGGCGGTTGGCGCGGCCAGCAGCAACGGCCAGAGCAAGGCGTTCCAGCCCATCGCGGCACTCCCGACGCCGGTTTCGTGGCGCCTGGGCCGACTCCTGCGGCGGCCCGACGCAGGGAACGGCCGGCGGCGCGGAGAACCACGCTCGACAGTGGCGCTCCCGCCCGGCGGGCGAGCCAGGAGGAGCCCGGCCGTGTACCAGACCGACTTCACGACAGCCGAGTTTCGGGAGCGCCGCGCCAGGCTGTGTGCGGCCCTGCCGCCGGGCGCGGTGGCGTTGCTGCCAGGGGCGCCCGGGCCGCTGGGCTCGGACACCTTCGACCAGTACCGCGACTTCTACTACCTGACCGGCCTCGAGACCCCGCGCGCCTACCTGCTGCTGGACTCCCGCACCGCCCGGGCCACGGCCTTCCTGCCGCCCGCGTCGCAGGTCGAGCAGCAGTCGACGCGACCGGTGGCCTGTGCCCAGAACGCCGACCTGGTGCGGCAGCAGACCGGCCTCGACCGGGTGCTCGGCTGGGAGGATCTGGGTGGCTTCCTGAGCCGCGCCAGCTTGCTCTACCTGCCCTTTGAAGACGGCGAGAACCGCACCGTCAGCCGCCACGACGTGATCTCGCGAGCAGCCCAGCAGGCGGCCGACCCGTGGGACACCCGGCTCACCCGCGGCGCCCAGTTGGTCGCCACCGTGCGCGCCCGTTTCCCGCAGCTTGAGACCCGCAACCTGACCCCCTTGATGGAGGAGCTGCGGCTGATCAAGTCACCGGCCGAGTTGGCGGTGCTGCGGCGGGCCGGGCTGCTGACGGCGATTGGGGCCAACGAGGCGCTGCGCTCGACGCGGCCGGGGGTGCTGGAGTACCAGCTCGATGCGCTGCTGATGTACCACTACCTGGCCGGCGGCGCCCGCGACCGCGGCTACCATGCGATCATCGCGGGCGGCGACAACGCCTTCTATGGCCACTACTGCGCCAACGACTGCCCGCTCGCCGAGGGCGACCTGGTGCTGCTGGACTGTGCGCCCGACTACCACTACTACACCAGCGACATCGGTCGCATGTGGCCGGTCAACGGCACCTGGTCGCCAACGCAGCGCGCCATCTACGGCTTCGTCGTCGAGTACCACAAGGTGCTGCTGGAGCTGATCCGTCCCGGTCAAATGGTCGCCGACCTGCACGCCGCCGCCGCCGCCCGGATGCGCCTCGTGCTGGCCGACTGGCCCTTCGTCTCCCCGGCGCACCGCCAGGCCGCCGAGGCGATGTTCGAGTTCGGCGGCCACATCTCGCACGCCGTCGGTCTAACCGTCCATGACGGCGGCCTGCACTACGGGCGGCCGCTCGAACCGGGCATGGTGATCTCGGTCGACCCGCAGTTCCGGCTACCCGCCGAGCGGCTCTACTACCGCGTCGAGGACACCGTGGTGATCACCGCCGACGGCCTCGAAAACCTCACCGCCGCCGCGCCGCTGGAACTCGACGAGGTCACCGCGATGATGCGTCAACCGGGCCTGCTGCAGGCCTTCCCACCGAGCTGACCAGCTCGCTCGACCGCCCCAAAGGAACGACGATGGACGCGCAACTGCTGGCCCAGGTCTGCAACACACCCGGCATCTCCGGGTTCGAGGAGCCGATCCAGGAGGTCGTCACCGCCGCCCTGCGGCCCTGCTGCGACGAGGTCTGGCGGGACCGCATCGGCAACGTGATCGGCCTCCGGCGGGCGACCGATCCCCGACCGGGCGAGCGCCCCTTGCGCGTCGTGCTGGCCGCGCACGCCGACGAGATCGGCATGATGGTGAAGTCCATCGACGGCGACGGCTTCATGCGGTTTCAGCCAGTCGGCGGGCTCAACGCCCAGGCGATCGTTTCCCAACGGGTGGTGATCCACGGCCAGCAGCCGATCCAAGGCGTGATCGTGCCGGCCCGCGACGGTGGCCCGCCGGCGCTGGCCGACATGCTGATCGATGTCGGCCGGCCCCGCGAGGAGGTCGTGCGGCTGGTCACCGTCGGCGATCCGGTCAGCTTCGCCCAGGAGCTGGTGCAGCTCAACGACCAGGTCTACATGGGCCGCAACTTCGACGATCGGCTGGGCACCTACTGCCTCCTCGCCGCGCTACAGCAACTGCCGGCCGCGCAGGTCGACGTCTACGCCGTGAGCACTGTGCAGGAGGAGGTCGGCGTCCGCGGGATGCCGCCGGCGGCCTACGCCATCGAGCCGGACATCGGGCTGGCAATCGATGGCAGTGTCACCTGGGGGGCGCATATCCCGAAGCACGAATACCTCTGCGCCCTCGGCGAGGGCACCGGGATCTACCTGATGGACGGCCTGACCATCGGGGATCGTCGCCTGCTGCGCTTCTTGTTCGAGCTCTGCGAGCGGCACCAGATCCGCTACCAGCGCAACATCGGCGGCGGCACCGACGCCTCGGCCCTGCAACGCACCGGCCGCGGCGCGCTGGCGACCACCGTCGGCGCGCCGACGCGCTACATGCACTCGACCGTGCAACTGGCCCACGTCGACGACATCGACGCCACGGTGCAGTTGCTGGCGACCTTCCTGCAACACGCGCACGAGCTGGAGCCGCTGATCCGATGAAGATCACCGCCGTCACGACGGTGCCGTTGCGGATCCCGGTGGCGCCACCGCCGTACTCGACCGCCGGGGCCGGCACCAAGTTGGAGTGGGGCCGGCTGGGCCGCCTGTCACCGAAGCGACCGACGCCGCTGCTGGAGTACCTGTTGGTGCAGATCGACACCGACACGGGCCTCCGCGGGGTGGGCGAGGCGACGGTCGACATCGGCTTCTTCGGGCAGACCTTGGAGGAAGCCCAGGCGGCGGTCGACGACTACCTCGGCCCGCAGTTGATCGGTCACGACCCGCTCGACCGCGAGGACCTGCTGTGGCGGATCGACTACCGCGGGAACACCGTTGCCAAAGCCGGGATCGACCTGGCGCTGCACGATCTGGTCGGCCTGGCGCTGGGGACCACGGTCAGCGTGCTGCTCGGCGGTCGGGCCCGCACGCGGGTGCCGGTCGCCGTCGAGATCGCCGGGGGCCCCGCGGCGGCGATGGCGGAGGCCTGTCGGACCTGGCTGGCCCAGGGCGTGCGCGCCTTCAAGGCCAAGATCGGCGGTGACCCGCGGCAGGACGCCGACCGGCTGCGCGCCATCCGCGACGCCATCGGCCCACAGGCCTCGCTCCGCGCCGATGCCAACCAGGGCTACGATCCGAAAGAGGCGATTCAGCTCTGCCGGCTGGCCGAGCGCGCCGAGGTCGGGCTGGAGCTGCTGGAGCAGCCGGTGGCGGCCTGGGACCTGGCCGGCCTGGCCTTCGTGCGGCGCGCCGTCGACACGCCGATCGAGGCGGACGAGAGCTGTTACTCGACCCACGACGCCCTGCAACTGATCCGCCACGAGGCGGTCGACGTGCTCAACGTGAAGCTGGGCAAGGCCGGCGGGCTGCTGCGGGCCAAGCAGATCGCCGCGCTGGCCGCCGCCGCCGGGCGGCGCTGTGTGCTGGGCACCAGCTACGGCTGTGGGCCCGAGCTGGCCGCCAAGGCCCACCTCTTCGCGGCGACCCCGGCCGTCACCGAGGCCGTCGAGTTCACCGAGCTGGGCCTGCACCAGAATGTCTTGCAGCCGCCCCACCAGGCCGGCCTGGCGCTGCCCTTGGAGGACGGCTGCCTGCCGGTGCCGAGCGGCCCGGGGCTCGGAGTGCAGCTCGACGCGCAGCTGGTCGAGCGCTACCGCCTGACCCCGCCGCCGTAGCCGCCGACCACGGAGCGTGCCATGACCATCGTCACCGTCTCGACCACCTTGGCCCTGCTGGCCACCACGGCCGTTGGCGCGGAGCCGTCGGCAGCCCTCGGCACCCTCCTGGGGCCAGCCGCCGCAGCGGGCGCACCGGCCTTGCTGGGGCGTGCCCTGGACACCTTCCTGGGCGCCGAGACGGCCTATCAGGAAGGCCGCTACGCCGCCGCGCTGGCCGACCTCGAAGCGCTCTGGGCCGACGTCCCCCCGGCCGCCGACCCGTGGCAACAGACCCTGCCGGTGATCGCTGCACTGACCCGGTCGCCGGGCCTCAACATCGGGCGCCCGCCCTGCTACTACGCCCTCCGGATGCTCACCGACTGCGCCCGCTGGCGGGTCGCCGCCGGCAGCGCCGTGACGCACCAGAGCGCGCCCCAACGGGCGGTGCTGACGGTCGTGCTGGTCGGCCAGTCGACCGGCCTCGAGCCGCGCACCCGCCCCGAGGCCGAGGCCGGCGGCGGCGTGCCGGTCGAGCACCGCCTGGCCGCCGCGCTGCTGGCCGACCGGTACCGCGTGTTGGAGCAGTCGTTGTGGCTCTTCCGGGAGTACCTGCTGGCCTCAACCGCCGGCCGCCTGGGCGTCGAGACCCGGGTGGTCCACCTGCCCGCGGCCACCGTCCGGGTGGCTTGCCGGCTGCAACCGCACCGGCACGCCGGCCTGGCCGAGGACGCCGCCGCGGTGATCGCTCGCCTGGTGCCCGCCGCCGACCGCGCCAGCACCGACTGGTGGTGGCTGATCTACCCGTCGCACGTGCCCGAACAGCACCCCGACTTTGCGCGGACCGAGTTCATCACCGGTGGCATGGGCGGCGGCCCCGACGGCGCTTCACCGCTCTTCATCATTGACGACCGCTGGCTGCTCCGCAAACCACCGCACATCGGCTTCGGCCCTTACACCGACGTCGAACGCCGCGCCTATCTGCCACAGTGGTTGCAGCACGAGTTCTTCCACCACCTGTTCCGGATCTACCCGGAGTTTGGGCTGGAGGACCAGAGCCACCAGTGGTTCGACCGGCGCACCTGGCCGGCCGACTTCGTGGGCCGCTTCGAGCCCGACTACTATTACGAAGCGCTGCACAAACGCCTGCTGACGCCGCAGGCCGCGCCGCCCTTGCACATCGCTCTGCGCTACGCTCTGCCGCCGGCCGACCTCTACGCCCAGGTGCCGCTGCAGACGCTGGTCGGCAGCTACCGCCACCGCCCGACCCAGAACGACTGGCACCGCGGCAGCCTCTCGATCGACGCCCGCGACGCCGCCGGCCAGCCCACCGTGCTGCGCTGGCGCAACGCGGCCGGGCGCTCCTGGCGGCTCTTCGCCGGCGCCGAACCCGGCCTCCTGACCACCGCTGAGGACAACCCCTACTACGCTTCGAACCCGGACACCGGCCGCACCGTGCGGATCGTCCTGGCCCGCGACCCGGACGGCGCCTACCTGCCACAGGCGGCCGGCTTCTTGTTCCAGGGCGGTCTCTACCAGTTGGAACCACCACCCGCCGCGCCCGCGGCACCGTGAGCGGCGGCGGCAACACCGCCGCCGGGTGACCATCAGCCCCCTGCCACCCCTCACCGCCACCCGCATACCCCCTCCAGTATGTTGCCTGATGTCAGCCGAAAATGGTTCTTGACATGGGCCTGGGGGGGGGTGATATAAGCCGCAGGAGGTGTAGGGTCATGTGGTTGACGCTGAGTCTGCTGTGGCTGACAGCGCCTGCGCCGCGGGGGGTGGTGGGAGATTGTCCCCCGGCCCTGGCGGCGGAGGTACTGCAAATCGAGTGGCCCGGGACGGGGCCGTGGTGGGCGCCGCGGGAGGTGGCGGGGCACACCGTGGTGCGCTTCGGCGACGTGGTGGTGGTCGAGCCGACCGTTACGGTGACCCTGGACGCCCTGCTGCGCGACGTGCCGGAGCCGTATCAGGCCTTGCTGCGGCGGGGGGAGGATGGGCCGGAGGACCTGGCGCCGGAGCAGGTTGCGCCGCTGACCGACGCGGCGTTCATTTTGACGAAGGGGTTGGACGACGACGAGTCGCGGCAGCGCTTGCGCGAGGTGGCCTGCTGGATGGCCGGCCCGGCGGTGGCGCGGGTCTGGCGGCAGCAGGAGCAGCGGCTGGCGGGGACCCCTTGGGTGCGCCTGGTGCCGACACCCCTGGAGCCGCAGGCCCCGCTGATCGGGGTGGTCTACTACCTCGACCCGCGGCCGGTGATCGGCGGCTCGTTGCGGGTTGAGCTGGGCCAGGTCGGCCTCGACCGGTTCGCCCGCAAGCAGGCCGCCAAGGGCGGGGCGCTGCCGGCCGAGGAGTACCGCCGGCGGTTGCTGGCGGCGACGCGGGCCGGGACAGGGATCGGCCGGGACCGCCGGCTGGACGTGGCGATCGACCTCGATCAGGTGGCCACGATCGACGAGCTGGCGGGGTTGTGGGCGGTCGAGAGCAGTGTGCCGTTGGCGGTAGAGCCGGCGGTCGCCGCGCGGCCGGTGCTGCTGCGGGCTGACCGGCTGCCGGCGCGGGAGGCGCTGCTGGCGCTGGCGCGGCTGGCCGGCGCCGAGCTGACAGCCACCGCTGAGGGCTATCGGCTGACCGCCCCGCGCGAGACTGGAGCGCTGCTGGCGCGTAACACGCCGCTGCGCTGGTGGCCGGCGACGCAGTTCACGGTCAACGACCAGTACGCCGCCGAAGACGACCTGCGGGCCGCCTGCTACACCGCGCTCGGCCAGGCCGGCCAGGACCTGCTGCGCGACGAGGCGCGCCGCCTGGGCGACCTGCCGCCAGCGGCCACCCCGGCCTTCGGCGAGCTGCTCGAAGAGGTCACCGCCTGGCACTGGGCCGCCCTCCGCCCCAGCCTGCCGGACGAGGCGGGGCAGGTGCGGATGAAGTGCTGGTACCACTCCAAGTGGCAGATCATCGAGTTGAGTCTGCCGGGCTACAGCGAGCAGTTGACCGGCCTGGCGGTGGCGCAGTTCCTGGCGCGAGCCGCCGGTGTCCCGGCCTTCAGCCCGGATTTGGTTAGCGCGTGGGGAGGTGGACAATGACCGCGATCCGCATTCTGCCGTTGGCGGCCTTGCTGCTGCTGCGCGGTCTGCCGGCCGCGCCGACTCTGACTGAACGGCTCCAGGAGCTGTGCCGCGAGGATCCCCAGCTCGAACTGGTGGCGCTGGATCCGGGCGGTCCGCCGCTCCGGCAGCCGCTCTATCGGACCCCCCTGGCGATGGCCGAAGCCTATGGCTGTCAGGCGGTCGAACTCGAGGGCATCTGGGTGGTGGCCCCGGCGCCCGCCGACGGCGACCCGCTGGATCGGTGGCTGGACGAGGAGGTGGTGCAGCAGAGTTCCGACGTCTGTGCCGAGCTCGGGAAGCTAGCCCCGCACTGGCGGCGGCAGACCCTCAACACCGGCTCGGAGCCCGCCCTGCAAGCGGCCCTCGCCGCCGGCGACGCCGCCTTCACCGCCTGGCGCCAACAGGCCGGCGACGCCGCGCCAGCGTCCGGCCTAGTCCCCCTCCCGCCCACCGGACCCGCGGCTACCGCGGCGTGCCGGGCACTGGCCTGGCGCAATCTCGAGGTTGTTTCGGAACTCGGCCGCAGCGGCCTGACGCGCATCGAGATGCTGTCCACCCGCGCGGTCGGCGGACCGGCCGTGACCTGGTGCCTGATGCGGATCTGGCGCGACGACACTCATCATTGGCGCGAAGTTGGCCCGCTGCCGGTGGCGGCTACCGAATCGGCTGCGGACGACTCCGCTGCCCCCTGCATCCTCCATCCGGGTCTGGACGCCATCGCACGCTCCTGGGAAGCAGTCGGGTCGGTCGCGACGGTCCTGGCGGACTGCCCGTACCCGTGGCCCGCGCCAGTCGACCCTGAGGCTCTGCCGGGCCGCCTGCTGGTGCGCCTGCGGAGCCGTAGCGGCACCGCCGCGGCCGCGGCGCTGGCGGTGGCGTTGGCGCGTCTGCCGCCGCACCGCGGCGACTCGACCTGCGAGACCTGGCCGGTCGATCGGCCGCTGACGACGGCCTGGTTGCGGGCCTTGTCGCTGACACAGCGCAAGCACAGTGTCGTCGGCCTCCAGGAGCCGTTGCATCGAGCACTGATGCGGCGGTTCTGGCAGGCGCTTGGTCCGTCGTTGCAGGCCGACTTCCGAGCGGAGCGCGAAGTGCCGGCGGCGGACCTCAGCGCAGAGGCAACGGCACTGGCCGAGCTGGTCCTGGACATCAGCGAGTGCCAGCGGCCGCTCGAAGCCCTGCACGAACTGGAGTGCATGCGCAAACCGCCCGTGGGCAGCGGCCTGTTGTATGCAGGCCTGGACACCTGCATGGGGTTGGTCGTCCAACTGACCGATGGCGATACCCATGCCTTTGCACGCCAGAGCGGTGACACGCCCGGCCAGTTCGCCGCCCTGCGGAATCTCGCGGGCGGGGGGGCGCGGAGCAGGATGGTGCAGCCGGGTCCGAGCCGCGGCGACCCAGCCTGTCCGGCCCGCCGTAATCCTGGGTCGGCGGGCATTGTTTCGCTGGGCGAAGTGCCCGACGAGTAATCAGGAGATTGCCGTGCCCGAGTGCCGGCATCTCGAGTGCAAGAAGGAGCATGACATGAAACGGTTGACTGTTCTGAAGGCGCTGCTGGCTCTGACCTGGAGCATCGGACCAACTCTGGCAGCCTCCCAAGTCAGCGGCAGTGCCAGCGTCGTCACCAACCAGGGCACCAAGCTGAAGGGGACCGCTGGCCAGGCCTACGCCCTTGTCGGGGCTTTGGTAGCGGTGCAGTTCGCCGGGGCACCCAATGAGGTCTCCATCGAGCTCTCAGGCCACATTGACGACTCCTACATGGGTCAGAAGGACGGACTCAGCACGACTGTGGAGACGCCGCCGCAGGGGTTTCAGTTCGGCTGGGATCTGACCCTCCTGACAACCCTGGGAAAGTCGCTCGACCAGGAGGGTAACTACACTTCGCACGCCGAGGGTGAGACGGTCGTGGCGATCACGGACAACGGCGTGCCCGGTACGCCAATCGTCTACTCGGCGAGCCACACGACCGACTATTCGGTCGTCGGCGAGCAGGGCGGTGGCGGTCCGGAGGACCCGCCCGGCGGTGGCGTTGGTGACGGGCTGGTCCTGGGACCTGAGGATCTGTCGTAGCATGGTCGCGCGGGGAGCCGGCGGACGCCGGCTCCCCGGTGCAGTGGGCGGGGCCGTGTCTGACGTCAGCCGCCGCACCCGCGGTGGGTTCCCCCTTACCCCGGCCGGTATGTCACGGCGTGTTTCTCTCTGAGTGCCCTTGACAGCGCTGTCCGCAGCAGCGATATCAAGGGGTGGAGGTGCCAGACAATGTGGCTGACTTTGAGTCTGCTCTTGCTGACGGCGCCTGCGCCGCGGGGGGTGGTGGGAGATTGTCCCCCGGCCCTGGCGGCGGAGGTGCTGCAAATCGAGTGGCCCGGGACGGGGCCGTGGTGGGCGCCGCGGGAGGTGGCGGGGCACACCGTGGTGCGCTACGGCGACGTGCTGGTGATCGAGCCGACGGTCCCGGTGACCTTGGACAACCTGTTGCGCGACGTGCCGGAGCCGTATCAGGCCTTGCTGCGGCGGGGGGAGGATGGGCCGGAGACGGCCACCCCGCAGGCCGCGGCACCGTTGACCGAAGCGGCGACGATTCTGGTGCGCGGCTGGCGTGACGAGGTCAGCCGGCAGCGCCTGCGCGAAGCGGCCTGCTGGATGGCGGCGCCGACCGTCGGCAACCTGTGGCAGCAACAGGTCCAGCGCCAGGCTGGGGAGCCGTGGCTGCGGGTGGCCGCGCTGCCGGTGGTTGGCGAGCCGCTCTTTGGCCTGCTGGCGGCGTTTCCGAGCACCACCGCCAACTACGAACGGGTGCAGACCGTGGCGCTGGAACAGCGCGGTCTGGACCGCTTCGCCCGCAAGCAGGCCGAGCTGGGCGGCACCCTGCCGGCCGCCGAGTACCGCCAGGGGTTGTTGGAGCGGACCCGCGCGACGACCGAGCTGGGCCGCGACGCCCGCCTCAGCACGGCCATCACCCTGGACCAGGTCGGCAGCGCGGCCGAGTTGGCTGCGGCCTGGAGCGCGCAGTGTGGGACGACTCTGACCGTGGCCGCGGACCTGCCCAACCGCCCGTTGCGGCTGCAGGCCACCGCACTGCCGGCCCGCCAGGCTTTGGTAGCGCTGGCGCGCGTGGCGGGGGCGACGCTGCGGCCGGCCGGGGACGGCTACCGGTTGGACCCGCCGCGGCAGGTGGCGGCGCTGCTGGTCCGCAACACGCCCCTGCGCTGGTGGCCGGCCACCCAGTTCACCGTCAACGAGCAGTACGCCGCCGAAGACGACCTGCGGGCCGCCTGCTACGCGGCGCTGGAGGCGACCTGGGAGCAACGCCTGCGCGACGGCGCGCTGCGGCTGCGGGAGCTTCCGGAGGCGACTCGCCAGCCGCTGGCGGCGCTGCTGGAACAGGCCGTCGCCTGGGGCTGGGCCAATCTGCCGGCCAATCTGCCGAATGAGCAGGGCGGCGTGGCGCTGAAGTGCTGGTACCACCCCGATGAGGGGAGCTTCGAGCTGAGCGCGCCGGGTTACAGCCAGTGGCTGGGTGGCGCGACGGCGCTGCGGCTGCGGGCGCTGGTTGATCCGCCCGCGGCGGCGGCGCTGCAGACGGCCGACTGGGGAGGTGGGCGATGAAACGCAGGGGACTCTGGGTCCTGTTGACCCTGACGCTGGGCAGCCGTGGCGCGTTGGCGGGCGAGCTGACGCAGCGGCTGCAAGAGCTGCTGGCCGCCGATCCGCGGTGGGAGGTGCTGGCGGTCGACGACCAGCGCCCGGCGGTCGGCCCGGTGACCGCGGCGACACCGGCCGGGGTGGCCGCCGCGTTTGGCTGTCAGGCGATCCAAGTTGAGGGGCTGTGGTTGATCACCCGCGCTCCAGCGCTTGACGAGACCTTGGCGACCTGGCTGCGCAGCCCGGCGGTCGCGGCGCTGGGCGAGCCGCTGCGGAGTCTGCGCGACCTGCCGGCGGCGGAGCTGCCGGCGGCGGTCGCGGCGCGGTACTGGGCCGCGACGGAGCAGGTGCGGACCCAGGCCCTGGCGACCGCGGCAGCCTGGCAGGCGGCCCGGCCGGCCGCTGCGCGCGGGCTGCAGGTGTTGGACCAGCGCCCCGGCCCGGAGCTCCAGCAGGTCCGGCAGTTCCTGCAACTGCAAGCACTGCAGGACCTGCTCCGCTCGTGGCGGAGCCAACTGGACTACCGTCTGAGCGCGATTCAGCGGAGTCCCGGAGGCCAGGTCAGCGTGGTCTGGGTGGCGGCAGGCGGCGGGGCTGGCCGCGCGAGCTATGGCGTGGGATCGGCGGGCCAGTCGCCGGCGCAGTCCGGCCCGTGGTATAGCTGGCAGCATGCCCAGAGCGCCGGTGAGTGGGCGCGGGCCGTGACCTGGCGGGCCGCCGGACCGGTCGACACGGCGCTGGCCACGGCGCCCGACCCGCTGCCGCCGTTGGCCTTGGGCGGCGCGGGAGAACTGCTGGTGGCGGTGCGCCAGCGGCCGGCCTGGCAGGTCTGGCAAGGCCTCGGCGCTGTCCTGGGCGTGAAGCTGGCGACGCCGGCCGACCGGCCGCGCGCGGCGACCGACCTGGCTGCCGCCTGGTATGCCGCATTGCCGCTGGCCGAACGGCTGGCTGCCCGGGGTTACGGCCCGTTGGGCGGACCCGGCGAGCGACTCTGGCCGCTGCTGACCGCGGCTGAGCAGACCGCGGCCGACGGCCCCAACGGCCTGCCGGCGGCGCAGCTCAGCCCGGCGGTGCAGGCCCTCTGCGCCGCGATCCGCGATCGCTACCAGGCCGGCAGCAACGAGGACGCGGTAACCGGTCTGCAGGCTCTGCAGGCGGCCGACTGGACCGCCCGCGTGATCTGCTGGGCTGACGGCAGCGCCCTGTTCTCCCAGGTCGCCGGTCGCCACGCCCGCGTTTGGAGTCTCTCGCTGACCCAGCCGCCCGCGGAGGTGGACAAGCTGCTGCAGCCCCTGACCAGCGGCCCCTCGGGCCTGCGCCGCACGCCCCACGGCGTCCGCCAGACCGAGCCCGAGTGCCCGAGCCGCTACGCCAACCTGAAGCCACCGACGCTGGTGGGTGAGACCGCGCCCGACCGTTAGGGGCGCGGCTACCCCCGCGCCAGCGCGTACTCTGCCAGGTCCACCCGCACCGCTGCCGCCAGCGCCGGGTGGACCCGGTGGAGTTCGTGCCAGCAGTCCTGCGCCACGCGGCGGTAGCTGACGTGGCCCTGACGGCCGGAACGCAGGCTGATGAAGTGGTGCAGCTCGCGGAGGTTGCAGGTTAGCAGCAGCCGTTTGCGCCAGGCCAGGGGCAGCACATACTGCGCGCGCTCCTCGCCGACGGCCGCGGCCAGCGTGGCCCAGGCCGCCGCCGACTGCGCCATCACCGCGTCGTAGGCCGCGCCGTGGCCCAACTCCAGCAGCTCCGGCGGCGTCTCGTAACCGTGGTGGGTGGTCAGCGTCTGGGCCGTCTGGGTACACATCCGGTGGCGCTGAATGTCGCGGTAGGCGCCGTAGTCGAGTAGCACTTCGAAGGTGTAGCTGACAAGCTCCAACGCCCGCAGCGGCGCGTCCCAGCGGCCGCGGTCGGCCAGGTAAGCGTCGACGATGGCCTGCTGCCGAGCCGCCGGCAGCGCGGCGACCTGGGCCCGGAGGTCGCCGTAGGGCAGGTGCGCCGCTTCGTACAGGATCGCGGTCGCCAGCTCGCCGACCGGATCGTCGGGCGCGCGGACCAGGCGGACCAGGTTACTGCTCGCCGTCGCCGTCGGCGTCGGCGCCGGCAGGTCGGTGGCCAGTGCGGCCACCGCGGCGCGGGTCTGCTGCTGGTAGGCATTCGGCGCGGCGTACTTGATCAGCGTCGGGACGATCGCCGTGGCTTCGCGCTGCAACGCCGCGGCCAGCTCGCGCAGTTCGCCCAGCGGGTGGCTGTAGAGCTTGGTCAGCAGATGCTCCAGCAGGCGGGCGTTGCAGGTCAGGCCGAGGTTGGTACGAGTGGCCGCCGGCAGCAGGTAGCGCAGCAGGTCGCAGGCCTTGGCGCGGACCGTGCTGGCATACCGCCGGGCCGGCCAGTCCGGCGGGCAGGCGAAGCGCTCGACGACCTGCGCCTCGACCACCGGCAACAGCCGCGAGTAGGTCTCCAGAGCGCTGCGGCAGGCGGCTTCGTAGACCGGCAGCAACCCGCTCGCGACGACCGCCGGGTCGCGCACGAAGCTGTCGCCGTCGAACGGCACGTAGCGGGTGGACTTCTCGGTGAAGCTGGCCAGGCGGCAGTCCTCAATCACTTTGGTGGCGACGATGCTGACGTCCTCGACGGCCAGATGCACCACGGCGTGCTCGGCTACCGAGCTGTGACCGTAGCCGACGACCCACTTCTCGTGAAACTGGCGGGCCTTCTCCTGCGCTGCCGCCAGCCCCTCCGGCGCCTCGTCGGGCGCGCCGCCCGGCAACGCCAGGTCGCCGTCGGCCAGCAACCGGGCGAGGTTGTCGCGCAGGCTGTCGGTGCTCCGTGAGTAGTAGGCGAAGAGCACCGCGACGACCTCTTCGGGCAGGTTGCGCAGCGCAAAGACGGGGCGCTCGAGGTTGGTGCAGTAGGGCGCCAGCAGCGCACGGTCGGTGGGCAACTCAGGAATCCTCCCAGCCAGCGATCTCGTCCTCGTCGGGATGGTAGGATGCCACGCGCACCGGTCGCAGGCGGGGGTCGTCGCGGTCGGTCCGCGGGGCGCTCGCGTCGTCGTCCAGCTCGAAGCGCAAGCAACAGCGCAGCCGGTTGCACTGCCCGGCGAGATGCACCGGCAACGCCGCCAGACCCTGTTCGCGGGCGTGAGTCACGCTGATTGCCTGGAAGTGCGGCATCCAGGCCCGGCAGCAGACCTCGCGACCGCAACGCCCGAGCGCGCCGACCATCCGGGCGACATCGCGGTCGCCGACCTGCTCGAGCCGAATCGGCGCCGGAAAGGCGCGCACCAGGTCGCGCAGCAGCGCCCGGAAGTCGACGCGGCCGGGAGCAGTGTAGAAGAAGGTCACCTGCCGCCGGTCGAGGGCCCAGAAGCAGCGGACCATCTTCATCGGCAACTGGTGCCGCTCGACCTGCGCGGTCACCAGCCGCAGCCCGTCGGCGGCCCAGCGGGCGTTCTCGGCGGCGCGGGCCAGGTCGGCCGCGGTGGCGGCGCGGGCCCGCTCGGGCGGCGGGTCGGGCAGCTCGCGCAGCGGTCCGCGCACCTGGCCGAGCGCCACCCCGAAGCGGGTCGGCAGCACGACCGGCGTGCCGCAGGCCGGCTGGTCGCTGACGCGGCACCAGATCGGGCCGTGGATCTGCTCGCAGACTACCGCGGCAACTTGCTCCACAGCGGGCCTCCCCCGTCGGACGGGCGCTCCCAGACATAGCCGACCGGCACTTCGCCAGCGCGGGCGACATACCTCGGCGGGACGTTGTCCAGCAGCCACTGGCCGACCGCGTCCCACTCCGAGCGGCGGTTCTGGTAGACGAACCAGCGCGCTGTCGCGGCGCACTGCGGACCGTGCCCGAGGAGTAGCTCGGGCCGCACCAGGTTGAGCTGCTGGTAGATCCCGCACATCGCCAGCGCGCCGGGCGGGTTGAGGTAGACCACCTCGCCGGGTGCGGCGGCGCGGCTGACTGCGACCAGGCACTCCCGCAGGGGCTCGCCCCAGAAGACCGGCTCGCAGCCCCGCGCCACGGCGCCGGCTGGCCCGCCGACCAGCGCGTTGGCCCAGGCCGAGGGGTAGGGGTAGACGCTCAGCACGGCGGCCAGCGCGGGGACCAGGCCGGCCGCCAGCAACGCCGCGCCGAGCGCCCGGCGACGGGCCGCCCAGGCGGGCCAGCGGCGCAGCAGCGCGGTCAGCAGCCGCGCCGCGCCGAGGCCGGCGAGCGCCGCCAGCAACGGCAGGACCGCCACGAACAGCCGCACGCCGTTGTACTTGGCCGCGGCCGGCGAGAGGAACGGCGCGAGGTGGCAGAGCACCGCGACCAGCAGCAGCCGGGCCAGCGGATCGCGCCGCGCGGTGGCCGCGCCGAGGCCGGCAGCCGCCAGCAGCGGCAGCGGGGTGGTGATCGCCAGCAGCACCGGCGCGTAGTGCCAGGGCGGCGGGGGATCGATCCAGACGCGCCCCAGGTAGAGCGTGGCGATGTAGCCGTGGCGGCCGTGGAACTGGATCACCTGACCGAGATGCCGGAAGGTGTCGTACCACAGCCAGGGCCACAGCGCGAGGCCCAGCAGGAAGGCCACCGGGCCAGTCGCCAGCAGCAGGCGCCCCCACTCGCGGCGGCTCAGTCCCGGGCGCTGCCAGGCCGCGGCCAGCAGCACCGCCGGGGCCACCAGCACGCCGTTGAACTTGCTCTCGACCGCCAGCGTCAGCGTCAGGCTGAACAGCAGCAGGCGTCGCCAGGTGGGCCGTTCGACCGCCCGCTGACCGCACCACAGCGCCAGGGTGGCGAAGCAGGCGACCGGCTGGTCGATCCCGGCGAGACTGCCGTGATGCACCGCGCCGGGCAGCACCAGCCAGGTGCCCGCCGCCGCGGCCCCTGCCAAAGGCCCGGCGCGGCCGCCGATCCAGAGCCACAGCAGCGCCGCGGTCAGGGCGTAGAGCAGCACATTGCCGGCACGGTAGCGGGCGAAGACACCAGGCAGCGGCAGCCGTCGACCGAGCGCGCCGACCAGCTTGCCGACCGGCGGTTGCCAGTCGGCTTCCAGCGGCGTGTCACCCGAGTTGCCCCAGTGGCGCTCCAGCCCGGCCCGGCTGAGCGCCGACGCGTCGCCGTGCAGGAGGCGTTCGAACCATTCCCAATGCCGCTCGGCGACACCCGCGTAGACCGGTTCGTCGTAGGTCAGGCCAAAGACCTCGGCGAAGAGCTGGCTGGCCCCCAGGCCGACGACCACCACCAGCCCGGCAGCCACCCCGAGCCGCGTGCGGCGGTTCACACCGCGGCCCCGAGCAGCGTGTGGGCCGTGCTGTCGGCGACGCGGACCCGGACCAGGTCGCCGGGAGCCGGGTCGGGCGCGACCTGGAAAACGCAGTTCTTGTACTGCGGGGTGCGGCCCCACCAGCCATTGCCCCGCTTCGCGCGGCCTTCCACCAGCACCTCGACCTCGCGGCCCCGCCAGGTCGCGTTGACCTCGGCCGAGATGGCCTCTTGTCGCGCGATCACCGCCTCGAGTCGGCGGGTCTTCTCAGCAGCGGGCACGTCGTCGTCCCACTCGTAGGCCTTGGTCCCCGAGCGCGGCGAGTAAAGGAACATGAACGCCGCATCGAAGCGCAGCTCGTCCAGGCAGTCGAGGGTCTGCTGGTACTCGGCCAGCGTCTCGCCCGGAAACCCGACAATCAAGTCGGTGGTGATGGCGAGGTCGGGCACGGCGGCCCGGAAGCGACGCACCAGGTCGCCGAACTGGGCATAGGTGTAACCGCGGTTCATGCGCTCCAAGACCCGGTCGGCCGCGCTTTGCAGCGGCAAATGCAGCGCCGGCATCAGGTTGCCACCGCGCGCCAGCGCGGCGATCGCGCGGTCGCTGAAGTCGGCCGGGTGCGGCGAGGTGAAGCGCACCCGCTGCAGGCCGGGCAGCTCGCGCAGCGCCAGCAGCAGGTCGGCAAACTCCTGCTCGCCGTCGCGCCAGGCGTTGACCGTCTGGCCCAGCAGACAGATCTCCTGCACGCCGTCGGCCACCAGCTGGTGCGCCGCGCGGAGCACCTCGTCGCGGGTCACACTGCGCTCGCGGCCCCGTACGAAGGGCACGATGCAGAAGGTGCAGAACTTGTCGCAACCGCGCATGATCGTGAGGTGCGCGGTGATTCCGTTGTCGCTGGACGGGTCGAGAGCCTCGTAGGTCTCGCGTTTGTCCAGGCGCACATCGATGTAGGGCGTGTCGCGGTCCTGTTCCAGAATGTCGCCCAGCCGGCGGTAGGCATCGGGCCCGACCACCAGGTCGACCTGCGGGGCCCGCGCCGCGATGGTGTCTTTGATGTGTTGCGCCATGCAGCCGACGACGCCCAGAGTCAGTTCCGGCCGCTCACGCTTCAGTTGCGCCAGTTGCCCCAGGCGGCCCCAAACACGCGTCTCGGCGTTCTCGCGAATCGCGCAGGTGTTCACCAGAATGACGTCGGCGTCGGCCGTCGTGTCGGTGGCGGTGTAGCCGACCGCCGCCAGCGAGCCGGCGATCAGTTGGCTGTCGGCGACGTTCATCTGACAGCCGTAGGTCTCGATGTAGAGCTTCCGAGGCATCCCGCGTCCTCGGGACCGTTCCCCTCGGTCCACCAGTGTGCTGCGTCGGAACGTATCACGGGCCCGCCGGACTGTCAACGCACCGTGCATTTGACGGCGCTGTCGGCCGGGCCCTACAATGCCCCCATGGTCGCGATCGCCGAGCCGAGGTTGCTGATCTCGCCCGCGGAGTACCTCTCCGCGGAGCGCCAGGCTGCCGCACGCCACGAGTACGTTAGGGGGCAGGTCTATCCGATGCCAGGGGTCAGCGCCACGCACGACCGGCTGTTCGTCAACCTGATGGTCGACCTGGGCAGCTTCCTCGACGACCACCCTTGCGAGGTGCGTGGTTCGGACCTCAAGCTGCGCCTGCGCGAGGGTCAGATCTTCTACTACCCCGACCTGATGGTCTGCTGCGACCCGACCGACCGGGCCGACTACTGGCGCGAGCGGCCGCGGTTCGTGGTTGAGATCACCTCGCCCGAGACGCAGCGCACCGATAGCATCGAGAAGGCGGCTGCTTACTTCGAGACGCCCTCGATCGAGAGCTACGTGCAGGTCTCGCAGACCGCCCTGGC
>JADZEX010000093.1 GCA_020850355.1 Fimbriimonadaceae bacterium | reverse complement strand
CCGACTACATGCTCGGGATCGTCGCGGCGGCAGCGAAGGTTACCGCGTAGGCAGGCGCCAGTTGCGGCCGCGCCACTCGTCAGAAGTCAGTGGCGCGAGCCTTCTCCTCGTCCGACATGAAGCCCGGGAAGACGTAGACGAGGCCGCCGCTCGGCGTCACCTGCATGTGCGCCGCCTGGAGCTGCACCATCCGGTCGAGGGCGGCCTTCGCCTCAGCAATGGTCAGGTCGCACCGCGCTGCCACCTCCGGCACCGTGACCCGCCCGTGCTCCTGCTCGGCCAGTCGGAGCACGGCGCGTTCGCGGGCCTCTTCCGTGGTGGGCCGCTGCGGGGGCGCGGACGGGGGAGGCGGCGGGCCCGGCCGGCCGGCCGCGGTGGTCGTGGGCGCGGCGCCCGGACGGGTTGCGCCGTTCCCGTCAAGCTTGACTGACCGGATCGAGCGCCAGACGAGATAGAGGCCGGCCAGGAGCATCGCGCCGAACACAACGGTAAGGCTGGCGTTGATGCCCGGCGAGTTCTTGCTGGTGCCAGACAGCAGCTGGCCGACGAAATAGGGGAACATCAGCCCGCCGAACAGCGTGAGGCCGCCGCCAACCACCGCGAGTACCACCTTCTCCATGCCGTGTTCCCTCCCGGATCGGGCGTGCGAGCCGGTCGCACTACCGCTGCCTAAAAGTCGGTGGAGCCGGCCTTGTCGTCGTCTGAAAGCAGGCCGGGGAAGACGTACACCAGGACGCCCGATTGGGTGACCTGAATCGTGGCGACCTTCATCAGCACCAGTCGGTCGAGCGCGGCTTTCGCTTCGGCGATGGTGATGTCGCAGCGCGCAGCCGTCTCCGGTACGGTCAGGCGGCCATGCTCCTCCTCGGCCAGTCGCAGGACAAGCCGCTCGTAGTCGGCTTCAGTGCGGCGCGGCGGGTTCGTTGGCGCCCCGCCGCCACCGGCTGCGACGGACGCTTTCTGTGCGCGAAACATCGCCCAGGCCAGGACGACCCCACACACCAGCAGCAGGCCGAAGAAGACGATCAGCCCGGCGTAGACGCCCGGTGAGGTCTTGCCGTCGCCGCCGGTGATACTCTCGACAATGGCTGCAACGACGAAGAACGCGCTGAACAGTGCGACGCCAATGCCCAGGATGCCGAGACACCCACGTGCCACGAGCCTTGCTCCGGTCCCTGCTGCGGACGTTCTGTGCTGATGTGGATGGTAGGACGCCCGCGCTGCGCTGTCCAGCTTTGAGACGTGCCGTCGAGCATTCTGGTTCCGCGCTCTACCCACACCGGCCAACATCCTGACCGGGCATAGATGCTGCCCTGTGCTGGTTGCGCTACCTGGACGGCGTGAGAGGCGGCGTCCAGTGTCGCGTGGGAGGATGGTTCATGCAGATTGACACGACGACCGAGTACGGCGCGCGGGCGGCCCGCCGCCTGCGCGAAGACACCATCGGCTGGCTGACGACTGTGGATGCTGACGGGACGCCGCAGCCCAGTCCGGTCTGGTACCTGTGGGGCGGCGAGGCGGCCCTGATCTTCTCGAAGCCGGATGCCCCGAAGGTGCGGAACATCCGGGCGCGCCCGAGGGTGAGCCTGCACCTGAACAACGACGCCACCGGCGGTGATATCGTGATTCTAACCGGCGAGGCCACCATCGACCCCAGCCCGCCGTCCGAGGCCGAGATGGCCGCCTACATGGAGCGGTATACCGAGGGCGTCAAGGCGCTGGGGTGGACCTGGGAGCAGTTGACCTCGGAGTTCAGCACGGTCATCCGCTTCCGTCCGTCCAAACGGCGCGGCTTCTGACCAGCGGCGGCGGTCAGGCCGGCGGACGCACCTCACTCATCAGGCCGAGCAGGTTGCCTTCGCTGTCGTTGAGGAACGCCATCCAGAGGTCATGGTCAGGCATCCTGGCGATCAGGTGCGGCTCGGAGACGGCCGCCGCCCCCCGCTCGGTCACGGCTGCCCAGGCTGCCGGCAGGTCGGCCACGAGGTAGTACACCGTCGATGCGGCATGGCCCTCGCCCGGCCCCTCCGGCCGGCTGAGCATGAGCCGCACGCCGCCACAGTCGAAGAAGGCGAGGCCGGGCGGCGCCTGGAACAGGAACCGCAGGCCCAGCACGTCGCGGTAGAACACGACGGCGCGGTCCAGGTCGTAGACTGGCACAGCGATCTGCCCGATACGGCTGATGCCGGGTGCGGTCGCCGCGATCTCGGGGGGCGTGCTGCTCGCTGCCATGCGGTGCGCTCCTCTCACGAATGTGGCCGGGCCGGCCAGGCGCCGACACGAGTCGTTAGCTATGCTAACGAAGGCATCGTAGTCGGTCGGTCTCGTGCTCGCAAGGGCTGTGCGGCCCGAATCCGCACACAACAGTGTTACGATCCTCGTGCTGGCGCTGGGAGGCTGTCCGATGGCGAAGGACGACACGGTGAGCGAGCGGTCGGACGAACCGTCCGTGCTGGCCGACCGTCTCCATTCTGCGGCGATCCACCTGCTGCGTCGCCTGCGCGCCGAGGACGTTGCCAGCGGGCTGACCGCTCCCCGCCTCTCCGCCCTGTCGGTGGTAGTGTTCGGGGGGCCGCTGACCCTACGCGCGCTGGCCGCCGCCGAACAGGTGCAGCCTCCCACCATGACCCGGCTGGTACGGACGCTGGAGCAGGCCGGGCTGGTTACTCGCCGACCAGACCCCGGCGACGGCCGCCAGGTGCTGATAGAGGCGACGCCGGAGGGGCGCGAGATTCTGGCGGCTGGCCGCGCGCGCCGCACCGCGACGCTGGCCCGGCGCCTGGAGAACCTACCGCCGGATGAGCGCGAGATCCTCGGGCGGGCCGCGCCGTTGCTCGAACGACTCGCCCGCCCGCCCGACTGACCGACTCCCGAGAATCTCGCCGGCCGCCGTGCCGCCCGACGCTACTCTGCCGCCAGCGGGCAGGGAGTTGGGGGCCGGGGGCGAATGCTCTCCGATCAGGCGCCGTCGGGGATGATGCGGACCACCCCCTCGCCGCCGTCCACCTCGATCATCTGGCCGGT
>JADZEX010000114.1 GCA_020850355.1 Fimbriimonadaceae bacterium | reverse complement strand
TAGTTGCCAAGGCCGGAAGAGGAGACCTTCACTTCGGTGTCGAGCTTTTCGACCCACTTATCGAGTTCCTCAAAGACGCCGGGATTGGGGGCGACGGCGATGAGGATTTTGAGGCGTTCGACGGGGATGAGGCGGATGTGGGAGGTCTTCTCGTTGAGGGAGATGGACTTGATGATGCCTTCGATTTCCTTGGCGAGGTCGTCGGGGGAGCCGTGTTTGAGCTCATAGGTTTTCACGCGCTGGTTGGCGAGCGTGTCGGAGTCGAACATGGAGATGAGCTCCATTACGCGGCGGGCGTTGCGGCGGGAGTCCATGAGGAAGAGGAGGTTGGCGGGGGTGTAGATGGTGACGGTGGCGCCGGCGCCGATGAAGGGTTCGATGAGTTTGCCGACTTCCGTGGCGGTGGCGTATTTGAGAAAGATGAGGCCGAGGACGGTGGACTCGTCTTCCTGGAGGGAGGAGGGGTCCTTGGACATGGGGAGGGGGAGGCGGAGGGCATCGCCGATGGGGACGATGCGCCAGATGTCGCCGACCTGGACCATGGTGGCGCCGTTGATGCGGAGGATGAGGTGGAGGAGTTCGCGGGCGTCCATGGAGCGCGACTCGCCGTAGGTGGAGAGGGAGACCGAGCCGGTGACCTTGGGGTCGATCATGTAGTTGAGCTTGAGCTGGCGGCAGAGGATGTCGACGACCTCGACGAGGGAGGCGCGGCTGAGGTTGAGGTTGCCGGTGAGGACGGGGGCAGGGGCGGCGGTTTGCGCGGGGGCGGGAGCGGGATTGGCCGGCGGCGGAGGCGGGGCCTGCGCGGGCGCCGGTTGCGCGGCGGCGGGGGGCTGGGCCGGGGCGGCGGCGGGCGTGGTTTGCTGCGCCTGGGGAAAGAGAGTCCCCAGTGTGAACTGAGCGCAGAAGACGATGGTGGCGAGACGCTTCATTCGCGGCTACTCCTGTGCCTTGCCGGGGGCGGATTTGGAGGCGGGCTGGGCGGCCTGTTTGAGGGCGGCGGTTTCGTTTTCGTCGAGCTCGGCCTTGTTCTTGGTCCACTTGGAGAGGCCGAAGGGGGTTTTGCGCTGGAACTCGACGGTGTCGCC
>JADZEX010000092.1 GCA_020850355.1 Fimbriimonadaceae bacterium | reverse complement strand
GGCGACACGACGCAGACGGGCGCCAGGTCGGTGTGGTCGGGCAGGAGTGGCCCGGCCAGCGCACCGCACGTGTGCCCCAAAGGCCGTAGGCGAGACGACGGCCGGGCTATTGGCAACGGGCTCCTAGGCCGGGGTCAGACCTCGACGCCGGTGAAGGCAACGTCCTGAACCGCCCGGTTGACCGCGGCCCGGCAGTCGACGGCGCTGTCGAAGAGCTTCGAGAGGAGCGCATCGAGTTCGTTCTGGGCATCCTGCAGGTTGGCCAGTGCGACCTCCTGCTCCTCAGTCAGCTCCGGGTTGTCGTAAGCCTCGTCGTCCAGCAGGACCTTCACCCGTCGCAGGTGCAGGCCGTAGCGCGCCTCCAGTTCGTGGCACCGCTGGATGCTGGCCCGCAGGCGCTGCACGACCCGCTCGGTCTCGTCGGTGTCGCGCCCCATCCGGCGCAGGACGGCGTTGCCCTTGGCCAGCGCGGTCTGCGCGGCCAGGGCGCGGTTCAGGTCGCTCGACAGCTCGCTGGCCAGGTAGCGCAGCTCCTGGCGGTTCTCGGTGGACAGTTGGAACATCCGCTGCGGGCTGGGGAAGCCCTGCAGCAGGCGCTGCCGCTCGGCGAGGTACCACAGGCCGAAGACACTGAACAGGGCCGGGGTGGCGATCCAACCGAAGGCGATCAGCCACGGCTTGGCGCTGCTGTCCTGGGTGGCGAAGACCGCGACGAAGCAGAACACCGCCAGCCAGCCGTAGCCACACCAGAGCGACCGCCGCACCTGGTGCTCCTCGAGGACCCGGCGTTGCCGCCACAGGACGATCGCGGCGATTGCCGCCACGAACCCCGGCGTGACACCGCCGAGGATCAGCAGCAATGGTACGATCACAGAGTTCATCGCGCGGACCTCCCGTCCTCGCTGAACGTCCGAGCTGGCGCCGTCCGAAGAGGTGCCACGACCTTGTCATGGCGTTGCGGCCCATGCATCTTGATGATGACAACATCCTAGTATACGACTTAGGCCGGAGTTTTCAGCCATGCATCACGGTGCGGACGCCCAGACGATGGGCGCGGTCCTGGGGATCGCGCTGATCATCATGGTGGCCGGGGTGGTCGTCGCGGTCCTCAGCCACCGGGCAGGGCAGTACAAGGACCCCGAGGCCGCGAAGTTTGAGGTCACCGGCGACGAGGAGTACCCCACCGCCGAGGCCGGCCCGCGGGCCGGCTGAAGGGTTCGGCCGGCGCCACCCGAATGAGCCTCTGCCGCGGCTGGCTGCGGCCGGAGCGTGTCGGATGTGGTGGATCCTGCTTGCGCTGTTGCCCACGGCCCCGGGTCCGGCGGTCGTGGTCCCGACCCCTGGTGGCCCGCAGTTGCAGATCGACGGCCAGCCCCGGCCGCTGCGGGTGTTCTGGGGCCAACGGGTCGGTGGTAGCGTGGCCGTCGGCACGGCCTGGCAGCCGCTCGGGTTTGACGTCACCCCACGCATTCCGCCGGTCGGCCGCTGCACGCTGCACTTCCGGTTTGGCGCTGGCGCCGGCAGCCTGGAGCTGCGCAACCTGCGGATCACCGACCCCGCCGGCCAGGACGTCTTCCCCGCCGGCAGCTTGGCCGACGCGGCTGCCTTCGGCCGGAGCTGGTTGGTCTGGCCACTGGGCGACCAGAACACCGTCGGCCGCTGGAGCTTCGGCGAGGGCGCTCTGCGAATCGAACTGCGCGACCCACCGGGCGGTCAGTGGCCCGACTTCCACTTCCACTCCGCAGCCAAACTCGAGCTGCAACCGCGGGTCAAGTACCGCGTCAGCTTCGAGGCGCGGGCCAGCGCCGCGCGGTCGCTGAACCTGGCGCTGTTCGACGTCGCCAACAGCACCTGGCGCCAGATCGGCGCGCCGCCCGGCTACTTCCTGTCGCAGGTCAAGCTGGCCCAGCAGGCCGGGGTCGACATCGTTTCGTTCAGCGCCCCGAACTGCTGGGGCCCGCCGGAGGAGCCGGCCAACTGGCAGCCGCTGGACGACCTCTGCGAAGAGATCCTGGAGGTCAACCCGCAGGCGCTGCTGATTCCGCGGGTCGGCGCGGACGCGCCGGACTGGTACCTCAATCGCCATCTGGAGGCCCGGATGGTCTTCGAAGACGGTCGGGCCGTGCAACGGTCGGTGGTCACCGACCGCGCCTACCGGGCCGCGGCGGCGGCGCAGTTGGAGCGGATCGGGCGGCACCTCGCCGAGCGCTTCCCGCGGCAGGTGATCGGCCTCCACCCGTGCGGCCAAAACACCGGCGAGTGGTTCTACGCCGAGACCTGGGGCCGGCCGCTGTCGGGCTACGATCCCGCCACCGCGGCGGCCTGGCGGGAGTACCTGCGCGCGACGGGCGCCGCCGATTGGCAGACTGCCAGCGTGCCCCCGGCAACCGAGCGGCACGGCGCCCCGTTGGGCCTGCTGCGCGACCCGGTGCGCGAGGCGCGCCTGGTGGCCTTCAACCGCTTCTGGCAACGCGAGATGGGTGACACCGTGCTGGCTCTGGCCGCCGCCACTCGTCGCGGGCTGGGGGCCGGCCGGCTGGTGGTCTTCTTCTATGGCTACGGCTGGGAGTTCGGCGCCATCGGCAACGGCGCCTCGGTCAGCGGACATTACGACCTCGACCGCGTCCTGGCGTCACCCGACATCGACGTGCTCTGTTCGCCGATCAGCTACACCGACCGCGCCTGGTTGGGCACCGGGCCGGTGATGACGGCCGCCGAGAGCGTCGCCGCGGCCGGCAAGCTGTGGCTCAACGAAGACGACACCCGGACCTACCTCGATCCGCGGCAGCAGGAGCACGCGCAGGAGGGCGGGCTGGTGAATCTGGCGCAGACCCAGCACCTGATGCGCCGCAACACCGCGATGTCGATCGTGCGCGGACAGGGCTGCTGGTGGATGGACCTGCCGGGTCAAGGCTGGTTCAACGACGCCGCCATCTGGCAGGTGATGCGCGAGCTGGCGCCGCTGGACCAGGGCCTGTTGCGGCGGACCACGCCGTTCGCGCCAGACATCGCCGCGGTGCTCGACGAAGCCAGCACGGACCTCCTGGCGGGCGGCTCCCAGGTCGCGGCGCGGCCGCTGATCTACGACAGCCGCGCGGCGCTGGGCCGGGTCGGAGCGCCCTACGGGCAGTATCTCCTGGACCGCCTGCTGGCGGCACCGCGCCAGCCGCGCCTGCAGGTGATGCTGGCCGCCTGGTCGCTGACCGCCGCGCAACGCCAACGGCTGGCCGCGCGGCCGGCCGGTGTGACTCGCCTGTGGTGCTGGGCGCCAGCGGTCTACGGGCCAGCCGGCCAGGACCTGGCCGCCGCGCAGCAGGTTCACGGCTTCGCGCTGCGGCCGGTGACCGTGCCGACGGCCCAGGCCAAAGCGACGGCTGCCGGGCTGGCCGCCGGGCTGCCCGCGAGCTGGGGACCGGCCGCGGCGATTCAGCCGCTCTTCACGGTCAGCGGCCCGGGCGAAGTCTGGGCCACCTGGTCCGACGGCTCGCCCGCGCTGGTGGTCCGCCCGGGCGAGGTCTTCTGTGGCGTGCCGCAGTTGGTCCCGGAGCTGCTGCGGGCCGTCGCGAGCCGCGCCGGCGTGCCGCTGGTGACGCAGCGGGCGGCCCATGTCTGGACCGCCGACGTCGCCAGCGACGGGGCGCGCTACCTGGTGATCACGCCGTTCGACGACGGTCCCTTGGCGGTCGACTGCGGTCGTGACGGCCGCTGCTCCGACGCTCTGAGCGGTGCGGCGCTGGGCGGGCGGCAGGTCACCTTGCCAGCCGAGGCCGGTGTGACGCGCGTGCTGCTGCTGCAGCCCTGAGTGTGGCAGGCTGACAGGCCGCTGGCCGCGGCGGCACACTAGCCCTGACGCTCGGGGGCTGGCTGCCCCGCCTGGGAGTGACGATGAGCAGCGCACCGCCCGTGCCCGCCAGAGACCTGTTCCTGAGCCGCCAGACGAGTTGGCTCGACTTCAACCGGCGGGTCCTGGAGTTGGCCTGCGACCCGGACCTGCCGCTGCAGGAGCGGCTGCGCTTCCTGGTGATCAGCGCGCAGAACCTGGACGGCTTCTTCATGAAGCGGATCGGCGCACTGGTCCGCGAGGCCGACAGCGGTCTACCGCGCGAGGCGCCCTGGCCGCTCACCGCGGCCGAGGAGCTGCAGCGCGTCACCGACGAGGTGCGCCGCATGCAAACGGCGCAGATCGAGGTCTTGCGGGCCGACCTGCTGCCGGCGCTGGCCGCCGCGGGGGTCCGCCTCTACGACTACGCCGACCTCGACCAGGCCGACCGCCGCGTGGTCGATCGGCACTTCGAGGCGCAGGTCTTCCCCGTGCTGACCCCGCTGGCGGTCGACCCAGGGCGGCCCTTCCCGTACATCAGCAACCTCAGCCTGTCGCTGGCGGTGGTGCTCCAGTACGACGACGGCGCGCCGCTCTTCGCGCGGGTCAAGGTCCCGGCCAACCGGCAGCGGCTGGTGGCGTTGGGCGACGGCCGCAGCTTTGTGCCGCTGGAGCAGGTGATTGCCCACCACCTCGACCAGCTCTTCCGCCGCATGACCGTCGCCGGGGCGCACGCTTTCCGGGTCACCCGCAGCGCCGACGTGGCGCAGGACGACGCGGCGGCCGACGACCTGCTGGGCTTTGCCGTCGAGACCGTGCGCGGACGCAAGTTCGCGCCGGTGGTGCGCCTCGAACTCGATGCCGCGATGCCCGACGATCCGCGGCAACTGCTGGTCGCCGAGCTCGGCCTGCAGGACCAGGAGGTCTTCGAGGTCGACGGTCTGCTCGACCTGAGCTGTCTCAGCGCGATCCTGGCGGTCGACCTGCCGGCCCAGAGCCGGCCGGCCTGGCAACCCTGTCCGCATCCGCGCCTGCCGGCCGACGCCGAGGATCCGGGCGCCGTCTTTGCGGCCATCCGCGAGCGCGACATTGTCGTCCATCATCCCTACCACGACTACGACCAGACCGTCGTCAGCTTCGTCCAAGCGGCCGCCGCCGACCGGGATGTGGTGGCCATCAAGCAGTGCCTCTACCGCACCTCGCCGGAGTCGAAGTGCCTCGAGGCCTTGCTCAGCGCGGCCGAGTCGGGCAAAGAGGTGACCGCCCTGCTGGAGCTCAAGGCCCGTCTGGACGAGGCCGCCAACATCGCCTGGGTGCGCCGGCTGGAAGGCTCGGGGGTCAACAAGACCTACGGCCTGCCCGGCATCAAGACCCACACGCGGATGATTCTGGTGGTGCGCCAGGAGGACGAGGAGTTGCGGCGCTACGTGCATCTGGCGACCGGCGACTACAACGACCTGACGGCGCGCTCGTACTGCGATTTGGGGCTGTTCACGGCGTCGCCCGACCTCAGCGCCGATGTGATCGACCTCTTCAACTTCCTGACCAGCTACGCCGATGTGCCGGCCTACCGCAAGCTGGCGGTGGCGCCGACCGACCTGCGGCAACGCTTCCTGGCCGATATCGCCGCCGAGGTGGAGCACCAGCGCGCCGGGCGCGGCGGTCGGATCGTCGCAATGATGAACGCCCTGGTCGATGTCGAACTGGCCCTGGCGCTGATCGACGCCAGCCGCGCCGGGGTGGCGGTGGACCTGATCATCCGCGGCGAGTGCTGCCTGCGACCGGGCGTGCCGGGCCAGACCGACCAGCTTCGCGTGCGCAGCGTGTTGGGCCCGTTCCTGGAGCATGCCCGCCTGATGCGGTTCGGCAACGGCGGCGCGGACCGCGTCTACCTCGCCTCGGCCGACTGGATGTACCGCAACCTCGACCACCGCGTCGAAGTGGCGGTACCCATCGAAGAGCCGACGGCGCGGGCGGAGCTGATTGAGCTGCTGGAGCTGTACCTCGCCGACACCGCGACGACCTGGCTGTTGCAGCCCGACGGACGCTGGGAGCGCCGGCGGCCGGCCGCGGGTGTCGCGCCCTGGAGCGTGCAAGACGAACTGCAACGCCGCGCCCGGGCGGCGGTGCCGGAGGAAGCCTGACGATGGCCTGGCCACGCACCCTGACCGTCGGTCCCAGCCAGGCCGACCTGCCCGGCTACCACCGGCTCGCCATCCAAGCCGCCGTGGACTACGTCGCCGCCCAAGGCGGCGGGGTGGTTCACCTGTTGGCCGGCCGCTACGAACTGCGGGGACCGGTGCAACTGCGCAGCGGCGTTTGGCTGGTCGGCGACGGCGACGACACGCACCTCGTCAAGGCGCCGGTCCACGCCACGCGCCTGGCCGCCGACGCCGACTGGTTCGACGACGTGATCGAGGTCGCCGACGCCTCCGGCTTTCGGGTCGGCGATGGGGTGATCCTGGAGGGCGAGCCTTACGGTGGGGGCTACGCGGCTCTGAACAAAGAGAAGCGCCTGGTGGCGGGGATCGACGGCCACCGGCTGCTGCTCGACCGGACCGTGGTCAAGGACTATTACACCGAGCTGGAGGTCACCGTCTCGTCGCTGTTTCCGCTGGTCTGGATCGAGCAGCAACACGACTGCGGCGTGGCCGATCTGCGCCTGGACGGCAATCGCGACCAGAACACGCTGCTCGACGGCAACCACGCCGGGTGCATCTTCATGCAGTACGCGACGCGCGTGGAGATTCGCAACGTCACGGCCCACCACTACTTCGGCGACGGCTTCTCGTGGCAGGTCTGCCCCGACGTGCAGGTGCTGGACTGCCGCACCCATGACCACGCCAATCTCGGCCTGCACCCCGGCAGCGGCTCGCTGCGACCGACGATTCGCGGCTGTCAGAGCCACCACAACGAGGTCGGCCTGTTCTTCTGCTGGGGCGTCGCCGACGGCCTGGCCGAGGGCAACACGCTGCGCGACAACCGCCACTGGGGCATCGACATCGGCCACCGCGATGTCCGCAACCTGATCCGCGGGAACACCATTCGGTGCAACGGCCTGGCCGGTGTGCGCTTCCGGAGCGAGCCGCGTGAGCACTGGCTGCCCCACGACAACACGCTGCTCGACAACCACCTGCAGGACAACGGCGGCGCCGGCGACGGGCTGGCAATCTGGCTCCAGGACAAGGTCAACGGCACGGTGCTGCGCGGCAACCGGATCACCGACAGCGGCCTCGGGGTGACCCGAACCGGCGTCCGGATCGAGCCGCAGGTGGGCACCGTCGAGCTGGACGACAACCGGTTCGAGGGCATCGCCACGCCGGTCGACGACCGCCGGCCGGCCTCCTAAGCGCGGTACCGCACCGCGCCGGCGACCAGCGTCGCGTGAACTGCGATCGGGCCGTCCGCCGCCGGCCAGCGGAACAGGATCAGATCGGCGCGGCAGCCGACTTCCAAGCGACCGTTGTCGGTCTGGCCCAACAGCCGCGCCGGCAGGGCGGCGGCGGCGGTGAAGCAGGCGGGCTCGGATAGCTCGGCGAGCCGGCGGAGGTTGGCCAGGCCGGTGTCGAGCAGGTGGCCGGCGCCAGCCAGGTAGGGCGTGCCGGCGAGGTTGACGCGGCCCGACGGCAGGACCTCGTGGCGGCCGTGGTCGTAAAGCCCCGGTGGCAGCCCGGCCAGCGCCACGGCGTCGCTGACGACACAGAGCCGCTCGCCCTTGATGCGGGCGAAGCACTTCAGGACGCTCGGCGGCAGATGCTGCGCGTCGGCCATCACCGACGCCACCAGCTCATCGGCCGCCAGTTGTTCCCAGATGTAGTTCGGATGCCGCGGCAGCACCGCGTGGGAGCCGTTGCCGAGGTGCGTCGACATGCTCGCGCCGGCGTCGATCGCGGCGCGGATGTCGTCCGCGGTCGGATTGCTGTGGCCGATGCTGCAGATCACCCCGCTGGCCACGGCGCGGCGGATCAGGTCGACCGCCCCGGGTCGCTCGGGCGCGATGGTGAGCACCTTGACCAGGCCCTCGGCAGCCTCTTGCCAGCGGCAGAAGGCGTCCCAGCTCGGCTCCTGCACGTAACGCAACTCGTGCGCGCCGCGGGGACCGTCGTCGGGACTGACGAAGGGGCCTTCGAGGTGGACACCCGGCACCTGCTGCGCCATCGCGGGGTCTTGCCGCCGGCCGGCGGCGATGGCGCGCAGGCCGCGGAGCAGGTTCTCGGGCGAGTTGGTGACCAGCGTCGGCAGAAACTGCGTGGTGCCCGCGGCGGCCAGCAACGCGGCGATGGCGGCCCCAGTCTCGGGAGTCACGGGGTGGTTGGTCCACCCTTCGACGTTGAAGTCGTGGCCGCCGCAGCCGTTGACCTGGAGATCGATCAGCCCCGGCCCGAGGTGCAGGTCGGCCCCGCCCAGGTCGGGCGTGCCCTGCGGCGGACCGATCGCGGCGATCCGGTCACCGGCCAGCACCACGTCGCTGGGCTGGTTGTCGCCCGGCAGCATCCCACGCAACCGCATCGTCGTCTCCGTGGCGCAGAGTGCCGCGCCCGACGTCCGCCGTCAAGTCACCGCGTCGTCCGCAGCCGCACGCCCAGCGCGGTGACGACGTCCTGCGGCGTGAGGCACGGCCGCACCGCTGCCCCAAGCCGCGCCGCCAGGTCGGCTGGGGTCAGGTCGTCCAGCAGCAGGCCGTTCTCGTTGACCGCCCGCCCCGGCAGCAGCACCGTCGTGAGGTCACCCGGCGGCGCGGTCTGCGCCAGGATGTCTTGCGCGCAGAGCAGCCCGCTGCATTCGACATTGCCGCCAAACAGGTCGTTCCGGATCGGGTGCAGGTCGATGGTCAGACCCTCGACGGCCCGCAACGCCGCGACGAACGGCGGCAGCAACTGGGCCCCGTAGCCGCCGGTCAGCCAGAGCGCCCGCTGCGCCGGCGTCACGCGCCGCGGCAGCCGCGGCAGCAGCTCTGCCACGGCGTCGTCCCAGAGGCGGGTCTGCCCCACCCCGTTTTCGACCTGCGCAAACTCGTCATAGTAGGCGGCCGGCGGCTGCGGCAGGCCGGCCATCAGGAACAGCTCATCGGCCGCGTAGACCCGGCGCAGCTCACCATCGTCGAGACGCGCCCGCCAGGTCTCGATTTGCGCCAGCGTGGCGTGGGCCTCCGCCGCCTGCATCGCTCGCATCAGCGGGTGTTGCTGGTAGCGGGTCAGCCCAACCGGCACCACCCCGATGCTGCGGATCAGCTCCCCGAGGGCCGCCAGGTCGCCGATGGTCTGGTCGAGGGCCGGCCCGTCGTTGACGCCGGGGCAGAGCACAATCTGGGTGTGGCACTCGATCCCGGCCGCCACCAGCCGGACCAGGTAGTCCCATCCCAGGTTGGCCTTCTGGTTGTCCAGCAAGACCCGCCGCAGCGCCGGGTCGCTGGCGTGGACCGAGACGTAGAGCGGGCTCAGGTGTTGGTTCAGGATCCGCTCGAAGTGCGGCTCGGTGAGGTTGGTGAGGGTGGTGAAGTGGCCGCCCAGGAAGCTCAGCCGGTAGTCGTCGTCTTTGACGTAGACCGTCGGTCGCAGGCCCGGCGGGGCTTGCACCACGAAGCAGAACAGACAGCCGTTGTTGCAGGTCCGCAGCGGCGTGAAGAGCGCGTCTTCGAAGCGTACGCCGAGGTCCTCGTCGGGGTCCTTTTCGAGTTCGAAGACGACCTCCTCGCCGGCGGTGGCGACCAGCAGCTCGAGCTCCTCGACCGCGGTCCAGAGCTGGTAGTCGATCAGGTCGCGGGGCGGTTCGCCGTTGATCCGCAGGAGCCGGTCGCCCGGCTGCCAGCCGAGCTGGTCGGCGATGCTGCCGGGCTCGATCTCAGCCATCACCGCCAACGGCTCCCGCACGCGCATCGGCGTCGCGTGGCCCACGGTGACTAACGTCGGTGCTGCCTCTGCCATGCTGGCAGTATACCGCGTGATGGCCGGTCTGGTCGGTGGGTACCGGGCCGGCACACCCCGCGGCTGGCCGGACCGGGCACCTGGCTTGTCAGGAGTCGCGCGGGGCGGCATCATGCCCCTTGGGAGCGCCCTGTGGAAAGCCGGCCCCGTTCGCAGACAGGCGTGATCTACGCCATCGTGTTTCTCGACCTGCTCGGCTTCGGGCTGGTGATCCCGCAGCTTGGGGTCTACGCCAAGCTGTACGGCGCCAGCGGCCTGGCGCAAGGGCTGCTGATCGCCAGCTACTCGCTGATGCAGTTCCTCTGCGGTCCGTTGTTCGGGCGCTGGTCCGACCGCGTCGGGCGGCGGCCGGTGCTGCTGCTTTCGCTGTGCGGCTCGCTGGCCGGCTACCTGCTGTTCGCCTTCAGCCACAGCTTCGCGATGCTCTTTGTCTCGCGGCTGATCCACGGCCTGGGCAGCGCCAATCTGGCGACCGCGCAGGCCTACCTCGGCGACGTCACGCCGCCGGAGCGACGCGCCAAGGCGATGGGGCTGATCGGCGCGGCCTTCGGCCTCGGCTTCGTCTTCGGGCCGGCCTGCGGCGCGATCCTCGGGCCGTGGGGCAGCCACCACTGGGGCCCGCACGGCGGCAACCTGGCCATCGGCCTGTTGGCCAGCAGCCTCTCGCTGCTGACGCTGCTGTTGGGCGCGGCGCGCCTGCCGGAGTCGCTGCCGCCCGACCGACGCAGCGGCGACGCCGCACCGAGCAGCCCCTTCGCGACCGCCTCGCTCGACCTCTGTCACCAGCAACCCGTGCTGACGCGGCTGCTGTGGGTGTTCTTCGTCGCGACCGCCGGGTTCTCGGTGCTGCACGCCATCTTGAGCTACCACCTGATCGACTCGCTTCGCCTGGATGTGGCCACCGACACCGGCGCGGCGCAGCGCTTCACGGGCTACCTGTTCACCTGGATCGGGTTGCTGGCGGCGCTGGTGCAGGGCGGCCTGATCGGCCGGCTGGTGCAGCGCTGCGGGGAGTCGCGGCTGCTGCTGGCCGGCCTGGTGCTGCTGGCGGGTGCCCTGGCGCTGCTCCCTTGGACGCACAGCCTGGGGCAACTGCTGCTGGTGGCCACCCCGCTGGCCATCGGCAACGCTCTTTGCACCGCCACCTTGCCGACGCTGATGACCTTCCACAGCCCGGAGCCGCGGCGCGGTGAGGCGCTCGGGTTGCTGCAGGCGGTCGGCAGCCTGGGGCGGATCGTCGGCCCCGTGGCCGGCGGGGCGCTCTACGGCCTGCAACGCCCGTCGCCGTTCCTGCTGGGCGCGGTGCTCTGCGCGGTGGCCGCGCTGGTCGCCCTGGGCGTCACCGACCGCCCGGCGTTGCCGCCCGGCAGTGAGGTGGCCCTCTGATGGACTGGCCAACCCCGCTGCTGGCGGCGCTCGCCGCCGAGGTCCGGCCGGATCAGCCGTTGCCGCTGCAGATCGGGGTCGCCAACCCGACGGCGCAACCGTTGGTCGATGCCAGCGCCGAGTTGACCCTGGAGATCGAGCGGGGCGTGCTGCTGAGTTGGCGCCTTAGCCTGGCGCCGGTGCCAGCCGGCGAAACTCTCGCCGCCGCCGTGGTCGCCAGCCAACCGGCACTCCGCCTGCCGCTCAACGCCGGCGGCGGCGTGGGGCAGTTCACCGTGCGGCTGTACGCAGCCGACGGCGCCTGGCTCAATGAGGCGAGCCTGCGGCTGCCGGTCTGTTCCGCCCCCTAACGCGCGCGGCCGTAGCAGGGCACCGCCAGCGGCCGCCCGACCTGCGCCGACTCGGCCCCCAGGATGCAGGCCGCGGTGGCGTTGGCGACGCCCCAGACATCGCAAAGCACCGGCTGGTCCTCCAGAATGGCGCTCAGGATGTGCTCCACCTCGGGCGTGTAGGGATGCCCTTGAATGGCCAGGTCGCCGAGCCCGAAGTGCATCACCTCGGCGCCCTCGTCGCCGTCGCCCAGCCAGAGGTCAGTCTCCCGCACGGTGCCGGCTGTGCCGTAGACGCTGAGCCGGTTGACCGCCGGCCGGGGGCCGATCACACCGTAGGCGCTGGCGACTTTGGCCAGCACGCCGTTGGCGAACTTCGCCAGGAAGACCTGGCAGTCGGGCTGCGTCATGCTCGGGAAGGCGATCTGGTTGGCGTAGCCGGTCACCTCGACGCAGTCAGCGCCGGCGAACCAGCGCAGCAGGTCGAAAGCGTGCACTCCGCCGCCCACCGCGGGCTGCTCGCGCGCGGTGTACCAGTTCATGCCGATGGCCTCGTTGAAGCGCGCCGGGTCGGCCTGCTGCCGCAGGTCGTGGATGTAGTCGGCTTCGAGGTAGAACAGCCGCCCGAGCGTGCCGTCGGCGCAGGACTGCTTGACCTGCGCAAAGAACGGATTGAAGCGCAGGACCTGCCCGACCATCATCTTCTGCCCGCGGGTGCCCGCGGCCGCCTGGAGCATCCGTTCCAGCCCGGCGATGCTGTCGGCCATCGGCTTCTCGACGAAGACGTGGCAGCCAAACTCCGCCGCCGCGACGAACGGCTCAACATGGAACGGGTCGCCGGTGCAGACCAGCACCAGATCCGGACCGGTCTCGCCCAGCATCGTCTCGACGCAGCCGAAGCCCGGCACCAGGAAGTCGTCCGCCGCGGCCTGGCGGCGTCCCTCATGGAGATCGCAGACCCCCACGATCTCACAACGGTCGTCGTTGGCGTAGCACTCGAAGTGGCCCAACCCGTTGTGGCCACATCCCACCAGGGCAACTCGCACCGACTCCGGCATGGCGACCTCCTACAGGGCCTTTGTCCACCAGGTCTACCATGCTATCGGCCGGTTGCGCGCGGTCTTCTTCACATTGGGTTGACCTGGAGGTAGCGCGGCCGACGGCCGGAACTGCGCAGCGGGAGCGAGCGTGCTGGTTTCGATCCTGATGCCCTTCCTGACTCGCCAGACCGCCGGTCCCGCGCCGGCGTTGCTGGCGGCGTTGCAGGCTCTTGCGGCGCAGCCGGGACCGCTCGAGGTGGTCGTCGCCGCCAGCGTGCCGACGCGCCGCGCCGACTGGACGGTGGCGCTGCGGGCCGCCCTGGGGGCGGCCTGGCCCCACACGCTGCGGCTGCTGCACAACGGTTACGACGAGCGCCGTCCGCCGTGGGGCCGCGGGGCCGCCATCAACGCCGCCGCCGCCGCCGCCGTTGGCGAGGCGCTGCTGGTCCTCCACGCCGACTGCCGCCTGCCAGCCGACGGCCTGGCCGCGGTCCGCCAAGCCCTGGCGGCCGGCGCTCTCTGGGGCTGCTTCCGCAAGCACTACCAGCCGCAGCCGCGGCTGCTGGCCTGGCAAGCGGTCTGGCTCAACCTGGGCGACCTGCGCCGCGGCCGACCGGTGGGCACCAACGCCGTCTGGGTCCGCCGGGAGGCCTGGGCCAAACTCCCCGACTGGCGGCTGTTCGAGGACTTCGCCCTGGCCGACCGGCTACGCCGCCTGGGGCCGTGCCGCGTGCTGCGGTCGGCGGTGGCGGTCGACGCCGCCAAATACCTGCGTACCGGCCCGCTGCGGGCCGTGCTGCTGAACGGCCTGGTGGTGACGTTCTTCCGGCTTGGTCTGGCCGCACCCGACCAGCTCGCCGAGCACCTCTACAGCCGGCGCCATCTGCCGGCTGGGGCGGCCTGGTGGCCGGCGTTGCTGCGACAGACCGGCAGGTGTCTGCTCGCGCGGCGCCAACCTGGCGACTGGAGCCGTTGATGCCGCAACCGAATGTGTTGCTGGTGCTCCGTGACCGGCACCATGCGGACGACGCTCCCGGCGCTCTGCGACCTGCCGCCGCTGGCCCCCGCCGTCTGAACACCGGGTCCCGGCACCCGGCGGGAGACCGCAGACCATGGATGACGTAACCCGACGGGCCGCGCTGGCGACAGCGGTGGGTGCCGGACTTGGCAGCCTGGTGCAGGCCGCCGAAAGCGCGCCGCAGACCGACCGCGACTGCGTCCTGGGCGCGGGACTGACGCCCGGCGAGGCAGACTGCTGGGAGCTCGCGGCGAAGTGCGCCGGGGCCTTCTTCGCACTGCCCGAACTGCATCCGATGGACCGCCAGGAGATCGCTACGGCGATTCATGTGATTCAGAACAAGCTGCTGGGCCGGCCGACCTACCGGCGGTACCTGGAGCTGGCGAAGGCCCGCCAGGGAGTGGCTCCGTAGACCTTCAATCGCCGTGCGGCACGGCCTGCGGCGGGGTCATGAACCGGCTGGGCAGCAGGCCGCGCAAGTCCACCGGTTGGCGACCGATCAGGGCGGCCAGCCGCTGGGCCGTGGCCGGCGACATCGCAAAGCCGCTGCCCTCGTGGCCGCCGTGGATCCAGAGGCCCGGCTCGACCGCTCCCAGCAGCGGCAGCCCGTCGGGCGTCGCAGGCCGCAACGCGGCCGCGGCGAACTGCCACTCCAGGTCCTCGGGCAGCCGCAGGTAGCGTCCGGCATTGGCCAGGATGGCAGCGGCCGCGGCGGTCGGCAGCTCGTTGAACCCAACCCACTCGCGCGAGCCGCCGAGCCGCACCAGACCGTCGACGTTTTGTTCGACGCTACACCCCACCACCGGCCCGCCGGACTTGCTGGAGAGGTAGTCGACGCCCAGCACGAGCCCCTGCAGGCAGCGCCGGCGCAGCCGTCCGAGTAGCACCTGGCCACGTCTTGGGCGGATGATGCTGGCGTAGCTCGGCGGCAACAGCGCCGCGGTCCAACACCCGGCGCAGAGCACCACTTCGCCGGCGTCGAGATCGCCGTAGCGGGTGCGCACCCCGACGACCCGCTCACCGCTGCGCCGCAGGCCGGTCACCAGCCGCTGCTCGCGGACCTCGCTGCCGAGCCGCCGGAGCGCCTGGCGGTAGGTCGCCAGCAGCCGCGCTGGCTCGATCTGGAGGTCCTCCGGCATCGCCAGCCCCCGCACCACCGACGGCGCCAGCGCCGGCTCGACGCGGCGGACGGAGGCGGCGTCGAGGAGCTCGCCGGGTGAGCCGGCGGTGGCCAGATCGGCGGCGACGCGGTCCAGCGCGGCGGCCTCGGAGGAGTCTGCCGCGGCCACCAGGCAGCCGCACTGGCGCAGGCCGATGTCGCCGGCCAGGCGTTCACCAAGCTGCAGGTAACGTCGCTGACTCTCGCGGACCAGCGCCAGCGCCAGCTTGCCGCGCTGCCCGACCTGCGTCACGAACCCTCCGCCGACCCCCGAGGCGCCCGCGCCGACCCGGCCGCGATCGAGCACCAGGACCTGGCGGCCGGTGGTAGCCAGCTCGTAGGCCGTCGCCAGCCCGACCACGCCGGCCCCGACTACCAGGCAGTCAGGCTGCGCCATCGGTCTGTCCCAGCAGCCAGCGCGTCCAGTCCAGCGTCTGGCGCAGCCCGTCGGCCAGGGCGACCTGCGGTGCCCAGCCGAGCGTCGCGCGGGCCAGGCTGCTGTCGAGCACCTGGCGGTCAATCTCGCCCCGCGCGGCGCCCAGGACCTCGGGTTCCAGGTCGGCCCCCGCCACCGTGATCATCGTCTGCACCAACTCCAGCACACTGACTTCGCGACCGGTGCCGAAGTTGAAGGCGCGGCCGCGGACCTCCGGTCGGTCGGCCGCCGCGCCGAGCAGCAGATAGGCCTCGACGGCGTCGTCGATGTACAGGTAGTCGCGGGTCGGCGAGCCGTCGGAGCGGATCTGCGGCCGCCGGCCGGCCAGCACGGCGCGGCACAGTTCGGGCACCAGTCGGGAGGCGTGCAGGTCGCCCGGGCCGTAGAGGTTGGCGCAACGGGTCACCGCCGCTGGCAGGCCGAACGCGGTGGCGTACATCCGCGTCAGCACATCGGTGCAGACCTTCGAGGCATCGTAGGGCCCGCTGCCGGCCAGGCTGGCGTCCTCGGTGTACGGCAGCACCCGCTGCGGGCCGTAGGCCTTGTCGCTACTGGCGACCACCACCCGTTCGATGCCGACCAGGCGGCAGGCCTCCAGCAGCAGCCAGGTCCCCCGGATGTTGGCTTCGAGGGTCGGCACCGGGCCCTTGGCGGCCACGCCCACCAGAGCCTGGGCGGCGAGGTGGAAGACGGTGTCGACCTCGTAGCTCTGCAGCACCCGCTCCAGCAGGCCCTCGTCGCAGAGGTTACCAGCGACGCGGTTGACGCGCGACCCGGCGCCCAACAGGTCGAGCGCGAGCTGCGGCCGCTGGTCGAGCAGCAGCGCGGTGACCGTGGCACCTTCGCGCAGCAACGCCGCGCAGAGCTGCCCGCCGACGAAGCCGCCAGCTCCGGTGACCAGCACCCGCCGCCCCTGCCACCGCTGCGCCATGCTCGGCCCTCCGATTGTCGCCTGAAGTCTGGTTTGACACGCCGTCAGGGCGCCGTTATGCTGTCGGCGTCATGTTCAGTCGCCGGCCTTGGCCCCTGCGCTCCGTGCTGCCGTTCGCCCTGCTGCTGCTCCTGCCTTTCGACTACTGGCTGTGCCTGCGGCTGGACGTCGTCAACACCCCGCAGTGGCCGGCCTACCGGCTGTTCTTGGACCACGCCGCGCACGTGCTGGGCGATGGCCTGAACCTCTTCCTGGTGGGCCTGCTGCTGTACCTGCTGGGCGACCTGCTGGAGCGGGCGACTTGGCGGGCGGGCGGGCGCTGGGTGATGGCCGCGGTGCTCCTGGCGGGGTTCTGGTCGCAGGCGATCAAGCACCTGATCGGCCGGCCACGACCGCGGTTCTACGCCGGCGACGGGCTGTGGGTGCCCTGCGGCCCGACCGTGGCGGCGTCCTGGGACAGCTTCCCGTCGGGCCACGCGGCCACCGTCACGGCCGTCGCGCTGGTCCTGGCGGCCACCTTCCCGCGGCTGCGCGCCGCCCTGCTGGGGCTGGCCGCGGCGGTCACCGTGGGGCGGGTCTACGGCGGGGATCACTTCGTCACCGACATTCTCTGCGGCGCCTTGCTCGGCTGGCAGCTCGGCAACTACGCCGCCGGGCGCGCCCGGGCGGAGAGCTGCGATGCGGTGGCCTGAGCGCAAACCCGACCTGGTTCTGCTGCTCGGCCTGCTGCTCTTCAACCTCTGCGGTCTCGGCCGGATCGGGCTGTTCGATGTCGATGAGGCGATCTTCGCCGAGGCGACCCGCGAGATGGTGGTCAGCGGCGACTACATCACCCCGCGCTACAACGGCGGCGAGCGCTGGGACAAGCCGCCGCTGATCTACTGGGCGATGAGCCCGGCGGTGGCGCTGCTCGGCCCGTCACCGTTGGCGGCCCGGCTCACCGCCACCGGCCACAGCCTGCTGCTGGCGCTGCTGCTGCTGCTGGCGGGTACGGCGCTGCTCGGCCGGTCGGCTGGCCGCTGGGCCGCGGTGGCGATGGTGGTTTCGCTGCACGGCTACTTCATGAGCCACCAGAGCGTCGCCGATCTGACGCTGGTGCTGCTGATGGGCGCGGGCTGGCTGGCGCTCTACCAGGCCGCCGAACGGCAGTCCCCACGCTGGTTCCTGGCGGCCGCGGTGGCGTTGGCCGCGGCGACCTTGACCAAAGGGCCGGTCGCGCTGGTGCTGCCCGGTGGCTGTTGGCTGCTCTGGCTGCTCTGGCGGCGCCGCCTCTGGCGGACCCTCGACGCGACGCACTGCTGGTGGGGCTTCCTGCTCTACGGTCTGCTGCTGCTGCCCTGGTGCCTCGAGATCTACCGCCGGCACCACCTGGCGTTCTACGAGACCTTTCTGGGCTACCACAACCTGGACCGCCTGACTCGCACGCAGTCGGGGCATGGGGGCCCGATCTACACCTTCCCGCTGGTCTTGCTGATCGGCTTTGCGCCCTGGAGCGGCTACCTGCTGGCGGGCCTCGGCGAAGCCTGGCACCGGCGGCGCGAGCCGGCGGCGCGGCCGTTGCTGTTCTGCGCGCTCTGGTTGGTGACCGTGGTCGGGCTGTTCTCGCTGTCACAGACCAAGCTGCCCAACTACATCTCGCCGGCCTACCCCGCCGCGGCGCTGCTGGCCGGCTGGGTGGCCGCCCAAGTGGCCGCTGGCGCACCGCGGCAGGCGCACCGCATCGCGCTGCCGGCGCTGCTCGGCTGCGCGCTGGCCGGGCTGGGCATCGCCAGCCTGGGCGCCTGGCTGCCGGGCCTGCCGGTGCTGGCGCGCGAGCTGCCCGGCAGCAGCGTCACAGTCGGCCCGGGTCCGCTGGTCGGGGGTCTGCTGCTGGCCGTCGTGGCGACGGCCGCGGCCGTGCTGGGCTACCGGCAGCCGCGCCGCTATCCGCTCGCCTCGGCCGCCACCGGGCTGACGCTCTGCTGGGTGCTCTGGTTTGGCCTGGCGCCGGTGATCTACCGTTACCAGCAGGGCACCGTGCGCCTGCTGACCGCCGTCGCAGTGCGGCAGATGGCCAACGGCGGGGAGTTTCTGACCCTCAACATCCACAACCCCAGTGTCGCCTTCACCGGCCGGCGGCTCTTCACCCGGTTGACCTGGCCCGCCGACAGTGCCTGGGCTCGCTGGCACCTCGCCCGCCGCTTCGCCGCGCCACAGCCGGTCTTCTTGCTGACCCGCAGCGTCCGCGTCGGTGGCCTGCTCGACTCGGCGCGCTGCTGGGATTGGGCCACCCGCGATGGCTGGCGGCTGGTCGCCAACCGGCCCCCGCCAGCGGGTTGGGAGCTGCCGCCATCGCCCTGGACCGAGCGCCAGGCGCGGCTGGCCGAGAGGAAGCTGGCCGCCGACGTCGAAGCGGCCAGCGGAGGGCTGCCGCGATGACCCCACCCGACGACCTGCCGACGCTGACCGAGCTGCCGGCCGAGAGTGGCACCGAACTCGATCTCAGCGCCACCGAGGTGGTCTTCCTGGACCCGGCGGAACTGACCTTCGAACGCACCCCGGGCGGCGTGTTGCGGCTGCATCAGGCCGACCGCAGTCACCTTCGGGTGGCGGTCGTGCGGGTCCTGCCGCTGTCCCAGCCCGAGGGCTACCTCAGCATCCGCAACGGCGACCGCGAGGTCGGCATCCTGCGGCAGCTCGAGGCCATCGAACCGGCCCAACGTGAGATGCTCCGCGCCGAGCTGGACCGGCGTTACTTCCGCCCGCTGATTGAGCAGGTCACCAAGCTGCAGGATGTCAGCGGGACCTTCCGCTGGCAGGTCGTCACCGACCGCGGCTCGTTGGAGTTCAGCAGCACCCATCCGCGGCAGAGCTGCGTCGCCGTCACCGAGAGCCGCTGGGCCATCAGCGACACCGACGGCAACCGCTACGAGATCCGCGACCTCGGCGCGCTGGACCGGCGGAGCCGGGCGCTGCTGATCCCTTTCCTGGCCTGAGGAGCGCCGCATGGCCGCGCCGGACGACCAGACGGTCCTGAGCTGGCGGGAGCGCTGGTGCTACTGCGCCGGGGAGTTCGCCCCGAACGCCTGCGGGCTGATTGTCCCTGCCTACGCTCTGCTGGTCTACCGCGGTCACCCCGCCACCGGACAACCCGAGTTGGTCTCGGCCGGCCTGTTCGCCGTGGTGTTCACCCTCGCGCGGCTGCTCGACGGGGTCAGCGACCCGCTGGTCGGCTGGCTGTCCGACCGCACGCAGACCCGTTGGGGACGCCGGCGACCGTACCTGGCCGGCAGCCTGCTGCCGCTGGTGCTCACCTTCATCTTGCTCTGGCTGCCGCCGTCGCCACAGCAGGCCGCCGTCAACGGGCTCTGGCTGCTGCTCTGGTGCAGCGCCTTCTTCGTCTGCTTCACGCTCTACTACGCGCCCTACCTGGCGCTGCTGCCCGAGCTCACGCCGAACTCGCAGGAGCGCAACCGCGTCGCCACCGGCCAGGCGATCTGCAAGGTCCTCGGGCTGATCGCCGCTGCGCTCTTCCCGCAGCTCTACGCGATGTTCGGCGCGCCGCCCGCCGCCAGCGGCGGCTACCTGCGGCCGGCCCTGGTGATCGGCGGCCTGGGGCTGATCACCCTGGCGCTGCCGCTGCTCGGCCGGCGGGAGCAGCCGGTCACCAGACCGCCCTCGGCGCCGCTCTTCGGAAGCATCGGCGAGGCCTTCGCCAGTCGGCCGTTCCGGCACTTTGTCGGCGCCTTCCTGGCCTGCTGGTGGGGCGTCCAGGTGATCTTGGCCATCTTGCCGCAACTGCCGGCTGGTCGCCTGGGCGTCGCCGCGGCCCACAACGGCTCGGTCGCCGGTCTGCTGACGGCCGTTGCCATCGTCAGCGGCGCGGCCACCTTCCCGCTCTGCAGCCTGCTGCTCCGGCGGATTGGTCGCCCCCGCACCTTCCGGCTGTCGCTGGTCTGGTTTGCGGTCACCGCTCCGCTGCTAGCCCTGGCCACCTCGACCGCCGGCGCCGTCGTCTGCCTGCTCCTGGCAGCACCGGCGATCGGCGCGTTCCTGGTGCTGCCCCACGCCCTGATGGCCGATGTCTGCGACCACGACGCCGCCCAGCACGGCATCCGTCGCGAGGCGCTCTTTTTCGGCGTGCAAGGACTTGTCATCAAGGCCGGCCTGGCGCTGGCCGTGGTGACCGCCGACCAGCTCCTCACCTTCGGCGGCCGGACCGTCGATCAGCCGCTCGGATTCCAGTCCTGCTGCGCCTTTGCCGGCCTCGCGGCCGCCCTCGGCTGGGTCGTCTTCCGCGGCTTCGAGGAGGCTGGCAGCGACCACGTGCCGACCGCATCGCCGCCAAGATAAATCGGACTTAACGTGCTCCGCAAAAACGACCGCAACGATTCGCGGGCGTGTAGGTCATAATATCGCTAGACGCGTGTCCCCAACCGGAGTCACCCCTCCTCCGGTCACGCGTTGAGAAGATGCGATGGGCGCGGGGTCCCCCGCCGAGTTCCCCCCAACTCGGTCCCGCGCCCGCCCACTTCGGTCTCACCGGCTCCTGGAGCCGGTGGGCTACGTCTGCGCCTTAGACAGGGCGCGGGCTGGGTTGGCGATCAGCAACTGCGCTTCCGCCGCCCCCTCCAGGCCGGCCGCCCGCAGGTGCCCAAGCAGCGTGCGCGGCAGCCAGTCGAACGGCGCGAGCGTCCCACCCCGCGGCTCGCCGACGTGGTACCAGCCGGCATCCTGGCTGACCAGCAGTTGCGCCCCCCAGCGGCGCCAGGTGGCCACCACCAGCGGCAGCCGCAGCGCCGCGTTGGCCTCGCGCAGACCATCGAACGACAGCCAGGCGCCGCGGGCGGCAAGCTGGTCGTGCAGCGTGGGATCCGGCTCCGCATCGGCGTGGGCGACCATCAGGCGCTGCGCCGGACACTGCTCGGCCGCCAGCAGATCCAGCGCCTGCAGCGCCGACTGCCCACGCGGGCAGTGCATCGTGATGGGCAGGCCGGTGGCCAACGAGGTCCGCGCCGCCGCCCGCACGACGCGCTGCTGCAATGCGCTGATCGGCGGGCCGTCGACCGCGATCTTGATGAACCCGGGGCGGCAGTCGGTGCCGTCCAACCCGTCACGCGCTTCGGCGGTCCAGGCTGCGGTCAGCTCCTCGACCGTCGCGGTGGTTGCCCAGGCCGGCAGGAACGTCCCCTGGTAGAGCCCGGTGTTGGTGACGAAGTGCACGCCGGTCGCCGCGCTCAGTCGCCGCAGCAGGCGCGGGTCACGGCCGAGGTGGCGCGGGGTGCATTCGACAATGGTCTGGACCCCGGCGGCACGCGCGGCCTGCACCTGCGGCAGCATCACCGCGAAAACCTCGTCGGCCTCGTAGCGGTCCGGACTCGCCACCGCCGCGCCGCCGAAGTCGACCAGGATATGCTCGTGAACCAGCACCCGCCCCAGTTGGCTGACCGGCAGCGGCCCATTGACCGTCTCGACGACCGGTTCGCTCGCCAACAGGGAGAGCAGACTCAGCCAGCTCATGCCACCCACTCCGCCGCGGCCTGCACCGCCAGGATCTGCTGCGAGGAGGCGAGCACTTCGGCAGTGGTCAGAATCGGACTCTCCCCGGTCTCGAGGTAGTTGACCAGGTCGCGGAGCGGCGACGGGTGAGGCAGCGGTGGCACCTCGCGCAGTTCGGTGGTGCCCTCACCGGCCACATCGACCAGGATCCGTTGCTCGTGGGTGTCCATGATGAACTGCCCACGCTCGGCCCAGCCGACCAGCAGCCAGCCGATGCTGCGGCCGCCTGGCGGGGTCAGATAGCTCACCTCGCCGCCGAAGCGCAAGCCGCCTGTGAAGAGCGCCAGGTGCTGGCCGTTGTCCTCGAAGGTCGGCGCCTGCGGGCAGTTGACATTGCCGACCGCGGCGTAGAGCACCTGCTCCAGATTCTCGCCCGAGAGCCAGCGCGCGCAGTCCAGGCCGTGGCACTGCAGGTCGTTGAGAATGCCGCCGTGCAGCCGGGGGGTGAAGTACCAGTCCGGCCGCGACCCCCAGGCGAGGTGGTGCGGCCCAAAGGCATGGAACGTTCGCAGCGCGCCGAGCCAGCCTGCCGCCAGGCGGCGGCGCAGCTCGTTGAGCAGTGCGCTGTAGCGGAACGTCAGCATCAGGCTGGCGGCCCAGCCCCCGGCGGTCAGCGCCGTGGCGATCCGCGCGGCCTGCGCTGGATCGGTACACAGGGGCTTATCGCCCAGCAGGTGACAGCCCTTCGCCAGGGCGCGTTCGAGCAGGTCGCCGCGCTGGCCGTAGGCGTCGGCGCAGACGAAGATGTCGAACTCCTCGCCATCGACGATCTGCTGGCCGGTGGCGGCGCGGACCGGGATCCCGAACCGCGCGGCAAGCGGCTCGCGGTAGCGCGCCTCGTCGTCGGCGACGGCCACCAGCTCGACATTCGGCAGCGCCAGGGCGTCCGCCAGGATGCTCTGGACATGGCCATGCTTCAGACCGTAGACCGCCATCTTCAACATGCGCTACCTCCCCGGCGGGGCGCCCGCCCAGCGGCAGATCGTCGCCCGGCGGGGCGATTCCTGCCGACCGGCGGCCATTGCGCCTTCAGTCTTCGGCCGGGCCGCCGGCCGCCATCAGCACCAGCCGCGGCCGGAACTCGGCGACCGCCTCGACCAGCTCCTGCTGCGCCGCCATCACCTCGCGGATCGGCTTGTAGACCTGCGGACTTTCGTCGATCCCGGCGTCCAGCAGCTCGACCTGGTGCTCCGCCAGCCAGGCGTTGCGCTGGCTGACGGTCAGCGCGCGCCGCGCCTCGCCGCGACTCATCAGCCGCCCGGCGCCGTGGGCCGCCGAACACAGCGCCGCGGCGTGGCCCTTGCCGCGGACCACAAACCCACTGTCGCCCATGCTGCCGGGGATCACCCCCAGCACCCCCGCCCCGGCCGGCGTGGCGCCCTTGCGGTGGACCACCAAGGTCTCGCCGTCGTACTCCTCCAGCCAGGCGAAGTTGTGGTGGTTCTCGACCACCGCCAGTGGCTCCAGCCCGGCAGCCCGCAGCACGTGGCGGTGGATCAGCTCGTGGTTGGCCGCGGCGTACCGGCCGGCCAGGGTCATCGCCAGCCAGTACTCCTGCCCGGCGTCGGACTCCAGCGCCAGCCAGGCGAGGTGCTTCGCCTGCGGCGGCAGCGGGCAGCGCTGCATGGCCACCTTGGTGAAATGGTCGGCAATCCGCGCTCCGAGCCCCCGGCTGCCGCTGTGGCTGAGCAGCGCCAGGTAGCGCCCGGCGGCGACGCCGAGCTCCGGCAGGCCGGCGGTCGCCAACTCACCGAACTCGACGAAGTGGTTGCCCGAACCGCTGGTGCCAAGCTGTCCCGCCGCGGCCCGCTTGAGGTGCGTCAGCAGCGGCAGGCGGTCCCAGGCCGGGTCGTCCAGCACCTCGTGCTGCCGCAGGTCACGGCCCTCGAACTGCACGCCGACCCCGAAGCGGGTCTCTTGACGCAACGCTCGCCGCAGCAGGTCGCGCTGGCGGTCGAGCAACTCCGGCTGCTCCGGCAGCACGCTGAGCCGCATCCGGCAGGCGATGTCGACGCCGACCGCGTAGGGGATCACTGCGCCGCGCGTCGCCAGCACGCCGCCGATCGGCAGCCCGTAGCCGACGTGACCGTCGGGCATTTGCGCCGCGCGCACCGCCACCGGCAGCCGGCGCGCCGTTTCGAACTGCGCCAGCGCCTCTGGCTGGATCAGCTCCGCGCCCCAGACCGCGCCCGGCACCGGTTCGTCACAAAGCGGTCGCGGTCCCTGCTCCGGCTCCACCACGGCCGGCGCGGCGGCCAGCAAGGCGGCCGCCAACGGCCCGAGTTGCGGGTGACCCTGGAACTTCGCGGGCCGCTGCTGCACGTCGCGCAGCGCGGTCTTGACCTTCTTCAGGCTGAGGCCGAGCTGCCCCAGCGCCTGCGCGGCGACCGCCGCGGTGGCCCGCAGGTCGTCGTCGGCAAATCCCAGCCGCCGCAGCTTGGCGTCGTCGAACATGGCAGTCCCTCCACCTTCCGCCGCGCTGACACGCCGCAGGGCGGCAACGCAGGAGGGGGTAAGGAACGCAAACGACACGGCGAACCGCCCGGTTCCCAGGGTCTGCGGATCAGGTGCTCGCCAACCGGCGCCCGGAGCAGGTCCGCCAGCTCAGGCGAAGTAGATAGCCGCCGCCCAGCCAGAGCCGCGACAGCGTCTCGCGCAGGTAGCCGGTGCGGATGAACTTACGATCGCTGTAGATCGCCCGAGCTCGGGCCTGGTGCGAGGCTCGGCCGCGGAGCCGGAGCCGGAGTGTCAGGTCGAGGTCCTCGCCCCAGCCGATCTGTTCATCGTAGCCGCCGACTGCCTCGAACGCACCGCGCGTGACCCAGGTGTTGGTGCCGTAGTAGAGGCCGAGCCAGCGGCTGCAGGCGTTCATCGCAGCGATCCGCCAGCGGCCGATCCAAGCCGCACCGGCCGGCGGGGCCAGCTCACAGCCACCGTACCGGCCACCAGCCGCCACGGCGGCCCGGACCGCGGCCAGGTAACCGGGCGGCGGCGGTGAGTCGGCATCCAGGAACACCAAACAGTCTCCGAGAGCCACGAGCGCGCCGAGGTTACGGTTGAGGGCCACGTTGCGGGTGGCTACCTCGACCACGCGCGCGCCCGACTGGCGCGCCAGGGCGACGGTCGGATCGGTGCAGGAGTCGGCGACCACGATGACGTCGTCCGGCTGCTGCGCCCAGACTGCGGCGAGCGTTGCCGGCAGCACGGTCGCCTCATTGTAGGCCGGGAGCACCACCGTCAAGCCGCCCATGCGCGCTCTCCCCAGGTCTTCACCACACACAGCAACTCAACGGCCTCCGGCTCGAACAAGCTGCACGCGCGACGGTCGTGGATCCGGAAGCCGAGTCGTTGGTAGAGCCGCTCGCTGCGCCGCGCGGCGGTCGAGAACAAGATGCCGTAGTAGCCGGGCAGCCCGGCGTCGCGGCACTGCGCCTCAAACTGCTCGACCAACGCCTCGCCGACGCCCTGGCCGCGCCAGGGGCCGGCCAGGTTGAAGTGGCAATGTGCGTGCCCGGCCGGACTGCCCGGCGTCTCGCGCCAGAGGCGCACGAAGAGCCAATGCACCAGCCGCTGGCTGGCGGCGTCCCGATAGTAGCGGCCGCGCACCCAGTACCCTAGCAGCTTCAGCAGCGGCCACCAGTTGGCCCGCAGGACGCGGCCCGGGAAACCGTCGTGCAGTGACGCGACGAGGTACCCGACCACCTCGCCAGCCGCCTCGGCGACCCAGCAGTGCTGCGGTTCTGGGCGCAAGTACGGCTGCAGCCAGAGTTGGGCCACCAGGTGTGGGTCGCGGAAGCGCAGCCGCCCGCGCAGCGCCGTGGCCCGGCAGATCCGCTCCACGGCGGGCCAGTCAGAGCGGTGGTAAGGTCTGATGCGATACGCCGTCGCCAGTGTCTCCGGCGAGGACGGCGCGATAGGTGTCGAGGAGGTCATCGAAGATCCGCTCCCAGTTCCGCTGTAGCACGCTCCGGCGAGCAGCCTGGCCCATCGTGGCGCGCTGCGCCGGGTGGGCCAAGAGCCAGTCGATGCGGGCCACCAGGTCGTCGGCGTCTCGGGCGATGAAGCCGTCCTCGCCATGACGCAGCAGGCTGCCCGGCCCACCGGCGTCCAGGACCACGGCAGGCAGGCCCGAAGCCTTGGCCTCGAGCACCACATTGCCGAGCGTGTCGGTGAGCGACGGGAAGACGAACACGTCGGCAGAGGCGTAGGCGGTGGCCAACTCCTCGCCGAACAGGTAGCCAGGGAAGACCGCCTGCGGCAGAGCGGACGCCAGTTCGCGGCGGCACGGTCCATCGCCGACAAGGTGGATTTCGCAGGGCGTCCGAAGCTCCGCCAGGCGCGCCAGCAGTGGGAGGTTCTTCTCGACGGACAGCCTCCCCACATACAGCACCCGCGGTAGTGCTCCCGTCTGGCGGCGCGCCGGATCGAAACGGCTGCAGTCGATCCCGCGGTGGAAGTAGCCGACCGGCCGGCCAATCATCGCGGTCACCTGCGCCCTGGTCTTCGGCGACGGCACGAGCACCACCGCGCAAGCCCGGTAGAACGACCGCAGTTGTTGCTGCATCCACCAACGCCCGGCGCGCACGGCCGGCGCTACCGCAGGCGGCCAGCCAGCCAGCCACCGCGCGAAGAACAGCTCGGTGTAGCGATCCAGCTCGGTGTGGTAAGAGCCCACGCACCGCAGGCCCAGCCAGCGGGCCGCCGCCCAGCCGTGCCAGCCGACCGCTCCGGGCGTCGCGAGGTGCGCCAGGTCGTACCCGCCGGCGGCTACGGCGTGCCAGAGATCGGGGCGCGGGGCCAGGTCGTAGACCAGCTCCTCGTAGTAGCGCAGCGGCAGCACCGGCCGGAACCGGGCGATACTCACGCTGCCACGCTGCTCCCGGCCGGCCGGGGTGCCGGCCGTGAAGACGGCCAGCTCAACGCCCCGCGCGGCGCAGTGGTCTGCGAACCGGCGAAAGGTGTTGGCGACGCCGTTGACCTGGTCGAAGGTGTCGGTGAAGAGTGCGACTCGCACGATGCGGCTCCCAGCACCCTATTCGACAGCCAGCGCCAATTCCGCTACCGGCTGCGGGGCAGCCGTCGCTAGCGGCTGCAGCCCGGCGGCCTCGTCCCAGCGAAGCAACTCCAGCCGTCCATCCATCGTTTCGATCACCAGGGTGCAGTTCTCCACCCAGTCGCCGCAGTTGAGATACTCCATCCCACCATCGAAGACGTCGTGACTCGGGCTGTGAACATGGCCGCAGATCACCCCGTCCGCGCCAGCCTGGCGGGCCCTCAGCAGCAGCGCTTCACGGTAGGCGGAGATTCCCAGGCAGCCCTGCTTGACCCAGCTCTTGACCCGCGACACCAGGCTCGGAGTGCGCCGGCGGGCTGACAGGCGGGGCTGCAGCCAACGCAGCAACCGGTAGGCGCGATCGTGCAGCAGGCCGCCCAGCCAGGCCAGGCCGGGATACCGGGTCACCACGCCATCGCACTGGTCGCCATGCAGCACCAGGTAGCGCCGACCGTTGACGGTCGTGTGCACCACCTGCTCGCAGAGGTCCAGGCTGCCGAGCCGGAGTCGGCCGAGGTGCCGCAAGCAGTCGTCGTGGTTGCCCGGTAACCAGATGAGTTCCGACCCGGCCTGCCCCAGTTCCAAGAGGGCCCGCAAGACGGCAGTGCCGGCCGCCGGCCACTGTGGGAACTGCCGCAGCAGGGCGAAGTCCACCACGTCGCCAACCAGATAGAGCCGCCGCGGGCGGAGCTGCTGCAGCACCGCCAACAGGGCGTTGGTGTCGCTCCAGCAGGCACCCAGATGAAGGTCCGAGAGGAAGACCGCATTGCAGGCCAGCGTCGTCATGCTCTCCGTCCATTCTGCCGGTGGCTTCATTTCCCGTGCAGCGCCACCGGACTCGCAGGCTCGCTGTCGCGCCGGATCCCCAAACGGCGACGGAGCCCCGACTGCTGGGGCTCCGTCTGAACTCGTCGCGAGGGCTGATCGGCCGCCCGGTGTGCCGGGCGGCGCGCCGGGAGGCCCGGCGGGTCTCGGCCGACTGGCTCCCAGGCGTCCCGTCCCGGCGCGGTGGCCGACACTCCTCAACTGCAACTGCCAACTCCTGTCCACGGATTCTCGGAACCCGTGGCGAAGCAATGGTCAGCACGGCGATAGATGCCCGTTAGTGCCGGAGACGAGACGTGATGACTGGCTCCCGCGGATGGCTGTCCGCTGGAATCGTCCTCTGGCTGTCCAGCCACCCCGTCCCCGCCCGTTCCTGGTGGGTCGGCCCCGCCGGGCAGGACAACGCTGCCGGCACCGCCGGCGCGCCGCTGGCGACCTTTCGGCGCGCCGTCGAGGTGGCGCGGCCGGGAGACTGGATCGAGCTGCAGCCCGGCCACTACCGCCAGCAGTTCGTCTTGTTCGACCGTTGCGGCGAGCCGGGGCAGCCCATCGGCATCGACGGCCATGGCGCGGTGATCGACGGCTGCGACCCGTTGCCAGCCGCCGCGGTGCAGCCGGCGGGGGCGGGTCGCTGGACGGTCGCCGTGGCGACGATGCCGGAGGCGGTGGTGGTCGATGGGGCGTTCTGGAGGCAGGGCCGCTTGCCGACCCACCGCGGCAAGCCGGAGTCGCTGCCGGCGCCGGCCGACTTGCAGCCGGGCCAATGGACCTGGCGCGCCGGTCAGGTGACCGTCTGCACCACGGCCCCCACCCCGCCGCGCGTCGAGATCTGCGTGCGTGACGCGGCGGTCCGGCTGGGCGGCCGGAGCGACCACTGGATCTTCCGCAACCTGATCGCCCAACGCCACTGGAACGACGGCTTCAACCTCCATGGCGACGGCCGCGACCTGGTCTGCGAACGGGTTGTCGGGCGCGAGAACATGGACGAGGGGATCAGCTCGCACGAGACCATCGAGATCACCGTCCGCGACGCCGAGTTCTGGGGCAATGACAACGGCGTCGCCGACGTCACCCGTTGCCGCAGCAGCTACCACAACACCTGGTGCCACGACAACGTCGAGTTCGGCTTCCAGTTCGACGGCGGGCTGCACCAACTGGACGACTGCCGCGCTGCCGCCAACGGCACCCCGCTGGCCCTGCGCCCCGGCGAGTCGCTGGCCGGCGACCCGGCCGAGAGCGACCCGCTCGCGCGCCCGACCCTGGTTGCCAGCCACTGCCTGTTCGAGGCGACAGCACAGCGGCCGGGCCGGCTGGAGATCTATGGGACGGCGGTCCTGCGACACGTCACCGGCCGGCACGTCACCCCAGTGCTGCGGCAGGCGACCATGCGGTTGGACCGCTGTCTGCTGACTGGCGCCGGTCGCCGGCTGGAGGTCGGCGCCGACAGCCGGCTAAGTCTGCTGGCCTGCTGGCTGGAACCCGGCGCCTGGGTCTGGGGCGGTCAGATGCTGCCCGACCCGAGCGCCGCGCCGGCCGGTGTCTGGGACGGCAGCACGCAGTTCGGCCCGGTCGAGCTCGACGCCGCCGGCCGGCCCGCCGCCGCCGCGCTGGTCTGGCAGGTGCCGCAGCCAGCCTACCGCGGCTGCTGGCCGCCCCGCCGACAGCGCGGGCCGGGCAACTTCAGCGCGGCCTCACTCGTCGGGCCGTAGCGTCGGGAAGAGGATCACGTCACGGATGCTGGGCTGGTTGCAGAGCAGCATCACCAGGCGGTCGCTGCCGATGCCGACGCCGCCGGCCGGTGGCATGCCGTATTCCAGCGCGCCGAGGTAGTCCTCGTCGATTGGCATCGCCTCGGCATCGCCCCGCGCCGCCCGCCGGGCCTGCTCCTCAAAGCGCACTCGCTGGTCGAGCGGGTCGTTCAGCTCGCTGAAGGCATTGCCCATTTCGAGCCCGCCGATCACCGGCTGGAAGCGGTCCGTCAGCTCCGGCCGCCCCGGGCTGCGCTTCGCCAGCGGGCTCAGCTCGACCGGGTACTCGGTGATGAAGACCGGCTGCACGGTCCGCGGAATGACGTACTTCTTGAGGATTGCGTCGACGATCTGGCCGAAGCCGTCGCTCGGTTGGACATGCACCTCGACCTCCGCGGCGACCCGCCGGGCCGCGGCTTCGCGAGCCGCCTCGTCGCCCGCCAGCGCCTCCAGGTCGTGCCCGGTGGCCGCCCGCACGGCGTCGTACAGGCGGACCCGCGGCCAGGGCGGCGTGAGGTCGATCACGGTTTCGCCCCAGGTGGTCTGGTAGCTGCCGTGGACCGCCTGGCAGCAGTTGCCGAGGCAGCGCTCCACCAGCTCCATGATCACGTGGTAGTCGGCGTAGGCCTGATACGCCTCCAGCATCGTGAACTCCGGATTGTGCGAGGTGTCAATGCCCTCGTTGCGGAAGTTGCGGTTGATCTCGTAGACCCGCTCGAAGCCGCCCACCAGCAGCCGCTTGAGGTACAGCTCCGGCGCAATCCGCAGGTACAGGTCCAGGTCGAGGGCGTTGTGGTGGGTCACAAACGGCCGCGCCGCCGCCCCGCCATGCAACGGTTGCAGCATCGGCGTTTCGACTTCCAGGAAGCCCGCCGCATCGAGCGTCTGACGTAGCGTCGCGACGATCCGGGAGCGCGCCTCGAAGACTTCCCGGACGTCGCGATTCACCAGCAGGTCGGCCGACCGCTGCCGGTAGCGTTGCTGCACGTCACTCAGCCGGGTCCAGGTCTGGCCGTCCTTCTCCTTGCCAAACGGCGCCGGCCGCAGCGACTTGCTGAGCAGGGTCACGGTGCTCGCCTGCACCGAGACTTCGCCCATCCGAGTCCGCATCGCGGTGCCCCGCACGCCGACGATGTCGCCCGCGTCGAGGGTCTCGCGGAGCAGGTTGAAGGCCTCCTCGCCGAGGCTGTCGAGCGTCACGAAGATCTGGATTTTGCCGGACTGGTCGTGCAGGTCCCAGAACCCGGCCTTGCCCTTGCCGCGGATGGTGTGCAGGCGCCCGGCGACCTGCACCACCTGACCCTCCAGCGCCGCGAAGCCGTCGATCACCGCCTGGGCGCTGTGGCTGGCGTCGTAGCGGGTGACCTCAAACGGATCCCCCGCCGCGGCGCGGTACCGCTCCAGCTTGGCACGACGTTGGGCGAGCAGGTCGAGTTCGGGTTCCATACCGCTATTGTAGCCGACCGCGCCGACCGCACAAGGCGCCGCCGTTTGGAACGCCGCGCGAGCGCTTGACGACAGCGTCGCAGGAGGCTATACTGCGCGGTTGTTCGGGCGGGTAGCTCAGCTGGTTAGAGCGCATGCTTGACATGCATGAGGTCCGGGGTTCAAGTCCCTGTCCGCCCATCGCCGGTGTCGGCGGCCGCAAGGCCGACCGGTGCGGGCCGGCCTGAGAGGGCGAGCTTCCCGAACAACCAACCCGGCGCCGCCAGGCGCGCGGAGGCGTGTGTGGCCGACAACGAGACGATATTCGCGAAGATCGTGCGCGGGGAGATCCCGTGCGAGAAGGTCTACGAAGACGATCTCGTGCTTGCCTTTCGCGACATCCAGCCGGTGGCTCCGGTGCACTTGCTGGTGATCCCGAAAGAGCCCCTGGTCAACCTCAGCAGCGCCAAGCCGGCGCAGGCGGAGTTGTTGGGGCGGTTGTTGCTGGGCGCGGAGCAGGCCGCCCGCGCCGCCGGGATTGCGGCCGACGGGTATCGCATCGTGTTGAACAACGGACGCCAGGCCGGGCAGGAGGTCATGCACCTGCACCTGCATGTGCTCGGCGGGCGAGGTTTCGGATGGCCACCCGGGTAAGCCCGCGGGGCCAGGTGGGAGAGTGCTGATGGCGAAGGTGGAAGTCCGCGACAACGAGTCTCTCGACAGCGCGCTGCGTCGCTTCAAGAAGCAGTTGCAGCGCGACGGCACGCTGCAGGAAGCGCGCCGCAAGTCGCGGTACGAGAAGCCCAGTGACCGCCGCCGCCGCGAGCGCGCGGCCCGCCGGCGCCGGCAACTGCGCCGGATGACGCGCCAGGCGATGAAGGAATAGTCCGCACCCCCCACCGATGACTACCCCCTCCCGCCACGTGCCGCGCCCCCCAGGCGACGGCCTCTTGTGGAACAGGTGGAGTCCGACCCGTGCTAAGGACACACGCCGCCGGCCAGCAGGCTGGGCGGCGTGTGTCGTTCCGGGCGCCCGGCGCCCGTGGGGAGACCGCGATCGAAGCGCGACTGGCGGTTGACGGATCAGATCTCCAGACTCTGCTCGGACCGGGCGACGACCATCTCAAGTTGCTCCGCCGCGCCTTCGCCGAGGTGCGCCTAACCGCCACCCGTGACGCGCTGCTGCTGAGTGGCGAGGAGTCCGCGGTGGCCGGGATGCAGGGCCTGCTGACCCAGTTGCTGCAGGCGGCGGCCGCCGGTCAGGAGCTGACCCGGGAGCAGATCGAGTACGCCATCCGCGGCGCGCGGGGCGGACAGACCGCCAACCTGGCGGCCGAGATCAGCGAGATCGTGCTGGTCACCGACCGCGGTAAGGCCGTCCGCGCCCGCACGCCCGGGCAGCGGCGCTACCTGCAGGCGATCGCCGGGCACCACATCACCTTCGGCGTCGGCCCGGCGGGCACCGGCAAGACTTACCTGGCGATGGCTGCCGCGGTGCGCGCGCTGCGGGCCAAGGAGGTCAGCCGGATCATCCTCTGCCGGCCAGCGGTCGAGGCGGGCGAGCGCCTGGGCTTTCTGCCTGGCGACCTGCAGGCCAAGATTGACCCCTACTTGCGCCCGCTCTACGATGCGCTGTACGATCTGGTGGAGATGGAACGGGCCCAGCGCTACCTCGAGCGCAACATCGTCGAGGTGGCCCCGCTGGCCTTCATGCGGGGCCGCACGCTCAACGACTCGTTCATCATCTTGGACGAGGCGCAGAACACCACCGCGGAGCAGATGAAGATGTTCCTAACCCGGCTCGGCTTCGGCTCCTGCGCCGTGGTGACCGGTGACATCACCCAGACTGACCTGCCCAGCGGGACCGTCAGCGGGCTGGTCCATGCGGTCCGCATTCTGGGCGACATTGAGGGCATTGCGGTGGCCCGACTGGGGAGCGAGGACGTCGTGCGGCACGAGCTGGTGCAGCGGATTGTCGAGGCCTACGGCCGTCAGCAGACCGCCGACGGCGAGCGGCGGTAACCTGCGATGGCTGGCAAACAGCCACCCCGGCGCGCCGCTCCGAGTCGTTGGTCGCGGCTCTGGTCCGCCCTGCGGGCGCGTTTGCCGCGGCGGGTCTCGCTGCGCCGGCTGTTCATCGCCACCTTCTGCATCGTCGGCTACACCGCCCTGCTGGAAGCCGATCTGTTCCGCGGCGGGATTGCCTGGCAGGACGGCGAGCTGGCCGACCGTGACATCGTCGCCGACCGGACCGTCGAGTATCTCGATGAGGAAGCCACCGCCGAACTGCGAGCCGCCGCTCGACAGGCCGTGCCGCGGCAGTACGACGCCTTGCCGGTCGAGGACACCGCCCGCGAACGGGTGGTCGAGGTGTTCAACCAGGCGGCAGCGGCTGCCGGCGACCCCGACCTTGACGCCGCCGCCCGCGCTGCGCTGATCCGCGGCCGCACCTTGTGGGTCGACTTACCGCCGGGCGTGCCCGAACGGCTGGCCGCGCTCCCGGCGCCGCGGCGCGAGGCGCTGGCCGACACCGCCACCCAGGTGCTGCGGCAGGTCTATGGCTCCGGCTCGCAGCGGCGCGAGATCCGCGACGATGTGGTGGCCGACGTCCACGCCGCCCGGACCGCCGTCGCGGCCTTGGTGGAGGCCCAGGCTGGCGCTGATGCGGCCTGGCTGACCAGCCTGTTGACCCGCCCCGAGGTCTTGCGGCCGAACCGCCGGCACAATCGTGACGCCACTGACCAGGCTCGCGACGCCGCCGCGGCCGCCGTCGAGCCCGTCCGGCGCAGCATCAGCCGGGGGCAGGTGATCATCGAGCGGGGCCATCCCGTCACCGCCGAGGTCTTGCGCGACCTGCGCGCGCTCGGCCTGGCCACCTCGCAACGCGACTGGCGCGGCCTGTTCGCCCTGGCCAGCGTGGTCTGCCTGATGCTGCTGGTGTTGGGGCTCTACATCCGGCTCGAACTGCCCGAGATCTGGTTCGACAACCACAAGCTGCTGTTGCTCAACCTGGTGGTCGTGCTGGCGCTCGTACTGTTCCGCTTGATGCTCTGGCTGCGCAACGGCATTCCGTCGATGGCCCACCCCGCGATCCTCTGCGGCGCCACCACCGGCATGATCGTCGCAGTCCTGATCGAGTACCGCCTGGCGATGATGATGACCGGCACCCTGGCGCTGCTGCTGGGGATGCTCTACCCCGACGCCGGGCTGTGGGTCGCCTTCGAGGCCTGGCTGGCCGGCCGCGTCGGCGCGATGGCGCTGCGCCACGTCAAGGATCGGAACGACCTCGCCCGGGCCGGCTTCGCCACCGCGCTCGCCGGCATGTTGATCGCCGCCGTCGTGCAGCTGCCGCTGGCGGGCGACCCGGCCGTCTTTCGGGCGGAGCACCTGATCGTCGACCTCCTCTTCGGCTTCGCCTGGGGCATGTTGGCGTTCCTCCTGGCGCAGGGCATGATCCCGCTGTTGGAGCGCCCGTTCGGCTGCATCACGCCGTTCCGGCTGCTTGACCTCACCAACACCTCAACGGTCTTGCTGCAACGCCTCAAACGCGAGGCGCGGGGCACCTTCGACGCCAGCCTGACCATCGGCGACATGGCCGCCGATGCCTGCGAGGTGATCGGCGCCGACCCGCTGCTGGCGCGGACTTGCGGCTACTACCACGACATCGGCAAGCTGCGGCACCCGACCTGGTTCGTCGAGAACCAGTTCGGCGCCGCCAACGTCCACGACACGCTCGAACCGACGCTCAGCGCCCTGGCCATCAAGTCGCACGTCAGCGAAGGGTTCGAACTGGCCCGCGAGCACGGCCTGCCGCGACCGGTGCAGGATGTGATCGCCCAACACCACGGCACGACGCTGATCTCGTTCTTCTACTTCCAGGCGCTGGAACGGGCCGAGGATGAGGAGCGCGTCACCGAAGAGCAGTTCCGCTACGACGGGCCGCGGCCACAGTTCAAGGAGTCCGGCGTGCTGATGCTGGCCGACGGCATCGAGGCCGAAGTCCGGGCGGCCTCGCGGCGCGGGCCGCTTGGTGAGCGGAAGATCCACGAGATCGTCCACAACCAGATCCGCAAGCGGCTCGACGAGGGGCAACTCGACGAGTGCGACCTCACGCTTCGCGACCTGCATCAGATCGAAGCCGCCTTCTGCGACTACCTGCGTGGGATGTATCACAACCGCATCGACTACCCGTCCCCAGCGCTCCGCGCCCGGGCGGCCAGATCGAGCCAGGGAGGCGGCGACCGTGCTGCTGCTGGTTGACCACCACCAGGCCCATAGCCTCGACGCCACCGCTCTGCGACGGATCGGCGAGACGGCCTGCGACCTGCTCTTCGGCACCGCCGTCGAGGTCTCGGTCGCGCTGCTGACCGACGCTCAGATCGCCGAGTTGCACCGCGACTACCTGAACCTCGACGAGCCGACCGATGTGCTGACCTTCCCGCAGTTGCTGTTGACGCCCGCTGGTGCCCCTCCCCCGCCGGGCGCCCTGTTGGGTGATATTGCCATTTCGGTCGACACTGCCGCCGCCCAGGCCGCCGCGTTCGTGGGCTGGACGGTCGCCGACGAGGTGGCGCTGCTGCTGGTCCACGGCCTGCTGCACCTGCGCGGGTACGACGACCAGGATCCCAGCAGCGCCGCGGCGATGCGGCTGCGCGAGGATGAGCTGCTGCAGGCGGCCGGCCGCCCCGCGGCGCCGCGGGAGGCCGACTGATGGAGCCGCCCAACCTGCGCCGCTTCGCCCGCAGCTTCCGCCACGCGATGGACGGCGTGCTCGACGCCTACCGCTCGCAACGCCACATGCGGGCGCACTTCGTGTTCATGGCCTGCAACGCCATCCTGGCGCTGATCTACAAGCTCAACGCCATCGAAGTGGCCGTGCTGATGCTGACCATTACCCTGGTGATCTTCGCCGAGATGATCAACACGGTGGTCGAGGCGACGCTCAATCTGGTCTGCGAAACCTACCACCCCATCGCCCGCTTCGTCAAAGACGTCGCCGCCGGCGCGGTCCTGGTGACCGCCGTCAACTCCTGCCTGGTGGGGCTCTGCATCTACGTCAACCCCGAACGCCTGACCCGCCTCCGCGCAGTCTGGAGCGGCGGCTACCAGGACGAGAGCGCCCTGCTCCGCGCGCTGGCGATGTCGCTGGTCCTGCTGTTGATCATCCTGACCGCCATCAAGGTCGGCCGCCCCGAGGGCAGCGTCCTGACCGGTGGCGCCGTCAGCGGCCACACCGCCGTGGCCTTCTGCTTCGCCGGCAGCCTGTGGTTCATCGTCAAAGACACCGCCGTCGCCGCCCTGGCGATGCTCCTGGCCGTCGGCACCGCCCTGATCGTAGTGCAGCTTCGCCTCCACGACCCGAACCACCGGGTCCGCACCGTCTTCTACGGCGCGATCCTGGGCATCCTGGTGCCGATGATCGTGTTCGGCGTGCTGGCCCGACCATAGCACTGTGCGATCCAGCGCGGCTCCGACTCCCCCTCGCCGCCGGCGGAGAGGGGGCTAGGGGGAGAGGTTCCGCTCCTCTTCAGACCGGCTCCGACTCCCCCTCGCCGCCGGCGGAGAGGGGGCTAGGGGGAGAGGTTCCGCTCCTCTTCAGACCGGCTCCGACTCCCCCTCG
>JADZEX010000091.1 GCA_020850355.1 Fimbriimonadaceae bacterium | reverse complement strand
CCGCCGCCGCCCCGCGCGACCGGTTGGTCGCGCGGGGCTGCGGGGGCGACTCAGAAGCGATAGCCCAGCTCGTCGTGCAGCCGCAGGTCCATGCCCTCCAGCTCGGCCTCAGCATCGAGCCGCAGCGGCATCAGGGCGCCGAGCACCTTGACCAGCACGAAGGTCACCACGGCCGCGTAGGCCCAGGTGGCGACGATGCTGATGAGCTGCGTCACGAGCTGGCTGGGGTTGCCGGCCAGCAGGCCGTCCTTGCCGAGACTGTTGACCGCGGCGACGCCGAAAATGCCGGTGGCCAGGGCCCCCCAGGTGCCGCCGACGCCGTGGACTCCGAACGCGTCGAGGGAGTCGTCGTAGCCCAGCTTGCTCTTCGATTCGACCGCGGCGAAGCAGATCACGCCGCCCAGGAAGCCGATCGCCAGGGAGGCCATCGGCGTCACGAAGCCCGCGGCGGGGGTCACCGCGACGAGTCCGGCGACCGCACCGGAGGCGGCGCCGAGCATCGTCGGGCGGCCGTGGCGGATCCACTCGACCAGTAGCCAGCCCAGCGTCGCCGCGGCGGCCGAGGTGTTGGTGTTGACGAACGCCAGGGCCGCCAGGCCATTGGACGCCAGCGCGCTGCCGGCGTTGAAGCCGAACCAGCCGAACCACAGGAGGCCCGCCCCCAGGACAGTCATCGTGAGGTTATGCGGCGCCGGGATGTCGTCCTCGTCGCGGCGGCGGCGGCCCAGCATCAGGCACAGCACCAGCGCCGAGACGCCCGACGAGACATGCACCACGTTGCCGCCGGCGAAGTCGAGGGCGCCCAGCTTGCCGAGCCAGCCGCCGCCCCAGACCCAGTGGGCCACCGGGCAGTACACCAGCAACGACCAGAGCAGGATGAACAGCACGTACGGCCCGAAGCGCATCCGCTCGGCAACCGCCCCCGAGATCAGGGCCGGGGTGATGATCGCAAACATGCCCTGATAGGCCATGAAGGCCAGCGCTGGCACGGTCGGGGCGTAGGCGTTGGGCTCCTGCCCGACCCCCAGCAGCCCGATGTGCTGCAACCCACCGATCAGCGCATTGCCCTCGCCGAACGAGAGGCTGTAGCCGACCAGCACCCACGCGATGGCGATCACCGCCAGCGCGATGAAGCTCTGCATCAGCGTGCCGAGCACGTTCTTGCGGCGCACCATGCCGCCATAGAACAGCGCCAGGCCGGGCGTCATCAACATCACGAAGGCGGTCGAAACCAGCAGCCAGGCGGTGTCACCCGGATCCACCTGCGGCGCGGCGTCCTGCGCCAGCGCCGGCGACAGCAACAAAGGCAGCACCGCCGCCGCCCACCAAGATCGTCGACCCAGTCCCATCACCACTCTCTCCCGTCCGGCGCCGCGCCGCCAGCGGCCAGTCGCCACGCCCGTCTGCCCCCTAGCCTGCCGCCCATTTATGTCCACGCGATTTCGCAGCCGTGAATAGTAGCGACCCACGAAACGAAACCTTCACGGGGTCGTGACCGGGGGCCGCCCGCGGCGCACCGAACTGGAACCTGTTGGTGACTGGCGGCCGCCGGCAGGAACGGGCGGGCGAGTGGCCAAGGGGAGGATGTGGACGGCCCGGCGCGGGCCGCCGGTGGTGGTGCGGGCGAAACGTTGGCGTCATGCGACCGGCCGGGCCGCGGTGCGGTGAGTCGGTGGGATGGTGGAGGCGCGACCATGAGGACGCTCTGGCTGCTCGGTCTGCTCGGCTCGCTGGCGCTGGCAGCGCCGGTCGACAGTGGTGATGGCCTGCAGGCCGAGGCCAACGGGGTGACCGTGCAGCAAGTGCGGGTCGGCGCCCAGGCGCTGCCGCTGACGGTCACCGCGGAGCTGCGTCCCGCGCTTGGCCGGCCGCTGCACCAGGCGGCGTTGAGCGGGGCCTGGAGCGGCGGGGGGCAGCGGCTGCGGCTGGACGCGACGGTCACCGCGGCCGACGAGTCGCTGGCCGACCTGGTGATCCGCGCGGCGCCGGCGAAGCTGCCGCTGGGAACCTTCCCGGCGGATCCGCTGCTGCTGCCGCGCAAGCTGCTGAGCCGTCTGCCGGTGGTCAGCCTGCGGGTCGGTGAGCAGGACCTGCTGTCGCTGGCGGTGCCGGTCGACCGACTGACCGCGGCCGAGTTCCGGGAGACCGCCGGCGGGGTCGAAGTGGTTTTCCGGCTGGGCTTCACGAAGCTCGCCCGGCCGGCCCTGCAGCAGCGCGCCGAGCTGGCGGTGGAGCTGGCGCGCACCGACCCGGTCTGGCACTACCGCAGCGCGCTGGACGGCTACTACCGCCGGCACGCGGCGGCCTTCACGCCGTTCGAGCGGCGCGGTGGCGGCTGGTTCTTCGCGGCGGCGCCCGAGGAGTTGCCGAACCCGCAGCACTTCCGGTTCTACGAAGGCGGTCCCTGGGGTGCCGACACGGCCACCGCGGCCGGGCTGGGGACCTATCCCTATCGCGAAAGCTCGTCGGCCACGGTCAGTCTGACGGGGCAGCCGCCGAAGACCTACGACGAGGCGCGGGCGCGGTTCGAGGAGCTGGCCCGAGCGCAGGTCCCGCGGCGCTGGCAGCCGCAGCTCTCGCTGGTGCTCGACGCGACCACCCGGCACGGCGGCACGCGGTCGCTGCGGGGCGACAGTCCCGATGGCTCCTGGGTCGGGGCGCTGCAGGAGGTGACCCTGGCCGCGCCGACCGCCGAGCCGTTGGAGGTCAGCGGCTGGAGCCGCGCCGACGGGGTGGCCGGGGAGCTGAGCAACGACTACCCGGTCTACGTCGACGTGGTCTACGCCGACGGCGGCTATCTGTTTGGGCAGTGCGCGATGTTCCGCGGCGGCACCCACGACTGGGAGCAGGCGCGGCACCGCATCGAGCCGACCCGCGCGGTGGCGAAGCTACGGATCTTCGCGCTGTTGCGCAACCGGCCGGGCAAGGTCTGGTTCGACGACCTGCGGGTCGGCCCGCTGGCACGGCCGGAGGTCAACTGGGTCGACAACGGCGGGTTCGAGGAGATCGCCCCGGCGGCGGCGACGCAATACATCCGCGACAACGTCTGCCACGTCGGCGAGGGGCGCTGGGCGTTCCATATCACCGACAACCTGTCGGCCGACGTCGGCCCGGCGACGCCCATGAACCTGGTGCGGTTCAGCCTGAATGTCGATCCCGACCTGCCGTCGACGCCCGACCACCCGGCCGTGGCGGCTACGGAGTTCGAGACCTACGACAACCTCTTCCAGGCCCATCCCGAGCTGGCCGGATGCTATATCGACAGCGTCAGCGCCTGGTGTGCCGGCCTGGCGATCACCCGTCGCGAGCAGTGGCCCGCCGCCGACGTGCCCTTCACGTACGACGGCGAGGGGCGCGTCGCGACGCTTGGGCGGTACGCGATGGCCGACTTCCTGCGGCGGTTGCAGCAGCGCTACCACCCGCAGGGGCGCGGCGTCTTCACCAACATCCACTGCGAGCTGCTGAGCTTCCCGTTGTACCTGGTGAGCGACGTGCCGGGGATCGAGTCGAGCAACTTCGAGGATCCGGAGCAGGTCTTCTTCTACCGCGCTGCGTCGTGGCAGAAGCCGCTGCTGATGATGAACTTCGTCAACCTGCACCGGCTGTCCGAGCCGGGGATGGCGGAGACCTTCCACCAGCGCGCGGCGCAGTTTGGCTGCTGGCCGTCGACCGGGCGGCAGGTCGAGACGGCCTACCGGATGTACGGCGAGGTGACCCACCGTTGGCTGCCGGCGATTGCCGAGCTGCACGCGGCCGGCTGGCAGCCGGTGCCGCTGGCGACGGGGGCCTGGACCGAGCGCTTCGGCGACGGGCAGCAGGCCTGGTTCACAGTGGCCGCTGGCGGCGAGCAGGCCCTGCGGGTCGACGCCACGGCGTTGCGGTCGGCGGGGCCAGTCGAAGCCTGGGACGCGGTGGCGCTGCGCCGCCTGGCGCTGCGGGCGGTAGAGGGTGCCTGGGAGGTGAGTCTGCCGGCCAGCCGCGACCTGCGGGTGGTGCGCCTGCTGCCGGCGGGCTCGGCGCCGGCCTGGCTGCGGCAGCGGGCGCTGACGCACCTCGAGAACATCGCCAGGCTGCGTCGGCAGGCGGTGGGCTGGCGGCCGCCGGCGGACCCGGCGGCGCTGGTGGCGCGGCGGTTGAGCGAACTGGCGACGGCCGACGGGCTGCCTGACCTCTGCGAACGGCGCGAGCTGTTGGGCGCCCGCGCAGCGTTGCAGGCAGCCGAGTGACGGGGAGGTCACAGCCGGGGCGGCGCGGCCACCTGACGCGGCGGCGGCCGGTAGCCAGACTCCTAGCACGAGGTGCGGCATGGCGAAGCGCTGCTTGATCACGGGGATCACGGGCCAAGACGGCAGCTATCTGGCGGAGTGGATGCTGGCGAAGGGGTACCAGGTGTACGGCCTGGTGCGGCGCAGTTCGACGCTCAACTTCGCGCGGATCGAGCACATTCAGGATCGCCTGACGCTGTTGCCGGGCGACCTGCTCGATCCGGCCTCGCTGATTGACGCGGTCAAGACGGCGGCGCCGGAGGAGGTTTACAACCTGGCGGCGCAGTCGTTTGTGCAGACCTCCTGGAACCAGCCGGTGCTGACCGGCGAGTTCACGGCCCTCGGCGTGACGCGCCTGCTCGAAGCGGTGCGCCTGGCGGCGCCGGAGGCGCGCTTCTACCAGGCCTCGTCGAGCGAGATGTTCGGCAAGGTGAAAGAGACCCCGCAGACCGAGGAGACGCCCTTCCACCCGCGCAGCCCGTACGGCGTGGCCAAGGTCTACGGGCACTACATCACCCTGAACTACCGCGAGAGCTACGACCTGTTCGCCTGCAGCGGTATTCTGTTCAACCACGAGTCGCCCCGCCGCGGGCTGGAGTTCGTGACCCGCAAGATCACCGACGCGGCGGCCCGGATCAAGCTGGGGCTGGCCGACGAGCTGCGCCTGGGCAACCTCGACTCGCAGCGCGACTGGGGCTTCGCGGGCGACTACGTGAAGGCGATGTGGCTGATGCTGCAGCAGGCCACGCCCGACGATTTCGTGGTTGGGACAGGCCGCACCACGACGGTGCGGTACTTCGTCGAGCAGAGCTTCGCGGCGCTGGGGATGGATCTGGAGTGGACCGGAGAAGGGCTTCGGGAGGTCGGCAGAGAACAGGCCACCGGCCGCGCGGTGGTGCGGATCGACGAGCGCTACTTCCGGCCGGCCGAGGTCAACCTGCTGCTGAGTGATCCCACGAAGGCCAAGGTCGGCCTGGGGTGGACGCCAGAGGTCAGCCTGGAGCAACTGATTGAGATGATGGTCCGCGCCGACCTGGAGCGACTCAGCCCCGGGTCCTGCGGCGGGCCGACGGAGTGAAGGTGATGGCTGCTGGTCCACGTGTCGGCATTCTGATGGGCAGCGACTCCGACCTGGGGGTCATGGAAGACGCCGCCAAGGCGCTCAACGAGCTGGGTGTAAGCTGGGAGCTGACGGTGCTCTCGGCGCACCGCAACCCCGAAGGGGTGCGGCAATATGCGCTGACCGCGCCGCAGCGCGGCCTGCAGGTGCTGATCGCGGCGGCCGGCGGCGCGGCGCACCTGCCCGGCGTGGTGGCCGCGTCGACCACCTTGCCGGTGATCGGCGTGCCAATCTTGACGGCTGCCCTGGGTGGGGCCGACGCGCTGTACAGCATCGTGCAGATGCCGCCCGGCGTGCCGGTCGCCACGGTCGGTCTGAACGCAGCTCGCAACGCGGCGATCTTGGCGGTCCAGATGCTGGCCCTTGGCGAGCCGGCGCTGCGGCTGCGGCTGGAGCAGTTCAAGGGCGACCTGCTACGGCAGAACGAGGCCAAGAACGCCAAGGCGCAGGAACGGGTGGCGGCGCTGCGGGGAGAGTGACGTGATCGACCGCTACTGCCGACCGGAGATGGCCGCGATCTGGGACGAGGAGGCGAAGTTCGCCTCGTGGCTAGAAGTCGAGCTGGCGATCTGCGGCGCCTGGGCCGAACTCGCGGTGATCCCCGAGGCTGACAACCGCAAGCTGCAGGCGGCCGACCTGCGGATCGATGTGGACCGCATCAAGGCGATCGAGGCGACCGTCGACCACGACCTGATCGCCTTCGTGAAGTCGATCACCGAGCAGTTGGGCGACGAGGGCCGCCACTTCCACTTCGGCATCACCAGCTACGATGTCGAGGACACCGCCACCGCGCTACGGATGACCCGCGCCCTGGAGCTGGTGCGCGATGGCGTCCGGACGCTGCGCCAGAGCATTTGGGAGCGCGCGCACGAGCACAAGGGCACCCTTTGCATGGGCCGCACCCACGGCGTCCATGCCGAGCCGGTGACCTTGGCCTTCAAGCTGTGCGTCTGGCTTGACGACCTCGACCGCAGCCTGGAGCGGATTGACCAGAGCATCGAGCGGGTCAAGGTCGGCAAGGTCTCGGGGGCCGTCGGGACCTACGCCAATGTCGACCCGCGGGTCGAACGGCTGGTCTGTATGCGCCTCGGCCTGCGCCCGGCACCGGTCTCGACGCAGATCATCAGCCGCGACGTGCATGCCGAAGCGATGTGTACGCTGGCGCTCCTGAGCGGGCAACTCGAACGGATGGCGACCGAGGTCCGCAACCTGCAGCGGACCGAGCTGCTGGAAGTCAGCGAGCCCTTCAAGACGGGCCAGCGCGGGTCCTCGGCGATGCCCCACAAGCGCAACCCGTGGCGCTGCGAAACGGTCTCGGGCCTGGCGCGGGTGGTCCGCGGCAACCTGATCGGGGCGCTGGAGAATCTGGTTACCTGGCACGAGCGCGACCTCGCCAACAGCAGTTGCGAGCGGATCGTGATCCCGGACAACTTCCTGCTGGTGGACTGGATGCTCCACCGCTTCTTGGGCATCGTGCGCGGCTTTGTGGTCCACGCCGACAACATGCGCCGCAACCTGGACCTGACGCAGGGCGTGATCTTCAGCCAACAGGTCCGGCTGGCCCTCAGCGACAGCGGGTTGAGCTACGACGCGGCCTACGAGATCGCCCAGAAGTACGCGCTGCAGGCCTGGAACGAGCGGGTGCCCTACCGGCAACTGCTGGAGGCCGACGCGGTGGTCCAGGAGCGCCTCAGCAGCGCGGTGCTGGACGCCTGTTTCGACCCGGCGCACCACCTGAAGCACCTCACGACCGTCTACGAGCGGTTCAACCTCTAGCGGCGCGCGGCTTCCCAGCGGCGCTGCGCCGCGTCGCGCTGCGGTCCGCAGAAGCTGACGGCGGCCGGCCCGGCAGCGGCCAAGGCCGCCAGCAGCTCGGCGGGATCGGCCGGCGACTCCGCCTCGACCAGTAACTCCAGCCCAAGCTGCTGCAGCGCCGCGGCGCACGGTTCGAGCGCCGCCAACGGCACTGCCCCGGGGCCGACCCGCAGACAGACCTGCCGCAGGCCGGCGGCATGGAGCGCGACCGGGTCACCCGGCAAGGCGGGGCTGTGCAGCTCCAACGACCAGTGGCGCTGCACCGGCCGCGGCAGCGCCAGGGCCAGGGCAGCCGCCTGACGGTGCGACAGGCCGGCCGCCAGGCGCACCCGGGCGACCGGGAAGCGTTGCAGCGTCGCCGCGAGGTCGGCGGCGAGGGCCTCCCCATCGCGGCCCGCCACCGGCAGCCAGAGGTCGGCGTCGCTCGGCTCGCGGCGGTAACAGGCCAGCGGCCAGGCCCCCACGTCGGGGTAGCGGCCAACCTCACCCGGCGCGATCAGCGGCTGGTCGGCCGGCACGCCCAGGTTGAAGGGCGGCCCGAGCACCACCGCGTCGAAGCCGACGTAGTCGGCCAGGGCGACCTCAGCAGCCGGCACCACCGCCGACAGGCGGAGCGCCGGCAACAGTTGACGCAGGCTGGCGACGAGGGCCACCGCCGGGCGGCGGTCGAGCGCCGGGTCGAGCCACAGCGCCACCCGCGCCGGCGCCGCGGCGACCACCGCGGCCAGGGCTTCGTCGAACCAGAGCCGCTCGGCAGCCGCGTCGACGACCGTCGCCCCAGCCGGGGTGGCCGCCAGCAGTTCCGGCTCCACCCGCCGTGGCAGCGGGCGCAGCAGACCGCTGACGGCCGAGCCGCTGCGCTCGTCGAGGGGTGGCACCACCAGGCAGAGCCCGCCACGGGTCGCTCGCGCGGGGCGGCAACTGGATAGCACGACGGCGTCCCAGAACTGCGGCGGCAGGCCGCCGAGGTGGTCACTGACCGCCGTCACCAGCGCGCTGAGACGGCCGCTGTCGGTCTGTGCCAGCGGTGCCGGCAGCCAGGCGTGGCTGCGATAGCTGCTGGTCTGGACGTAGGCCCGGGTGACGTCGGGATCGACGTATTCGGCGAGCGGGCCGGTTGGCCGTAGCAGCCGGGTGAGCTCGGCGATCAGTGGCTCGTTGACGTCGACCCGCCGCGCTGCATGGACCAGCGCCGCGTGCAGCAGCAGCCAGGCGGCAACCTGCTGCGGCTCATCGCACTCGGCGATCCAGTGTTCCAGGATGCCGCGCACGACGCCCTGCAGCCGCGCATAGAGCCGCTGCCGGCGTCCGTCGGCATACTCGTCGAGCAGGTCGACCCGGAGCCCGGCCAGCCGGGCCGCCGTCTCGTCGGTCATCTGCCACCGCCCTTCGGCCTAGGTCCCGCGCCCGCAGCACTGCTTGTACTTCTTCTTGCTCCCGCACGGGCAGAGATCGTTGCGGCCGACTTTGTCGACCTTCACCGGGGTGCGCTGCGCCGCCGGCGCGGGGGCACCCGGCCGCCGCTCGCCACCGCTCACCCCGCCGGCCGCCGCCCGCGGTCGCGCCACGGCACTCGCTGCTGGTGACGGGGTCTGCGACGCGGTGAGGTCTTCGGCCTTCGCCGCCACCTCCTGCACGTTGTCGAACTCGATGGCAATCCGCAGACCGAGCCGGCCGTGGGCATGCATGTCGACCAGTTGCTGCTCGGTGGTCTCGAACAGCCCCGCGACGACCGTCTCGCGGACGCGGTGCAGCATGTTCTCGAACATCTGCCGACCGTCTTTGCGGTAGGCGATGAACGGGTCGGTTTGCGCGTAGCCCCGCAGGCCGATCCCCTCGCGGAGGTAGTCCATCGCCTCGAGGTGGTCGCACCAGTTGGTGTCGATCGCCTCTAGCATCAACCTGCGTTCGAGCTGCCGGGGCACGTCCTCCAAGGCCACGGCCTTCACGAAGGCGCGGGGGTCGGCCTGGAAGTCTTCCCACAGCCGGGTCTTCAGGACCTCCTCGCAGAGCATCTCAGCCAGTCCGGCCGGCGCCAGCGCCGGCACCTCGGTGTGCTGCGCCGCCAGCGCGCCGCAGACCGCCGGCAAGTCGGTGGCGGAGATGCTGGCCATGAACTCGGCGGCCGCTGCGTCGGCCCGGTTGGCGTCGTAGCCGAGTACCTCCTCCATCCAGCGGGCCACGGTGGGCTCCAGTTCGGCAGCCTGCGCGCTCTCCAGCGTCGCCGCGTCGAAGGTGGTGCCGGCGACGGGCCAGGCCGCGCTGAGCACTTCGGCGAGGCGCGCCAGGCTGGCGTGCTCGGCCAGCGCGTCGCGCACCGAGCTGCCAAGCTGCTGCCGCACGGTGTCGCGCAGGAAGGTCACCGAATCGCGCTGGTAGGCCCCGAGCAAGACCCTCTCGGCGGCCTGGCGGACCTGCGCGGCGTTGCCGCCGCCGACGCTGGCGAGCTGTCCGGTGACCGGCCAGTCGCGTTCCAGGACGGCCACGAAGGCTGGCAGGTCCCAGCGCTCGGCGGCGATCTCGGGATTGGCATGCTCGCGCTGCGCCTCGGCGACGGCGTCGACCAGGCGCTGTTGCACTGTTTGGTGCAGGAAGCGGCGCTCCAGCTTCGCCTCGTCGGCGGTCCCACCGGGCGGCAGTTGCAGCCGGGCAGCCCCGTTGATGAAGTTGGCGCCGCCGCGCCGGGAGGCGTCCACCAGGCCATCGATGAAGGCTTGCCGGATCTGCTCGTAGGTCGCCCCGCCGAGCCGGTTGGCGTCGACTTCACCGACCGGCCAGAGCGTCGTCAACTGCCGCGCCACGGCCTGCAGGCTGCCGTGCTGTTCGAGGTTGGCATCGAGTCGGCGGAGCAGCCAGCCCTGCACCGGCTCGGTCTCAAACTCGCTGACCAGCCGCGGTTCGAGGCGCTCGACCTGCGCCAGCAGTTGCGCGCGCAGCAGGTCGGTGGTCAGCAGCTCCCGCAGCCGTGGCACCGCCAGGCTGCCATCGGGCCAGAGCTGCAGCAGCACGGGGTTGAGCGCCGCCAGGGCGAACGAGGCATCGCCCTGCCCGACCGCCTGCCGCGCGGCCCGCTGCAGCTCGGCGAGACCGTCCAGCCGCACCAGCTCGGCGACGAACGCGCTGCTGGCGTCGAGTTCGGCGGCCGCCGCGCGCAGCGCGGTCTCCAGTTGCTCGCGCTCGAAGCGCTTGTAGTTGCTGGGGTGCAGCAGCTCCGGCGTGTTCCAGCGCTGGTTGAGCTGCGCGGTGACCTGCGCCATCACCCAGGGGCCCGGCTCGGTGACGTTGCTCGGCCAGTACTGCTCCAACGCCTCGCGCACGCAGCGGGCTGCCCAGAGCTCGCTGGCGGCCGCCACAAAGGCCTGCGGGCCGGCCTGCCAGGCGGCCTGCACGGCCCCCCGCAGGGCTTCTTTCAGCGGCGACCCGGTGGCCCCGCGCAAGGCATTCGGGTCGAGCCGACCGGCCACCGGCCAGTGCGCCGCGAGCCGCTCAGCCAGCGCGTTCGGCCGCTTCTCCTGCTCCATCCAGGCGTCAATCTGCGCGCGGGCCTGGCGCTCGACGACGGCCGCCAGCCGCTCGCCGGCGGCCGCGGCGGCGCTGGCCGCAGCGTGCAGGTCGTCACCCAGGGCGGCGCCCAGCAGCTCACCGGCGACCGCCGCCGGCTGCAGCAGGTTGCTGCCCGGCAGCGCGGCGTTGAGCCGCTCGATCAGCGCCGCCACCGGCCAGGTGTCGGCGGGTCCGTCGAGGGTCGCGAGCTGCTCGCGAACCGTCTCGCGCAAGGCGTGGAAGACCAGCCGCCGCTGCAGCGCCGGCCCGGCGGTCGCCAGGCTGCGCCGCAGGCGCTCGACCAGGTCGCGGTAGGGCAGACCCTCCAGCGCGCTGAGCTGCAGCGCCTCGAAGCTGGCCGGCCAACGCCCGATCAGGCCCTCGACCAGCTTCTCGACGTTCAGCCGGGCGGCCAGCACCTCGTCCACCGAGGCCGCCAGCCGGCGTTCGGTGGCGTCGGCCAGGAAGGCCGCTTCGGCGGTCGCCAGGACCGGCTCGATCAGGCTCTCCATGGCACTCTCGAAGAGCGCCGGGCGGTCGAGCAGCTCGCGCAGCTCGGCCATTTGCAGCGGTTGCACGGTCTTCTGGAGTTGCCAGCGCTGATTCACCCGCCCGGCCGCCGCGCTGAGGCTGAAGTGCTCCCGCCGCAGCAGCAGCACCTGATTCTCGAAGCGGTGCCGCGCGGTCTCCCGCACAAAGGCGCGCTCCTGCTCGCCATAGGCCCGCCGCGCCCAGTCCAGGGCAACGTCCAGCAGGCGCTCGCGCGAGTCCAACGGCAGGTCGGCCGGCTGCGGCGTCGCGAACTCCGCCCAGCGCTCGGCCAGCTCGCCGCAGAGACCGGCGAGGTCCCACTCCGCCGGTGGCAGAGTGGCGGGAGCGTACTCCTCGGCGGCCTCCAGCAGCCCATCACGCAGCAGCATCTGGGCGAAGCGGCGGTGATAGCGCCACTGCTCCCAGCGGTACGACTCGCCCAACACTTCCTTCAGCCGCCGACCCAGCTCGTCGGAGTTCCAGCCCTTCAGCTTGGACGGTCGCACGGTGTCGCTGTTGATCGGCCAGGCGGCGGCGATCTCGCTGGACAGCGTGCGCAGATCATAGAAGCGGTCCAGCGCGTCGTCGATGCTCTGGTTGAGGTGCTGCCGCACGCAATCCAGCGCGAAGCGGTCCTCGTAGGCCTGCTCGACCTCGGCCAGCAGCTCGTGCAGCCGACTGGGCAGCTCCTCGGCGGTGACGTCGGCGAGATCCTGTGGCGTCAGCCGGCGGGTCGGCTGCAGCTCGAGGTTGAGCCGGTCGCACAGCCGGCGCGGGTTGTAGCCCTCGGCCAGCAGCCCCGGCAAGAGCCGCATGAAGGCGCTCAGCCGCTCCGGATCTTCCTCGAAGGCCTCGTTCGCCGTGGCGGTCAGCGCCGCGGTGAGCTCGGCGACGTCACCCAGGTCGGCGTAGTCACCCGGCTCGAAGGTGCCGGCGGCCTCGAGCGTCTGGGCCAGCTTGGCGCAGACCCCGACGACGCTGTAGTGGGCAGTCACAGCCTCGTCCAGCAGCGCCTGCCAGCGCAGCCGGGCCGTCTCGGCGACCAACGCCCGGCCGCGGATCCGAACATGGTCGCGGACCTTGATCGACAGCTCGCGGCGCACCTCGCCGGCCGGCACCCGCTCCAGTTCCCAGGCGTCGAGGGCCTGGCCGAAGGCCCATTGCCCATTCAGGCGCTCGACGAGCTTGATCAGGTCGCCCGCCGCCAGCTCTTCCTCGTCCTCGCCCTCACCCTCGGCGCCGGCGGCCAACTGCCGGTGCGCAGCCTCGGCCGCCTGCACCGCAGCCGCCTCGACGGCCTCCAAGATGACCTGGTCGAAGGCCGCGTCGTAGAGCTGCTCGGCGAGCTCGGCGCGGTCGCGCTCCCAGTCGATGTCACGCAGCACGACGGTGCGCGGGAGCACCTCGCCGACGTTGCTGGCGCGGTCGCCTGGCGTGTCGCAGGCCACCTGCAGCCGGTGCTCGGCGGCGGCGCCGATGAACGCCTGCCCGCCGCCAGCCAGCCGCTGGTCGGCCAGACGGTGCAGCCGGTCGGCAATCACCCCGTAGTTGCTGGCCTGCAACTGCTCGACGCTGAACCCTTCACCCAGCGGCCAGAGCCGTGCGATGGCCGCCACCAGAGCCGGCAGATCGCAACAGCGCGGCAGCACCTCATCGACCAGCGCCCCCATGTGGCGCCCCAGCGCGGCGGTCGTGAAGCCCCAGCCGTCCTTGTCGAGCGCCGCCGTCAGCTCGCCGGTCAGCACCGCGATGGCGGCGTCGGGGGCCAGGCCCTCCAAGCTGCCGGCGCTCAGCCGCAGCGGCCAGCGCGCCGCCAGGCCGGCCAACACCGCGGCGGCCGGCTCGCCGGCCGCCAGCCGCTCGCCCGCCGCGGCCAGCGCCCGGCCGACCCGCTCGCGGACAACCGCCGCCAGGAACTGCCGCGGCGCCGCCTCGAGGGCCTCCGCGGCGACCGCCAGCAGCGTCTCGGGGACCTTGCCGTCGGGCAGCCCGCTGAGCCGCGCCGGGAGGTACTCGGCGAGCGGCCAGAAGGCGTTGAGTACCTGGCAGACGACGTCCCGGTCGGGCACCTGTTGCAGGGTTTCGTGGATGTTGGCCTGCAGCTCGTAGTTCACGACGCTGCGCACGAAGTCGTTCTCTTTGTCGTCGTAGGCCCGCTCGGCCGCCGCCCGCAGATGCGCCACGAGGCTCTCGCGCGACTGGCCCTGCAGCTCCTCGAAGCGGACCTGGTCCTTCAACGGGAAGCGCTGGTTGAGCTGATTCCAGAGATCGGTCAGGGCCCAGTCGGCGCGGCTCTCGCTGCCGACCGTGGTGTTGGTGGTCTCCTCGACCATCGCGCCGATCATCGACGAGACGGTCTGCCGCAGGTCGACCCCCTCCAGGATCCGCCGCCGCTCGGCGTAGATGTGGAGCCGCTGGACGTTCATCACGTCGTCGTAGCGGAGCGTGTTCTTGCGCATGTCGAAGTTGCGGCTCTCGACTTTGCGCTGCGCGTTCGACATCGCCTTGCTGATGATCCGGGCCTCGACCGGCTGCTCTTCGGGCCATTGGTTCATCAACATGCCCCAGCGCTCGGGGCCGAACAGGCGCATCAGCTCGTCTTGCAGCGAGACATAGAAGCGCGACGAACCCGGGTCGCCCTGGCGACCCGAGCGGCCCCGCAACTGGTTGTCGATGCGGCGGCTCTCGTGCCGCTCGGTACCCAGGATGTGCAGGCCGCCGGTCGCCAGGACATCCTCCTGCTCGCTTCGCCAGGCGGCCCGGATGGCGGCGATCTCGGCCTGCACCGGGTGCGGCAGCCCGCCCTGTGCGGTGGCCATCGCAGCGGCCGCGGCGGACTCGCCCTTCAGCGCCTGGTTCATGAACAGCGTCGCCTGGAGGCTTTTCGGGTCGATCCCGCGGTGGATCAGCAGGTCCTCGACATCCGGCTCGGGGTTGCCGCCGAGCACGATGTCGGTCCCGCGGCCGGCCATGTTGGTGGCGATGGTGACCGCCCCGAGCCGGCCGGCCTGGGCGACGATCTGCGCCTCGCGCTCATGGTGCCGGGCGTTGAGCACTTCATGCGGCACCCCGTGCTGCAACACATCGCGCAGCGCCGCGGCGTCTTCAACTTCCAGGATCTCCAGCAACCGGTCGAAGACCTCCGGCTTTTCGAGTTCACCGTCGAGGTTCAGCGACCGCAGGAACTCGGCCACCTCGCGCGGCTTGAGCGCCTCCAAGGGCACCGCGGTGACCTGCCGCAGGTTGGCCAGCAGCGCCTTGTCGAGCTTCTTCTCGTGCTCCATGATATGCGCCTGCAAGAGCGCCAGTTGCAGCGTCAGGCGCAGCTTGTCGGGCCGCAGGCGGGCCGACAGGCGCTCCGAAGTCTCCACCGAGCGGGTCCCCACCAACACCGGCTGGCGGCGCGTGAAGAGCTGCACGATCTCGCAGCAGATCCCTCGGAACTTCCACTCCTCCGACTTGTAGACGATGTCCGGATGCTCGGTCCGGCGCATCGGCCGGTTGGTCGGCACCACCACCACCGGCATCTCGTAGATCCCCACGAACTCCGGTTCCTCGGTCTTGGCGGTGCCGGTCATCCCCGAGAGGCGGTGGTACATCAGGAAGAAGTTCTGGTAGGTGACCGTGGCGATGGTCTGCTGCTCGTCCTGAATCGCCACCTTTTCCTTGGCCTCGATCGCCTGGTGCAGCCCATCGCTCCAGCGTCGACCCGGCTGCGGCCGGCCGGTGAAGGTGTCCACGATGATCACCGAGATCACCCCGCCGTCGCCGGGGCCGACGATGTAGTCGATATCGCGCTTGTAGCAGAAGTTGGCCTTCAGCGCGGCGCCGACCAGGTGCATGTCCTCGATGTGGGCGCTGTCGTTGAGGTTGTCGATGCCCAGCGCGATTTCGACCTTGCGCTGGCCGTCTTCGGTGATCGTGGCGTTCTTGGCCTTCTCGTCGATCCAGAAGTCGCCGGTCGCCTCGCGGGTCTCCTCGTCGTACTCGCCCTGCTGCAGGCGCGCGGTGATCTCCTGGATCTTGCGGTACCGCTCGACCGGCTTGCCGCGGTTGCCGGCGATGATCAGCGGGACGCGCGCCTCGTCGATCAGAATGCTGTCGACCTCGTCGATGATCGCGTAATGCAGCTCGCGGATCACGAGGTGTTCGGGCCGCCAGGCCGAGGAGTGGTCGCGCAGGTAGTCGAAGCCGATCTCGTGGTTGGTGATGTAGGTGATGTCGCAGCCGTAGGCGTGCTGCCGCTCCTCCCGGCTGAGGTCGTGCTGGATCACGCCGACCGTCAGCCCCAGGTAGCGGTAGATCTTGCCCATCCACTCGGCGTCGCGCCGGGCGAGGTAGTCGTTGACGGTGACGACATGCGCCCCGCGGCCGGCCAGGGCGTTGAGCACCAGCGGGCAGGTCGCCGTGAGGGTCTTGCCCTCACCGGTCTTCATCTCGGCGATCCGCCCCTCGTGCAGCACGATCCCGCCGAGGATCTGCACATCGAAGTGGCGCATCGAAAGGGTGCGCTTGGCCGCCTCGCGGACTGCCGCGAAGACCTCGGGCAGGGCCGCGTCGAGGACCGCCTTTTCGGCTGCGATCAGGTCCTTCTGCCGCTTCCGCCGAGCGTCGGAGTCCTCGGCCGGCGGCAGCGTGGCCTGCTGCGCCAGCGTGTTCTTGCGGGTCTCCTCGACGCGGGCGCGAATCCGCAGCAGGCGATCGCGCAGGTCCTGCTGCGAGAGCTGCTCGAACTCCGCTTCGAGCGCGGCGATGGCGGTGACCTGGGGGCTGATGCCCCGGAGATAGCGCTCGTTGGGGTCGAACAACGACCAGAGCGCCTGCCAGAACGACTTACGCGGACGAGAGTCCGTCGACATGGGGGATCCTTCCAGAGCAGTGACAACAGCACACCGAGGCGAGCGTTGTCAGGCCGTGGGAGGACGTCGGAAGCGGGCCAGCCAGGCGAGGTCGGCTGATTGGCGCGGCGCGGCGTCGCGGTGTTGCGTCAGTCGCAGCCGGGCCTGGGTGTCGGCAGCGGGGGCCAACTGCCGCCAGTACCGGGCCGACGAGCGCCGGGCGACGGTCGGCCGGGCGATCGGCTCGACCAACTGCTGTCCCGCGCTGAGACTGCTGCTGGTCGCGACGGTCGGGGCCACCGGCACCCAGAGCACCTCGCCGGAAGCAGTCGTGACCAACGCCAGCAGCCCCAGCAGCGCCATCAGCGAGCGCTGCGTCTGCCGTCGTTGCCACTCCTGCTGCATCACCGGACAGCGCATCGAAACACCTGTGCAGCCGCATTATAGCCGAGGAGGTGCCGCTTGTCAGCCGCCGCGGCGGCCAGCGGACCGGCGTGGGCGGCCTGTTTCACGTGAAACATCCCGACCCGCCAGGGATCGCCGGGCCTGTTTCACGTGAAACAGCCGCGCGGCGGTCAGGGCTCCCAGCCGACGACCTGCGCTTCGCCCTCGCTGAGGGTGCGCACGGAACCGTCGAGGAAGCCGAAGTTGGCGGCGCGGTCGTGGCGCGGGGCGGGGAAGAGGCCGTTGGCATCGAACAGCAGGACCTGCGACTGGGGCGGCCTCAGGCGGGCCACGTCGGCGGCCGACAGGCCGACCGGCATCGCGTAGCTGACCGCGACGTCGGGCCGCGGGTCGGCCGGGCAGTGCGCCGCGGTGGGCGTCTGGCGGTACTCCGCGACCTGCTGCACCCAGCGCTGGGAGTCGGGCAGCCGCCCGTCGAAGTCCTCGGTGTAGCTCAGGAATGCCCGACTCAGGTCGCGGACCTCGCGCTGGCAGACCAGCAACCGCTGCTGCTCGGCCCGGCGGGCTGGCGAGATCAGAGTCGCCAGCACGAACACCATCAACCCGGCCGCGAGGACCTCCAAGAGGCGTGGAATCGGCAGCCAGCGCGGCTGGCGTTGCGGCAGACGCTGCATCACCGCCGCGGTGAAGCCCGGCCGGGCCTGGATGCTGCCGTACGCCTCCCGGAAGCGGTCCCGGTCGGCGCGCAAGGCGGCCAGGAACTCGCGGGCCTGCGGTTCGCTGTCGAGCAGCCGCTCCAGCTCCTCGCGCTCGCCAGCATCGAGGTGGCGATCGTCGTACCCCAGCAGTCGATCCCGCCATTCGCCGTTCACGACCGACTCCTTACCCGGCGGCGCTCAGCGGGCCACCACGCGGAGCATCCGGCCGGCGCTGTCGCCGAGCGTCTCGAACAGCTCGCGGAGCTTGTTCTTGGCGCGGTGACAACGCACGCGGACGTTGTTGACCGTGGTGCCCAGCAGGGCCGCGATCTCCTCGTACTCGAGGTCTTCAAGATAGCGCGCCGCCAAGACCTGGCGGTACTGGTCGGGCAGTTGGTTGAGCAGCCCGCACAGCTCGCCCGGCTCGTCGATCTTGTCGGGCGGCGCCGGCAGGAGGTCCAGCTTCTCGCCATCGAGCTCGGTGGTCCGCGCCGCGCGGCGGAGATGCTTGTAGCACAACCGCTGCGCGATGCCGTGCAGCCAGGCGCCAACGCGACTCGGGTCGCGCAAGCCGCGGATCTGCCGGAAGGCCGCCTCGAAGGTGTCCTGGGCGAGGTCCTCGGCGGCGTCGCGGTCGCCGGTGAGGTGGTAGGCAGCCGCCACCACCCGGTCCTTGTACCGGTCGACCAACACCGCAAAGGCCTCCACCTCGCCGTCGCGGACGGCTTCCACCAGCTCGTGGTCGGTCATCGTCGCCAGACCTCCCGACCTCATGTGGAAACTCCTCTCCGCGGCATTACAGCCCGTCGGGTCGACTCGCCGGTCAGACGCCGGCCACCGCCAGCAGCGCCGCCGGCAGGCTGGCCAGCAGCTCGTCGGTGGCCCGCCGGATCGCCGCCAGGTCGCCCCCGGGCGGCACCGGGGCGACGCCCTGCACGTAGACCTTCATCTTCGGCTCGGTGCCGCTCGGGCGGATCGCCACCTTCACCTCGTCCAGCAGGTCGTCGCCGCCGAGGCGGTAGATCAGGAAGTTCTCGATCACCGGTTGGCCGGTCACCGGGTTGAGGTAGTCGCCGGCCAGGCGGTCTTCGGTTTCTTGCACCGCCAGGCCGCCAAGCAGCGCGGGCGGGTTGGCGCGGAGGGCCGCCAAGATGGCGTCGATCGCGGCACGCTTCGGCTGCACCACGTTGTGGAGCACCTCGCCGTGGTAGCCGAACTGGCGGTAGAGGTCGTCCAGCAGCGCGGTCACGGTGCGGCCGGCGGCCTTCAGGTGCGCCGTCAGCTCGGCCAGCGCCAGCGCCGCCGAAGCAGCGTCCTTGTCGCGCACCAGGCCCCCACGGTTGATGCCGTGGCTCTCTTCGATGGCGGCGATCAACTGCTCGGCGCGGAGCTGGTGCTGCAGCACCTCGCCGAACCAGCGGAAGCCGACGGGCAGCGCGCCGCGGCAGGCGACACCGTAGTGCTTCGCAATCTTCGGGATCAGCTCCGTGGTGACGGCGGTCTTCAGCACCACCGGGTCGGCCGGCAGGCTGCCCTCGCGGGCCATCGCGTCGCAGGCGAACCAGGTCACCAGTACGCCGATCTGGTTGCCGTTGAAGAAGCGGTAGCCGCCCTCGACGTCCGGGTCGCGGGCGACGAAACCGATCCGGTCGGCGTCGGGGTCGCTGGCGATGCCGGCGTCGGCATCGGTGGCGCGGCAGAGCGCCAGCACCTCGCCCATCGCCGTCGGCACCTCGGGGTTGGCAACCTGGTTGGCGACGTTCTCGAACTCACTGCTCGGTGCGGCCTGCGCCGCGACCACCTGCACGTCGCGGAAGCCGGCGCGTTCGAGCACCGGCAACACGCAGCGCCCGCCAACGCCCTGGAGCGGGCTGTAGACCAGCCGGCAGTCGCGCTCGTTGCTGATCGCCTGCCCCGCGACGTAGCGCCAGTAGGCCGCGTCGGCCTCCTGCCCCAGCAGCACCGCGCGCCCCTCCGCCAGCGCCGCGTCGAGGTCCTCCCGCTCGATCTCGTCGTGGCTGACGGCGTTGACGCAGTCGATGATGTGCTGGTCATCGGGTGGCACGACCTGTCCCCCCGAGGCCCCGTAAGCCTTGATCCCGTTGTCGGCCGGCGGGTTGTGGCTGGCGGTGATCATCACCCCGCATTGGGCGCCCTGGGCCAGCACGGTGTAGGCCAGCATCGGCGTCGCCCGCGGGCCGTCGAACAGCGCCACCTGCACGCCGCGCGCAGCCAGCACCTCGGCGCACAGGCGGCCGTAAGCGGCGCTGTGGCGGCGGCTGTCGTAGGCCACCACGCAGGTCGGCGCGGTGCCGGGGTGGGCGGCGCGGACCCAGTCGGCCAGACCGGCCGCGCTTTCGGCGATGGTCCGGGCGTTCAGCCGGTTCGGCCCCAGCCCCTCCCGGCCGCGGCGGCCGGCGGTGCCGAAGGGGATCACCTGGCCGAAGGCGTCGTCGAGTTCGTCCCAGTCGGCGGCGGTGACTGCCGCGGTGACCTCCGCCCGCCAGGCCTCGAAGGCGGACCCGGTCAGCCAGAGGATCAGGTTGTCCACCGCCGCCGGCCGCAGCCGTCCCGCTGCCCCGGCCGCCTCGACCGCTGCCACCGCTGCCGTGTTGTCCGCCATCGACTTCTCCCGGCGGGCCGCAGCTCGCCAACGACATTATGCCGGCGACTGGCGGACTCGACGAGAGGCAGCCCCCTGCGAACGCCCTCAGCGGCGCGGCAGCAGGGCAAAATCGAGGCGCACGGCGGGCAGCGTTTGGCTCATCGCCAAGAGCGCCGCCTCCTCGCGGGTGACCTGCAGGGTGAGGCTCTTGCCGTCGAACTTGCGGCCGACCTTGAAGGTGCCCTTCGGGAGGTTCTGCTCGTCGACTCCCCCGGTGTCGCCCTTTTCCTCGGCTGCCTCGTCGGCCGGCTGGTCCTTGGTGGCCTCGTCCTGCTTGGCCGGATCGTCCTCTTTGGCCGGCTCGTCGTCCGGCTGGGCCTCGTCGGCCTTGGCCTGCTCGCCCTGCTGCTGGGCCTGCGCCTCGATCTGCTGCTTCTTGCGGCGGGCGGCCTCCTGCACGGCCGAGACCTTGGCCTCTTCGGCGGCCGTGAGGATCCCCGAGCCCTTGACGACGATGTTGTTGACCGCCACCACCCGCACGCTGCGCATCGTCGCCAGCAGGGCCTCTTCCTCGGCGACCACGAAGACGTTGAGGCGGTCACCCGGCTGCAGCAGCGGATAGAGTCCGGCGCCGGGCGGGACGGCGATCGTGATCCGGTCGCGGCGGGCTTCGTCGGAGGGGTTGGCGAAGGGGTTGCGGCCCATCACCATCGGCAGCGCCAAGGGGGTCTCGGCCTCGACGTCGACGGCGACGTACTTCTCCTCGACGTCTTCGACGCGCTCGTAGAACCCGCTCACCAGGGGCTGGTCGGAGTCGGTGCCCGCCGACGGCAGCTTGAAACTGGGGAAGCGCTCGACGACCCACTGGGCGGAGCGCAACTCGACGAACTCGCGCAGGATCGAGTCGCCCGCGTTGAGCCGGGTCTTGCTGACGACAACCCACTGCGACGGGCCCTTGGGCACGCTGGTGGAGTAAATCGACTGGTAGCCCTGCTCCCACAGTTGCCGCGCTTCCGGGGGGCGCACGGTGGCCGTGAAGCGCGCCTTGAGGCTGGTGGTGAGCGCGGCCAGTCCGAACAGGAACAGCCCGATCGACGAGATGATGAACAGCGGATTCCTGCGCCGGGTACCCCCAGAAGCCATCGTCTCGGTCGCCTGCCACCTCTGCGGCGCGGTTCAGCCGCTGTCACATGCTGGCCCGCGCCAGCCGCCCGGGCGGTCTAGTTCGCGGCGTGGGTCACCACCATGACCTTCCGCGCGTAGAGCATCCGTTCCTTCACCAGGATGTTGAACATCGCGACGGGGATCGGGTACTTCCACCAGACCTCGACCTTCACCTGGCTGTTGAAGGTGCGCTGCGTGATGTCGTTCGGGTAGATCGAGATCGCCACGGTGCCGGGCACCTGGTTGACATCGTTGTTGCGCCCGAGGTTGAGCAGCACCTTGTTGCAGATGTTGGTGTTGTCGCCGCCCTCGGTGGCGATGCGGGCGCCTTCGCGGGCCGCGGTCTCGAGCCGGATGCTGGCGCTCAGGATGGTCCCCAAGCCGATGATCCCAAGCACCAGGATCACCAGGAACATCGCCACGACGGTGGTTTCGAGGACCGCCTGGCCACGACGCCGGCGTGCTGCACGCATGGTGGGACTCCTACCGGATCAACACGATCCGCTGCTGACCGCCGCCGGGCGGGCCGATGAAGCTGCACTCCCAGACCGAGGTGTCGTACTGCCCGGAGGTGTACGAAATCTCCAGATCGGCACCTTCGAACGGGCGCGTGTCGACCACCACCACGCGGCCGGCGCCGTTCAGCAACAGGTTGCCGTTGCCGTCGGTCTGCGGCACCGCGACGGTCTGGGGGATGTCGATGGTGTCGGTCCGGAACTCCCCGTTCGGTGACAGCGTGCCGGGGACGTTGGTGTAGTACTTCGAGCCGTTGGTGTCCGTCACCACGTTGCTGCCGCTGGCGCTCGGTGGGGCCGGCCAGAGCACCGGGTACTTGCCCTGCCCCGAGCTGCTGTCGAAACTCGACATCGAGAACTTCACCGACTGCGAACCGACGTCGGCGTCGAAGTTGGTGACGATCACCTGCTTCGCCGAGGAGGGCACGTTGCCGATTGGGATCTTGCTGACGTCGGAGGTGCGGAAGTTGATCGGCACCTTGCCGCGGGCGTAGACCGCGATCGACGAACTCGCCGTGGTGCCGTGGGTCACCGGATCGTAGACCACGCCGCTGGCGCGCTGCGCGCCAACCCGCAGCATGTAGCCGTTCTCGGAAGAGCCCGAGATGGTCTTGACGCGCATGTTGTAGGGCCGCGGGTGGAGCCGCGTATCGAACTCGAAGCCCTGCGGGGTGATCCACTTCAGGTCGGTGGCGATCTGCGCCTGGGCCGGATCGGCGTGGCTGGCGTTGTTCAGCGCATCGCTGGCCGGGGCCTGGCGGATCGTCCAGAACGGCGTGTTGCCGGTGGGGCCGTAGCTGGCCGTGGCGATCACCTGGCCGTTGCGGTCGACCAGCGTGAAGTCGGTCTGCGTCGAGCGGGTCGGAAACTGCGCCGGATTGGTGTCGGCGTTGCCGTTCGGCGGGGTGGCGCGGATTTCGTCCATCCCGCCGCCGCTCGGCTCGCTGCGGTCGGCGCCGTAAGTCAACTGCGACGGCTGCTTCGCAACGTGCGTCCCGCGGTTGATGGTGTCCGGGTCGAAGATCTCGACGCGCACAAAGGCGGAGCCGGTGCTGGACTGCAGGTCGTCGGGCACGGCCAGGTCGTAGATGTAACCGAGCGGGTCGTAGCGCGGATTGGGCGCCCCGTTGTCGAGCCGCTTGGTGGAATAGGCGTCACCAAAGGTGTAGGGCGCGTCGGGCCCGAACTGCGAGAGGTTGGCCTCGTCCGGCAGGCCGAGCAGGCTGCCCAGCGCGGCATCGATCGGCACCGAGCCGATGATCGCCGCGACGGCGCCCTGAATCGTGCCGGTGCGGCCGATCCCGATGATGTTGGCGATGTACTGCGGCAGCTCGCGGTGGATCGTCACCTCGTAGCGGTCGGAGTCGGCGACATCGATCTTGGAGGGATCCTCTTCCGGCCAGGCGTTGTGGTTGAAGGCCCGCGCGATGATCATCGTCACGCCGTTGCTGCCGACGCTGTAGCCGTTCAGGCGACAGACCTCCAGGGCCTTGGTCCGGGCGGCATTGACGTCCCGGCTGTTGAGCAGCTCGGCGATCCCGGCCAGGGCGCCGGCGTCCGAGACGTACTGCGTTTCGGTGCGGACGCGGTGAGTCGACCCGACGTCGATCACCAGCGCCGCCATGATCATCAAGATGCCCAGCACCAGCGCCAACAAGACGATGGTCTGGCCTGCCCGACGTCGCTGCCTAAGCCTGTTCATGGTAAGCACCTGGTGGCCTCTGGCGCGGTCCCGGCTCGCAATCCAGCCAAGCTAACGCTGGACGAAGTCGGTCTCGTAGTAGTGCTCGGCCCGCGCCACGAGCTTCTTGTTGTCAAAGAGGATGCTGAGCACCGGCATCCCGACCTTCACGATGTACTCGATATGGACCGTGACCCCATTCTCAGCCCGCAGGATCGCGACTTGGAACCGCGAGCGGTCGTGGTTGAGGTTGGGCGTGATGCGGTAGACCTGGTTCAGGATCACGTCGTCGGGGTGGCCGACGGCGGCCAGCCGCGCGCCGTCCCGGGCGGCGGTGTTGATGGCCATCTGCTGGCTGTAGACCGTGCCCAGCGTGAAGACGCCGAACACCAGCAGCAGAAAGACGGGCAGCGCGACACCCATCTCGACGAGGGTTGAGCCTCGCGGTCGCAGCCGACGCGTCGCAGTCATCGGTCCTCTCCACCAGCCAGAGCGGGCGCTCGGGGGGCCATACCCAGGTGTATACCACACCTGCCCCCAGGTCTGGCGATCATTTCCGCACCAGTTGGTACTGCTGTCCTGCCGCATCCGGGCCGTCCCCCGCCTGAACAAATCATGACTCCCGCGCCACAGTCTGCTGCATCCCCGCCGCCACGGCGGGAGCGGAGCCCCGGTTTGGAGACCCCCCGATCGGTTGACCAGCACCGTGCCGCCGCCGACGAGGCGCTGCTGGGACTCGGCGTGATCACCGTCAGCGACACGCGGACCCCCGCCACCGACCGCAGCGGCGGCCTGCTGCGGGAGCAGTTCAGCGCCGCCGGGCACGCCATCAACGCCTACGCCATCGTACCCGACGAGCCGGCCCAGATCGAACCCCTTTTGCAGTCCTGGCTGGACCGCGCCGACCTGGATGCGATCATCCTCAACGGCGGCACCGGGATCGCCAGCCGCGACCGCACCTACGATGTCGTCGCCGCCCTCCTGGAAAAGACACTTCCTGGCTTCGGGGAGTTGTTTCGGATGCTCAGTTGGGAACAGGTCGGCGCCGCCGCGATGCTGAGTCGGGCCACCGCCGGCGTCTGCCGGGGCAAGTTCCTGGTCAGTCTACCCGGATCGACCAACGCCGTGCGGCTGGCGCTCGAGCAGTTGCTGCTGCCGGAGCTGGCGCACCTGGTCTGGGAGATCCGCCGCTAACCGGCGGCCGGGGCCGGGTCGCTCTCGGCGCTCAGCAAGAGCATCGTGGCGCGGAGGTCGAGGTCGGCTTCGACCTGCAGCTCGGTCGACTCGGCGGTTGACCGCACCAGGGCGCGGAAGGTCTGCTCGACCAACCGGCCCCGCTGCGGGTCCAGCGAGAGCCGGCCGCGCACCTCGTGGGTCAGGCTGCTCAGGTTCAGGGCCACCGGGGCGCCGGGCGCCAGGGCGAACTGCAACGGCCGGTCGCCGGTCCGGGCATCGGCTTCGAACTCGATGCGCACCGTGTCGTAGGGCCCAATCGTCTCGGCCCCGCCCAGCAGGAAGTGCAGCACCAGGGGATAGGTCTCGGCGCTCCCGGGCAGCGGCACCTGACGGTCCTGGGCCCACTCCTGCCCGGCCGGCAGGGGCTTGCCCGGCAGCTCGGGCAACACCTCGCCGAAGGGCTGCAGCAGCGGCGCATAGGGGCCGACCACGGGCACCCCGGCGAGCCGCTCGCGCCAGCCCTTGCCCTCCCGGCTGAGCACCTGGCCGCCCTGGCTGACGGTCAGCTTCAGCGGCTGCCCCAGCGCCAGCGCGTCGGCCGGCCGGAACTCGCCGAACAGCGGCTCGGTCGGCAGGGCCTGCCCCGCCGCCGGCCGGGCCAGCTCCCAGACCCGCTCGCCCTGCTGCACCCGGGCCGTCTGCGGGGTCAGCGCCAGCCGGAACTGCTGCCCGCCGCCGACGCCGGTGGTGGCCACGGTCAACGCGGTCAGGGCGACCTGCAGGACCGCGCCGCCATCGTCGCGGGTGGCGGCGACCAGCCAGCCGACCCGTTCGGTGACTTCCAGCCCGACCGGCAAGACCCGCGGCGCGGCCGTGCCGGTCTTGAGGGTCAACCGGCCGCTGATGGTGGTCCGGGTCTCGTAGGTCAGGGCTTCGCCAGCGGTCCAGCGGTAGCGGACCGGCCAGTCCTGCTCGGCCCCGCCGACGGCGCTGCCGACGAGCAGCAGCAGCCAGCATCGTCGCATCATGCTGCCATGATACGCGGGCTGGCGCGCCGCAGCAAGGCAGGAGGGTGGCGCGGCGGTGGGAACTGGCCGTCGGAGCCGCCGATGGAAGCCCTGGCGCTGGGCGAGTTACTGGTCGACCTGGTGTCACCCGATCCCGACCTGCCGCTGGCTGCGGCGCGGAGCTTCACCAAGGCGCCGGGCGGGGCGCCGGCCAATGTCGCGGTGGGGCTGCAACGGCTCGGGCTGCGCAGTGGGTTCTGCGGTTGTGTTGGCCAGGACCCCTTCGGCGCAGGTCTGGCGGCGGTGCTGGCGGCCGAGGGAGTCGACCTGCGCGGCCTGCGGCGGCACCCGACCGCGCGCACCACCCTGGCCTTTGTGGCCACCCGCGCCGACGGTTTGAAGGACATCGCCTTCTGGCGACACCCCGGGGCCGACGCGCAGTTGAGCCCCCAGGACCTCGACCCGGCCTGGTTCACTGGCCTGCGGCTGTTCCACTGTTGCAGCGTCAGCCTCAGTCGGGAGCCGGCCCGCGCGGCGACGATCGCCGCGGCGCGGCTGGCCCGGCAGGCCGGCGCCCTGGTCAGCTTCGACCCGAACTGGCGCCCCGCGCTGTGGGACGAGGCCGGCGCCGCGCCAGCGCAGTTCGCCGCGCTGCTGGCGCTGAGCGATGTGGTCAAGGTCGCCGACGAGGAGTTGGCGGTGGTCTGCGGCACGACCGACCTGGACCTGGCGCTGGCGCGGCTGCTGGCGGCCGGGCCGCGGCTGGCGGTGATCACGCGTGGCGCGGCCGGCGCGGTCGCGGCGACCGCCACGCAGCGCGCCGCCGCCGCGGGCTTTGCGGTCGAGGCGGTCGACACCCTCGGCGCTGGCGACGCTTTCGTGGCCGCGCTGCTCAGCCGGCTGGTCGGTCGCGTGCTGGAGAGCCTGACCGCGGCGGAGCTGGCCGACCTGCTGCGCTACGCCAATGCCGCCGGGGCGCTGGCGACGCTGCAAGTCGGTGCCCTGCCAGCCTTGCCGACGACCGCCGCAGTCCTCACCTTTCTGGAACATCGAAAGGCCTGCTGATGCGTCTCACGCTGCTGCTCTGCACCCTCCTGACCCTGCCCCTGCACGCCGTCGAGCTGCTGCCCTGCGAAGCGCTCCGCGCCGGTCAGCACGCCTATGGGCTGACGGTCTTCAAGGGCACCACCATCGAACGCTTCGACGTCGAGATTCTGGGAGTGCTGCCGCAGGCCGACTTCGACGGCGACTGGATCCTGGCGCGGGTCACCAGCGGCCCGCTGCTGGCCCGCGGCGGCGGCATCCTGGCCGGCATGAGCGGCAGCCCGATCTACGTCGACGACAAGCTGGTCGGCGCCGCGGCGTTTGCGACCAGCGCCGCGATGGAGCCGGTCTTCTTCATCCAGCCGATCCAGCAGATGCTGCGCGTCCTGGACGACAGCAACAAGCCCCTGCCGGCGGCGCGCAGCGCCCGGCTGCCGCAGCGGGCCGCCGGGGTGACGGTGGCCGGTCGGCGGTACGACCGGGTGCGGGTCGGCGCGCCGGGCGAGCCCCGCCCGACCGTGGCGGGCGAGCTGGGCGTGGTGCCGTTGCAGACACCCTTGATGGTCAGCGGCCTGGGCGCCGGTGGCCTGCGGGCCTTGACCGCGCTGCTGGCACCCTACGGCTTGCAGCCGGTGCAGGGCCCCGGCGGCGGCGGCGGTACCGCCGGGCCGGACCTGGTCCCCGGCGCGGCGATGGCCGTCGAGCTGGCCAGCGGCGATGTCTCGGCGGCGGCGATCGGCACCGTCACCTGGCGCGACGGCAACCGCATCCTGGGGTTCGGTCACCCGATGATGCAACGCAACCGCGTGGCGCTGCCGCTCTGCAGCGCGGCGGTACTCGACTTCGTGACGACCTACACGCGGTCGTTCAAGATCGGCCTGGCGCTGGCGCCGGTTGGCACGCTGACCCAGGACGGGCATTACGCCGTGGCCGGCACGCTGGGCCCGGCGCCGGCGACGATCCCGTTGACGATTGCCCTGACCGACGCCGACACCGGGACCCAACGGCAGGTCAACGTGCGGCTGGCCGACGACGACCTGCTGGCGCCCGGACTGGCCCTCGGAATGGCGATGGACGCCGCCAGCACCTGGATCGGCACCGAGCGCGAGGCGATGTTCAGCACCCGCTGCGAGGTCGTGCTGCGCGACGGCACGGTCCTCAGCCGGCGTGAGGAGGGGCTGCTGAACGCCCCGCAGCAGAGCCTGGTGGACCTGCAGCAGAGCATCATGACGGTGGTCAACAACCCCTTCCGGGAGCAGCAGTTGGCCGGCCTGAAGGTCGCGATCACCTTGCGCCGCGGCGACCAGACCGGGGTCATTGCGCGGGCCTATGTCGACCGGGCGGTGGTCGAGCCCGGCGAGACGGTGCAGGTCGCCCTGGATCTGCGGCGCCGCGCCGACGGGGCGGTGCAGCGGGTGACCGTGCCGTTGACCGTGCCGCGCAAAGCGCAGGCCGGCAAAGCCCGCCTGATGATCAGCGGCGGGGCCGGGGAGCCGGCGATTCGCAACCAACTGAAGATCCTCGATGCGCCGCCGGCCAACAGCGCGCAGTACCTCGCCCGGTTCGCCGCCAGCGATGCCGACAACCGCTCGCTGGTCGCCATTCTGGCGCTGCCGCAGACCGACCTGGCGGTGCGCGGGGAGACCTTCCCGATCCCGCCGCCCTTCGCCGACGACCTGCTGAGCAGCGCCAGCACGACCGATCTGCAGCGCGGCCAGACGATGCTGCGGCTGGTGCTGCCGAGTGACCTGGTGATCCTGAACAGCGCCTCGTCCAACCTCACGATTGGCGACCCGCCGGCCGAAGGCGGCGCGGCGCAGCCGAACGCGGTGCAGGTCTGGCCGGGCCTGCCGACCTGGGAGACCGCCGCCTGGCGGGCCCCGGAGTGGCTCCTGACGGCCTGCGGCGTGGCCCCGCCTGGCGACGAGCTGAGCTGGCTGGAGCCTTTGCAGGGTGGCCCCGGGCGGCCGCTCGGGCCAACCGTCGGCAGCGCCGCCAGCGGCCCGGCGCCGGTCGCACCGAGCCCGGCCGGCGCCCCCGCGGCGCCGGCCGGCGAGGCCAAGGCCGACGACAGCACGCGCACGGCGCGGGTGTTCGTCCACAACAGCGCCAAGGACTTCCTGCCCGGCACGCTCCACGACACCAGCGTGGTGGCCGACGGCGCGGTGGCCCTGGGCTGCGGCACGAAGCGCCTGCTGACCGCCGACGAGCCGGCCTTCTGGGCGGTCGCGGCGGCGCCCGACGGCACCGTCTACGCCGGCTCGGGCAACGGCGGGCAGCTCTACCGGGTGGCCCCCGACGGTCAGAGCAAGGTCGTCGCGCAGGTCGCGGCGCCGGTGATCACCGCCGTCGCCGTGCGCGCCGACGGCATCTGGTTCGCCTCGGCGCCCGACGGTGTGGTCTGGCGGCTGGCTCCCGATGGGCAGGTCAGTCAGGTGGCCAAGACCGGCTGTGCCTACGTCTGGCAGCTCCTGCCGACCCCCGACGGCGCCCTGGCGGCGGCCGGCGCACCGGGCAAGCTGCTGCGAATCGCTGGCGGCCAGGTCAGCACGCTGTGGGACGCCGATGCCGGGCATGTCCTGGCGGTGCGGCCGGCTCCCGACGGGTCGCTGGTGGTGGCCGGCGGCGCGCCGGGCTTCGTGGTGCGGTGGCGGCAGCACCCGGTCACCACGCTGGCGATGACCGCGACGCCGATCAGCGCCCTGGCGGTGCTGCCCGACGGCAACGTGCTGTTCGGTGACGGCCCGCTGCTGGTGACGGTGCGGCCGGACGGGCGACTGAAGGCCGACGCGCCGTTCGACGGTCCGGTGATCCTGGCGCTACTGCCCTCGCAGGCGGGCGTGCTGGTGGCCGTGCGCGCCAAACAGCCCCAGGGGCCAGCGGCGCTCTGGATGGTCGAACCGGGCGGCGGCCGGCGGCGCCAGGCCTTCACCAGTGCGGTCTTCGCCTTCACCGCGCTGGCGCCGGCACCCGACGGCAGTCTGCTGGCCGCCACCGCCAACCCGGCGCAGGTCTGGCGGTTGACCCAGCCCTTCGCACCGGCCGGGACCTACGAGTCGGCGGTGCTCGACGGCGGCGGCGTGGCGGCCTATGGCGCGGTCGAGGTGCAGCGGCAACTGCCCGAGGGCGGCGCCGTGCAGGTCGAGACGCGTAGCGGCAACACGATCCGGCCCGGCGACGACTGGAGCCCGTGGGTCGCCGCGGTCGACGCGGTGCATAGCCCGCCGGCCCGGTTCCTGCAGTACCGGCTGACGCTGACCACCGCCAAGGTCGGCAGTCCGGTCGTCGAGAGCGTCCGGATCTGGTACAGCCTGCTCAATGTCGCGCCGCAGATCAGTCTGGAAGCGCCGGTGTTGGGCGACGCCTGGCGGGGCAAGCAGAGCGTCAAGTTCAAAGTCAGCGACCCGAACGGCGACAACCCGCTGGTGACCATCGCGGCGCGCGCCGAGGACAGCCAGGAGTGGCAGACGCTGGCGCCGCCCTGCACCGCCAGCAGCGGCAAGCTGGAGGTGGACACCAGCAAGCTGCCGGACGGGCGCTACCGCTTGCGGCTGGTCGTCGACGATGGCGTCGCGAATCCCGACCAGCCGCTGGTCACGACGCTGCTCAGCGATCTGCTGCTGATCGACAACACCGCCCCGACCCTCAGCCCGGCGCAGCCGACCTGGAACGCGACCGCGGATCGTTTGATCTGGCAGGCCGCCGCCAGGGACAACCTGCTGCTGCGGGCGGTCGATTGGCGCCTCAACCAGGACCCCTGGCTGCCCGGTCGGGCGACTGACGGCCTGTTGGACAGCGCCTTGGAGACCGTCGCGCTACGGACTGTGCCAGTGCCGGTCGGCAAGCACACCTTGGAGATCCGGCTGCGCGATGCGGCCGGCAACGAGACCAGCGTGAAGCACGAGGTGGTCCGCCAGCCCTAGCCCGCCCGGCGTTACTTTTCGGCCGCTCGGGACTCAGACTGCTCGGAGCAGCGCGTGACGTGCGACGCACGGCAGCGGCTGCCTGGGGCCGAGTCCCCGGAGGTCCGCATGAGGCGCCACCTGCTGCTTGCTCTGCTGCTCTCCCCCGCCTGGCTGCGAGCGGCCGACTTCACGGTCACCAACACTTCCGACAGCGGTGCCGGGTCGCTGCGCCAGGCGGTCAACGACGCCAACTCCACCGGCACCACGGACCGGGTGGTCTTCAATCTGGCCGGCCCGGCACCATACACCATCAAGCTGCTCTCGGCGATTGGCCTCGGCGATGACCTGACCATCGATGGTACCAGCCAGGCTGGCTACGCCGCGGCGCCCCTGATTGAGGTGACCAGCGAACCGTCGGCCCCCACCGGGGTGGCGCTGGGGATCTACGGCGACCGCGTCACGGTGCTGGGCCTCTGCCTGAACCGTTTCAGCGCCTACTGCTTCGACATTCTCAACGTGGCCGACGCCACCACCATCCAGGGCTGCTATCTGGATACCGACGTCACCGGCACCTTTGGCGCCTATGGCCTGTCTGCCGTGAACGCCGTCTATGCCGCCGGGACCAATCTGCAACTGGGCGGTCTGGGTGCCAACCAGGGCAACGTGATCGGCGGCAACGGGCAGGCGGCGGTGTATCTGAACAACAGCGCCTCGGCCGTGGTCCAGGGCAACCGGCTGGGGGTCGCCCCGGATGGCGTCACCTCCATCAGCGCCGCGCGGCAAGTCGGCATCGTCGCGCTGACGACTGCCCCTTCGACGATTGGCGGCACGGCCGCTGGCGCCGGCAACTTGCTGGCCAACTTCACGCAGATCGGCATCGTCGTGGCGGGCATCCCGAATCCCACGGCGCAGGTCCAGGGCAACAGCATCTGGAACTGCCCGATCGGCATCGATCTGGGCGGCAGCGGCTTCACGCCCAACGACGCCGGCGACGCCGACACCGGGCCCAACGAGATCCTCAACTTCCCGGTGATCGAACGGGCGTCGGTGATTGGTGGCAACCTGGAGGTGGCCGGCTGGAGCCGGCCCGGGACCACCGTGGAGTTCTTCAAGAGCGCCAACGCGGCGGTCGAGCCGGGCCTTGGGAAGACCTTCTTGGGGCGTGCCGTCGAGGGTTCGGGCGATGACAACGACGCCACCGCCAGCGCCTACACCAGTCCCGTCAACGGCAAGTTCCCCGGCGGCGACACGACCAGTCGATTCCGGTTCAGCCTGCCGGTCAGTGGGCTGGCCGCAGGAGACTCGATCTGCGCCACAGCGACCCACAGCGTCGGCACCTCGGAGTTCTCGCCGAACTGGCCGGTCAGCGGTGAGGCCGTGCAACTGGTCTGGACGACCCACCCCAGCAACATCGCGGCTGGCACAGTCTTCGGCACGCCCCTCCAAATCGAGCTGCGCGACAGCGGCGGGCGGCTGGCGCTGCAGAGCAGCGCCGTCAGCCTGGAGCTGCTGGGCAACCCGACGCGGGTCGACGGCACCACCACCGTCACCAGCGTCGACGGCGTGGCGACCTTCGACAACGTTTACGTCACGCTGGCCGGCAGTAGCCACCGCTTGCGTGCCAGCTCGGGCAGCCTGGCGCCGGTCAACTCGAATCCGTTCGACGCCGGCCCCGGGCCCGCCTCGGCGCTGGGCACCACGGCGGTGGTGCCGGACGGTCGCCGCGGACTGGTGACTCAGGTGGCGGTGACCGCCAAAGACCAGTTCGGCAATGCCTTGACCGCCGGTGGCAACAGCGTGGTGGTGCAGATCAGCGGTGCCAACAGCGCCACCGCAACAGTCACCGACCACGCCAACGGCAGCTACACCGCGAGCTACACGCCGGCCAACCTGGGCACCGACCAGATCGCCGTGGCGATTGGCGGCCTGGCGATCACCGGCTCACCGTTCGATAGCGTGGTCTCCCCCGGCCTGCCGCACCACACCACCAGCACCCTGGCGGTGCCGTCCGGGGTGGCCGGGCAGGCCACCAGCATCACGCTCACCGGCCGCGACACCGGCGGCACCTTGTGCGATGGCGGCGGACCGGTGGCAGTGATCACGGTCAGCGGCCCCAACGCGACGGTGCCGGCCGTGACCGATCTCGGCAACGGCACCTACACCGCCAGCTACACACCGACGGTCGCCGGGACCGACACCATCACGGCCACCCTCGGCGGCAGCGCCCTCAGCCAGACCGCGCCGACCAGCGTGGTGGCACCGGCGGCTGGCGGCGCCAACTCGACCGCGACCCCCGTGGCGGGCACCGCGGGCAGCCTGCTGACCGTCACCTGCCAGGCCATTGACGCCTTCGGCAACGTCCGGCCGAACGGCGGCGACACCGTCGTTGGGAGCATCGTCAGCGGGCCCAACACCGGCGCCAGCGTGGCCGTCAGCGACCAGGGCGACGGGACCTACGACCTGCGCTACACCCCCTTGGTGGTCGGCACCGACCAACTGCAGATCACGGTCAACGCGCAACCGCTCGCGGCCGGCCACGTGGCGCTGCCGATCAGCCCCGGCCCGACCGCCGCGGCGACCTCGACGGTCAGCGCGCCGGCTGGCCTGGCCGGCGCTGCGACGCTGATCACCCTGCAGGCTCGCGACGCGCAGGGCAACGCCCGGACCAGCGGCGGGGATGTCTTCGTGGTGGCCGTCAACGGCGCCAACAGCGCCACGCCGGCGGTCAGCGATCTCGGCACCGGCAGCTACACGGCGAGCTACACCCCGACCGTCGCCGGCAGCGACCAGATCAGCGCCACCCTGGGTGGCCAACCCCTCAGCGGCAGCCCGCAGACCTCGCTGGTGGCGGCCGCGGCGGTGGCGGCGGCGCAGTCCACGGCGGTGGTGCCCGGCGGTTTCGCCGGCAGCGCGACGACGGTGCTGGTGACCGCCCGCGACAGCTTCGGCAACGCCCTCAGCAGCGGCGGCGCGACCGTGGCGCTGGCCGTGACGGGAGCCAACACGGCGGCCGCCAGCGCCACGGACCTTGGCAACGGGACCTACCAACTGAGCTACACGCCGCAGCAGACCGGCACCGACCAAGTGGCCATCACCGTCAACGGCGCGGCGATTGCCGGGTCGCCATTCGCCAGCGCGGTGGTCGCCGGCCCGGGCCACGGCTCGCAATCGACCGCCAACGTGCCGGCCGGCGTGGCCGGGGCGGTGACCAGCAGCACGGTGGCGGCGTTCGACATCCTGGGCAACGCGCGGGTGGTCGGTGGCGACACCGTGGCGGTCAGCATCAGCGGCGCCAACGCCGGGGCCGCGGTGACCGCCACCGATCAGGGCACTGGCAGCTACACGGCGCAGTACACCCCGACCGTCAGCGGCACCGACCAGGTGGCGATCAGCGTCAACGGCGTGGCCTTGCCGGGCAGCCCGTTCGCCAGTGCGGTGGCTCCCGGCGCGGTCAGTGCGCCGGACTGCACGGCCACCGTCGGCAACGGCACGGCCGGCGTGGCGACGGTGGTCGCGATCACCGCCCGCGACGCGCAGGGCAATGCCCTGGTGACCGGCGGCGCGACCTTCGTGGTGACCGTCAGCGGCGCCAACAGCGGGACTCCGACCCTGGTCGACGCCGGCAACGGGACCTACAGCGCCAGCTACACCCCGACCGCCAGCGGCACCGACCAGCTCGCCATCACGCTCGGCGGGCTGGCGATCGGCAGCAGTCCGCTGACCTCCAGCGTGGCGCCCGGCGCCGCGGCCGCCGCGCAGTCGACCTTGGTGGTCGACCGCAGCGAAGCCGTGGCCGACGGCACCGACCGCGTCACGGCGACCTTCACCCTGCGCGACGCCTTCGGCAACCTGGTGCCGGCCGTGGCCGCGGCCCGGCTGCAACTGGTCGGCAGCCCCAGCAGTGGGCTGAGCTTCACCCAGCCCAGCGTGGCCGGCGATGCCAACGGGCGCAGCGTGGCGAGTCTGAGCAGCACCGCGGCCGGCCAGGTGACCCTCGGTGGCCGGCTCGACGGCGCCGCGCTGCCGACCGCGCCGACGGTCCGCTTCGTGGCCGGGGCCGGCGACCTGACGCAGTCCGGACTCGCCGCGACCCCGACCAACGTCACGGCCGACGGCGTCGCGACGACCATGCTGACGATCACCGTGCGCGACGCGCAGGGCAACCCGGTGGCGGGCGTGGCGGCCAACAGCCTGCTGGTCAGTGCCACCCCGGCCAGCGGAGTCAGCCTGACGCAGCCGACCGCGGCGACCGCTGCCAATGGCCAGACCAGCGCCACCGCCAGCAGCACGCAGAGCGGCGTGGTGACCTTCAGCGCGACGCTGCTGGGCGCGGCGCTGCCGCAGACGGCGACGGTCACCTTCGGCGCGGGCGCGGCGGCCGGCAGCACCTGCTCGCTGGTGGCCGACCGCAGCAGCTTCACCGCCGACGGCAGCAGCCCGGTCACCCTCACCGCGACGGTCCGCGACGCGCTGGGCAACCCGGTGGTGGGTCTCGCCGCGGGCAGCGTGGCCGTGCTGGTGCAGTCGGGCCAGAGCGTCAGCGTGACCGGGCCGACGCAGCCGACCAACGCCGCCGGGCAGGTCACCGCGACGGCCACGACGACCGTCGCGCAGACGATCACCTGGGCACTGGCGGTCAGCGGCACGACGCTGCCGGTGACCGCGACGGCGATCGCCACGCCGGGCCCGGCAGCCAGCCTGGACTTCGTGACCGCCCCCACCACAACGGGGGCCGGGGCCGCGGTCGCGCCAGCGGTGCAGGTGGCGGTGCTCGACGCGCAGGGCAATCGGGTCAGCGGCTTCAGCTCCGCGGTGGCGCTGACCCTGGCCGCTGCTCCCGCCGGCGGCAGCCTCACCGGCGGCACGGCCAACGCCGTCGGCGGGCTGGCGACGTTCGGCGACCTGCGCCTGCCGCTGGTCGGCACCGCCTACCGCCTGCTGGCCAGCGCCAGCGGCCTGACCAGCGCCACCAGTAGCACGTTTGATGTGATCGTTGGCCCGCCTGACGCGGCCCAGAGCAGCTTCACGGCCGCCAGAGACGGTCTGGTCGCCGACGGCACGCCGGTGGCGCTGGCCTACCAACTGCGCGACGCCGCAGGCAACCCGGTCGCGCTGTCGGCCGGACAGCTCAGCCTCAGCACGCCGGCCGGCCAGGAGCACCTGCTGCTGACGGGGCCCAGCGCCACCGCCGGCACGGGCCAGGGCAGCGCCAGCGTGGGAGCCAGCGCGCCGGGCGAGTACGCGCTGCAGCTCGTCGCGACCGGGGTTGAGATTGGCACTGTGACGCTGACCTTCGTGCCGCGGCCGGTCAGTGCCGAACGGTCCGGCGTGACGGTCTCGGCCCCAGCCGTGGCGGCCGACGGCGGCACCGTTGACCTGCTGGTGACCCTGCGCGACCAGGACGGCCACCCGGTCAACGGCTCGCCGGTGACCGCCCGCAGCCTGGCGATTGCCGGGACCACCACCGACGGCAGCGGGCTGGCGGTGACCGCGGCCGGCGCGGTCAGCGATGCCACGGGCCGTTTCGCGATGACCTTGCGCGCGACGCGCGCCGACCGCTACACGCTGACGCCGACGGTGGGTGGCGTGGCGCTCAGCAGCACCACGTTGCGGGCAGCCCCGGCGACGCGGGTCGAGCTGCCGGCCGGCCGCCACTTCCTCGGCCTGCCGGTCACGCCGCTGGACCCGTCGCCGCCGGCGGTGTTGGGCTCGACCGGCTGGGACCTAGCCCGCTGGGACAGCGCGGCGGCGCGTTTCGAGCGGTATGGTCCGGCGGCCGACCCGGCCGACTTCGCCTTCCTGCCGGGCCGCGGCCTGTGGCTGCGGGCCAACCAGCCGCTGACGCTCAGCGTGCTGGGCGAGGCCGCGCCCGAGACGCCGCGCGACCTGCCGCTGGCCGCCGGCTGGAACGCGCTGGGCAACCCCTACCGCACTGCCCTGCCGTGGGACCTGGCCGGGCTGCGCGTGCTGATCGACGGCGTCGATCGCGGTCCGCTCGGGGATCCGGCGCTGTGGAGCGCGGTGCGGCCGTACGCCTGGATCTTCGACGCCGCGGCTGGCACGCACCGGCTGGTCTTCGGGCCGGAGCTGCCGGGCCTCAGTGGCGGCCTGACGGCGGTGCCGCCGCAACACGGTTTCTGGGTCTACGCGCTGCGCCCAGGAGTGGCCCTGCGCGTGGCCCCGGCTGGTGGCCTGGGGGTGGTCGCCCGCGCCGCCCCGAGCCCGCGGGACTGGGCCGTCGGCCTGACCTTGCGCGGTCCAGACGGCGCCGCCACGGCGCTGGTCGGCAGTGCTGCCCGCCTGACGAGCGCGCTGCCGGTGGAGCAGCCGCCGCAGGAGCCGCCCGCCTTGCGGCTGCAACTGGTTGACGGCAGCAGCCGCCGCTACGGGCTGCTGCAGCCCCCGGCGACGACCTGGAGCTGGGAGCTGCGCGCCGCCGGCACAGGCGAGCTGACCTTGAGCTGGCCGAGCCTGCTGCGCGACCTGCCGCGCGGTCTGGTGCTGGAGCTGCACGACCCGACGGCCGACCGCCTGGTGGCCCTGAACACGGCCGCCGCCTACCGCTTCCGCGGCGACGGCAACGAGCGCCCGCTGCGGCTGACCGCGCGCTCCGGGCAGCTCAGCCGCCCGGTGATCGGCAGCCTGAGCGCCCAGCCGGCCCGCGGCGGCGGCCTGGGCGTGACCGTGACGCTGGCCGCGCCGGCGGAGCTGACGCTGACGGTGCGTGGCCTGGGCGGTCGACTGGTGCAGCAGGTCCGCGCCGCCGGCGTGGCCGGGCCGAACGAGCTGCACTGGGATGGTCGCACCGCGGCCGGGTCGCGGGCGCCGAGCGGCAACTACGTGCTGGAGCTGCTGGCGCGCGATGCCGCCGGGGTGACCGCGCGGGCGGTCCGGACGGTCGGCCTGCCGTAGGCGCCGCGAGCTGCCGGCGTCGGCTCAGCCGGTCTTGATACTCACGAGGCGGCGGCGCGGGTCCCAGCGGACCTGCACGCCGAGCGCCGTGCCGAGCACCCGCACGGGGACCAGGACGTCGTTGTAGACGACCTGCGGCGCCGGTTCGACATGCACTTCGTGCCCGTCGATGATCACCCGAATGTCCTGCGGACCGATGAACGAGAAGAGACCGTCGACCAGATTGGCGGCCACCTTGGCGCGCCAACTGGGCTCCCGCATCAGCACCTCGACCTCGGGGTTGGAAAGATGGTCGAGTTCGACGACCACCGACGGGCAGCGCGCCACGCCGAGCAACGGGTCGGCGCTGGCGGCGAGCTGACTCCAGCCGGTCCGCGGGAACGCCTGCAACAGGCACTCGGACAGCAGCCGGCTGTCTTCGCTACCCTCCAGGTACAACACCCGCAGCCCGTAGGCGGCGGGATCGGGGTCGGCGGCGGTCCGCAGGGCCAGCACGATGTCGATGTCGTAGGGCTCGTCGGCGATCCGCACCGCCACCGCCGCGGCGGCCTCGGCGGCATCGCCGGCCGGCGGTTGCATGATCTCGGTGGCGATCAGCCGCTGCGCCAGGGCCTGGCTGAGCAGGCTGGCGACGTCGTCGACGACTTCGTGCTCGGGTAGCCCGGCCGGGCCGCGACGGGCGTGGGCGCCGCTGCCGGAGCCGGGGCAGAGGATGATCTTCACCGCGGGCGGGCCGCCGGGTTAGATGGTGATGCGGTCGCCGTCGTCGTCGTCCGGGCGCTCGCGGTCTTCGAAGATGCGCTTGACGAAGGTCAGCAGCTCCATCGGGTTGAAGGGCTTGGTCAGGAAGCAGTCGACGCCCGACTGCCAGCCGCGCAGGACGTCGGCGTCCTGGGACTTGGCGGTCAGCATGATCACCGGAATGTCCTGGGTCGCCTCGTTGGCCTTCAGCCGCTTGAGGGTCTCCATGCCGTTGAGCTGCGGCATCATCCAGTCGAGGACGATCAGGTCGGGCCGCTCCTTGGCCACGATGTCGAGCGCCTGCACGCCGTCGTTGGCCGTCATCACCTGGTAGCCCGCGCGTTCCAGGTTGACCTGGATCAAGCGCACGATATGTCGCTCGTCGTCGACCGCCAAGATCCGCTTCTGCATGGTCCTTCGCTCCTCGCCGCCGCTACCGCTACTCTGCCTCCCAGGCCTCGTCGGCCGCTAGGGAGCGTTCCACGATTTCCCGGAGATCGCGGGGATCGAAGGGTTTGGTGAGGTACCCCTCGACTCCTTCTGTCCACGCGCGATAGATGGCGTCCTCTTCGCTCCGTCCGGTCAGCATGATCACCGGGATCTCGGCAGTCTCGGGATCGGTCTTGAGGCGCCGCAGCACCTCGAAACCGTCCAGCCGCGGCATCCCGACATCCAACAAGATCAGCGCCGGCGGGTTGGCGGCCACGGCAGCCAGGGCCTCCACGCCGTCCCGCACCCAGGTCAGCTCGAGCCCCTCGCGGCGCAAGGTGATCTCAATCGTACGCGCCAAGCCGGGTTCGTCTTCGGCCAGAAGAACTCGCTGGAGCATCGTGCTAACCGCCTGGCTTGCTGCCGGCGCGGAGTATAGCATACGCCGAAGGCGGGCGTCAAACCTGCTCGCGTGCCTTGTCAGGCGGCGTGGTGAGGCGTTGACAGGGCGTCCGGGCAGCAGGTACAACAGGTCCATGAACAGTGCTGCCGATCGCCCCTTCGCGGTGCCGTCGTGGGCTGCGCGGGGTCAGCTCCGGTGGACCAACGTGGGGTTTGCCGGAGCCGCCTTCCTGAAGCGTGCCGGGGCCCGCGCCGAGACGTACACCTGGCTCGAGGAGTGGCTCGACCACCAGGCCTCGGAGGGCTTGCTGGCGAAGGTTGCCGGAGCCGGCTTCAACCTGCTGACGGTGCCCTACTGGAGCGGCTTTGGGGTGGCTGTCGAAGCGCCGGCGATGGCCGCGGCGGCGGAGCTGGCGAGCCGCGCCCGGCGCCACGGGATGCGCTGCCTGGCGGTCTGCGACCTGGGCGGGATCTGCCTCGAGACGGTGCCGCGGGCGCACCCGGAGGTGCTGCCCTGGCTGCTGCGCGAGCCCGGCGGGGAGCTGCTCCGGGCGGAGCAGTACTGGCGGGCACAACTCGACTTCACCGATCCAGACTGTCGCGAGTGGCTGGGCCTGGTCTTCGAAGCGGCCCTGGACGACGGCTTTGATGGCCTCTGGCTGCACGATGCCGAGCCGCGCCGCGGCTACCAGCCCGCCGCGACCGACGCCTGGCGCGAGTTCATCACCAGTTACACCGACTTCTACCAGCGCAAGTGCGGCTACCCTCCCGACGCCGACCTGGCGCCGCCGCCGCTGGAAGCGCCCGGCGACCCCCTGTGGATGGACTGGGACGACTTCTGGCACCACCGTTACGCCAGTGCCCTGGCCGACTTCAACCGGCGGATCAAGCAGCACCACCGGGAACGCCTGCTGGTGGTCTCGGGCGGGTTCCAGGAGCACCACCGCTGGGAGCGCTACCGGCACCTGGTCGATGCGGTCCACACCGTCAATCCGTGGTGCCCGGGCATCGAGCACGGCGAGGTGGTCTCGCAGGCCTCGCAGTACCTGATCGCCGACGCCGCCGGCGTGCTCAACTTCGGCGACGGCGTGCGGCGGCGGGGCCACGACCTGGCCGACTTGCCGGCTGGCCGACAAGTCGAGCTGGGCCTGGCCGAGGCACTGTTCTACGGCGGCCAGCCGCTCAGCGCGCCGTGGGCGCTGTTGCCCGAAGGGACCGGCGCGGCGACACCCCTGGCGGCCACGTTCGGTCGCCTGGAGCCGTGGCACACCGCCCTGGAGCGGCCCGATCGCGCCAGCACGGTGCAGCGGCTGCTGCGGTTTGCGCAGGAGACAGCCCGGCTGCACGCCTCAGGCGAATCGGCGGCGACGATTGCGATTCTGCACAGTCGCGACAGCCTGCGCTTCGACAGCTACACGACGGTGCTCAACCTGCGGGCGGCGCAGGTCGCCTGCCTGCGGCGGCACCTGCCGGCCGATGTCCTGAACAGCGACGACCTGGCGACGCTGGAGCGGTACGACGTGCTGGTGGTGCCGGAGCAGCCTTGCCTCTCGCAGGCCGCCCTGGGGCGGATCTGCACCTGGGTCCGCAGCGGCGGTGGGTTGGTGCTGGTCGGCGAGGCGGCGGTGCGGGCACGGCGCGGACGGCTGCGGCCGCCGGACACGCTGGCCGTGATGCTCGGCCTGGCGGGCGACCGCTGGAGCCTGCCGAACGCTGAAGTGGTGATGGCCGGCGCCGGCCGCGTGCTGGCGCTGCCGGCGCTGGGGGTCGAGCCGTACGTCTACACCCCGGACTCGCCCGACCCGTCGGCCGGCTGGGAGTGGCTCGCGGATGCGGTCCACGATGTCAGTGCCTGGCCGTTGCCGGTGACCGTCTGGGCGCCCGAAACCCTGTTCTGTCGCGCCTACCGGCTGGAGGACGGCAGCCTGGCGGTGATGCTGCTGAACGTGGCCGCCGAGCAGCCGGTGGAGGACGCGGAGCTGGTGCTCCATCTCGACTGGCCGGCCGGCGTCGCGGGGGCAACGCTGCTGGCGCCGGAGCGGCCGGCCGACGGGGTGGCCCTGGAGGTGCGCGGCGACGGCGGCGAGGCCTGCCTGAAGCTGCCGCGGATTGAGGTCTACGCGGTGGTCGAAGTGCGCGTCGTCGGCGGCGGCCTGCGGCGAGCTGGCAGCGCGGCAGAGGCGCTGCCGGAGGTGCTGACGGGGCTGTAACGGCCGGGCCGCGTGGGCGCTGAACGAGGTGCTGGTAACCGGCGTCACTCCCAACGCGTCGGTCCGATGGTTGGCGGGCCACCCGGCCACGGGAGCGGAGAGTCGTGATGCGAACGAGGCAGCGTTGGATCGTCGTGGTGGGCCTGCTGGTCAGCAGCGTGACGGCGGCGCCGCGGCCGGGGACCGAGCGCGAGGAGCCCTGGCCGGCGGTCGACCCGCAACGGCCGGCCACGACGCTGGCGGAGTTCGCCGAGGCGGCCGGCCGGTTAAGCGGTTGGCGGGTCAATCCGCAACTGCTGGAGGCCCGGGCCGGCGCAACCCGCGACCCGCGCGAAGCTGCGCGGCTGCAGTTGGCGCTGGCGCTGACCGAGCTGGTGCGCGGCAACAAGGCCGGTGTCAAGCGCGCCGCGGGCGAGGCCTGGCAGCGGACCGAGCGCACCTGGCCCGACGCGGCCGCGTTGGCTGCGCTGACGCTGCACCTGGCCAGCGATCCAGCAGCGGCCAGCGGCCCGAAGTCGCCGCTCGACGCCGCCGCCGAGTGGTACCGGCAGAGCGGCAACCAGGAAGGCCAGCGCGTGACCGCCGCGCTGCTGGCGCGACAACTCGCCGGCAGCCTCCCGCGGACTTGCGAAACCGCGGTGGTGGAGCGCCTGGCCGGACGCCTCGAAGCCACCGTGCGGCCCTTGGAGACCGCCAGTGGCACTCCTCTGGCCGACCTCCAGGCAGCCTGGGCGGCGGGCCTGCTGGCCGAACGTCTGGGCGAGTGCGGCGAGCCGGGCGAGGCGGCGATGCTGGCCTGGCAGGCCCGCGCTGAGAAGCTGGCGGCGCGGGCGGCGGCGCAGGCCGGGGCGCAGACGTTGGTGCGGCTGGCGGCGCTGAATCTGCAGGCGAAGGCCCAACTGGCACCGCTGGTCCACCGTCACGCCACAGCCCTCAGCAACACCGACGTTGAGCGATTCGGTCGCTACGATGCCGCGGTGAACGCAGCGCTGCTGGAGACCACCGACGCGCCAACCCTGCTGATCGGCACGCTGGGGTTGCTGGAGAATCTCGACCTCTGGACCAAGGTGCTGAGTCAGACGGCCCGCCCGAACACGACGGTGCTGGCGACCTATGGCCGGCGGCTGCTGCTGCTGACGCAAGCCGTGCTGCCGCTCGCGGAATCCCCGCCGCGGGGCCTGCCGGCAGCAGAGCGCCTGGCCGGCTTGCCCTCGAAGGGCGGCCCGCAGGAGTTCGGAATGGCGGCCTGCCGGCTGCTCAGTCAGACCCTCGGCAACGTGGCGCCGGACGAGACCGCCGAGCAAGGCAGCTATCAGGAGTACGCCTTCTGGTTTTACGAGCAGACCAAGGCCACGCAACTGGCGCGAATGCTGGCGGTCCTGCGCGGTGAAGCCGACTTCTCGGCGACCGCCCTGCAGCGCCGTGGTCAGCTTGGCGAGGAGCGCGGCGACCTGGCGGTGAAGCTGTTGCACGGCACCGCTCGGCGGGTTCTAGAGATGCGCGCGGCGGGCGAGGTGCCAGGACCCGGGCCACAGCGCGGCGGACGTCCGGTCAACCCGCGGGGCACGGTGGTGCGGCCAACCGCGGTCGGCGGCGGCAGTGGCCATCGCGGGCCGGACGCCGCAACAGCCGGGCTGTTGGCCCGCTATCAGCAGATCCGACGGGAGCAGTTGGTCCTGGACCTGGGCAACGACGATGAGGCCCGCCGCACCGCCGACTTGCTGGAGCGGCGGATCACCACGGCCGAGGTGCAGCGGCTGTTGCCCGACAAGCAGACCGCGCTGGTGGCCTTCGGGCACGACTGGGCCTTCGTGGTCACCGCGGCCGGCCTCACCTGGCACTCGCTGAGGCCCCTCGGCCCGCCGCGGCAGACCGCCGAGCAGGCGGGCCGGCTGGGCGATCCGCGCTTGCCCGAGAGCGACCGGGTGCGCCTGGCGGAACAGCTCCACGAGCGCTATGTGGCACCCCTGGCCGGCGCCCTGACTGGTGTCGATCACCTCCTGCTGATGGCCGACGGCCCGCTGGCCTGCCTGCCTTTCGAGGCCCTGGTCACCGCGCGCGGCGGCGACCGTTGGGCCTCCTGCCGGTTCCTTGGTGACCGCTGCAGCATCGACTACGTGCCCTCCCTGACCGGCCTGCTGCTGGCCCGCGACCGCGGCTCCCGACTGCCGCGCCAGACGCCCCGCGAAGCGCTGGCGGTGGGTGATGTCAAGCTCGGGGAGGCCGTGCAGCTTGGCGAGGACGGCAGCCGCTTCGTGCTGGTGCCAGTGCGCGGCGGGAACGACGACGAGCTGCTGAAGCTGCCCTACACCGGCGCCGAGGCGCGGGCGGTGGTGGCGGCCCTGGGCGGACCGCAACGCTCGACGCTGCTGTTGGGCGAGCAGGCCAACGAGGCGGCCGTGCGCAGCCAGATCGGGCAACACCGGGTGCTGCACTTCGCGACGCATGGGGTGCTGCCCGAGTCCGGCGACCTGCTCGGCGCGGGCCTGCTGCTGAGTCCCGACCGGCAGGGGCAGGTCGGCCTGCTCACAGCGCGCGATGTCTACGGCCTGCGGTTGCCGGCCCGGCTCGCGGTGCTCTCGGCCTGCGACACCGCGCGCGGCAAGATGCGCTTCGTCTCGGGAGGGGCGACCTCGCTGGCGGGTGCCTTCCTACACTCTGGCGTGCTCAACGTGGTGGCGTCGCTGTGGCCTGTCGACGACCAGGCCACGGCGAGCTTCATGGGCTACTTCTACCAGCAGGATCTCCAACGACCCGGTCAGGAGGCCGCCGCGCTGACGGCCGCCAAACAGCAGATGCGCGCCGCCGAAGGCGGCAAGTGGGCCGACCCGTACTACTGGGCAGCCTTCCTGATGTTCCGCTGACGACCGCCCCCGGCCTGGTCGAGCCGCTGCCCGGGGCAGTTCACCACCTCGCCGCGAATCGCGACCGGGCCGCCTCGGCTGGGGCTGTTTCACGTGAAACACCGCACCGCTGCCTCGGCGGTCGGGGGCTGGGGCTGTTTCACGTGAAACGGGGCAACGCTCCCGCGGCGCTCCGCCCTCCCCGCTGGTTCGCCCAAGACGTCGCGCTGTCGGCCTTGCCTTGCCGGCTGGGGCAGGGCCGCAGTTTCACGTGAAACGGGGCAGCTCGCCGGGGCGGTCGGGCGCCCGGGGCTGTTTCACGTGAAACGCAGTGCCGTCCGCCGGGCCGGCCGGGGCCAAGGCGCTGTGTCACGTGAAACGCAGTGCAACGGGTGGCTCGGCCGGCGCCGGGCAGGGCGGCTGCGCGATGGTGGTCGGGCGGCTGCCAGGCCAACGTGGCACGGCGGCGGCCAGCCCAGTCCCCCCGGCGGGCTCCCAAGGGCGGCGCGCGCAGCGCCCAAGAGCACAACCCGCGCGGGTGCCGGAGCACCCGCGCGGGCGGCGATCAGGCAGGCGTGATGTCAGGCGGCGCGCCGGCGGCGGCGGAGGACCACGCCGAGACCGAGCGCGAAGCACGCCAAGGTGGCCGGTTCCGGCACGGGCGGGGCGTAGCCGGTGGTCTTCACGGCGTCGTTCCCGCACTCCATCGCCCACCACAGTTCGAAGTTCTTGCCGTAGAGGTCGAGCGCGGCCAGCGAGATCGAGGTGGTCACCTCGTAGGCCCAGGGCTGGCCGCTGACGGCGGTCCAGTTGACGGCGCTCTGGTAGCCCAGGTTGCTGCCATAGGCGGCGATGAACGTCGGCAGGTTGTTCTTGTGACCGTACGGGTCCAGGCCGCCGTCGTAAGGGCTGCCGCTGAGACCGGCCTGGTCGTAGTCTTCGGCGGTACCGGTCACGAAGGTGGCATTGCTGTAGAGGTTGCCGGCGTTGACCTGCGACCAGGCCAGCGCATTGTCGTTCGGGTCGGCCGTCAAATCACCGATGTGGTTGGTCAAGCCGAGGCCGAAGTTCTGGCCGGTCTTGGCGGTGTAGCTGCCGCCGACGTTGATGTAGAGGTCACCCGGGCTGAACAGCAGGCCGCTGCCGTAGCTGTCCGAGCCACCGGTGTCGCCGGCCTGCGGGAAACTGGTGCGGATCTTGATGTCGAGGTAGCCGTTCTCGATGCGGTAGTCGAGACCGTACACCTCGTACATCGCCGGCCCCCAGCGGTCGGAGGTGCTGTCGTTGTTGATGGTGTACGGTCCGGCCTGGGCCCCACCCACCATCAGCAGCAGCGCCAACGGCGCCACCAGACTGCTGAACATTCCAAACTTGCGCATGTCGCTTGTCCTCTGCTTCCCGGACGGCCTGACCGCCCCGTGCCGTGCCACGATGCAAGCGGCGTGCCAGGAGCAGCTATTTCTAGCTACTACTTACCGTACCGAGGGCAGGGATTAAGGCGACTTGCGCGGGCCGATGTGACGCAGATGTGACGGAACACCCGCGCCGCGGCGGCTGAAGCGCCCGCAAAGGGGGCTGCGGAGGGGTCCGAGTTAGCCGGCTGGCAGCTCGAGGGTGGCGGCGATGGCGTTCAGCTCGGGCTCGACGACCTTGTCGAACTGGGCCCGGGGACCGACCGCGCTGAGAGTCCAAAATGTCCCGTCAGCGAGGATGACAAACTGTTTCAGGCGCAGAGGCCCGCCCTCGCTGTCGAGGTCGGCGCGCACCGCCAAGGCCTGCTCGCCAGCCACCGTCACGCGCTTCACGCCGAGCACCGTGACCTTGCGTTCGGGCAGCGCGGCGGCGAAGCGGGCGGCGAAGTCGGGTTCGATGGCGTCCAGCGTCGTCCCCGGGGCAACCTTCTCGTCGACGCTGTAGTCGAACGTGAGGTTAACGCGAACCCCGCCAACGGACTCTCGTCGGACCAGTTGCAGGAGGCTGCCGTCGTCGCTGTCGACCTGTTCCCAGCCATCGGGGAGCAACAGCCGGACACCGTTCTTGGGGTTGAGCTGCACGCCTTCCAGCGCTGGTCCGGCGACGGCGGCTGGCGCCGTGGCGGCGGGGGCGGTGGGAGCGGCGGCCGGCGCCGCACTGGCCGCAGCGGGGGCGGGGGCCGGCGGCGCGGAGGTGGTGGGCGCGGTGGCGGCAGGGGCGGCCGCGGCCGGCGACTCGGCGGCCGGCGGGGCGGCAGTTGGGGCGTCGCCCGTTGGACGACAACCCGACAGGCCCAGCAGGCCGACAGTCAGCAAGAGCCGCAGATGCCGCATCGGGTCCTCCGCACGGCGGCATTATCCCGAGCGCCCCGAGCGGTGTCAAGCGGACGCCCCGGTCGGCGGACTGGTCGCCGTGGGCCGATCCGCGGTACAGTGGCCAGCAGGGCCGCCCGCCGGCAGCAGCCGGGCGGCCGCCGGGAGCAGCGACCCGATGAGTTGGCGTCGAGTGGCGATGGTGGGCCTGGTCGGTGCCGCCTGGCTGAGCGGATGTCGTGAACAAACCCCCAGCGCTCCCACGCCGATCGCGGCGGTGACCCGCCAGACCCCACCGGCGCCGCCGGGGCCGACCGGCTCGCCGGTCACGGCGGCAGTCGCGGTCGCGCCGCGGGTCTGGACCCAGGGCCGGCAGGAAGTGCCGGTCCTAATGTACCATGATGTGCTGGACACCCCGAACCTGTGGTTCGACCTGTCGCGCGCCGACTTCCGCCAGCAACTGCAGCACCTGCGCGAGGCCGGCGTGACCGTGGTGCGGCTGGATCAGGTGGTGGCGCATCTGCGAGAGGGCGCGCCGCTGCCGCCACGGGCGGTGGCGCTGACCTTCGACCAGGGCACGCGCGGGCTCTACACGACGGCCTGGCCGCTGCTGCGGGAGTTTGGCTATCCGGCGACCTTCTTCGTACACACCGGCTACGTCGGGCGCCCCAGCCCGACCAAAGAGCACGTCACCTGGGACCAGCTCCGTGAGTTGGCCGCCAGCGGTCAGGTCAGCGTCCAACCGATGAGTGTGACCTTCCCGGAGTTCCTCGGCCAACTGCCGCCGGCCGCCCTGCGGCGGGAGGTCGAGGACTCCTTCGCGGCAGTCGAACGGGAGCTGGGAGAGCGCCCGCGGTACTTCGCCTCCCCCTACGGCAACGGCGACGAGCGGGTCGCCGCGGCGCTCGTCGAAGCTGGTTGTGAAGCAGCCTTCAATGAGGTGCGGGCGCCCTGTGCCGCGCCAGCCGACCGCCTGTTTCTGCCACGCTACAACCCCAAACGACTCGCCGAGGCCCTGCAACGGCTGTCCGCGGTGCCGTCCGCACCCAGCCTGGCGGGTCCCCTGGCGCTGCAACCGGCGGGCGCGCCGCCGACCGGACCGGTGCGGTGGCAGAGCGGCGTCTGGCCCCGTCAGGCCGACCGGCCCGACCGGTTGCGGCTGGGCGAGACCGCGCTGCCCTGCCGTCATCTGCTGCTGGCGGCCGGGCGCCTGCAGCCGCTGGCCGACGCCGACGAGCTGGCCTGGCAGGGACGTCCGCTGGTGGTCGGCAACCAGCACCAGGTGGTGATCACCCCGTACCGCCGCTGGATGAGCGCCCGCGGGCACGTCCACAGCGGCTCCGACGCGCTTGACCAGGTGGTGCGCCCCGCCAGCTTCGCCGTGCTGGGCGAACGCTGGATCCGGCGCGGCGGGCAGTGGCTGGCCCGACCCAGTCTGGACGGGGCCGCCCTGGTCGGGATCGACTCGCGCGGGGCCCTCTGGTGGGGTCGTGTCCGCGGCGCCCCGGCCGCCGCCGCCGCCAGCTTGGAGGGTTGGCCGGAGGTCGTCGTGCTGGCCCGCTGAGCCGGCGCTCCTGCTGCGGTGCCGCAACGCCGCTGGGCCTGTTTCACGTGACACAACGGTCGTCGCGGCCAGCTCGCCGGGGCCAGCGGCCGCTGTTTCACGTGAAACAGCACCTGGCCGGCTGAGCGGCGGCGCGGCCCGGGCGGCGTGTTTCACGTGAAACAGGGTCGCCGTCAGGGCAGCTCGGTCAGCTGCAGCAGGTCGAACCAGACGGTCCCGGCCGTCTCGACGCGGTAGCTGATCTGGGCTCGGGTGTCCTTCTTGGTGGCCCGGCCCTCCAGCCGCAGCTCCTGCCAGGCCGGGCCCACCTCGGCGGTCACCGCCGGGGTCTCGAGACCTCCGAGGGCCAGCCGGACCTTGGCCCCTGGGCGCAACGCCCGGGCCTGCAAGGTGACGCGGTAGCGCTTGCCTTCGGCCAGCGCCACGGGGAACGGCCGCAGCGAGTAGCCCTGGCCGGCGACCGGTACGACCACCCGCAGGGAGTGCCGCCCATGCACCGCGAGGCGTGAGTCGACGCGGACCTGGGCCCCCGGATCGACGTCGCCGCCGAGGTAGTAGCCGTCGGGCGAACCGAGCACGTGCTGCTCCTCGAAGCTCGGGTTGCGGGTCAGGTTGCCCGGCGCCAGCCCGGCGGTACGGTCCTCGGCCTGGTCCGGCAGCCGGTAGACGCGGGTGCCGAAGGCATCGATCAGGTCGCTGAAGCGGCCGCCGGCGACGGTCACGGCGCGCTGCTCGAAAGGCAGCTCGGCGGTCGTGGCGGGGCCGGCCAGCCCGTCGATCGCCAGGTCCAGCGGCCGATTGCTGGTGTTCGCCGCGAGCACCCAGGTGGCGTCCGGAGTGCGCCAGGCACCGAGGTGGGCCGCTTCCTGCGACCCGCGAACTGTCGGCCGCGGCAGGCCAGAGAGCAGGACCGGCGTCAACTCGGCGATCTCGGTGGCCAGCACGCGACACTCGCCGAGCAGCAGCGGCAGCGGGCGGATGTGCGCCGGCTCACGGATGAACCACTGGATTCCGGTGGCGCCGTGGATCAGCGCCAGGTAGGTCATCACCCGTTCCTCGCGCGGCGCCGGCTCGCGGGCCCACCACTCGCCGCCGCCAAAGGCCTGGGGCACAATCCAGACCGGCTTCGAGCCGCCGAACACCTCGACCAGCCGCCGGGTGGTGTCGGAGACCTGCGTCACCGCGGAGTTCGGGATCGGATAGGGGTCGGCCATCACGAGATCGAAGCCGCTGGCGTAGCGCACGGCATCGTCACGGCGGGCGAAGACCTGGGACGACGGGTGGTAGGGATCCAGCTCACGCACCAGCCGGTAGACCGCCGCGATCCGCTCCGGCGGGTAGTCCCAGAGCTCGGGTTCGTCCGCCAGATACCACGCCAGCAGGGCGGGATGCTCGCGCAGCGTCTCCACTTCGCGACGGATCGCGGCGTCGCGCTCGGGCGACTGCGCGGCCGTCGCCAGCCGCTTGATGTCGAGATGCACCCGCAGACCAAGCGTGGCATAGCGGTCCAGCACGGCCCTCATCCGGGCGATTCGCTCGTCGCTGGTCAAGGCCGAGGCCTCACCACGGTAGGGCGCCAGGTGGGTGATGCCGTACGGCGCCTCCTCGGCGGCGATGCCGTCGCCCGGGAACTGCACGTAGAAGCCGCACGGGAACTGCGGCAGGTCATCGACGATCAGGCCGCCATGGCGATAGTCGATCTTCACCTCATTGGCCCGCGGCGGCAGCCGGCGTAGCTCGGTGGTCTGTTCACCAATCAGGCGGTCACCGGCCAGCAGCCGGGCCGTCACCGGGACCGCTGGGCCGGCCGGGAGTTGCTGGGCGTCAAACTCCAACGCCACCCGCTCGCCGGGCCGGACCGCCCGCTGCAAGCGGAGGGCCCCGGCCGCCGCCTCGAGCCGCAGACCGGCGGCCGGCGCCTCCGGCCGCACGCTGGCCAGCAGGTGGCCGACGGTTTCGGTGGTGTAGAACGACCGGCCGGGCGTCACGCGCAGTGCCTCCTCGGCCGTCACCGCCAGCGGCGCGCTACGCAGCAGCACCCCGGCGGCAGTGGCGACGGTGCAGACCACGCTGAGGCGGCCAGTCGCGGTCAGGTCGAGTTCCAGCGCCGCCGGCTGCGGCTGGCCGTCGAGCGTGACGACCCGCTCCACTCGGCCGACCGGCCGGTCGCCCTGCCGCGCTTCGGCCGTCAGCGTGACTTGCGCCGGCCCGGCCGCCTCGCGGGAGAGCTGCAAGGTCCCCCGCCAGCGCCGGTCGACCACCAGCTCCGGCACCTGCAAACCACTCAGCCGGACGCCCCCCGCCGCCAGATCGGGCGCGGCCAGGCGCAGGGTCAAGGTGGCGCGTTGCTCCTGCCCACGGGGCACCGGCAGATCCCAGCCGACGAAGAAGGCGCCGCCGCGGTTGGCGTAGTCGTACCAGGCCAGCGGCCGCGTCGAGCGCAGCTCAGCCGTGCCGAACCAGGTCCGCGCGGTGATCCGCTCGAATCCGCTGAACGGCTGCCCGCGGTCCTTCTGGTAGGTCAGCGGCACCTGCCCGGTGGTGGTCCGGCCACTCGTCTCCAGCTCGCACGGCGCCCCGGCCCACCAGGACTCGACGGGCTTCGGGAAACCGAGCTGCAGACTGGCGCGGTCCCAGCCGTCCTGGCGCCAGACCCACGCCACCTCGAGCTGATCGCCCGGGCCCGCGGTCACTGTCTGGGTCGCCTGGAACCCACTGCTGCGGTACTCGACTGTCAGTTGGCGGCGGCCGTCCGGCAGGCTGTGGAGCTGTCCACGGTCGCCGCTGCGGCTGCTGTTGAAGTACTGCGTCGTCCAGGCCGGGTCGTGCAGCACCAGTTCGCTGGACAGCGGCAGACAGACCCGCTGCCCGCGGTAGGTGATGCTCCAGCCTTCGTGGGCTTCCCAGCGGGCCAGCCCGTTGGGCAGTGGCAGCTCGGCGGAGGTGACGGCGGTCTGGGCAGCCAGGCTGCCCGACACGAGCAACAGTAGCGCGGGGGCGAGGAGTCGACGCATGGTGGTTCCCGCCGGGCGGTTCGCCGTCGTCGGGTCGGCTCCTGCCGGCGGTGCCTCAGGTGGCCAGGCCGGCCCGCCGGAAGCCGTCGGCGATCTGTGCCACCGCCGCCTGCAACACCGCCGGCTGCGGGCCTTCGGCGAGGATCCGCGCCACCGGCTCGGTGCCGCTGTAGCGCACCACCACGCGGCCCGGCGCGCCAAGCGTGGCCCGGGCCGCCGCCACCGCCCGGGCCACCGGGGCGACAGCCTGCCACTCCGGCTGGCGGCCGACCGGCAGGTCGAGCGAGTGTTGCGGCAGTAGTTCGATGCGCTGCGCCAGCTCATGCAGCGTCCGGCCGCTGCTGACCACCAGGGCCAGCACCTGCAGCGCGGTGAGCAGCGCGTCGTCGGTGCGCGAAAGACGGCGCACGATGGTGTGGCCCGACGGTTCGCCGCCCAAGTCGGCGTTGTGCTGCCGCATCATTGTCCAGACGTTGCGATCGCCGACCGCCGCACGGTGGAAGGTCAACCCGTGGCCGCAGAGCCAGCGCTCCAGGCCGGAGTTCGAGAGGATCGTACCAACCACCCGACCGCCGGTCAGCGCGCCCTGGCGCTGCAGCCAGTGCGCCGTGAGGCCCAGGATGCGGTCGCCGTCGACCACCTCGCCGCGCTCGTCGACCAGCACCAGCCGGTCACCGTCGCCGTCGTGGGCCAGCCCGAGCGTCGCGCCGCAGGCCCGTACCGCCGCCGCCACCTGCCCCGGATGCAGCGACCCGCAGCCGGCGTTGATCTGCTCGCCCACCAGGTCGCAGGCCAGTGGCACAACCGTCGCGCCAAGCTGTCGCAGCGCCGCTGGCGTGGTCCAGCCAGTCGCCCCATGGGCCGCGTCGACCACGATCGTCAGGCCGCGCAGGTCGAGCCCACCGGGAAAGGTCGAGACGGCGTAGCCGACATACCGCGCCGCGGCGCCCGGGTCGGTCCGCCAGGCCCCGCGCGCGGAGGTCGGCGCCAGCTCGGCCGGCGTCTCGAAGATCGCCGCGAGCCGCGCCTCCAGGCGCACCGGCAGCTTCTCGCCACCGGCGCCAAACAGCTTGAACCCATTGTCGGCCGCCGGGTTGTGGCTCGCCGAGATCGCCACGCCGGCCGCTGCCGAGCGGTCGGCCACCGCCCAGGCCACCGCCGGGGTCGGGACGACCCCAAGGTCGACCATCCGACCGCCGCCATCGCAGAGACCAGCGCCCAACGCCGCGGTCAACAGCCGCCCGCTCGGCCGCGAGTCGCGCCCCACCAGCACCTCGCCCGCGCCCGCCGCCAGCACCTGCGCGACGATCCGCCCCAACCGATACGCACCTTCGCAATCGACCGGGAACTGCCCCGCCACACCGCGGATGCCGTCGGTCCCGAAGAGCCCTTGCGCCATGCCGTCGACTCCTCCCAGTAGCCTGGTCGCTGGCCCCGTTTCACGTGAAACAGCGCACCCCATTTGGACAGCGTCCGTGGACCCGCGTTGCACTCTCGCCGCGGCAACACGTCAACGGTGCCTAGTATGACCGCTTGTGGACATCTGTCAAGCAGCCGAGCAGATGTTCATAGCGCCGGGCCGGCGAGCTGTTTCACGTGAAACAGGCGGCGCCGCTGGTCGCCCGCGCGGGCTGCGCTTGACACGGCTGGCCGGCGCGGGTACAACGCGGCCGGACAGGAAGGTGGCGGCGATGCGACTGGCAACGGTGCGGGTGGCGGACGGGTACCATGTGGCGGTGGTCACCGCGCAGGGCGTGGTCGATCTGACGGCAGGTCGCGAGCAGTCGAGTCTGCCGCACCACTGTTTCACCAACCCGACGGCCCTCTTGGATCGCGGCCCGGAGGCCCTGGCGGAGGTCGCCCAGTTGGCGGCCACGTTGCCCGCCGTGCCGCTGGCCAGCGTGGTCCTCGGGCCGCCGATCCCGGCGCCGCGGAAGCTGCTGCTGTTGGCCGGCAACTACGCCGAGCACATCATCGAAGGGGGCAGTCGCTTCGCCGAGACCGACAAGGCCTGCCCGCGGGTCTTCATGAAGCCGCCGAGCACGACGCTGCGGGGACCGTTCGATCCGATTCCGATCCCACCGCCGGCGCGCTTCGTCGACTGGGAGGCCGAGCTGGCCGTGGTGATCGGCCGCGGCGGCAAGGCGATACCGGCCGACCGGGCGATCGAGCATGTGGCTGGCTACACGGTGATCAACGACGTCTCGGAGCGCGACTTCCATCTCAAGGACCGGCCCGAGACCCGCGAGTGGGACCGCTTCTTCGACTGGCTCAACGGCAAGTGGCTGGACGGCTTCGCGCCGCTGGGTCCGTGGTGGACGACCGCCGATGAGATCGCCGACCCGCACGCCCTGGACGTGGTCCTGACGGTCAACGGCATCGAACAGCAGCGCGGCAACACCGGTCAGATGATCTTCCACGTCGAGGACATCATCGCCTGGATCTCGAGCTTCGTGACCCTCGAACCTGGTGACCTGATCGCGACCGGCACGCCGGCTGGGGTCGGCCATGCCAAGGGGATTCGGTTGCAGCCGGGCGACGTGGTGAAGGTCAGCATCGACCAGCTCGGCAGCATCGAGAACCGCTGCGTCGCGGTGGAGCAGTGACGGTGGCCGCCCCCCGCGTCGCCATCCTGGGCTGTGGCGGTATGGCGGAGTCGCACCGCCGGGCGCTCGCGGTGGCCCGCCTGGAGGTGGTCGCCGTGGCCGATCGACGGCCGGCGGCCGCCGCCGCGCTGGCCGGCCGGTTGCCCGGCGCCCGGGCCTTCGACGACGCTCTGCAGCTCCTGCGCGAGGTGCAGCCGGAGCTGGTGACCGTGGTCACCAACGGCCCGTCGCACGCCGCGTTGACGCTCGCGGCCGTGGCGGCCGGCGCGCGCTACATCCTCTGCGAGAAGCCGATCGCCTGCCGGCTGCGGGATGCCCGAGAAATGATCGACGGCTGCGCAGCACGGGGCGTGCGGCTGGCCATCAACCACACCCGCCGCTGGTCGCCCAGCCACCGCCGCCTGGCGACGGCGCTGCAGGGCGGTCTGATCGGTCTGCCGCGGGTCTACCTGCTGACCCTCGGCGCCGGCCGGCTGGGCTGCAACGCCACCCACCTGGTCGACCTCGTGCGGCTGCTCAGCGGCCAGGAAGTCGTGCGGGTGCAGGGCTGGCTGGACCGCACCGGCACCCCCGATCCGCGGGGGCCGGAGTTCCGCGATCCGGGCGGCCATGCGGTGCTCTGGCTGGCCGATGGCGCCCGCGTCTATCTCGATCAGATGGAAGATCTCGGTGTGCCGCCGGCCTGCGAGATCGTCGGCGGCATCGGCCGGGTTCGAGTCGAAGAGCTGGCCGGCCAGTGGCGGCTGCAGGTTCGCGCCGCCGCGGACCGCCAGCGCTCGCTGCTCGACTACGGCTGCCCCCTGGTGGACGAGCCGCTGGACCTCAGCGACTGCCCCGACCTCAGCCGGTGGGATGAGGTCCAGGCCGCAGCTTACCAGAATCTGCTGTCCGCCGATCCGCCGGCTTGTGGCGGCGAGGACGGATATGCCGCGGTGGAGGTGGTGATGGCGATCCACCTCTCGGACCAGCGCGGCGCGCCCGTGGATCTGCCGTTGCGCGGCGACGACTTGGACTTCCGGGTCGACTTCACTTAGGAGCCAGCGATGCACCTGGCAGCGCTCGAACCACGGTCGCTGCCGCTCGGGCGACACCTGCTGCGGTGCGCCACCTCAGCGGCCTCCAGCGCCGACGTGGCGGTGCTGCGCGGCGGTGACGGGCCGGTCGCCCTGCTGCTGGCCGCGGTGCATGGCGACGAGTACGAGGGCCCGACGGCCCTGGCCGCGCTGGCCGCCGAACTCGAGCCGGGCGAACTCCAGGGCACCCTGGTGGCGGTCCCGGTGCTCAACGAGCCGGCCTTCTATGCCACCCGGCGCTGCGGGCCGGACGGCGAGAATCTGGCCCGCGTCTTCCCCGGCGACCTGCGCGGATCCGTGACCGCCCAGATCGCCGCCGCGACGACCGGGCTGCTGCGGCGGGTGGATCTGCTGGTCGACCTGCACGCCGCCGGGACGTTCTACACGTTGCACCCTTGGGCCGGGTATGCCACCGGCGTCACGTCGGCCGTCCTGGAGCAGCAGCGCCGGCTGGCGGCGGCAGTCGGCCTGGACTTTGTGTGGGGCACGCCGCTGCCGCCGGGGCGGTCGCTGTCGACCGCCGCGGCGCTGGGGATCCCGGCCATCTACGTCGAGCAGACCGGCAGCGGCCTGGCCCGCCCCGACGATGTCGCCCGCCTGCAGGCCGGACTGCACCGCGTCCTGCGCGCCGCGGGCCTCTTGCCGGGACCGCTCAGCAGCCACCGGCCGCGCTGGTGGCGCGAGTCCGAAGCGGCCGGCGAAGGCCATCTGCAGGTCGACCATCCAGCCCCTCGCCCCGGCGTCTGGCGGCCGGCCGTGGGGATCTGGGAGTGGGTCGTCGCCGGGCAGCCGCTCGGAGTCGTCAGCGGCCCGCTCGGTCAGGAGGCGAGGGTCGTCCGGGCGGCCCGGAGCGGCCGGGTGGCGATGCTGCGGACCGCGCCGCCGGTGCAGTCGGGCGACTACCTGGCAGTGGTGGTGCCTGTCGAGGAGCAGCCGTGAGGGAGCCGGTCGGGCTGGTCGGCGTCGGGCTCCTGGGCCGCGAGCTGGCGGTCCGGCTGGCCGCGGCGGGCTTCCCGGTCGTCGCCCACGACCTTGCCGCCGACAAGTTGGCCGACCTGCCCGTCGAGCCCGCGACGGGTCTCGCCGAGGTGGCCCGGCGGTGCCGCCGGATTGTGCTCTGCCTGCCGCACTCCGGGACGGTGCAGGCGGTCGTCGACGGACCCACCGGCCTCTGCAGCATCGCGGCTCCGGCTGTGGTCGACACCACGACCGGCGACCCGGCGGTCACCCGGGCGCTGGCCGCCGAGCTGGCCCAGCGCGGCGGCTGCTGGATCGACGCCACCGTGATGGGCAGCAGCCAACAGGTGCGTCGCGGCGAGGCCGTGCTGCTGCTGGGCGGTACTCCGGCGGCGATCGCCGCGCAACAGGACTTGCTGGGCGCCCTCGCCCCGCGCTCGTTCGTGATGGGCCCGCCGGGCGCCGGGGCCACCGCCAAGCTGGTGCTCAACCTGGTGCTGGGACTGCACCGGCTGGTCCTCGCGGAGGGTCTCGACCTGGGCGAACGCGCCGGACTCGACCCCGGCCAGCTCCTGGAGGCGCTGCGTTCGACGGTCGCCGCCTCGCGGGTGATGGACACCAAAGGCGCCAGGATGCTGTACGGTGACTACGCCCCGGAGGCGCGGCTGGCACAGCACGCCAAGGACGTCGGGCTGATCTGCGAGCTGGCGGCTCGGGTCGGGGCCGCCGTGCCGCTCAGCCACCTCCACGACGAGCTGCTCCAGGCGGCCCTCGCCACCGGCCTGGGCGAGCTGGACAACAGCGCGGTGCGCGCCTGGTACCGGCAGACGGCCGGCCACCTCGAGTCGCCGCCGGCGGCTGGTTCACGTGAAACACGCCACCGCCCGCGGCGGCCGGCATGACGCGGCGGACGCTGTTTCACGTGAAACGCTGGCGCTGCCGGGCCTGGGACAGCCCTCGGACGGCCGCCCCTGTTTCACGTGAAACGGCCCCGCAGCAATCACCCCTTGCCGCCGGCCGGGCCCCACGCTAAGCTGCCGGCAGGAGTGGGCGGTGGACTACTGCACCCTGGCCCCGGGGCATCCCTGGCACGGGCCTTACCACGCCACGGAGTACGGCTTCCCAAACACCGACGAGACCGTGCTCTTCGAGCGATTGTGCCTCGAGATCATGCAGGCCGGCCTGACCTGGGAGCTGATCCTGAAGCGGCGCGAGGGGCTCCGGACGGCGTTCGACGGGTTCCAGGTCGACACAGTGGCGGCCTACGACGAGGCCCAGTCCGCGCGGCTGCTGGCCGATCCACGGATCATTCGCAACCGGCGCAAGGTGGCCGCGGTGATCGAGAACGCCCGGCGGGTCCAGGCGTTGCGCGCGAACGGTGGCTTCGCCGCCTGGCTACAACGGCACCACCCGCTCGAGAAGGCCGCCTGGGTCAAGTTGTTCCGCCAGACCTTCGTCTTCTGCGGCGGCGAGATCGTCGGGGAGTTCCTGCTCAGCCTCGGCTTCTTGCCCGGTGCCCACCGGCCGGACTGCCCCGTCTACGCGCAGCTTGCGGTGCTCCGGCCGCCCTGGCTGCTGAGGGTCTCCCCATGAGCAGCGCCGTCGGGATCGACTTCGGGACGACCAACAGCGTGGTCGCCCGCCTCGTGGCGGAGCCGTTGCGGACGCGCCTCGAAGTGGTCCGCAGCAGCTTTGGCGAGGACCGCATCCCCTCGGCCGTGGCCGTCGACCGCGGCGGCCGGTGGCTGTTCGGGCGGGCGGCCCGCGAAGCCGATGCTTTGGAGCAGGTGCTTTCGGTGAAGCGCCTCCTCGGGTCCGCGACCGCGGTGACACTGGGCGGCGCGCTGCGCTCGCCAGAGGCGGTCGCCACACTGCTCTTCCGACACCTCGTGCAGGAGGCTGGTGCCCACCTGGGTGAGCCGCTCGCCGAAGCCGTGGTGACGGTTCCGGCGAACAGCAAGGGGCTGCAGCGGCAGGCCACCAAAGCGGCGGCCGCGGCGGCCGGGCTGCGGGTGGTCAACCTGATCAACGAGCCCACCGCGGCGGCGATGGCCTACGGCCTGGGTGGCGCGGCGGCCGGCGACGACCGGCGCGTGCTGGTCTACGACCTCGGCGGTGGGACTTTCGATCTGACGGTCCTGCGCACGCACCACGGGCTGTTTGAGGAGTTGGCCAGCCGTGGCCTGCAGCGCTGCGGCGGCGACGACCTGGACCAGTCGCTGGCCGCCTGGCTGGTCAGCCGACACCTGCCGCGCCACCAGGCCGCCCTGGCCGCCCCGCAGCCGGCGCTGCGGCTGCGGCTGGCCGCCGAGGCGGCCAAGATCCGGCTGACCGAGCAGGAGCAGACCCGCATCGACGTCGAGGACCTGCTGCCTGGTGTCAGTCTCCACGCCGAGCTCGACCGCGCGGCCCTGGAGCAACTGGCCAGTCCGCTGCTGCAACGCACGGCCGAACCGCTGCGCGCTGTGCTGAGCGATGCCCGGCTGCTGCCGTCCGACCTCGACCAGGTGCTGCTGGTCGGCGGCTCCAGTCTGATGCCGGCGGTCCGCCGCTTCGTCGAGCAGACCCTGGGGCGCGCGGCTGAGCCGTTCGAGCGGGCCGAGCCGCTGACCTGCGTCGCGCAAGGCGCAGCCATCGTCGCAGGCATCCTGCAGCGGCTGCCGCCGCTGGCCGACCTCGACTACCAGGTCTGCCTGGAGCACGCGCTCTGTATGGAGCCGGTCGACCCCCTCACCGGCCAACGCTACCTCGATCCGATCATCCCGCGCGGCACCAAGATCCCTTGTCGCAACACCAAACGCTTCTTCCCGGTCGCCGATTTCAGCGCCGCCGTCGTGGTCGGGGTCTGGGAGGGCAACCAACTCGACCAGCCGACGCACGAGGAGAACGTTCGCCTCGGCGAGCTCCGGGTTCCGCTGGACCCGCGCCGGCCGGCCGAGCAGTGTCCCATCGACGTCGAGTTCAGCTACTCGGAAGACGGCCTGCTCACCGCCTCGGCCCACGACACCGCGGCTGAGCGCACCTACCGCGAGGTGGTCGACCACCCAAGGTCGCTGGACGACCCGGCAGTCGCCGCCCAACTGCGTGAGCTGCAGGTGCGCGTCTTTGGTTCGCCGCCGCGCGAGCTGCTGCCGCCCGCTGCCGAGCACCCCGCCGAGCCGGCGGGCCGCCCCGCGACAGCCCTCGGTCCGGACGCCGAGCGCCGGCTGGCGCAGGCCGACGTGGTGCTGCAACGCGCTGCCGCCAGCGAGACCGGCCTGCTCCGCGAGCTGGCCGCCGCCCTCACCGCCGCGGCGGCCAGCGGGGCCGGGCCGGCGGAGCTGGCCGAGCACGACCGGCGCCTGGCCGCCGAGCTGATGTTCTTCGACTACCTCTTCTGAGGCCGCCGCCGCCCGTCCGGCAGGATTCACGCCACCCGCCCGGAAGCAGCGCCCGGCGGCCAACGCCAGACTTCACGGCTCGCAGGTGTCAGATGGTCCTCTTCAGCAGCGGTATCTTCCTCAGCGCGTTTCTGCTGTTCCTGGTGCAGCCCCTGATCGGCCGTTATGTCTTGCCCTGGTACGGCGGCTCGACGATGGTCTGGAGCACCTGCCTGCTGTTCTTCCAGGTGCTGCTGGTCGGCGGCTACGGCTACGCCGATGCCCTGATCCGGTACGTGCGCCCGGCCCGCCAGGTCTGGATCCACGCCGCCCTGCTGATCCTTGCCGCGGCCACCCTGCCGATCACTCCGAACGACGCCTGGAAGCCCAGCGGCAGCGCCAATCCCGTGCTCAGCATCCTCTGGCTCTTGACCCGCACCGTCGGGCTGCCCTACCTGGCCCTGTCCTCGACCGGTCCGCTGGTGCAGGCCTGGTTCGCACGGGCCTTCCCCGGCCGGCCCCCGTACCGGCTCTATGCGCTCAGCAACTTCGGGTCCTTCCTGGCCTTGCTGGCGTACCCCGCGCTGCTCGAGCCGGCGCTGCGGCTCGGCCAGCAGACCCAGCTCTGGTCGCTCGGCTTCGCGGTCTACGCGCTGCTCTGCGCCGCGATTGCGCGGCGGGCCAGCCAGGCGCCGGAGCTGCCGGTCGAGACCGCCGACCAGGACGACACCCACCTCACCTTCGGCCGCCTGCTGCTCTGGCTCAGCCTGCCGGCCTGTGGCACCGCCCTGCTGATGAGCATGACCAACCAGATCTGCCAGGACGTCGCCGCGGTGCCGCTGCTCTGGATCCTCCCCTTGGCGCTCTACCTGCTGTCGCTGGTGATCAGCTTCGAGCGCGAGGCCTGGTACGCGCGGCCGGTCTGGAGCCTGCTGCTGGCGGTCAGCCTGAGCTTTGTCTCGATCACGTTGCTGAAGCCCTTCAGCCACGCGCTGGCGATTCAGGTGCTGATCCTCTGCGGCGGCATGTTCGTCGGCTGCATGGCCTGCCACGGGGAGCTGGTCCGACTGCGGCCGGGTTCGCGCTATCTGACACTGTTCTACCTGGTGATGGCCATCGGTGGCGCGCTCGGCGGCGCCTTCGTCGCCCTGCTGGCGCCGGTGCTCTTCAGCAACCACTGGGAACTCCACGCGACGCTCCTGCTGCTCTGTCTGCTGCTCGGTATCCAGGGCACCCGCGACATGCTCTGGGCGACCACGGTCGACCGCCGCTGGGAGGGCATCGGGCTCCAGACCGTGGCGGTGGTCGGCGGGGCGCTGCTGATCTGGATGACGGTCGTCAGCGTGCGGCAGAAGTCTGAGGACGCCTTGCTGACCCAGCGCAACTTCTACGGCGTGCTGCGGGTCGTGGACCGCAACGCCGACGACCTTCTCGACCACCGCCGCGTGCTCTACAACGGGCAGATCATGCACGGGCTGCAGTACCAGGCCGAGGCCCGGCGCGAGGTGCCCACGACCTACTACGGCGAGGACTCGGGGATCGGTCTGTCCTGTCTGACGATGCACCGCCTGCGGCAGGGCCCGCTGACGATTGGCTGTTTAGGCCTCGGCACCGGCAGCCTGGCGGTCTACACGAATCCCGGTGACCGGCTGCACTATTACGAGATCAATCCGCTCTGCGTCGACGTGGCCGAGCACTGGTTCAGCTACCTCAGCGACGCCCGCCGCCGCGGGGCCGACACGGCCATCCACCTCGGTGACGCGCGGATCTACATGGAGCGCCAACTCGCGGCCGGGGAGTCGATGCAGTTCGATATCCTGGCGCTCGACGCTTTCACCGGCGATGCCATCCCGATTCACCTGCTGACCACCGAGGCCTTCGCGCTCTACTGGCAGCACCTCAAGCCAGACGGCGTGCTGGCGGTGCATGTCAGCAACCGCTACCTGCGCCTGGCACCGGTGGTCCGGCGGCTGGCCACGGCGCACGGCTGCGTCGCCTTCCTGATCGACCAGGAGGGCGACGACGCGCAGCTCACCACCAGCAGCGAGTGGGTCCTGGTGACGCGCAGCCGGGCCTTCCAACTCGACCCCGAGGTCCTGCAGCACTGCAGCGACTGGCCAGCACCGCCGCGCCGCGTGCCGCTCTGGTCTGACGACTACTCCAACCTGCTGCAAGTACTGCGCAAGATGAACTGAAGCCGAAGGCCGCGCCGTAAACGGCTTCTCCGCGCCAGCCGATGGTCATTACAGTAGAGAGGGCCTGAAGGCCCGGGCGGCATCGAGGCGAGCAGTGGCGGAGCACGGTGGCATGGTGGCGAACTGGCGGGGCGCAGCAGGTTGGGCGGTGGCGGTCTGCGCGGGCGTCACCGCCGTCGGGCTGGGTGCCAGCTTCGCCGGCCTGCCGCCGCTGCCCGCGATCTCGCTCGGTGCGGTGACCGCGGCGCTGCTAAGCCTGGCACGCCCCGATCGCCACCGGCCCGCGACCGCGCCGGTCGAGCTGGCCGCCGTGGCGGGGGCGGGGGTGGTCGTCGTCGAGTGGTCCGCCGCCGGCAACGCCATTCGCTGCAACCAGGCTTTCTACCAACTGATCGGCGAGCCGCCCGGAAGCTGGGACGGCCCCCTGGCCCGGCTGACCCAGGCGTTCCACCCGCAGGTGCGTGAGCAGGTCCGCAGCGGGATGCAGGCCCTGACCCGTGGCGAGGTCAGCAGCATCGATGTCGCGGCCCGCCTCGCCAAAGCCGGCGGCGGCTGGGCCTGGGGACAACTCCAGGTGCGCGTCACCGGCCGCGATGCGGCCGGTCAGGTGCAGACCGCGGTGCTGGTTTGGCTGCCCACCGCCGACCAGGACCTCTCACCAACCCTGCTCCGGCGGGTCGCCGAGGTGATGTCCTTCGTCTCGGGAGACGCCTACTTCGAGACCTTCGCCCAGACCTTGGCGGCGGTCCTCGAGGTCGATGCCGTGCTGGTGCTGGCGGCGCCCGCCGGGCAGCCGGTCGAGGTGGTCTGTCAGGCCTGTGGTCCTGGCCTGGACGCGCCGGCGGTCGCCGCAGCCTGCCGCCAGGTCGACCCGGCCGAGTGGGTCGACCAACTGACCGGTCCGCAGCGGGTGCCCCTGCCGCTGGCCGCGCTGGCGATCGAGGTGGCTTTCGGGCTCTGCTTGCGCTCGCCCGACGGCCAGCCACTCGGGCGGCTGGTGCTGCTCCACCGCCAGCCGCTGGCCGACCCCCGCGCCGCCTTCACGCTGCTGCAGATCTATGCCGCCCGCACCGCCGCCGAGCTCGGGCGGCAGCTTGCGGTCAACGCGCTCGCGCGCTCCGAACGCGGCTACCGGCGCCTGCTCGACAACGCTCAAGACGCGGTGTTCATCGTCGAGGCCGCGAGCGGCACGATTCTCGAGGTCAACCGGCGGGCCGCCGAGCTGGTCGGCCGGCCGATGGACGAACTGCGTGGTCTGCACCAGACCGCCCTGCATCCGGCCGAACTGGCCGACTCCGCGCAACGCTCCTTCCAGGCCGCCGCCGAGGGACCGGCTGGCGTCCAGCCGGGGATTGTGGTGCAGCATGCGGCGGGCTACACGATCCCCTGCGACATCGCCGTCAGCCACTGGGACGAGGATGGCCGGCGGCTGGTGATGGGCATCTTCCGCGACGCCAGCGAGCGGGTTCGCGCCGAGGAAGCGCTGCGCCTCAGCGAGGAACGGCTGCGGCAGGCGATCAGCGCGCTGCCCGTGATCATGTTCGCCACCAACCGGCAGGGCGTCTTCGCGATGTCCGAGGGACGCGGCCTGCAACTGCTCGGGCTGCGGCCCGGACAGGTCGTCGGGCAGTCGGTCTTCGAGGTCTACCGCCGCCGCCCGCCGATTCTGGACCACTTCTCGCGAGCCGTCCAGGGCGCTCAGGTGACCGCCGTCGTGGAAGTGGATGGCCACCACTGGGACACCTGGTATACCCCGATCATCGACCGCCGCGGGCAGGTCGTCGGCGTCAGCGGGATCGCCACCGACGTCACCCCGCGCATCGAGATGGAAGCCGAACGCCAGGCCCTGGAGGCCCAACTGCACGAGAGCCAGCGGATGGCCAGCCTGGGCGTGCTGACCACCGGCATCGCGCACGAGTTCAACAACCTGCTGACCACGGTCCTGGGCAACACCGACTTGCTGCTGCGCGACGCCGATCGCGACGCCGACGACCGCGAGATTCTGGGCGAGGTCGTCACCGCGGCCCACAGCGCCGCCGAGCTGTGCCGCCAGATGCTGGCCTACACCGGCCGCTCCCGCACCACCGTTGTGCCGCTCGACCTTGCCGGCCTGCTGGCCGAACTGCAGCCGATGCTGCTGGCCAGCCTGCGCCGCAACATCGAGCTGCAACTGCACCTGCCGGCGGACCTGCCGGCCGTACTGGCCGATGCCGGTGAGCTGCGCCAGGTGGTCGTGCAACTGGTGCTCAACGCCGCGCAGGCGATTGGCGAGGACCAGGGACGAATCGACCTCACCATCGAGCCGGCGACCAGCGCCGACGGTGCGCCCCAGGTCGCACTCGCCGTCGCCGACAGCGGCCCGGGCTTCGCTCCCGAGGCACTGGAGCGCGCCTTCGAGCCCTTCTTCACCACCCGCGCCGGACAGCGCGGGCTGGGCCTCGCCGTGGTCCAGGGCATCGCCCGCGCCCACGGCGCCGAAGTCCAGGTTCAGAGCAGCCCCGGCTGCGGTGCCACGGTAACCTTGCGGCTGCCGGCCTCGACCCAGCCGTTGGGTCGCGACACCGCGGCTCCTCACGGCGGCGATTCTCTTGCCAACTGGCGCGGCAGCGGCCTGGTCCTGGTGGCGGACGATGACGAGAGCGTCCGCGACGTCGCCTGCCGAGTGCTCACCCGAGCCGGCCTCGAGGTGGTCGCGGTCGCCGACGGCCAGGCTGCCGTGGAGGAGGTCGCCGCACGGCCCGACGAGTTTGCGCTGGCGCTGGTCGACTACACGATGCCCCGGCTCGATGGCCTCGCCGCAGCGAAGCAGCTTCTGGCGCTGCAACCCGAGCTGCCCGTCTTGCTGACCAGCGGCTACCACGAGGGCAGCCAGGTCGACACGAGCGCCATCGGCCTGGCCGGCTTCATCGCCAAGCCGTACACCTCGGCGACGCTCTTCCAGCACCTGCAGCGCCTGCTCGGCCCCCCCGACGACAGCCCGCCCGCGGCTTGAGCCAGCCGCACCAGCCGCCTGGCACCCGCGCTGTCCGCCCGGCCGGCCACAGGCCTGTTTCACGTGAAACACGACGCCCCACCACGCCCCGCCGGCCTGGCTGGGCGGCGGGCCTGTTTCACGTGAAACGGGCTCGGCGTGGTCGTCAGCGCACCACCTGCAGCGCCACCGGCGGCGTCTGATGGTGCCGGTTGTCGCTGCTGCTGAGCCACACCGCCAGGCTGTGCGGGCCGGCCGCGAGGCGCCGTGGATCGAGCTGGAGGTCCGCCGGATCGCCCTCGGCGACGACCTCCTGATCGACCAGCAACCGCGCCAGGACCGGCTCGTAAGACGGATCGACGCGCAGCCGCAGCGGCCGCACGCCGCGCACCTCGCCGCGTGGCTCGACGATCTGGGCGAGCACCGTGGCGGTCGTGTCGAGCCGTACCTGGACCGGGCCGACGCTGCGGCCGAGGCAGTCCACCGCCCAGAGTTGCAGCGCCGTCGGCAGCTCGCTGGCGGCCAGCTCCACCACCGCGCCGGGCGCCAGGCGGCAATCGGTCGGGCCGACACCGCAGCGCAGGTCCGCGGCATCCAGACCAGCCCGGCGGCGCGCAGCGCCGAACAGCGCCGTGCCGCTCAAGCGCAAGCGGTCGGTCGCCCGCAGCAGGTAGGTGCCGCCGGCCAGCAGTGCCACCGCATACCCCGGCGCGCCGGCCGGCAGACCGCGCGCCAGCCGCCCGCGACTCCGCACCACCACCGGTTGCTCGTGCCAGCCGACATTGCCGGCCGCGTCGCGCGCCACCGCCCACAGCCGCCGCGGTCCGGCAGACCAGGTGTCTGTCGCCACCCGCACCGTCAGCGGCAGCGGCCCGTGACCCAGGACGTCGTCGCCACAGCCGACCCAGACCGTCCCGCGCGGCTCGGCGGCTCCAGCGCCCAACCGCACCACCCCGCGCCACGGCTCGCCTGGCGGGGTGCAGGCGACTGGGCCGACCTCTGCATCGACCCCCAGGTCCGCCAACTTCAGGCGCGTCGGTCGGTCGGCGGGCCACTCCTGCAGATTCGCCCGCAGCAACTGGCTGGCCAGGCCCGGCTCACCCAGCTTGGCCCAGGCCGCGGCCGCCGCGACGCGCGGTTGCGGGTCGGCCGGCCCGACCTGCCCCAGGCGTTCCCAGGCGCGGGCCACCTGCTCCCAGTCGGCCGCCGCGGCCGCCGCCGTGGCCCAGGCCCGCAGGCCCGCCGGATGCTGGCCCGCGGCCCGCGCGGCGATCGCCGCCGCCAGCGCCAGGCGCAGCCGCTCGTGGATCTCCAGCGCCGCAGGTGCTGCCGCCGCCGACCCGGCCGCCGTCCGCAGGTGCTGGTCGGCGCCGTCCAGGTCGCCCGCCTCCAACGCCGTCCGCGCTGCCTGCAAGGGCTGCCGGGCCGCTTGCAGCGCTTCCTCGCGCCGTAGCTCGAGGCTGAACTGCTCAATCCGGTGGGGCACTGCACTACTGGCCAGCTTGACCTCCTGGCGCGCGTCGTCCCAGCGACCCAGCCGGCGCCAGGCTGCCGCCCGCAGCAGCGCGTCTTCCGCCAGCCGGCCGGTCGCCTGCTCGCGCCACCAGGCCGCCGACACATCGCCCGGGCAGAACTCCAGGCAGGCCGTCCAACGCTGCGCCGCCGCCGCCGGATCGCCACGTGCCAGCAGCTCCAGGCCAGCCTCGTAGAGGTCCTGGTAGTCCTGCTGCTCGGTCGCCTGCGGCCCGCCCCCCAGCAGCTCGAAGACGGCTTCGCCCACCGTCTCAACACCCACCAGCCGCACCCGACTGAAGGTCTCGAAGCCGCCGGCGGCCAGCTCGCGCGCGTTCGGTAGCGGCAGGACAACCGTGCCATAGCCGGCTCGGATCGCCGCCGCCACCTTCAGGTCGGCCTTCTCCACCCGCCGCACTTGGCCGTCATCCAGCAGCCCGCTGACCGCCGCCTCCGGCCGCGATTCGACACCCCACAGGCACCCCACCGCGGCGACGGCCATCGCCAGCCCGGCGCTGCCACCTTCCAGCCCGTCGCTCCAGCCGCTGAACTCCCAGCGCACCCCGCCCCGCTGTCGCGCCGCTCCGATCAGCTCTTGCGCCGCGGCGCCAGCCAACCACTCGGTAGCCGCCGTCACGCCCTGCCGCGTCGCGGCGCTGACTGGTCCGCCGTGGCGCAGCCTGGTCTGGCCGGGGGGGCCCTCCACGCTGGCCCGCAAGCGCAGCACCAGGCCGTGCGGTTGGGTCGGCGTCAGCGGGTTGCCGTGGATCAGCAGACAGTCGACCTCCCCGGGTCGCGCCCAAAGAGGACTGCTCAGACACATCAGGAGCCACGGCCAGCGCCACATGGCGGCCCGTTCCGCCGCGCGGCGGCGTCTTCCTGCCTTCAGGCCGGCGGCGTTTCCCACTCCCGGGCCCGCGCCACCGCCACCTGCCAGCGCCGCCGCCGCTGCGCCGCCTGGTCGGCCGGCAGCCGCGGTTCAAACATCCGGTCGACCCGCCACTGCTGTCCCAACTCCGCGGTGCCGGCCCAGACGCCAACCGCCAGGCCGGCCAGGTAGGCCGCGCCCAGGGCGGTCGTTTCGGTGACCGCTGGCCGCACCACCGGCAGTTGCAGCAGGTCGGCCTGCGCCTGCAGCAATGGCTCGCTGCGGGTGGCGCCGCCGTCGACGCGCAGTTCGGTCGGCCGTTTCCCAGTGTCGGCGGCCATCGCGTCCAGCAGGTCAGCCACCTGGAAGGCAATCCCATCGAGCGCCGCGCGCGCCAACTGCGCCCTGCTGGTGTCGCGCGTCAGACCGAGAATCGTGCCGCGGGCGTACGCGTCCCAGTGCGGCGCTCCCAGCCCGGCGAACGCCGGGACCAGCACCACCGCGCCGCTGTCCGGCACACTCGCCGCCAAAGCATCGAGCTCCGCCGCCGACTCCACCAGGCCCAGCCCGTCGCGCAGCCACTGCACCACGGCCCCGCCCACGAAGACGCTGCCCTCCAGCGCAAACTCGCGCCGGCCGCCGCGCTGCCAGGCGACGGTGCTGATCAACCGCTGCTGCGACGCCAGCGGCTGCACCCCGGTGTGCTGCAACATGAAGCAGCCCGTGCCGTAGGTGCACTTGACCATCCCAGGCTGCACCGCCAACTGCCCAAACAGCGCCGCCTGCTGGTCGCCCGCGACCCCCGCCAGCGGCACGCCCGCTAGCGCCGCCAGCGCGCTCACCTCGCCCCACACCTCAGCCGAACCGCGGATCGCCGGCAGTACCGCCGACGGGACTCCGAACAGCTCCAGCAGCTCCCCGTCCCAGTCTCCCGTCGCGAGGTTGTAGAGCATCGTCCGCGAGGCATTGCTGGCGTCGGTGGCATGGACCCGCCCACCCGTCAGGCACCAGGCCAGCCAACTGTCGATCGTCCCGGCCGCCAGCTCCCCCGCCGCCGCCCGCTGCTTCGCGCCTGGTACCTGTTCCAACAACCAGCTCAGCTTGGTCGCCGTGAAGTAAGCATCCAGCAGGAGCCCGGTGCGCTGCTGCAGGATCACCTCCCACTGCGGGCGCAGCCGGTCGCAGTGCCCGGCGGTGCGGCGGTCCTGCCAGACGATTGCTCGGTGCAGCGGCTGGCCGGTGGCGCGGTCCCAGAGCACCACCGTCTCGCGCTGGTTGGCCACCCCCACGGCAGCCACGTCGGCCGCAGTCAGCCCGGCCCGCGCCACCGCCTCAACCGCGACCACCTGCTGCGCCGCCCAGATCTCGGCCGGATCATGTTCGACCCACCCCGGCTGCGGGTAGTACTGCGTGAGCTCGCGCTGCGCCAACCCCAACAGCTCGCCGCCAGCGCCAAACAGGAGGGCCCGTACACTGCTGGTGCCAGCATCCAGCGCCAGCACGGCCGCGGGGTGATGCATCGCTTCCTCCCACCAACCCCCACCGCTCCCAACCCCGCCCGCGGCGACGCGACCCAGCCGGCCGTGCTACCCCCGCCACAACTTGCGGTCCAGCGAACGGTACTGGATCGCCTCCGCGACATGCGGCACGGCGATCTCGTCCTGGCCATCCAGGTCGGCGATGGTCCGCGACAACTTCAGGATCCGGTCATAGGCGCGGGCGCTGAGGCCGAACTGGTCGATCGCCGTTTGCAGCAGGGCACCGGCGTCAGGGCCGAGCTTGCAGTGCTGGCGCAGGTGGCGGCTGCTCATCGCCGCGTTGTGGTGGACCTTGGTGCCCTTGAAGCGCCGCTGCTGCCGCTCGCGGGCCATCGCCACGCGCAGCCGGATCGCCGCCGAGGCCTCCCCGCGGGGTCGGTCGAGGAGCTCCTGCTTGCTCAGCGGCGGCACCTCGATGTGCATGTCGATGCGGTCCAGCAACGGGCCGCTGAGTCTTGCGAGGTAGCGCTCCTGGGCCTGCATCTGGCTGCGGGTTGCCTTGTAGGGATCCAGGAAGTCGCCCGATGGGCTGGGGTTCATCGCCGCCACCAGCATGAAACGGGAGGGGTAGCTGAGCGAACCCGAGGCGCGGCTGATGGTGACGTGGCCGTCCTCCAGCGGCTGGCGCATCACGTCAAGCACCTCGCGCTTGAACTCCAGGAGTTCGTCCAGAAAGAGCACGCCGTTGTGCGCCAGGCTGACCTCGCCCGGCCGCGGCACGCCGCCGCCGCCGACCAGCCCGGCGTTGCTGACGGTGTGATGTGGCGAGCGGAACGGCCGAGTGGCGACCAGTGACTGCCCCGCCGGGATCATCCCGGCGACGCTGTAGATGCGGCTGGTTTCGAGCGCCTCGTCGCTGGTCAGGGGCGGCAGGATCGTCGCCAGGCGGCGCGCCAGCATCGTCTTGCCGGCGCCGGGCGGGCCCACCAGCAAGACGTTATGCGCCCCGGCCGCCGCCACCTCAAGCGCCCGCTTGACGTGGTCCTGGCCCTTGACGTCGGCGAAATCGACTTCGTACTCCGGCGCCTCCAGCGACAGACCGGAGGTGTGGTGCGGCACCGGATCGACCGCCAGGCGGCCGTTCAGGAAGTCGACCGCCGCCGCCAGGCTATCGACCGCGAAGACCTTCAGACCTGCGACCACCGCGGCCTCGGGACCGTTGGCGAGCGGCACCAGGAGGCCTGACTTGCCGCTGGCGCGGGCACCCATCGCGGCGCTCAGGACACCTGGCACGGCGCGCAGCGAGCCGTCCAGCGACAGCTCGCCCAGCACGGCAAAGTCTTCCAGGAGGCGGGCCGGCAACTGCTCGGAGGCCGCCAGGATGGCCAGCGCGATGGGCAGGTCGTAGTGCGAGCCCTGCTTGCGGAGATCGCTGGGAGCCAGGCTGATGGTGACCCGGCCGCGGGGCCATTCCAGCCCGGAGTTGCGCAGCGCCACAAAGATCCGGTCCTGGGCCTCCTTGACTGCCGCGTCGGGCAGGCCCACCAGCAGGACCTTCGGTATGCCGCCCCGGGAATCCACCTCCACCACGACGGGCACCGCGTCGATGCCGATCAGCGCGACCGACTCACATCGGGCAAGCATGCGACCTCCCGGCGAACCACACTCCGCGGAGCGTAACATGGGCTGCCGGCGACCGCAAGCCGGGCCCGGACCGCCGGCCGGTCCGTCGTGGGCCGCGGCTGGCGGCGCTGCTGGCGCGCCGGTCGCTGACTTGACAGCGGCCGCCGCAGCACGTAGCTTTCTACCCCACCACTGCCGGTGTTGGGAACCTCCAGGCGGGTCGGCGCGCTAAGTTGGGAGACCGTGGTTGGCTGGTTGGTGGCGACAGCCGCAAGCTCGGGTCGAGCAAGACCTCGCGGTCTTTGAGGAGCTGGTCGCCCGCTACGAGCGGCAGGCCTATCGCGTGGCCTACCGGCTGACCGGCAACCATGAGGACGCCCAGGATTTGCTGCAGGAGGCGGTCTGCGAGGCCTTTCGGAGCTTCGCGCGGTTTGAGCGGGGCACGCGGTTCGACCGCTGGCTGTACCGCATCATGACCAACCGCCAGATTGACCGGGTGCGGCGGGAGTCCCGCCAGCCGGTGTTGTCGCTCGACCAGGTCGACGCCGGCGACGGCACCTGGGAGGTCGCCGACGACCACGCCGATCCGGGCGACGTGCTGGTCGAGGATCTGCTCGACGAGCGTTTGCAGGCGGCGCTCAACGCACTGCCGCGGGAGTACCGCGAGGCGGTCGTGCTGGTCGATATGGAGGACCTGAGCTATGAGGAGGTGGCGCGCGTGCTGCGCTGCCCGATCGGGACGGTGCGCAGCCGGCTGCATCGCGGTCGGATGCTACTCCGGGAGGCACTGACGGTGGCGGACCAGGGACCCCAATAGGATGCGGCGGCGAACCGACGAATCCCATCTGTCGGCCTATGTCGACGAAATGCTGAGCGGCCCGGAGATGCGCACCGTGGCGGCGGAGGCGCGCCTTGACGAAAGCACGGCCGCCAAGCTGGCGCACTTGCGCCAGGTGGTGCAGGCCCTGCGCGAGGCGCCTGAGCCGTCGCCACCCGCCGACTTCTGGCCGCAGGTCTACCGTCGCGTGCGGCAGGTCGCCCTGGCCGAGGCGCGCCGCTCGCGCTGGCGGCGGACGCTGGCGACGGCGGGCGGCAGCCTGTTGCTCGTGGCGGCCCTCGCGGCGCTGGCCAAGTGGCTGCTGCGGCTCGGCTGAGCGGGCTGCCTCAGAGCAGTTCGGCGGGCACCTCACGCCCCTCGTTCTTGGCGGCGGTCAGCCGCTGCACCGTCTCGGCGATCCGGCGCACCGAGCCCGACTCGTTGTAGACCCGGACGCTCTGCGGCCCGGCCTTGATGGTGTACCAGGTGTGCCCCGCCGCCGAGTCGACCTTCAGACCGTGCAGATCGCACCAGCGCAAGTGCTGGCTGCAACAGCCCCGCGCCACGTGCAGTCCGCGCGCGCTGGCGACCAGGCGCACCGGCCAGCCCATCACGAAGTACAGCAACGCAGCCAGCGCGACTGCCGGCAGCACCGGCACGGCGATCCACAGCAGGTCCCAGACCCCCATCGAGTCCGACTCCCGCACGGCGTGCGAGACGGTGTTGCCGCTCATCAGCAGCAAGATCAGACCGACCGCGAAGAGCAGCTTCAGGTTGCCGCGGTTCAGGGCGCAGGACAGCGCCGTCCGTTGATCGCCGGGGTCGACCCCCAGCCAGCGTTCGAGTTCGGCCGCGCTGACCGGGCCGGGTGCCAGGTCCGGCGGCGCGACCGGCTGGTCGCCCCCCGAGTCGACCTCCTCGTACGGCTCCAACTCCCACGCCGCGGCGTTTTTGACGACCTCCGGCGGCGCGGGCGGCGTGGCCCGTTCCGCCACCGCAGACGGCTCCATGACGACCATTCCCCTCTGGTGAGTCCCACCTCAACCAGCCCTACTATCGGCCGCTGCGACGGTTTCTTAGGCGCTCCGCCGTTACCGCTGCTTCAACCCCTGAATGCGCTTCCGAAGCTTCGCCTCGATGCTCTCGGGGAGTCGCTTGATCGGCGGCGCCGGGCTGGTCGAGTCGCCGCCGCGCCGGGCCAACTCCGCGGCGCTCAGGGCCCGCGGCAGGTAGGGTTCGAGCCCGAGCAGATGGTGCAGGATCACCAGCGCGGCTTCCTTGTCCGGGATCCGCGCGCGGGCTTCGCCCTCGGCGTCGTAGTGGACGAAGTTGCGGGCGGTCGAGCCAACGCAACTGGGGCAGCCGCTCTCGCAGGGACAGTGGTGGACCAGGTAGACGCAGGCGTTGAGGATTTCCTCCAGCAGTTCGTGCGCCTTGTGGGCGAAGCCCAGGCCGCCGGGGTAGCGGTCGTAGATGAAAATGCTCGGCGAGCCGAAGTTGCCACTGTCGACGACGCAGCCGATGTCCGCGTAGTCGCAGAGCACGTAGAGCGGGACGATGTCAACCAGCACGTTGGCGATCCCCAACATGCCCTCGGCCGGGAGCCGTCCGAACTCGCGGAGCCGGTGCAGCGCGGCCGCCGGCGGGATCAGCCACATCGCGCTGGTCTCCAGCGGCTGGGGCGGCAGGTCGAGGTTGCCGAAGCCCAAGGAGTCGTGGCCGTAGAACTTGATCTTCCGGAACATCAGCGTGAAGATCGTCACGGTGACGTCGCCGAAGCCGACCTTCGAGTCGCGCCACGCTCCCTCGACCTCGGCCGCTTCGAGGCGGATCTTGGTCTCCGTGACGACGTTGGTGTAGTAGTCCGCCGCGATCCGCTTGACGTAGGCGTTGCGCTGCTGCAGGTCGAGCTGCTCGACGAACCAGGTCTCGCCGTGGTGCAGATAGATCGCCTGATCGTGGACCAGCGAGAAGGCGCTGATGCCGTCGACCGTGCCGATCACCTGCTGGCTCTCGCGGTCGACAATGTTGTAGGTCTCGTCGCTGACGGTGCGCAGCGACAGGTCGTTGGCCGGGTAGCGCGAACCAGTCCAGAACCAGGCCTGCTCGTGCCGCCGCACCTGGCTGTCTTCTTCGAGCAGATCCAGGATCGCCGGCGCCCACTCGCCAAACTGGCCGACCTCGGCGTAGGTCACCGGCAGCTCGCTGGCGGCGCAGCGCAGGTGGCCGAGCAGGATGTGGTAGTTCTCGCGGTCGATGATGGCGTGTTCGGGGTTCTGGCCGAAGAAGTAGTCCGGGTGGCTCATCAGGTACTGGTCGATCGGCGCATCGCTGCCGATCAGCATCACCAGCGCCTCCGCGCTGCCGCGGCCGGCGCGGCCGGCCTGCTGCCAGCAACTGGCGATGCTGCCGGGGTAGCCGACGATCAGACAGGCGTCGAGCCCGCCGATGTCGATCCCGAGTTCGAGGGCGCTGGTGGTGGTGACCCCCAGCAACTCGCCGCTGAAGAGCTGGCGTTCGATCTCGCGGCGCTCTTCGGCCAGGTAGCCGCCGCGGTAGGCCCGCACGCTGTTGGCGAGGCGCGGATCGAGCTGCGTCAGGGCGTCCTTGACATAGCGGTAGAGCAGCTCGGCCACGACCCGCGCGCGGGTGAAGCAGATCGTCTGCACGCGGTTCCGCAGCAGCTCGCACATCAGCGCCTGAGCTTCGACATTGGGGCTGCGCCGCCGCGAGAGCTGGTCGTCGAGCAGCGGCGGGTTCCACAGCACGAAGCGCCGCGGCCCGCGGGGGGAGCCGTCCTGGTCGACCAACGTCACGGGCTCGCCGATCAGGTTGGCGGCGTGCTCGTCCGGGTTGGCGATGGTGGCGCTGCACCCAATAAACTGCGGCCGCGCGCCGTAATGCTCGGCGATCCGGCGCAGCCGCAACAACACGTTGGCGACATTGCTGCCGAAGATGCCGCGGTAGGTGTGGATCTCGTCGACCACCACGTAGCGCAGCTTGGCGAAGAACTCGGCCCAGCGGGTGTGGTTGGGCAGCACCCCGGAGTGCAGCATGTCGGGGTTGGTCAGGATGAAGTGCCCGGTGTCGCGCAGCCGCGTGCGCATCTCCGCCGGAGTGTCGCCGTCGTAGGTGCCGCAGTCGAATCCCAGGAAGGGGTGCTGGTCCCGGAAACGCAAGAGGCCGCGGAGCTGGTCCTGGGCCAGCGCCTTGGTCGGGAACAGGTACAGCGCTCGCGCCTCACGGTCGGCCAGCCAGTGCTCCAGCGCCGGCAGGTTATAGCAGAGCGTCTTGCCCGAGGCGGTGCCGGTGGCGACGACGACGTGCTCGCCACGCCGGGCTGCTTCGAGCGCGTCGCACTGGTGGGTGTAGAGCTGGCTGATGCCCTCGCCGCCCAGCACGCTGGCGAGCGGGTCGGGCAGCGGACTGGCCGGCTCGCGAAAGCTCGCCGGACGGGCGGGCAGTTGCGCCGCCACCTGGATCTGGTCGGCGTAGTTACGGTCGTGGCGGCAACGGGCCAGGAACGCCTCGAAGTCCATCAGGCGTCCTCCGCCTGACTCACCAGGTCGGCGGCGGACGCCGACAGCCCGCGCTCGGCGTCGCCGGTCAACCGGGCGCGGCTGAGACTCGCCTCGTCGGCGTGCGGCGTCGCCTCCAGGCGTCGCGCCAGCGAGGCCTCAACGGCCTGCTCCTCGGCACGGCTGAGACCCAGCTTGGCGGCCAACCAGAAGAGCACCCCACTGGCTGGCACGCCAATCGCCAGGCACAGCAAGAAGGCGCGGCTGAGGTCGCTGAAGGGCGTCGGGACCAGCGACGCCATCAGCAGCCCGAGCGCCACCATGCCCAGGCTGACCAGACCCACCGCCGCCTGCCCAATCGCCAACAGCCCGGCGATGGCCAGTTGGCCCAGGCCGACCAGGACCCCAACGGCAGCCTGCCCAACCGCCACCAGGCCAATCGCCAACTGGCCGATCGCCAGCCAGCCATTGGCCTTCTGCCCGACCGCCACGAGCCCTTGCGCGAGTTGGCCCCGGGCGTACCAGGCGCGGGCCACGCGCGAGCTGCCGATCACCGCGTCGCGCCCCCAGGCGACCTGCCAGAGCGGCCAGCCGAGCAGTTCCACGCCGCTGCGGCGGTCGACGTTGCTGAACCGGGCGCCGGCTTCGCTGATGGTTGGGGAGACCCGCCGCAGTTCGGCCACCACCGCGGCCCGGTCGTCCGGCGAGAGCGTGAGGTACTGCCCCGCCTCGGGCACCAGGTCGAAGGCGCGGGTGTGGCCGGTGGTGCAGACGCCTTGCAGCCGCGACAGCCAGCCGCTGTCGAGCAGCCGCGGCGCCAGCAGGCAGGCCGCGCTACCGCACACGCCTGCGACCAACCGAAAGCCGTCGGTGCCCTGGCCGGCCAGCAGCCAGGTTAGCAGCACTGCCACCCCGGCCAGCGGCACCGTCCACAGCCACTCCAGACCCAGGCCGCCACGCCACTCCAGCAAGAGCGCACTCTGGCCGGGGGAGTCGCTCTCGACGGCGCGCACGGTGACCGCTCGGGGACAGCGGAACAGCCGCCGCTCCGCCGGCTGCGGCCGCCACACGAACTCGGTCGCCGAGATCGCTTCGACCTGGTCACCAAGATACGCCAGCCGCGCCGCCGCTCGACCCACGATCTCCTCGGGCTTGCCCGGCACCAACTGCAGCCGCCGCTGTCGTCCCATCGCGCCGCGCCTCTCCCGCCAGCCGCAGAGTACCACGCGGTCGCCGCCGCTGTCCAAAGCGCCCCCGCCCGAGGCGGTCGCCGGCCAGCGAGCCCTGGCGCCAGCGGGCCGGGTGTTTCACGTGAAACAGGCACCGTCCGCCCGGCCGACGGGCGGCGCCGCAGGGGTCCGTTCGTGTTTCACGTGAAACAGCGTCGGCGACCGCGGGGCGCGGCGCGGGCGGTGGCCGGCGGCGCGAAATTTCACGTGAAACAGCGCGGCGACCGCGGGGGCTACCAGGCGACCAGGAACTCGCCGCTGACGCCAAACGCCACCACAGCGCCGTGCTGCTCGTCGAAGATCACCGCGTCACCACCGTCGACGGCGGCGTCTTCGAGCCGCTCACGGGGCAGGCGGATGCTCAGCACGGCGTCCTGCAGGCCGCTGATCCGCAGGGCGCTGGACAAGCCCGGCTCCGGCGAGGGGATCGCCTCGACGCGCACCGCGCCGCCCTCCTGCCGCACGAAGACCCGACACTGGTAGTGAACGCCCCACTCGGGATGCAGGTGACTGACGCCATCGTGCAATGCTGCGGTCAGCCCCGTCGGCACCGGCGCGCCGTCGGGCAGCGCCAACTGCAAGGCGGTGGTGGCATCGTGCTGGCAGCCGGCGAGGCAGAGGCCGTTGTCCTGCCAGCTCGCGACGAAGGCAGCGGGGCGGCCGCCGGGCCGCACGAGCTGCTGCCAGGTCCAGCCGAGCAGCGCCGGCAGTTCGAGCAGCCAGTGGCCAGCCGGTCCGTGGACCCAGCCCACCGCGCCGCGCCGAACCGCGTAGGCCCAGGTCTCGGCGCCCGCCTCGGCCACCGCCAGCGGCAAGGCGTCGAACGCGGTGAGGTCCAGCCGCTCGGTCGGCAGCGCGGCAGAGGCGGGCCAATCAGCAGTTACGCCGCGCCGTGTGTCGCGCAGCCGACAGCCAGCCGGGGCGGGCGCGCCGGTCTGGAGCCCGAGCCACTGCTGCACCGCCGGGCAGTCGAGGGTGGAGCCGTGCAGCAGGACGCCGGTCCCGCGCTCGGCCAGGGCGCGCAGCCGCGCGATCACCCCCTCGGCCGTGCCGGTCGAGAGCACCAGCAGGCAGCGCTCCAGGGACGCGTCAGGCAGGGCGTCGAAGTCGCCGGCGGTGACCACCCCACTGAGCGGCAGACCGGCGTCGATGGCGTCCGCCAACCAAGCGGCCGGCTCGCCCGCGGTGGCGGCCACCCAGAGCAGCGGTCCGGGCGCGTCCGGGCGGGACGACAAGAGCTCGGGGAGGCCCGCCGCCTCCGTGGCGGTCGCCAGCGCCACGGCCGTCGCCACCTGCAGCGAGCCGTTGCGGGCCAGCCGGCCGCAGGACAGCAGGGCGCGCCGCAGCCACGGGTCGGTCGCTGCGACGACCGCCGCGCGCCCCGCAGCCAGGGCCTGCAGCAGCTCGACTACGGCGGCGCCGCAAGAGTCGGCCGGGCGGAGGTCCTGCGACAACCAGTCGACCGGCCGGGCAGCCAGCCGGCGCCAGGTTGCCAGCAGGTCGGCGGCCGGGCGACTGTCGGGCGGCAGGTCTGGCGGACAGGCCACCTCCAGGCGCACCGCGAGCTGCCAGGCCGGCTCGAGCGCGGCCAACTGGGCGGCGACGCGCTGGCGCAGGCCGGCGGCGGTGCGGTCCGGGTAGCTGGCGGCGGCGGTCCACAGCAGGCGGTCCAGGACGACGGACGACATCGCGGGCTCCGACGGCATGATACACCAGCCGCCGGCCACCACCCCGAACCGCCGCCCAGGGCTTGTCGTCAGACTACGGCAGACGGCGGCAGACGGCGGCAGACGGCGGCGGAGGTGCAGCGTGGAGGTGCGACTGACCTGCGAATCCGGCCCTTCGGTGGGGCAGACCAGGCAGCTTGGGGTGGGCCTTCACAGCCTCGGTCGAGGCCCGCAGAACAGCCTCTCGATGGAGCTCGACGAGGCCGTCTCGGCGCGCCACGCGGAGCTCTGTGTGCGCCGCGAGGCGGCCTTGCTGGTCGATGTCGGCAGCGAGAACGGCACCTGGCTGAACGGCGTCGAGCTGGCCGTGCCGACGGTGCTGGCCAGCGACGACCTGCTGCAGCTTGGTCAGTCAACCTGGCGCGTGACCTGCCTGCCGGCGCCGCCCGACGAACCCACCGCCGCGGCCGCCCCGCCGCTGCTCGACGAGCCGCGCCTGCAGGTGCTGGCTGGCCCCCAACAGGGCCTGCTGCTGACCCTCGCCAGCGGGCTGCCACTGGTGGTCGGCCGCGGGCCAAAGGCGGATTTGGTGCTCGATGACCCGCTCGTTTCCCGCGAGCACGCGACCTTCTTCCGGCAGGGCGACGAGGTCGCGGTGCTGGACAATGACAGCGTCAACGGGGTCACCGTGAATGGCGAAAAGGTCCGCATGACGCACCTCGCCGAGGGCGACCGCGTCCAGATCGGGCGAACCGTGCTGCGCTTCCAGGCGGCCGGCCAGCCAGTCGCCACCGCCCCACCGGCCGAGCCGCCGCCACCACCACCGCCGCCGAGCCTGCCCAGCGAACCGCTCGGTCGGCTGGGCGAATGGCTGCTGCTCCGCGAGATCGGCCGCGGCGGGATGGGTCGCGTGTTCGCCGCGCGCCGCCCGGGCGGCGAGGTGCTGGCGCTCAAGGTGGTGGTCTTCAAGGGGCTCGACGAGGCCCGCGCCGCGCGCCGGCGGCGGCGCTTCGGGCGCGAGGTCGAGGTGCTCCAGCGGATCCGACACGACAACGTGGTCGGCTTCCGGGAGGCCGGCGAGGTCGACGGCCGGCCCTGCCTGGCGATGGAGTTGCTCGAGGGCGAGGATCTCGGCAGCGCCCTCCGCCGCCTCGGCCGGCTGCCTTACGCCGAGGTCGAGCGGATCCTGTTCCAGCTCTGCGGCGCCGTCGCCGCGGTCCATGCGCAAGGCATCATCCACCGCGACCTGAAGCCCTCCAATGTCGTCCTGCACGGGCCGCAGCGGCAGGTCAAGCTGACCGACTTCGGCATCGCCCGGCCGGTCGGCGAGGCCGACCTCGAGGGTGACGAGGAACGTCTCACCGTCGCTGGCGACGACTCCATCACCGGCGTCGGCCGCCACCCGGGCACGCCCTTCTACATGTCACCGGAAGGCCTCCGCGGCGAGCCCGCCGAGATGCGGTCCGACATCTGGCAGCTCGGGGTGGTGATGTACCAGCTCCTGGCCGGCCGCCGGCCGTTTGAGGGCACCACCAGCCACGAGGTGGCCACGCGGGTCGACCAGGACTGCCCGGCGGAGCTCCCGGCCGACCTGCCACAGCACCTCTGCAGCGCGGTCTACCGCTGCCTGCGAAAAGACCCGGCAGGGCGCTTCGGCTCGGCGATCGAGCTGATGGACGCGCTTCACGACCGGCGCGTCGAGCAGTTGCTGCCGGTCGGTGCCGCGGGCCCGCTGCCGCGGCCGTGGACCCGCTGCCCGCACTGCCGCACCCGGCTGGCGCCTGCTCGCGAGCGCTGCCCGGTCTGTCAGACCGACCTCTACCCCTTCGCCAGCGGGCAGATCCTGCAGGTCGAGGCGGCCGGCCAGACCAGCACCGCCTGTGGCGCCTGCGGGCGGCCGCTGGCCTGGGAAGCGACGGTCTGCCTGGGCTGCCAGCGCGAGCTGCAGTTTCCCCCGCCACCGCCCGAGCCGGAGCCCGACTTCAGCGAGCAGCTCACCGACGACGAGCTCGCGAACCTGGCCGCCCGCTGGAGCACCCTCAAGAGCTGCCCCTGGTGCGGCGCCGGTCTCAACGATGGAGCCACCGCCTGCAGCTTCTGTGGCCTGGTCTTCCGGCCCTACCTGCTGGGACGGGTCACCCTCGCCACGGTGGCCGACCGCGAGCAGCCCTGCTGTGGCCACTGTGGCAGCCCGCTGGACGACCCTGCCCAGCCGGCCTGCGAGGCGTGCGGCCTCGACTTCAGCAGCGGGCGCCTGCCCGATGCCACGATGTGGCACGCCGCGGCGGGCGCCTGAGGCCCGTTTGACAGGCGCCGCAGCCGCCGGCTAGGATCCCCACGGAAGGGCAGCCGATGGGTCGGAGGTGGTGGCGCGGTGGCAGCCAGAGCGGGCCGGGCGCCGACACGGCCAGGCTGCAAGCTGCCCTGGCGGCCGGTGACCAGGCCACGGCCCTCACCTGCTGCCGGCGCCTGCTGGCCGCCAGCCCGCGCGACCTCGGACTGCTGCGCCTGGCGGCCGAGCTGGTGCTGGCCCTGCCGGCTCGGCGCGGCAGCGACCCGCGTCGCGAAGCGGCGGCCTGGCTGCGGCAGGCCCACGAGCTGGCACCCGGCGATGTCGGCTCGCTCTGCGCGCTCGCCGAACTGGCGGGACGAGACGGCCAGGACGCTGCAGCCGAGGAGTGGTGGCGGCAGGCGATGGTCGCCGACCCCGACGATCCGCGCCCGCAGCACGGTCTGCTCGAACTCTGGCGCCGCCGCGGCGAGGTGCCCGCGTGGGGTGTGCCGTGGGTCGAGCGCGCCTACCTCACCGCCCCGCGCGACGAGCTCTGGCGGCTGCTGGTGCCCGCCTGGCGGCAGCTTCCCGAGCTCTCGGCCGACGGCTTCCGGCTGCTGCTGCGCCGGTTCCAGGAAGGCCAGGACCGCCAGCCGGTGGTGGTCGAGCGCCTGGCCGCCGAGCTGGAGTTGCTTGGCCGCCACGACGAAGTCAGCCGGGAGGTCTTCGCCGCGCTGGGCGCGACCTCCCGCGGCCAGCTCGGCGTGGCCCGCTGCGACGCCCGCACCGGCCGCTATCGCGCCGCCGCGCTGCCAGCCTACCAGGCCGCCTGGAAGGCCGGCGACAACAGCGGCGCCCTACTCCTCGCCGCCGCCACGGTGCGCGGCGACGCCGCCGTCGACCGGGCGGTGGCCGCCGCGCTCTGGTGGTCTGCCAGCCGCGCCAGCGACGCCGAGCTGCGGCCGCTCGGACTTCAGCGCGAGCAGCTCCTGCTGCGAGCCGCCACCTGGGTCGCCGCACAGCCACCGACGCCAGCGGGAGCGGCGGTCGTCGCGGCCGCCTCCACCGCCCAGCCCGACGAACCGCGCTGGCCACGGTACCTGCTTGGCTGCGGCGGCGCGGTCGCCGAACAGGCGGCCTGGCGGGTGTTGCAGCTCGACTCCGGCGACGCCGCCAACCATGCCCGGCTGGCGGCGGCTGTGCTGGCCGGCGAGTGGGCACCCCGGCTCGACGACCGGCTCTGGCAGCTCGCCCCGGCGGAGCAGCAGGCACCGCTACTGGCTTGTCTGGCCCGGCATGCCTGGCAGCACGACCGGCCGCGCGCTCTGCCGCTGCTGCGCGAACTGCAGGCCCGCCAACCGGCCGACCCGATGGTCGCGGCCCGCCTCTTCTTGGTCGCCTGGCAGGCCGGGCAGCGCGACCAGCCGCCGCCAGCGGGGGATCACCCGACCTTGACCGCGCTGCAGGCACTCTGGCGGTCGTCGCAGGGCAGCGGGACGTCGCCAGCGCTGGCCGCGGGGCTCGACCACCTGTTGTCGCCCGCTCGCCAGCGCCTGGCGCTGGCGCCGCTGGCCGCGGCCACCGCCGACGCGCTGCCCGCGGCCCACCGGCTGGCGCAGAGCGCCACGCCGTGGCGGCTGCTGGCGAGCGACTCCCCAAGCCCGGCCGACGTGCCCGGCTGGCGGGCAGCCTGGCTGGAGCTGGCGGTCCGCACGGCGCCGCCGGAGGAGCTCCGGCCGTGGCATCCGCAGCTCACGCGCGACCAGCGGCGGCGGCTCGAGCTGCGCCGGGTGGCGGCCGCCCTCGACACCGACGACCCGGCGGCCAGCACGCTGCTCGAGGCCCTGGCGCCAGCGCTAGACACCGCCCTGGCGGACGACCTGCGCGGCCTGCTGGCGCTGACGGCCGCCTGCCAGCGGTGCCGGCGTGGCGAGCCCGTCGGCGCGCTGGAGGTCACGGCGCGGTACGCCGAGGCGGCAGCCTGGGTGCGGTTCTGGAGCCTGCCCGGCGACGACCCGGCGGCCTGGGCCGCGCTGCCAGAGGCCCTACGGCTGAACCCGGCGGCCGTCCTGGCGCTGCTGCCCGCGCGTCCGCACACGGCCGCGGTGGCCGTGCCGCAGGCGCTGCGACGCTGCCGTGAGCACGCCGCCTTGCAGCTCGCTTGGGCCGGCCTGGCGGCCCGCCAGGGCGACGCCAGCCGCTTTGCCCTGGCAGCCGGCCCCCTGCGGGGAGGTCCCCACGAGCCGGCGCTGGCGGCCGTCGAGGCCGTCTTGAGCGGCCCGCTGACCGCCCTGCCGACGGCGCTCGAACCGCTGGCGCAGGCCGCTGCCGGCGCGCACTTGCGCGAGGGCCAGGTCGCCGCGGCCGCGGCCGCGCTCGCCGCACACCAGAGCGCTGCCGCCAGCAACCTGCGGGCCGCTGCCCAGTTGGCGGCCGGCGACGGGGCCGCCGCCGCCGCGACCTTGGAGGCCCTGCCCGCCTCACCGGCCGTCTGGCACAACCGCGCCATCGTGGCGGAGCGCAGCGGTGACCTGGCGGCCGCCGCCGCGGCGCGGGAGCTGGCGCTGTCGGCCGGCGAGCCGGTGGCCGTCCGCGCGGCCGCCCACGATCGGCTGGCGCGGCTCTACCGGCGGCTCGGCCAGCCGGCGCCCGAGGTTGCTCATCTGGAGGCCCTGCTGCTGCTGCGGCCGGACCACCACGAGGCGCTGCGCGCCAGCCTGCAGCCGTTGCTCGACCTCGGCCGCGGCGAGGAGGCGGTGCAGCGGTCCGAACTGCTGCTGCGCCAGGCCGGCGACGACCTGGCCGTGCAACTGGACCATGCCGCGGTGCTGGCCACGGCGCACGGCGCCGCCGCCGCGGGCGGGTTTCTGGCCGGCCTGGAGCTCCGCCAGCCCGACCGTGCCGTGGCGGTCCGGGAGCAGCGGCTGATCCTGCAGCAGCGCCTGCTGGACGCCTGCCGCGAACGGCGTGTCGCCGGCGACTGGCTGGGCCTCTTCGCCGCCGCGCGCGACGCTGCCAAGGTCGCGCTGGAGCCGGTGCCGCTCGCCCAGGCCTGGCTGCATCAGGTCACCTCCCTCGGCAACCTGGCCCGCGAGGGCGAGGCCGTCGCCCGGCTGGACCAGGCGCTGGCCCGCTGTGACGAGGCGCTGGCGCTGGAGCTGCCGGCGGAGCTGGTGGCGAGTGCGCGGCAGCTCCGCCGCGAAGTCGCCGAGCGGCTCGCGCCTGCGCTCCTCAGCCAGGCCGACGAGCTGGGCCGCACCCGGCTGGCCGAGTTGCAGGCCCTCGCCGCCGCGCCGGCGGGCGCCGCGCGATCCCACCAGGCAGTGCAGATGGTCGGGACGTTCGAGCGGTTGCAGCAGCTCATCGGGCGGGCCGTCAGCCTCGACCCGCGCCTGGCGGCGCAGGCGGCGGATCGCCAGGAGGCCGCCCGCCGCTTGCGCGAACGGGCGGCAGCGCTCGCCGCCCCGGAGGTGGGTGATGCTCCCTGAACCCCTCGACAGCCCCGCGGCGCGCCTCAACGTGGCCCGTCGGGCCAGCCTCGCCGAGGTCGAGGCGGCGTTTGCGCGGTGCTACAAGGCGGCCCGCCGAGGGCCCTTCGCCGAGGCCCGGCAGCAGGCTCTGAACGACGCCCTGGCGGTGCTGCGCGACCCGGATGCCGCGGCGCTAGCCGCAGCCGATAGCTACTGGCTGGTCCTCGAACCAGACCAGGCCTGGCCGGAGCAGGCTGACCTCGTGGCGACGCTGCTGCCCTGGCCCGACTCCGATCCGCTGGCCGTCGTGCCAGTCCCGACCGCCGAGGAGCTGACCGCGGCCGAGATCACCGCCGAGCCGGCGCCGCCCCTGCCCTCCGACGACGCCCTCGAGGCCTGGCTGCTGGCGCACCTGGCCCTGGCCCTGATCGATCCCTGGGAGGACCTCCCATGAGCACCGCCGACCTGGCCGCCGCCCTGATTGGGCTGCGTGAATCGACCTGGCGCGACCACCAGGCGACCGCCGCCGAACTGGCGCAGCTGACGGCCGTCGTCCAGGCCACCCGCGCGGCGATCGACGACGTCCTCGACGCGCGCCTGGCCACCTCGGCGCAGGCCTTCTTGGATGTCGTGCGGCGGATCGAGGAGACCTCGGAACGCCGTTTCGCCACCTTGGCCCGCGGCCTGCTCGACGTCCTCGACCGCCTCGACAGCCTGCAGGCGGCCCAGCCCAGCAGCGACCCGACCGAGTTGCTGGCGCGGCTGAGCTCGCTGGAGCTGCCGCGCGAGCAGCTTCGCCAGCTCCTGGCCGAGCAGGACGTCGAGGCCTTTACCTCCCTCGGCGAGCCCTACGACCCGCGCCGGCACGAGGTGGTCGAACGCCGCCGCGACCCCGCCTGCAGCGCCGAAAGCGTGGCCGCGGAGCTGACGCCCGGCTACTGGCAGCGGGCCACGGGCCAGCCACTGCGACGCGCGCGGGTGGTCCTGCGGTCGCCGCCAGCTTGACGGCAGCCGCGCCCGGTGGCACGCTGCCGAGTATGCTTAGACTCACTCGGTGGTGGTCGGCGGCCGGGTGCACCATGCTCCTGCTGACCGCCTGCGTGCCTCGCGATGCGACGCAGACCACGGAGCGGCCTGCCGGGGCGGCTCCGCCGGCGACTCCGCCCACGGCGGCCGCGGCGCCCCCGACCAGCGCCGCCGAGGCCCCGCCGGCAGCGGCCGAGACCGCCTTGCCCAACTCCTCAGCCGCGCCAGCGCCGCCGCCGTCCGACCGCGACGCGCCGCCCGGCCGGCCAGCTCCCGCCGCCAACGCGACGACGACCCGGCCCGCCGCAGCGGCCCCGCCGGCCGCGACCCGGCCGGGGAAAGCGGCGCCGCAGGTGCCCGGCCGCACCACCGTCACCGACGCCAGCCTCGGGCTGCGCCTGTTCCCGCGCGCCAAGCAGGGCCTCGCCACCGTCAGCACCACCGCCAGCGGGCGCACCACCATCGTCCAGCTCAGCACCAGCGCCAGCGTCGCCGAGGCCCACGCCTTCTATGAGCAGGCCCTGGGTCAGCCGCTGCTGGCCAACTCCAGCCGCACCACCGCCGCCGGGCGGACCGCGACGTTGATCAAGGTACATCCCAAGGTGCAGTTCACGGTCAGCATCGCCCGCGTCGCGAACCAGACGCTGATCACGATCCTGCGCACCGACAAGCCGTAGCACGGATCGCTGACGGCGACCGGAGTGGGGCGCTGTTTCACGTGAAACACCTCGCGCTGTTTCACGTGAAACACGGCGCCCGGAGCGCCGGGGTTCACCGGATTGGCCCCGCCGCCGCGGCAGCGCCACCTTGGCGGCCGGGGTCTGGTGCTGTTTCACGTGAAACAGCCGGCGGCGGTGGTCAGCGTGTCTGGCGGGCAGTCACCGCCCGGAGGTAGGTCAGAATCTGGTCCCGCTCCGCGTTCGAGACGCGGGCGCCCTTTTGGATCATGCGGTCGACCGTGGCGGTCCAGTCGGCCAGCGACTTCTTGGTTTCCTCGGGATCGTACAGCGCGTGGCAGCCCACGCAGCGCCGCTCGAGCAGCATCCGGCCGGCCGCTTCGCCTGCATTCGGGGCTGGTCGGGCGCCACCAGCGGTCGCTGGTGGGGTGGCCTGGCGCGGCTCGCGGGTCGGGTCGTAGGGCTCCAGGACAATCGGCTGGCTGCAGTACATCGTCCCGCCGCTGAGGCCGTCGCCGCCGTTCAGTCCGACCGCCACCACGCGATAGGCGTCCGCCACCCGCGACTGCCCGAAGGCGCTGTTGCGGAGGTTGCCGCTGAAGTTCAGCTCCAGCGTGGCGCTGCGCCGGTCGGCGCGGATCACCGTCGAGGTGCCGCTGACATTCGGCGGCAGGCCCATCAGGATCAGGTTGATGTCCTGGTTGAACCCCGGCCGGCGGTCCACCGTGACGGTCAGCTCGGCCTTCTGCCCCGGTCGGACCGGCACACTGGCCGGGCTGGCGGTCAAGGTGTAGGGGGCCGCTTCCTCGGTCACGGCGGCCACCAGGCCGCGCCGGCTGATCGGGAAGGCGTTGTTCTGAATCCGGTAGAAGTCCTGCGGCGTCGCCTCGAAGCGCTGCGGTCCGCTCAGGCTGGGCACCTCACCGTACACCCGCAGCGCCGTCGCCGCGGGCTTGGCGGCCGCTGCCGCCCGGAGCACCACGACGGTCGACGGGACATCGGCCGGCAGCACCGCGTCGTCCACCGTCACGCCCGCCGGGAGACCTTCGAAGACCAGCCGCAGGTCGCCCGCGTAGCCGCTCAGGCTGCTGCGTTCGACCACCAGCGGCACCGCGCCGCCCGGGGGCAGACTCGGGTTGGCCGGAAAGACCTTTAGCGTGGCGCTCGGCTGCGCCGGCCCGATCTCGATGCGGTAGGCGTACCGCTCACCACCCGCGCCGTCGGCGTCCTCGAGCTGCAGCCCGTACTCGCCGCCCTGCGCAAAGCTCCAGTCGCAACGCACATCGCCGCCCGGTCGCTGCGGGAAGTCGTAGTCGTTGGTCGACTGGAACAGCCAGCGCGTGCCGAAGCCCAGCTTCAGCACCGGCTTCAGCGGGGAGCCCAGCCGGCGGGCGAAGACATCGATCTTCTGCGCGCCCGAGGCCAGGCCCAGGCCACCCGGCCCCGAGGCGTTGAAGACCTTCAGCAGTACGATGTTCGGCCCGCGGCGGAACCGCACTGGCACCAGGTCGGTCGCCAGCCGCGCCGGCCGGTTGCCCTTGAAGCTGTGGACGACGCTGCCGTTCAGCCAGACCTTGCAGCCATCGTCGCTGCCAATCGAGAGCAGGCCGTAGGCCTCTTGCCGGGACTCGAACGAGTAGAGGCCGTACCAGACCTCGTTGGTGCCCGCCGGCAGGCCGACCACGCCGGTCGTGGCGTCGGCGTCCTTGGCCTCCCAACCCTCCTGCCCGCCCTTGGCGCTGAACTGCCGCGCCGGGTCGAAGCGGCCACCGAGGATTTCGCGCTCGGGGTCAAACGCGCGCTCCAGGCCGCCGATGTCCTGCCCGTCGAACGGCCCGACCACCATCCAGCGTCGCACCACCTGCGGCTCGCTGTCCGGCACGCTCAGCACGTACCGGTCGGCCTCACCCGGCCGGCCCAGCCAGCCGTTGATCACGCACGGCAGCCGCACGTTCTGCGGCTTACTCTCACCGCTGTCCAAGATGTCGGGGTAGGCGCTGACGTGGAAACGAAAGAGGCCGAACGGCGTGTCGAACTCCTGCAGCCCGAGCGGCTGGTCGGCCGCCAGGGTGGTCTGCCACTCGCGGTGGGGCTGGTTCTCGCTGGTCACCAGCGCCTGCAGCGCCGCACCGCGTTGACCGCCGAGCGGATAGATGCTCTGCCGGTAGCCCAGCTCGCCGACTTCCAGCCGGTAGACATTGGCGGCGCCGCCGCGGTACAGCAGGTCGCGGCACTCCAGGGTGTACACCCCGTCGTCGGGCACGGTGAAGTCGATCAACGGGTCGAGGTCCTCGAAACCCAGGTTGGCGGCGATCTCCTGCTTGGCGGCGTTGTACAGGTAGAGGCAGGCCGAGAAGTAGCTCTGGGAGTCCTGGTTGAGGCGGTAGGCCGTCGCGCGCAGCAGCAGCCGTTGGCCACGCCTGGCGCTGAAGCGGACGTAGTCGCGGTCGCCCGGCCGCTCGCAGCAGCCGTTGACCACCGCCGGCAGGCTCAGCTCGCGGGCCTGCTCGAGCGTGTCGTTCGGCTCCTGCTCGACGGTCTCGGGGAGCCCCGAGACGTAGAACGGGAAGGCTGTCGAGACACCCGCCGCGGTGAGCACGCGAATCTCGCGCAGGCCCGGTTTGGCATCGGCGGCGATGGTCACCTTGCCGAGCACCACGCCGGCCGCGGCCTCGGCGCGCAGGAAGTCCACGATCAACTTGCGGTCGGCGGCGTTGATGTCGGCGCCGCGCTGGTTGATCATCCGGTCGACCGTCGCCTCCCACTGCGGCGGCGCCATCTGGCGGTTGGCCGGCGAGCGCAACTCGTGGCAGGTGGCGCACTTCTGGTTGAACAGCCGCCGGCCGTTGGCATCGCTGGCGCCTTCGCGCCGTTGCAGCTCGCCGCTCACGCCCTCGCCGTAGATGAACATCTGCGAGGCACCCGAGAGGCCCCCGCGCAGGACCACGTCGACGGTGCTGCCGGCCCGGCCGCCGGCCGGGAAGACCGCCTGCAGCCGCGGCGGGCCCTGCGCCAGGGCCGCCGACGAGAGCAGCACGAGCCACAGCCAGCTCCGCCGTGAGCGGTTCACGCCAGCGCCTCCCGCACGGCGACGCCGCCGCGGCTGAGCACGATTCGGATGCCCTCGGGCGAGTGGAGGTCGCTGTCGGGATCGATTCCCAGCAGCGTGTAGACGGTCGCCGTGAGGTCCTCCGGCTTGACGCCGCGCTCGGCAACATTGGCGCCGGTCGCGTCGGACGAGCCGACCACCGCCCCGCGCTGCCAGCCACCGCCGGCCGCCACCACGCTGAAGCACTGCGGGTAGTGGTCGCGGCCGCCCTGCGGGTTGACCCGCGGGGTGCGCCCGAACTCGCCCATCACCAGCACCATCGTCCGCTCCAACATGCCCTGCTGCTTCAGATCGGTGACCAGCGCCGCGACCGCCTGGTCGAGCGGCGGCAGCTTGCCGGCAAGCGCCTGGAAGCCGTTGTTGTGGGTGTCCCAGCCGCCGTTCTGGACCGTCACGAAGCGCACCCCCGCCTGCACCAGGCGGCGCGCCAGGAGGCACGACTGCCCCAGGCTGTTGCGCCCATAGAGGTCCTTCATGGCGTCTGGCTCTTTGGCGACGTCGAAGGCTGCACGGGCCTCGCTGGAGGAAATCAGCCCGTAGGCCGACTTGTAGAACTCATCGACCGCTCGCGCCGCGTCGGACGACTTCTCGTGCCGCGCGAAGCTGGCATCAACCGCCTGCCGCAAGGACTGTCGGCGGTCCACCCGTTCGATGCTCAGCCCGCCTTCGGGCGCCAGGTCGCGCACCCGGAAGCCCGGATTGCTGGGGTCGCCGCCAGGGCTGAAGGGGTCCAGCGCGGCGCCCAGGAAGCCAGCGCCGCCGTACTGCACCGGGCTGGGCACCGCGATGTACGGCGGCAGCACGCTGCGGGACGGCAGCAGCTTCGAGACGACACTGCCCACCGCCGGCACCCCGAAGCCGGGGAGCGGCGGATAGCCGGTCATCAGGTAGTGCGTCCCGCGCTCGTGGTCGGCCTCCTTCGAGGTCATCGAGCGGATCACCGTGAGGTCCCCGGCGATCTGCGCGCAGCGCGTCATGTGCTCCCCAAACTGCACCCCCGGCAGCTTCGTGGCGACGGTCTTGAAGCTGCCGCGCACTTCCTCGGGCGCGCTCGGCTTGGGGTCCCAGCTATCGAGGTGCGACGGGCCGCCGGCCAGGAACAGCAAGATGCAGGCGTCGGCTTTGCCGCGCGGCGCGGTGGCAGCCGCGGCCTCGCCCGCCGCAGCGGTCTGGGCCTGCGCCGCCTGGGCCTGCAGGAAGCCGCTCAGGCTGAGGCCGAACATCCCCAGCACGCCAGCCTTCAGCACATCGCGCCGGGCGTGGCCGTCGCAGTAGTCGGTATGGATCCCGGTCTCGTCGATGGGCATTGTGGGGCTCCCTTGGTCGGGCCTAACTGATGAACACAAACTCCCGCGAGCTGATCAGCGCCCACAGGAGATCCTCGAACGCCTCGCGGCGGTTTGGGATCTTCTTAAGGTATCCCAGGACCTGCTCCAGCTCGCCAGCGCTCGGCGGGCGGCAGAGGGTCCGCAGGTAGAGCTCTTCGACCAGCACGCGGTCGTCCCGAAGCTGCGGTTCGAGGGTCGCCACGGTTCCCTCGCGCGAGGTGATCTTGCCGTTGATGTACCCGGAGTTGATCAGATGCAGCGTCTGCGGCATGGTCGGCTCGGCGTGCGGGTCGAGCGTCGCCAGAAACTCCCGGTTGCTGCGTCCGAAGCGGTCCAGGAAGTCGTTGTTGACCATCAGCGGCAGCTCCACCGCGGTGGTCCCTCGTGGGAAGCTGGCGTACTGGTCCCAGGTGCCGCAGGCCGTGTTGATGGCGTCCAGCAACACTTGCGCCAGCATCTGCTTCGGCTGGAAGTGGCTGAAGAAGCGGTTGTCCAGCTCGTTGGTGGTGTCGCTGCTGCTGGACCGCTGGTAGGTCTCGCTGGTCACGATCAGGCGGATCAACTGCTTCGTGTCGTAGCCGGTGCGGCGGAACTCCTGCGCCAACAGCGTCAACAACGCCGGCACCGCGGCGACGCTGGTCTCGCGAATGTCGTCGACCGGCGTCACCACCCCGCGGCCCAGGAAGTGCGACCAGACGCGGTTCACGGTGGCCTTGCCGTAGTACGGGTTGTCGTCGTTGGTGATCCAGTCGGCCAGCGCCTGCAGGTAGTCGCCCTGGAACTGCTCCTGCGGCAGGCTCGGTCCGCCGAGGAAGGTCGGCACCGCCACCTGGCCCTTCTTCTTGCTGGTCACCGCCTGGTTGCGAAGCTGGGCCTTGTTGTCGACGTACAGCTCGCGGTCGTCAAACAGCTCGGCGCCGCGCTCGCGGATCTTTGCCAGAAACGCCGCGAACTCCCAGTAGTCGTCGGTGTTCCAGCGGTCGAAGGGATGGTTATGGCAGCGTGCGCAGCTCAGGCGCACGCCCAGAAAAGCCTGCCCGATCGTCTCGGCGCGGTTCTCTGGCGAGCGCTCGACGCGGTAGAAGTTGGCCGGGCCGTTGAGCATCGTCGAGCCGCGGGCGTTGACCAGCTCGTGGGTCAGCTTGTTGAACGGCTTGTTGTCGCGCACGCTGCGGCGCAGCCAGTCGTCGAAGATCATCGCCGCGCGGGCCTGCAACGGACCATTGGCCAGCTTGCGCGGGTTGATCCGCAGCATGTCCCCGAGCCGCAGCGTGCGCATCGCGACGAACCGCGGGTCGTCCAGCAACTGGTCCACCAGCTTCGCCCGCTTGCTCGGATCGGGGTCCTTCACAAACGCCCGAATCGTCGCCGGATCGGGCAGGGCCCCGACCAGGTCAAGGTAGATCCGCCGCAGGAAGGTGTAGTCGTCGCAGCGCGGAGCCGGGTTGATGTTCAGCCACTCGAGGTTCTTGTGGACCAGCGCGTCGACCAGGTTGCCCGCGGCCACCTTCGGCGGGGCCGGGTCGGCAGCGGTCTTGGGGCGCGGCAGCGAGATGAACACCGCCTTGGTCAGCCCAACGTAGCGGCAGACGACGTTGGTCAGGCCCCAGCGCTGCATCGTGACGTAGCCCGCCGGAGTCACTTCGACCTGTTCCTCGTCCGGGCTGATGAACCGGGTGCGGTCCGTGACGTCCTCGGCCGACCCATCGGCGAACTCGGCGGTGACCTGAATCCGGCCCTGGTTCTTGTCGGGCGTGAAGTTGAAGCGCTCCGGAGTCACCCGCAGCCGCACCGGCAGCGGCTCGCGAGTCGGGTTGCGGCAGCCTTCCTGGATCCAGCGCAGAATCGTCTGGTACTCCTTGGCATTCTCCCGGAAGCGCCGCCCACCAGCGTGTGGCGACTTGCCGCTGGGCTTCTGCAACAGCACGCTGTTGGCGGGGTTCTGGAGATCGATCAGCGGCTCCAGCCCAGCGAAGTCGGCCTCCGGGGAGAGCGTCATCAGGGAGAGCTGCAGCCGGCCCTGGCCGCCGCCGAACTTGCCGTGGCAGGGCGACGAGCTGCACGACTCGCGGTCGAAGATCGGCGCGACGTCGCGCACGAAGTAGACCGGCCGACTGGCGCCCTGGCCGTGGACCCGGACTCCGGCCGCGAGCACCGCCAGCACTGCCCAGGTTGTGGCGCGGACCGAACGCATCGCCGGAGACCTCCCAATCCGGGAGGCGCGCGCTCCCGGTAGCCGCATGGATCGGCTCACCACTCATCTTGCGGACGACTTAGGCGGTTGTCCGAACTGTTACAGCGGGCGGCTGTAACGGCAGCGTTACGAGCTGGTCAAGGCAGGACCGCGCGGCGAGGCAGCCAACAGCTCACCGGGAGCCGCCGCGATGAGCCCTCGCGAACGTGTCGCCGCCGCGCTGCGCTGGGAACCGGTCGACTGGATCCCGTTCACCGTCTACGAGAGCAAGCTGCCGACCTCGGCGGTGGAGCGGCAGTTGCGCAACGACGGGCTGTGCATCGTCGATCGCCGCGCTGGGGTCTTCGGCGGCGGGCCGCGCGGGGTGAGCTGGCGCAGCGAATCGTTCGTGCGCGACGGTCGGCGCCTGGAGCGGCGGATCTTCACCACCGCGGCCGGCGAGCTGACCACCGTCGTTGAGCCGCTCGGGTACACCACCTGGACCCACGAGCATCTCTACAAGTCGGTCGCCGACTTCGAGCCGCTGCTGGCGATGATCGAGGCCGAGACCTGGCAGCCCGCTCCGGAGCCGTTCCTGGCCGCCGGCCGCCGCTGGGGCGAGGACGCGCACCAACGGGTGGGCACCAGCAACATCCCGATCCAGACGCTGATCAGCCACTACATGGGCTCGTTGACCTTCGGCTACGAGTGGATGGACCACCGCGCCGAGTGCCTCGCCCTGATCGCCGCGCTGCACCGCAGCTTCCGGGAGATCTGCGAGCTGATCGCCGACTCGCCGGCGTGGACCGTCAACCTTGGCGGCAACCACAGCCCCAGTATCCTGGGCCGGGCCAACTTCGAGGAGTTCGTCCTGGGGCCGATCGAAGAGGCCTGCGCGATTCTGCACCGCGGCGGCAAGCTGGTCGGCTCACACCTCGACGACAACAACCGCCTGTGGGCCGACCTCGTGGCGCGCAGTTCGCTGGACTACATCGAAGCCCTGACGCCCTCGCCGGACTGCGACTTAACCGTCGCCGAGGCCCGCCAGGTCTGGCCGGACAAGGCGCTCTGGATCAACTTCCCGAGCTCGCTGCACCTGGCCGATGCCGCGACGGTCGCTGCGGTCACGCGGCAGATGATCCGCGAGTCCGGCGACGGCCGCGGGTTCATCGTGGGCGTCACCGAAGACGTCCCGGAGCACCGCTGGGAAGAGACCTACACCACCATCCTGCGCGAGTGTCGGGCCGCCGGCCCGCGTTAGCCGCCGCCGCGCCGTGCCGTCAACGGCGCAGCGGCCAAGGCACTTCCAGCTCGCAGCGCTGCATCAGCTCGGGATCAGCCAAGAGCGCGGCGGTCTCGCCATCGGCCACGACCTCGCCAGCGCGCAGCACGACCACCCGCGGGCAGAGCTGCAGCACGGCTTCCAGGTCGTGGGTCGCCAGCAGCAGCGCGCCGGGCAACTGCGTCAGCAGCGCCAGCAGTTGCCGTCGCCCGCCGGGGTCCAGGTTGGCGGTCGGCTCATCCAGCACCAGCGTCTGGCAGCCCATCGCCAGGACCGTCGCCAACGCCGCGCGGCGGCGCTGCCCCAACGAGAGATGCTGCGGCAGCTTGGCGCCCAGGCCGGTCAGCCCAACCTGCGCCAGGGCGGTGGCCACGCGCTGCTCGACGTCTGCGGCGGACAGTCCGAGGTTGAGCGGCCCGAAGGCGACATCCTCAGCGACCGTCGGCAGAAACAACTGGTCGTCGGGATTCTGGAACAGCAGCCCGACCTGCTGCCGCACCTCCCGCGGGACGCGGTCCGGGTCGAGACCGCCGACCAGCACGGCGCCCCGGGCCGGGAGCAGCCCAACGGCGTGCAGCAGCAGAGTTGACTTGCCGGCGCCGTTCGGCCCGACCAGCCCGACTCGCTCGCCGGGAGCCAGCGCGAACGAGACCGACCGCAGCGCCGCGGTGCCGTCGGGGTAGGCGTAGCTGAGTTGCCTGAAGGCCAGCGCCGGATCGCTCATCGCCAGTAGCTTAGCGCCGCCAGCAACGGCGACAGGAACAGCCCGCAGCCCAGCCACGCCGCGACCGACGGTGCGGGCGCCCGCTGCAGCGCTGGCCAGGTGCCGTCGTAGCCGCGCGCCAGCATCGCCTGATGCACGCGCTCGCCGCGCTCGAGGCTGCGCACCGCCAGGGCGCCGATCACCCGTCCCAGCGGTCGCGCGAGCCGCAAGTCACGCGGCCCGACCGCCCGCAGGCTGAACCCCAGCGCCAGCCGGTTGGCCTCGTCCAGCACCACCACCAGGTAGCGCAGCAGCAGCGCGATGATTTCGACCAGCGGCGCCGGCAACCCGAGCCGGCGGGCGGCCCGCAGAATCTCCGGCTGGGGCGTGCTCAGAGTCAGCGCGACCACCGCGGCGACCGTGATCAGCGCCCGGCCCAGCGTCGCCACGAACAAGACCGGGTCGCCGCGCAGCAGAGCCCCGACGGCGACGATCAGCGCCAAGGGCAGCAGTTCGGCGGCCCGCGCGGCCACCGCCCGCAGCGGCAACCGCGCCGCGACCAGCAGCAGCAGCACCAGCGCGCCAGGGACGCTCAGCCCGGCCGGGGGCAACAGCGCCGCGCTGACCGCCAGGGCCAGCAGGCCGAGCAACTTGCAGACCGCGGGCGTGCGGTGCAGCAGGGAGTCGCCGCGGCTGACCTCCAACCCGAGCTGGGCACGGGTCGCGTCGGCCGCGAAGAGGCTCCGGGTGAGGGTCAGTCCTGCCGCACCGCAGGCGGCGATGGCCAGCAGTTGGGCCCACAGCGGCCAGCTCACGAGGCGTCATCCGGAGCCTGGCGGCCGGCTCGGCCGAGCCACCGCATCAGCCCGCCGCACAACGCGGCGCCGAGGATCGCCGAGAGGTAGCTGCCGAACCAATCGAAGCCGCTCCCAACCGGGCGGCCAGGCACGGCGTAGTCGCGCAGCGGCGCCGCCGCGAAGCCGTCGCGGGCGTGGTGGCCAAACTGCTGCTGCTCGGCCACCCACTCCAGGCCATCCGGGTAAGGGAAGGCCAAAGCGACCACCAGCAGGCCGAGCGCCAGCATCGCCGCCAGCCGCCACAGTTCCATCGTCGCCAGCTCGGCGACCGGCCGCTCGTGCCCCGCCAACTCGGGCCGGGCTCCGACCACCACACGATAGGCCGCCACGCTGAGCAGCGCCTCGCCGAGTCCGATCACGGCGTGCACGGCCAGCATCGCCGGGAGCACCACGGCCAGCGGCGCAGTGCCCGAAAACGCGATCTCCACGGCGCAGCAGGCCGCCGCCAGTTGCACCGTCAGCCACGCCGAGACCGCCAGGCCGACCTCCCGGGTCCAGCGGGCCTGCCGGCCGGCACGCTGCACCAGACCCTGCACCAGCCCCGCCAGCAGCGGCGCCGCCACCGCCATGTTGAAGAGGTTGGCCCCCAGCGCCACGACCCCGCCGTCGGCGAAGATCAGCGCCTGCACCAGCAGCACGCTGGCCATCACCAGCATCGCTCGCCAGGGTCCCAGCAGCGCGGTGACCAGCGCCGCGCCGAGCAGGTGGCCGGTGGTGCCGCCGGAAATCGGGAAGTTGAACATCTGGGCGCAAAACACGAACGCCGCCGCCACCCCCAGCAGCGGCGTCACCACGGGCGCGTCGACCGCCGGCCGGCTGCGGCGCACCGCGGCGCCCAGGCCACCAAAGCTGGCAGCCGCCAGCACCGTGCTGACCGGCGCACTGAGGAACCCGTCGGGCAGATGCATTCTCGCCTCGTGGCACGCTTCGCCAGAAGCATGTTACTTGCCACGGTGGCGGTCGTCAAGCCGCTTTAGCGGGCCGGACGGAGCAGGGCCTCGCGGGTGGCACCAAACAGCGACGGGATCCCGCGGAGCTCCAGGTAGAAGTCCTCCATCGAGCTGTGGCTCGGCTTCTGGAGCACGACTCGCCAGGCCTCGCCGGCCGACGGTGCGGGGAGGTCCACCTCAAACTGGGCGACCGTGGTGATGTCGTCGTACTCCTTGACCAGGTTGCCGGCGCTGTTGTAGAGCAGGGCCCGGACGGCCTCGCGGGGCCCGGAGCCGCGGACCCGCAGGTCGAACTGCCGGGTGCCCTGGGGCACCCAGAACCACAACTCCCCGGTGCTGCCGATCAGCCAGACGGCCGTGCCATCGGCGTTGAGGAACAGGCGGTGGGTGCTCGAAGCGAGCGCGGCCTGGTTGCCTGCGGCGTCGAACTGCACCTGGTAGAGGCCGCTGGCCACGGCCGTGAAGCTGGTCTCGGTGACCGCTTTGAAGGCCGCGGAGGTCTGGTGGACCGGCTTGCCGTCGGGTCCCAGCACCTGCAGCGGCGTGGCCGGCCCGTCGTAGCTGCCCACCTGCAGGTAGTGCAGCGCCAGCCGGACGGTTTCGCCCGCGGCAGCCCAGAGCAGCCAGCGCCCGACGCGCCGCTGGCGGGCATATTGCAGGGCGCCGGCGGCCGGGACGGGCGCGGGACCGGTCGGCTCCAGGCGCAGTTGCGCCAGATTGAGGCGCGGCAACTGGCGAATCTCGAAGACCGGCATCCAGGCGGTGACCTGCTCCTTGGTCAGCGGGAAGCGCTGCGTCTGGCCGCCGCGGACGACGATGAACGTGCCCCGGAGGTCGACCAGACTGGCATCGCCCGAGGAGTCGTTGAACCGGATCGGCTGCCGGTCGACGTCATCTTCGATGGTCAGCTCGCCGAAGTCGATGTTGCCGTGGGGCTCGCCCGAGTCGGCGCCGGCGGAGAGCAACACCGGCGGCAGTTCGGGGTGGCCGGCCGCGGGTTGGACCACTCGACACCCGACCAGCCGCGCGGCGCCAGCGGCGGCGGGCTTGTTGGTGATCAGGATCGCGGAGCCGCCTGGTCGTTCGAAGGTGCAGCGGATCAGCTCGAAGCCGCCGCGCACGGAGCTGGCCGGCGTGCCGCCCGCGCTGTAGAAGAAGCCATAGGTGGCATCGTCGATCGAGCGGCAGTCCTCCAGGCGCAGTCCCAGCGGCGGGGTGGCGGCCGTCTGGTTGTTGAGGTAGGCGGCGTACCCGCCGCCGCGGTTGCCCTGGGTGGTGCAGCGCCGCATGACGCAGTTGATCAGGGGCTCGTTGGCGTGGTTCGGCTCGAAGTCGATCCCAGCTTGCGGCGCGGTGCCGGCGGTGTCGCGGAGGATGGTGTCCTCGATCAGCAGGTTTTCAGAGCAGATCACGCTGATCCCCTGACGGTAGTTGCGGTCGCAGATCACCTGCCGAATCGTGATGTCCTTGTTCCAGGTGCCGTCGCCGGTCGTGCCGAGGTAGATCCCATCGCCGCCGGACTCGGCCAGCGTGAGGCCCTCGATCCAGATGTTGCGGCAGCTTCGGAGGAACACCACGTGGCGCCACTCGGCCTTCTTGTAGGGCGCGGCGGCGTAGTCGCTGCGCCACATCTTGAGCGTCGCCCCGGGACCCTTCAGGCTGACGTTCTCGCAGCGCACCGCCGTCAGGAGGGAGTCGCCGGTGCCCTGGAAGCTGCCGCGCTTGGCTTGCACCACCACTCCCGGCTCGAAGGTGATCTCCTGGTTGCTGACCAGTTGCAGCGGCTCGGTGAACCAGGTCGCACCGACCTTGTCGACCACCAGCTTCGGCACACCGCTGGAGATCGCGGCCTGCAAGGCCTTGGTCGAGTCGGCCGCGTCGAAGCCCCACCAGGAGGCCTTGGCTTCCTTACGCCGGCCTGCCAGGACATCGTCGATGGCAGCCTGGTCGACCGCGGCAGTGGCACAGCAACCAGTGAGGGCGAGCACGACGAGTAGCCGCAGCATGGCGGTCCTCCAGTGCCCGCTGCTTCGGCCGCGCGGCTGGGATCCCTGCTGTTTCACGTGAAACACGCGGCACCGCGGCCGGCGTGGGGCGCACTGTTTCACGTGAAACACCCCGCAGCATCGCGAGCCGGCCGACCACGCGGACCGCTGTTTCACGTGAAACACCGCGCGCGGGCGCGGCGCGCACCGCCGGGAGGGACTGGCCGGGCGGACGCGAACGCGGTGCGCGGAGAGCGGCGATGGCTGGCGAATGCCTGCGCCGGGTAGGTTGGCTGGCGGTGCTGCTGGCGGGACCGGCCCTGGCGGTCGACGACGCCGCGGTGCAGCGCGTGATCGCCGGCGCCCAGGAGCGGCGGCAGGCCCTCTTGACCGCGCTGTTGGCCAGTCCCTATCCCAGCAGCGGGGCCTGGCGGCACGAGGGCTTTGCGCTGGCGGCCTACTGGCTCAACCAGCGCACCGCCGAGGCCGAGGCCGGGCTGCAGGCGGTCCGCGCTGAGCTGCTGCCCGCGATGGCCGGCACCGGCGAGAGCGGCTTCCACTGGCACGCCTACCTCTTGGAACGGCTCGTCTTCCTGTTCGGCCGCGACAGCCCGCACTACGCCGGTCGTCTCAGTCCGACCGCCGAGGCGCTGATCCTGGAGCTGCTCTGGACCTGGGCAGCGCCGCGGTGTCGGCTCGAAATGACCTTGCCGGAGCGCGACCTCTGGGTCTGGGGCAGCGAGAACCACCACGCCCAGGCCTGGTCCAGCTTCTGGGGCGCCGCCCACCTGTTCGCGGCCAGCCCGGCCTACCGCGACCGGCGCTACGACGACGGCACCACCCCGGCGGCGATGGCGGCGGCCTTCGATGCCTACTTCCTGCGCTTCGCCCGCCACCGCGCCACGGGTGGGTTGCTGGTCGAGTGCAACTCCGACTATGGCAAGTACACCCTCGGCGGCTGGTACAACCTGGCCGACTTCGCGCCCGATCCGCGGCTGCGGCTGCAGTTTGCCCAACTCCTGAACCTCTTCTGGGCCGACTGGGCAACCGAGCAGTTCGACGGCCAACGCGGCGGCAGCCGCCACCGCTGCTACCCTGGCCGCAACTCCACCGCCCTCAGCTCCATCGACGGCCTGCCCTGGTACCACTTCGGCCTCGGCGCCGCCAAGAGCAAGCACCCTGGCCACTGGTGCGGCGCCACGACCTTCTGGCGACCCGACCCGGTGGTGGTAGACCTGGCCCTCGACCCGGCCGGCCGCGGCGTCTACACCTCGACCAGCCGCCGCCTCGGCCTGGCCGCGACCCACGCGGCCGACGCGCCGTTGCCGAACTACGCCCCACCGGGCCACCCGTTCCACAGCCCGCAGGGCGTCTACGCCCTGGACCCCGCGGCCGGCCTCCGGCGCGTCAGCTACGTCACGCCCGACTACCTCCTCGGCGCGAGTCTGCTGCCGGCACAGCCCGCCGCAAGCTGGACCAACATCTCGAGCCAGAACCGCTGGGACGGGGTGATCTTCGCCGGCCACCCCACCGCCCGGATCTTCCCGCAGCCGCTGCGCCCGGCCAAGGGCAGCGTCTACAACGCCAGCTGGTCGGTCGTCCACCGCGGCGTGATGCTGACCCAACGGCTCCGCGAGAGCAATGCCAAGGGCTGGCGCGTCTGGTTCGATCGCGCGTTGCCGCGGGTCGAGCGCGACGGCTGGGTCTTTGTCACCGCCCCGCGCGCCTACGCCGCGGTGCGGGTGGTGCGCGGGCCGACCACCTGGGAACCGGACTCTCAAGCGCAGCACCACGAAGCGGACGCCGCCCTCGACCTCGGCGACTGGCTGGCCTGCGGCGACGAGTTCAGCCCGGTGATCCTGGAGGTCGCCCGCCGCGAGCAGTGCGCCGACCTGGCGGCCTTCCAGGCCAGCGTGGTGGGCAACCCGTGGGACCTGACGGACGGCCTGCTGCGCTACACCAGCCGCCTGCACCAAACCACGCTCACCCTCGACACCACCTGGCGCCAGCCCCCCAGCGTGGACGGCCAGCCGGTCGACTTTCGCCCGTCCAAGGCCTTCGACAGCCCGTTCCTGAGCGCCGACTTCGGGGCCGCCACGGTGCAGATCCAAAAGGACGCCCGGCGGCTGACCCTGGACTTCGGCCCGGCGGGCTGAGCATCGGCTGTTTCACGTGAAACGGCGCGGCGGGCGCTGACGTGGCGACGGTCCAGCCGGCTCAGCCGCCGGCCAGCGTCAGCTCGCGCTGCCAACAGGCAGCCTCGATGCGGTGCGGCCAGACGGGATCGCTGGCGGTCGCAACGGCCAGGGCCCGGGCATGCTCGGCAGCTAGCCCACCTTCGCAGCGGCCCAGGCGCTGTAGCGCCAAGGCCCGTACCGCGGACGCCCAGAGCGAGCGCTGATGGCGGGCGGCAGACCAGCACCGGTCGATGGTGGCGGCAGCCAGGACATTCCGCTGACAGCGCAGGTGCCAGGCCGCCAGCACCTCCAACCGGGCCGCCGAAGCGAGGTGCGGTGCGCTCTCCAGCAGGTCTGCCGGCAGTGCTCGTACCAGGTCAGCCCACTCGGCAATCACCAGCCAGCGGCGGAGCGCCTGCCAGGCGAGCGGACTGCGGCCCAGCGCTGTCACGGTTGCGAGCAGCCGCTCGGCCGCGGGAGCGACCGCCCCAGCACCGTCGCGCCAGGCAGCCAACAGCAGCGCATCAGCCGCGGGGCGCGGATCGCTGGTGAGGGCACTGGCGCGGCGCAGCAGGGCTGCGGTCCGATCCGGGCGGCCCACCTCCCAGGCGGCCAGGGCGGCTTGCCAGCAGTTCCAGGCCTCCGTGGGCTGCGCTCGCAGCGCGCGCTGCAGATGCCACCACGCGCCAGCCGGCAACCCGGCCTGGGCGCAGTTGGCAGCCTGCCGCTCGTGCCAAACGGCGCGTGCGACGGGAGTCGCCGCAGGCGCCGCCGCGGGCGCCGCCTGGCCGTGGGCGGCAGCGTGCCAGAAGTAGACGCGACCATCGCCGCAGGTGGCGGTGATCTGGCCGTCGGCCTGGCGCTGGCTCAGAAAGGGGACCAGCGCCGGAACCGGGCGGGGCGGGACCAAGAGCCGGCCACTGGCAGTACAGAACTCCCGGACCTCGCCATCGTCGCCGGCGGCCAGCAGCGTGCCGGCTGCCGTGAACTCGCTCCACAGACCCCATCGGCGGCGTTCCAGCACCACCGCTGCCTGCTGTGGCCGGGCCGGATCGACCACCAAGACCGGCCCTGCGCTGGTCGTCAGCGCCACACGTTTCTGGGCTGGGTCAAGGGCGACCTGGTGGCACTCGCCCGGATGCGGCCAGCCCGCCCCGACCGGTTCGCCGTCGGCCGCTGCCAGCAGCACCGCCGGCGAGGTGCCGGCCACGAGCAGACCTGACGCGGTCACCACCAGGCGCCACGGCGCCCGGTCCAGCGCCCGCTCCCACAGCAGCTCGCCCGTCCGGCGCCGGGCGGTCACGCGGCCACCCAGTTCCGCCACGTAGACCACCCGGGCGTCTGGCGACAGGGCGACCGCGCGGCAGTGGCCGGCGACCTCGAAGCCACCTTGGAGGCGAAAGGTCGGCCAGCTCCACCAGCGCACCGCAGTGCCACTGGCGGCCAGCAACAGGCCTTCGGCCGGACGCAGCTCGAGGTGCCGCATCGGCGCTCCAGGCAGGTGGTCACGGCGGGCCAGGCCGTCCCGGGCCAGCGCCACCAGCTCTCCCTCAGCGGTCAGCGCCAGCAGGCCCCCGGACTGGTCCCAGACCACCTCGCGCACCACTTCGGCCAGTTGCCAACTCTGCTCCAGTCGACCGGCGGCGCTCCAGACTCGCACGCCGCCGTCGGTGCCGGCGGTCACCAGGCGTTGCTCGTCCGGCGACCATACGGCGCGCGCCACGTGGCAGCCGGATGCATGCAGCAGCGCCCGGTCCGGTCCGGCGGCCATCAGGTCGAGTTGTCGGAGACTGCCGGCCGCCTCAACCAACAGCAGATCGCCCCGCGTGCCGACAAAGCCGACTGCCGCGAGCCCCTCTCCCACGGCCTCGAGGTCCGCCGCCGGCTCCGCGGCCAGGTCCACCAGGTGGGCGACACCATGCGCGGTCAACGCCAACACGTGGTGCCCATCTGGATGGCCCCAGAGCCGCGTCAGGTCGCCGCCCAGGCTGACCACCGTCGCCTGGCCCGCCGCGGTGGCCCCAGGCCAGCTCCGCAGACGACCGTCGCCGGCTACGCTGACCAGTCGCTCGCCGCGCGCCAGCCAGGCCACGGCGTGCACTGCCCGGTCCCCATGTGGCAGCTCCTGCATGGCCCCACCACGGCCGTCCCACTGCCAGATCCGCGCCCGATGATCGCCGCCCGCCGTGGCCAGCAACAACCCGTCTGGCGACCAGGCCAGCCCGCGCACAGCGCCCGGCTGCTGGGTCTGCCACACCGCCTGCCCGGTCGCCAGCTCCCAGACGGTCAGCTCACCGCTGCGGGCTCCGGCCGCCAGTCGGGCCCCGTTCGGCGCAAAGGCGAGGCAGTCTGCTCGTGTGATCGCCGGCAGTTCGTACAGCTCGTCGTGCGCCAGGTCCCACAGCACTACGCCGTGGCGCTCCAGGCCGACTGCCGCCCAGCGCCGGTCCGGCGAGGTGGTCAGCGCCAGCGGTGGCCCTGGGACATGCGCCGTGGCCCGGGGCCGCGACGCCGCCAACGACTGCCAGTGCAACTCACCGGTGGCCGCCGCCAACACCAGCTCGGCGGACCGGCCCAGCCAGGACCCCAGGACCAGGCCGTCGCCACACTGGCCCTCGACCACTGGTGTTGCCTGCCCGGTCCGCCAGCACGACCACCTCCCGGCCGGGTGGCACAGCAGCACCGCGCCGTCGCGACGCACCACACCGTCCACCACGGTTCGCCCGGTGGCGCGCTCCCAGACCACCGGCGGGAGCGCCCGCGACACGGCACGCAGTTGCCGCTGTACCTGTGCTGCCGCCGGGCCTCGGAGACCCGTGACGAGAGCCCGCCGGAGCCCCAGCTCGGCCGCTCGGAGTCGGCCGTGCGCGATCTGCTGAGTCGCCGCCGCGGCCAGCTCCTCGGCGCGCTGGTCGGCTCCGGCTGCCAGGTCGGCGCCGAGGTCGGCTGCCAGGTCGCTGGTCTCGGCCGCCGGAGCCAGGCCATAGCCCGTGTGCAGCCGGGCTCGCAGGGCTTCGTACTGTCGCAACGCGGCAGCCGTCTCACCCAGATCGGCGAGCAACCGCATCGCGAAGCGCAGCGCCGGTTCGTCGAGCGGGTAGTACTGCACCGCCTGGTGCGCCAACGCCGCCGCGGCGGACATCCGTCCGGCGCTCCGCAGACCTTCGGCCGCGCCGGCCGCCAGCCGCAGCCAGGCCTGCCGCACAGCGGTCCGGCGGCTGGTCAGCCAGGTACCCTCGAGCTCTGGCAGCAGCTCTCCGCCGCACAACCGCAACCGTGCCAAGGTCAGCTCGGCGGGCTCGCCCCGCCGTCCCAACGCGTCGAACTCGGCCACCGTCTGCTCAAACGCCTGCAGGTCGGTGCGGACCAGGCCCGCGTCGATCCAGATCTCGCGCTGCCCCGGCGGCAGCAGCCGCCGGTCTTCAACCGCGTCGCAGTGCAGCGCCTGCCGGAGTTTCGAGAGTTCGGTGGTCAGCGAGTTGAGGGCGCTGCGAGCTTCGGACTCGGGCCAGAACTCCGCGGCCACCACCGCCCGCCGCAGGCGCTCGCCGGTTTGCAGCAGCAACCGAGCCAGGACGCCGCGCCCCTTGCTGCTCCGGAACTCCGCCACCTCCCGCTCGCCGCAGCGCGCCGCGAGGCCCCCGAGTAACTGGAACTCCCACCGCATCGGCCGCCACCCCTCCCAGGCGTCACCCTAGCACATCGACCAGTCCGTTGGGCGCAGGGAGCAGCCCCCGATGCAGCCACCTCATGAGCAGCCTCGCCGCACCCACCAGGTCTCCCTGCTGCCAACGGCCCTGCTGCTGCTGCCGGTGCTCCTGGGCACCTGGCTGCTCTGGCGCCACAACGGTCGGGCGCCTGACGAAGACGCCCGCCGCGCCGTCTGCGCCGTCCGCCTCGGCCAGCTCGGCCGCGCCCTCCTGCTGTACGCCGCCGACTATGACCAGCGCTTTCCACGCAACGCCGAAGACGTCGCCCACGGCGGCGGACCCGAGGCACCCAACACCATCAGCCCGCGCTGGTATTACGGCGTCTTGCACCCCTACCTCCGCGACCGCCAGGCCTGGCACTGCCCCAACGTCTGGGTCACCAGCCATGCTGAGTTCTCGCAGTCGGGATCGGACTCCAAGGCGATTGCGCTGATGCCGGACAGCCTCGGCCGCTACTTCACCGGCTACGCCTTCTGGGCCGGCCACTGCCCGCCGGGCACCGCCGCGACCGACCCTGCCAGCGGCCCGCTCGGTCGCGACGACTCCCGGCCCCCGGCCGCGGTGGTGCTGGTCAACGACTGGGTCTACCAGACCGCTGCCCGCCACGCCCCCGCCCACCACGACGTTGGTGCCAACTCCGTCTACCTGGACGGCCACGTCTCCTGGTCGCCCCTTGCCGCCCTCAACCACCAGCTACCCGTCCCGGGCTGGGGCGCCAACTGCTGGTGAGGGGCGGTGGCGCCCCCCGTCACAGGCTTCAAGGTCAGCTTGCAGGTGGCGCCACGCATCGGAACCCAAGGGTGTAGTCCCGACAGTCCGGCATCCGGCGGATTCGGGCGGCGACCCGCTGGTGTCCGGCCGCGTACAACCACGAACCGCCGCGCGCCACGAAGCAGTGACCGATCGATTCGTTGACTGGCGAGTTGCTCGGCATCTGGCGGTACCAGCCACTCCAGTACCGGTCGCGGCACCACTCCCAGACATTGCCCGCCAGGTTGAGTACCCCGTAAGGACTCGCCCCGGCCGCGAACGCGGTCACCGGGGCGGCGGCAGGCCACTGGTCGGCACCGACGACGCCAGCGCTGTTCGCACGCTGGGGGTCCCACTGGTTGCCCCACGGGTACAGTCTGGCATCGTTGCTGCCACGCGCCGCCTTCTCCCACTGGGCCTCGGTCGGAAGCTGCAAGCCGTAGTGCTCGGCATAGGCCTGCGCGCCGTACCAGGTGACCAAAGTCATCGGGTGGTTCTCGAACCCGGCCGCCACGTGGTAGGCCGCGCCGGACCGATGGACCCGCTGAAAGTCGGGATCAGCGGTGTCGATCCAGCGCCGCAGCTCCCCCTCGGTGGGCCGGCGCTGGTTGAGGAACGCCGCATACTGCCCGGTGGTCACTTCGTGGCGGTGGATCCGGAAGGCGGCCAGGTTGATGCGCCGTGCGGGACGCTCATCGGCCGCGCCGACCCCGGGCGGGCTGCCCATCGTGAACGGCCCGGCCGGCACCAGCAGCATCGTCGCCCCGTCGCCCGCGCCAGCCGGTAGCACCGCTGCCCGGCTGGCCACGACGACTCGGACCACCGCCGTGCGCGGCGCGATCGGATCGCCGACACAGCGGAAGCCCAGCGTGCTGTCCTGGCAACCGGCCGTCCGGGCGTTCCGGCGCGTGATCCGCTGCTGCCGCTGCAGGTGCTTCCAGGTGCCACCACGGTGAACTCGGTAGGGCCCCGGTTGGCGGTTCAGTGGATCGTGGCTGGGCAAGCGATGGTACCACCCAGGTGCATACCAGTCAGCACACCACTCACTGACGTTCCCGGCCATGTCGCACACGCCCAACGGGCTAACCTCGTGGGCCAGGCTGCCGACTGGCGTGGTCGTGAGGTCCAATCCGCCCGAGTCGCCGTCGGCCGCCGTCGACTCACCGTCGGCCGGGTCGTCACCCCAAGGGTAGGTGCGCTGGTCGGCGGTCCCGCGGGCGGCCTTCTCCCACTGCGCCTCAGTCGGCAGCCGTAGGCCGAAATGCTCTGCGTAGGCTTGCGCGCCATACCAAGAGACACGCACCACTGGGTGCTGCTCCCATCCTGAGACCACCGTGTACCGCCCCGCCAACCGCTGGATCCGGGTCTGCTCGCCCTCTCCCAGGTCGATCCAGCGCTGCAGCTCTGGCTGCGTCGGCCGGCGCGAGTTCAGGAAGGTCGCGTACTGGCGGTTGCTGACTTCGTAGCGGTGGATCCGATAGGCCGCGAGCTGGATCCGCCGCGACGGACTCTCGTCGGTTGCGCTGGTCCCGGTCGGACTGCCCATGGTGAACGGCCCGGCTGGCACCAGCCGCATCTCCGCTCCATCACCGGCGGCGGCCAGTTCCGGTGCCGTCCGTGCCTCGACGCGGTACTCGCCAGGCATGGCTGGGGCCACCAGGACGCCCAGTGGCGTGACCGCACCGCCCGGCGCCGGGCCGATCAGGCGCCAGTTCACGGCCTGGTTGGCGCGCAACTGGCAGCGCTGCCCTGGCCGCAACAACACCCTGGCGGGACTCACCTGCAGCGCGGCCGGCGGCGCGGTCGCCGTCGGTCTGACGCTGAAGCCGCCCTCGTGGGACAGCACCGAGCCGTCAGCGCAGGTCGCCTGCAGCCGCAAGTGGTGCGCACCAGCGCCGCTGGGTGGCGCCTGGTAGGGCCAGTCGTAGCGGCCCTCCTGGGGGGTGGTCGCCCGCCCCAGCCAAAGCCCGTCGAGGTAGCAGTCGACCTGTACGGGCGGCACCGCGCCGGCGGCGGTCGCGGCGAGGCGGGTGGCCCCAAACACATTCCCGGTTGGCCGCCAGCGCCCGGCAGCGTCAGAGAAGCCGGCCAGCCGCACGTGCTCGGGAACGACCTCCAGCGGCAGGCCACAACTCGTGCGGGCCGCGCGACCGCCGGCCGACAGCCGGACTTCTGGCGTGCCGGCAGCTTCGAAGCAGTGCCCCGGCACGACGGCGGTGGGGCAGGGCCAGGGCGGCTGGGCCGAGCTGCACTGCCAGCGCAGCTCTGGCAACGGCCGGCCGTCCCGCCAGGCCGCGCCGGTCAGGGCCAGCAACTCCCCCACACGGACCGTCGCCGGCAGCAGCAGCGCCACCGTTGGCCGCCGCTGATCGCCGAAGCTGAGGGTGGCGGCCAACTCGACGGGCCGCGCCGCGCTGAGCCACACCTCGCGGTGCACTGCGACCAGTGCGCCCGCCGGCCCGTGGGCGGTCAGACCCAGATGGTAGCAGCCAACGGGCAGGTCGCCCAGTTCGCGCACGCTGCGGCCACGGCCTGCCGGCAGCTCCACCAGCGGCTCGGCCTCCAGGTTGGCCAGTTCGCCAGTCAGCCGCACCTCAACTCGCACTGGCTGTAGCTGCGGGCTGACCTCGGGAGGCAACTCCCAACTCACCGTCACCCGCAGCGATCCTCGCGGCTGGACAGACTCCACCGCCCGCGCGGGCGGCTCCGCTGGCTCAAGGAGGCAGCCCGACACCAGTGCCACGGCCAGGCCGCTACCGAGTCTGGCGGCGGCGCAGGACAGGCCCCGGCAGAGCTGGGTTCGTCCGCTGCGGACCAGCACCATCGCCCGTACCTCCCAGCCGACTGCCCGGCTGGGAAGTACGCTACCTGCACCACTCCTAACAAACCCGCAAAGGCCCGACCTACCCCGCCGGCAGCCGCAGGGTCTGCGGGGGCTGGCCGGGCTGCCGCCGCTCGATCAGCAGTTCGCCCTGGGTGGTCAGGCCGTGGCCGCTCAGCGGGGCGGCGCCGGTCGGGAGCAGGGCCACCACCTCACCCGCGGCCAGGGGCTGGCGGACGAGATAGCCCGCCGGCAGGTGCTGCACCGCGGCCGGCGGCAGGGGTGGGGCGCCGGGGCGGGTGGGCCGGGCGAGCAGCAGGAAGGGCAACTCGCGGCGCGGGTCGCTGGTGCTGGCAGTGAGGTGCCACTCGCGGACCTTGACGCGGTCGCGGGGGTTGGGGTCGTACTGGTCGGTCTGCCGCCAGGTCAGCGGCGTTGGGGTATGCAGCTCCAGGTCGGCGCTGACCTCGCCGTTGGTGACCCGCCAGGCGGCCGGGCTGTCGCCGGCGAAGCGCTGCGGCGCGTGCAGCCAGTAGTCGAAGGTCGCCGGCTCCTTCGCCCGGAGACGGTCCCAGACGATCACGAGGTCGGGCTTGACCAGGATCACCGCCCGCCGGAAGCTCTCCAGCGGCCGCTGCGGCTGGGCGCCCGCGGCCTTCTGCTCAGCGGTCGGGTCGACGCGGTAGGAGCCGGCCGCCTCGCCGACCACGGCGTCGATGCCGGGTGACGTGGCGAAGCCGACCACCTCGCCGTGCGCCGTCGCGGAGTGCGCCACCTGCCCGCGGCCATTGACCAGGATGTTGTTGACGGAGCGGGTCGACCACATCCAGTCGCGGTGGTGTTCGCTGCCGTAAGTGTCGCGGCGGCCGGTCTGGATTAGCAGCGGCTTGCCGAAGGCTGACAGGATGAACGAGTTGTTGGCCTCGTAGCCGTGCGACTGGGTGCCGAAGGGACTCGACTTGAAGACCACCTGGACGTTGTCGGCAGCGCTGCTAAGCGTGCTGTTGAGGCAGGCCTGCCCGGTGCCGCGGAACAGGCGCGAGGTCGGCAGGTCGTTGGGCGCGGTCGCCTTGACTGGCGGTAGCGCGCCGCGGATGTAGCCGACGTAGCCGCTCTTGGCGGTCGGACCGCCCATCTGCTCGACATACCACTGCCAATGCCCGTTGCCAGCCTGCGCTGCCAGGTTGCTGACCAACGGCACATTGCCGGACGCCTTGCGGTCGGGCGTCAGGTCGCCGAAGCCGCCCCAGGCGGCGCCGGGGGGCATCAGGTAGAGCGGGTAGTAGCCGATCTTCGCGAAGTAGGGCTGGTCGTAGGCGTCGATGTTGAACGCGGCGCGCATGATGTCGGCCCACCAGGTGAAGCGGTCGAGGTAGCTGTACCAATAGGACGACCCCTCGTGCCAGCCACCGTCATCGTCCGACCACACGGGGTAGGTGCAGCAGAAGACGTTCATCGCGAACCAGACCCACTCGTCGGCGCCTTCGACTTCGCCCAGGAAGGCCAGCCCGATCTCCCCGAGTTTGTGCCAGGCGCGGTTGTTGTGGCTGTTGTACGGCTGCCAGAAGTGGCGCGGGCAGAGGAACTTGAACATCTCGTCGCCGCGGATCTTCATGACCCGCTGGCACTCGGCGCGTTCGGCCGGGCTCAGCAGGTCCCAGAGGAAGGTGTAGGTCCGCGCGAAGCCCCAGTTGTAGGGCATCCCGGCCTCGTCGTTGTACCGGAAGCCGGTGGCGCCGAGGGGGTCCCACCTGGCGCAGTCGAGGAGCAACCGGCGGGCCAGTTGACCGTACGGTTCGTGACCGCTGAGCCGCCAGGTGAAGGCCAAGGTGGCGGCGCTGTCGAGTGCGGCGACGGTGTAGGTGCGGTTGCCCCACCAGATCTTCAGCCATTCCTCACTGCTCCGCACCATGCCCTCGGGATAGCGCGGTGGTTCGGCGGTCGGGGGCGGCTTCACGAGGAGGTCGTCGCAGCGTTTGCGGAGGTCGTCGTAGGCCGGCTTGAGGTCGCCCGCGGCCAACTGCCGCAGGCGGTCCATCTGCTCCGGCCGCACGAACAGCCGCGGATGACCGGCCGGCACCCGCGCCAGCAGGTCGGCCTTCGCCGGCAGCGGCAGCGCCACCGCGGTCGCCGGCAGCGTGAAGGCGCGCGCCTCGCTCCACTCGCTGGCCGCGCCGGCGGTGTCCAGCGCGCGGTCGCGCCAGACGTAGTCGCCCGCCGGCAGCGCCTGCGGGGGGCAATGGACGTTGTAGCGGATGCCGCCGGCCTGGTAGGCCACCGTCGCGAAGTCGCCGCCGCGGCCGACCTGCAGCTCGTAGCTGGCCGTGCCGCTGGTCGGGCGCCAACTGAAGCCCGGCGGGTTGACCTCGCAGCGGGCACCCGGCGCCGGGCGATAGCCCCACTCGCCCTCCACGGCGGGCCGCTGATCGAGCGTCAGCGCGCCGTGGGCGGCAGTCAGACTGAGGGTCAGCAGCAGCGTGAACCGCGGCATGGCGATCTCCGTGCGACGGATTGCGGCACCGCTGGCCGGGTTCCTGCCGCAGGAGTGCGGGCCGCGGCGGGCGAATGGCCGCGCCACCGAATCTGGGAGTTGCCCCGATGTCCCGCCTGGCGCTGTTGCTGCTCGGTCTGAGTTTGCTCGGTCCCACGCTCGCGGCGCCCGCCTCGCGCTGGGTGGAGGCCGAAGCGCTGTGGGACCCTCAGGCGCCGGCCGCAGGCGCGCAGGTGCTGCCGGCGGCCGCGGCCTCCGGCGACCGCGCCGTCTCGCTCGGCGGGGCGGGGCTCGACCCGCTGGTCTGCCGTCTGGAGCTGCCCACGCCGTTCGCCGCGGCGACGCTGCTGCTGCGCTACGCGGCGAGTCCCTACGCACCGTACTTCAAGCTGGGCCGGCTGCTGAAGGTCTGGCACGTGCGCCTCGACGGCGGTCCCTGGCAGCCGATCGTGCTGTTGCCGACCCAGGAGCTGGAGCACCAGGGCGATCCCCGCTGGGGTCTCGTCAGGACACCGCTCGGGGCCCTGGCCGCCGGCGCGCACGTCTTGGAGTTGCGGCCGACGTTGCGGATCTGGCGGCATCAGGCCCTGCTCGATGGGTTCTGGGTGACGCCCGGCCCGGCCCGCTGCGACGCCGCCGTGGGGGCGACGCCTGCCCTGCTGGAGCTGCCGGCAGCCCAGCCGCCCGGCGCGGCGCTGACGATTGACCCCGCCGCGGGAGTGGTCGACCTGGCGGGCCCGGGCTGGCGGCTGCGGGCCGATCCGCAGGCCACCGGGGAAGAGTCCGGTTGGCACACCGCCGGGATCACCGACGACGACTGGCGACCGGGTCAACTGGTCGGGAGCTGGGCCTCGCAGGGTCTCACCAACCACGCCGGCTTCGTCTGGTACCGCCGCTGGCTGACCATCCCGGAGACCTGGCGGGGCCGGCAGATCGAGCTGCACCTCGGGCGGATCGAGCAGTACGGCTGGATCTGGGTCAACGGCGCGCTGGTCCGGACCACCTGGAACGCCGCCGAGGAGGGCGCCTGCGCCGTGGCCGGCGGCAGCGCCGGGGTCGGTCGCCTGAACCTCACCGACCACCTGCAGTACGGCGCGCCGAACCTGCTGACCGTGCGGGTCTGGGGGCCGGCCTGGGGCGGGATCTGGCAGGCCCCGACGCTGCTCACCGCCGGCCTGCCGGTCGACGCCCAGCGCGGGTTCGCGGTGCTGCCGCAGCCCGCTCCGGCGGGCCGCTACGGGCTGCTGCTGGGTTGGCACAACGATGCCTGGCTGGCGGCCAAGGGCTTCAGCCTGCGGCTGCTGGCGCGCGGTGACCAGACTGCCTTCAGCGCCGCCGAACTGGCCGCTCTGCCGTTGCCGCGACACCTGTTGAATCGCCACTCGCCGGTCGTGGTCCTGCCGGCCGACGCCCTGCCGAGCGCGGTCAACGCTGGCGCGCGGCCGCTTGAGATCGCGGCGGTGGCGCCGTTCGCGCAGCGCTCACCCCGGCCACAGCTCCGGCGGATCCGACCGCGCTTCGCGGCCGGCGGGCCGTTCGACGTCACGCTGCTGCCGCGCGGGCCGTTCCAACGGTCGGACCAGGACCCGGCCGAGTTTGACTTGACCGCCGCCACGCCGCCCGATCTGCGGCAGCTCGGGACGCATCTGCATGGGCAGGCGCGCCAGCAACACGGCCCGCCGCCGATCTTTCTGGTCGACTACGCCGCCGCTGGCGAGTTCGGGGTGTTCGTCGAGCAGATCGGCGTCGACGCGCGGCTGCAGATTCAGGTCGACGACCAGCCGACGGTCTTCGAGCTGCCCGCGGCCGGACAGCCCGGCTCGCGCCACGACGACCGCTGGAACATCGATACCTGTACCTACAACCAACGCTTCGCCGTGCCGGTGAGCGCGGGCCGGCACCGCATCAGCGTCCGCAACATCGCGGACAGCGTCAGTTGGATCCGCGTTCGCAGCTACGACCTGACCCGCTACGCCAGCGACGACTGCCACGGCCTGGCCGCCGGCAGCGTGCCGCGTTACCAGCCGCTGGCCATTGAGGTCGATCTGCAGGCCGACTACGCCAACCCGTACGACTCGGACGACGTCAGTCTGACCGCCTGGTTCACCACACCGGCGGGTCGCATCGACCGCGTGGCCGGCTTCTTCCGCCAGGACTTCACGACGTTGCAGCCGTCCGGCGCCCTCGAACCGCAGGCCGGGGCGGCCTGGCAGATCCGCTACACGCCGCGCGAGACCGGGCTCTACCGCTGGCAGGTCGCCCTCGACGACGGCCAGGGGCTGGTCCGGTCCGGAGAGCGGCAGTTCACCTGCACGGCCTCCGAGAGCCCCGGCTTCGTGCGCGTCAGCCGGCGCGACCCGCGCTACCTGGAGCACGACAACGGCCAGCCGTTCTTCATCCTGGGAGTCTCCGGCTGGCTGCCGCAGAGCCTCGCGGCGATCGACGCGCAGTTTGCCCTGCAGGCTTCGTTCCAGCAGAACTACGCCTTCCTGCCGACCTTCCAGTGGGGCGAGCTGCGGACCTGGCCCGACGTCTACTCGCAGTTCGCGCTGCACCGCCTGGACCAGATACTGGACAGCGCGACACGGCACGGCATCTACTTGCAGGTCTTTGACGACGAGCTGCGCCGCGGGCCGTTCGAGGACAAGGCCTTCTACCGCGGCGCCGGGGGACCGTGCGAGACACCCGACAGCGTCTATACCAACGGCCGGGCGCGGGCGATGTGCCGCAACCTGGTGGAGCTGATCGCCGCACGCTACGCCGCCAGCCCGCAACTCCTCTACTACGGCTACGGCGACGAGGTCTCGTTCCGCCAGCCCGAGCCGCTACTGGCGGGCTGGATCAGCGAGCTGGTCGCGACCTTCCGGCAGGCCGACGTCTACGAGCACCCGACCATCATCGGCGAGGGCGGCGCGTGGCAAGGGCGCGGCAGCGACCTCGTCGATCTCGGTGGCTGGTACGTTCCCTCGCGCGACATCCCCGACGGCCTCGGCACCGACCTCGCCGCGCTGACCGCGGCCCAGATCGAGCCGCTGCTGGGCGTCGGCAAGCCGGTCTTCAGTTCCGAGGGCGGACTCTGCGAAATCGGTCCCGGCCTCGGCCAGTCGGCCGAGGCGTTCGCCGCCCGCAGTCCCAACATGGTGCATCTGCACAACCAGCTCTGGGCCAGCTTCCACCAGGGCTTCGCCGGCGGCGGCACGGAGTGGCTGTCGTACCTGGTCACCAAGTTCGAGCAACACCACCACCTGCGGGCCCTGGCGCGGTACCTGGCAGGTGAGCCTCTGACGACGCTGGGGCTGCAGCCGCTGACGCCGGCGGTGAGCCCCGCGCAGCTCCGCTGCTGGGCGATGCGCGGCCCGACGCAGGCCTTCCTGTGGGTCCAAGACCGGCGCGCGACCTGGTACCGCCAGGTGATGCAGCAAGAGCCGCTGCAGGCGGTCGAGGGCGGCCGGGTCAGCGTCGACGGTCTGACCAACGGCCGCTGGGAGGCCGAGTTCTGGGACACCACCCAGGGCGTCGCGACCAGCCGGCTGCCGGTCACCGTGACCGCCAGCGCGACGACGGTGGAGTTGCCAAGGATTCGCGGCGATGTCGCGGTGAAGCTGCGGCGCAGCGGCCCCTGACCGCCGCTGCGCGGACCGCTGTTTCACGTGAAACAGCTCGCACCGGCCCGGCGCCAAACGCTGTTTCACGTGAAACGGAGGCCCGGGCGCAGCCGGCTGGGCTCCGGCGGGGCCGGTGTTTCACGTGAAACACCGGCCTGCAAGCTGCTGCGGCCGGTGTTCGGGAGGCGTCTGCCACGTTGACTCCTGGCCCCGGCGGGAGCATACTCGGCTCCTGGGGTGACGCGGCCTGCCCGTTCTGCCCGCCGCGGCGCCCTGAGGGCTATGAGCGGCCGGCCAACCTCAGTCACGTTCCTCTGGCACATGCACCAGCCCTGGTATGGCGACCCGCGCAGCGGGGAGATGGTGCTGCCCTGGACCCGCCTCCACGCCCTCAAAGACTACCTCGACATGATCGCCGTGGCCGCCGAGTTTCCCGGCTGCCACCTGACCTTCAACCTGGTGCCCTCGCTGCTGGACCAGGTGCAGCGCTACGCCGCTGGCACGACCACCGACGCCGCCCGCCGGATCACCGCCATCCCGGCCGACGACCTCAGCGCCGACGACTGCCGCTGGCTGCTGGAGAACGGCTTCAAGTGCCACTGGCCCCAGATGATCGAGCCGGTGCCGCGCTACGCCGAGCTGCTGGAGCTGCGTGGCCGCCACCTCCTGCCGGCGGTCGTCGACGAGACGATTCAGCGCTTCACGACGCAGGACTGGCGCGATCTGCAGGTCTGGTTTCAGTTGGCCTGGTGCGGGCACCACCTGCGCTCCCGTGATCCACTGGTGGCCAGCCTGGTGGCCCAGGGCCGCGGCTACAGTGAGGCCGATCAGCAGGCGCTGCACGCCACTCTCGACGCGGCAGTCGGCGAGGTGATCCCGCGCTATGTGGCGGCGGCCCAGGCCGGCCACGTCGAGCTCTCGACGACGCCTTACTACCATCCGATTCTGCCGCTACTGTGCCACTACCCGGACGTGCAGACGGCGATGCCGGGCGTGGCGATGCCGCCCGGCGTGGTCGATCTGCCGGACGACGCCGCGCGGCAACTGCAGCGCGGCCGGCAGCTCTGCGAGCAGTTGCTCGGCTTCGCGCCGGCGGGTCTCTGGCCGTCGGAGGGCTCGGTCTCGACGCGCGCGCTGCAGCTTGCCGCCGCCGCCGGCTTCCGCTGGGCGGCCACCGACGAGCAGATTCTGAGCCACAGCCTGCTGCGGCAGGGCGACCCCAGTGGGCGGCCCGGACGCCGTCCCGAGGCCGTCGACTTCCTGCAGCCGTGGCAGTTCGAGGGCCTCAACCTGTTCTTCCGCCATCACCGCGCCAGCGACAAGATCGGCTTCGACTACGCCTCGTGGCGACCCGAGGACGCCGTCGCCGATCTGATTCGGCTGTTGGAGCGAACCGCCGGACAGGCGGGCGCGTTGGAGCGCCCGGTGGTGGCGGTGATCCTGGACGGCGAGAACTGCTGGGAGTACTACCCCCGCAACGGCTACGACTTCCTGCGCCGGCTCTACCAGGAGCTCGAAGCGCATCCCTGGTTGGAACCGCTGACCTTCAGCGAGCATCTCGCCCGGGCGCCGCAACCGCCGGCCCTGGAGTGGGTCTTCCCGGGCTCCTGGATCAACCACGACTTCTACATCTGGGCCGGCCACCGCGAAGACCAGCGCGCCTGGGAGCTGCTCCACCTGACTCGCGCCGCGCTGGTTGAGGCCGCCGACGGCCTGCCGCCGGAAGTGCTCGAGCAGGCTTGGGAGCACCTCTCGATTGCCGAGGGGAGCGACTGGTTCTGTTGGTACGGCGACGACCACTCCAGCGCTGACGACGCGGCCTTCGACGCGCTCTTCCGGGATCACCTGACCCGGGTCTGGGAGCTGCTCGGCCGGGCGGCGCCAGGTGCCCTGGCCGAGCCGATCGCCGGGCTGGCCGCGAGCACGCCGTTGACCCCGCCGGTCGGGCCGCTGACTCCCCAGGTCGACGGCCGTGAGACCTGGTTCTACGAGTGGCGGGCGGCCGGGCGGTTGGAGGGTCGCGGGCCGGCCGGGGCGATGAGCCGGCAGGCCGAAGGCGCCAGCATCGAGGCGGTGCGCTACGGCTTCGACAGCACCCACCTCTACCTGGCGATCGACCTCGCCCGAGGCCTTCCGTCGGGGACCTGGAGTCTGCTGCTGCAACTGACTGCCGGCCCCACGGAGCTGGAGCTGCGGCTGCCGAGCCCGACGCAGCGCGCCCTGCCGCGGCATGTCGCGCTGAGTCGCGGGGGCACCGCGCTGGTCGCCGTCGACCGGTTCGTCGAGCTGGCCATCCCCCTGGCGGCGGTGCCCGCGGTTGCTGGTCACTTCGAGTTGAGCGTGGCGCTGGGCCAGGCCGCCGAGCTGGCCGACCGCTGGCCGGGGCGCGGAACCTACCGGGTGGCCCTGCCCGCGGCCGACGACGACTTGCGGAACTGGTTGGTCTAGCTGGCCGGAGAGGTGCGATGCCCGAACTGCGCAAGGACCCGATCCTGGACCGTTGGGTGATCATCGCGGCCGAGCGCGGCCACCGCCCGCTGCCCCCCTCGGGCGAGGCCGAGCTGCCGCTGATGCCAAACGGACCGTTCACCGCCGGCAACGAGGACAAGACCCCGGCCGAGGTGTTCGCCGTGCGGCCACCCGGTAGCCCCGCCAATGGCCCGGTCTGGGATGTCCGGGTGGTCCCGAACCGGTTCCCGGCGCTGCAGGTCGAGGGGCAGGTCGACCCGCGGGCGGTCGGGCTGTTCGACGCCATGAACGGGGTCGGCGCGCACGAGGTGATCATCGAGACGCCGCGCCATGATGTCGACCTGTCCGACCTGCCGCCCGGCCACGTCGAGAAGGTACTGACCGCCTACACCGAGCGGATTCGCGACTTGCGCCGCGACCTGCGGCTCCGCTACCACTGCGTCTTCCGCAACCGCGGCGCAGCCGCCGGGGCGACCCTGCGGCACCCGCACTCGCAGTTGATCGCCACACCGATCATCCCGGCGCTGCCGAAGGCCAAGCTGGCGGCCGCGCGGGAGCACTTTCGGCGCAAGGAACGCTGCCTCTTCGCCGACCTGATCGACCAGGAGCGGCGCGATGGCAGCCGGGTCGTGCTGGAGTCGGCGCATCACCTGGTGCTGGCGCCCTACGCGTCGCGGTCGCCCTTCGAGCTGGTGGTCTACCCCCTGCGGCAGTGTCATGACTTCACGCTGCTGACCGACGCCGAGCGGGCCGACCTGGCCGCGGTGCTGGTCGGCGTGCTACGCCGCGTGCGCGCGGCGCTGGGCGATCCAGCCTACAACTACATGCTCTTCAACGCCCCCTCGACCAGTGCTCGGCCGGGCCGGCCGGACTACTGGGGCACGCTGGCCCACGACTGGCGCTGGCACCTCGAGATTCTACCCCGAGTCACCGGCACGGCCGGCTTCGAGTGGGGCACTGGCTTCCACATCAACCCGGTGGCGCCCGAGGAGGCCGCGGCCTTTCTGCGCCAGGCGAGCTGAAGGGTTGCCGCGCCCCTTGGCGAAGCGCGGCGGCAGGATCGAGCGATGACCGAGGAGGGTGTCGGCCACTACACAGACGAGGTCCGGGCGGCCGCCGCCGGCTGCGTCAGCCGGGTCTTGGAGCAACTCGAACCGACCTGGCGCGCGTCGCTCGAAACGCTCGGGGCCGAGCTCGGCAGCGTCGCCCGCGCCGGGCTGGTCGAGGGCCTGATGGGCTTCCTGCCGCGGCTGCCGGAGCTCCTGGAAGGTCCGGGTCGCGCCGCGGCCGAGGTGCAGCTTTCGATCGCCGCCGAAGAGGCCTATCACGCGCGCGTGCCCTACGCGCTGCTCAGCAAGGGCCTGCGGATCCTCAAGCGGCTGCTGATCCGCGCCGCGCTGCAGCAACTGCCCGAGACCCAGCCCCGGGCCGCGGTCTGCGATCTGCTCGAAGAGCAAATCGACGAGAGCCGGGTGCTCGTCAACTCGTTCTACTACACCTTCCACGAGCGCAAGCTGCGCGACAGCGAGGCGCTCACCCGCTTCCTGCTCAACAACACCTACGACGCGGTCTACCTGGTCGAGCTGCGCAGCGGCTGCGTCGTGCTCTGCAACGCCCAGGCGGTCGAGCTGACCGGCCTGTCGCAGCAGCAACTGGCCATCACGCGGTTCACCGACCTCGTCGTCGGGCCGCGGCGCGATGAGGTCGGCGAAGCGCTGCGGCGGGTCGCCGTGGCGGGCTCGCGCCGCTTCGACGAAGTCCTGATCCAGGGCGTCGACGGGCAGATCCACAAGGTCATGCTGCAGCTCACGATGGTCCCGCACGAGGAGCAGCAGGTCGCCCAGGTCAGCGTGCGAGACACCAGTCAAGAGTCGCTGGCGCTGGCCGAGACCGAGCGCGAAGCGGCCTACCTGCGCGCCGCGGTCACCGAGACGGCCGAAGCCGTGATGACGATCGACACCGACAACCGGCTGCGCTCCTGGAACAAGGGCGCGCGCGAGGTCTTCGGTTACACCGCCGACGAGATCCTCAACCGGCCGGCCGATGTCTTGATGCCGCCCGAGGTGATCGAGTCCGGCGAGCTCGAGCGGCTCACCCGCCTGGTCAACGAACGAGGTTTCGTGCGCAACTTCGAGTCCGTCCGGCTGACCAAGGACGGCCGCCGGATCGACGTCGAGGTGACCCGCACCGCGATCTTCGATCCGCACACCGGCAAGCGCCTGGGCACTTCGGCGGTGGTCCGCGACATCAGTGAGAAGAAACGCCTGGAGCGCGAAGCGGCGCGCAAGACCCGGCAACTGGAGACGATGAACCGGATCCTGGCCGCCACCAGTCGGATCATCGACCGCGACCAGACCTTCCGGACCATCGCCTCGCAGATCGAGGGCCTGCTGCCGCTGGATGCGATGACCGTCTGTCTGCCCGAAGCCGAGGCCGAGCGGCTGCGCTGTCGCGTGCTACTGGGCGATGCCGGGCTGGTGGTCGGCAGCGAGCGGTTGATCGACCGCGATGCGACGCTCCACGGCCGCGCGCTGGCGGCCCACCGCTCGCTCCGCATCGGCGACCTGACGACCCTCGGCAACCCCGGCCCGGATGATATCCGACTGGCCGACCTCGGGTTCCGCTCGGCGCTGATCAGCCCGCTGGTCTACAACGCCGAGGCGATGGGCTCGCTGATGCTGCTGCACCGCCGGCCGGAGGCGTACGACGAGGCCGACCGGTTGCAGCTTGACCACCTGGCCAGCCACTTCGCGGTGATTCTGGACAACGCCCGCCGGTACGAAGAAGAGCGCAAGCGGTCGGCGCAGTTCGAGCTGATCAGCCGCGTCGGCGCCGCGGCGATCGCCAACATCGGGGACGCCAAGCGGTTGATGAAGAGTGTCGTCGACACGATCCAGACCGACTTCGGCTACTACGACGTGGCGGTCTACGAGGTCGCTGAGGAGGCCCAGGTCTTCCGTCTGCGGGCCCAGGCCGGGCACCGCCGCGGCGCCCTCGGCGAGTCCTTCGAGCAGCCGTTGGCGGTCGGCGTGTTCGGCGAGGTGCTGCGCACGCAGACCAGCTACGTCGCCAACGACGTGCTGCTGGACCCGCACTATTTCGACCCCTCCCCGGTTCACCGCAACGTCCGTAGCGAGCTGTGCGTGCCGATCCGCCTGGGGCCCCAGGTCTTCGGGGTGCTGGACGTCGAGAGCCAGCGGCCGAACCGCTTTGACCGCCTGGACCGCGCCGCGATGGAGGCGCTGGCTGGCCTGCTGGCGCGCTGCATGGAGGCTGACGAGAGCCTGCGGCAGACCAAGATGCTGCAGGCGATGCGCCACAACATCATGGAGGCGGTGCCGTCAGCGTTGATCCTGCTGGACGACGACCTGCGCGTGAAGTTCGTCAACCGCCGCTACTGCGAGTTTTTTGGGCAGAGCGTCAACGAGATCATGCACCGCCACGCCAGCGAGGTGTTCCCGGCGTCGTTGCTGGAGGAGAGCCGGTTCTTCGAGCTGGTCACCCGCCTGCAGGAGACGCAGCGGCCGATCGACCAGCGCGAGGTGCGCTACTTCGACTTCGCGGGCGCCGAGCGCTACGCCGATGTGCGGCTCCGCATCGTGCGGGAGTACGAGACCAGCGTGATCGTGATGCTCCACGACGCCACGCTGCGGCTGAAGCGGCTCTACCAGCTCTCGATGTTGCAGGACATCGGCGAGGAGATGCAACGCACGCTGGACAGCGAGCGGCTGCTGCAGGCCATCCTGACCTGCGTCACCGCGGGGCCGGGCTTCGGCTTCAACCGCGCCACCCTGTTCCTCTACGACCGTGAACGCGACCGGCTGGTCGAGAGCCTCCGGGTCGGGCCGAGTTCGCCGGCCGAGGCGGGTGAGATCTGGCACCAGCTCGGCCACAAGAAGTCGCTGCGCGAGTTTCTGCGCGAGTACGACCGCACCCGCGGCGCGCGGCGGCCCGCCCGCGAGGAAGCGCGCGTGGTGGTGCCGGTAGCCGCCGAAGATGACCACCTGCGCCGCTGGCGGGCCCCGATTCTGCTGCGCGAGGGCGATGAGGAAGACCTCGCCCTGGGCGCCGAGCTGCGGCGCTTCAGCGGCGCGGCCGAGCTGCTGGTGGTGCCGCTGGTGTCGCAGGAGTCGGTGCTCGGGCTGATTGTCGCCGACAACCTGTTCACCCGCGACCCGATCAGCCGGGACAGCATTCGGATGCTCTCGACCTTCGCCAACCAGGCCGGGGTGGCGCTGGCCAATGCCCAGGCCTTCGAGAAGCTGGAAACCTCGATCGACGAGCTGACCCGGACGCAGAACAAGCTGGCCCAGGCCGAGCGGCTGGCGGGCATCGGCCAGGTCGCGGCGCATGTGGCGCACGAGATTCGCAACCCGCTGGTGAGCATCGGCGGGTTCGCGCGGATGGTGGGCGAACGTGCCGACCAACCGGCCTACGTGCGCAGCCGCTCGGCGATCATTGTCAAGGAGGTCAAGCGGCTGGAGCAGATCCTGCGCAACGTCGCCGACTTCACTGCGCCGGGCAAGCCGGAGCTGGCCTGGTTGTCGATCAATGACCTCGTGCGCGACGTGATCAGCCTGCAGCAGCCGGTCTTCGAGGATACACAAACGACGGTCGGCGTCACCTTGGCCGATGACCTCCCGCAGGTGGAGGTGGACGGTGGGAAGATCAAGCAGGTGGTCCTGAATCTAGTCCGCAACGCGGTGCAGGCGATGGCGCCGGGCGGGCAACTGACGGTCCACACCGGGCCGAGCCGCGATGGCAAGAGCCTCGAGATCCGCGTTGGCGACAGCGGGCCGGGAATCCCGCCCGACCGGCTGGAGGAGATCTTCAACCCGTTCTTCACCAACAAGGCCGATGGCACCGGGCTCGGCCTGGCGGTGAGCCGGAAAATCGTCAACGACCATGGCGGCAATCTGATCGCCGAGAGCCGCGCCGGCGACGGCGCGACGTTCATCATCCAACTGCCGCTCCCCGAGCACGGTGAGTCGGCGGCCGAAGCTGAGGAGAGCACCAATGGCCAGTGAAATCCTGATCGTCGAGGACGACGACAGCGAGCGCATCTTGTACGAGGACGTGTTCACCGCGCGCGGCTACGAGGTGCGGGTGGCAGCCGACGCCGAGGCGGCGCTGCAGGCGATTCGCGAGAGGCGGCCGGATGTCGTCGTGCTGGACATCAACATGCCCGGCAAAGACGGCCTCGATCTGCTGCGCGAGGTGATGGACATCGACAACAAGCTGCCAGTGGTCTTGAACACCGCCTACTCGGCTTACCAGGACAACTTCATGAGCTGGTCGGCCGCGGCTTATGTGGTCAAATCCTCGGACCCGGCCGAGTTGATCGACACCGTCCAGAACGTGCTCCGTGGGGGCGCCGCATGAGCACCTCGTCGCCGTTGCAGCGGACCGTCGCGATGCTGATGGCCGGCGGAGTCGGCAATCGCCTCTACCCCCTGACTCGCGACCGGGCCAAGCCAGCCGTGCCCTTCGGCGCGCTCTACCGGATCATCGACTTCACGCTCTCCAACTGCCTCAACTCGGGCGTTTTCCGGATCAACGTCCTGACGCAGTACCGCTCGTTCTCGCTACACCGCCACGTCCGCGAAGCGTGGGGGCCGCTGTTCAACCTGATCCGCGGCGAGTACGTCGAGCTGATCCCGCCGCAGCAGCGGGTCGTCGGCGACTGGTACCGCGGCACCGCCGACGCGATCTTCCAGAACATCTACCTGCTCGAGCAGGAGCGGCCGGAGTTTGTGCTGATCCTCTCGGGCGACCACATCTACCGCATGGACTACGGCCAGATGCTGCAGGCGCACATCGACCAGGGGGCCGCGCTGACGATCGCCTGCATGGAGGTCCCGATTGCCGAAGCCACGCGGCTCGGGGTGATGACCGTCAACGAGGCCGACCGCATCATCGGGTTCGACGAGAAGCCTGCCCACCCGAAGCCGGTGCCCGGTAACCCGGACATCGCCCTGGCCTCGATGGGCGTCTACATTTTCAACACCCGCGACCTGGTGCGGATGCTGTCGGACGACGCCCGCACCGACTCGGCGCACGACTTCGGCAAGAACATCATCCCCACGATGGTGCAGCGTGAGATGCCGGTGCAAGCCTTCCGGTTCCGCGACCCGCTGACCAACGAGACCGGCTACTGGCGCGATATCGGCACGCTCGACAGCTACTTCGACGCCAACATGGACCTCTTGCAGGTGGTCCCGCCGTTCAATCTGTACGATCCGGACTGGCCGATCCACACCCGCATCTGGTCGGCGCCGCCGGCCCGCACCGTCCATGCGGTCGAGGAGACGCGCCGCATCGGGATGGCGGTCGAGTCGCTGCTGGCGCCCGGCTGCATCGTCTCGGGCGGGCGGGTGCAACGCTCGCTGCTGTCGCCGCACGTGCGGGTCAACAGCTTCAGCGAAGTCACCGACAGTATCCTCTTCGGCAATGTCGACATCGGGCGCCATGCCACGATTCGGCGCGCCATCGTCGACAAGCATGTGCGGGTGCCGGAGGGCTACCAGATCGGCGTCGACCCCGAGCACGACCGGCGGCGGTTCACCGTCACCGAGACCGGCATCGTTGTCGTCCCGAAGGGCATGGTGCTCGACTAAGCTGGCGCCACGGCGGTAGTCCAGCCGCCGCGGGGCTGCCAGAGACCCTCGCGCACGCGCTGCCGGAGGTGCTGCACCAGCTCGACCAACAGGCCGACGCGGCCGAACGGCGTGACCAGGTAGATGCCCGGCGCCCCGGCGGCCAGCGCCAGGTCGATCTGCTCGGAGCAGATCGCCTGACCGACGGCCTGACTGGCGGCCCGGTCACCGTCGACCGCGGCCAGGCGCTGTTGCAGCTCGTCGGGGATCCGCATCCCGGGCACTTCGTTGTGCAGGTAGCGCGCGTTACGGGCCGAGACCAGCGGCATCAGACCGACGAAGATCGGCAACGCCAGGTGGGCCGTGGCGGCGTACATCGCGGCGATCCGGGTCGGCTCGTAGACCATCTGCGACATCGCGAAGTCGCAGTGCAGGGCGATCTTCTTTTCGAGCCGCCGCACGGCCGCCTCGAGCCGCGCCGCGTTGGGGTCGAAGGCCACCCCCACGGTGAAGCGCGTGCGCCGCTCGAGCGCCGCCCCGAGCGCGTTGCGGCCGGCGTTGAGGTCGTTGAGCATGCGCACCAGGCCGAAGCTGTTGGTGTCGAAGACGCCCTTCGCCTCGTTGTGGCCGGCCAGGTTGATGGGGTCACCGGTGAGAGCCAGGATCGTGTCGACCCCCAGCGCGCTCGCTCCCATTAGCGCCGACTGCTGCCCCAGCAGGTTGCGATCGCGGCAGGTCAGGTGGCAGACCGCCGGGATGCCGACCTCGCGCTGCACCAGGTAGCTGAGCGCGATGCTGCTCATCCGGATGCTGGCCAACGGGTTCTCGGCGATGCTGATGGCGTGGCAGCCCGCGGCCGCCAGTTCCTGCGCCCCGAAGAGGACCTTCTCGTAGTCCAGACCGCGCGGCGGGTCCAGCTCCACCACCACCACCGGCTCCCGCCCAAGCGGCTCCAACAACGCCGGCACCGCGGGCGGAGCCGCCACCGGCTGCCGTGGTTCGGGCGGCGGCGGCAGCAGTACGGGTGTCGGGCGAGCGGCCACCGGGCGCCCGGCAACGCGGGCCGCCACGGCGGCGATGTGCTCCGGCGTGGTTCCGCAACAGCCGCCCAGCAGCGTCACGCCGGCCGCGGTCAGCCGCTCGGCAGCGGCGACGAAGTACTCGACCTGGTCGCTGAAGACGTATCGCCCGCCCTGGACCTGCGGGAAGCTGGCGTTCGGGAAGGCCGAGACCGGGGCGTCGGTGGCGCCGCAGAGGCGTTCGACGGCCTGCACCAGATGCAGCGGGCCGAAGCCGCAGTTGGCGCCGAGGACGGTCGCGCCGGCCTCGCGCAGGCTGACCATCGTCCGCAGCACCCGGTCGATCTCGGAGCCGCTGAGGCGGTCGGGCATACTGAACTGGGCCAGGATCGGCACCTCGGCCACTTCACGCGCGGCGATCACGGCCAGCGCCAGCTCGTCCATCGCGACGAAGGTCTCCAGCACCAACCCATCGACGCCCGCCTCGACCAGCGCCACGGCCTGCTCGCGGAAGGCGCCAGCGAGATCCTCGTTGCTCAGCGGCGCTTCGCCCCGCGGCAGGTCGCGGCCGACCGGCCCGAGGCTGCCGAGCACAAACCCGTCGCTCCCCGCCGCCTCGCGAGCCAGTCGCACGCCGGCGACGCAGATCGCTGCCACCTGCTCGCCGAGCCCGGCCCGCTCCAACCGCAACCGATTGGCGCCGAAAGTGTTGGTCTCCAAGACTTCGGCGCCCGCGGCACGGTACTCACGGTGGACGGCCAGCACCAGGTCCGGCTGCGTCAGGTTGAGCTGGTCCAGCGTGCTGGACCAGGCCGCGCCGCGCGCGACGAGCTGCGTCCCCATCGCGCCGTCGCCCACCAGCACGCGCTCGGTCAGGGCCTGCATCAGCCGCGAGTCCGCCATCGAATCACCTCAGAGCGGCGATTATAGCACTGTCCTCCGGACCGCCTGTTTCACGTGAAACGGGCGACAGCCCGGCTGCTGGATCGCTGCGGGCCATCGCGGCGGCTGTCTGTTTCACGTGAAACAGCGCGGGGGCGGCGGGGCCCGGCGCGAGTTTCACGTGAAACAGCGCCGCTGCACAGCCGCTCGGAGGCGCGGTCCGAGCACGCCTGCCGCAGGGCTAGTGGCCGCGGCGGGCCCAGGGCAGGCGGATGGTGGCCGACCGGACGTTGATCGCGGCGATCTGCGGGTCGTAGTCCAGCGGCGCGTTGCCCGGCACAAACTCCGCGGTGCGCGGGCCAGTGACCCGCAGCACGCCGCCACCGTTGACGGCGCGCCAAGCGAAGCGCGGCCAGGTCAGCACCGCACCGGCGCGGCCGCACGCCGTGGCCCACAGGTGCACCACCTGCCCGGGCCGGATTCGGTCGGCATCGGCTGCGATCTGCACCGTCGTGACCACTGGCCGCCACGGCGCCGCCGGCCACCAGCGCGGCTGACCGTCCAGCTCGCGGTTGAACGTCAGCCGCCGCAGCGCGCTGCCGTCGGGGCGAACCAGGTAGATCTCACCGTCGTCTTGATGGTCGGCGGAGAAGGCGATCCAGCGCCCGTCCGGCGACCACGCAGGATGGCTGTCGGAGCCGGTCCAAGCCGTCAACTGGCGCGGCTCGGAGCCGTCGGCGTTGGCGATGTAGAGCCGGTTGACCGAGCTGCCGGTGGGGCTGGCGACGAACGCGATCTGCGAACCGTCGGGGCTCCACGCTGGGGCGTAGGCGCGGGTCAGGTTGAGCAAGGGCCGCGACTCCGGGCCGTCGGCCGGACCGACCCACAGGCGGTCGTCTTCGCGCCCGCCCTGCTGGCGGAGCAGCCACTGCCCATCCGGTGAGAGCGTCGGGCCGTTGCTCTGCCAGACCGCGGTGACCGCGGTCTCACGCCCGGTGCGCAGGTCCAGCTTCACCGTGTTGAGGGGGTGCGGCGTTGCGGTGAAGTAGACCGCTCGCCCGCCCGGCAGCCAACAGGTCTCGCTGGGCACCTTGCTGGGGGCGTGGCGGCTTGCGCTCCCGCTGGCCAGATCCAGCACCAGCAGGGCGCCGCTCTGGTTGTCTTCGCGGACCTCGCAGCACACCAGGCGCGGGCCGCCGGGCTCCAGGGCCGCGCCGCCCAGATAGTGTCCTGCGGCCGCTCGGCGGAGCGTCCGGAAGTCACGGCCGTCGGGGCGGATCCAGGCCAACTGCTGCTGCCCGTGGCGGCGGGCGGTGATCAGCAGGCGCGTGCCCGGCGGCAGGTCGAGAGCGGCCAGGCTGGGATGCTGCTTCAGTGGGTCGGTGCGGAGTTCGACGGCCCCGGCCAGCAGCACACCGAGCAGACCCAGCATGGCGCCCACCGCCCGCACCGCCGCGGCGCCGGAGCGGTGCTCCGCGACGAACGCCAAGACGTGCTCCACCAGCCGCCGGTCGAAGGCCCGCCGCCCGGGAGCGAGCGGCAACCGCACTTGCCCTTCCAGCAGCTCGACCAGACGCTGCAGGCGGTCCGCGCCCAGCGGCTGGTCGGTGGCCGGGTTGCGCCAGAACTGCCAGACACGTTCCAGGGCTGCCTGCGGATCGGCCAGGGCGACGCTGTCCAACATCACCTCTGGCCGCGCACTCGGCGGCAAGCCAAGACCTGGCGGCAGGACGATGTCCGGCAACGCCACGGCGTAGGCCATCGTGAAGCGGCCCTGTCGCCAGCCCTTGCTCGTGGAGAGGTGCGCCAGCAGCACGTGGCGCGACTCACTGGCCTGGCGGAGCGGATCGCGCGAGCCACGGCGGGCCTGCCCTAACGGCGTGAGACTGACCCAACCCGCGGAGTTACCCTGGTAGGCGACCTGCCCGCCCTTCACCTCAAGCACCAGGATGCCATGCTCGGGGTGCGCGACCACGAAGTCGGCCTCGCCGTCGCGCGGGCTGCCCCGCGTGCCAGATCCTTGCCAGCGCACGCTGTAGAACACCTGGAACGGCTCGGGCAGCGCCTGGAGCCGGTCGAACAGGGCGATCTCGGCCGCCCGGCCCGGCAGCGTCCGCACACTCTGTGGCAGCTCCCCCGGAAAGCACCTCGCCAACGTGGCCCTCCCCAAAACCAGCCTGGCACCTCCCCACTGTGTAACAGTTTGCCACCTGCAGGCCGCTTGCGGCAAGCGCCGCAGGACTCCAATGGTCCTGGACGCCGCCAGTGGCGCTACAATGGGCACATCGCAGACCGCCGATCGGAGCTGTTGGATGGGGCGCTACCGCCAGTATCTGTCGATCCTGTTGTGCTGCCTGCTCAGCCCGGCCCTGCCGGCTGCGCCGCTGGTGCGGGTGCTGGTCGACCCGCTAAGCGATGGCCCCGCGGCGGCCCTGGCGGCCCGCCAGATCGCCACCTGGCCCGGCGCGGGTGGGCGGCTGGAAGTGCAGCCTGACCCGTGGCAGCCGCGCGCTGCCGGCAGTGCGGCCGCCGCGCTGGTGGTGGTGCTGCGGGAGTCCTTCGAGTGGCGGAGCCACATCCCGGCCGCCAGCGGTGCCACGCTGGAAGGGTCGGACCCTGCTCAACAGGCCTTGCTGCGCGACGTGGCGAGCGATCTGAACCGCCTGGTGCCGCAGCCCGAACGGCGGTGGCAGGTCGGCGCGCTGGCGGCCGGCGAGCGCGAACGGCTGCGGGCGGCAGCCGGCGGCGCCGCGGTGCTGGTGGTGACCACGGCCGCCACGCGCGACCCCGACAACCGGATCTACTGGCGCGTCCGGCAGTTCCGCCACGCCGTCTACGGGCTGCTCTCCCGGCTCGGCGTGCTGGCCGCGACGGCCAGCCCGGAGCAGTGCCTGCCGACCGACCCGGCCCAGCGCCGCCAGCGGGCCCTTGGCGCGATCTACGATGGCCCCGGCGCGAGCAGCTCGATCGGCCGGGACCCTTACTGGCTGACCCGCTCGGTGAGCCACCTGCCCTGGCTGGAGCTGCACTTGTGCGGGCCCGAGGATCTGCAGGCCGGGGCGCTGTCGCAGTTTGATGCGGTGATCTTCGGCGGCGGCCTGGCCAGCGAGCAGGCCAAGGCCCTTGGCGCGGCCGGTCTGCAGCGGGTCCGTGACTACGTGCGCGGCGGGGGCGGCCTGGTGGGGGTCTGCGCCGGCGCGTTCCTGGCCTCCTGCAACCGCGAGTCGTTTCTCGGCGTGATCAACGCCAAGATGCCCGTCGGCAGCGGCGGTGCGGTGGTGCCGTTGCGGTTCACCGCCGACGGCGAGCAGGTGCTCGGCTGCGCCGGCCGCCACGACACCACCTACCACGGCGGCCCGCTGGCGATGGAGCCGGCCGGCGTGGCCGCGTTGCCCCCGTTCCGGACCTTGGCCACCTACGGTGCCGATGTTTCCGACAAGACTCGCACCAACACCAGGGCGGCCGTCGCGTTGGGGCAGTACGGCGCAGGTCGGGTGATTGTCTTCAGCCCGCACTGCGAGCGGACTCCCGCCTCGCAAGTGGCCTGGTGGCGGGCCATCGCGGCGGTCTCCCGGAGCGACCTCAGCGGGGTCGTCCTGCCGACCTTGCCGGCGGTGCAGCCTTGAACGGCCCGGCCCAGCCGGTGGTCGCGGAGTTGACCACCGCCAGCGAGTTCCAGGAGGCCTGGGCGGTGCTCGCCGAGTTGCGCACGCAGCTCGACCTGAGTGCCTACCTGGCGCTCCTGGAGGCGATGCGCGCCGAAGGCTACCGCCAACTGGTGGTACGGGTGGCCGGGCAGATTGTGGCGGTCGCGGGGTTCGTCATTCTGACCAACCTCTACCACGGCCGGCACGTCTATGTGTACGACCTGGTGACCACCGCGACGGCGCGGTCGCAGGGCTACGGCCGCCTGCTGCTGGGCGCGGTCGAGGAGCTCGGGCGGGGCGCAGGCTGCCAGCAGATCGCCCTCACTTCGGGCGTGCAGCGCCTCGCCGCGCACCGCTTCTACGAGCAGCATCTCGGCTACGAGCGGATGAGCCACAGCTTCCGCAAGCACCTGCGCTGAGGCGTCAGTCGCGCTGGTAGAGGTAGATGTCCAAGCCACCCGAGCCGCCGCAACGGCTCGACGCGAAGGCGATCAGCGTGCCATCGTCGTTCAGCGACGAGGACGACTCCTCGTAGGCCGAGTTCAGGCCCGGCAGGTCCACCAGCACTCCCGGCCGGCCATCAGTGCCGTTGCGGCCAAGGTCCACCAGCAGGATGTCCCGACCGGCAGCGCCGGGCGTGGCTGCGGCCCGCTCGCTGAAGCAGGTCATCCAGCGCCCGTTGGCACTGAGGTTGACGAAGGCGTCGAAGCGGTTGCTGTTGACCGCGGCCGAGAGCGGGACCAGGGCGCCCGCGGTGACGTCGTACAGGTGTACGTCGACCCCACCGGCGTCGCCGGGCCGGTTGAGCGCCTCGAAAACCAGCCGCTCGCCGTGCCGGCTAAGGGCGCTGGTGAACTCGTCGGCGGCGCTGTTGAGTCCAGGCGTCGCCACCAGCGCGGCGGTCTGGCGGTCGTAGAGGTAGACGTCCGACGGCGAGTCTGAGGCGTCGCGTTCGGAGCGGAACGAGACGAAGCGTCCGTCGGCGCTGAGGCCGGGCGAGCGCTCCAAGGCCGTGGTGTTTAGGCCGGGCAGATCGATGAACGACCCGGCGGCGACGTCGAAGAGGTAGATGTCGAAGTCGCCCTGGCCGCCCGGCCGGTCGGAGGTGAAGGCGATCAGGTTGCCGTCGCCCGAGACCGCGGGAGTCTCGTCGTTGCTTTCCGAGTTGATCGACCCGATGTCCACCAATGCCTGGGCCTGTCGGTCGTAGCAGGCGATGTCCCGCAGACCGCGTCCGCCGTGGCGATCGGTCTCGAAGACGATCACCCGACCGTCGGCGCTGAGGGCCGGCGAGCCATCCTCACCCGAGGAGTTGAGCCCGCGCAGGGCCACGAAGTGGCGGTCAGGCCGCTGGCACCCCCCGGTGGCGGCGCCGATCTGGTCGTGGCGCAGGAACCGGAAGGTACCCTCGGGTCCGCCCAACGAGAAGTCGATGAAGTCGAAGGCCACGACATACTGCTGCCACCGGTCGAGCCCGAGGACCGCGTCGAAGGTGGTGTTGCCGAGGTCGGCCACGCGCACATCGCGGACCTGGAAGGGCGGCGTGATCGGCATCTGACCGGCCAGACCCAGCAGTCGCAGGTCGAGCAGCTCGTCGGCCGGGATGGTCCAGCTCTGCGAGCCGCGGTCGTAGCCCAGTTGCGCGGCCAGCGGTTCGTCGAGCACCAGCAGGCTGGCGGCGCCGGTGTCGAGCAGGATGTCGAGGTCCTCCGCGTTGGCGACGCCGCGGCTGGAGCTGATCTGGAAGGGCACCTCGAGGTCGGCGTAGTTCTCGCGGATCCGGTCGTTGCGGAGCTCGGTGGTGGTCTGCGCGGTGAACACGGCGGCCGGGTTGGCCGAGCCGAGGACCGGCGTGCCACCGAGCACCAAGGTCGCGCCGCCGGGCTGCAGGTCGAACTCCATCGACCGGATCCGTGGCGCCAGGGCCAGCAGCGGCGGATCCAGGCGCGCGCTACCGAGGTCGGTCGCGCCCGGCTGGAAGCGCAGGCCGAGGATCCCGTCGGCGCCCTTCCAGGTCAGGGAGGGATCATCACTGGAGGTGGGGTTGTCCACCAGCAGCAGCCGCGCGGTGCCGCTGCGCTGGCCGACGGCGATCGGGGCACTGGCGATTTCGCCGCGGCGCGGCCCGGAGCCGAACTGCAGGTTGGCCCGTTCGCCGGTCCGGACGACCTCGGTGTTGTCGGCCCGCACCAGGTCTGCGAACACCAACACCGCTTGGAAGCCGGTGTCGAGCAGCAGGCGGAAGGTCTGGTTGCCGATCCGGACCGGCACCAGGTACTGCCCGCCGCCGCCGCTGATCAGGGCCAGGCGGTCGGGCGGCACGTTGCCCGGGGACGGCTCCTGGAACAGCCCCAGCCCGCCGCCGCAGGCCGCCAGCAAGGTCAGCAGCACCAACCCGGTCAGCAGGTATCCGCTTCGTCGCGTGGTCATCGAGACCCCCGTTCGTCAGCCCACTCGCTACCAGTGTCCGCCCACCGGCGCCGGTCCATCGCCACCACCGCCACCACCACCTTTGCCGCTCTTGACATCGGCGTTGGTGGTCACCAGGCTGTCATTGGTGCTGGTGTAGGTGTCGCGGTTCTTGCGGCCGAGCACCGCCAGAATGGCGATTGCGGCCACTGCCAGCAGGCAGAGCAGCAGGGCGTACTCGGGAAGTGTCTGCCCCCAGCGACGTCGTAGTGGTTGCATGGCTCGCTCCTCACCCGGCGATCGGCCCCGTTGGCGCCCGCCCGGCCGGCGAAGGTCACGGCGCATAGAGCCGCACCTTCCGCACGCGCAGCTCGTACTCGCAGGTGGTGGCGTTGTTGCTGCCACCGGTCGTGTTGATGCCGACCTTGAGGCCCGGCTTGAAGCGCTCGTTCTTCTTGATGCCGTTGATCCGCTGCTCGTAGCCGGTCCAGGAGCTGGAAGTCACCTGGACGGCCCAGCCGTACTTCTGCCAGAACCGCGGGTTGTCTTGCTGGCGGCAGTTCCGGGAGACCGCGATGCGCCCCTCAAAGGCGGCGATCACGTCTTTGTCGGACTGCGAGGTGATCCAATCGTTGCGGCAGTCCAACCGCATCGAGAACCCCGTCTGCTGCGACGACTTCTTGGCCGGTGTGCCGCGCAGGCCACACCAGTGCTCGGTGACCGCCGAACTGCCCGGCCTTAGCCGCTCGACGGTCCAACCGGTGGCGCTGGTGTCGGTCTCCGCCTCGTTGACGTCCCAGATCAGCGGCACTTCCTGGATCCGGTAATCGACCACAATCGTGCAATGCGGCTGGGCGCCTGCGGTCCCGGCCTCAACCTGGTTGTAGTCCCGGTCGTAGTAACGCAGGGTGGCATCGCGGGTCCAGTCGACGCCGGCCACCAGGTCTTGCAGGATGTGCAGGGTCTTCGACTCGAACGGGTTGCGGCCGTAGGTGTAGACGCGCACCTTCTCAGCCCAGTCGAAGGCGGCGACCCGGGGGTCATCGTCCAGCAGCATCAGGTCGACGTACCGCTGCGTGGCGTAGCGACGCGCCGTCGCGCCTCCCCAGGCCTCGTCGAAAGCGAGCTGGTCATGGTCGGCGGTCGGGCCGTAGTAGACCTCGCAGGGCATGTCGGAACTGAACCCCGAACCGGCCGGGCGGACCTTGTTGTCATCGGTCCAGATGTGGACGTGCAGCCCGTACTGGTACTTCGGCCCGTTGTGCTCGGCGGTCCACTCCTCGGCGCACTGCGCCGCGATCCAGTCCATCCGGCTGTAGATCTCGCCGCTGCTGCCGTGCATCAGGAAGGTGCCGCGGTTCGGCCGACACTGGTCAGCCACCAAGCTCTCCGCCAACTGGAGGAACTTCTCGAGCTGCTCTTCAACGTGCGGGTAGAAGACCTCGTCGCGGTAGCTCTGGGCCGTGCCGACGTAGCGGCTGTCGTCGTCGTCCATTTCGTAGGCATTGGCAATCAGCAACATGCCTTTGGTCTGGATGGTCAGCAGCTCGCCGAAGTAGCTCTCCAAGGTCTGGTAGGCGTCGTAGAGGTCGTCGCCGTTGTGGATGCCGTTGAGGATCTGGTCGGTCCACTCCTTCAGCGCGCCCTTGCCACTGCCAGTGCCGCCGACGATGCCGGAGTGCATCCGGTCGAGTTGCAGGGGGATGTCGTGCTTCGAGGTGCTGCGGATGGTGTCGGCCAGCTCCTCGGCGTCGTCGGAGGTGGGGTCGTTGCCATCATCGTCGTCCGACGCCCAGCGCGAGAGCTGTTCCAGGTTGCGGTAGTCCGACTGGATGATGTCGATCGGTTCCTTGATGGCCAGCTCTTGGTTCAGCGCCTCGATGTCGTCACGGGACTCTTCGATGGCGTCGAGGGCGTCGTCGAGCTGGGTCGAGATGGCGTCGAGTCGGTCCAGGACCTGGTCGAGCTTCTGGTTGCACTCGTCCATGCCCTCCTCGATGCGCTCGGTGTCGTTGCCGAAGATCGCTTCGAGGGCGGCGTCCATGCCAATCCCGGCGGCGCCGCCGATGGCCGTGCTGCCGAGTTCGCCAGCGACCCACTTCAGCGTGGCACTGCCCAGGCGCTTGAAGGTGCCGCTGCCGTAGTCGTCGCCAGCGCCGGGGGTGACTGGCGTGCTGCCCCCGCCGCAGCCGAACGCCAAGAGTGCCAGGGTCAGACCGGCCGTCAACGTGCCGAGCCGTCGGCGCGTGATCATCACGAGCCCCTTCCTGAGCGTGCTCCTCCCCTGGAGCTCAGGCAGCACCACCAGGCGCTGCCGCGCAGCCCAACTCAGGCCCCCCGAAGGCATCCACCGAACCGTCGCTGCGAAGCGTACGCTGGTCGGCAACTCACTGTCAAGCGCGGTTGTTGCGCACGACGCAACACCGTCGCCGGGCGCCGGACTCGCGAGTTGGTGCTCAGGGCGGGGGGCCGGCGGCCGGCCGGCAAGCGTCGCGGATGGCTTGCAGGACCGCCGGCTGGTCGCAGATGCTCTGCCAGTTGTAGACCGCCAGGTAGCGGCACCGGGGATCGGCCAGGGTGACGGCCAAGGCGGCCGACCAGGCGGCCTGGTCGCGGGACCCGAGCCACCACTCGACCGCGGCCCAGGCCGGGGCGTCGCTCTGCGTCAGGGCCTGCTGCACGCCGGCGTCGCGCCGTGGGTCGCTGGCGTAGCGGTAGAAGCTCCAGCCGGGGCAGGCGTGCGGGTTGAGGCCGGCAGCGTAGAGCAGCTCGCCCTCGCGCCAGCCAGCGACATGCGTGAACAGCCGGTCGCGGGGCACGCCCAGCCGCGCGTGGACGGCGCAGAGGTCGGCCAGGTGGCGCCGCACCACCGCGGCCTGGTCGGCCTCGGTCAGCTCGCCGCTGAGCCGCAGACCGCCGGTGCTGGCCGCGGCGTAGCCGATGGTCACGACGCCTCGGCTGGGCGGCTCCGCCGGACGCAGCCCCGTCTGCGGGTCGTCCGCGGCGGGCCGCGCCAGCAGGGCGTTGCCGTCCGGGTAGTACCAGGCGTTGACGCCCAGCGAGCTCTCCCAGCCGACCTTGATGCCAATCAGCAGGTCCTGCTGCTGGGCGGGCAGTTGCCGCCACCAGCTCAGGATCTCTGGCACCAGCACCGCCAGTTCGGCGTGGCAAGCCGCCCGGTAGCGCGGGCTGAGCAGATTCGGCGGCGGCAGGACGCGGATCTGCCGGCCCCAGTTGCGCCAGGCGATCTGGATGGCGTGCTGCGGCCCCCAGCCGGTCCACTCGACGTTCTGCCGGTTGGCCGGGTCGTAGCCCGGTTGGGCCGGGTCCCACCAGTTCCACAGGTCGGGTCGGCCGCCCCACCAGTTCTCGCCGTCGAGCTGCACCACCACCGGGGTGTCGGTGACCGCGGCCAACCGCAGGAACTCCCGCAGGTCGGCCAGCACCCGCTCGCGGGGGTGATGCAAGTACGAGAAGATCGCCGCGACCCCGATCCGGCGCGCCGGCGATCCCGTTCCGCAGCCGGCGCGGACCTGATCAAAGAGCTGCGCCGTGGGTGGCGCGGCGGTGTTCAGTACCAGATACTGCGGCGGCGCGGCCAGCAAGAGGCCGGCCAGGGCGGCGCTCCAGAGCATCGCCTAGCCCTCCCTGGCCAGGTCGCTGGCGATCTTGGCGTTGTACTCGCGGAGCAGCGCGGCGATGCCGTCGAACTTGCCATACTGCGGATTCAGCGCCCCCATGCAGAAGCCCCACGGCTCGACGGCGTAGACCCACCAGGCCGCCAGCGGCACCTGGGCCTGGTAGATCGCCTCGCAGAGGTCGCGAGCGTTGGCCTGATAGGGTGCGGTGTCGAACTCGGGGCCGATCTTGCCATGCCCATCGAGCACCCCAAACTCGCCGATCAGGAGCGGCTTGCGCAGGCGTTGGGCCACAGTCATCAGCTCGGCGACGTTGGCGCGCGTCTTGGCCGGATCGTAGCCGGTGTGCGGCTCGTAGTGATGCACGCTGAGCAGGTCGACCGGGTCGGGGGCGGTCCAGCCGGCGGCGATCACCCGCTCGTCGAGGCTGTCGACGGTCCACGGATTGTGCTGCCGCTCAGCGGCAGTGGCCATGTGCCACTGCGCCGGCCGCGGGGCGCTGCAGCCGGACGAGATCGGCCGTCGCGGATCCAGCCGCCGCACCTCGCTGCCAAACCACTGCAGCGCCGCCTGGCCGACCGCGGCGGTGGCGGCGTTGGCGTCGATCCGGCGCTCTGCGGGCAGGAACTGCTGCCAGTTCGGCAAGTCCCAGGCCAGGTTGCTCTCGTTGGCGTACTCGTAGATCCAGACGATCGGCCGGTCGCGGTAGCGCTCGATGAACTCGCGGGTGTAGCGCGCTGCGAAGGCGCGCGTCTGCGAGTCGGCGCGGCCCCAGTCGAGACGCGACTCGCCGTGGTCCCAGGGGACGTCCCAGTTGCACCAGAACAGCGTTGGCAGGAGCCCGACGTTGGCCTGTTCGGCAGCTGCCACCAGCAGGTCCATCCGCTCCCAGTACTGAGCCGGGTTAGCCAGGTACTTCGCGCGGTTGTTGAAGTAGGAGGCCCAGAAGCGGATGAAAGGGACCTGCTGCTGGCCCAGCCAGCGCAGGCAGTCGAAGCTGGCCTGCGCGGCCGGACCTTCGTCCAGCACGCGGTCGGCCAGATCGCGGACGTTGAGGCCAAAGGCCCGGTAGGGCCGCCCATCGCGCCGGAGCTGGCCGTCCTGGACCGTCACCACCGGGGTGGCTGCCAGACTCACCGCCAAGACCGCCCAGCATCCCAGCATCAGCAGACTCCACGCGGCAGGGATACTCGCCGCGGGCGGTGCTGTCAAGTCTGCCGGCCGCAGGACCCGTGGGAAGCCGCGCCTCGGCCGGCTGTTTCACGTGAAACAGACCGTCGGTGGCGCGCTCCGTCGGGAGCTGTTTCACGTGAAACAGCAGGTGGGCAGGCGGGGCCAGTGCAGCGCTGTTTCACGTGAAACAGCGCCGGCGCGCCCGCTCAGCGCCAGGCGGCGAACATCGCCTTGGCGAGGTCGGTGTTGTCGAGGTAGGCGCCCCGCACCGGATCGCGGCGGGTCGCCGCGGCGGTCAGCCGCTCGCTGCCGGCGCCGCGGGCATAGACCGGGACCAGGCTGTTGGTGTGGCCCTTGCTGTTCCAGAGCAGCGCCGGCAGCTCGCCGCGGTGGCCGCGCAGGGCCGTCGCCAACTGGCCATCGGGGGCGGTCAGGCAGCCGGTCTCGTGGTCGGCGGTGACGATCACCAGCGTCTCTTCCCACGAGCTGCGCTGTTCGACCCAGGCGATCACCTGCTCGATGGCCTGCTGGAAGTCGATCACTTCCTCGACCATGCGGATGGCGTCGTTGTTGTGCGAGGCCCAGTCGATGGCGCCGCCCTCCACCATCAGGAACAGGCCGTCGGGGTCGTCGTCGAGCACATTGAGCGCCGCGGCGGTGGCTTCGGCGAGGGTCGGGACGGCGGCCAGGAGCGGGTCATCGAACGGCCGGCGCGGCTTGCCCTGCGGCCGACCGGCCTGCCAGGACTCTCGCACCGGTGGTACCACCAGAAGGCGGCGCGGCGTGCGGCCGCTGGCCAACTTGACGACGGCCGAGCGGGCAGTGACCAGCGTGAAGGGATCCGGCCGGCCGTCGCGGTCGGCATCGGCGCCAGCCCGGCCAGCTTGGACCTGGGCCCAGGTCTCAGCCCCGCCGACGTAGTTCGGGTCGGCCTTCGCCGCGGGTCGGCCGGCGGCGTCGAAGTCCGGATGGCCGCCGCCGATGATCACGTCCACGGCGCTCCGCAGGATCATCTCGCTGGCGATCGCCGCATACGAACTGCGACTCGGCTGGTGGGCCACGAAGCCGGCTGGCGTGGCGTGCGAGAGGGGCACCGTGCTGACCACCCCCGTGGCCTTGCCGCGGGCTTCGGCGCGTTCGACGATGTTCGGCAGCGGCTGCTTGTCCGGACCGACACCGATGGCGGCGTTGTAGGTCTTGACGCCCGTCGCCAGCGCGGTGGCGGCGGCGGCGGAGTCGGTCGGTTTGGCCTGCATCGCGGCCAGCGAGGTCCAGACCGTCGCCGGATCGTAGCCACCGCTCTCGGACGAGTAGGTGGAGGCGAACAGCTTGACTGGGAAGCGGTCGTGGGCCGCCCGGCCCGGAGCGCCAAAGCGGTAGATCGAACCGGCGGCGAAGTGGTGCTGGCCGCAACCATCGCCGATCAGCATGATGATGTTCTTCGGCGCAGCCGCCGAGCAGCTCGCCCCCGCCACCAGCAGCCCACCTACCAACGCAGCGACAACCTGGCGCACGTCCGTTGCTCCAAGAACCGCCGCAGCGGTTCCGTGAGGTTCATGTTAGCACGAGCCGACGGCTGGCTAGAACCAGAATCTGGCCTCATAGAGCGGCTGCGCAAAGGTCCCCCAGGGACACCAGTTCAGCAGCATGGCCCAAGCCGCGGTGAGCTGAGCGGCCAGGAGCAGGACGTCCGCGGCCAGCGTCCGGTCTGGCCAGCGGCGGTCGAGGTAGTCCGTGGCGGCCAGGCAGTTGACCGGCATGGCGAACAGCCACATCCGAGCTGTCTCACCTCGGACCAGGCCGGCGATGCTGAGAATGGCCTGCAGGGCCAGCAGCAGCAGCAGCATGGTGCGAGTTGCCGCGTCCCCGCCGCGGACGGCGGCAACGAGGGCCACAACGGCCGTCGGCACTCCCAGGCCGAGCCAGAACTCAGGGAGGTTGAGGCAGGCGAAGAGCAGGTGGCCGCGGCCCCACCAGTGCGCCCGCAGCCGGCCAGCCTCCAGGCCGACCGCCAGGGCCTGGTACCCGAGCAGCAGGTGGAGCAGTAGCAAGGCCAGCAGCCAACCGGCGACCAGCGCAACGAGGCACCTCCAGCGGCGACTGCCGGGCGCACCTAGGCTTAGCAGGAGACCAGCCGCCCAGACCGGCAACAGGACATAGCCGAGGTTGAAGAACAACCCGAACCCAGCCAAGACGCCGAGACCCAGCCAGGCCAGGGGCTGCGGTCGACAGTCGACCGACGAGGCCCGCCAACAGAGGGCCGTGAACACCACATAGCCAAGCGCCCAGAGGCCGTCGACGGTCGGCGTGTAGCACCAGACGGCTGGCGCGGTGAGCCAGAGCGCCGTCGCCAGGGCGGCTGCTCGTGGCGTCGACAGGTGGAGCGCCCAGCGGTGCAACACGCCTGCCGTCAGGGCGATCGCCCCGGCCCAGAGCACGGCGATCCAGAACCCCGCCGCCGCCTCCGGCGGCGTCAACCGCACCTGGTTGAGCCAAAGTTGGGCCACGGCGTAATCTGGCACCGTGTAGCCGCGCCCGAACCGGGCTGCGAGGAGCTCGAGCAGCCCTTGAAACAGCGCGGACTGCCGCAACGCCTGGAGTGGCAGCCAATGCACGAGCGTCGCGCCCGGGGCTTGAGTTTGAGCGTGCAGTCGCAGGCTGGGCATGCTGCGTTGGTAGTCGCGGACGAAACTGAAGACGTTGCCGACCTCGTGGGCAGTGGCCAGGTAGCTGTTGCTGCCGTCGGCATACATCACCGTGACGGGTGCCGCCGGCCCCGCGGGCGGGGCCACCATCACCCCGACCAGCAGCCACCACCCCAGCATCACCACGACCACCGTGACGCGCCGGCGCGTGCCGTGGGCCGCCCAGCGCACCCAGGCCAGCAAACCCAGACACCCCGCCGCCGGCAGCAGCAGCCGCGGCAGCAGTGGCACGGCGACTCGCAGGTAGATGTAGACATCGCCGACGCGCAAAGGCACCACCGTGGAGGTCAGCAGCACCAGCAGCGCCGTCAGCCCCACGGCCCAGGTGACGAGGCGTGGCCAGGGCGGTGCGGGCTCAGCCATGCCAACCCTCCCCCGGTGCCGGCGGCGGCGGCACCGCACCGCCGCGTTGAATGGTCCCCGGCACGCGGTAACGGTGCCAGATGCCCGGCGCCACCCCGGACGGCAGGTCGCGGACCCGTTCGCCCGCGAGGTTTGGCGTCGGGGGGCGCCAGGTCGGAATGAGGTAGCCCTCGAGCCGCACGATGCTGGCGACGTTGAAGCTGAGCAGGAGCACGGCCAGCGCCACCAGGAGGGGCGCCACGCGGTCGGGGCCGGCCAGCCAGCGGCCGGCGGTGACGACCAGCAGCAGCAGCGGCAGCAGCACCACCAGGGCGTGCTTGCCGGTCTCCTGGTGGTTGTGCAGGCTGTACTGCACCACCCAGTGCAGCGCCCCGTAGACCATGCCGAGCACCATCACCGCCGCGCTGCCGAGCAGTGCGCGCGGCTCGCCCGTCAAGCGGCGACGGCGGCTGCAACAGGCTCCGACCAGGCCGACCACGGTCAGGCCGCTGGCGACCGCCAGGCTGCCGTACAGGGCCAGCGCGATGGGACGCCACGCGGCGACGTCCAGCGGCACCCAGCCGACCTGGCTCCAGAGGCTCAGCCAGAGGCCCGGGAGCGCCAGACGGACCTTGAACCAGAAGATCTCCGGATGTGCGAACCAGAGCCACAGCGCGTTGGTGTAGTGCTCCTCAAACCCCGGCTCGGTGGGAAACAGCCGCCCGTAGATCCACAGGTCGCGCCACAGCCACCAGCCGCCGACCAGCGCGGCACCCAGCAGCCAGGCACCGTTCTGGCGGCACGCCGCCCGCCAGCGCCGGCCTTCCTGGCGGGGCCAGAGCCAGGGCAGCAGCAGACAACCCGGCAGCAAGACGAGCCCGCTGCGTTTGCCCAAGAACGCCAGCCCGAAGGCCGCGCCGGCCAGCAGCCAGGGCCGCCGGCCAGCCAGCGGCGCAGCGCGCCAGAGCAGCCAGACCGCGAGCGCCCCCATCGTCGCGACGGCGATGTCGTTGTAAATCACCGCGCTGAGCATCAAGCGGTGCGGCCAACACGCGATCACCAGGAGCGCCGGGCCGACCGGACGCAGGTCGTCGCGACAGGCGAGCTGCAGCCCGCGCCAGGCGAACCAGAGCAGCAGACTGCTCAGCAACAACGTCCAGCCGCGCAGCACCAGCTGCTGGGCGGCGACGGTCAGCCCGCGGGTCAACCAGAAGACCGGCACGCAGGTCCAGTAGTAGAGCGGCCCGTGGCCACCGGCGCCAACGGGGTCGGCGGTGAAGCAGTAGACCGCCAGGGGCTCGGCCCAAGGGCGAGGGTTGGTGATCACCGGCTGCCGCAAGAACTCGGCGTCGTACTTGATGGTGCTGTAATGCAACGGCTCGTCCGGTACCGCACCCCACAGCGGCAGGCGGGCCAGGTAGTAGCCGCCCAGACTGAAGTGCATCAGGAGTGCCGCGACGAGCCAGCCGCGGCGCGGCGCGACGGGGACGGGTTGCTCGGACACCTTGCCCATGGCCGCCGGGTTCGACACGCCCGACCGCCTCCCTGCGCGATGGCAGGTGGCCGTTTCACGTGAAACACCACCCCGGCCGTCGCGCCGTGGCGGCTGGTCCGGCCTGTTTCACGTGAAACCGCCTCGCGCCGTGATGGTCGGCCCGGCCTGTTTCACGTGAAACGGGGCGCTCAGGGGCTGGTCGGTCGGTGGGCCTGGGCACACATCGCGACGGGGTAGGGCTCGTTGGTGTAGCAGGGGTTGGTGACCGCGTCGACCACAAACCCGGCCGACTCCAGCTCGGCTTGCACCGAGGCCTTTGTGAAGAGACCCTTGTGGAGCATCTCGGGCACGTCGGTCGCGGTGTACAGACCGGACAGCAGATTGGCGGCGTGCGCCAGGTCGAACCACTCGCCCGTCAGGCCTGGCGGCCGGTTCAGGTAGTGCTGGATCGTCAGCTCGAAGTCGGGAATCCAGTTCAGGTGCAGTTCGCCACCCGGCGCCAGCACGCGGTACCACTCGGCCAGCGCCGGCGGTCTCTCGAAGTGGTAGAGGTGCTCGTAGACCGCGTCCATCCGCACCTCGCTGGCGCAGCCATCAGGGAAAGCACCCAGGTCGGTGACCGGCGCGATGAAGTCGGCCTCGGGCAGGTCGCGGACATCGATGTTGACGTACCCCTCGAGTGGGGCGAAGCCGCAGCCGAGATTCAGTCGCAGGCCGCTGGCGCCGCGGAACTGCGCCGCGGGCACGCGCACCGCGCGATCGCCCACCCGGCGGATCTGCAGCAGATCCGGCCGGCGCTGGATCTCCCAGCCGCAGCGCAACACCGCCGTCTTCAGAGTCCGGGTCAGCCAACTCACAAGCAGCTCCTGCCGACCGATCAGTCTGCGCCGCCGCCGCAGCTCTGACAGCCCACCGGCCAGCCCAGCAGGCGCGGCCGCGGGACGCCCGGCAGCAGGGCCGCCTTGACAGCCGGCGTTCGACGCGCTACCGTGTGAGTACACCAGGTATACCTGGACAGGGACAGCGGACGGCTTGGAGGACGCTGGTGTACAGCACGGCTGAGGTGGCGGAGCAGATTGGCGTGTCGAAGAACACGCTGCTGCGCTGGATCGCCGAGGGTCGGCTCCCGGATGTTTCGCGGGACTGGCGCAACTGGCGAGTCTGGGACGAGCGCGACGTGGTCCGCGCGGCCGGTGTGCGGGACGCGCTGCACGGTCGCCCGAGCGTCGCGGCGCCGGAGTCGTTGAAGCGCGGGGCGGTGCGGGAGTACGCGGCCGAGTTGGACCGCCTGGGTGAGGGTCGCCGGCAGCGGCCGCCGTCGCAACGGCCGGCGGTCGACGACAGCAAGGCGGCGGCCTATCGGCAGTATGCCGCCGAGCTGACCGAACTCGGCCAGGGACGGAGTTACCGTGCCAAGTAGCACTCGCCCGGCCTGCGCCGACGACGCCGCAACCTGCGCCTCGATCACGGCGACCGGGCGCAATGCCGACGACTTCCTGGTGGCTTTCGAGTCGGGCAAAGAGGCCTGGGTGGTCTTGGAGAGTGCCGACCACGAGGTGATCGGCGTCGGCGGCTGCCAGCTCTGGCAATGGAACCAGGTGGCCTGGGTGATGGACCTGACGATCCGCCGCGACCGTCGCGGCCATGGCCAGGGCCGCCTGTTGCTGGAGGCCCTGCTGGGCGCCGCCAAGTTGCGTGGCGCGCTGGTGCTGATGGACTTCGAGCCGCAGGGCGGGCCCTTGATCGAGTTCTACCTGCAGAGCGGGTTCCGCATCTGCGGGTTCAACGACCGCTACTTGCCGGGCAACGAGGACCCGTCGGTGGTGTTCCTGTCACGGGACCTGTGAGGACGGCGATGTTGAGGGCTTTCTGTCGAGCCAAGCTGCACCGGGTGACGATCACCGACGCCAACCTGAACTACGTTGGCAGCTTGACGGTGGACTTGGACCTCTTGGACGCCGCCGGCTTGCTGCCGTACGAGCAGGTCCAGGTGGTCAATATCAACACCGGCGCGCGGCTGGAGACCTACCTGATTCCCGGCGCGCGCGGCGGCGGGACGATTTGCCTCAACGGCGCCGCAGCCCGCCTGGGTGCGGCCGGTGACCTGGCGATTGTGATTGCCTACGGCTGGCTGACCGAGCAAGAGCTGACCGAGTTCCGGCCGCGGTTGGTGCAGGTCGATGCCGACAACCGCGTGACCCGAATCGAGGAGCCCGCGGTGCTGAGCCCCGAGCTGGTCTGACGGAGACCCCGATGCGCGTGACGGTGCAGGACTTGGCCGACTACAAGCGTCGCGACGAGAAGTTCGCGATGGTCACCGCGTACGATTACACCAGTGCCCAACTGGTCGACCGCGCCGGCTTGCCGCTGATTCTGGTGGGCGACAGCCTGGGCACGGTGGTGCAGGGCCACGACTCGACGATTCCGGTGACGCTGCAGGACATCGTCTACCACAGCCGGATGGTAGTCCGCGGCAGCCAGCGCGCGATGGTCGTGGGCGATCTGCCTTTCATGAGCTATCGCGACGCGGCGCAGGGCCTGGAATCGGCGGCGCGCCTGTTTCAGGAAGGGCGCGTGCAGGCCGTCAAGCTGGAAGGCGGCGGCAAGATGGCCGAGGTGGTCGCCGCGATTGTCGAGCACGGCATCCCGGTGATGGGGCATCTTGGCTACACACCGCAGTCGGCCTACCAGTTCGGCAAGCAGATCGTCCGCGGGAAAACGCGCGAGCAGGCCCACGCCATCCGCGACGAGGCGCGCCGCCTGGCCGATGCCGGAGCCTTTGCGGTGGTCCTGGAGTGCGTTCCCGCGGCCTTGGCGCGGATGGTCACCAGCGAGCTGGCGGTGCCGACCATCGGCATCGGCTCGGGGCCTGACACCGACGGCCAGGTCCAGGTGTGGCACGACCTGCTGGGCCTCTACGCCGACTTCGTGCCGCGTCACGCCAAGCAGTATGCCCGCCTCGCGGAGACCATCGAGGGGGCCCTGACCGACTACCAGGACGAGGTCCGCGCCGGGCTCTTCCCGACCGAACGCCACGCCTCGAGCCTGCCGGAAGAGACTTTGCGGGCGCTGCTGCAGGAGGTCGGACAGCCGCGCCGCGCGTAGCGTGGCAGCGGTCGCGGGGAACGAATCCCGCCGGGGTGCGTCTCCCCGAATAGGAGTTGCGTGTTGTCGATCCGGGCTGGCCGCCGCCTCGTGCTCTGCCTGCTGGCTGTCCTCGGCGCCGGGCTGCCCGGCTGGTCCGACGGCGAGCCGATCGTGCCGACGCTGCTGCGGCCCGACGCCGAGTTGCCCGATCGGTCGCTGGAGGTCGATCTGGGCGAGCGGCGCTACGACCTGGCCGAGGAGTTGCGTCAGGGCCAGCAGGTGGTGGCCTTCTACACCAAGGAAGTGCCCGCCTGGGAGAACCCGCTACAGCAGAAGCGGGTCGAGGCGATGGCCCACCGGATCATCACGGCGGCCCGCCTGGTCGGGCCGCGGCAGATCCGGTTGGACCAGCCCACCGGCCCGCCCGAGGAGCTGGGCTTCACGTTCCGGCTGCTCGACACCGACGAGATCAACGCCTTCAGTGCCTGGGGCGGCAACCTCTTCGTGACCCGCGGGATGATCGAGTTCTGTCAGAGCGATGACGAGTTGGCGGGGATCCTGGCGCACGAGGTGGCCCACAGCACCTACCACCACCTGCGGGAGCAGGTGCAGCGGATTCAGCGCTACAACACTCAGCAACTGCTGGCCCTAATCGCCGCCGCTTTCATGGGGCTGGACGTCTCGCATGTCGCCGGCATGGTGCAGTACGTCCACCTCGCCCTGCTCAACGGCCACTCGGTCGACGCCGAGGCCCAGGCCGACTGGGCCGGCTGCTTCTACGCCTACCGCGCCGGCTTCAACCCGGTCGGGCTGATCACCTGTTTCGAGCGGCTCTACCGCCTCTACCGCAGCCGCCCGCAGCCCGTCGAGCTCGGCGCCTTTCAGACGCACCCCTGGTCCGACGAGCGGGCGGCCAGCCTCGAAAAGCAGATCCGCGCGCTGGGCCTGCCGGTCGACCGCCGGGCCGTCACCAACGCCATCTGCGCCGGCGTCCGGCTGGTCGGCGAAGGGGCCGAGGCGCAGGCCGAACTGCTGCTCGGCGACCAGGTGCTGGTCCAACTGGTGGGCCGCCAAGACACCCCCGCCGCCGACCGCGCCGCCGATGCCGCGCTGGCGATCAACCGGGCGCTGGCCCGCGGGCTGCGGTCGACCGACCTGCAGGTGCAGCGCCGCGAGGGCGACTACGTGATCCGCACGCTAACCCGCCTCAGTCCAACCGACCTGGTCGTGCTGGGTGAGGCCGACGCCGCGCTGCAGAAGCAGCCCCTCGAGCCGTTCGCGCGGCGGGTCTACCACCGCTTCGTCGCCCGCTGCCGCGATGAGGAACTGAACCGCGGCGCGCTCTGAGGCCACTTCGCGGGTCGCCAGGCGGCTCTCGCGACTACGCAGCGCATCACCACGGTGACCTCCTGGGCGTTGCCGGGCGGGGTGCGCGCGCTGTTTCACGTGAAACAGCAACCGCGACCGCAGCCCGCTGAGGTCTCCGCCCAGCGCCCCACCGGCGGTGTCGGCGGTGGCCCCTGTTTCACGTGAAACAGCGACCGGGGTCGACCCGCCGGACCGCCCACCGCACGAGGCGACCGATGCCAGGCGCCGCCGAGGTAGCCAACCGGTTTCACGTGAAACAGCCGGCTGATCGCCGCTGACCCACGCGGGCGTCGCCGCGGTGCGACGTTGGGACGGCCTCCACCACCACGGGCGCCCGCTGTTTCACGTGAAACAGCGGGCCGCGGGGTATGCCCGCCACAACGCGGCCCGCCGGCGGTCGGCCGGCGGGCCGCGTCTCACGCCGGGCCGCGGGCGCTATCCTTCGACCGCGGCGGGGCGCTCGCCGATCTTCAGGATGGCCTCATCGCTGAGGCAGCGCACGTCGTCGCGGTACATGCTGAAGCCGCGGTGGGGCAGAGCGCGGAACGTCCCGGGCGACTCGGCGCGGAGCCGGTAGCTGAAGGTCGTCTTGCCCTGCGGCAGGTGGTCCACAAAGAAGGTGACCTCCTCGTCGCGCAGCTCGCGGTACATGTAAGCGCCGCCCCAGGTTCCGCCCGAGGTTTGGTCGACCGGTTCGCAGCCGGCCGGCTTCGGGTCGGCCAGGCAGACGTAGTCGAACTCGTTCTCGGCGTCGACCGTCACCTCGACCTCGATCTGGTCACCGGAGGCGACCTGGTCGTTGTTCAGGAGCAGCTCACGCTTCACCTGCCGGACCTTGTTCTCGTCGGTGAACTCGCGGATCCGGTAGTACTTGCGCGACGCCGAGACGAAGCTCGAAGCCGCGGTGATCGGGTCCTCCTTGGTGTAGAACTCCAGGAGCGCACCGTAGTAGACGTTGCCGTTACCGGTGCGGCGCAGCTCGACGGTGTTGTCGCCACTCCGCAGCAGCTTCGGATCGACCGTCACCCGGCCGTCCAGCCGCAGGGCATTCTGGGGGGTAACCTCCCAGCCCTTGACCTCCTGGCCGTTGACCAGCAAGGTCAGGCTGTAGTTCGACTTCAGCTCGCCCTTCTGGTCGGCGTAGCTGCACAGCGCGTAGATCGCGGTGGCGGTGTCCTTGGTGTTGTACCAGCGGTTGCCGGTGCGGTTCATCTGCAGCCATTGCACGGCCTTGTCGGCCAGTGTCGAGTTCGGCTCCACCGCCAGCGTGGCCAGCAACACCATCGCGGTGGTCTCGACCTGGTCTTCGCTCCAGCGCCAGCCCCAGCGGTTCTGGCCCCAGTGCACGCCGTGCTCGGTTTCGATCCGCCGCGCCTGCAAGTTGCGCCAGACCACCGCCGCCTTGTCGGCGTCGCCTTTCTGGTGGAGCGCCAGGATCAGCAGCGCGCGAGTGTAGTCGTTCAACTCGTCGCGGTTGGCGTAGACCCGCTGGAAGCCGTCTTCCAGCTCCTTGCGCTGCGCCGCGTCCGGCTTCACGACCCCGCTCTTCTCAAGCTGCCCGACGACCCACAGGACGTAGGCCGTGTCGTCGTGGCGGCCCCGCAGGAGGTGCAGGTTGCTCAGCAGGAAGGCGCCGGCCGGCTCCAGCATCTCGTTCGGCACGCTGAAGTCTGCCAGCCGGGCCTGCAGCAGGCCCTGGGTGACGTAGGCGGTCATCCAGGGGTCGGAGCGCATGCCGCCGAACCAGCCGTAGCCACCGTCAGGATTCTGCATCCCGCCGAGGCGCTCAATGCCGGTGCGGACCATCTCGGGCAGTTCATCCAGCCCGCGGCCCTGCCACCAGTCCGGCACCTGCTTCGGCTTCCCACCAGCCGCCGGCTGGCCGGTGTAGTCCAGCACCCGCGCCACCATCACCGCCGGCAGGAACTTCGAGGTGGTCTGCTCGACGCACCCGTAGGGGTACTCGATCAGGTAGGGCAGCGCGTCCAGCAGCGACGCCAGCAGCGTCGGCGAGACCGTCACGGTCAGTTTGGTGGCGTCCTCACGGCGCGCCGCTGGCAGGTTGAGGGTAGCCTGCGCGGTGCCCTCAGCACCGACGCGACCAGCGGCCGCGGCGAACTTCTCGGCGCCGTGCGGCAGAACCGGGAAGGTCAGCTTCACGCCGTCACTGTCGTCGGCGCCGCGGGCCGTGGCGGTGATCGTCGCCCGGCCCGGCGTCACGGCCTTCACCACCCGGTCCACCCGGGCCTGGCCGTTCGGCGGCAGCACCACGCTGTCGGTCGGGTTGCCGACCAGCTCCAGACCTTCGATCTGCAGCCCCACGGCGACCTGCTGTTGCTGCGAGGTCTTGTTGGTGACCACCAGCGAGATGGTCGTCTCGTCGAGCTGCGTGAAGAACCGCGGCGCCTGCAGGCGCACGATCAGGTCCTTGGTGCTGACCACCCGTTCGACCTGCTGGCCGACGATTGTGTCGGCGGTGATCGCCCGCGCCGTGGCGCGCCAGGTGGTCAGGCTGTCGGGGACCTCCACCGTGACCGTCGCCTTGCCGTCGGCCCCGGTGGTCACGGTCGGCTGCCACAGGATGGTGTCTGGGAAGAACTCCCGGATGGCGATCGGCTCTTCGCCAGCGCCGCCGCCGCCGCCCATGCCGCCCGGAGCGCCGTCCTTCATCGGCGCCGCGGGACGCGCCGCGGCGGTCTCAGCGGCTGGCGCAGGCGCCGCCAGGCCGGCCGCGGGCCCACCCTCGCCGCGGCGGACCGACTTGCGGTCGAGGCTCTGCGCGAACTCCTCGTCCTGCGCGCCTTGCCCCTCGAAGGAGACCGCCGTGCGCATCCCGTTCCAACGCTTGCGGCCGTAGAAGTGGACGCCGATCGGCGCGACCAGCTCCTCCTGGATCGCGTAGACGCTGTCGTCGGTGATCCCCAGGCTGACCTGCGCCGCCACCGGCCGGCCGTGCTGGTCGGTGGTCTCCAGCGCGAAGGTGCCCTTGGTGCGCGGCTTGTACTCCGCCCGGTCGCTGCTCACCTTGACCTTCAGGAAGCGGTCGGTCGGCGGGACCATCAGCTCCTTGTCGGCGAAGTAGACCTGGCGGGCCGCCACCACCACCGCGTTGAGGTAGACGTTCGGCGCGTAGTTGTCGGCGACCGGCACCTCGATCACGTTGGTGTTGCCACTCAGGCGGTAGACCTGCGTGCGGTAGATGTGCTCGGCCCCAATCGTCAGCAGCAGCGCCGCGTCGGGCACCGGCGAGTTGACCAGCACCCGGACCGTGTCGCCCTTCTGGTAGAGGTCTTTCTCGGTCACCAGTTGGAGGTTGGCGTGGTTGTAGTTGACGCCCTTCCAGGCCTTGCTGGAGACCCAGAACTCGGCGCTGGCCACGATGCTGGCACGCGGGTCGAAGCGGTCGGCGGCGCTCAGCTCGACGGTGTAGTAACCATCGCCGGGGGCCTTGAACCGGAGCGCCTTCTCACCGCTGGCCGGGTCCGTGACCACCCGCTGCTCGGACGGCCAGACCTTGCTGTCGCGCTCGTAGTGCGCCGCGAGGGTGACCTTCTTGGTCTGCGGGTCGACCTTCTCGGGCACCCACTTCATCTTCCAGAGCGTCGCCGTGACCGGCGTCTCGACCGGCTGCCGGTCGGCGTTCTCGGCCTTCGCGGTGATCGCCACGTCGTCATCCGGCGCGTACAGGCCTTGACTGGCGTTGGCGAACAGGTAGAACGCCTTGCGGGTCACCGTCAGGCTGCCGGTCGCCTCGACCACCCGCCGCGTGACGTCGGCCACCTCGACGTCGAGGGTGTAAGTGAAGTCCTGGTTGGCATCCTCGGCCGTCGCGAACTCGATCACCGCCTTGCCCGCGGCATCGGTCTTGACCGTCCCTTCGCGCACCACCTGGTCACCCCAGTAGCGCCCCGGCCGTTCGCGCCAGCCGGCGTAGAACCAGTCCCACGGGCCGGGGAACCAGTACCAGTGGTAGTAGGGCCGGCGCTTCACGACGTACTTCACTTCGGCGTCGGCGACCGGCGCGCCAAAGTAGTAAGCCGCCTCAACCGGCACCGCCGCGGCACCGCCCGGGCGCACGTCCGCCAGCGGCCGGCCGACCTCGACCTTGAACTCCGGCTTGCGGTACTCCTCCACCCTGAAGCTGCCGTTCTCGCTCTGGCCCTGGCAGTTGATCTGGATGTTCCAGACCCCCAGCGACGGCTCGGCACCCAGGGTCAGCTCGCCCTCCACAGTGCCGAACGAGTCGGTCTGCAGAGCGACCTTCTGCGCCTCTTCGCCGCGCGCATCGCGCACCACCACTTCGACCTTCTCGGAGGGCAGGTTCTGGAAGCGGCCTTCCAGGCCGGTCCGTAGGATCGCCTTGTAGTGGACCGTGTTCTCGGGACGGTAGACCGGCCGGTCGGTGTAGACATAGGCGTCGAGCGCAGCGGTCGGCTCGTTCCACCAGGCGTAGAGGCCGTCGTCCTGCAGCACCACCTCATCGCCCTTGCGGCCGACCGTCAAGAGCTGCCAACTGTCCTCATCGGCGCGCACCGGGGTCTGGGTCTCCCAGAGACCATCGGCGTTGGTGGTGCCCTTGCCAATCGGCCGCAGCGCGCGGCGGGCCGGCCGCAGCACCCGCAGCTCGGCGCCCGCCACCGGTTGCCGGGTCTCGCGTGAGCCGACGTAGCTGACCAGCTTGCGGGCGGCGTACTGCTGCACCAGCACCAGGCTGGTGATGTTCACCGGAGCCAGGTCGCGCACTTTGGCGCCGTCGGCCTGGGCCTCAAGCAGGTAGAACCCGGCCTGCTTGATGGGGGGCTGCAGCTTCAGCTTGACCCACTGGTAATCGCCCTTGTCTTGGATCGCCTGCTTCCAGGTCGCCACCACTTGACCGCGCTTGAGCAGCGTCTCGGCCGAGAAGTCGGCGACGGCCGCCTGGTCGAACAGACCGAACACGTCGACGCGGTAGGCCGTCAAGGTGACGCTCTTGAGGTTGCGGGTTTGCAGCCAGGCGGGGATCCCGGCCCCCGGCAGGTGCGTCTGCGAGATGCCGAGGTTGACCTGTGGGGCTTCGATCTCCTTGATCCGACCGAGCGCGTCGTCTTCCAGTTCCGACTTCGGGTACTTTTGGCGCAGCAGCACGAAGCGCGCCCGGGCGCCGACGTAATCGCCCTTCTGGTAGTCCAGCCAGCCCAGTCGCCAGAGCGCGTCGTCGGCCGAGCTGGTCTGCTCGTAGCCCTTGGCGATCTGCAGCCAGGACGCCTCGGCCTTGGCGCGGTCGTCGTAACGGTCGGCGTAGAGCTGCCCGAGCTCCAGCAACGCCCGGGCCGTGGTGTCCGCGTCCAGCTTGGTGGCGAGAATCGTCTCGAGGTGTTCCTTCGCCAGGTCGCGCGAGCGCTCCAGGTACCAGTCGCTGTAGAACTCCGCCGCGCTGAACAGCATCTCGACATAGACGCGCTTCTCGGCCGCCGACATCGGGCGCCGCCCGATCGCCGAGCGGTAGTCGCGCAGCGCCTCGGCCCAGAGGTTGCCGATCCGCTCCCAGTTCTGCCACCGCCGGTGCTGGAACAGGAACTCCGCCAACAACTGCCGGCCGCGCGCGCCCCACAGCGTGCGCCGGTAGGTGTCAATGAAGTCCGTGCAGTCGGCCTCGAAGTCGTCCCACCGCTCGAGCCGGGCGCGGGCGTGCAGCACCTTGAAGCGGGCCTCGGGAACGCGCGGGTCCTGCGGGTGCTTCGCCACCAGGGCGCCGAACGACTCGATCGCCTTGTCCCAGGTGAACTCCGCGTAGGCGGCTTCGCCTTGCTGGTAGAGTTGATCGGCGGTCTGCGCCATCGCCGGCCCTCCCACCATCGTCGCCGTCAACAGCAGCAGTGCGCTGCGCCAGCCGTTCGAACCGAGCATCGTCACACCTCTTCCGCTTCTGCGCCGCCTGCAGCGGCATGCACCGACGGCGATACCACCACCGCGCGCCGGGCGTTCACAGAGCGTGGCACGGCCAGCGGCCAAACGCTGTCACTGCGCCGCAACCTAACGCCACCCGCGCGGCCGCGCTTCAGGGCAGCCAGCCGCGCGTGAAGCCGTAGTTCCGCGCCGCGGCCAGCGCCGCGTCGTCACCGGCAGGCGTTTCCAGCACCAGCCACCCGTCGTAACGTATGTCGCGCAGCGCCGTGCGGCAATCCGCCCACGGCACCCGGCCATCACCCAGCATCTGGCCGTTGGTGTCCTTCACATGCACCCGCCCCACGCGGCGGCCGAGTTGCCGGATCTCGGTCGGCGCATGGTAGCCCCGGTTGGTCGTGTTGGCGGTGTCGTAGTAGACCTGTAGCGCCGGATGATCGACCCCGTCCAGGATGCGCGCCAGGTGGTCGGCCGAGAAGGTGGTCTCGAGCAGCAGCGTCACACCCGCCTCGCCAGCGGCCGCGGCCAGTGGCTTGAACCCGTCGATCAGCGCCTGCCAGGTGGCGTCGGCCCAGGTCTCCAGGTCCTGCGGAAACAGCGGCACCAGAATCGCGTCAGCACCGACCGGCCGGCAGCGCTCGATGCAGTCCAGCAACAGCCGGCGCCCCGCCGCGCGCAGCGCCGGGTCGTCCACCACCGGGTGCAGTTGCGCATACCGCCCCGGCGACAGCGAGGCCACCACCACGCCGGCCGCCTCACAGGCCGCATTGAGCCGGTCGAAGCCGCCTGCCTGCCACAGCACGTTGGCGGCCTCCTCAGGCCCGATGCACACCTCGAGCCCGTCAAAACCTAGTTGCCCAGCCAGCCCGGCGGCCTCAACGGCGGCCAGTTTCAGACAGCCGTCGCGAATCCCGATCTTCATGGCGCAGACCTCCTGCCTCACGACGTCGGTCGCCGACGCGTTGGCCTTTGCCGCGGTGCTATCCTCCCGCGGACCACGGACGCCGACTGGAGGACTGCCGGCGGCGCTGCGTAATCGGGCCTGCACCGCTGCAGGGGCGACGGCCCAGCGGTTCGCCGACGCTCTCTCAGGCCGCAGGTCGCCGCCCCGGAATGGAGTGCTGTGATGCTGGCGCTGCCTCGTCTGCTCCTGACCTGCGGCCTCTGCGCCGCGCTCGGGTCGCCGGCCCGGGCCAGTGTTGACATCGACCTGCTGGCCTGGTTCCCAGACCTCAAGGGCTCGGTGCGGCAGTCGGCCGGACTCGCCGACACGGTCGACTTCGCCACCGACCTGGGGATCCGCAACCGCAACTTCCCCGAGTTGCGGGCGCGGTGGCAGTGGGGCCGCCGCAGCTCGCTGCGGCTCGGCTACACCAACTGGTCGTACGCTGGCGACAACGTCCTGACCCGCACCTTCACCTACGACGGCACGGCCTACGTCCTTGGCGACCGCGTGCTCAGCTCGCTCAATGTCAACCTCCTGAACCTCGGCTACCACTGGGAACCGCTACAGTGGAAGCAAGTCCAGGTGGGTCTGCTGTTCAATGTCACGACAGCCTTCGGCGATGCGACCCTGAATGTCCCCGCTCGCGGCATCGCCGAGCGCCAAAGCGCGCTGCTGCCCCTGCCCAACCCTGGGGTGACCATCCATCTGACCCCGTCCAAGATCCTCGACCTCTACGCCGAGGCCGCCGGCATCAGTGCCGGCAAGTACGGCCACCTCTACAACCTCGAGGCGGGTGTCTCGCTGAACCCAGATCAGTACCTGCGAGTCACCGCCGTCTACCGCCTGTTCCAGCTCAAGGCCAAGGACGACCCGGACTTCGTGAACTTCCGCATGTCGGGGCCGATGTTCGGGATCGGTTGGCAGTTCTGAACCACGTCGCCCCCGCGGGCGTGGCCTGTTCGCGTGAGCCTGGCGCCTGGACTCCAGCCGCCAGGTTCACGGCGGGGCTGGCCGGGCCGCCGCCGCTGGGTCCAGCAGCACGCTGACCGCCTGGTCAGGTCCCAGCGACCGCGCCAACAGCGGACGACTCGGACTCTGCCGTGGCGGGCTGCCCAGGGCGTTGCCCCGGGCTAGCTTGAGTCGCCCCTTCGGGGCTCAGCGCGATGGCCGACGGCAACCTCTTGCTTGTCCTGCGCGACGGCTGCGCCGCGCCGCCGGCCGTGTTCCGGTGCACCCTCCGCCTCACAGGAGCGCGGACGACTCGGACTCTGCCGTGGCGGGCTGCCCAGGGCGTTGCCCCGGGCTAGCTTGAGTCGCCCCTTCGGGGCTCAGCGCGATGGCCGACGGCAACCTCCCGCTTGTCCTGCGCAAACGGTGGCGGGCGGCGTAGAAGGGGCAGGGAGACCACGATGCAGACCTCCTGGTGGACCCAACCAGCCAACTACGGGTTGCTGCTGGGCTTGGCGGTTGGCCTGTTCTGGGTCGGCTTCGGGCTGCTGGACGGTGTCAGCGAAGGCCTGTGGGGGCTGCTGCTGCACCTGCTGCCGGGCACTCTGATCCTGGTGGCCACTGGCCTGGCGTGGCGCCACCCCGTGTTGGGCGGCCTGGCCCTGGTGCTGCTGGCGGCGCTGACGTGGCGGTTCTACCACCACAACTTCACGCGCTGGGCGATGTCGGCGCCGCTGTTGCTGGCCGGCCTGCTGCAGTGGTGGCCGCGCTCACGCTGAACTGGACTTGCCGGTTGCGGTGGCTACCCGCTGTTTCACGTGAAACACGCCGCCGCCGCGGCCAGGCGGTGCGGTCGGGCAGCAGCACGCTGGAGTCGCTGTTTCACGTGAAACACGACCGCGCGGCGGGTCGGCACGCGGAGGGCGCCGCCGGCTGTTTCACGTGAAACAGCCGGCGGATGGCTCCAGCGGGCGGCGGGTAGCGCTTACGGTGCTGGTTGGATGGCCGCTTGCCCGTAAGCCTGCCAGCTCTCGGGCGCGAAGATCGCGCGCGCCTGGACGACCTTCTTCTGGACCAGCTCGAACTTCACCACCACCGCGTCGCCGTCCTTGAAGGGCATCCCCTTGTGCTTGGCGCCGGCGGTGAAGCAGCCGGTGTTGCGGGTCCAATGCACGGTTTGTGCTGCGCCGCTATCGGGGGTCAGGGTGAACGACCGCTTTTCGGTGTCGATGGCGCTGACCTTGCCCTGCAGCGTGCGCATCGCCAGGAACGCGGCGAAGGTCACCGGGTCTGCCAACCCCTTCAGCCGCAGCGCCTTCTCACCGCGGCGGATCGAGACGGTGACCTGGTCGCCGACTTTGAAGGCGCTGGCGTCGGCCGGCTTGCCATCGCGCCAGATCTGCGAGCCCTGCGGCCCGGCAGCGACCACCCGCAGAGCGCGCTGCTTGCCTTGGGCCGTGGTGACGGTGATGGTCACGACCTTCGCCTCACCCTCGCCCTTGGTCTCGATGGCGTCGATCTTGGCGGCGACGCCGACCAGCTCCGCGTCCAGCACGGCGATCGTCTTGGCGTCGTAGATTCGTAGTGCCAGGTAGGGCGGCTGGCCGTCCTTGAGGTAGGCCACGCGCACGGCGGAGTTGACGGTCAGGCCAGCCAGCGCGGCCTTGGTGTCATCCACCAGGACCTGCGTCTTGTCGTCGGTCCGGAAGGTCTCCTCACCCGCCTCACGTTTCACCACCACCTTGTTGGCCGCCGCGTCGACTGCGACCAACGTACCGCTGGCCTGCGCCTCGGGCTGGCGCTCGGGCTTGGCGTCGGGCGGCTGTGGGCCGTTACCTTGGGCCCAGGCGACGGATGCCGTCGAGAGGATCAGGACAAACTGCAGCCTGCGCATGTCGTAGCTCCCAGAATCCGGAGGATGGCCGGAGTCTAGCCAGCCTTGGGCAGCCGAGTCAAGCCCTCGGCGGTCGGGCGAGTCGCTGCTGGACCCGTACACAGGTTCCGGCTGCGTTGCCGCGGCCATCGTGGTGTGCTATCCTCGCCGGCGATCCCGACTGAGTGAGGTGCGCCGGTGAGCGATCTGAAGCTGACGGTCTCTGCGGGTATCCGAGACCGCTCTCTCTGCCCCGTGAAGGCCATTCTCGACGGACCGGGCGTGGCCGTCTTGCGGCTGGGCGAGGTGAGCGTCCCGTGCCAGTCGATCCCGCTGCCCGACAACCACTGCGAGGTTCGCTTCATCGTCGACCGCCTCGCCGCCGGCCAGACGCGGGAGTATGTGGCGACCCTTGGCGAGCCGGCGACCGGCGGCAATCTGGCGATCCAGGACGATGGTGCGGCGGTCTCGCTACTCCAGTCCGGGGCCCTGCTGGGCACCTACCACGTCGCCGACCCGAACGCCGCCCGACCCTACTGGTACCCGTTGTTTGACCCGCACGGCGGGCGCTGCACCCGCGGCTTTCCGATGGACCCGCAGCCGGGTGAGCGCGCCGACCACAAGCATCACAAGAGCATGTGGGTGGCCTACGGTGACGTCAACGGCACCGACAACTGGAGTGAAGAGCCCGGCCACGCGACGCAGCAGCACGAGCGCTGGCAGGCGCTGCTGGCCGGGCCGGTCTACGCGCTGTTGGACCACGAGCTGACCTGGCTGGACCCGGCCGGCGATCCGGTGCTGCTCGAGCGGCGCCAGTGGCGGGTCTACGACCTGCCGGCGTCGTCCCGGATCTGGGACCTGGAGATCATCCTGATCGCCGCGCCCGGCGCCGGCGACGTGCGCTTCGGCGACACCAAGGAGGGCGGGCTGTTGTCGCTCCGGGTGACCTCATCGATGGACGCTCCCAAGGGCCGGATCGAGAACGCCATCGGCGGGATCAACGAGGACGAGACCTGGGGCAAGCGCGCCCAGTGGTGTGACTACTCCGGGCCAGTCAACGGCAACTGGGTCGGCATCGCGGCCTTCGACCACCCCAGCAGCTTCCGCTACCCGACCTGGTGGCATGTCCGCAACTACGGGCTGATGACCGCCAACTGCTTTGGCTGGAGCCACTTCACCAATGGCGCCTCCGACGGGACCTATGTGCTGCCGGCGGGCGAGCTGCTGCACTTCGCCTACCGCGTCTACTTCCACGCTGGCGATGCCCAGCAGGGACAGGTCGCGACGAAGTACCACGACTACATCCATCCGCCGGTCGTGAAGGTCGGCTGACCGTCGAAGGAGCAGGCTGATGCGCTGTGTGGTAACCGGCGGAGCCGGCTTCGTGGGTTCGCACCTCTGCGAGCGGCTGCTGGCCGACGGCCACGAGGTGGTGGCCATCGACAACTTGATCACGGGCAGCGTGGCGAACATCGCGCACCTCCGCGATCCGCGCTTCGACTTCTTCCACCACGACGTCTCGAAGTTCATCTACCTCGCTGGCGCCGTCGATTTCGTGTTCCATCTGGCGTCGCCGGCCAGCCCGGTCGACTACCTGGAGTACCCGATCCAGACCCTCAAGGTGGGCTCCCTCGGCACCCACAACGCGTTGGGCCTGGCCAAGGAAAAGGGCTGCGGGCTGTTGTTCGCCTCGACCAGTGAGGTCTACGGCGACCCGCTGGTCAACCCGCAACCCGAGACCTACCACGGCAACGTCTCGACGACCGGCCTGCGCGGCTGCTACGACGAGGCGAAGCGCTTCGGCGAGGCGCTGGTGATGGCCTACCAGCGGCAGCACGGCATCCCCACGCGGATCATCCGCATCTTCAACACCTACGGGCCCCGGATGCGGCTACGCGACGGCCGCGTGGTGCCCAACTTCATCTGCCAGGCGGTCAACGGCGAGGATCTCACGATCTACGGCGACGGGCAGCAGACGCGGTCGTTCTGCTACGTCGACGACACCGTCGACGGGATGGTCCGGCTGGCCTGGTCGCAGGAAGCGCTGCCGGTCAACATCGGCAATCCTGACGAGCGGACGATCCGGCAGTTCGCGGAGGACATTCTGCGGCTGACGGGCAGCCGCAGCCAGATCGTCTACCAGCCGATGCCGACCGACAACGACCCGCAGCAACGACGGCCCGACATCACCAAAGCCCGCACCCTACTCGGCTGGGAGCCGCGGGTGCCGTTTGAAGAGGGCATGGTTCGGACCATCGACGACATGCGCCGCCGGCTCCGCGACGAAGCAGCGGCGGGAAAGGGCCTCTCATGATCCCGGCTGAACAGCTCCAGAAGCTCTGGTCGCAGGTGAGGACCAAGGTGAAGGCCGTCGATATCAACCCGCCCTTGTACCGGGCCCTGGACCTGGCGGTGCCGGTGACGCTGGACGGCACCGTGCTGGTGGTGGGCCTGGACCCGGCCGACCAGCACGAGGCGAGCCAGTTCGACCTGCCCGCCAACCGGGCGGTGATCGACAAAGTGCTGGCGCGGATCGTCAGCAAGCCGCTCACGCTGCAACTGATCGACGGGACCACGGTCGAGGAGTACGAGCGCTGGAAGGAGCGGGCGGCAGCCACCGCAGCGCTGCGCCAGAGGACGGTTGAAGTCGCCGAAGCGCGCGCCGCCAAGGATGACGCCGCCGCCGCCGCGGAGGCCGGCGAGGAGGTCGCCGACAGCGGTGACGGCAGCAGTGTCAATCGACTGCTGCTGGGCGTCACCCGCGACTTCCACAACGGCTACCGCCAGCTCGCCAACCGCACGCAGTCGCTGGTCCGCGGCCGGTTCGTGTCGCAGGCCATCGATCGGCTGTTGGAGGCCGAGCGCCAGATTGCCGACCTCGAAGGGCCCGCGGCGATGAAGGAGCGACTGCTCTCGCGCGCTATCGACCGCCTGGCGGAGATCGTCGGCACAGAGCCGCTGGTCGTCGCCCTCGAACTGGAACGGCGGCGCCCACCGGCTTGAACGGTGGCCGCCTGTTTCACGTGAAACAGTGGCGGCGCCCCTGGGCGGGGTGCTGGCGAGGACCAGCCTGTTTCACGTGAAACGGCGCGGTCGCGGCGCGCACCTGTGGGGGCGCCGCTGCCGTGTTTCACGTGAAACGGATCGTCGTCAGTTGCTTCGGGGCCACGGCCACCTGGCAGCCGCCACCAGGGCAGGGCAGGTCCGCCAGTGGGGTGGACTCCAGATCGACCTGCGTCGCCTGAACAGGCAGTGCGCCGAGGGCGGCGTCGAAGGACAGCCTGGCCACCGTGGGGCGGGCAGTCGGGTTGAACAGCCGTACCTCCAGCCCACCGGCGACGTCACGCACGCTGCTCACGAGCACCTCGCCGGTCACCGCGAGCCGGCCGGCTGCCGCTGGTACGGCCGCCGTGGGACGCTCGATCGCCAGGTCGGCCGGCTGCAGCGCGACGCTCCGCAGCCCAGCCGCCAGGTCCTGCGCCAGGCGTCCGAGCTGCACCGGATCCGGTGGGCCGCTGAGCGGTACCAGGCGATAGCGGAACACCAGCTCTTTGCCCAGCAGCAGGCCACCCGGCTCCCCGTCGGTCATCACCGTGCGGCGCGTGCTGCGCAGGAGGGTCAGCGCCAAAGGCCGCTCCGGCAGGTCGCGGACCGCGGTCTCCAAGAGTCCGGTGGTCACCACGGCCAGGCCGCCGCTGGCATCGCAGACCGCCGACCAGCTCTGCTGTGGCTTGGTCTCGACCTCCAGCTCCCGGTAGGTGTGGTTGTCGGCCCGCAGCGCGATGGGCCGCTCGAGGGCGTCGAACGGGCTGTCGGCCCACCAGGTAGCGGCCTTGCGGCAGCCAGAGGGATTGAGGACGCGCAGCCGCTGGTCGGCTGCCTGGTTGACCAGCCGCGTCTCGACCTCCAGCCAGTCGCAACCCGCGCGTAGCGTCAGGCGGGACTCGATCACCTGCTCGACGGTCTGCTGGTTGCGCGTCATGCGGCCAAAGTCGAAGTCGGTCGCCAGCCGCAGATGGGTGCGCACCAGGAACGTGGTCTGCAGCGGGCCGTCGGCGACCAGGGCGAGCTCAGCGTGAGCACCGGACGAGACCTGGACCTGGTCGTTGACGGCCTGGCCGTGGTACCAGCCATCGCCGATGTCGGCCACCGACTCGAAGGTCAGCAGCCGCTCGTAGCGCCGTCCGGTGCGCTGGTCCAGCAGGTCGACCGCGCCGTTCGGCTGGATCGTCAACGACAGCAGCCCGTTGCTGCAGCCTCGCTCGCTGCTGGCCTGGGCCGGCGTCGTCGGGTAGCGGGTCGGCTCGCCGGGCCCCGCCCGTCGCACCGTCAGCGTGGTGTACCCAAGCGCCGGGATCGGCAGGCGGAGGGCCACGGTGACGTGGTGACAGCGGTAGGTGCCCGGGAAGCACCTCGGCGGCAAGCGCTTGTGGGTGACCTGCGGTCGCTGCGCCAGGCGCTGGTACGGCAACTCGGCGCCGTCCGGCCCGTAGATCCGGAAGCCCGGCTTGGCCTCGAAACCGAAGAACTCCTGGAAGCTCGGCCACTCGGCCGGAATCGGCAGCTCCAGCTCGACGACCCGATCGACTGCTTGCGGCAGCGGATTGAACACCCCGACGCGGAGCTCGCCATCGGCCAGGTCCCCGGCGACCGCAGCCGTCAGGCGGTGAGCGGCCCGGTCGGCGACGCCCTCACCGATCTGGCGACATTGGCTGAAGCGGTAGACCATGTCGTCGTGGACCTGGTCGATGCTGCAGCCGCAGATGCTGTCATGGGGGTGATTCTGCAACAGCCAGCGCCAGGCGACCTGCAGGTAGCCGTCCGGCGCCGGATCGCCCAGCGCGCTGCTCGCGACTGCCGCCAGGGGCTCCGCCCAGAGGCAGAGCAGGTCCTGGCAGGCGGCGTTCTGCTGCTTGATCCAGACCCGGCTGGCCAGCACACCCGGAATCAGCCACTGGTTGTCCTGGTCGCTCGGCAGACTGGCTGGCTCGCGCAGCTCGCCGCTGACTTCGGCGGCGATCCGATCGCGCTGCGCCAGCAACTCGCAGCCGTAGGCATCGAGGCTCGAGTGGACGATCTCGAAGTCGCCGTGTTGCCCGAACCGCTCCCGCAGTATCGCGTAGTTTGCCTCGTTCCACTCCAGGTGATCGCCCCCGTCGAACATCAGGATCGGATCGACCACGGTGGCGGCGGCTTCGGCGGCCAGCCAGCGGTCGAGATCGGCCAAGGTTGCCTCGCGGGAGGGCTGGTGCCGGTGATCATTGGCGTGGCGCACGAAGAAGTCGTAGCTGCAGTAGCCGTGACAGCCGAACCGCAGCACCGGGAGCGTCGTGCCGTCAGCCCCGCGCCAGAGCAGGTTGCGGTGCTCGATGCTGTTCAGGCCGCGCCAGACGATGGCGAAGCCAATACCGCAGCCGGCCAGGATCTGCGGAAGCTGGCTGTGGTGGCCGAACAGGTCGCAGGCGAAGCCAGCCGACGAGGGCGTGCCGCCGAACTGCCGCGCGACCTCCCGCCCCAGCCGCAAGTTGCGAACCAGCGCCTCACCGCTCACCAGGAACTCGTCCGGCAAGACATACCACGGCCCGACCACGAGGCGCCCGGCGGCGACGAACTCGGCGATCTGGGCCCGCCGCTCGGGACGGATTTCGAGGTAGTCCTCCAGGATGATGGCCTGGCCGTCGCAGGTGAACGGGCCGGCCAGGACACCGCTCGCCAGGCCATCGAGCACCCGGTCGAGCAGTTGCACCAGCCGCGCGCGGTAGTCTTGGAAGGACTGGTACCACTCGCGATCCCAGTGCGTGCTGAGGACATAGTGGACCCGCCGTGCCATCGCCTGCTCCCATCGCCGCGCAGCATACCATGCGAGCCGGACCGCGCCGAGTCGGACCAGCGCGCGGCCCGCCCGCCCTGTTTCACGTGAAACGCCGGGCGCGGCGCCGCCCGGGGCAGGGCCTGTTTCACGTGAAACAGCGCGGCGCCTGGCGGGCCGGCGCGTTGACAGGCAGATCCTCCGACGGCACACTAGCGCTTCCCCGGACGGAGATCACGATGGACCGACCGCGCTTCGGAACCCGCGCCGTGCGGGCCGGCGAGCAGCCCGACCCCCTGCTCGGACTGACCACGCCGATTGTGCGGAGCGCGCCGTTCGTCTTCCCGACGATTGAGGATCTGGACCGCACGGCGGCCGGCGACGCGAGCCGCTTCGAGTACAGCCGGATGGGCCACCCGACGGCCGCGGCGGTCGAGGCCAAACTCGCCGCGCTGGAGGGCGCCGACGCGGCGATTGTCACCAGCTCCGGGATGGCGGCGGTGACCACCACCTATCTCGCGTTGCTCAGCCACGGCGACCACGTGCTGGTCACCGACGACGGCTACAAGCGCACGCTGACTTTCGCCCGCGACGCCCTGCCGCGGTTCGGGATCTGCGGCGAGTGGGTCGCCGCCGGCGAGGCCGTGGCCGCCGTGGCCGCAGCCTGGCGCCCAACGACGCGGCTGGTGTTGGTCGAGAGCCCCAGCAACCCGCACCTGCATGTGCTCGACCTGCCGGCCCTGGCGCAGCTCTGCCACGACCGCGGCGGGCTGCTGGCGGTCGATGCGACCCTTGCCTCACCGGCCAACGTACGGCCGCTGGAGCTCGGCGCCGACCTGGTGATCCACAGCGCCACGAAGTACCTGGCTGGCCACAACGATGTCCTGTGCGGGGCCATCGCCGGGCGGCAGGAGCTGATCGACCGGATCCGCGAGCTGCACTTCAACCTCGGCGCGACCCTCGACCCGGCCGGCTGTTACCTGCTGCTGCGCGGGATCAAGACCCTCGAGGTGCGCATCCAGCGGCAGAACCAGTCGGCCTTGCGGATCGCCCGCTGGCTGGTCGAACGACCGGAGGTCAAAGCGGTCTACTACCCCGGCTTGGAGTCGCATCCCTCGCACGCCTTGGCCTGCCGCGACCTGGACGGCTTCGGCGGGCTCCTGAGCTGTGAGCTGAACGCCGATCTGGCTGGTGTGGGCCGCTTCATCGCGGCGCTGCGGCTGATCACCCATGGCACCAGCCTGGGCGGCGTCGAGTCGCTGGCGCTGCACCTCTGGAGCATCATGCACCACCACCTGACGCCCCAGGACGCCGCGCTCCGGATCGTCCCCGAGCTGGTCCGGCTGTCAGTTGGCCTGGAGGACCCCGACGACCTGATCGCCGACCTCGAGCAGGCCCTGGCGGCGGTCGGCCAGAGCTAGTCTAGTCAGCGCGCTTCAGCGCCGCGAGATCACGCCGTTCGGGGCTCCGTTTGTAGAACTCGTCCAGCGGGTAACAGCCCGACCGCAAGCCGTTGCGCGGCGCCGTCGTGCAGTCGCTGAAGGTGCGGCAGAGCAGTTTCTTCTCGAGGCTGCCAGCGCGCAGCGAGTCGGCGCAGAGCTCGGGGTACGACAACACCATCCGCCCGATCCCGACGCTATCGACCCAGCCTTCGCGCACCACGGCCTGGGCGACGTGGGGCAGGTACTCCTGGAAGTAGGTGTACGCGGTGCCGACGATGAAGAGCTGCGGGAAGTAGGCCTTCAGATCGCGCACGGCGTGGATCTGGCGGACGCAGCCCACCAGCGGATCCTCGGGCGGCTGGTAGCCGTCGGAGGGCGGGTAGATCGCCGGACGCTGGATGTGCGGATTGTAGTACGGGCTGCCCGCGGTGAGGTTGACCAGCCGGATGCCCAGGTCCTCGAGCAGCGACAGGAAGCGGTGCGTCTCGGTCAGGTCGATGGCCAGGGGGTGCTGCCGATTGCAGCCGAAGCCGGCGTAGGGCAATGCCTCGTCGAACGGCTCAGGGACGCCCGGACCGGGCTTGCCGCCGTCGCCAGGTCGGGCGGGGTCGGGCCGGAAGGGCACGAAGTCGAAGGCACTCAGGCGCACGCCCAGCCGCAGGTCTGGCGCCTGGGCGCGGATCCCCTTGACGATCTCGCGCAGGAAGCGGGTGCGGTTCTCGAAGCTGCCGCCGAACTCGCCGGGCCGGTCGTACGCGCTCAGGAACTCGTGGCCGAGGTAGCCGTGGCAGTGCTTCAGGTCGACGAAGTCGAAGCCCAGCTCGGCGGCGACTACCGCGGCGCGGTGGTAATCGCCGATGTACTCCCAGATCTGCTGGTCGGTCAGCACCGGCGCCTCGGGCGCGACGCCGAACTTGCGGTCGAGGATCGGGTGGTGGTAGAGGATTTGCGGCTCCAGGCGCCGCTTGTCGTTCGGCCGGCAGAAGCGGCCGGAGTGGGTCAGTTGGAGCCCGACCACCAGGTCGTCCGTCTCACCGTACCGCTCGCGGTGCTCCCGCACCAACTGCAGCCGCAGGTCGCGGATGGCGGCGGTGGTGTAGTCGGCCAGCAGCAACTGGTTCGGGTTGGCCCGCCCGTCGTGCCGCACGGCGACCGCTTCACCGCCCCAGATCAGCTTCGCCCCGCTCTGCCCGAAGCGCTGCCAACGCCGCATCGTGTGGTCGGTCGGCAAGCCAGTGGCCGTGCCGTCCCAGCCTTCCATCGGATGGATGCACCAGCGATTGCCAATGGCGAGTCCGTCGACCTCCGCCGGCTCGGCCAACGGGGACTCCGGCGCGGACAGGATCGTCGCCTCGACCGGCAGCTCCAGGCCCAGCTCGGCCAGCCGCGCTCGGAAGGCGGCGACATCGGCGAGGCGTCCAATCAAGGGATAGGCGTCGGCCATGGTGGCTCCATCTCACAGGCGGTCGGCGGCATCTTAGCCGGGCGCCAGCCGACCGTCAACCAGCAGCCAGCACCCCTCGGCAGCCACGCCGCCGCCGTGCTTTACCACGCTGCGGCGGCGTGGTATGGTGCGGCCGGACCAGCCTGGCCGTCCCGCGCCGCCAGGGCGACTCCGGCGCCCACGGCCGGGCCGGGCAAGCGCTGGCCTGGCGACGCGCCACACGTCAGGTGACCAGCTCCAGCAGCGGTCCGCGAGGGATCATGGTGACTCCACAACCCAGCAGACCCGGCCGGCCGTCGGGTGGGTGCCGCCGCGATGGGTGAACTGCGGTTGTTCGTCGGCGGGGCCCGCTCCGGCAAGAGCCGCCAGGCCCAACAGACCGCCGAGCGCCTGCCCGGGCCGCGCGTCTATCTGGCCACCGGCCAGCCCTTCGACGACGAGATGCGCGACCGCGTCGCGCGGCACCGGGCCGACCGGGCCGGGCGGGGCTGGACGACCTGCGAGGAGCCCTGCGACCTGGCCGGGGCCTTGCAGCAGATCGCCTCCGCCGCGGTCGTGCTGATCGACTGCCTGACGCTCTGGCTGACGAACTGTCTGTTGGCCGACCAGGACGGCTTCGACGAATCGCGCTGTGAGGCGCTGACGGCTGCCTGGTTGCAGGTCGCAGCGGCTCGGGCGCGACCGGTGCTGGTGGTCAGCAACGAGGTCGGCCAGGGCATCGTGCCGGAGTCGGCGCTGGGCCGGCGGTTCCGCGACTTACAGGGCCGCTGCAACGCCCAAGTGGCGGCGGCGGCCGAGAGCGTCACGTGGATGGTGTGCGGGCTGCCGGTGCCGGTCAAGCCGCTGCCGGGAGCGCGGTGAAGGGAGACGGCGATGGGTTGGCAGGAGTGCGTGGCGGCGGTGCGGCCCGGGGATTCGGCAGCGGTCGCCGCGGCGTTGGCCCGGCAGGACCGGCTGACCAAGCCGCCCGGCAGCCTCGGCCGGTTGGAGGCGCTCAGCGCCCAGCTCGCCGGCATCGCTGGCGGCTGTCCGGCGCCGGTGCCACAGCGGCCCGAGGTGATCATCTTCGCCGGCGACCATGGCGTTGTGGCGCAGGGCGTCAGCGCGTTTCCGCCGGAAGTGACGCCCCAAATGGTCCTCAACTTCCTGCGCGGCGGGGCGGCGATCAACGTCCTGGCCCGACAGCTCGGGGCCACCGTGACGGTGGTTGACGCCGGCGTGGCGGTGGAGCTGCCGCCAACACCCGGCCTGGTCCGCGCCAAGATCGCCGCGGGCACGGCTGACTTCAGCCAGCAGCCGGCGATGACCGTCGACCAGGCGCAGGCGGCGCTGGAACTGGGTGTGCGAGTCACCCAGGAACGCCTGGCGGCCGGTTGCGACCTGTTGGCCTGCGGCGAGATGGGGATCGGCAACACCACCCCAGCGGCCGCCATCACCGCCGTCTGCACCGGCCGCTCACCGCAGGAGGTGACCGGTCCGGGCACCGGGCTGGCCGCGCCGGCGGTGCAGCACAAGGCCGCGGTGATCGCGGCGGCGTTGCGCTTGCACGGCCCGACGGCCGCCGCGCCCTTGGAGCTGCTGGCCGCCGTGGGCGGTTTCGAGCTGGGGGCGCTGGCCGGGGCGCTGCTGGCGGCCGCCGCCGCGCGGGTGCCGGTGGTGGTGGACGGCTTCATCGCCACGGCCGGAGCCCTGCTCGCGGTGGGCCTCTGCCCCGGGGTGCGAGACTACCTGATCGGCGGGCACTGCTCGCAGGAGCCGGGACACCGCGCGGCGTTGCAGGCCCTGCGGTTGGAGCCACTGCTCGACCTCGGCCTGCGCCTCGGCGAGGGCACGGGGGCGGTGCTGGCGTGCCATCTGGTGATCGCGGCCGCGCGGCTGCTGGCGGAGATGGCCACGTTCGCCGAGGCCGGGGTGGCCGCCGGCCATGAATGACCTGCGCCGCGCCATCAGCCTGCTGACTCGGCTGCCGGTACGGCCGGACTGGGACGACCCGGCGCCGCCTGGTCGGGCGATGGCCTGGTACCCCGCGGTCGGCGCTGGCTTGGGGCTGCTACTCTGGCTGCTGGCCGGTCTGCTCGCGCCGCTCGGCGGTCAGGCGGCCCACTGGCTGCGGGCCGCGCTGCTGCTGGTCTGCTGGGTGGCCCTGACCGGCGGGCTCCACCTCGATGGCTGGTGCGACCTGTGCGACGCGCTCTGGGTGCCTGCCGACCGCGCCAAACGCCTGGCCATCTTGCAGGACCCGCACACCGGGGCGTTTGCGTTGGTTGGACTGGCGCTGCTGTTTCACGTGAAACTGGCGGCCCTCGGTGCCCTGTTTCACGTGAAACTCGGACCGGCCCTGGTGGCGGCGACGACCGTCGCTCGTGGGGTGATCGTCTGCGCGGCGGCCCACTACCCGTTGGCCCGGCCGACCGGGCTGGCGGCGCAGCTCGGTCGTGGCCTCGGGCGGCGCGAGCAGGTCATCGCCGGCCTGACTACCGTCGCCGTCGGGCTGCTCTGCGGGCCGGCGGTCTGGCCCGCCCTGCTGGTCGGTCTGGCCGCCGCCTGGTGGCTGTTCCGCGTCGCGCTGCAGCGGCTTGGTGGCCTCAGCGGCGACGTCTATGGGGCTTCTGTCGAGTTGGTTGAGACCACGGTCCTGGTGGCCGTGGCGTTGGGGATTTGAGATGCGCCTGGGCACCACCTCTTACATCATCCCGGCCGACATCGTGCCGAACGTCGAGTTCCTGGCACCGCGAGTCGACGACGTCGAGCTGGTGCTGTTCGAGCTGGACGAGCAGTCGAACCTGCCCGACGTCACCGTGCGGCAGCGCCTCGCCGAACTGGCCGCGGCGCATGACCTGACCTACACCGTCCACCTGCCGTTGGACCTCAAGCTGGCTGCCGATGGCAGCGCCGCCGACGTCTCCATCGACCTGGCCCGCCGCGTGATCGACGCCGTCCGCGACCTGTCGCCGTACGCCTACGTGCTACACCTGAATGGCGAGGACCTGCTGGGCGGGCCGTCCGCCACCGGCGCCGCCGCGTGGCGCCGGCGGGCCTGCCGGTCGCTGGAAGTCGTCGGGGCGCACGTCGGCGATCTGGAGCTACTGGCGGTCGAGAACCTGGAGACCTGGGATCCGGCGCACTTCGCAGCGCTGTTTGAGGAGCTACCGATCAGTCGTTGTGCGGACATCGGTCACCTCTGGAAGATGGGGCGCGACCCGCTGGAGGTGCTGCCGGCCTGGCTGCCGCGCACGCGGGTGGTGCACTTGCACGGCCTGGCCGAGCGCGATCACCAGTCGCTGGCCTGGCAGGACCCGGAACAGCTCGATCCGGTGGTGGCGGCGCTGTGCGCGGGGTACGCCGGGGTGATCACCCTCGAGGTGTTCGGAGAGAACGACTTCGATTCGTCGCTGGCGGCCTGGCACGCCGCCCGGGCGCGGGTCCAGCCGTGAACACCGTGCTCCCGGCGCTGCTGCTGGCGATCACGGCCGGCGCGCCGCTCACCTGGGATCGTGAGAGCCTGGTGCTGATCCACCGCGGTGGCCTCTACGGCCGCCTGGCGCGGCTGCCGGAGGGCGAACTGCTGGCGGTCTTCGAGGCCGGCGGGCGTTGCTGGCTGCGGCGCAGCAGCAGCTCCGGCCGGACCTGGTCGGACGCCGCCCTGCTGGCCGAGTTCGCCGCCGGGACCGCCGCGAACCCGGAACTGACGGTGCTCCGCGACGGCGTGCTGCTGTGCAGCTACAACGAGCGCCCGCGCGACGGAGTCCATCCGTTCGCCATCGTCGCCCGGCGCAGCCTGGACGGCGGCCAGACCTGGCAGGCGGCGCAACGGCTCTACGAGGCCGGCACCGACGCCGACGACGGCTGCTGGGAACCGGCGGCCGCGCAACTGCCCGACGGCCGGGTGGTCCTGTTGTTTGCCAACGAGCAGCCCTACCACCACAGCCAGGAGCAGGAGATCAGCGGGCTGGTCTCGCACGACGCGGGCGCCACTTGGGAACCGCCGCGCCAGGTGCTCTACCGGCCGGGCGGCCGCGACGGCATGCCGGTGCCGCGGGTGCTCGCCGACGGCCGGCTGGCGGTGGCCTTCGAAGACAACGGCACCGGCGCATTGCAGCCAGCGCTGGCGCTGCTGGCGCCGCCCTTCGCGCAGCCGGTGCGCGGCGACGATCCCCTGCGCTGGCCCGCGATCACGCCAGCCCTGCCGCCCGACCGCTACGCCGGGGCGCCCTACCTGGCGGTCCTGGCCGACGGCCGCACGATTCTGAGCTGTCAGCAGGCCGAGGCGGACGGCGTGGTGCGGCTGACGGTCTACTGCGGCGACGCCAGCGGCCGGAGCTTCGGCGCGGCGAGCCAGCCGTTTGCCGCCCTGACCCGAGCGCCGCAGCGCTGGAACAGCGTGTTTGCGAAGGCTCCGGGCCTAGTCACGGTCGTCAGCAGCACCACGCTCGACGGTGTCGCCGGGCTGTGGGCGATGGACGGGCGGCTGCCCGCTGAGTAGACTGGCGCCGTGCCCTGCGGGAGGTGCCCGATGCCACGCCCGTTCGACGAGTACCGCCAAGGAGTGGTCCAGCTCGCGCTGGAAGCGGTCGTCGCGGCGCTGCTGGCAGCACTCCCGGCGGCGGCGCTGGGCGGGCTGATCGCGGGAGCGCCCGGCGCGGCGGCCGGTTTCGTGGCCGGCTATGTTTGGGGCAGCCTGGAGTTTGGGGTGCTGGCTGGCAACCGCCGGCTGCGACAGGCCGTCGTCGCCAAGCTGCAAGGCTACGGCCGCGCCGTGGAGACGGGCGACGACCGCTTCGTGGGACTGGCCTACCCGGCGTTCTTCCAGACCAACCGACGGCAGGTCGAGACCGACGATGATGTCGGCTTTCTGACGGTCGACGCGGAGGGCCTGACCTTTCTGGGGGACGGCATCGAGTTCCGGATTCCGGCCGTGCAGATCGCTGCGGTGCGGGTGCGACGGGACCCCCACTCGTTCTTCCTGTCGCGGCGAGTCGAGGTGACCACCCGCGACGGCGAGCCCCAGGAGGTGGTGCTGTTCGATTCCCGCGACCGCTGGCCGCACTCGGCCTGCAATCTCGACAATCAGCGGCTCTATCGCGAAATCCAGCGGCTGATTCGCCCCGCGTCCGAGCAGCCCCGCCTGGTCACCGCGGAGCGCGAGGCCGACGCGGTGTTGGACGCCTGAGGCTGGTCAGAACGACCGCGTTGCGCTGACCCGGAAGACCGGCTGGAAGCCCTGCGCGTCGACCGCCGCCGCTGGGAAGTGCAGGTCGACACTCGGCCGCAGTTGCCAGTCGCCGAGGTGGCGGGTGAAGCCGAGCGAGAGCCGCGCGTCGTGGAAGCCGTTGACCCGCCCCGCATCGAACCCCAGCGCGGCGCCCAGGTCGACGGTCCCGCGGTAGTCGGCCAGCAGCCAGCGCTGCCGCGCCGACAGCTCGGCGTAGAGGCCGGTGCGCTGGGCGCAGTCGTACCAGAGGTAGACCGCCGGCCGGCCGGGCACGTCAAAGTCCAGGCCGCCGAACAGCTCCGAAGTGCTGCGGAGGCCGAGGTTCGTGCCGCGGTCGTAGACGACACCGCCCAGCGTCAGCGCGGCCGGCCGCAGCGTCAGGGCGGTCCACTGGACCGAGTAGTCGGTCTCCGAGACAGCCAGCGAGTTGGCGAGGCGGAAGTTGGCCCAGAGAGCCAGCGAGAGGTTGTCGAGCAGGTCGTAGTGCAGGGTCGGCTGGACCGAGACGCCCTGCCGCAGCGACTGCCCGCGGAAGACGTACTGCGAGACGAAGTCAGCCGTCAGGTCGACGCTGCCCGCCGCCCCGAGGGGCCCGGCGGTCAGCAGGGCACAAATCGACAGCCAGCGGCGCATGGCAGCTCCTGATGGTGCTGCTGGTTAGACGCCCCCTAGTAGCACCAGTCGCGGCTGTAGCGGAAGTCGCGGTCGATGGTTCGTTCGCTGACCTTCGCGATCACCGGCAGGCGGCGCTTGAACTGTGAGCGCTGCACCATCCGCATCACCCGCTGGACGAAGTGCTCCTCGAAGCCCAGCGCGATCACCTTCTCCGGTGGCAGGCGGCGCTCGACCAGGTGAATGAAGACGCTGTCGATCGCCGCGTAGGAGTAGCCGATCTGATCCTCGTCGGTCTGGCCTTCGTAGAGGTCAGCCGTCGGCGGCTTCACCAGGACCGGCTCGGGTACGCCCAGATGCGCCGCCAACTGCCGTACCTGGGTCTTGTAGAGATCGCCGATCGGGTTGAGCGCGTGGGCCATGTCGCCGTGCAGCGTGCCGTATCCCAGCAGCAGCTCGGACTTGTTGGAGGTTCCCACCACCAACGCCCCAAGGTGCTGCGAGAAGTCGTACAGGATGGTCATCCGCTCGCGCGCCATCTTGTTGCCCCGGCGCAGCCGGTCCTGGTCGATCTGCGGGTCGACCGGCACCACCGGCTGGGCGTAGTAGGCGTCGATCTGGGGGCTGATGTCGACCACCGCATACGGCGTGCCGAGGTCCTCGACGCAGGCCATCGCGTCGTCCAGGCTGGCCTGGCTGGAGGTCCGGTAGGGCATCAACACGGCGTGGACCTGGTTGGCGCCCAACGCGCGGGCCGCGAGATAGAGGCTGACCGCCGAGTCGATCCCGCCGCTCAGTCCGATCACGGCCCGTCCAAACCCAACTTTCCGGATCTCGTCGGCCAGGAAGCCGACCAACATCCGCTCGACCACGGCAGCGTTGATCCGCAGCTCGGTCGGCACCGCCTCGTCCGCCCAGAGTTGCTCCAGCCGGTCGCTCATCGCCAGGCCTCCGCAGCAGCTCGGTCGAGTTCGCGCCGCACCACCTCCAGGCCGTCGGCCATGCTGAAGGGCCGCAGGCTGCGGTGCCAGCGGACCAGGTCGCCCGGGTCCAGCTCGACGGTCAGACAGTCTTCGTCGAACAGCGGCGCCCGCGCCAGCGGCTCGCCGCCAGGGGCCAGCACCTCGCTGCCACCGGTGAAGATGTAGCTGTCCTCGACGCCGACGCGCTGGCAGTGGAACACCACCACCCCGAAGAGTTGAGCGTAGAGGCCGTTCAGGCGCCGCCAGGTGGTCAGGTTCTGGACCCCGAACTCGCTGGTATCCTGGACCCCACGGGCCGGCGAGTTGGCGACTCCCAGCAGCGTCTGGATGCCGGCGTGCTGCGGCCCGTCGACGCTCAGCACGAAGACGCTCGTGGGGTGCCAGAGGTCCTCGCAGATCAGCAGCCCGCAGCGCCCGAGAGTCGGCGAGTCGAAGGCCCGGAGCGCCCGGCCGGGGGCGAAGTAGCGCGCCTCGTCGAACATCCCGTAGGTCGGCAGATGCACCTTGCGGTGGCAAGCCACCAGCCGCGGCGGCGCGCCGGGCGGCAGGTGCAGGTAGGCCGCGCTGTTGTAGCAGCGGCAGTCCGCTCCAAGCTCGACGAAGCCCACCACCACGTCCAGGCCCGTCGCGCCTGCGGGCACCAGATCGGCCAGCAGGCCGGGCAACTCGGCCGCGCTCAAGGCCACATGTGGGACGTGGTCGCGGAGCAGGTAGCCAGTCAGGCTGAGCTCGGGGAAGACCACTAGCGCGGCGCCCTCGGCGGCCTGGGCCCCCAGGATCTCGCGGTGTCGCTGCAGGTTGTCGTCCAGCCGGCCCAGCCGCGGGGCGATCTGCGCCAGGGTGACCTTCATCGTGGCACCGTCACTTCAGGAACTCGGCGATGCGGGCCAGGCCCTCCTCGATGTCAGCCATCGAGGCGGCGTACGAAAGCCGGACATTGCCGGGCGCGCCGAAGCCCTCACCCGGCACCACCGCCACCTTGGCCTCCACCAGCAGCCGGTCGGCGAAGGCGCTGGCCGTCTCACCCGGCGCCAGATGCGCGGTGATGTTCGGGAACGCGTAGAAGGCGCCGCCCGGCTCGGAGCAGCTCACGCCAGGCAGCGCGTTGAGGCCGTCGATCATCACCCGCAGCCGCTGCTCAAACGCCTGCCGCATCGTCTCGACACAGCTCTGGTCGCCGCGCAGCGCCGCTTCGGCTGCCGCCTGAGTGATCGAGCAGGTGCCCGAGCTGTCGTGGCTCTGGACCCGCACCATCGCCTCGATGAAGGGCTTCGGCCCGACCGCCCAGCCGCACCGCCAGCCGGTCATGCTGTACGCCTTCGAGACCCCGTTGCAGAGGATCACGCGGTCGCGCAGCGCCTCCTGCTCGGCGATGCTGACGTGCCGCCGGCCGCCGTAGATCAGGTGCTCGTAGATCTCGTCCGAGATGATCGTCAGCTCCGGGGCCTGCTCCAGGACGGCCGCCAGGGCAGCCATCTCGGCCTCGTCGTAGGTCGCGCCAGTCGGGTTGGACGGCGAGTTGAGGACCAGCGCCTTGGCGAAGGGGTACAGCTCGAGCGCCTCGGCCAACTGCGCCGGCGTGACCTTCAGGCCGGTCGCCTCGGTCGTCGGCAGCAGCAGCGGCACCCCGCCGGCGAGGCGAATCTGGTCGACATAGCTGACCCAGTAAGGCGCCGGCAAGAAGACCGCGTCGCCCGGGTCGAGCAGCGTCTCGAAGATCTGGTGCAAGGAGTGCTTGCCGCCGACGCTGACGCAGACCTGGTTCGGCTGGTACTGCAGCCCCTGGTCGCGCGCAATCTTGGCCACGATGGCTTCACGCAGACTCAGCGTGCCGGCGGTCGGACAGTACTTCGTGAAGCCGTCGCGGATCGCCTGGATCGCGGCTTCCTTGATGTGCTCCGGCTTGTCGAAGTCGGGCTCGCCAGCGCCAAAGCCGATCACCGGCTCGCCGGCCTTCTTCAGCGCGTTGGTCTTCGCCGTCAACGCCAAGGTCGGCGACTCCGTCGCCATCTGCGCCCGACTCGCTACCCGCATCGTGCCACTCTCCTTCGACCCGGCCCGCTGCCGGCAGTGTTTCACGTGAAACAGCGCCGCGGGCCGCCGTCCTTGCTCAGTGCTCAGGAACCGCCGCCGCGGCGTTCCATTTCACAATCCAAGCATGGCTCCTGTCGCCGCGGCTGGGAGGCGCTGCGCGCAGCCCACCCCTGTTTCACGTGAAACAGGCCGCGCACCCGCGGGCTGACTGGCGGCCCGGCCGTCGGAGTTTCACGTGAAACAGCCGCAGGCCTCCGTCGCGCCGCCGCCGGCTGGTCCTGTTTCACGTGAAACAGCCGCGGGCGGTCAGCGGTTGGTCAGCTCCAGCAGACTCGCCAGGACCAGTCCAGTGGCCGCCGACGCCAGCGGCCAGAGGTCGGTCAGCGGCTCCAGCTCCCGGCCTCCGCCAACTGTCGCCCGACTCGGCTGCGACAGCAACGGCGCGGCGCGGCCGTTGGCGCCCGAGATGAACAGCACCGGCTCGTCGCCGAAGCGTTCGGTGAGGGTCTCGGCGACGCTGTCCGAGACATCGGCGGCGAGGCCGACCACCTTCACGGCGCCGAGATGGACCACCTGCAACAGCACTGGCACCGTCGCCGTGCGGCCCTCCATCGCGGCCTGGTAGAGGCGCTCCAACCACTGCCAGCGCCAGGTTGCCTCGGACCGTTTGGCCAGCGTGCCGTCCTCGCACCCGAACTCGGCCCGGTCGGCGGCGCGGCGGACCTCGTAGCGGTCTGGCAAGGGCTGCGTCGGCAGCTCGAGGGTGACCTCCTGGACCGTCAACTGCGGCGTGACCGGCTCCGCGCGGCTGCTCAGCGCCGCCGCCACCGCCGCCGCCAGGCGGCTGGCCACGCGCGGCTCGCGCCCGCTCCGCTGCAACTGCGGGTCGACTTCCTGCACCCCGCTGCTGGGCAACGCCACCAGCGCCACCGGCTCGTCCAGCAGCGCCGCAGCAATCGTCGCGGCCCGCCGCCAGGGTCCGCGACGGACCTCACCGCGGAAGGCGTCGACCAGCCGCGGCAGCGCCGCCGTGGCGAGGTGGATGGCCGGCCGGTCGCGCCCGGCGCTGACCAGCAGCAGGTCCACGAAGGGCAGGCGGTTGATGGTCTCCTGGCCGTCGACAGGTTCGTCGTCCAGCGTGGCGCCGGCAATCTGCAGCGTCGCCGGGGACAGCCGCAGCATCGCCTGTTGGGCGGTGGCGGCGGCCAGTTCTTGGACTTGAGCAGCCCAGGCCCCGCCGGTCGCCCGCGGCAGCGCCGGGTGGGACCGCTGCCCGCTGGCCACCACGGTGGCCTGCCACCCCAAAGCCTGCACCGCGGCCCGGATCGCCGTGGCGCACTCGACGGTCAGCAGCGCCGCGTCGACATTCACCACCACCCAGCCCACCCCGCCGCAGCTCAACGCCAGCGCGCGCACCGCCAGCGGCTCGCCCAGCCGTTCGGCCGCGACCTGTTCGGAAGCCACCCGACCCAACAGCGCCCCAGCCGGAGGCGTCAGGGGCTGTTCGGCGTAGCCCGCTTCCCACAGTCGCCGGGGATTCGGGGCGAGGCTGCGGTTGCGGCGCCGGGCGCTGGACGGAGGGAGAGGGATTCGAACCCCCGGGGCTTGCGCCCTACGGTTTTCAAGACCGCCGCCATCGACCACTCGGCCATCCCTCCAGGGCCTGATTGTAGCACGACCGTGAGCGGCTCAGGTGCCCCGCCGGGCACTGTCGAGGGCAGCCTGCTCTTCGTCCGACAACGGCACGCGCGCGCGACCCTGGGTGATCGGCTTGGCGTAGACGGTGCTGCCGTCGCGGTGGTAGAGGCTGCTCAGCAGCCAGCCCTGGTCGTCCTCGTTGAGCACCGCCAGAGCGAAGCTGACTTCGCCACTGACGTCGCCGAAGGCATCGAAGCGCACCAGGCCGACCTTGCGCAGCGTGCGCCGCAGATCCTGTTGCAGTTGCCCGAGGCCAGCCTGGGCGGCTTGGACTTGCTGCTCGACCGCCGCGATGCGTGCCAGGTGGTGGTCCAGCAGCGCCTCCAGCGGCCGGTCGCCCCGGCCCGCGGCCAGGGCGTTGAAGCGGCGGCGGACATCCCGCAGACGCGCGGCCTGCAGCAGCACCGCCACCAACAGCAGACTGCTCAGCACCGTCAGGACCAGCCCCAGCGGGCCTGTGCGCTCCAGCCACGGTGGCATCAGCAGAGCTCCTCCAAGCGGCGCCGGACCTCGTCGGCGGTGGCGCCGCGGACCAGCACGCGCTTCTCCCGGCGGTGTTCGCCGGCCACGAGTTGCAGGTCGCGCGGCGGGCGGCCGAGGGCCTTCGCCAGCAGCTTCAGCAAGGCCTGGTTGGCGGCGCCGTCGACCGGCGCCGCGGTCACCTTGACCACCAGGCAGCCGTCGCGGACCCCGGCCGGGCCGGCCGGCGCGGCCCGCGGTTGCACCCGCACTGCCAGCACCGTGCCGTCGGCCACCTCGTCGACCCGCAGCATCAGACGCCCAACGACTCGGCGATCCGCACGAGATCTTCCTGGCCGAACCAGTGGATCACGATCGTCCCACCGCCGCCGCGCTCGAGCCGCAGCTCGACCTTGGTACCGAACAACCGGCGCAAGCGCTTCTGATAGTCGAGTACGTCGGGGTCGGCCGCCAGGGCGGTCTGCACCGCTTCGGGCAGCTCCCGCTCCCGCCGCTCGGGCCCACTGGTCGGCTCCGGCTGGCCGCCCAAGCGGCGACTGGTCTGGCGCGCCAGCACCTCGGCCTGGCGCACCGGCAGGCCGGAGTTCAGCACATGCCGCGCCAGCCGCTCCTGCTCGCCTTCCTCGTCGACCATCAGCAGCGCGCGGCCGTGGCCTTCGGTCAGGCGACCGCTGGAGATGTACTCCTGCACCGTCGGGCTCAGCTTCAGCAGGCGCATCGTGTTGACGACCGCCGCGCGCGACTTGCCAACCCGCTCGGCCAGCTCCTCGGCGGTGAACCCGAACTCCTCCATCGCCCGGTGGTAGGCCTCGGCAGCCTCCATCGCGTTGAGGTTCTCGCGCTGCAGGTTCTCGACCAGCGCCAGTTCCAGCATCTCGCGCTCGTTGGCTGGCCGCACCATCGCTGGGATGGTGGTCAGACCGGCGACCTGCGCGGCTCGCCAGCGGCGCTCACCGCTGATCAACTGGTACCGCCCGCCGTGGATCGGACGCACACAGATCGGCTGCAGCAGGCCATGTTGGCGGAGCGACGCGGCGAGCTCCGCCAGCGCCGCCTCGTCAAACTCCTTGCGCGGCTGGTGCGGATTCGGCTGGATCGCGTCCAGCGCCAGCTCCATCACCGGCCGGCCGGCCGGGGCGGCGCCGTCGGGCAGCAGGGCCGCGAGGCCTTTGCCGAGTCCGGTGCGGTTCATCAGTTGGCCTCCCCAGCCCAGGCGGCGCCCAGCCCGACGCGGTGGAGCAGCTCGCGGGCCATCTCGCGATAGGCCACCGAGCCGGGCGAGTCCGGCGCGTAGGTCGTGATCGGCTCGCCGAAACTGGGCGCCTCACCGAGTTTGACGTTGCGCGGCACGATGCTCTCGAAGGCCCGCCGGCCGAAGAACGCGCGCACTTCGGCCGCCACCTGGCGCGCCAGGTTGGTGCGGTGGTCGTGCATCGTGAGGGCCACGCCATCGAGGTCCAGCGCGGGGTTCAACCGGCGCTGCACAAACTGTAGCGTGTTCAGCAGTTGGCTCAGCCCCTCCAGGGCGTAGTACTCGGTCTGCACCGGAATCACCACCCCGTCGGAAGCGGCCAGGGCGTTGACGGTTAGCAGACCGAGCGACGGCGGACCATCGATCAGGGCGATGTCGAAGGTCTCACGCCCGCTGTCGAGCACCTCACGCAGCCGCCGTTCGCGCCAGCCAGCATCCTGCGTGGCCGCCGCCAACTCCACTTCGAGGCCCGCCAGGTTGAGCGTCGACGGGGCCACCCGCAGCCGCTCCCAGCGCGTCGCCACCGTGACTTCGGCCAGGCTACGCCGACCAATCAGGGCGTCGTACACGCAGTAGGGCAGGTCGCGGCGGTCGATCCCGAGGCCACTGGTGGCGTTGCCCTGCGGGTCGATGTCGACCAGCAGCACGCGGCGGCCGAGGTGCGCCATCCAGGCCGCCAGGCTGACCGCCGTGGTGGTCTTGCCAACGCCGCCCTTCTGGTTGATCACCGCCGTGACGTGCCCCATGCCTGCCTCCGGCGCGCGCTGTTTCACGTGAAACAGCTCCCGCCTCCCGCTCGCGCCACCGTCGCCCCGGACCCTGCCACAGCGGTTGCCGGCCCGCCGTGTTTCACGTGAAACAGCCCCTCCGGTCGGCCGACCAGGCGGCGGCTGTTGCACGTGAAACCACGCCGGGAGACGCGCTAGCCCTTGGAAGGACTGTAGCGCGAGATGGCCTGCGCCAGGTTCGGGAGCGGCATGCTGCGCAGCCAGATCTTGCCCGGCCCGGTGAGCGTCGCCAGGAACAGCCCCTCACCGCCACCGAAGATGTTGGCGAGCCCCTTGACCGTCTCGACACTGTGGCTGACCGACGGCTCGAAGAAGGCGATGTGGCCGGGGTCGACCTTCATCGTCTCGCCAGCGCCGAGCGCGTACTCGGTGACTTCGCCGCTGATCTCCAGGAACGCCGTCCCCGGCCCGCTGATCTTCTGGAGCACGAAGCCCATGCCGCCGAACAGCCCGGCGCCGACCTTGCCGCGGAAATGGACTTCCAACTGCACGCCGTCCTCGGCGCACATGAACGAGTCCTTGGCGCAGATCAGCGACTGGCCCGCCTGCAGCGGGATCGCCAGCACCTTGCCGATTGCCTCCGGCACAAACGTCACCATCGCCGCGCCCTGGGCGGTGTAGGTGGTCAGGAACAAGGACTCGCCACCGAGCATCCGGCCGATCGCCTTCAGCGCGCCGCCGCGGGTGCCCGTCTTCATGTCGATCGGGCCCTTCATCCAGGCCATCCCGCCCGACTCCGTGAAGACGGCCTCGCCAGCCTCCAGGTGGATGTCGACCATCTGCAACACCGTACCGCGAATCTCGTACCGCATCGTTGCCTCCCTCAGCCGATCGTCGCGAGCCGCCGCGGGCGCCCGGCGACCCCGCTACCGCGGCTCCCAGCGCGCAGGCTAGTGGGTCCGCGGCGAGATCACCAGACGCCGGTGCGGCTCATCGCCTTCGCTGAAGGTGACGACGTCCGGGTCGTTCTGCAACACCGTGTGGATGATTCGCCGCTCGGCGGCGCGCAGCCCCTCCAAGATCACCCCGCGCCGCTCGTTCTTGGCGCGCTGCGCGTGCTCCAGGGCGATCTGCTCGAGCTTCTCGCGGCGACGGTCGCGGTAGCCACCCGCATCGACCACGATCCGCTGCCGGCGGCCGCTGCGGTTGACCATCAGGTTGACCAGGAACTGCACGGCGTTGAGGGTCTGCCCGAAGCTGCCGATGATCACGCCGAGGTCTTCGCCCGAGACGTTCAGCACGACCTCGTCATCGGTCTCGGCGGCGATCCGCACCTCGGCCTCCAGGCCGATCAGCCGCAGCAACTCGGCGAGGCAGTCGCGGGCGGCCACCGCCTGACTCTCGCCGGGCGCCAGTTCGGACGAGGACTCGGCCGGCGGCGCGGCGGCCGGCTCGTCCAGCGCCCAGACCAGGGCCGTCACACCGTCTTCGTCGGACTCCAGGATCTCCACCCCGACCTGGTGTGGCGCCAACCCCAGCGCCGCGGCTCCCTCGGCGAGGGCCTCGTCGCGGCTCCCAGCATGGACCTTGACCTCGCTCACCTCGCCTATCCTCCTCGGCCGCTGCGGTGCTTCTTCCGCGGGGCCGTTCGTCCTGCCTTCCGCGCCGGCGTCGGCCGGGGGGCCTCACCGAGCGGGGCGACCACCACCGCGGCAGGTGCCGCCGGCTTGGTCTTATGAATGTACCACTGCTCCACCGCTCCCAGGATGTTGAAGGTCAGCCAGTACAGGTAGAAGGCCGACGGGAGGTTCCAGAGGTACATCATGTACGTGAACATGATGGGCATCATCCAGCCCATCATCTGCTGCATCTGCGCCTGCGACGGATCCGCCGGCTTCGGCTGCCGCTTCATCGTCAGCCACTGCGTCACGAACATGCTGATGCCGTAGAGCAGCAGCAACGGCAGGTCCGGCCCGGCCAGCGACGGCACCCACAGGAACGGCTGCTGGTGGTAATGCAGCGTGTAGGCGCGGATGCCCTGGTAGACGAAGATGAAGACCGGGATCTGCAGCACCATCGGCAGGCAGCCGCCGAGCGGGTTGACCCCGTGCTCGGCGTAGATCGCCATCATCTCCTGGTTCAGCTTCTGCGGGTTGTCCTTGTGCTTCTTCTGCAGCTCCTGCACGACCGGCTGCAGGCGCTGCATTTCGGCCATCGAGCGGTAGCTCTTGCGGCTCAGCGGGAACATCGCCAGCTTCAGGCCAATCGCCAGCAGCACCAGCGCCAGCGTCATCGAGAAGCCGTTCTGGCCACCGCACAGGCGCACCAGGCTGTGCAGGATCTTGTACATCGTGGAGTCGCGCGTCAGCGCGTCGATCCGCTGCAGCACGTAGCCGTAGGTGTTGTCCTTGGCACGCAGATCCTGGCTCACGGCGACCCACTGCTCGCCCTGTCGCCGCCACAGCATCACCGCCCCGGCGCCGTAGCGCTGCAGGTCGGTCGCCAGGAGATCGAGTTCCTTGCGCGCCTTCTTCTTGTATTGCGGATCCTGGCCCTGCTCGTAGAGCTGCTGGTACAGCTCGGCCGCCCGGAGCTTGGCCTGGGCAGCGTAGAGGTAGGCCGCCACCTTGCCGCCCTTGGCCTTGTCGGGCTGCACCCAGCGGCCCAGCGCGCTGTACTCGCTGGCCGCCTGGGTGAGGTCCTTGAGCGCCGTTTCGTAGAGGTAGGCGATCGTCAAATGGTACTGCGGCAGGCCCGGGTCGTCCTTCGCCGCGTTCTTCAGGCGGGTCCGGATCGCCGCCACCTGATCCGCCGGCTGGAGGTCCTTCCAGGCCGAGTCACGCAGCACCAGGTCACCGACAAAGACCGGCGCGCCGCCGCGCTGTAGCCGCGCCGCGGCGTCCTTGGTCAGGAGACTGCTGGCCGCCGGGGGATTGGCCGTCGGCGCGGTCGCCGCGCCCTGCTGCGGATTCGCCCGCGGACGGGTCATCCAGAGCATGAACGCGGTCACCAGCATCAGAATGGCCAGGTTCATCGAACGCTGGGCCTGGCGTTGCGGATTGGCTTGACTCACGGCCGTCCTCATTCCGCTCAGGGCACCGGGTCATAGCCGCCCGGGTTGAACGGATGGCACCGACAGATGCGCTTACCACCCAACCAGCACCCTCGCAGCAGGCCGTACTTGCGGACCGCGGTGAGGGTGTACTGCGAACAGGTCGGCTCGAAACGACACATCGCGGGCAACAGGCGCGTCAGGTAGCGCTGGTAGAAACGGATCAGCGCCACCGCCAGGCGCGCGCCCAGCGACAGCCGCGGCGGCCGCTCGTCCGCCTCGCCTTCAGCGGCCACAACGGGCCTCCCGCCAGAGGCCGGCCCGCTGACAGAGCAGATCCCAGACCGTCCCGAGCTCGGCTGCGGCCGGCTCGGCAGGGCTCAGGCGGAGGACCAGATCAACGGGCCGCAGCCCAGCCCAGCCGGCGCGAAACTGCTCCTGCAGCCGCCGCCGCAGCCGATTGCGGACGACCGCGCCACCAACCCGCCGCGGCACCTGGACCGCCAGACGGGCACCCCCGCCGGAGTTGGGCAGCCACCACAACAGCGCCCAACCGAGCGCCACGCGCCGCCCGCGACGGCACACTTCACGGATCTGCCGACGGCCACCCAGGCGGGCCTCCCGCGGCAGTCCCATGGCCGCCTAGACCGTCAGCCGCTGGCGGCCGGCCCGCCGTCGCCGCGACAACACCGCCCGCCCCGCGCGGGTCGCCATGCGGGCGCGAAAGCCATGCTTCCGCTGGCGCCGCCGGGCCTTGGGTTGATACGTCCTCTTCATTACGCGCTCACTCCTCGGGCGCTGCTGCGCTGGTCTCAGAGCATTCAGTATAGCATCGACCGGCCGCAACGGGCAACCGCAGCCGGGTGCGAGTCACAGCGTAGGGTCAGGCGGCGCGGGGCCGGCGGACGGCTGGGTCGGTCAGCTCGTCGGCCAGGACGGTCAGCAGGGCGGTCAGACCGTCGGGGCTCCAGTTCATGCCGGCTCCTT
>JADZEX010000090.1 GCA_020850355.1 Fimbriimonadaceae bacterium | reverse complement strand
TGAGTTTCCACGCCTGAGGAGGCGCTGCTGCCTTGTCGACTGTACCCCAGTTATGTCGGGCGTCTGCTGTGCGGACGTTTCCACGCCTGGGTAGGCGCTGCTGCCTTGTCGACCATTCGCTCGAACAGCTGCGCGACCATCTGACCAGGTTTCCACGCCTGAGTAGGCGCTGCTGCCTTGTCGACCGCGGGCGGCCTGGTGTGTGGTGGCCGAAGCAGCACGTTTCCACGCCTGAGTAGGCGCTGCTGCCTTGTCGACGGTCGGGCTATGCCCACGACCCCGAGACGAACAAGTTTCCACGCCTGAGTAGGCGCTGCTGCCTTGTCGACGCTGGTCAACCCCAGCGCCACCATCTTGTTCCTGGCCGTTTCCACGCCTGAGTAGGCGCTGCTGCCTTGTCGACCCACCCGCATTTCCCTCCTTCCGACCCCCAAAGAATCTGGCTCTGCGGGCCATCTTTTTTCTTGCGATATTCTTGCACTGACGAGTCGCGGTTTCGCAGCCGTCCTGTCATCGTTTCGCAACCGGTTCTGGGGGCTTCGGAGGGCCCTCGCCGCGGCGACGATTGGCTCTACAGGCCGATCTTGGCCCAACTGACGAGAGACGGCCCAAGAAGGGGGGTGGCCGAGATTCGTCAGTAACGGAGCTGTGGTCAAATCCATTCTAGATCGTCCCATGTTCCTCTGTGTTCGAGAGCCTCCTGCAGCGCGTGGGCGACCTGGTTGGGGGGCCGGTGGCCGCGGCTGGCGATGGCGGCGTGGCGGTTGAGAGTCCGTTCGACGCGGCTGGCGTGGTCCTGGGCGGGGCCCGGCGGGCGGTCCTCGTACCGCGGCTGCGGCCTGGCGCGCAGTTCGCCGGCGGCGTCGAAGCCGAGGCGGGGTGAGACGGCGGCGGCGCGGTTGCCCTGAAACTGGACTCCCAGGAAGGTGAACCCGTGCTCGAAGCTGCTGGGGCCGGTCTTGGTTGGCTCCAACCGCAGCCGCAGGGCGGTCAGGGTCTGCTCGACACAGGCGGTGGCCTGGCGCAGGGCGGCGCCGTTGCGGCAGAGCACGATGAAGTCGTCGGCGTAGCGCACCAGGCGGTGCCCGGCGGCTTCGCAGGCGTCGTCGAGCGGGTCGAGGTAGAGGTTGCAGAGCAGCGGCGAGAGGATGTCGCCCTGCGAGACGCCCCGTTCGGGCACCACCAGGCGGCCCCGCTCGACGACACCGGCGCGCAGCCACAAGCCGATCAGGGCGCGGAGGTCGTCGGCTGGCACCAGCCGGCGCACGGCGCTGCGGAGCAGGTCGTGGTCGAGGCTGTCGAAGCAGTCGTCGACGTCGGCCTCCAGGATCAGGTGGAAGCCGTGCCGCTGCCCCTGCCGCACGGCCCGCACGGCCTGCCGCAGGCTGCGCCCCGGACGGTAGGCGAAGCTGCTGCCGTTGAACAGCGGTTCGGCCAGCGGCTGCAGCAGTTGCAGCACCGCGCGTTGCAGCAGGCGGTCGCGGAGGGTGGCGATCCCCAGCGGCCGCCGGCCGCCGCTGGCCTTCGGCACCCAGACTCGCCGCCGCGGCCAGGGGCGGTAGCGCCCGGCGAGCACCTCGCCGCGGAGCTTCCGCAGCCAGGGCTCCGGATCGCTGGCGACATGGGCCACGGCCTGCCCGTCCAGCCCCGGCGCGCTGTCCCGCTCGCGCACGGCCTGCCAGGCCTGCCAGAGGTTGTCCGGACTGACGACGGCTGGCAGCAGCAGGCTGGACATCGCCTCACTCCGGTCCGGCGACCTGCCAGGCGGGCAGTTCGTAGGGGCTGACCGTGGCGCAGCCGAGCGCGCGGCTGCGGCCGTGTCCGGCGGCGGTCAGCGGCCAGGCCAGCACGCTGTCGGTAGCTGGATCGATCAGCCGGGCAAGCTGCTGCCACAGCACCCGCAGCTCCTCGTCGCTGAGGCGACACTCGAAGACACTCCGCTGCCGCCGCTCGCCGACCGGTTCGAGCGCGTGCTGCACCCGCGTCCGGAGGCCGTCGTCGGTGATGTCGTAGGCAATCACCCAGAGGGTGCGGGGCATGTCACCGGCGCCTCCTCCGTGGCAACAACGAAGTCCAACCGGGTTTCGATCGGCGGCATGGAGCCGTTCGCCTTGCCGTCTTTGTCCAACGCGGCTGGGGTGTACTGCAGGGCGACCTCACGGTTCAGGCAGGCCAGCACCAAGCCAACGGAACACTGGGCGGTGAGGCCGGTGAAGTCGCCCACCAGGTCCGCATTGGTCCAGCCTTCGGGCAGGTTGTCGAGCACCTGGTTGACTGCCGCAAACGCAGCGCTCGGGCTGTACAGGTCGTTGAGCACGAACGGCTGCGCCCAGCCCAGGTCGGGCTGCTCCGCGGCCAAGCGCTGGGCTTCAGGCAGGTCGCGTAGCGAGGTGAGCAGCCAGACGCGCTCCAACTCTCCGCTGTGGTGCCTTAGTGACTGCTCAACCACCTCGGACCGGCCGAACAAGCAGATCAGCCCCCGGCGGGCAGATGGCGCGGCGTGGCTGTGGATCACCATCTGCTCGCGAGGGACCGCCAGGCGTCGCAACCAACAGACCAACAGCACGACCGCCAGAATGCTCGCCAACAGCACCCACCAGAGCCGCCCGACGTCTGGCCCGAGCGAGTTGCGCAGCAGGTCGTAGGCGGCGCTGGTGGCGAAGTTGAGTGCCACCGTGGCGACCAGGAACAAGCCGATGTTACGCGGTTGGAAGATGGCGTCGAACGCCCGCCGGTAGGAACTGCCGTAGCTCATCTCAACCCTCCCCGCCGCCGCGGTGGCGACGGCTCGGGAAGGAGTCTACTCAAGCGCTCGGGCGCGCGTCAAGTGCAGCGGGCGGCGAGTCGGCGGTGGAGCCAGCCGGCGAGGTCGGGCAAGGCGGCCGCGCCAGCGACCCAGGGCTGGTTGTGGTCCTGGAAGAGCGTCTGGGTCTGCTTCTCGATGGCCCCAGCGTTGGTGGCGCCACAGACCAAGATCACCCGCGCGGCGCCGCCGCCGAGCTGGCGGAAACGCTGCGCGGCCTCGAAGAGCTTGGTCTTGCAGAGCTTGCGGTCGCCGCTGGTGGTGCAACTGCAGCCCCACAGGCGGTACCCCCGAGTGGCCAGGACATCGACCTCGAACCGCGTCTCGGGATCCATCGCGGCGGTCCCGCTGGCATCGACGCCGACCAGCTCGCAGTGCACGCTGACGCCGTGCGGCCGCAAGCCCAGTTCAGGCGGCAGGACGGCGATCGCGGCATAGGTGTGGTCTTCGAGCCACTTGCCGCGGAGCCAATCGACGAACTCGCCTTCGGCCCAGCCGAGGGCTGCGGTGAAGTCCGCGGGCTGCACCCCCGGAGCGCAGCACACCCCCGACTCGGCCTGCAGCGACTCCCGGAGCCGGCCCAACAGCGGGTGCTTCGTCGGCCAGGCGCCCCAGTCCCAGCCCGGGCGCTCCTGGCCGTCCCGGTCGGGTTGCGGCGTGTCGCGGGTGAGGCGTTGCCGCTGTCGGTCGACCTGCTGCCAGGTCTCATAGTGCGTGAGGCGGTCCAACCACGCGCACCAGGCCTTGCGGGGGTCCCATTTGGCGTAGACCTGGGCCAGCACCTGGGTGGTCTGGGCGAGCTGCGGCCGCGGCGGAGCGAGCGCATTGATCGGGATCTGGCCGTGCAACAACAGCACCTCGGCCGGCAGCAGCACGGGTTGCAGGCCGACCGCCGCCTGCGGACCACTGGCCTGTCCGCCGTCGCGGTGGCAGACGGTGTGCAACAGGTCGCGCCGGTCGTCGAGGTAGTAACTGAAGTGCGGCCGAGATCCGAGCGCAGCGGTGGCCGCGGTCGAGACGAAGACCGACATTGCTTTGGTGCCGCCGGTGAAGTCGACGCCGACCGCGCCGCTGGGCGCCAACCGGGGCACCTGCTGCTGCACGGTCGAGTAGATCACCGCGGGATCGCTGTCGGGCACCTCGAAGCTGCTGACCCGGCAGCCGTCGCGCGACGGACCGATCACACCGTGCAGCGCCTCGGCGCAGCGGCGGGTGCCCGCGGTGTGGACCAGCACCAGGTGGCCGCCTTCGCGCAGCACCAGGCGAGCCGTGACGGCAATCGGCAGGGGGTTGCTGCCGACCGTCGAGAACAGCGTGTCCACCTGCACCGGTGCCAGTTGCTGGCGTACCACCTGCAGTCGCCTGGCCCAAGGGTAAGCTGTCGTCGCCATCGCTTTGCGCCCTCCCGCAGCCAACCGTCACAGTCGCGCTCGATCGCCTGAAGGACCCCGGGGCTGCTCCGCCGAACTGCGGTGCGGTGCGGAGGGGAGCGATGAGTGCAACTCGACCGATCCAGTTGCTGACGTTTCTGGGCACAGGCAGTTACACTGCCGTGCCGTACCGCCTCGCTGCGCAGTGTACTGCGCCGGAGCCGTTTGTCCAAGTCGCCCTGGTCAAGTTGCTGGCGCAGCAGGCGCGGCCGGTGGAGCGCGTCACGGTGTGCCTCACGGCAGCCGCGGCGGAGCACAACTGGGAGCTGGCCCGCCTGGCCAAAGGAGAGACCTCACCGCGGCCCGGCCTGGAGCCCGGCCTGCAGGCCTGCGGCGTGGTGATCGAGCCGGTCGAGTCCTTCCCGGAGGGGCGCACCGAGGCCGAGCTCTGGACGATGTTCGAGCGAATCACCGCGGCGATTCGGCCGGATCACGATCTGGTCGTCGATGTCACCCACGGCTTCCGTTGCTTCCCGATCGTGCTGTGCATCGCGCTGGCGTTTCTGAAACAGGTCCAGGGGCTGCACCTGCGGCAGGTCTATTACGGCGCCTTCGACGCCAAAGACGAGCAGGGCGTGGCGCCGGTCTTCGACCTCAGCCCGCTGCTGGAGCTGCTCGATTGGTCCACGGCGGTCAGCCAACTGCTCGACACCGGCAACGCCACCCGGCTGGCCAACCGCATCGCCGCCGCGACGCAGGACGGCGCGCAGCCGGCGCTGCGGGAGTATGGGCAGGCGGTCGGTGACCTGGCGGCCGCGTTGAGCGCCGCGGCGGCCGCGGCGACGGCCACGCGAGCCGCCGCCCTGGCGGCGCTGTGGCCTCAGGTGGCGCAGCTAGACCTGCCGCCGGAGCTGGCGCCAGTGCAGCAGGTGCTGCAGCCGATCCGTGAGCGCTATGCCCCGCTGGCGCCCCAGGGCGAGGGGCTGGCGGCCCAGCTCCAGGCGCAGTTGGCGGCCGCCCAACTGCTCTTTGACCACCGCCAGTGGCAGGCCGGCTACACGCTGCTCGAAGAGGTGCAGCTCGAGATCATGGGGCGGCTGCTGCCGGGCTCCAAGCGCGCGACCGTGGGTTCGCGGGTGGAGCAGTTGCCCAATCGCGCCGGTGCCTACGGCGCTCGGCTGGCGGCCAGCTACCGGATCGTCTCGCGGCATCGCAACGCCCTCAACCACGCCTGGCAGGGCGGCCAGCAGGACTTCGCCACCCATCAGGGGCTGGAGGAGGATGGCCCTCGGGAGGTGGCGACAATGCAGCCGTTGGTGGCCGCCTTCGCGGATCCACCCCTCCGGCAGGACGGTCGGCGTCTGCTGGTGGTCCTGAACCACGACCCGACCGCCGAGCAACTGGCCGACGCGGAGCGCGAGCTGCAGGTCACCGCCGTCGTCTATCCCGCCCCAGAGCACCGCGCGGCCTTCGCCAACGTCGACGCCACCGCTGACCTGCTCGAAGGGCGGCAGATCGCCCCCTGGTTGGTGCAGTTGCACCACGGCCTGTTAACCGGCCTACAACCCGGCGACTGCGCGCTGATCCAGGGCGAGCCGGGAGTGACCTGTTACCTGGTGCAGCAGTTCGAGCGGCAGGGCATCGCCTGTTACCACGCCACCACCCGCCGAGACAGCGTTGACGAGACCCAATCCGATGGCAGCGTCATCAAGCGCGCCGTCTTCCGCCACGTCAAGCTGCGGCGGTACCGGGTGTAGGGCCACCAATAGTCCAGACCCTTGTTTCGCCGCCGGTCTCTGTGGGCTGGGCGGTGTGGCCGCTCTGCTCCTCCACCCCCTGCCCCAATCTGCTTGTCCTGAGGAGGCCGCAGGCCGTCTCGAAGGGCGAGGTTGGCGACGGCTGGGGCATCTGGCTGGACCGGGTGCCTGGCCCTTCGACTCGCCGCTGCGCGGCGGCTCAGGACAAGCGGTTGGGGGTGTTACGGGGTGGGAGGTGGTGACCAGCCAGCACCCGGTCAGGCCCGCCCACCACCGCCGGTCCGGGCTGGCTGTACGTGGTGGCAGCGAAAAAGGGTCAGGACCATTGGGGTACCAATAGTCCAGACCCTTGTTTCGCCGCCGGTGCGTGGGGGGCGTCCGCGTCGGCAACCGCCGGCGCCGCAGGTGCGCAGCTTGCGGGTCGGTACCCGTGTCGTCCCCCCGATTTCGGGGGGACCGCAGGGGGGTCCGTCGCCCCCGCCCCACGCCCCCCGCCCTGGTCCAGACCCCTTTCCGGCCGCACCCGATCGGGTCGGCTGTCGACCGCTGGTCCGTTCCGGCGGTACGTGGTGGCACCGAAAAAGGGTCAGGACCATTGGGGTACCAATAGTCCTGACCCTTGTTTCGCCGCCGGTCCGCGGGGGTGGTCGCCCTCGGCGGCAAGCGCCAGGGTTGCCGCTACCGGGCCTCGCCCGCCCCGGCCGATGGGCATCCTGCTCGCGGTGGGGGCGGCTCGCTCAGGCCGGTGGTGGGCCGGCCTCCCAGCACTCGACCTGGCGCCCGGCGACGGGGCGGGGGGTGGGCTCGTCGCGGGCGCAGCGGGCGGTGGCGAGGGGGCAGCGGGGATGGAAGCGGCAGCCGGGGGGCATTGCTGCGGCCGAGGGCACGTCGCCGCCGAGTGGCAGGCGCTCGCGGCGCACCGCCGGGTCGGGGACTGGCACCGCCGCCAGCAGGGCGCGGGTGTAGGGGTGTTGCGGGTCCTGGTAGACCGCCGCCGCGGGACCTTGTTCGACCAGCCGGCCGAGGTACATCACGGCCACTTCGTGCGACAGGTGGCGCACCACGCTGAGGTCGTGGCTGATGAACAGATAGGCCACCCCGAGGTCGCGCTGCAGGTCCTGGAACAGGTTAACGATCCGCGCCTGCACCGTGACGTCGAGCGCCGAGAGGGGCTCGTCGCAGACGATCAGTCGCGGCTCGACCGCCAGGGCCCGCGCGATGCCCAGCCGCTGGCGTTGCCCGCCGCTGAACTCGTGCGGGTAGCGGTGCAGCCAGACCGGGTCGAGGCCGACCCGCTCCAGCAACTGGGCCACCCGCACCCGCACGCCCGAGCGGCCGCAGCGGCGGTGCAACAGCAGCGGCTCGGCCAGGGTCTGCAGCACCGTGAAGCGCGGGTTGAGGCTGCTGAAAGGGTCCTGGAAAACGATCTGGGCCTCGCTGCGAAACGCGCGCAGCCGACGAGCGTCGAAGCGCAGGACGTCGTCACCCGCGAAACGACAGGCCCCACCGGCGGCCCGCACCAGCCGCAGAATCGCCCGGCCGGTGGTGCTCTTGCCGCAGCCGCTTTCGCCAACCAGGCCGAGGGTCTGCCCCGCCCGGAGCTCGAAGCTGACCCCGTCGACCGCCCGCAACGGAGCGCCGTCGTCACGCCCGCGGTAGGTCACCCGAAGATCCTCGACCGTCAGCAGCACGTCGCTCATGGACACCTCAGGGCTTCGGATGGGCTTCGTCGAACTCGGCCCGGCGCGCCGGGTCGTTGGGGTCGCCGCCGCTGCGCAGCAGCTCCCGCTCCCAGGTCTGGTAAGCGTCGACCCAGGCCAGCACGCGGCGCCGCCAGGCCCAGTGACGGGGCTTCGTCAACTCGTCCTGCTGCCGCCGGTCGAGCGCGCGGCGGACCTCGTCTTGGTAGAGCGGCAGATCGGCGCTGCGGGGGTGCTCCAGATCGTAGGCCCGCTGGTAGGCGTGCCAGGCCATCCGCCGGTCGCCGCGCGCCGCCAGCAACTCGCCGAGCACGTAGTAGAACTCGGGGGGATCCTGCTGCGCGATCACCATCATGCCGATCAGGCCGTCGTAGACGTCGGGCTGCAGGTTCAGCCGCTCCAGCACATGCCGCTGCTGCGTCGGGCGCGTGCGGTCATCGAGCTCGCGCGGGGCGCTCAGCCGGAAGGCCTCGCCAAGCCGCTCGCTGAACTCGAAGCCGAGGCAGCAGCGCGACGTCAGCACCGCGGGGTGGCGCTGCGCGTCGAGGAAGTAGCGCACCGCGAGCAGTTGGTACCGTTCCCGCCCGAAGTGGGCCTGCGGGTTGATCGCCAGCGCCCGCTCCAGCGCCACGGCCGCCTCGTCGAGGCGACCGGCGTGGGCCAGGAAGGTACCGTAGTTGGCCCAGGTGGTGTACTGGCCCGGCCAGCGGCGCTCCTTCTCGACCATCAGGCTGGCCGCCCGCCGCGGGTCGCCGAGGCGTTCGACCGCCACCGCCAGGTCGTCGAAGGCCGTCGGCGTGGTGGGTTCGGCGCCAACCGTGTCGCGCCGCTGCTGGTAGTACTCGCGGGTGTGGCGCGGGTACAGCCCGCTGATCGCCTCCCAGACCCCGGGCAGGCCGGCGGCCTCGGCGGCCAGGGTGTCGCGATCCCACAGACAGGCCGCGGCCGGGCGTCCCAGCAGGGCCAGCGCCAGCCACTCCCGTCGTCGCATCGTCGCTCCAGGTTGGCCCGACCGCGGCGCGTGGTATCATGCCGCCGGCCGCGGTGATCTTCGCCACCGGCCGCGGCGCCCCTTCGCGGGCGGGAGCGAGGCGTGAGCAGCAATCCCTGGGCCGGCCGCTTCGCCGGCAACATGGCCGCCAGCATGGCCGCCTACACCGAGTCCCTGGCGGTCGACGCGCGGATGATCGCCGAGGATATCTGGGGCAGCCAGGTCCATGCCCTGATGCTGCACCGCTGCGGCCACCTCGACGACGCCGCGCTGGCGACCATCCTGCACTGGCTGGAGCGCGCCCGCGCCGATCACGAGCGGGGCTCATTCGTGATGCGGGCAGAGCTGGAAGACGTTCACATGAACGTCGAGACCTACCTGATTCAGGGCGCCGGCGCCGAGTTCGGCGGGCGCCTGCACGCCGCCCGCAGCCGCAACGACCAGGTGCTCACCGACTGCCGCCTGTACGTCCGCGCCCGCCTGCTAAGCGTCGAGGACGCCCTGCTGGAGCTGGCCACGACCACCCTGGCGCTGGCCGCGCAGCACACTCGCACGGTGATGCCGGGCTACACGCATTCGCAGCACGCCCAGCCGATCACCGCCGGCTACTGGCTCTCGGCACATGTCGCCGGCTGGCTGCGCGACCTGCGTCGCCTGCAGGCCGCCTACCGCAACCTCAACACCTCACCGCTCGGCGCCTGTGCGCTGGCCGGCACCGATCTGCGCACGGACCGCGAGTACAGCGCCCGCCTGCTCGGCTTCGACGCCGTGCTGGAACACGCTCTGGACGCCACCTCGGCGCGCGACTTCCTGGCCGAGGCGCTGTCGGCGCTGACGCTGCTGATGGTTGCGCTGAGCCGGCTCGGCGAGGAGCTGGTCTGGTTCAGCAGCCACGAGTTCGGGCTGCTGGAGCTGGCCGACGCCTTCACCAGCGGGTCGAGCATCATGCCGCAGAAGAAGAACCCCGACTGCGCCGAACTGACGCGGGGCAAGGCCGGCCGGGTGATTGGCGACCTGGTGCAACTGCTGACGGTGCTGAAGTCGGTCAGCCTGGGCTACAGCCGCGACCTGCAGGAGGACAAGCCCCCGGTCTGGGACGCCCTCGACCAGGTCCACGGCGCGTTGCGGGTGCTGACCGGCGCCCTCGGCAGCATCACCTTGCGCCCGGAGCGGATGCGCGCGATGGTCGACGCCAACTTCGCGACCGCCACGCAGTTGGCCAACTGGCTGGTGGCGGCGCGCGACGTGCCGTTCCGGCAAGCCCACGAAATCGTCGGCCGGCTGGTCGGCGAGTTCACCCGCCAGGGCTGCACCCTGACCGCCACCGCCGAGGTGGTGGCCCAGCTCGCCGGCGCCGGCATCGCGGCAAGCGCCGCCGAAGTGGCGGCCGTGTTGGACCCCTTGCAGGGGGTCGAGCGGCAGGCCAGCCAGGGCGGACCCGCCCCGGGCGAGACGGCGCGCCTGATCGCCGGCTACCAGACCGCGCTGGCGGCGGCGCGGGCCGACTGGCGGCAGCGGGTGACCGCGGTCAGCGCCGCCCGCGACGAGACCGCCCGACTGGTCGCCGCGGCGCTCAGTCGCTGAGGCCGAGATCCTCGTAGCGCCACTGCTCGCGGGGGGTCAGCCAGCCCCAGTCGGGCTCGCCGGCCACCCCGTAGCCGATGCAGCGTAGCGACCGCACGTCGAGCAGGCCGTCACAGATCCGAAGCTGCCCGCTGTGCGGCGGCAGCGGCTCGTAGAGCGAGGCATGGTCGCGGAGGCAGCTCGCCGTCTCATCGGGCGAGAGGTGGTCCAGGCCACGAACGTAGTGGTGCCCATTCCGCTCGACGTGCGAGAGCCCCAGCGACATCGCCGTGCAGAGGTCCTGCTGCACCGGCACGACCGCCGTGTTCATGAGGTCTTCACCCGTCAGGAAGTAGCGCGACTCGCGCCGCTGGGCGTTATGCCAGGCCGCCAGCGCCGTGTTCAGCAAGGCCTTGCTGACGCCCTTGCAGTTCTTCACCGAAATACCACGGTAACCCAGCTCAATCGCCCGCGGGAACGTTTCCAGGCTGTCATCGCTCTCGTCGACAATCACCGGCTTCAGGGCGCTGATGGCGGGTAAGTCGGCGAGCAGCGCGGGGGCCAGCGCGCGGTCGCGGGTGAGTGGCTGCTCGACGTACTCGATCCCGGCCCAGAGGCGCTGCAGCGCGGGGTCGGCCTGGATCGCGGTGAGCAGGACGGCCAGTTGGCCGAGGCTCTGGTACTGCTCGTTGCCGTCGAGGCTGACGACGCAGCGGGCGGGGACGTGCAGGTCGATCAGCCGGGCGATGGTCCGCAGCCGGTCGAGGTCGCGGTCAAGTTGGCCGCCGACCTTGATCTTGAGGTAGCGCAGGCCGCGCACCAGGAGGTACTCCTCGAGGGTCTCGGGCAGGCCGTCGCCGAGGCGGCTGCCGGGCGGCTGGTCGGCAGGGGTCAGCGGATCGAGCAGCCCGATGGTCTGCCGCACGCCAATCGTCTCGAGCGGGTCGACCGCCAGCACTCGCTCTGGGGTCAGGCTGCCGAGCAGCGAGTTGAGCGCGGCGAAGTCGAGTCCGGCGAGGTTGGTGCGGAGGGTCTGGTGGAACTCGCAGCCGGCGGCGCGGCCCAGGGCGCAGAGCAGCGCCCGTTCCAGCAGCGCCGGCCCGAAGCCACAGGTCAGCGGCGTCTCGCCCCGCGCCAGGCCGACTCGGCGGACCGCGTGGTAGGCCGCCAGCCAGTGCTCGAAGGCGGTGCGTGGCTCGGCCGCGAGCGCCGTGGCCACCGCCTGGTCGACGGTGAACAGCAGCGAGGCGACATCATCGCGGAGAGTCCGGCCCGGCCGCTTATCGAACCAGCCCGGCGGCAGGCAGTCGGCGCTGTAGCCGGTCGCCTGCTGCCCGCGGGGCCCCTCCAGCCGCAGGCCGAGGTGCAGCACCGGCACCTTGGTCAGCACCGCCGCGCCGTACTTGAAGGGCAGGCGCGTGGTGACCGGCCGGATCGCCTGCCACGCCGCCACCACTCGCCACCGCGCCGCAGCCGTCAATCCCATGCCACACCTCACCGCCGGGCCACCTGCAAGCCTGACGCCACGACCGCCCGGCGGCCGGTGACGACCCGCCAGCGCCCCGTGCGAGCAGGTTTCGCCGCGATGTCCGCCCGCCGCATTGTTTCGTTTCGAGGCGAGGAGCTTTGACCAGCCCGAAATCAATCAGCAATGCAGGCTCGGTAGATTAGCGGTACTGCGGGCGCCGCGCTGCGACCGACGGTCGGCGGCCAGGGGCCACCAGGTGGCGGGCCCGGCAGTTAAGGGAAGGCAAGCACCGATGATTACGCGATGGATGCAACAACCCAGGCGCGCGGGGACAATGCTCCTGGCGGCGTTCCTGATGGGGGTCTCGTTGGCCTTGGTGAAGGATGCCTTCGCCCAGACCCCGCCGGCCGCCGAGCCGGCCAAGGCTGCGGAACCGGCCAAGGACGTCCCGGCCGAGCCGGCCAAGGACGCCGCCGCGGAGCCGGCTGGCGGGACCTCGGACGATGCCAGTGCAACAGCTTCCGCGCCGGCGGACAGCGCTGCCGAGCCGGCGCCGCCGGTCGACCCGCCGGCCGAGGCGCCGGAGCCGGTACCGGATCCGGACGGCAGCAAGACTGGCAAGGCCAGCGACGCCCTTGGGATCGGTCCCGATTCGCCCACTTCGGACGACCTCGAGGCGATGTCGGCCAAGGAGCCGCTGGCCGCCAAGCTGGCCAACTCGGTCGGACAGAACAAAGTCGCCATCAACCTCACCTGGGTGCTGATCACCGGGTTCCTGGTGATGTTCATGCAGGCGGGCTTCGCGTGCGTCGAGACCGGCTTCTGCCGGGCCAAGAACGCGACGCACGTGATGCTGATGAACTTCCTGGTCTACTCGCTGGGCCTGATCGGCTACTGGATCTGCGGTTTCGCGCTGCAAATGGGCAGTTGCGGCGGCAACGCCGGGCTGGGTGGCATGGCGGTGCTCAACGGCACCCCCTTCAGCATCGGCGGCTTCGAGCTGTTCGGCACCAAGGGCTTTTTCCTAGGCGGTGACGTCTACGACGTTGGCGTCTTTGCGATGTTCTTGTTCCAGATGGTCTTCATGGACACCGCCTGCACGATCCCGACCGGCGCGATGGCCGAGCGCTGGAAGTTCAGTGCCTTCTGCGTCTACGCCTTCTTCATGGCCTGTTTCCTCTACCCCATCTTCGCGATGTGGGCCTGGGGCGGCGGCTGGTTGGCCGACCTCGGCGCCAACTTCGGGATCGGCCACGGTTACGTCGACTTTGCCGGCTCTGGCGTAGTGCACGCGGTCGGTGGCTGGTGCGGCCTGGCCGGCGCCATCGTGCTCGGGCCGCGGATCGGGAAGTACAACAAGGACGGCTCGGCCAACGCCATTCCGGGCCACCACCTGCCGATGGCCTTCATCGGCTGCTTCATCCTGGCCTTCGGCTGGTTCGGGTTCAACCCCGGGTCGACCCTGGCGATGTCCGGCGGCGGCGGGATGCGGGCGGCCATCGTGGCCACCGTCACGATGCTCGCCGGTGCGGCCGGGGCCTGTTCGGCGGTCTTCTACACCTGGGCCAAGAACGGCGTCCCCGATCCCTCGATGGCCATCAACGGCCTGCTCGCCGGGCTGGTGGCGATCACCGCGCCGTCGGGCTTCGTGAACGCCCGCGACGCCGTGATCATCGGCGCCATCGCCGGCCTGCTGGTCTGCTGGGCCGTCGTCTTTGTGGACCACAAGCTGAAGGTCGACGACCCGGTCGGCGCCTTCGCGGTCCACGGCGTCAACGGCATCTGGGGCGTCCTGGCCCTCGGGCTGTTCGCCGACGGCTCCTACGGCGGCGGCTGGAACGGCGTCGAGGGCACCGTCAAGGGGCTGTTCTACGGTGACGCCAGCCAGTTCGTGGCGCAGTTGATCGGCGCGGTGGTGGTGATCGTCTGGGCCTTCGGAATGTCCTTCATCTTCTTCAAGGTGCAGGACAAGCTGATGGGCATCCGGTCGAAGCCAGAGGACGAGATGGAGGGCCTGGACCTGCCGGAAGTCGGGATGGTCGCTTACCCGGCCTTCCTGGGCCACGGCAGCCTGGAGTAACCGCCAGCCCGACACGGGCAACGCAGGTGACCACCCCGTCGGCCGGCCCGTCCGGCCGACGGGGTCGTTGGGAGGCAGCCTCAGGAGTTGGCGGCGGGCCGTTCGGTGACCACCAGCAGCCAGGCCGCCTGACCGTGGTAGAGAGTTGGCAGGACCTGCACCCGCGCGCCGAAGGGCTGCTCACTGCGGTCCAGGATTTGGCACTCGAAGTCGCGCGGCGCCGACTCGCCACGCTCACGGGCCGCGACGTAGCCACTCACGCGGGCGCGGTCGGCCGGCGCGAGGCGTTGCAGCCAGAAGTCCGAGTCGCTGGCGGCGCCGTTGAAAGTGCCGAGCCGCCGTTGCCAGGCTGGGTTGCAGTAGAGCAGGTGCCGACCTTGGCGGAGCGCGACCATCTCGGGGAGCGTGTCGGTCAAGGCCCGGTAGAGCTCCTCGCGGGCGGTCAGCGCCTCGACCGTCTGCAGCCGTTCGATCTCGGCGGCCACCCGGGTGCCGAAGATCCGCAGCAGCGACTGCGCGAAGGCGACATCATCCAGCGGCGCGGCGCTCAGCGCGGTGATCACGCCAATCGCCTGGCCCTGGCTGTCGAGCAGCCGCAGGCCGAGGTAGCTGTCGATCCCGAGCTGCTCCAGCAGCAGGTCGTCGGGGTGCTGCGCGCGCGCGTCGCGTTCGCAGACCACCTCGCCCTCCAGCAGCGCGCGCTCGCTGGCGGTGCCGGCCCAGGAGTAGCTGAAGTCGCTGACCAGCTCGCCGCGCACCCAGGCCCCGACCGTCTCCAGGTAGCGGTCGCCCGGCGTCGGACGGGCCGCGATCAGCACCGCGGTGGCCTCTAGCGTCTGCCCCACCTGCTGCGCCAGCGATCGGAAGAACTCGGGGCCGGTCTCGGCGGTCAACGCGCCGGCGATGTTGACCAGCACCTCGCGCAGCCTGGCGCGGCCACGCAGGGCCCGCAGCACCAGCAGCACCGCCGGGCCTCCCGGTTGCTCGACGCCCGTCGCAACAACCTCGGTCAAGCGCACCTGGCCATCGGCCCGGAGGACCTGCCAACTGAAGCGTTGCGCCTCGCTGGCCGCGTTGCGCAGGGCGGCGACGACGGCCTCGCCGCCGCCCTGTTCACCACATAGCTCGCCACAGGGTCGCCCGCACAGATCGGCCGCCGCCCGCCCGAAGAGCCGCTCCGCCGCCGGGTTGGCGGCGGTCACCAGCCCCTGCCGCAGGACCAGGATGCCGTCCGAGCTGGCGTCGAAGATGGCGCGCAGGCGGGCTTCGCTTTCGGCCACGGCGGCCGCGGCGCGAGCCTCCTCGGTGATGTCGCGAAACATCACGGCCAGCGTCTGCGGCCCGGTGGCGAAGGCTTGGACATCGAAGGCGCCACGGATCTCGCGGTCGTCGTAGGTCACCTGGCTGTCGTGAAACGGCCGGCCACTGCGCACCACGTCACGGTACGCGGCCGGCAGGCTGGTCGCCGCCAGCGGCGGAAAGGCCGCCTCGAGACTCAGCCCGCGGAAAAGCTGGTGATCGACGCCGAGCAGGTGGTCGGCGGCCGGGTTGGCGCCTACAAAGGTCAGCCGCTCGCCGTCCAGACGGTAGTGGTGCAGCCCGAAGGGAGCGGCTTCGAGCACCGCCCGGAACCGCGCTTCGCTTTCGCGGAGGGCCTGCTCGGCGGCCAGGCGAGCCGAGATGTCGTGCCCGGCGAGCAGCAGGTACTGCGTGCGGCCATCCTCATTGAGGGTGGCGGTCGAGACGTCGACGGTGCGGCAGACGCCGTCGCGGCAGCGCCAGTCGAGCGGTCCGTGCCAGGGCCGGCCGCCAGCGATCACGTCCCAGAAGTTGGCCCGGCCGGTCGCCGCGTCGTCGGGCCGGAGGGCGATATCCCAGAAGAAGCGGCCCTGCACCTCGGCGAAGCGATAGCCGCTGAACTCCTCGGTGGCCCGGTTGTAGCGCACAATCTTCCCGGCCCGGTCGAGCACCACGACCAGCGCCGGGGTGGTCTCCAGGACGGCTGACGTGAAGTCGACCAGCCGCGCCAGTTCCTGCTCGGCCTGCCGCCGCAGCGTGCAGTCGACCCCGCCGGCCTGGTAGCCGTCGACCTCGCCGTCGGCGCCGAACAGTGCGGTCAGGGTCCACTGCACCCAGCGGACGTAGGCGGCCGCGCCGTTGACGCGGTGCTCGCACTCCGCGGTGGGATGATCGGGCTCCAGACTGCCCAGCAGCGTGCGTACGAAGCTGCGGTCGTCGCGGTGGATCAGGTCCTCGTAGCAGCCGCCGCAGCCGCGCCCGAAGTAACTCTGAAAGGCCTGGTTGGCGTAGACGATGGTGCCGTCGGGGCGCAGCCGCACGAGCATCGCGGTCTGCTGCTCAACCAGCGCGCGATACTGTGCGACCTCACTGCGGAGGCGCGCCCGTTCCGCGTCGGACGCGGCCAACCTGGCGCGGAGGTCGCCCACCGTGTGCTGCCCGCCCTGCTCGCCACCGGCCATGGCCTGCCCCGTTGTGACCGGCAACCCGGTCCAGTCCGCCGCCTGCGGTCAAGTCCCCATCCGCCGCTAGTGTAGCCCCTAACGAACCAGCCCAAAGTAAACAGCCGGTGCCGCCAAGGCGACACCGGCTTGAACAAGCGCCTGCAGGCAGGCTGGCGATGGCTACTTCGGCGCAGCCTTGGCCTCTTCCAGCGACACGGCGCCGTCGCCATCGCGGTCGAGCTTCGAGAGCTTCTCCCAGCGCTCGCCGGCTTCGGCCGCGGTCACCTTGCCATCGGTGTTGGCGTCCAGCTTCTTGAACAGATCCGCCAGCGTGCGGCCTTCGCCCGGCTTGCCGTCACCACCCTTGCCCTCACCACCTTGGCCCGCGGCGCCCTTCGCGCGGGCCGCCTCGAACTCGGCGGCGGTGATCTTGCCGTCCTGGTTGGCGTCGGCCTTGCTGAGGCGCTGCCAGGCCTCGGCGGGGACTTCGTCCTGGGTCAGGGCGCCGTCCTTGTTCTTGTCGTACTTCGCAAACAGCTCGCCGGCGGGGCGGCCTTCGCCCGGCTTGCCGGGGCGTCCTTTGTCGGCCAGGCCGGCCTCGGCCAGAGCCTTCAGCTCGTCGGCGCTGACCTTGCCGTCGGTGTTCACATCGGCTGGGGCGATCCGCTGCCAGACCTCGGTGGGGGCTTCGGCCTGGGTCAGGCAGCCGTCCTGATCGGCGTCGAACTGCTTGAACAACTGCTCGTGCCGCTTGCCGCCTTCGCCACCCTCGCGGGCCGCCAGGGCCGCCTTGGCTTCGTCCAGGGTCAGCTTCCCGTCGGCGTTGGCGTCGGCCTTGCTGATCCGCTCCCAGACGGGCACCGGCACCTCATCTGCAGTCAGCGCCTGGTCCTGGTTCTTGTCCAGCCGCTGGAACATCTGCTCGGCGGTGGGGCGGGCCTCGCCGTCCTTCGGGCGCAGCTCCTCGCGGGTGACCTGGCCGTCCTGGTTGGCGTCGCGCTGCTTCAGCTTGGCCCAGACCTGCGCCGGGACCTCGTCGGCCGTCAGGACCTGGTCGGCGTTCTTGTCGAACCGCTCGAACAGCGCGCCCGGCTCGTGCTTCGGCTTGTCGCCCTCCGGCGCCGCGCCAGCGAGGCTGCTGATCGCCAACGTCCAACCCGCCAACTGGCACCCCAAGCGCCAAAGCTGCTGCATCTCTTTCTCCTTGGCCGTCTGAGACAACCTTCTGCGGCGACAGACGCCGCCCTGCTCAGGCGGTTCAGTGCAGGTGGCCGGTTGTCTGTAGGCGAACTGTAACACCGGGTCCGCGAGCCCGCCGGGCCGCGGCCGGGAGGTCGGCATGTATGCGGTGGCGCCGCCGTACGTGATTCTGCTCGACGAGGTGTGGCAGGACCCGCTGACTGCCGCGCGCGCCGCACGGTTGCTGGCGGCTCTGCCGCCCGACACGCCGTGCGCCGATTGCCGGCGCGACCAGATCGCCGACGTCGCGCAGATGTTCGGCTGGCATTACAACCGCCGCATGGGGATGCCGCCGCCGGCCCGCGATCCGGGGCTGTTCCTGGGACTGATGCGCTTCGACGACGCCTGGCCGGCGACCTGGCAGGCAATCCGCGCCACCTGGCCACGAGCGCCGTACTCCCTCAAGCCGGCCCATGGCTACGACGCCTTCGCCTGGTTCGACAGCCACCACTCCGCGACCCGGCCGCAGCAGGACCACGTCTGCCGCCCGGCCTGGCGACTGCACCTGACCTACGGCTGTCCCCACAAGTGCTTCTACTGCGGCCTCCACGAGCCCTGGTGCGCGATGCTCAATGTCGAGGAAGTCGTCGCGCAACTCGACCGGATGTCGCGGCTCAACCCCTGGCAGACCACCTGGCTCTACGAAGACGACGCCGAGGCCTTGGCGCTCGAGCCCGAGTACGGCGGCCTGCCGGCGCTGTTGGAGTGGGCCGCCGGCACGCCCGACCAGCACATCATCGTACACACCAAGTCGGCCAACGTTGGCTGGCTCCAGGACCGGCCGCACCGCGGGCGCACGATCCTGGTCTGGAGCCTCACCGGACCGACCCAGAGCACCGTCATGGAGCCCGGCTCGGGCACCTGGCTGGAACGCCTCGAGGCCGCCCGGCTGGCCCAATCGTGGGGCTACCCGGTGCGCTTCAAGCTGAAGCCGATCGTCCCGGTGGTCGGCTGGCAAGCCGAAATGGCAACCCTTATCGAGCACCTCTTCGCGGCCGTCCAGCCCGATCTGATCTCGCTCTTCACGCTGGCCTGGATGGACTACCAGGAGCTGGTCGCGGCGGCCGACACCAGCCTGCTCGACCCACGCTTCCTGGCCGGCGCCGCGGCCGCCGCGGACGAGCTGAAGGGGGTCCGAGTCCGGCCGTTCCCCCACGACTTGCGCCGCGAGGTGTACGAGTTCTGCATCCGCGAAATCCGCCGCTACAGCGCCGAGGTGCCGATCAGCCTGTGTACCGAGAGCCTGCCGATGTGGCAGGAACTCGGCCCGGCGCTGGGCTACCGGCCCGGCGACTACCCCTGCGGCTGCGGCCCGCAGGCCACGCCCGGCCTGGTCCGCCTGTCGTCCAGCCCCTGGCGGATCGCCCGGCCGGTCCACCTCGATGGCTCGCCCGTCGCCGTCTGAGCCCTGGTCAACTCGCGGCCGCCGCGGTACACTGGATGGCGTATAGACGTCTATACGCTGGAGATGGAAGATGGGACTACGGATTGCCGTGCCGTCGGATGACGGCCAGGCGCTCTGCCAGCATTTCGGGCGGGCCCAGGGGTTCACGGTGGTGGAAGTCGACGGCGACCTGCCACAGGCCGCAGAGTACCGCCGCCGGGCAGCCGCGAATGCGCTGCTGGCGCTGGGCGCCGCACCGGTCGATCCCCATGATCGCCTGGCGGCGCTGCTGGGCGATTGCCAGGTGGTGGTGGCCGGCGGGATGGGCGCCCCGATGGCCCGCGCGCTGCGGCAACTGGGTCTGGAAGTGGTCTCGTCGCGCCAGGACTCGGTGCTGGCGGCGGTGCAGGAGTACCTTCAGAGCGCCCCGACCGAGCGTCGGGCCCCGGACTGCGGGACACCCCACGAGCACCACGAACACCATCACGGCGAGGCGGGTTGCGGCTGTGACTGCCACGGCTCCTGACCCGACCGATGGCCCGGAGCCGGCGGCCGACCGGCCGTGCTGCCCGCGCTGCGGCTGCCCCCACGGGCCGCGGCGCGGGCGCTGCTGTCGGGCCGAGAGCCGCATGCAGACGCAGCTCAACTTGCGGCTGTCGTTTGCTGAGAAGTCGCTCCTGGAGCAGTTGGCCGCGGCCAGCGGCTGCTCGCTAAGCGACTATGTGCGGCTGCGGGTGTTCGGCGACGAGGGCCCCAGCGCTTAGGGTGCCGGGGGGCCCGGCGGCAGTAGCACGACGCGCAGGCGGTCGAGGCCGGAGCTGTCGTGCACCTTGACGGCCACCCCGGGCGCGGTCAGCACGGTGACGACCAGCCGTTGGCCGTCGCCGCGCAGCTCGATGGAGCGGATCTCCGGCAGGGTCACCGCGCCGATCAGCTCCCGGGCCAGCGTCACTGGGAGATCGCGCCAAGTGATCTGAAAGCCGCCGGCGACGGGCTCGGCGTAGTAGCTGCGGACCGGCGCCAGGGCGCAACTGAGCAAGCCACCACGGTCAAGGCGGGCGGCCACGAGATGCAGCCGACTGGCTGGGGCGACGTTGAACTTGCGCTGCCAGGCGATACCCTGCACGGCGAGTTGGCCGGGCAACGGTGCCGCCGGGGCCGGGATCGCGCCGTCCTCGGGTGGGGCCGGTGGGCCTTCGAGGGCGCTGAAGTCGACCTCCAACTGGGCCTCGCCGCCGGCCGCGATGGTCACCTCGCGGGCCACCGCGCGGCCGGCCGGGCCGTGCAGCCGCACCTGGTGGGGTCCGGTCGGCAAGCCGGTCAGCCGCAACGGCGTCACGCCGTGGCGGTGGCCGTCGACGTAGACCTCGGCGCCGGCGGGCCGGCTGCTGACGGCCAGGCCGCCAAAGGCCGGCTGCAGCTCGGCGACCACCGCGGCCGGACCGCTGGTGGCCAACTGCATCTGCCACGGCAGGTAGCCCTCGCGCCGCACCAGCAACAGCGGCCGCCCGCGCAGGCCGGTCAGCCGCACCGGGGTGAGTCCCTGGGGCACGCCGTCCAGCAGCACCTCGGCCCCGGCGGGGCGACTGTCGACGCTGATGCTGAGCCCGGTCGTCTCCGGGGCGCTGACGCCACTGCCGTAGGTCAAGAGCGCTTCCAGCAGCCCGCCCGGCGGGACCTCCGAGGTCACCGCACGCCGCCACAGCGTGGTGTCGGGGTGCTGCAACTGCAGGTCGGTCTCGCCGGCCATCGCCAGCGGCACCCAGAGCGGCGTGACGCCGCGCAGCCGCCCGTCGACGGCGGCCACCGCCCCCCACGGCTGGCTGGTCAAGACGACCCCCGGCGGCTCCTCGACGGCGGCCCCGAGCGGGGCCAGGACGACCGTTTCACCGGCGGTGACGGCCGGCGTGGCGGGCAACTCCAGCCAGGCGGTGGACCCTTCGGTGCGCACCAGGGTGGCCGCGCCGAGCGGCTCCAAAGGCGCGGCGAAGCGGTCACCGGTCTGCAGGGCCAGCCGCGCGGCTGGGCGGCGCCAGGCCGCGGCGGTGGCTCCCAGGACGGCCTGGCCAGCGGTCCAGCGCAGCCGTAGGACCTGCCCCTGGGGCCCCTCGACCACCTCGCTGACGCTGCCGCTGGGCCAACTCCAGCGCGTCACCGCGGCCAGCGCGGCCTGACAGACGGCCTGCTCCCAGTCGGCCGACGGCCGGCCGGTGGGCCGCGTCAGTTGCAGCGCGGCAGAAAGGTGCAGTTCCCGGCTGGCGGCATCGTAGCCGGTCAGGCTGACCAGCACCTGCTCGCCGCTGCGGGTCAGCACCCCGCACAGCACCAGGTCGGCGGCGGTCACTTCGGCGATTTTGCCGCTCAGCTCGCCGAGCGCCCAGGTGCGGTCCGGGGCGGCGGCGCCGCTGGCGGGTTCGAGGCGGCTGGCGGTGGTCTCGGGCAGCGCCGCCAGCGCCAGCACCACGGCGCGGTTGGCGGCCGCGGCGGCCAACCGCAGGCCCTCGCCACGGGTCTGGAAACCGTACAGGGTGACCTTGCGCTGGCCCGCGGGGGCGGGGCCGGCGAGCAGCAACAGCGGCAACAGCAGCAACAGGCGGCTAGGACGCATGGTTCTGCTGTTTGGAGGCCTGCCGCGCCGAAACGTTGCCAGTCTAGCGTCGCGTTGGCGGATCCAGGCGCACGCTTTCGATCACGCCCAGCCCGACCAACTGCAGCCTCGCGGCCCGCGCGCCGCGGCGCGGCGTCAGCGGCGCCACCACCCGGCCGACGCGGGTCGGCAGCCGGACCTCGCCGGTCTGGGCCAGGGCGGTCTCCCAGCCACTGGGAATCAACAGCGTCAGCGTGGTGCCGTCGGCCACCGGCTGGCTCCAGGCGTCGAGCAGTTCGGCGGTGAGCTGGCCCCCACCGCTGGCGGCCGGCTCGAACTGGTAGCGCAGCGTGCGCGGTGGGCCGGGCACATGAAACCGCCGGGTCACCTCGGCCCGCCGGCCGCCCGCCGACGAGACGCCCGCCACCTGCAGCAGGTGCTCCCCAGGCGCCAGGTCCGGCAGGGCCGCCAGCGCGGTCTGTCGGGGCAGCCCCACCGGATCGGCCGCCGTCAGCTCCCAGTCGCGCAAGGCCCGGCCGTCCAAGGTCGCCGTCAGGCGCAGGCCCTCTTCGAGCAGCAGCCGCACGCCGCGGGGCGACGCCGCCTGCCAGCCGTCCTGCGGCGCGAGCACCTGCAAGGTCGGCGGGCTGACGCGCCCCCAGACCTCGAGCGGCCAGACCGCGGCGTTGCCGAGGTCGTCGGTGAGGGTCAGCAAGAAGCTGTTCAGGCCGTCGGCAACCGGCACCTCGGCAAACCGGAAGCGCCCCCCGGCGTCGGACTGGGTGACCAGGTTGAACGGCCCCCCGAGCACCACCGCGGCCCGCGGCTCGGTGCGGCCGGCCAGCAGCACGGTGGCGGTCTCGACGTACTCGACCGGCCCGGGCGCGGTCAGTTGGAGAGTCGGCGGCTCGCGGTCGCAGCAAACCACACGATGCACCTGCGTCGAGTTGCCGGCCTCGTCGGTGGTCCACAACCGCAACAGGTTGTCGCCGTCGACCAGTGCCAGCTCCGGACTGCTGAACCGGCCCTCGGCGTCGGCAGCCAGGTCGGCCACGGCGCGGTCGTTGTGGGTCAGGTGGATGGTCTGCCCATAGACCGACCGCCCCTGCAGCAGCCAACTCGTGGCGCTGGTCCGGACGGCTGGCCGGTGGAGCGGCGCGGCCAAGACCAGCGGCGGCGGCTCGACATCGCAGCGCAACAGCCGCGACGCCCGGGTGACGTTGCCGACCGGGTCACTGGCGGTCAGCACCACCTGGTTCGGCCCATCGCGCAGCACCGTCCCGGCGAAGGTGACCAGCCCGTCGGCCCCGGCGACGCTCTGCAGCAGCGGGCCGTCGGCGACTTGCAGGCTGGCGGTGGCGCCCGGCTCGGTGCGCACCTGCAGATCGGCGCTGCGACGGTTGACCCAGCCATCGACGTCGAACGGCGCCAGGACCTGCAGCAGGGGCGGCTCGCGATCGACCAGCACCAGCCGCTCGACGCTGCTGCTGGTGCCCAGGCTGTCGGTCGCGGTCACCACGATCTGGTTGGCGCCGGGCTGTAGCACCCCCGGCGAGCCCAGGCTGAAGCTGCCATCCTCGGCGGCCCGGACCGTGGCGACCTCGCCAGCGGCCGCGACGAGGATGGCGATGCCCGGCTCGCTGGTCCCGCTGACGGTGACCTGCTCGGCGGCGGTGGTCGGCAACTCCGGCCCCGGGGCACTGACGCTCAGCCGCGGCAGCCGGCGCAACGCCCGCACGCGGCGGTCGAGGTCGATCACCTCGTCGCCGCGGCGGGTGCTGATGCGCAGCGGGTTGGCCCCGTCGCGCAGGGGCAGCGGGTCGAAGGCAAAGTGGCCGGCGGAGTCGGCGGTGACGGTCTGCGCCAGGATGCCGTCCCGCGTCAAGGTCACCGTGGCCAGCGGCACGGTGCTGCCGGCGATGGTCAGGTCGTTGGCCAGGACCACCGCCTCGGCGTGGGCCAGCGGCTCGTCGAGGGCCAGGTGCAGCGGCTCCTCGGCGGCCAGGCGCAGCAGCGCGCCCAGCAGGAGTCCGATTGCCAGCGCCAGCGGTCGCCCCTTCACCACGCTCTCCTCGCTCGGGCCGCTGCTATCTTGCCACACCAGCCGACGCCGCGACAGCGCTCACGACACCGGATGCGCCCGGCCGTCGGCGATGCTGGCGATCCCGGCCTCCAGGATGGCCTGCCCGAGCCGCGAGACCTCCGCCGAGAGGATCCCCTGCGGCTCGATCTCCTCCCGCAGCAGCGCGACGGTGTAGGCGCCCAGACTGCGCGCCCAGAGCGGCGCCGGTTCGGCTGGCACCAGGCTGCCCTGCGGGTCGGCCGCGCTGCTAATCAGCAGCTCCTGCCCCCGCGGTTGCAGCGCGCCGGCGACGCAGTTGATGGTGGCGCCCTTCCAGGGCACCGCACCGATCTGCGTCCAGCTCGCCTCCAGCAGCGAGATCGCCCCCGGGTACCGCAGCAGCATCACGGCGTTGTCGCAGGGGATGTCGAAGTCCTTCACAAACTTGCCGGCGAACGCCGTCACCGCTTCCGGGCGGCCCTGCAGCCAGGCGCACAGCGCGGCGCCGTAGCAGCAGTAGTCCATCAGAGCGCCGGGGCCGTTCTCGGCCTCGTCGTAGAGCCAGCCGCAGAAGTAGTCGCTGGCACCGGCGCTGGCCGGGCCGTTGTGGGCGGCGTGGTAGCGCGCCTGCCAGACCGGTCCCAGCTCGCCCGACTGCACGATCCGCGCGGCGTGCCAGAGCGCCGGTTGCCAGGCGGTTGGCCAGTTCACGACCAGCCTGACCCCCGCCGCGGCGCAGGCCTGCAGCATCCGGTCGGCGCCGGCGAGCCGGTTGGCGAGCGGCTTCTCAACGACGCAGTGGATGCCGCGGGCGGCGGCCAGCTCGACCAGCTCGACCGACCGCCGGTTGGTGTCGCAGCAGAGCACCAGGTCGGGCCGTTCGTGGTCCAGGCAGGCCTCGGCGGTCTCGTAGACGGCGCCACCGTACTTGCTGCTGAACTGCGCTCGCAGCGGCTCGTGGCGGTCGGCGGCGGCGACCACGGTGATCGCCTCCGACTGCAGCAGGTTCGGGATGTTGCTCCAGACATGGTCATGGACCAGGCCCAGCACGGCCAGGCGGAGTGGGCTGCTCACGGCGTGCTCCCGCGCCGCCCTCCGGGGTGGGCCGGAGGGCGGCGCCGTCTCGACTCACAGCTTGATGGCGGTCGAGACCGACATCTCCAGCACTTCGTCGCGGGTGACCTCGCGGCCGAGCCGGTCGGAGAGGTAGATCCCCTCGCTGATCAGCATCGTCGCCAGCGCCGTGGCGGCCGTCGGCAACAGGTCGCAGTGGCCCTGCAGCGCGGCGATCCAGTGGTGCTGCGAGCTGTCGTACCAGGCCTGCGTCGGGTCGAGCTGGTGCCACCGCCAGTCGGCGCCGCTGATGTCGAAGGTGGCGTTCATCGGCACGTCGGCGGTGTTGTTGAAGTAGCTGAACGGCTCGATCCGCAGGCCGCCGCGGGAGCCGAGCAGGCAACTGCCCTCGAGGCCGCCGAGGTGCATCGCCCAGGCCTCGATCAGGTCGATGGTGACGCCGCCGGCGCACTTCACGAAGCCCAGGCCGAGCTCCTCGACGTTGTAGCCGCTGGAGGCCTGCCGGCCCGGATCCATCTCGGTTTCCTGATAGACCTTGCCACTGATCCGCTGCACCTCGGGCAGGCCCAGCAGCCAGAGGATCTGGCTGATGTGGTAGACGCCCATGTCGTACAGCGCGCCGCCGGCGGCGACTTCCTTCTTGACGAAGCTGGGCGTGCCGTAGCCATCGACAAACGGCCGGCCGCGCCGCCGAAAGCCGGTGCTGCGGGCGTGGTAGACCGTGCCCAGGTGGCCTTCGTCGATCAGCTTCTTGGCGATCTTGGCCTCTTTGCTGTAGAGCGTCGAAAGCTGGATGTGCAGCTTGCGGCCAGTCTCGGCGGCGGTCTGCTGCATCGCCACGGCGTCGACGTAGGCGCCGGCCATCGGCTTTTCGCAGTAGACGTGCTTGCCCGCCTGCAACGCGGCGATGGTCACCGGGGCGTGGAAGTTGTTGTGCAGACAGACGTCGACCGCATCGAGGTCGTCCCGCTGCAGCATCTCGCGGAAGTCGCTGTAGGTATGCTCAATGCCGTACTCGGCGGCGACACGGGCGAGCTCGTCCGGGTTGATGTCGGTCGCCGCGACCACCTTGGCGCCGGGCACGCCCTGGTACTGCTTGAGGTGGCTCTTGGCAATCTGCCCCACGCCCACGAAGCCGATCCGAATCTCACTCATGGCCTGCTCCTCGCATTCCCCACGAACCTGTCCAACTCAGCAACGCCCGGCCCAGCGGCCGACGCTCGAACGGACCGGCGCGATGAAAGCACAATCGCCGGGCGCTGTCCAGACGGCGGGCGCTACGGCACAGCGTCCAACACCACGTTGGCCGCGGCGTCGGCCGGGGTCCACAGCTCCGGCACCGGCGCGGTGGCGGGTGTGCGGCAGCGCCGGAAGACGTTACCGCGCAGCAGGCTGGGCGAGAGGTCGCCCAGCTTGCCGGGAAACAGCGCCAGCACCGTGCTGTCGGGCTCGTCGAAACCGCTGAAGCGGTTGTCGAGCAGGTCGCACCGCCCGCGCAGCTCGACCGCCTGCTGCACCCCGCTGGCCTCGCCCCGCGCGAAGAGGTTGTCGCGCACGATGGCGCTGTCACCGCCGTAGGAATCGAAGACCAGCGGCGCGCTGCAGCTTTCGACGGTGTTGTGGTGCAGCAGCCAGCGCGGGCCAGCGGCCGGGATCACCTCAAACGGCTCCCCCACCTTGCTGTCGCGCGGCGCGGCCAGCGTGTAGCGAAACGTCGCCGGGTCGAACGAGGTGACCGTCGAGACCTGCCACGGCGCGGCGGCGGTCCAGACCAGCCGGTCGCCGCTGCCCGGCGTGGCGCGGCCGCGTTCGCCGGCCACCGTCCGCAGCGACGGCACGAACTCGGTCGGACTGACCACTTCGCCGACTCGGCCCCCGGACCGGGTGGTGCGGATGCCGGTGCCGCAGCCGCGGATCAGGTTGTCGTGGACGGTCACGTTGAGCGCCGGCTCGGTGAGTCGGAGGGCGGTGACGTTGGGGTCGACCGCGCCCCGGACGACGATCTGGTTGTCAGCAATCAACGTGTCGGCGGCGCTGACGTCAATCGCCACCCGCGGGCCGGCGCTGCGGTCGGTCATGTCGAACATGTTGCCGACGATGCTGGTGTTGGCCGACGGGAACTCGTTCGGCGTCACCAGCCCGCTGGCCTCGATCGCCGGCGAACCAAAGTTGACGAAGGTGTTGTGGCGGATGATCACCTGCGTCGCCCCGCGGGCGGTGCGGATGGCGCAGATGCCGTAGGGCACCCGCCCCTCGAAGACGTTGTCGGCGACGACGTGTTGGCCCGAGCCCAGCTCGGCCCAGGTCGGATCGCGGTTGTCCACCCCCAGGTTGCCAATCGCCACCGTCCCGGCGTTGCGGACATAGTTGCCGACGAACCGCACGAAGCGCGAGGCGCTCTCCCAGGCGCAGCCCCCCACGTCGACGATCCGGCAGTTCAGGATGTTGGTGTTCTCGGGCCCGATGTTCCAGTCGTTGAAACCGTTGCGGCCGCAGTCGATCGCCGAGCAGCGGAGGTAGGTCAGCGACTTGGTGTGCCGCTCGTTAGGCTGTGCCGCGAGGCCGCGACTGGGGCCGCCTGAGACGAAGCACTCGCACGACATGCGCGTGCCGTGGCAGTTTTCGATCAGCACCCGCTCCGGCGCGGCCATGCTGACGGCGCAAGAGTTCTTGAGGTAGAAGCCCCAGATGCCCCGCGCGCCGAGGGTGTTGAAGTAGCCGGCGATGTCGCGGTCGGCGAAGCCGGTGTGACCGACCATCTTGAAGTTGCGCAGCGTGATGTCGGTCCCGCCGTAGAGCGCGAAGCAGCTCCCCTCGCCCTCGCTGATGTCGAGCGTGGTGTGCTCCGGCGAGCTGGTCTCGAGCCGCATTCCGGCAGCGTTGCGGACCGCCAGGCTGCGGGTCAGCCGATAGGTACCCGGCGCGATATAGAGGTGCTGCCGCTGCTTCACCGCGGTGTCGATCGCCGCCTGCAACGCGGCGTCGTCACAGTGCCGCAGCACGGCGTCGCCAGCGCTGCGGTTGGGCGCCTCGCGGAGCGTCACGGTGGTCCCGTGAATCGCCTCGATGCGGGTCACGAGCTGGTCGCGTGCGCTGAAGGTGACGGTGTAGCCGTCGGACCAGCCGAACTCCTGGAAGCGCACCTCGGTGCCGCCGCTGAGGGTCACCCAGTCGCGAGTCAGCGGCTGCGGCGGGTGCCAGGTGCGCCCGAGGTCGTCGCTCCAGCGGAACTGCGCCGGGGTGCCGGGGAGCACGTCCAGGGCGTAGACAATCCAACTCCCGGCCGCGCCGTCGTAGCCGCGGATCTCCACCTTGTCGCCCAGCGGCTGGCTGGCGCCGTACTTGGCGCGCGGACCCCACAACTTGGGGTTGGTGTAGCGCACCAGACAGCGGCTGATCATTACCCCCTGCCCGACCTTCAGGTCACCGATGTCGGCGACGGTGATGTCTTTGGCACCCGCGGTGGTGGTGGCGGTGGTGGTGAAGGCCGAGCCCGACGCCCCGAGGTCGGCAGCATTGAGCCAGGAACCCGGCTCGCCGCCCGGCCCGGTCTGGGCGCGCAGGGTGGCCACGGTCAGGAGCAGCAGCAGCCCGGTCCGGCGCATCGTCGTCTCCCGCCAGCCGCTTCGCCGCGCCCGGCCGGCTCCTCCCAGCGCTTCTCGGGAACCGCGGCCAGCGCTACAATCGTCGCACTCTGCGAGGTGATCCGATGAGTCTCGCCCTGGCCGCCCTGCTCTCGTCCGCCACGCTGCTGGCCCCCGGTCCGCGACCGCTGCTACAGGTCGCCTACTTCGTGCCGGCCGACCGTCAGCCGATCCCCGGCTATGTCGAGCGGATCGACCGCATCATGCAGGAGGTCCGGGAGTTCTACGCCCGCGGCATGGCGGCCCACGGCTTTGGTCGGTTGACCTTCGACCTGGCTCGCGATGCGGCGGGCAAGCTGCTGGTCCACCGCGTCGACGCCCACGGCCCGGCCGCCTCGTACGGGCGCAACGCCGCGGGGCAGGTCGCCGCCGAGGTGCGGCCGGTGCTGCAGGCCGCTGGCCTGGACCCGCAACGGACCCACGTGATCATCTTCCAGGTGCTGCTCGACTGGCAGGACGGCAAGGCCCTCGAAGTGGGGCCGTACGTCGGCGGGGGCAGTGCCACCAGCGGCACCTGCTGGGTCTACGACGACCCCCGCCTGGATCCCGCCAAGCTGTCGTCGAAAGAGCCGGGCGGCTACTACATGCGGCCCTGCAGCCTTGGCGAGTTCAACAGCCATTACCTGGGCGGCGTGGCCCACGAGCTGGGCCACGCCCTGGGGCTGCCCCACGACAAGGAGCCCGGCGCCGGCCGCGCGGTGCCGCGGTCGCTGATGGGCGCCGGCAACCACAGTTACGGTGAGGAGCAACGCGGCGAAGGTCCCGGCAGTGTGCTCAGCGCCGCCAGCGCCTGGCCGTTGGCGAAGCACCCCCTGTTCACCGGCCAGCCCGCGCCGACCAGCGCCGCAAACTGCGAGCTGCAGGCCGTCGAGTTCAGCCAGGAGGCTGGCCAGGTGGTCCTGCGCGGTCGCCTGGCGGCCCGCCCGGCCGCTTACGGGGTGGTTGCCTATCAGGACCCGGTGACCCCTGCCGCGGACTACGATGCGGTCTCGTGGGCTGCCCCGGTGGCCGCCGACGGCCGTTTCGAGGTCGGCGTCGGCGAGTTCAAGCCCGGCCCGACGCAGATCCGCCTGCGGGCCTGCCTGACCGACGGCAGCGCCAGCTACCAGCGCTGGGACTTGACCGTCGATGCGGCCGGCCGCCCGGACCTGGCGCCGCTCCGGCGGACCCAACTGCTGGCGCCGGCGGTGGTTGCCTTCGCCAGATCGGACGCCGCCGCCCTGCGCACCGCCGCCGCCACGGCGCGGGCCGCCGCGCCACAGGATGCCGAACTCGGCCGCCGGCTCGACTTGCTGCAACGCCTGCTGCAGCCGGTGCCGCCGGTCGCCCTGGCGACGCTGCCCGCCACCACCACGACCGTCGCGCTGTCGACGGTCGCGTGGGCCGACGCCCGCACCGGCTGGGGCCCACCGCTGCGTGACCAGGTGCCCACCGAGCGCGGCGAGCCGTTCCTGAGCCTGGGCGGCACGGTCTGCGAGCGCGGGCTGTACGCTCACGCGCCGGCCCGTCACGAGGTCCGCCTGGGCGGTGCCTGGCGCCGGCTGGCCACCGGCTACGGCCTCGAGGATGGCGCCGGCGGCAGCGTCGTCTTCGTGATCCGCGGCGACGGCCGCGAGCTCTTCCGCTCGGCCAAGGTCAGCGACCACATGCGCCGCGAGGCGACCGTCGAGCTGGCCGGCGTGCAGCGCCTGGAGCTGCTGGTCGAGGACGCTGGCGACGGCAACAGCAGCGACTGGGGGATCTGGGTCGAGCCGCTGCTGAGCCGCTGACGGTCAGCGACTCGCCACGGCGGGCGGCTCGGCATAGTCGTCGCGGTAGACGGCGTTGAGGTCGATCCAGGCGGCCAGCGTGCGCCGCTCGGCGTCCTCCAGCCGCACGCCGTGGTGGTCGGCCAGGAGCTGCAGCAGGCGGCTGCCGCGGGCCCCAATCTGGCCGCCGGGCGCGGTCGCCTGGACCTGGTTGCGCTGCGCATAGCGGGGCACCAGCGCCGGGTCGTCGCCGCTGCAGAGCGTCCAGTAGCTGCGGCTGAAGCCCTCGTGCGCCGCGTCAGTCAGCAGTTTGCCGCCGGCCGGCTGAGCGCCGCCGTGACAGGGCAGGCAGCGCCGGTCGAGGATCGGCTGCACCAGGCGGGGGTAGCTGAAGGGCTGGCCGCCCAGCGGCCCGGGCTGTGGCTCCTGCGCCGCCTGCCGCAGCGCCAGTGGCCGGCCGCGGGGGGCGTAGGAGGCGGTGGTTGGGCTCTCGTGACAGCCGACGCAGGCGGTCCGCTCGCCAGGCTGCAGGTAGGTCGTCGAGCGCATCGTCTGGTACGCCCGCCCCTGCCGGTCCAGCACCTGGAACAGCACCGGCGTCAGCGCCGGCAGTCGGAAGCGCGCCGAGCCGTCGGGCTGCAACGGCACGTCGCCCAAGATCCGCCGCACGTTCTCCTCGCCAGCAATGCCGATCCGGGGCCAGTTGGCCAGCCAACTGGTCTTCGGCAGCACCTCGACAACCCGCAGGCTGCGCAACTCGGCCGGATCGACGTCGCCGAGGCCCTGCGCGACGTCGGTCAGCAGCAGCTCGCCGTGACTCGGCGCCGCCGCGGGCAGGCTGCTGGGCAAGGCCGGCGGCGCCGGCCGGGCGGCCAGCGGTTGCGGGTTGGTGGCGCTCAGTTCGCCGTCGCGATAGAGCAGTTCGCGGTTGCCGGCGGCGTCCAGCAGGTACAGCCCCAGCGCGTGGTCCGGGTTCGGCGTGGTCGGGTGCTGCCCCTCGAAGACCAGCGGGTCGGCGCTGTAGGCGATCAGGAAGAGGTCCTCCGAGAGCGGCCAGGGGGCGTTGTAGTACTCGCTGACGGCGCCCGCCTCAGCTTCCGGCAACGGTCCCGGCGTCAGGCGCCGCACCGCGTCGAGCCGATTCGGGTCCACCGCCGGGTCGAGCAGGCAGAGCGGCCCGCCGGTGATGGCATGGTGCGCCGAGGCGATGAAGACAATCCGCCGGCTGCCGGGCACCGGCTTCGCCTGAAAAGTGCAGTGCGGCGCGGGAGCGGCGTTGCCCCAGACCGCCACGGGGTTGGTCCCGTCGGGGCGCGCCGCCCAGAGGTTCTGGTGGGTCACGGCGTCGCGGTCGATGTAGTCCCACCGCGCGAACAGCAGCCGGCCATCGTGGCCGACGGTTGGGAACCACTCGTTGACATCGTTGACCGACAGGATCCGCGGCTCACCGGCGGCCTCGAGCCGGTGCAGGGTGTAGCTGTGCCAGCGCCGGCTGAAGCCGCCGCCGAAGCAGCGCGAGTAGGCCTTGCGGCGCGTCGAGACGCAGGCCATCCCGCCGTCGGGCAGCCAGCAGGGCATCAGGTCGTCGTAGCGGCCGCTGGTCAGCTGCCGCAGCCCGCGGCCGTCGACGCCGATCTCCCAGAGGTGGAAGTAACCCGTGCCGTCGCCCTCCTCATTGACCGCCAAGGTCGTCGCCACCGGAGCGACGGCGGGCGTCTCGACATAGGAGAAGGCCACGCGCTGCCCGTCGTACGACAGCGTCGGCTCCAGAAAGCTGCCGGGCGGCAACTGCGGACCGACCAGGACGCGCGCCCGGAGCGACTCGCCGGGCTGCTCCAGGATCGCCAGATCGCCACCCGGGCGCTGCCGCCACCCGAAGTACTGCCCCACCAGGTGGCTGTAACTGGGCTGCGCCCGGCGGCAGAACAGCAGCGGCCCGCGCGGCACCAGTGGCTGGGCCAGCAGCGCATCGCGCTTGGCGAGGCGGGTGCGCAGCCAGTGCCGCCGCCAGCCGGGCAGATCGCCGGCCGCCGCCGCGGGCGGTTGCCCGCCCAGGGCCAGCAGCCGGGCGGCCTGGGCCTGCTGCGCCGACCGGTAGGAGTCCACGGTCTCGCTGAGGCGGTCCTCGCGCCGCCACTCGGCCTGCACCAGCAGCAGCAGGTCGAAGTCGGGCGGACAGCGGAGCGAGCTGGTGAGCTGCTCGAAGGTGTCCCGCGCCGGCGCGGCGAGGGCGGCGCCCAGGCGCAGCAGCCCGGCGGCGCGAGCCCCGCGATGGCGCTCCAGCAGCAGCCCGCCCGGGGCCGCCACGTTGACCGTCAGCCAGCCGTCAGCGCCCCAGTCGGCCGTCAGGTCGGCCGCGGCGGCCGCGCGCAGCACCAGCCCCGAGCGGTCGCCGTCGGCCAGCAGCCAGGCCGGCAGGAACTCGTCGGCCGACCAGGCGACGGTCGCGCCGCCGGTGAGCGCCACCTCTCGCAGGCAGCCCTGGCGGTCGAGTCCAAGCAGCCGCGGCTGCGGCACGCTGCCGTCGGCACTGCCGTGCAGCTCGTACGACCAGCCGCCACCGCCCTGCGCCGACCCGAACGCGGCCGAGGCCGGCCCGGCGGGTTCGCCGTGGTAGCTGACGGTCGGGTCCCAGCCCGTCGTGTCGCAGAAGATCTGGCCACGCTTCTCGACCACGAAACGCAACGTGTCGCCCTGCCGGACGGTCAGCTCAAGCCGCGCTTCGCGGCCGGTGCCGTCCCGGCCGTCGAGCTCGGCCTGCCAGACTGCAGCGGCGTTGTGGACGATGCTGACTCGCACGCCGTCGCCGTCGAGGTGGAGCTTACGAACGCGGCCGGTGACCTCCACGGCGCCCGCGCGCGGGGCGCGCCAGCAGCGTACGCTGGGGGTGGCCTCGCCCGGATGCTGCCAGTCGCGGCCGACGCGGGTCCAGTTCGGGCCGCTCCAGTAGGGCGAGCCGTACCAGGTGTCGTCGCCGCGCCAGCTCAGCGGCGCGTAGTCGCCCGCCGGCTCGCGCAGCCGCAGCCGCAGGATCGTCTGGCCCGTGGCGTCCGCCGGTCGCCGCAGCGTCGCCCGCGGCGCGTCCCAGCGCGGAGTGTCCAAGTCCAGCCGCGCGGCCAGGTCGTCGTCCGGCGCCAGGCTGAAGGTCAGAGCCAGCAACCAGCAGGCAGACAGCATCGTCGCCTCACCGCCCTCGGGGCGCTCGCGGGCCGTTTCGGCGGCGCCGCCGGCAACCCTGCGCGACCGGGCTACTCGTCGTCGGGATCGGCGGCGCGCCAGGCCCGGGCCTCGCGTTGGGTGACCACGCCGTCGTGATCGGCGTCGGCGCGGTCGAACAGCTCCTGCTGTCGCACCTCATCGCGGGTCAGGCGGCCGTCGCCGTCCTGATCGAGCTGTTTGAAACGCTGCCCCAGACCGCCCTGCCCGCGACCGTCGTGCCGCTTCCAGCGCGGCGCTGCCATCTGCTGGTCCCAGGCCGTGTAAGCCGCCTGCAGCGCGGCCAGCCGGGCCGGCTCGCGCGCGGCCAGGTTGGTCTGCTCTCCGAGATCGGTGGCCAGGTTGTACAGCTCGGGCGGCCCGCCGGGCAGTTGCAGCAGCTTCCAGTCGCCCTGCCGCACGGCGTGCTGCGTGCCGGCGCGCCAGCAGAGCTGCTCGTGCGGCACAGCCGTCGGCGACCCGCTGACGAACGGCAGCAGGCTGACGCCGTCGATCGCCTGCCCCGGCGCCACGCTCACGCCGGCCGCCGCCAGGGCCGTGGCGTGGAGGTCGAAGCCAGCCACCGGCGCGCCGTAGACCTGCCCCGCCGGCAGCCTGCCCGGCCAGTTGAGCAGGTACGGCACGCGGATCCCGCCCTCGTAGACCTGGCCCTTGAAGCCCCGTAGCGGGTCGTTGCGGCTGGTCGTCTGCGGTGTCGGCCCGCCGTTGTCGCTCATGAACAGCACCAGCGTGTCTTGCCGCAGGCCGTGGCGGTCCAGGCTGCCGACGATCCGGCCGACCGCATCGTCCAGCGCCGTCAGCATCGCCGCGTAGGTTCGCCGCTTCGGATCGGTGATGCCGGCGCAGCGCGCCTCGTAGGCACGGGCCGCTTCCAGCGGTCCGTGGACCGCGTTGAAGGCGACATACAGGAAGAACGGCTCGCGGCGGTGCGTCTCAATGAAGCTCACCGCCTCGCGGGCGAAGGCGTCGGTGAGGTACTCCCGCTCGGCGGTCACCGGCTCGCCGTTGCGCACCAGCGGGTCGGCCTTGGGGTTGTCCGGGTAGTAGCTTCGAGCGCCGCCCAGGAAGCCGAAGTAGCTGTCGAAACCGCGCTCGTGCGGGCGCAGTCCCTCGCGAAAGCCAACGTGCCACTTGCCGACCATGCCGGTGGCGTACCCGGCCGCCTTGAGACGTTCGGGCAACAGTGGCACCTCCCGCGGCAGGCCGAAAGCGGCGTCAGCCTGCTCGGCCGGGCCGGGGTTGTGCTCGAAGCCGAAGCGGTGCTGGTACTGCCCCGACAGCAGCGCCGCCCGGGTCGGCGCGCAGACTGGGTGGTTGCTGTGGCCGTCGGTGCAGCGCACCCCGCCGGTCGCCAGCGCATCGATCGCCGGCGTGGCGATGTCGCGGCAGCCCTGGCAGCCGAGATCGGCGTAGCCCAGGTCATCGGCCAGCAGCAGAATCACGTTCGGTCGCCGCTGCGCCGGCAGCCGCCGACTGCAGGCCAAGAGGCCCGCCCCCGCGGCGGCGGTCGCCAGGAAGGTGCGTCGGGACTGTGCTGTGGACATCACGCCTCCGTGCGGTGCGGCTCCGCCGACGACTCCGCTCAACACCGGCGACGGCCGCTGCTGCGGGCCGCTTGCGGCCCCGGCCGCCGGCTGCTATCGTCTCGCCGGACCGTTGGAGTGCAGCATGCCAGATCGCCGCCGGTTCTGCCAGCAGATCCTCGCCGGGGTCGCCGCCGCACCGTTGCGGCGAGCGGCGCGGGCTGCCGTCATGCCGGCCTGCAACATCCTGCTGGTCGCCTTCGACGACCTGCGGCCCGAGCTGGCCTGTTTCGGTCAGACCGCGGTCCAGACGCCGCACTGGGACGCCCTGGCGCAGCGCGCGGTGCTCTTCGAGCGGGCCTACTGCCAGTACCCGGTCTGCAACCCCAGCCGCACCTCACTGCTGACCGGCCGCCGGCCCGACCAGACCGGGGTGCTCAACAACAACACCGACTTCCGGCAGCAGCATCCCGACTGGCTGACCCTCCCGCAGCTCTTCCGGCAGCACGGCGCCAGCACCGCCGCCTACGGCAAGATCTACCACCAGCCGACCTACGACGCGACGGCCTGGGAGGTCTGCGAACAGCCGCAGGCGACCGCACTGGGCCGCCGCGGGACGGGCCGCAACCTGACCGCCGGCAAGCTGGCCTGGTGCGCCTGGCGGGCCGCCGAAGGGGGCGCTGACGATCAGCCCGACGGACAGATCGCCGCCCGGGCCATCGCGCGATTGGAGCAGGCCGGCGAGCGGCCTTTCTTCCTGGCGGTCGGTTTCAACAAGCCGCACGACCCCTTCGTGGCACCCGCCGAGTACTTTGACCGCTACCCGCTGGACCAGATCGCCGTACACCGCGACCCGGCCGACGCCTCGCCCGACACGCCGCAGACCATCCCGGCCGGCGCCCGCGGCATCTTCGCGCAGTTCAGCGACGCCGAACGACGCGAGTTCCGGCGCGCCTACTACGCCGGCCTGACCTTCACCGACGCCCAACTCGGCAAGGTCCTGGCCGCCCTGACCAGCCACGACCTGTGGCGTTCGACGCTGGTGATCCTGCTCGGCGACAACGGCTACCACCTCGGCGAGCGGGGCTGGTGGAACAAGGACACGCTCTACGAGCACAGCGCCCGGGTACCGCTGGTGATCCGACCGCCCGGTCCCGACCGGCCCGGCCGCTGCCCCGCGCCGGTCGAGCTGCTCGACCTCTACCCAACGATCGCCGACTACGCCGCGCTGCCGCCGCCGGCCGCGCTGCAGGGCGTCAGCCTGCGGCCGCTGCTGGCCCAGCCGACTGCCGCCTGGGACCGCCCGGCTTACACCCAGGTGCAGCGCGGCAGGCTCAGCGGCCGGTCGGTCCGCACCGCGCGGTGGCGCTACACCGAGTGGTCGGAGGGCAGCCCGGCCCGCGAGCTGTACGACCACCAGAGTGACCCGGGCGAGTGGCACAACGTCGCGGAGGACCCGACCTGGTCGGGCCAAATCGCGCAGCTCCGGGAGGTCCTGCGGGCGCCTGCGCCCAAGTGACCGGTCGCGAGAACCGCGATGCTACGACGCTGGCTGTGGACGGTCGCCGGACTGGGGCTCCTGGTGCGCGGCGGTGCGGCGCGCGAGGCCTTGGTGCTGCCTGAGACCTGGCAGGTGCAGCCGGCCGCAGGTCCGGATCAGGCGCCGGACCCGACCGCCTGGGCCGCCTTCCCGGCCCGCGACTGGCGCGGCACCCAGCCGGTCGGGCAGCCGCCCTGGCGGGCGGTCGACCACGCCACGGTCCACCGTTTGTGGTACCTCCAGAGCGTCACGCCGCCGGCCCACTGGCAGGGCCAGCGGATCCTCGCCGACTTCCGCCGGATCGAGGGCGACGCCCTCGTCTACCTCAACGACCAGCGAGTCACCGAACTGCTGCGCCCCGGTGGCGAGGTCGACTTGACGGCGCACCTGCGCTGCGGCCAGGCCAACACGCTGCGGGTCTACGTGACCCGCGACTACCACGGCCTCTCCCGCGGCCTGGCCGACGACCCGCTGCGCCGGACCGCCCGCGCTGCCGACCAGCCATTGGGGCAGTGGCCGCTCGGGATCACCGCGCCGGTGACGCTGCTCGCCTGGCCGCGACCGGTGGCGGTGACCGATACCTTCGTGCAGACCTCCTGGCGGCGGCGCGAGTTGACGGTCGATGTGGAACTCGACGCCGCCACTGCCGTCACCGTGACGCTGGCCGGGCAGGTCCAGGAGCTCGCCGGTCGCCCGGCGCTGGAGCTACCGGCGCAGCAGGTCAGCGTGCCGGCCGGCCGCAGCGTGCAGCGCCTGATCGTGCCCTGGGCCAACCCGACGCCCTGGGAGTTGGAGGCGGCCCACCTCTACCGGCTGCACCTGCGGCTGGAGCGGGACGGCAAGCTGGTCGAGGCGCTGCCCCCGCAGACCTTCGGCTTCCGCGAGATCTGGACCGCCGGGCGCCAACTGCTGCTGAACGGCCACCCCAGCCGGTGGCGCCTGGTGATGCCGCTGGGGCTGAACGTCAACAGCCTCTCGCTGTACCGCCTGCTGGGCTACAACGTGATCCAGATCCAGCCCAACCCCAGCGCCTGGTGGGGCAACTGGTCGGAGACTCCGCTCTACGACGACGCGTTGCTGGACCACCTCGACGCCCAGGGTTGCGGCCTGACGCTGCCGGCGCCATCGATCGCCAACCTGCGGCAGGCGCTGCTCAGCGATCCGCGGGCCGCCGCCGACTACCAGCGCGAGCTGGCCCGCTGGGTCCGCCGCTACCGCCAGCACCCCTGCGTGCTGGCCTGGGCGGTCGGCATGAACAGCTACTGCCCGCCGGCCAACATCCACGCCGCCGGGATGGGCCGCCGCCCGGCCAAACAGGGGCCGCAGGCGGCAGTGATCGAGCGGGCTTGCCAGCTCACCCGGCAGCTCGACCCGACCCGCCTGGTCTTCTCCCACGCCGATGGCAGCACCGGGGACCTCTCCACCTCCAATGTGTACCTCAACTTCGTGCCACTGCAAGAGCGCCAAGATTGGCCGCAGCAGTGGGCCACCGACGGCGAGCTGCCCTACTCCGCCGTCGAGTTCGGGGAGCCCTACACCGCCAACTTCTGGAAGGGTAGCCGCTTCCTGCTGACCGAGTACCTGGCGATCTATCAGGGAGATGTCGCCTATCGCCGCGAAGGACTCGCTGGATTGCGAAGAACCGTCGACTATGGCCTCGCCAACACCTCGGGCCACGGAGCAATGAGTGCGGTTGATCTGGCCGACTACCCGGGCTACTGGGATTTCCAGCAACTGTTTGTGACGGCCACCGACCGGGCCTGGCGCACCTGGGGCGTCAATGGCGGCTGGATGTACTGGAACTGGGGCCTGGCCTATGGCGACCCGCCCGGCTATCGCGGTAATGTCTTTGGAAGGTATGCCAGTCTGCCGGAACCGTTGACCACCAAACCGGCCTGGGCTGGTCCCGGCTGGGACCTCTATCGCGCCCAGAACCAGCCGCTGCTGGCCTATCTGGCGGGGCATCCGCAACACACCGACCAGACGCACGCCTACCGCAGCGGGGAGCGCCTCACGAAGCAGGTGGCGCTGGTCTGGGACGGGCCCGGCCCGCTCGCCGCCCAGGCTTCCTGGCGGCTGGTCACGGCCACGGGCCAGACCCGCGCCCAGGGCAGCCTCACGGCAACGCTCGGACCCGGCGACATCCGCCTGCTGCCGTTCACGCTGACCTTGCCACAGGTCGCGGCGCGCACCGAGCTGCGCCTCGAGCTCACCGTCCGCCGGGAGGCCGCGACGGTGGCGACCGACTCCTTGCCGCTGCAGGTCTTCGCGCCTACACCACGGCTGACGCCGGCCCCGACCTGGCTGGTCTGGGATCCGGTCGGCCGGACCGTGCCCTGGCTGAGCAGCCTGGGCGTGCGCTGCACCGCCTGGACGCCGGGACAGCCGCTGCCGGAGCGCGGCGTGCTGGTGATCGGGCGGCAGGCGCTGCAGCCGGGGCGGCCGCTGCCGTTCGGCCAGGCCGCCCTGGCCCGCGGGCTGCGGGTGCTGCTCGCCGAGCAGGAGGCGGGCGTCTGGGAGGGTCTCGGGCTGCAAGTGCTTGAGGTGATGCCCCGGCGGCTTTACGCCCGTACCGGGCTGGGTGGTGTCAGCGCCGGGCTGCAACCCGCGGATCTGGTCAACTGGCGCGGCGCGCCCGACCTGCTGCCGGCCGGGCGCCAGGCCCGTGAGCAACAGGCGCAGCACGCCCCGAAAGGCAGCAACACCCACGCCCTGGCCTCGCTGCTGTTGCGCCTGCCGCAGGTGGTCGGCAGCCGCGCCGAGCTGGTCGGCGAGTTCGACCTCGACTACACCGCCCTGCTGCGCTGGCAGGTCGGCCGCGGCGAGCTGCTCTGCTCGACGCTGGACCTGACCGACCGCGTCGGCGCCGACCCGGCCGCCACCACGCTGGCTCGTAACCTGGTGCTCGACCTGCAACGCCCCCTGCCGGCGCCGCGCCGGGCGCAGTACACCGGCGGGCCAGCCGGTGCGGCCCTCCTGACCGACCTGGGAGTCACCGCCGGCCCGCCTGACCTGGCCAAACCAGCGGACGCGGTGCTGCTGATCGGCGAGGCCGCGACGGTCGACCCAGCCGCCGTGCGGCGCTTCGCCGCCGCCGGGGGACGGGTGATCTGGCTGCCCCGGCCGGCGGCCGAACTCACCCGACTCGGCTTCGCCAGCGCTCCGGTGCGGCTCTACCGGACCACGCCGCCGAGCGGCGCACCGTTCACCGGCAGCGGGCTCGGCCTCTGGCGCTGGCGCGACGAACTGCGCGTCGATGGGTTCGCGTCGACCGGGCAGCCGGCCGGCGTCGAGGTCCTCGCCGACGGCCTCGCCGCACGGCGCGTCAGCGGGCCGGGCTGGGAGGTCTTCCTGCAACTGTCGCCCGCCGCGCTGGCTGACCGTTACCCCGACGACGCCGCCCGCCGCGCCGCGGTGCAGCTCAGCGTGCAGCGGCTCACCCAGCTCCTGGCGCAGGTCCTGACGGCGGCCGGCCTGCCGGCTGGCGAGGCCGTCGCGAGGCGGCTGACCAGCCCGGTGTTGGGTGCCGAGTTCCAGGACCTGCCCGCCTGGCGGGTCGGCCCGGCGGTCACCGTCCAGGGTCCCCCCGCCGCGGTGCTGACCAGCCTTGGCGGCCAACTCCCGGCGCTCGCCGGCCGCGCCGCCTGGGCCGCGCTGACGCCCGACCGCGACGGCCTGGTCGACCTGGCCGCCGGTCGTGGTCTGCGCGAGGGGCAGGCGGTCTGGGCCGCCGCCACCATCACCAGTCCGATGGCGCGCTGCGCGCGGCTGCGGTTGGGGGTCGACTACTACCTCGCCGCCTGGCTCAACGACGAGCTGGTCTACCGCGTCGCGAGCCCGCACGGCGCGCCGGCGGCGAACCGGCACCAGGTCGACCTGGACCTCCGCGCCGGCGCCAATGAGCTGTTGCTGCTGCTGCTGCCGGGCAGCCGCGGCGCGGGCTTCTGGGCCAGTCTCTCGGCGCCCGGCTGGGATCCGGCCCGGCTGGCCGGCGACCGGCCCGACGGGGCCCGACTCTACGACCCGCGCTGGGAGGGCGCCGACCCCTATGTCTTCACCTATTGGTAGCGCCCTGCTGGGCTTCTGGCTGACCCTCAGCGCTGGCCCGGCGCCGCTCTTCTGGCAGGACTTCCGCGGCGAGGTCCCGGGCGACCGCCCGGCCCACTGGCTCCACCGCTGGGGCGAGCAGGGCGACGACCTGCTGCTGGTCAGCAACTGCCGCGCCCGCGACGGCCGCGCCCTGCTGCTCGACCGCGCCAGCGGCCAGAACGCCGAGCAATGGGGCTGCGGCCGCCCGCTGCCCAACCCGACCACCCCGTCTGCCAGGCTGGAGCTGACCCTGTTGGTCGATGGCGCCGCTCAGTCAATCGGCGGCGGCTTCGAAATCCGCGCCGCCGACGGGGCCCGCCAGGTCGCTGCGATTGGCCTCACCAGCCTCCGCGTGACGCTCCATGACCACCAGTATAAGCAGGCCGCCACAGTGGGCGAACTAACCGCCGACACCTGGTACCGCCTGACCCTCTGGTTGCCCACCCAACTCGCCCCCACCGCCACGGCGACCGCCCAACTCTCCAGCCTCTCGGCCGACGGCACCGTGACCCCGCTCGGCCCGCCCCAGAGCGTGCCCTGCACCGCCCCACCGGCCTACGGCTGGCTGCACCTCAATACCTACCCCGGCAAGCGGGGGTATCGGTTGTATGTGGATGAGCTTGTCTGGAGTTCTGAAACAGTCAGGAACTAGGGTGGCAGGGCTGATGCTGCGTCCAGGAGGGCTGCCCTCAACGCCCGGGGGTAGCAAACCGGACTCTCGAACCAGATCACAGAAACTCAATATCCATCGGACCGGTCGAGGGATACCATACCATCGGTTGCGCCGGGGGATCCGCGGGTTTTCCCTTGAGACGATCCACCTTCGACGCACCAGCGTGCCTGCGTCGTCAGCTCGAGTAGGGGGCTTCCGCGTCGGGACGGGTCGCGGGAGGCCAGAGACGCAGGTGGACGTCGCGCCGGAGAGAGCGATGACTAAGCGCATGACTCGTTGGCTTCGGTTGGCGAGCGCGTTGGGAGCAGTCTTCCTGGGGCTCGCCGCGTGGCCAGCCCAGAGCGTTCCGATGTGCGATGGCTTCGAGGTGGACGTGGAGGCCGGCTACCGCCAGGTCTACTCGTGCGGTGACTTCCCGTGCGAAATCGGGCCCACCTGCAACGACTCCTTCAACGCAGGGCAATGCGTCTACACCGGCAACCCAAACACCACCTGCTGGTATGCGGAGCAGTCTTGGCCTTACCGGGTCTACTTCCCGTGCGAGTGGCGGTGGGGTGGGTGCGCCTGCAAGGACGACGGGACTATCCGGTACGCGACGCACACCGGCTACTACACCGTCACTGACTGCCCGACGGAGTAGAGGTCCCCATCCTGCGCCGCGCCGCCGGCGCGGCGCCGGCTGGGTCGTGACGCACCGGAGGGGTCCACTATGCCTGCCTTGCAGCGTTGGCGATTCGCGGCCCTGTGGTGCTGGTGGCTGATCTTGCGACCCGGTTGGGCGGCGGCGCCGCCGCCGTCCTTCCCGGCGCGTTGGCCCGCGGCGTTGCGAGCCACTTGGGACAGCGAGCTGGCCCACAATAGCGGGGTCGTGCGGGGCACGCGACAGGAACTGTCGCGGCCGCGGCAGCAACTGGGCGACCGCACCAGGCCACCGGGCACTTGGGTGCAGTTGAGCATCGGCCAGGGCTGGGTGGTGGAAGCCGTCCGCGACCCGCTCACGGGGAATGACTTCTTCTGGGAGCGCCAGCCGGGCCGCGCCCGGTTGCAGACGGCCCACAGCGGCGGACGCCCACCGCAGTGGGATCAAGGTCGACTCGACCTCCTGTTGCCGCCGTACCGGCCCGCGCCGCAGCGGTTTGAGCTGCTCTACCAACATCGTCGGGACGGGCTCAGCCTGTTGCGAACCGATACGGCACCGGATTGGCGCCGGAGCTGGCTGCTCCTACCTGACCGCCAGGCCGACGCCCAGGTGCCCAGCACCGCGGCGCTGGCCCGCCAGAACGCCGCCATCGTCGCCCGGATCGGGCGGCGTGAGAGCAGTTCGGGTCCCCTGGGCGCGCCATGGGTGGCACCACTGTTGCAGGTCGACCGGCCCACTGTGGAGTGGCCGGAGGTCGCCCTGGCCCACGGTCTCTGCCGCGCCTTCGGGCAGCGCGCCGATTACTACCGCCAGGTGGTTGTGCGAGCGGTCGGTCCCAACCGCCTCGAAGCGGTCTTTCGGGCCGCGGTGAAGGGCGGTACCGACGACTGCCACCTGGTCTGCGATACCGCCCATGGTGGCCGACCCGTGGCGCTCTGGCAACAGCTCTCCAGCCCGCGCCTGCCCCAGCCGATGACCACCTGGCGGCTGGACTGGGTCTATCACGCGGGTCCGCCGGCGGGCCCACGGCTGACCTACCGCCGGTACAGTTCGGCGCAGGGCGCCCGCGAGGTGGTCGCCGGCGTGACCTACGAAACCCGTGAGGACCTGGCTCAAGAGGTCCCGCCACTGGCCTGCGCACAGCTCGCCATGCCGGTCGGCAGCCGCGTGATGGACCGGCGCTTTCGGCCGCCACTGGAGTACACGGTCCACGACCAGTTGCTGACGGACCGTGAGTTGTTCGCCTACGACGCCGACCGCCAGGCACTGCAACAGCGGGAGCACCGCATTCTGACGGGTCGCCGGCCCGATCCGGCGCCGGTCCGGGGGTGGCCCGGCCGCGTCTGGCTGGCGACGATCGGCGTGGCGCTGCTGGCCCTGGGCATCCTCGGCCGCCGCCGCCGGAGCGCCAGCACCGGAGGGCAGCCATGACGCGGCGATGGCGCGGGCTGGCTGGCTTGGCGGGTCTGGCTGGTGCCACGGCGCTGGTCGTCGTCCGCGTCCACGCCGGCCGGCTCGTGTCGGTAGAGGCGCCATCCTGGCAGTGCGGCACCATCGATGCGTCCGCGGTGCTGCAGCACAGCTACAAGGTGCGCAACTGGAGCGCCGAGCCGGTACGGTTGGTGGCGGCCCAGACCGACTGCAGTTGCTTCGCGGCGACGAGGCGCACGTCTGACCTGGCCGGCGGTGGAACTGGCAGCGTTCTGGTCACCTTCGACCCGGCGCTTGCGAACGGACCTACTCGTCGTCGCCTGGTGCTACGCGCGACGTCTCCCGTTTCTGGCGAACCACTGCAGTCGGTCGTTCTGGAGGTCCGTGCGAATGTCATTCCCAGAGTGGTGGTGTCGCCGCTCGCGATTGACTTTGGCGAGTTCGACGCGGTCTCCGGACCGCGCGCGAGCGTACGGCTCGTGGCAGATCACCCCGATGACCTGGATGGCCTCCGTGCAACGACTCGGGATGGCCGGCTCAGCGTGATGGCGCACCGTACTGCACCGACTCAGGCAGTGGCTGTGGTGCGTGTCTCCCAGCCGCTGCTGGGGCCGTTCGATACACAGCTCCGGCTCTACTGCCGCGGAGTCGCCAAGGGCGGGTTGCCCGTTGCCGTCCGGGGCGAGGTTTGTAGCCCGTGGCAACCCGAAGACCGCGAGATCTTCTTCGGGTTCTTGCGGCGACAGGCAGGACCACAGGCAGCGGCGCTACGCGTCAAAGGGCTGCAGGCGGACGAGATCACCGTGGCGCGGTCGGATGATCGGACCATCATCGTGACCACCAGAGCGCTGACTGCGTCGGACCAGGGCAGCCTGGTGCAGGTCACCGTCGACCCGCGGCGGGTCCCGCCTGGGCCATTGCAGGCGGTGGTGCGGGTCGCCACGCCGGAGCACAGCCTGCTCGTGCCGCTCGTTGGGACGGTGGAGGATCCCCGTGACTGCCACTGCCCCTGATGCCGCGCTCTTGGGAGCGGACGCGCGCCAGCGCCGTGGGGCGGTCGGGGCGGGTGTGCTGCTGGGCTGGTGGCTGGCGATCCGCGTGCTGGCCGACTACCCCGGTGCGGGGCTCTGGCGCCGACCGGCCGAGGCCCTGGCGCGCGGGCTGGGGCTCGGCGCGGCGACCTCACCGGACGGGGCCGCGGCGGCGACGCTGGCCCTGGGCTGCCTGGTCGCGGCAATGCTGGTGGTGGTGCTCAGGGAGCGGTGGCGCGGGCTCCAGCCGGGGCCAGCCGGCGCCCTGGCCGCAGCGCTGGCAGCGTTGGTCGGCGCCACGCTGGGGCAGGTCGTGGTGAACCCGCCCCACGGCTGGCGTTGGCCGCCGCTGCTGGCGATCTGGCAAGTCGGCGGCGCAGCGCTCGCGGTGGTCCTCTGGATCGACGCGCCAACCGCCCGGGGGCTGTTGCGATGGGTGCTCGTCCTGCTCGGGTTGCAGGCGGCGCTGGCGGTCGGGTACTGGCTGGTCGACTACCGGCAGTTCCACTCCGCCGTCTTCCTGCGACGCACCAGCGGCGGGTACAGCTCCCCCAATGAACTGAAGACCGTGCTCCTGCCGGCGCTGGCCCTAGGGCCCTGTCTAGCGCAACAGGCCACCCGGCGCTGGCAGCGCGTGGCGGGGTGGAGCATCGCGCTGGCCGCCGCGCTCGGGCTGCTGCTGACCTTCAGCCGGAGTGGCTGGTTGGCGGTCCTGCCGCTCGGCGGCTGCCTGCTGGCGCGCTGGCCCGGCGCCGCGAGCCGCCGGCGCTGGCGCTGGGCCGGGTTTGTGGCCGGCTCGACGCTGGTGCTGCTGGCGACCCTGCTGGTGCGGACTCACGGCCAACTGCCGCTGGGTGACAACGACCGCTCCAGCCTCGGCCGGTTGGCCATCTGGGAGGTCGCCTGGGATTGCTTCCGCGACCGTCCGCTGGTCGGTCATGGCCTGGGGTGCTACGGCGCGGCGCAGCGGGAGCGCCTGACTCCGCTGCTGGCAGGCTTCCGGCCCGGCAACACGGAGGCCAAGAGCCTGCTGCTGACGGTCGCCGCGGAGCAGGGCCTGCTCGGGCTACTGCCCTTGCTGGCCGTCGCCGTGGCGTTCTGGCGGCTGCCGCTACCTGCCGCGGCGTGGTGGTGGGAGTCGCTGGCCATCCGAGCCGCGCTGCTCGGGGTCGTCGCCGACGGGCTCTTCGACACCCCGATCCTCGACCCGCGGCGCACTGGCGCCAATGCCCTGGTGGCCGTCCTGATCGCTCTGGCGGTGCCGCTGGCCGGCGCCAGCGACCGGCCGCCACCGGCCGCTCGACCGTCCCGCGTTTGGCGCTGGCCGGCCCGGCCGGAGCTGGCCGCGGGTGCTTTGCTGTTGCTCCCGGCAGCCTGGCTGACCTGGCAGAGCGCCCGCGCTGAAGCCACCTTGGCGACGCTCCCGGAGGCCGTCGCGGCGCTCCGCACACGGCCGGGCTGGACGCCATACGAGCAACTGCCGCCGCTCCTGATCGACGCCCTGGTGGCAGCCGAGGACCGCCACTTCTGGGTGCACCGCGGCGTCGACTGGCCCGCCTTGCGCGCCGCGGCCCGCCACAACGTGCAGGTCCGCCGGCTGGCCGTCGGCGGCAGCACCATCACGATGCAGGTGGCGCGGTACGTCTGGCTCGGGCGCCAGAAGACGGTCCGCCGCAAGGTGGACGAGATCGTCCTGGCCGGCGCGCTCGAAGCGCGGCTGCCCAAACCGCAGATCCTCGAGATCTACGCCAACTCGGCCCGTTTCGGGTTAGGCGCCGAGACCATCGGCACTGCCGCCGAGCGCTTCTTTGGCTGCCAGCCGGCCGCGCTGACGCCGGTGCAGCAGTGCTTCCTGGCGGGGGTGCTGCCCGAGCCCGTCCGCAACTGGGCACAGGTCGACGCGGCCTACGTGCGGCGCGCCCTGGGCCGCGTGCTGCCGCGGCTGTCGGCGGCGAGCCTCACGTCAGCCAGCGCTCCCCAGGCGCCCGATCTGTGGCTGGCGCCGCTGCGGTTCGAGCGCCCGCCAGTCCGTCCGGAGGGCCAGCCATGAAGCCCAGACGGGGATTCACGCTGCTCGAGCTGCTGGTCGTGATCGCCATCCTGGCCATCTTGGCAGGGCTGATCTTCCCGGTCTTCGCCCGCGCCCGGGCCAAAGCGCGGCAGACCGTCTGCCTGTCGCAGCTCAAGCAACTGGGCGCGGCGCTGGCCTGTTACCAGCAGGACTACGACGACGCCTATCCCCAAGGCGCCTACGCCTGCTTCGCCGACCAAACCACCGGCCAGAGCATCGACGGCTACCACTACACCTGCCTCTGGGCGCTGCGCCCGTACCTGCGGCAGGACGACCTGGTCCGCTGCCCTGAGCAGGAGGGCTGGGACTACTCTACGACAGACCCTTCACGTGACACGCACCGTCCGCGGCGGGGCAGTTACAGCAGCAACTACCTGCTGCTGCGCCTGCCCCCAGCCGCCGCCGACGCACCCGCCAGCGCCGTCGCCTTCTGCGATGGCTACAACCCCTGGGCCGACTGCTACCGCGCCTGCAGCCCCGGCGGCAGCCTCTACGAGCGGATCGGCCAAGGCCACTACCTGGGCCGGCGCGCCCTGCCGACCGCCTGGCACCAGGACGGCCTCAACACCGCCTTCGCCGACGGTCATGCCAAGTGGCTGACCCTGGGGCAGCTCACCTACGGCCAGTGGGACCCGGCCCTGCCGCCGTCGAGCGCCCTGGCCCGGCAGCCAATCACAGCGCCAGCCCCGCCGTAGTCCAGGCGCCGGCATGTCGTCGCCACCGTGGTCGCCCGCTTCGGGGTGCCCAGGGCGTTGCCCTGGGCTCGCTTCAGCCGCCCCTTCGGGGCTCCGTTCGAGGTGCGCCGGTGGTGCCCAGGGCGTTGCCCTGGGCTCGCTTCACCCGCCCCTTCGGGGCTCCATTCGCAGAGCGCCAACGGCGCGAGTCACGGTAGCCCGGTGGTGCCCAGGGCGTTGCCCTGGGCTCGCTTCAGCCGCCCCTTCGGGGCTCCATTCGCAGAGCGCCAACGGCGCGAGTCACGGTAGCCCGGTGGTGCCCAGGGCGTTGCCCTGGGCTCGCTTCAGCCGCCCCTTCGGGGCTC
>JADZEX010000089.1 GCA_020850355.1 Fimbriimonadaceae bacterium | reverse complement strand
TGGTCTGCATGTTCCGACTGCATCCGACCTGCACGACGACCACCGCAGGCTCCCAGGTCCACTCGCCCACGGCATTCCCTCCGGACCGTCATCCGCACCGCGCGGGGTCTGTCGACTCAGAGCGTTGACCCGGGCCAACAGGTTCCCACACCGCCAGATGGCGCGGTCTTCGTTGGTTTGATTACCCACACCTCTCGCTGACTTCTTGCGTTCCGGTTGCATCGCGTTGCGGCCAGCAGGAAGTCAACTCCCCAGCGGCCAAGACCTCGGCGCGGAGAAACCGATGTCCGGTGGCGCGGTGGCCCTGGGGGCGGTGCTGGTGCTGCTGCTGGCGGTGCCCGGCCGAGCGCAGTTGGCGGTCGGTGAGGTCGACGGGCGGCGCGGGCTGTGCTTTGGCGACCAGCCGCTGCTGGCGTTGGACACCCCGTGGGTCGCCAGCGGCGGTTGGCAAAGCGTCTGGCGGGCGCCGGAGTCGGGTGACTTCGAGCGCCGGGCCACCGCCGCCGGGGAGCGCCTCACCCGGCTGCACACTGCGCCGGGCGGGCGGGTCGTCGAGTCCGTCGAGTGCAGCCCGCTGCAGATCAAGCTCCGCTACGACTTCGCCTTTGGTGAGTTGCCGGGTGCGGAGCACCTGCAGTGGGTCCTGCGCTGCGAGCCGAGCCGGTTCGACGCCGCGCTGGTCAGCGGCCAGACCACGCGCTCGCACGAACCCCAGCCAGTGGCCGGCGTGCAGTGGCCCGACCTGCAGCAACTGCTCTGGCTGCTACCGAGCTGCGACCTGCAGGTGCAGGTCGCCTGCTCCGCGGGCACCTGGCAGTTCAGCGACCAGCGCCAGGCCGCCTGGGCGAAATGCTACCGGCTCGAGTGGAACCGCCCCTTGAGCATCGACGGCCGGCGCGATGGCTGGGTCGAGCTCACCTTCACCGCACGCGACGCCGCCGGCGCGCTGGTGCCCTTGACGACTGGCGAGCAGCGCCTCGTGGGCGGGCTGCCGCTGGTCCTCGGCGAGCCCCTCGGGCGGCTCAGTGCGCCGGTCCAGGGGCTGCTGCTGTACCACACCGCCAACGGGCCGTTGCCGCCGGGCGGCGCCGCCGGGCAGGTCACGCTGACCCTGGCCGACGGCAGCCAGCAAAGCGTTGCGCTGCGCTGCGATCGCGAGCTGGCCGATCCGACCGACGATCCGCGGACCGTTCCCCAAGGGGTCTTGCGGCCGCTGCCCGACGGCACCCCGGCCTGGGTCACCGCCTGGCCGCTGCCGGTCGCGGCGCAGCCGGTGCGGCGCCTCACCACCCAGAGCAGTGCCGCTGGCTGGCGGCTGTTGGCGGCATCCGGCATCGGCGCGCTGGCCAGCCCCGCCCGCGTCGCCGCGCTGCTGGCGGCCGGACGCGCCGGCAGCCTGCCGCAAGAGACCATCGTCCCGCTCGACGGCACCTGGCAGGTGACGCTGCCCGACGGCACCAGCCGCGACCTGCCGGTGCCCGCACGCTGGGACAGCGACCGGGCCCTGCGGCCGCTGCACGAGCTGACTTACCGCCGCACCTTCGACCTGCCGGCCAGCCTCGGCGGCCAGCGGCTGGCGCTGCGCTGCGACGCCGTCGGCGAGATCGCCGAAGTCTGGGTCAACGAGCGCTTCGCCGGCAGCCAGATCGCCGGGCCGCTACCGGTCGAGTTTGACCTGACCGGCCTGGTCGAGGTCCCCTCCAGCGGCAACCACCTGGAGGTCCGCGTCCGGGACGACACCCACTGCAGCATCCCTGCCCCTGCACGCGACTGGCGGCCGGCCCTGCAGCACTGGGTGCCGCACGGCATCGGCGGCAACAATCGCAAGGGGCTCTTCCAGACCGTCACCCTCCGGGCCCGCCCGGCGGTCCACGTCGCCGACGCGCAGATCGTCAGCAGCGTGCGGCAGCACCGCCTGACGGTGACCTACGAGCTATTCAACGGCAGTCGCGAGACCGTCGCGGCGGTGCTCCAGCCGACGGTCCGCCCGGCGGCCGGTGGCGCGGTCGAGCTGACGCTGCCGGAGACCCGGATCGAGCTGCCGGGGCAGGTCATCACCACCGTGACGGTCACCGCTCCGTGGGCCAGTCCGCGGCTCTGGCAACCCGACCACCCCGACCTCTACCAGCTCCGCACGGTGCTCACCAGCGCCGCCGGCACGCGGCTCGACCGGCGCCTCGACCGCTTCGGCTTCCGCGAGGTTTGGTTCGAGGGCATCCACTTCTACCTCAACGGGGTCCGCTGCAACCTGCGCGGCGAGAGTCCCAGCTACGCCCAGTCGGAAGGCCCGCTGGAGACCCGCGAGGGCGCCGCGGCGTGGGTCCGCCGGGCGCTCGACGCCAACTTCAATGTCCTCCGCTTCCACGCCGCCCCGGCGCCGCCGCATGTCCTCGACGTCTGCGACGAACTGGGGATGCTGGTGATCGATGAGAGCGGGATCTACGCCAGTTGGGGCCACGTCGCGCCGACCCATCCGAACTGGCTGCCGGCCTGCCGCGACCACCTCACGCGCCTGGTGCGCCGCGACCGGCTGCACCCCAGCGTGGTCCTCTGGTCGGCCGAAAACGAGGGGCTCAATGTCAATCAACTCAGTCCCGCGCAGTTGGCCGACTTCGCCGCCACCATCCGCGCCGCTGACGCCACCCGACCGGTGATCTTCGACGGCGACGGTTCGGGCTACGGCGCCTCGCCGGCCTCGGTGAAGCACTACGTGCGGACCATCGAGGACCTCCAGGAGCGTGGCGGGCGGTCGTCCGGCTACGGTCGCGACATGCGCCACGACATCTACTGGGCGGCGGACTATCGCCAGGACCTCCCCCTCGGCTGCGGCGAGTTCCTGTTCCCCGAAACCGCCGACATGAAAGCCCGCAAGCCGGAGTTGATCGCCCTGATGGGCCTTCAGACCCGCGGCTACCGCTACGCCGACTGGTTCGATATCCGGCCCTACAACCCGTTCTACAGCGGCTACCAGGGCAGTGCGGGCGTGCCGGCCGAGCTGGCCGTGGCCTGGGACATCCTGGTCAAGTCCTTCGCGGCGGTGGCGGTGTTCGACCAGGAGTACGACGCCCTCGGCCCGTTCCCCGATCCGCCCGCCCTGCCGATCGGCCAGGCGGCCAGCCGCACGCTACTGGTCTACAACGACACCTTCGCCACCGACACCGTGACGCTCGAATGGTCGCTCCGCCGCGGCGAGCAGCGCCTGGCCGGCGAGACGCGCGACCTGACCAT
>JADZEX010000088.1 GCA_020850355.1 Fimbriimonadaceae bacterium | reverse complement strand
GGTCATCCTCAACATGCCGCGGGTCGACCGCGAAGCGCAGCCCCAGGCCAGCCAGCAACTCGCGGCGCCGAGGCGACGCGGAGGCCAAGACCAGGGGCGGCAGATCGACCGACAAGGAGGTTCCCGGAGCAGCCATGGTAGCACAGACCGCCAGGGCCGGCAAAGGGATCGCCGAGGCTGCTTGGCGCGGCCCAAACGAACGGCCCGGCAGCCGAAGCTGCCGGGCCGTCCTGAGAGTCAGGCTATCCGGGTCCTACGGGATCCAGGTCGCCGTCACCGACTTGGTGCCGTTGTTGGCGCGCTGGGTGGCCGTCATCGGAACGTCGAACATGTCGCTCCAGGTGATGCCCGACCAGTCCACCGTCTTCACGTGGCCGTCCAGGAACAGGTAGTTGCCCTTCTGGTTGTGCACGCAGGTCTGGTTCCAGCTACCGGCCTTGAAGGCGGCGACGTCACGGCCTTGGAAGCCGCAGCCGCTGTCGGGTCCCCAGCAGTCGTTCCAGGGCCAGTCGGAGTCATACATCACGACCTGGCTGGCGACGACCTGGAAGTCGGCCAACGAGCGGCCAGCGCAGCCGGCGTAGTTGAAGCCGTAGGACGTGCTGATGGTCAGGGCGTTGGTGCAGTTCATGTTGATGCCGCTGCCCGGGTTGCTCGGGCAGGTGCCGATCTGCACGTTCTTGATGTACGGGTTGACCGTGTTGATGATCCAGCCCTGCCAGCCATTGCGCAGCGGCACGCCAGCGCAGGTGGCGTTGTCAGCCACGCTGCCGGTGACGATTCGCTCGTCGTAGTCCGGGGTGTACTGCGCGAGAGCCAGACCCCACTGCTTGAGGTTGGACTGGCAGCTCGACTGCCGGGCCTTTTCACGGGCTTTGGCGAAGACAGGGAAGAGAATCGCGGCCAAGATCGCGATGATCGCGATGACCACCAGCAGTTCGATGAGCGTGAAAGCTCGTCGACGCGATGTGCTCATAGGTTCCTCCTTAGGGTGCGACACCCCATTCATGATGTACGGCACGGTCACCCACGCGCCGGGCCGAGTCCGCCTGCCGCGGGGAGTTCCGCAAGCAGAAGCGTAACCCTTCTCAGCCCAGCAATGCAAGGGTCCGGGGAGGGAAAGTTGCGGTCTTGTCCAACCGCCGCGGGGGCCGCCGCAGCGGCGGTAGAGACGGACGCATGACGGATGTGTTGAAACTGACGGACCTGCCGGCGCGGCGCTTCGGTCGACTCGGTTGGCCGGTCCGGCCGATCGGTCTTGGTGGCGCCTGGCTGCGGGGCCGCGATGGCAGGTTGTCGATCGACGCGGGAGCGCAGACCGTGGTGGCCGCGGTGGAGCTGGGGATCGACCTGATCGACACCTCGATCCGGTACGGCGACAGCGAACTGGTGATCGGCGCCGCGCTGTCGCAAATCGCCCCGGCGCGGCGCCCGCGGATCGCGACCAAGTCGCAGGTGATCCCCGCCGATCAGCCGACCGCCGACGGCGTGCTGCGCAGTTGCGAGCAGAGCCTGCAACGGCTCGGGCTGCCGCGAGTTGACCTGTTCCAGATCCATGAGGTCGAGCAGTACGGCTACGACCGAATCATCGGCCCGGGGGGCGCTTTGGAGGGTCTGCGCCGCTGCCAGGCCGCCGGGCTGTGCGAGGGCATCGGCGTCACCGGCCGCCCGCCGGATCTGCTGGCTCGGCTGCTCCAGACCGGCGAGTTCGACGCCGTGTTGACCTACTACGAGTACGACCTGGTGACGTCGGCCGCGACTCGCGAGCTGCTCCCAGCGGCGGTGCAGCACGACGTTGGCGTGATCGCTGGCAGCCCGGCGCGAATGGGCTACTTCAGCCGCCCGATGGGCGAGCGCTGGGCGAGGCAGCCGGCTCCGGTGCAGGCGGCGCGGTACCGCATCGAAGAGGTGCTCGGCTGTCCGATCCACGAGACCGCCGACGCCGCGATTCGCTACCTCTACAGCGATCCCCGCGTCCACAACATCTCGATCGGCAGCTCGCAGATCGGCAGCCTGCAGAGTGCGATTCAGGCGGTCCTGCCGGGGCCGTTCGACGAGGCCACCCTGCTGCGGCTGCGTGGCGCGGTCAGCGACGGCGCCTGGTAGCCGTCAGCGCGGCAGCGTGATGGTGAAGGTCGAGCCCTCGCCCAAGGCGCTCCGCACCCCGACCTGCCCACCGTGCGCGCGGGCGATGTGCTTGACGATGGCCAGGCCGAGCCCGGTGCCGCCGAGGTTGCGGCTGCGGGCCTTGTCGACCCGGTAGAAGCGCTCGAAGAGCCGACTGAGATGCTCCGGAGCGATGCCGGCGCCGTGGTCGATGACCGCGATGTCGAGCGCGCCGTTGGCGGTCGCCCGGACCGTCACGGTGCTGTTCCGGTCGCTGTACTTCAGGGCGTTGTCGAGCAGGTTGACAACCGCTTCTTCGAGCAGGGCCGCGTTGACCGACCAGCGGAGTGGCGCGCACTCGCAATGGACCGTGATGGCCTTCTCCGAGGCGGCCAGCCCGCAGGCCTGCACGGCCGCCTGGAGCACCTGTCGGAGGTCGGTCGGCTCGCGCGTGATGGTGGCCTGCTCGCCCTCTTCGACCTTCGAGAGCATCAGCAGGTCTTCGATGATCTGGTGCAGCCGATCGGACTGCCGTTGCACGATGCCCAGGAAGTGGCGCGTCGCCGCGGGGTCGTGTTCGCCCTCCAGCAGGGTCTCGACGAACCCCTTGATGGACGTGATCGGCGTGCGCAGTTCGTGTGAGACATTGGCCACAAAGTCGCGCCGCACGGATTCGAGCCGGCGCAGGCGAGTCAGGTCTTCGAGCACCAGCAGCGCGCCGACGGTCTGCTCGCGATGATCGCGCAACGGCATCCCGACAACCCGCACCAGCCGCTCTGGGTCGCCGTGCAGCTCGATCTGACCTTCAACCGTCTCGCGGGTCTGGATCGTCCGACGCAGTAACCGCTGGAGCTCGGCGTGGCGGATCACCTCCTGCACGGTGCGTCCGGCGGCTGGCTCCACGGCGACCTCGAAGAGCAGCGAGGCAGCGCGGTTGAGGCGGATGATGCGCTCGTCGTGATCGACGGCCAGGACCCCTTCGACCATGCTGGCCAGGACCGCCTCCAGCTCGTTGCGCTGGCGTAGCACGGTGCGCATGCGGTCGTCCAACTCGGCGGCCATGTCGTTGAGCGCCGCCGCCAGGCCGGCGACTTCGTAGGTCTCGCTGTCCTGCAGCCGCTGGCTGAGGTCGCCGGCGGCGTACTGCCGGGCCACCACACGCATCTCCTCGAGCGGCCGGGCGACCTGCCGGGCGAGGCCCAGCGAGGCGCTCAGAGCCAACAGCGCGAGCAGCGCGCCAAGCAGCACCAACCGGCGCTGGATCACCGCCGTCGCGGTCTCGGCGGCGGTGGCGTCGACCGCACCGCGCAAGACCAGCCCGTCGACCGGCGGCACGACCAGCGGCAAGGCGACGTAGATCTGGTTGTGGCCGGTGGAGTCACTGCGGCGCCAGGCGTGGCCGCTGCCCCGCAGGCGGGCGGCGCGGACCTCCGGGCGGTCGTTGTGGTTGGCGAGGTGGGTCGGCTCGGTGGCCGTGTCGGCGAGCACCGCG
>JADZEX010000087.1 GCA_020850355.1 Fimbriimonadaceae bacterium | reverse complement strand
GTCGAGCTGACCGGCCTCGACCGCAAAGTCGTCGACAAGGCGATGGAGGCGCTCAAGAAAGAGGGCGCCATCGTCTCACCGAAGCGCTGCTTCTGGCAGGCCGCCTGAGGCCCCGGCGCGCCTACTGCCGCACCGCGAAGAGCCGCGTCTGGCCGGGCGTGAAGGGGCAGCGGAACTGGCGGCCGGCGGCGGTCCAGCCGTCGAAGAGGTCGCTCACGGCCACCGCGGTCGGCCACTGCAGCTCCAGTTCGCCGCCCGCCGCGGCGGTGATCGCGACCAGGCCGCGGGCGGCCTGGACCGTGCTGCCGGGCGGGCCGTAGCGGTGGATCCCCGCCGCGGTCAGCCAGCTCTGCGGCAGCTCCGCCGCGGCCGGGGTGACGCCGCTCCAGACCAGCCGCCCGCCCGCTGGCAGGGCCCGCTCCAGGCCGGCCGTGGGGCCGTCGACGTAGCGTAACCAGCCCGCTGCCGGGCTCTGCAGCCGGGGGCAGACGGTCGCCGGTCCGGGCACCGCGCGGCCGTCGGCGGCCAGCAGTGTGGCGGCCGGGCGGGGCGTCGGGTCGACCGTCAGCGGCAGGTCCAGCAGCCGTCCGGGCGCGGTCAGGTCCCAGCCGCCGCTGGCCGGATCGACCAGACCCGGCGCGCCGAGCACCACCACCGTCCGGCCACCCGCCGCCAGCAGGGCCTGCAGCGCCGAGCGGCCGGCTGCGTCCGGTGCCGGGGAGTCGGTCACCACCGCCAGCTTGATCCGCGCCGGCAGCCGCCCCGCGTCGCGCAGCAGCCAGACCTCAACCGGCGCGCCAGCGGTCGCCAGGTGGTGCAACAGGTCGACCTGGTTGGTCAACGGCAGCCGAGTCTCGGGCGGCCGGGCCGCGAAGCTGGCGTCGTCGACCAGCAGGGCGACCTCCGCCACCGCCTCCCGGTCGAACTCCTGGCCGCGGCCCTGCAGCGCGATCTGGCGGCCGAACTCGGCCAGCAGCGCCGGGTCGTCGTGCCAACTGGCGAGCAGAGAGAACCACTGCCAGAGCGCCCCGTGGACCAGCGTGTTGCCCACCGCGCGGCGGTGCATCTGAACACAGGCGGCTCGCGGGTCGGCGGGGTCGTAGGGCGTCTGCCAGTGGGCGTGGTGCAGCCAACTGAAGAGGTCGTTCTCGTTGAGGTAGACCTTCCCAGCGGCCTGAATGCTGGCAGTGGCCGAGGTGAAGGTGTCGTAGCCGCCGACCAGGCGCCGGAAGTTGTGCAGCGGGATGCCCGCTACGAAGTCGACGTCGGGGCAGGCCAGCAGCCGGCTGAGGTCGAACTGCCCGGCCAGGTGCTGCCGCGGCTCGCCAGCCAACTGCAGCAGGTAGCCGTAGAAGGTGCCCGCCAGCAGCCGACCGCCGCTGGCCGCCTTGACCGTGCGGCAGAACTCGCCGATCACCTGCGCGCTGAGCGCACTGTTGAATCGCGCGTAGGCCACCGCGCTGCGGCCGGCGGGGGTGTCGGGGTAGACATCCCACGCCGCCGCCTGCCGCGCCTCCGGTGCGGGCACCGCCCGCCAGGGCAGCCCCTGCGCGGCACACCAGCCGCCAAAGGCGGCCTGCGTGGCCGGGGAGTAGTCGCCGTAGAGCCCATCGTTGCAGCCCCAGGCGAACCACTCCTCGGTCACCAGCCCGGTCGGCATCACGCCCACCACCGCCCGTGCCCAGGGCTGCCGCGAACAGTGTTCGAGCAGGCTCTGCAAGCAGCGTTGCTGTTGCGCCAGCCAGTCGCGCGAGGCGAGTGAGGGGGCCAGGCAGCCGGTCTCTTCCCAGAGCACGTCGCCATTGGGGGTGCGGATCCGGGCGATGGCGTCGGGATGCTCCTGCAGCCAGGCCACCGGCAACGCCAGCGACACCCGCAGCAGCAGCCGCGCCTGCGGGTTGGCGCCGAGGGCCAGAGCGACGCGCTCGTCGAGCTCACCGTAATCCCAGCCGTCGGGCGGCGAACAGGTGTTGGCCGCGATCTGATGCACATGCCGCCCGGCCGCCAGCGGCACCACCAGCAGATTGGCGCCCACCGCGCCGAAGGCGTTGAAGTTGCCGGGCTGGTACTCGTAGCTGGCATACCCCGCCCAGGTCCACGGCTGACCGTCCACGAAGACCGTCGGCCGGCCCCGGTGGAGCCGCCGCGCGGTCTGCGGAAAGGCCGGCCGCAAGCCGTTGATCACGGTTGTGCGCACGGGCGGATCGGCCGTCCGAACACCGTTCACCACCAGACCGGCGTTCAGCGGCCCGGGTGGCAGGTACCACGGCACCGTCACGGTGAGGTCGACCCCCGCGGCCAGCCCGGCGACCTGGGCGGGATCGAGGCGCAGCCGCCAGAGCGTCCGCTCGCCCGCCCGCCACTCCAGGTCGGCGCGATCCCCATCGCGGAGTCCGCTGGCCTGGAGCCGCAGCGCCGCCGGCTGGCTGGCGGTAACGCGCGCCGGCAGCGTCAGCCGCACCGCCGTGATGCCCGGGGCGGGGTCGTACTGGACCGTCCAGTCGGCCAGCAGCAGGCGGTACTCGACGCCGTCGTGGAGCGCCCCGGCGTGCAGGTTGACGGTCGTCGGCCAGCGCGGCGCGGCGGGCGGGCCGGGCGGCTGCGGTTGCCAGGCGGTCAAATCGAAGGTGACAGTCTGGGTCGCCCCGGCCGGTAGCGACGCGGGGGCGTTGACCGCCCACTGCCGCCAGGGGCCGGGCAGGTCGTTGGACCAGGGGATCTCCGCCGCCGAGACGGCCAGCACCAGCGCCTCCGGGCTGTCGTTGCGGACCTTCACGCTGACGGCCCGCGGCGCCCGGCGGAGGCGGTCGTGGAAACACAGCACCGCCCCCCGGCCGGGTCGTGGGGCGAACCGCCAGAGCGTCGCCGGCGCGCCGTCCAGCGTCGCCGCGCGCAGCTCGTTGACGGTGTAGTCGGCGGCCCGTTGGACCGGGTGGCCCGCCGGCTGCACCCCGGCGACCGTCTCGAACGCCGGCCAGCGGTCCAGCAGCGGCCGCGAGGTTGGGTCGTCGGGGTAGCGGCTGCCAGCCAGCAGCAGCGCCAGCAGCGTGGCCGTCACGGCTTAGCCCGCCGGGGCCGACCACGCGAAGGCCGGCTCCAACTCGCCGAAGGGGTGCTCGTTGAGCCCGGCCGGCCGCGGTCCGCCGAGGCACTGCCAGGCGAAGACGTCCAGGAAGATCCGCCAGTCTGCCGGCCCATGCTCGTGACCCCCTTCGCGGTACCAGAGGTTGATCGCGTCGGGCACGCCGAGGAACCGGTAGACCTCGCGGGCGGCCAGGTGGGTCCGCCAGGTGCCGGTCGGGTTGGCCCACAGATCGCCCAGCGCCTCGCTGGTGAACAGCGGCCGCGGCGCCACCAGGGCCTTCAGGTCGTGCTGGTCGAAGGGCAGCTCGGGCACCCGGCCGAGGTAGTCGGGCATCGTTGGGCCGAACCAGTAGCGGATCGCCCGCATCGTGTCTTCGAGGGTCTCCGATTGCGGGCCTTGCCAGCGGTAACAGCCGGCCCCGCCAGCGCCAGAGTTGTTGGCCGCCGTGAAGGCGATCCGCGAGTCGGTGGCGCCGGCCAGCAGCGAGGTCTTGCCGCCCCGGCTGTGGCCCACCACAGCAATCCGATCGGCCCGTGCGAAGGGCATCTGCTCGAGCACGTCGACGCAGCGGTGGTAGCCCCAGGCCCAGGCGGCGAGCGCCCCGAAGGGCAGTTCGGGAAACAGCGGGTAGATCCCGCTGGTGCGGTCGAGGCTGTAGACATCAGGCGCCAGCTCGCAACGGTTGAAGTGCGCCAGGATCATCCGGCGGCCGAGCACCTCGGCCAGGATCTCGTCCTTCACGGTGCGCCAGCAGGCGTCGCCGCAGAGCACCACCGGGAACGGCCCGTCGCCGGGCGGGATCGCCAGGCTGAGGTGAAAGGCATACGGCTGCGGCGGCCCGGTCTGCACCCGACAGGTCATGTAGCGGGCGTCGCCCAGGGACTTCAACTGCGTCGTGTGGAGATGCTCGAACCAGGTCCGCGCGGGAGTTGGCGGGAGCCCGCCGTACTGCACCCCGACGGCCGCGGCGAACAACTCGGCGCGCCGCGCGGGCCACTGCTCACGGCGCGTGACCGGCGTCCCGGCGGCAGTCACGAAGGGGTTCGGCAAAGGCGCGTTGGCAGCCATCGGCAGTCTCCGCGGCGCAGTTCGGCGACCGACGCCGGACACCTGCGCCACCCCGCGCGGCCCGCTGCCGCACCGCCCCAACCCCGGCCGCTGTGGCCCTGACCGCCTCTCCGGGTCCGCGACGTGGTGGTCTCCGGTCACAAAACCAGCGGTCCAGCGCGAGCGCGGGGCTCGCGACCCGCGGAGGCGAACCTGGAGGGAGCTCCCGGTCCGCCACTGTCAGGGCTAAAACCAAGGACGGACCTGGCCGGCGGTGGCGGCATCTCCAACGGCGTTGGATTACGGCGGCAACCAGGCCAGAGGCGTTGGTTGCCAGAACGGGTCTGTGGTTCTGAGCAGCCAGGCCGGCCGGGCTACCTGCCAGGCGGTCAGGATGGGCGCGCTGGATGACGTTACTTCAGCCGAACCAGGCACGTGGCAAGGAACTCTGTCAACAGACTCACGGCCCGATCATCTTGGCTGGCGGGGCCGCTGGGCAACCAGGCGCTATGTAGCCACACCACCCCGTCTGCCCGGCGGGCCACGATGGCTGCTACGCCCTGGCTGCCGTCTGCCCTGGCAAAGTCGACCACGCCCAGCAAGCCCTCCGATTGGGCCACCGGAAAGCGCGTAACACGGCGAAGGTTGGCGGCGCGGGTTCCGGTCGTAGCACTGCCGAGGAGTTCCGCGGCGAGGTTCGGCAGCCACTGCGCCAGCGGCCGCTTGCTGTCAAGGAGCACCCCCTTATGCACGAACAGCGGCGTAGGTTGGCCGAATGGCCGGACGACAGTCTGGCCACTGTCCAGGTCGGTGTAGGTCACCATCCCAGGCTGCACGCCGATGGCCTCGTCGAGGTTGAGCGGCACGAAGCGTTGGCTGGTGAAGTAACCCATCGCAGGCTGGGGGCCGCGTGGCCAGGGGTCGCGCCGAAGGGCGAAGTTGTCGCCGTTCCCCAGCAGCTTCACCGCTGCTTCCAGGCGCTGGACCGCGAACGGGTGGCTGCCGAACTGGCTCTTGCCGCCACCTGCTTCCAGGTAGGCGAGGTACGAAGTGGCCAGCAGCGTCCCTCCGGCCCAGTACTCCTTCGACTCTTCGCAAAGCGAGTTGAGCCAGTGCGTCGCCGTGTCGTCCACTTTGGCTTCGCGTTCGATGCTGCTCTCGGTTGAGCCGGTTGTGTGGCCGTGGTACTGGTGGGCAAGTTCGTGGAATAGCACGAACCCAATAGTGCTTCGGAGCACCACCTCAAATCGGCCGACCTGGGCGCTGTTGGTCAGGTCGATGTGCTGCGGCACCGGCAGCGGGCCGCCAGCGGCCGTCGGACCGGCCAGTTGAGTGAGAAAGGCATCCATCGCTCGGCCTGCGTCGACCGTTGACTGGCCTCGCTCCCGGCAATAGGAGTACTGGTGAGCTACGAATGTCAACGCCTGCATGGCCCGATAGGTGAAGACCACCAGGGCCTGGCCCGACGGCAACTGACAGGTGAACGCGTCGAAGTCCTCGCTGGGCAGACAGACCACGGCAGTGCCCTTGAGCCGCTGGCGGATCGCCACCGGCTGGACCGCCAGCAAGGCCTCCGCAATCGCCTGCAGCCGAGCCTGGTAACGCTGGCATTCGTCCAGCCATTCCGGTACCAGCAGACTGGACGCCACAAAGCGGGCCTCCACGAACGCTCGGATGGCGGCGCCGGGTCGACCGTACAACTCTGCCATCAGGTGCTGCTGCTCGGTAGTTAGTGGCGCAGGTGGCAGCCGGTGGTACGGTGCGCCGAGGAGCTGCGCCACAACACGCGACGTCAACAGATCGACGGTCCCAAGCAGGGCGGCGTTAGGTGCGGTGAGTAATACACGGCGACCGACACCTTGGGCGGCCATGGTGATGATGGCGCCTGGCACCACCTGGCCGGCGCGCTGGCCAGTGGCCAGCGAAACGAGCATCGGGCCAGAGCTCGAGACCGCGCGCAGGACCCGCCAGGTCTCGGCTGTAGCGGCCCATCGACGGCAGGCGTCCTGGTGATAGGCGGTCCCGTCTGGCGTGAGTCGGAGCCGGTCCAGTCGCAGCTCAAGGTGTCCAGTCCCCTCGTTTGGCAGCGGCAGATCCAGGCGCAGCCCGTCGGCCAGCGGCACCGGCTTCCAGGTGACCGGCAGGATCAAGGCCACCCGGTCCTGATCGCACTGCCACACGTATTCCCGCACCGTCGGCGGTCGCTCCTGGCCTCGTGCCGCGAGAGCGGCCAGAAGCAGACCTGCCCAGCACAGCCGAGTTGGACGCACAGACATTGCGCACCCCTTGGAATCCGCGCCCTCAGCGCTTTGCCGGCAGTTGCACCAGTCGGACCCGGTCACCGGGCCGCGCCGGGCGTGGCAGCTTGCCGCGGGGCTGGCACAAGGAGACTTCGGGAAGACCCTCGGTGACGACCAGGGTCCCGAGGGTCTCAGACCGGGTGTACAGCTCTTGGCCCTTCTCATCACGTTCGGCGACCAGTGTGAACAGCTCCAGCACTGCGCCCGCGGGGAGGTTGGCCCGGTCGATCACGACATCGCCATTGCGGTTGACGCCCTTCACCAGGTAGACCGGCGGGAAGCGCCTGGCCAGCTCTGGCGAGACCTTCTGGAGCGCTGCTTCGATGGTCGGGGCGAGATTGGCCGCGACCCACTCGCGCGCCACGCTGGTGCCAGGACGGCGCGACTCGGGGCCGACGAACTGCCAACTCCCCGTCGCTTCGCAAGTGTGCTCCTCAGGCGTGGTGGTCGGGTGGACCAGCACCGTGACCGTGCACTCCATGGCTGGGGCATACGTCGTGCCGAGCAGCGGCAACCACTTCTGCCGGACCCACGTCTTGTACTGAATCTTCAGACTGGCGCACCACGCCACCCGTGCATCACGTGCCGCCTGGAGCGCCGTCGCGGCGTCCAACCGGTCGGGCGCCTGCAACCCGTCGTCGCGCAGGCGGCGAATCAGCTCCTCGTGAGGCACCACGTCGAGGCAAGTGGACTGCCGCAACAGGCTCTCGACGATCCCCCGGATCTGAACCGCGTCACCGCTGAGATCGCCGCTCACCCCCGTGACGACGATACGCCGATCATCGCGCCCAGTCGCGCTGGCACTGCCGGCTGGGCCAGCACTCGGCTCCTGTGGCAGGAGGGTCTCGTTGGTCTGGGCCATGGTGGCCCGCTGGCCGGCAGCCGTCAGGACCAGCGGCAAGACGAGAGCGCAGGCGCTTCGACGACGAAACATCGGAGATCTCCCCTTCCCTGTAGATGCCAGGTTGCACTGGTACCGCGCCCCTCGCAGCACCGTTTACAGACCGCAGGACCCCGGCGTCGAATCGCGAGCCGTCTCCAGAAACACCGAGCGCCGTGCACCTGGCCACAGTTGGAGCCGATGAACTGCAATAAGGCTGCCCGCTGCCGCAGCGCCCCGACCCCGGCGGCTGTCGGATTTGCCGACGGCGGGCGAGCGGTCGCCCGGCCGCCGCCTCCCGCTGTCGGCTTCTCCGCCACCGCGCCACGGCGGATGTTCCGACCTAGCTGATGGAGTTGCCGTCAGGGGCTCTTTGGACGGCGGGCCGGTTGGCCGGCTCGGGGAGCGCCTGCAGCCGACTCGGCGAGGCCTCGGCAAGAGCGTTGCAAACCAACCGGCTGGCGCAATGCCGGCGTTTCCCCAATCTCGCTCGTGGGGTTGACGGCCGCCATCAAATCGGATATTTGGATCCAATCAGTCGAGTCGGTGTGCGGTGGGCTGGAGGAGGCTCCGATGCTGGGACGGGGACTACGCGCGGCGTGCTACACGCTCCTGCTGGTCGGCGCCGCGCGCGCGGATGAGGCGGCGGACTTCTTTCGGCAGAGCTGCTTCAGTTGCCACACCATCGGCGGCGGGCGGCTGACGGGGCCGGACCTGAAGGACGTCACGACGCGGCGTGAGAAGGCCTGGCTGACGGCCTTCATCCTCAACCCGAAGGGGGTGATCGACGGCGGCGACGCCTACGCCAACGAGCTGGTGCAACAGGCTCGCGGGGTGGTGATGCCGACGGTCGCCGGGATCAACGCAGCGCGGTCGGCGGCGCTGGTCGATCTGATCGAGGCGGAGAGCAAGCTGCCGGAGTCGCAGTTCAAGGGACTCAGCATCTCCAGCGCGCCGTTCACGGCCGACGAGATCGCCCAGGGGGCGGCGCTCTTCAAGGGGGCGCGGGCCCTCAAGAACGGGGCCCCGGCCTGCGTCTCGTGCCACAGCGCCGGGCCGCAGCGCGGGCTGGGCGGGGGGCGCCTGGCGCCGGACCTGACGAAGGTCTTTGAGCGGATGCAGAGCCGCGCCGCGCTGGCCGGCTGGCTGCAGGGGCCGGCCACCCCGGTGATGGGCAGCCTGCTCAAGCCGCGGCCCCTTGACCGCGCCGAGATCCTGCCGCTGGTGGCCTTTTTCGAGAGCACTGCCCAGGTCGCCGCGCCGGCCGACACCGTGCCGCTGCTGCGGTTCCTGGTGCTCGGTCTGCTGGGCACCGTGGGTGCGCTGCTGCTGCTCGACAGCATCTGGCGCCGCCGCTTCCGCGCGGTGCGCCGTCCTCTGCTCGCTGCTGCCCGGAGGTAGCCGATGAAGCCCGACGTCCAAGATGCGATTGCCTGGATCCAGGACGAGGCGAAGCCCGCCGCGCGCTCCTGGGAAGAGTTTTACCGCAACCGCTGGCAGCACGACAAGGTCGTCCGCAGCACCCACGGCGTCAACTGCACGGGGGGCTGCACCTGGCAGATCCATGTCAAGGACGGCATCGTCACCTGGGAGATGCAGGGGCTCGATTACCCCCTGCTCAGCCACGATCTGCCGCCCTACGAGCCGCGCGGCTGCCAGCGTGGGATTTCGTACAGTTGGTACCTTTACAGCCCGTTGCGGGTGAAGTACCCCTACGCCCGCGGCGCGCTGCTCGACCTCTGGGCCGCCGCCCGCGCGCAGCATGACGATCCCGTGGAGGCCTGGGCCAGCCTGATGGCCGACCCCGCGAAGCGCCGGCGCTACCAGCAGGCCCGCGGCAAGGGCGGCTTCCGGCGCTGCGACTGGGACACCCTGCTGGAGCTGATGGCGGCCAGCGCGATCCACACGATCAAAGAGCACGGCCCCGACCGGATCGCCGGCTTCTCGCCGATCCCGGCGATGTCGATGATCAGCTCCGCCGGCGGCTCGCGGTTGATGCAGCTCCTGGGTGGGATCAGCCTGAGCTTCTACGACTGGTACTGCGACCTGCCGAACGCCTCGCCGGAGGCCTGGGGCGAGCAGACCGACGTGCATGAGAGCGCCGACTGGTACAACGCCAAGCTGCTGGCGGTGATGGGCGCCAACCTCAACATGACCCGCACCCCGGACTGCCACTTCGCCGCCGAGGCGCGCCACAACGGCACCAAGATGTGGGTCTTCTCGCCGGACTTCAGCCAGGTGGCGAAGTACGCCGACGAGTGGGTGGCGATCAACGCCGGGCAGGACGGCGCCTGGTGGATGGCCGTCAACCACGTGCTGTTGACCGAGTTCCATCACCAGCGGGCGGTGCCCAGCTTCCTCGATTACACCAAGCGCTACACCGACGCGCCGTTCCTGGTGGAGCTGCAGCGCGACGAGGCGGGCACCTGGCGGCCCGGCCAACTACTCCGGGCGCAGCGCCTGGAGCGGTACGCCGAGGTCGAGCAGGGGCAGTGGAAGTTCCTGATGTGGGACACCACGGCGGGCGCCCCGAAGATGCCGCAGGGCAGCGTCGGCGACCGTTGGGGGCAGACCCCGGGCAAGTGGAACCTGCTGCTGCAGGACGGCCTCGACGGCAGCGCCATCGACCCGCAGTTGACCTTCCTGGAGAGCAGCGACCAGGTCGTCAGCATCGAGCTGGACGACTTCGCCGACGGCACCACGCTGTCGCGCGAGGTGCCGGTCAAGGCGGTCACCACCGGGGACGGCGACCTGGTGCTGGTGACCACGGTCTACGACCTGCTGCTGGCGCAGTACGGCGTCGCCCGCGGGCTGGCGGGCTACCCCGAAAGCTACGACGACGACGCGCCCTACACGCCGGCCTGGGCCGAGAAGTACACCGGCATGGGCCGCGAGACGGTGATCCGCTTCGCCCGCGAGTGGGGCACCACCGCCGAGCTGACCGGCGGCAAGTGCACCATCATCATCGGCGCCGGGATCAACCACTGGTACCACGCCAACCTGATGTACCGCGCCGGGATCCACGCCCTGATGTTCTGCGGCTGCGTCGGCGTCAACGGGGGCGGGCTGGCGCACTACGTCGGGCAGGAGAAGCTGGCGCCGATGGAGCCGTGGTCGGCGATCGCCTTCGGCCGCGACTGGCACCCAGCGGCGCGGCAGCAGAACGCTCCGAGCTGGCATTACGTGCACAGCGACCAGTGGCGCTACGAGAAGAGCTTCACCGACTATCACACGGTGCCGGCCCACGCGGGCGACCTGGCGCATGGTCACACCGTCGACCTGCAGGCCCGCGCGGTGCGCAGCGGCTGGTTGCCGTTCTACCCGCAGTTCAAGCAGAACACCCTCGACCTGGTGGCCGAGGCACGCGCCGCGGGCGCCAGCAACGAGGCCGAGATCGTCGCCGAGACGGTCAAGCGGCTGCAGGACGGGCGGCTGCAGTTCAGCGTCGAGGACCCCGACGCGCCGGAGAACTGGCCCCGCCTGTGGTTCATTTGGCGCGGCAACGCGCTGATGTCGAGCGCCAAGGGGCACGAGTACTTCCTGAAGCACTACCTGGGCACCCACACCAACGCGATCCGGGAGGATCTCGCCGAGGGCGCCGTGGAGGACGTCGCCTGGCATGCCGAGGCGCCGCAAGGGAAGATGGACCTGATCGTCGACCTGAACTTCCGGATGGACACCTCGGCGCTCTACAGCGACATCGTCCTGCCGGCGGCGACCTGGTACGAGAAGGCCGACCTCAACTCGACCGACATGCACAGCTTCATCCACCCGCTCAGCAAAGCGGTGCCGCCGTGCTGGGAGAGCAAGAGCGACTGGCAGATCTTCGAGGCCCTGGCGAAGGGCTTCAGCCGGCTGGCGGAGCGGCACTTCCCGGAGCCGGTCGGCGACCTGGTGGCGTCGGCCCTGGCGCACGACACGCCAGCCGAGGTGGCGCAGGCCGAGATCCGCGACTGGCGGGCCGGCGAGTGCGAGCCGATTCCGGGCCAGACGATGCCGTCGTTCAAGCTGGTGACGCGCGACTACCGGCGGGTCTACGAGCAGTTCGTGAGCTTCGGCCCGCTGGTCCGCGCCAACGGCCTGGGCGCCCACGGCACGCACTACCGCTGTGAGGATGTCTACGACGAGGCCGTCGCGACGATGCGCTGTGAGAGCATCGACGGGCAGCGCTACCCGTCGCTGCGGCGCGACGAAGACGTCTGCGACATGATCCTGAAGTTCGCGACGGTCACCAACGGCGAGCTGGCGCACCGCTCGTACGAGGCGATGGAGGCCAAGGTCGGGCTGCCGCTGACGCATCTGGCGGCCGACACGCGGGCCACGCGGGTCAGTTACGCCGACCTGCAGGCGCGGCCGCAGCGCTTCATCAACAGCCCGATGTGGTCGGGCCTGATCGCCAACGGCCGGGCCTACTCGCCATTCACCTACAATGTCGAGCAGTTGGTGCCGTGGCGGACGCTGACTGGCCGGCAGCACTTCTACCTCGACCACCCGCTCTATCTGGAGTTCGGCGAGCACCTCCCGACCTACAAGCCGAAGCCGCTGCCGACGCAGTACGCCGACCTCAACTTCAGCGAGGCGGTCGGCCCGACGCTGACGCTGAACTACCTCACGCCGCACGGCAAGTGGCACATCCACTCCACCTATGGCGACAACCAGCGGATGACCACCCTCAGCCGCGGCTGCGAGCCGTTGTGGATGTCGGAAGACGACGCCGCGGCGATTGGGGTCAACGACAACGACTGGGTGGAGGTCCACAACGACAACGGTGTGGTGGTCACCCGGGCGGCGGTCAGCGCGCGGATTCCGCGGGGGATCTGCATTCAGTACCACTCGCCGGAGCGGACTTACTCGGTCCCGAAGTCGCCGCTGCGCAAGATGCGGCGGGCGGGCGGCCACAACAGCCTGACCCGCGTGCGGCTGAAGCCGAACCTGATGGCCGGCGGCTACGGCCAGTTCACCTTCCACTTCAACTACTGGGGCCCCGTCGGCTGCAACCGCGACACGCACATCCTCGTGCGCAAGCTGCCGCAACTGGTCTGGTAACCGCAGGAGCGCACCCATGGATGTCCGTTCACAGGTCTCGATGGTCTTCCACCTCGACAAGTGCATCGGCTGCCACACTTGCTCGATCGCCTGCAAGAACGTCTGGACCGACCGGCCAGGCACCGAGTACATGTGGTGGAACAACGTCGAGACGAAGCCCGGTACCGGCTACCCGACGCAGTGGGAGGACCAGGAGAAGTACCGCGGCGGCTGGGAAATGGCCGAGGGCCAACTGCACCTCCGCTCGACCGACAAGAAGCGGATCATCACCAACATCTTCCACAATCCGCACTTGCCGAGTCTGGACGACTACTACGAGCCCTGGACCTACGACTACCAGGAGCTGTTCAACGCCAAGGAAGGCCCTGACCAGCCGGTGGCGCGGCCGATCTCGATGGTCACCGGGGAGTACCTCGACATCGAGGCCGGCCCGAACTGGGACGACGACCTGGGCGGGTCGCCGGTCTACGCCAAGAACGACCCGAACCTCGACAGCCTGACCGAGGAGCAGCGCCGGCAGCTCTTCAGCGTTGAGCAACTGGTCTTCTTCTACTTCCCGCGGATCTGCAACCACTGCCTCAACCCGGCCTGTGTCGCGGCCTGCCCCTCGGGCGCGCTGTACAAGCGGGGCGAGGATGGGATCGTGCTGGTCGACCAGCAGCGCTGCCGCGGCTGGCGGTCGTGCGTCGCGGCCTGCCCCTACAAGAAGGTCTTCTACAACTGGTCGACCGGCAAGAGCGAGAAGTGCATCCTGTGCTACCCGCGCCTGGAGACCGGCCAGGCCCCGGCCTGCTTCCACTCCTGCGTCGGCCGGATCCGCTACCTCGGTGTGCTGCTCTACGATGCCTCGCGGATCGAAGAGGTCGGCAAGCTGCCAGTCGACCAGCTGATCGAGGGCCAGCGCTCGCTGATCCTGGATCCGCACGACCCGGCGGTGCGGGCGGCGGCGCGGCGTAACGGCATCCATGAGAGCGTGCTGG
>JADZEX010000086.1 GCA_020850355.1 Fimbriimonadaceae bacterium | reverse complement strand
CCGCGGACCCGGGCCGAGATGCCGTCGGCGTCGGCGGTGACCCGTTCGGCACTCAGCAGCAGCGCGATCAGGATGATCGGCATTTGCACCAGGCCGCCGATGCTGCCGCTGCCGCCGGAGACGGCGACGCCGACGAACATCAGGACCATCAGCAACAAACCGAGGTAGAGGACCCAGCGGGGGGCATTGAGGGTCACCGTCAGCAACCCGTCGCGCGGGATGCCGAGCCAGTTGGCGATCTGCTCGGACGAGACCTGCTGGCCGCGCCCGAGCCCTTGCACGGTGGGGCTGCGCTGCTCGACCAGCTCGGCCAGGCGGCGCCAGTCGCCGAAGCGGGAGTCCACCACCAGCTTGCGGTCGGCGAGGTCGAGCACGACCGCCTGCTGACGGAGCTGCAGGCTGTAGACCTCGTCCCAGGGCACCGCCACGGTGCGGGTCCGGTAGACCAGCACCAGGGCTTCCGGGCGGACCTCGATCCGGCGTAGCGAACGCGGCCGGCGGCGATTCTCGAAGATCTCGCAGGGGCCCGCATCCTCGGCCATCGATGACGCTCCCAAGGGCTGCCGAGGAACCTAAGCGTTGTGTCGGGTCGTCAGGTTCCCGCGGGCGATGTGCCATGGCCGAGGGCGGTCAGCCAGCCTTTGCGGCTGAGTCGGACGTAAGGGAAGTCGACCTCGGTCTGGCCCCACGACAGCCCCAGCAGCCCTTGCGCCTGGAGTTCGGCGATCGACTGGTAGACGTCGTCGGCCTGCAACCCCGCTCCGCCGGGCAGCCGCTGCCGTAGGCTGGGGACGTCGATCCGCCCGCCCAGCTCGGCCAACAGCTTGAGAATCGCCTTGTCGATGTCGTTGAGGCCAGCGGGGTCGCCGATCTGGTACTCGATCGCCTGCATCAGCGCTTCGATGCTGTGGATGTGCTTGGCGGCCGGCAGGCTGCGCCAGTTGCTGGTGGTCGAGTCCCCCACGCCCTCGCGCGAGACCAGCGCGAAGCGCTCCAGCATCGCCAGAATCTGGGCCACATCGCGGTAGGTCGGGCGGGGATTGGCGAACCGGAACTGCTCGATGTCGGAAATCTCCATCGGCGTCATCCCCCCGAACTTCAGCGACTCCAGAATCGTCACCGCATGACTGAGGTCCATGCCTGCCTCTCCCTGTCGTGATCATGACACCGCGGCGGCAAGGAGGTGGGGCGCGCGCCGGGAAGACCGCGCTCGGAGAGCGCGATGCTGGGTCCGCTGAGCCTGCTGCTGGTGATCTTGAGCGCCACGCCGGGCGAAACGCTGCGGCAGCGGCTGGAGCTCGGCGAACCGTGTTCGGTGGTCGTGCTGGGCGACAGCATCACCGCCGGGATGCACCTGCCCGACCCGGCCACTGAGAGCTACGGCGCGCTGTTCGCCGAACTGCTGCGCGCGCGCTGGCCGGCGATGCGGTTCGAGCTCCACCGCCGCGGCACGCTCGGTGCCGCCAGCGGCGCCGCGGTCGACGGCTGGGCCGACGAGGTGCCGCCCCTGGGGCCGCAGCTGGTAGTGATTCAGTTCGGCGGCAACGACAAAGGCACCGGCGACGGCGCGGCCAATCTGCCGACCTACCAGGCCAACCTGGCGACGCTGATCGACCTCGCCCACGCCGCTGGCGCGGCCTGCCTGCTGGTGGCGCCACCGATCCACGAGCGGCCGTTGGACTCCCCGTTCCCCGCGGCGGCCCGCGCCGTCGGCCGCGCGGCGGGTGTCCCAGTGGCCGACTTCGACACCGCCATCAAGCGTGGCAGCCACGACTACCGCGGGCTGTTCCCCTACTTCATCCACCCCCGCGAGCACGAGCACGCCCTGGCGGCGGTCGAGCTGTGGCGGGCGCTCGGCGAGCTGTTGGGCGAACCGGCCAGCCTCGAGGCGCGCTTCCTGCCGGTCGCCACGGTGGCCCTGCCGGGCGGGCGGCTGACTCTGCCGGTCGAGGTCAGCAACCTGGGCGTCAAGCCGCTCGACCTGCTGGCCGCGATCGACGGCCTGGGCGACCTGCCCGCCCAGCGCCTGGAGCCCGGCGCCAGCGCGCGTTGGGCCGCCGCCACGACCCTTGCCCACAGCCTCCCCGGCGGACGCAGCAGCGAGCAGCCCCTGCGCCTGGCGGTCCGCGGTGGCGGCTGGCTGGCACCGGCTTACGCGCGGCTGGTGGCGGCGCCGATTGTCAATGTACCGGCCCTCGGCAGTGCCGGCGCGAGCAGCCCGGTGGTGCGCCTCGGGCCGCACTCGATGATTGTCGGTGAGAGCCTTGACCTGCCCGCCAGCGACTGCGCCGCGGAGCTCTACCTGGCCGCCGACAACGACCGCCTGCGGCTGCGCGTCGCCGTCACCGACGACGACATCGGCACCAGCGGCGCCCCGCTGGGCGACGGGGTCGAGCTGTACCTGGACCTGCGCGGCGACTCGGAGCGGGGGCAGCCGTGGTACAGCGAGCAGGTCGCCAGCCTGATGTTCAGCGTGCCGGCGACCAGCGGCGCGGTGCCGGCCAGGACGCTCAACGAGGATCACCCGCCGGCCGGGTTGCTGCAGTTGAGCGCCCAGGTCGAGCGGGTCGCTGGCGGGTACCGCCTGACCCTCGACCTGCCGCGGCCGCTGCTCGATCAGATCGCCGGCCGGCGGGTCACCGCGCTGGGGTTCGACGTGGCGGTCGACGACGCCGACGGCGGGCAGCGCCAGACGCAGTTGATGTGGCTCGGCCGGGCAGACAACTACATCAACCCGCGCTGCCTGGGCGAACTGCGACTGGACGACCCGGCGCCGCTGGGCGCGCTGCGCGTGACGGTCTTCTGAGGCGGCTGCTCAGAACGCCACACCGAGGCCCGCCCCGTACTTCAGGGTGTACGGCCGGGTGCCCGTCGGCGGATGCGACTCGTAGTCGAGGTCGGCGTTGAGGCCCAGGAAGATGCGGTCCGTGAAGTAGTAGCGGACCGCCGCGTCGCTGGTCACCAGGAAGTTCTGGATGTTGTCCAGGCTGGGGTACCAGGCCGTGCCGTGGACCAACTGCACGCGTTGGAAGAGGCGCCGTTCGAGATGATAGGCCAGCGACGCGGTGGCTTCTTCCTTGCGGCCGCGGTTGTCGGCGTAGTCCTCCAGCAGCCAGGTGATGCCCAGGTCGGCCCGGAAGGTGAAGTGCTTCGACGGTTGTAGCCGGTAGCCCGCGCCGAAGACGCTCTGCACGCGGTGGTTGATGTTCTTGGCCCGGTCGCCGCGGGCCTGGGCGTTGGCGAAGTAGAACCACGAGGGCGACCAGAAGTAGTCGAGCCGCAGCGCCGCGTTCCAAGAGTCCTCGGCGGTCACCCTGGCGCCGCTGGCCGGGTCGCGCTGGCGATCCAGGCGGTAGCCGCCGGTGAAGGTCAGGTCGGCCCGCCGGCCGTCGCGTTGCAGGCGCAGGCTGAAGTCCAGGTTGTCGGCCTCCACGTTGCCCCGCCGGCTGCCCAGCCCGGTGTTGATCAGCCCGCTCCAGCGCACGCTGGGAGCCACCGTCGGCGGCGGCGGGTTGAGGGCGACCAGCTCACCGAGCGGCAGCAGCAGTTCGCCCGCGCCGCCGATCAACTTCAGCCGGCCCTCCGGCGCGGCCTCCAGCCGGGCCTGCTGCCGCCCGCTGGCGGTGACCACGGTCACTTCACCGGCGGTGGTCAGGCCGCGGACCTGGCCGAGCGGGCACTGCACCGTGCCGGCCACGGTCCCGGTCACCGTCAACTGGCCGTTGACGAGCTGCTTGACCTGCCCGCTCAGGCGGTCGCCGTTGCTGAACTCGATGCTGTCGGCGGCGGCCGGCAGCAGCAGCAGCAGACCGAGCCCCAGCCAACGCAGTGGTGACATCCCGAGCTCCCGCCCGGCGCTACGCCGCCGGACCGCGGATCCCTGCCGCCCTGCGTCATGCTAGGCCGAGACGACGTCGCCGGACGGCGCGTCAGCCGGCCGGCCCGCCGGCTCGCCCGAGGTGTGGGAGGGGTGGTGGCCGAGTCTGGAACGCGGTGCTGATGCAAGGCTTCTGGCAAACCAACCTGGACTATGTCTTCTTCGTCTACGGCCTGGCCTTCGTGTTTCTGGCCTGCATCTGCTATCCCCTGTCCCAGGACCGCCAGCGCGACAGCCCCTGGCCCTGGACCTGGCTGGGCTGGTTCGGTCTGTTGCATGGCTCGCTGGCCTGGATTGAGCTGCTCACGCTCAGTGAGCCGACCGCGCAACCGTTGCGCCGCACCGAGGCCGCGCTGCTGCTGCTCTCGCTGGTCTGCCTGCTGGAGTTCGGCCGGTTGGCGACCAGCGCCCTTCGGCAGTGGCGGATCTCGCCGTGGTTGCACCTGCTGGCGCTGCCCCCGCTGCTGGCGGGTCTGTTCAGCGGACCGGACGGCCTGGAGCTGACAGCTCGCTACGGGCTCGTGCTGCCGGGCAGCCTCTGGACCGCCTGGGTCTTGCTGCAGGTCTGCGCCGTCAGCCGCACCGGACGCTGCGCCTTGCGGCTGTCGGCCGTGGGCTTCACCGGGCTGGCGCTGACCAGCGGCCTGCTGGGCGGTGGCGCCGGTCTCGGCGCGGCGCCCGAAGCCTGGTTCGACGCGCGGTTTGGGATCCCCGTGCAGGTGCCGCGAACGGTCTGCGCGATGCTCGCCGGCGCCGGGCTGTGGCACCATTACGTCGCCGTCCACCGCGCCATGGCGATCGGCGCGACGCGCTTCCTGGACCGCTGGTACGGCCACCTGCAGGGCATGCTGCTGACGATCCTGGTGATCGTCGGCTGGCTCTTCACGACCTGGGCCGGCGAGGGCGCCGACGCCGAGTTGCGATTGCAGATCCTGCGCCGTTCTACTGCCCTCGCCGCCAGCCTGCCGTGGCCGCTGGTGCAGCAGGCTCAACGCGGTGGCGAGGCCGACCGCGCGACGGCCACCAGGTCGCTGCGCGAGATCCTCACCCGGGTTGGCGACTCGCAAGACGACGTCCGCTGCGTTTACCTCTTCGAGCGCCGGCAGGGGCAGGTCCGGTTCCTGGTCGATTCGCAGCCGACGCGGTTCACCGACCCGAGCTTCCTGGCTGCCGAGGGCGATCCCTACCCTGACGCCACCGCCGAGCTGCACCTGGTTTTCAACGAGGCCCGGCCGGTCGTCGAGGGGCCGACACCCGATGAGTACGGTGTCTGGTTCTCTGGCCTGGCACCGCTGCGGCACCCCGCGACGGGGCGCACGGTGGCGGTGGTCGGGCTCGATTGTGCCGCCGCTGTCTGGTACCGCCGCGTGGCCGCGGCCCGGCTGGGCAGCATCAGCGGGGCCCTGCTGGCGGCGCTGCTGGTGATGGTCTTCCTGCTGGCGCTGCACCATGTGCAGACGAGTGGACGCGAGCTGGAGGCGTCGGAGCGGCGCAACCGGGCGATCATCGAGAGCTCGCCCAGCATCATCGCCCTGATCGACCGGGACGGCACCTGGCAGGCCATCAATCCGGCCGCCGACCGCCTGCTGGGCTGGCGCGACGAGGACCTCCGGGGGCGACCGTTCGCGGCGCCCTGGCCCGGCGCCGCGCGCGAGGCGGCCACCGCCGCGCTGACCACCGCCGCCCGCGGCGAGCCGGCCCGGTTCGAGGCCGGCGTGCTCGATAGCGCGGGTCAGGAGCACCAGTTCGATGTCGTGCTGGCGCCAGTGGTTGACAGCTCCCACCACGGCCGCCGGCTGGTCGCCATTCTGACCGATGTCAGCGCCGAACGACAGGCCGCCCGCGAGCTGCGCGAGCTGAACGTGCAGTTGGCGCAGGCGGCCCGCGAGGCGGAGCGGGCGAACCGCGCCAAGAGCGACTTCCTGGCCACCATGAGCCACGAGATCCGGACGCCGATGAACGGCGTGATCGGGATGACCGACCTGCTACTGGACACCGACCTGGCGCCCGACCAGCGGGAGTTCGCCGACACCGTGCGGGCCTCGGCCGAGGCGCTGCTGGTGATCATCAACGACATCCTCGACTTCTCCCGGATCGAGGCCGGGCGGCTCCGGATGGAGTCGATTCCGTTCGATCTGCGGCGCATCGTCGAGGAGGTCGCCGACCTGATGGCGACGCGCGCCGAGGACAGTGGCCTCGAGCTGATGACCTACTGGGACCCCGACGCGCCGACCCGCGTGGTCGGTGATCCGGGGCGCGTGCGGCAGGTGTTGGCCAACCTTGCCGGCAACGCCGTGAAGTTCACGCGGGCCGGGCATGTTCTGATCGACATCCGCTGCACCGGCGTGCGCGCCGGCCTGAGCCGCTGGAAGGTGATCATCGAAGACACCGGCGTGGGCATCCCGCCGGACAAGATCCAGGCGATCTTCGAGAAGTTCACGCAGGCCGACGCGTCGACCACCCGGCAGTACGGCGGGACCGGGTTGGGGCTGGCGATCGTCAAGCAGTTGGTCGAACTGATGGGCGGCACAGTCGGCGCCGAGAGCCAGCCGGGCGTCGGGTCGACCTTCTGGTTCACGCTCAGCCTGCCGCTCGACGAAGCGGGGCCGCAGCCCTTGCCGAAGGTCAGCCTGGCCGGCGTGCGGGCGCTGGTGGTCGACGACAACGAGGTCGTCCGGCGCGTGCTTGGCGAAGTGCTCACGTCGCACGGCATGGTCGTCAGTGGCGCCAGCTCCGGCCCGGCCGCGCTGCTGGCGCTGCGCGCCGCGCGGGCCGGCGGACAGCCGGTACAGTTGCTGTTGTGCGACTACCAGATGCCCGAGATGGATGGCCACATGCTGGCCCAACTGGTGAAGCACGACCCCGACCTGCGGGAGACGACGATGGTCATGCTGACTAGCGTCGGGAGCCGCGGCGACGCCGAACGGATGACCCAGGTAGGATTCGCCGGGTACCTGGTGAAACCAATCCGCCAAGAGCAGTTGCTCGAGATCCTGCAGACTGTCTGGGCAGCCCGCCAGCAGGGCCGCGAGGTCGGCCTGGTCACCCGCCACACGGTGGCCGAGGCGGCGCGCGCGGCGCAAGTCGAGGAGGTTCCCACCGTGCCCGAGGGCCTGCGCGTTCTGTTGGCCGAGGACAATCCGGTCAACCGCAAAGTCGCCACGCTGCTGCTGGAGCGCCTCGGCTGTACCGTCGGCCACGCCGCCAACGGGCACGAAGCGGTCGCCCAGGCGGCGGACGGCTGGGACCTGGTCCTGATGGACTGCCAGATGCCCGACCTCGACGGCTTCGAGGCCACCGCGGCGATCCGCGCCAGCGAACAGGGCCGCCGGCTGCCGATCATCGCACTCACCGCCAACGCCATGGCAGGTGACCGGGAGCGCTGCCTCGCCGCCGGGATGGACGACTACCTCAGCAAACCGATGAAGAGCGACGACCTGGCTCGGATGTTGCAGCAATGGGCCCCCGGCGGCCAAGCCGCGCCAGCCCCGCCGGCGCCGCCGGCCAGGGAGTTGCCGGTTCTCGACCTGGACACCCTGGCGGCCAATCTCGGCGACCGCGAGGCCGCCATCGAAGTCGTCGAGCTGTTCCTCTCCGAGCTGTCCGGCGAACTCGCCGCCGCCCGCCAGGCCCTCGCCGCCGGCGACCACCACGTCCTGGCCCAGCGCGCCCACTCCCTCAAGGGCGCTGCCGCCAACGTCGCCGCACCGGCCCTTGCCGAACTCGCCCGCCAGCTCGAACAAGCCGCCCGCGCCAACCTCCCGCAGCAGGCCGCCCCACTCCTCGACGCCCTCCAAGCCGCCGGCGAAGCCCTCGTCGCCGCGCTGCCGTAGCGTCCGGAGTCCCCATAAAGGGGTCAGGACCCTTTTTCTGGGTATAGAAAATGGTCCTGACCCCTTTGATGGGACTTCGCGACGCCAGCACTCCTTCACCAACCAAGAAAATGGTCCTGACCCCTTTATGGGGTGCAGATCACGGCGCAGGAGGGGCGGGCGGGGTGGCGAAGTAGGCGGGGGGATTCGTGCATGACGAGCAAAGAACGGGTGCTGACTGCCATCGCCCACCGCGAGCCGGACCGGGTGCCGCTGAACTACCTCGCTAACCCGGAGATCACGGTTGGGCTGTGGGACCATTACGGCCTGACGCACGGTGACCATGAGGGGTTGCTGCAACGCCTCGGTGTCGACTTTCGCAGCGTTGGGCCGCGCTACATCGGCCCGCCGCTGCCCGATCTGGGGCCCGACCGGCGGCAGGGCTTGTGGGGGACTATCGTACGGCGCATTGGCCACGGGACCGGCGAGTATTGGGACTACGCCGAGTTCCTGCTGAAGGAGGTCCAGACCGCCGCCGAGGTCGACGCCTTCCCCTGGATCCCCTCCCCCGACCACTTCGACTACAGCGTGATTCCTGCGCAGATTGCGCACCACCGCGACAAGTGCATCGTGCTGGGCGGCGCGGGGACCCCCGACCTGCTGAACGGTTCGGGCATGGTGATGGGCACCGAGCGAGTGTTGCTGGGCCTGGCGCTCGAAGATGAGGCGCTCAACCGGCTGTTCGACCTGCGGACGCAGTTCCATGTCGAGTTCACCGCGCGCAGCCTGGAAGCCGCCGCGGGCGGGGCCGACCTGCTCTGGATGGGTGAGGACCTCGGCAGCCAGAAGGGCCCGCTGATCAGCATGGACACCTTCCGCCGGGTGATCCGCCCGCGCCACGAGCAGGTGCTGGCCGTCGGCAAGCAGGCCGGCCTGCCGGTGATGCTGCACTCCTGCGGCAGCACGCGCCGCTTCATGGACGAGCTGATCGACATGGGCGTCGACGTCCTGGACACCCTCCAGCCCGAGGCTGCCGAAATGGACCCGGCCGACCTGAAGGCCAATGTCGGCGACCGCCTGGCCTTCCACGGCATGATCTCGACCGCCGGCATGGTCGCCTACGGCACGGTCGCCGAGACCATCGCCGAAGTCACCGCCCGTCTCGAAACGATGATGCCCGGCGGCGGCTACTGCCTCGCCCCAACCCACGCCCTGCAATCGAACAGCCCCATCGTAAACGTCGTGGCGATGTACGAGACCGCGGCGCGGGTGGGGGTGTACGGGTAGGGGCGAAGCGAGGCGGTTCGAGCTGCCGAGCCGCGGGGAGCAACCATGGTTACACAGACGGACGGCTCCGGCGACCCTCTGGTGGCCGTCGAAGGTCGACCCTCGGTTGCTCATACACCATCGATGCGTCCACTTCAATGCCGGCTGAAGTCAGTCTCGCTGCGGCCTCAGCCGCGTCGAAGCCGAGTTGGGTCATCGTCTTCATGAGCCGCCTGCCATCGCTAGGCTGTCCACTTGCTCGCGCGTGGTCGATCGCCTTTTCCAGCGCCCTGTTCGCCGGGCCCCTGTGTCCGAGTGCCCTGTAACAGCGTGCGGCCAAGTCCGGCCGCTCGGCCTCCAGGGCTGCGGGATCGAACCACTCAGCCCGCAGCAGCCTGTCCGTAGCCGAGCGGTCGTTCGTGTCCAACACGGCCACGGCCAGCGCTTGGCGGGCCTCCGGCGAAGCGGCGGCCAAGTCGGCATGCTGCGACGCCGCGTCGATAGCGGCTTGCGGGCCAGAAGCCGACGCCACCGTCTGGATCCGCTGGACGAGGTCTGCAGCCCGTCCGGTCCGGTCAACCAGTTCGCGCGAACAGACGTCGGCACCCTCTGACCCAGCGCCACTTAGGGCGGTCGCCAACTCACGCCCTGCGAGCTCATCGCCAGAGCCCGCGCCGAGCCAAAGGTCGATGGCCGCCCGCCAGGACTGCCATCGAGGACCCTGCCTCAACTGGGAGTAGGACTCATCCCTCACAGCATCGAGTACCAGTTGCCACAGCGCTCGGTCGCTGGGATCCGGCTGCGTCTGCCAGAGCAGTGACAGGTAGTAGTCGGCCCGCGGCAGGTCCTTCATGTTCCCGTGGACTAGCGCCGCAGCGCGCAGCGCGTATGGATGCCGGGAGAGCTTTGCCAGCCAATCGAGTTCGCGAACCGCCTTCTCCCGGTCTTCCCAGAACAGTATCTGGGCCGCTGCTACGGCCTCGCGCACTGGCTCTTCAAGCGCCTCGGCCCCGGTCAGCACGCGGAACAGTGCCAAGTAGTCGGCCAACAGTCTAGATCGCATGGTCGGCATTTGAGCTGACACCAGGACCCGCTCTTGGAGCTGCAAGCCGGGGTCATTGTGCAGCACCACCACCGGCTCAATGCCGGGCGCGCCCGCCAAGCCCAGCGCCTGGCCGCACTCCTCGCGCAACTCGGCCTCTCGCTCTGGTGGCAGTCCTTCAGGCACCCGGCTCAAGACCGGGATCACCTGCGGTGAGCGCTCTTGCCCTGGCAGATGGCGGCGCTGCAGGCTCGCCAGCAGCGCTCGCGTCCCGTCGATGCTCTCTGCGTTGTTGTGGAACAGCAGCACCACCAGATCGGCCAGCAAAGAGGTCGCTACGCCGCCGATCTCAGTGACGCCGGTGCGGGAATCGATCAACAGGTAGTCGGGCTGGAAGTCCTGCTCGATGCGGGCTTTGAGGTCCAGGAACAGAGGCACGCCAGCGGCTTCGGCGCTGAAAAACAGCCGGTGCCAGTCGAGGTGCGCCAGCTTGCTCCAGTACTCCGGCGCCAAGTGGGCACCGGCCGGCATCAGCCAGAGCGCGCCCGTGGCGTCGGCAGGCGGGGCGATGGTTAGCACATGCTCCGCCAGAATGGGCATCGGCGCGTCATCTGTGGCGGCTTCCAGGATGTAGTCGGTGACGCCGCGAACCTCGGTTGCGTCCTGTCGCGCCTCCGCGCCGCGCATCTTGTAGAGCAGGCCAGGAGCTTCCAGGTCGAAGTCCAGAAGAAACACCCTCCTACCGAACATGGCGAGGCCGCGGGCCACATTGGCTACGGCCAGCGTACGCCCGACGCCGCCCTTGTACGAGTAGAAAGTGATCGTCTGCACGGATCGCTCCTCAGGCCGCCCGTGGCAGCACCTGGCCGGTCGCCTGAACGTGCGCGGTGGCGGCTGCTAGCTTCTCCTGGCCGTAGACCTCGAAGGCCAGCGCGAAGCGCTCCCTGCGCGCTGGTGTCGTGCCTGCCTCCAGTGTCTTCCGGGCCATCTCGCACTGCTTCTGCAGCGCCGTAACCTGGCGGCGAGTGACGCTGTCCGGTACGGATGCCGCCATCGCCGCCAGCAGCTTCGCCGCTTCGTCGTAGCGACGAGTCGCGACATATTGGGTTTCGACCCGGTGCATCGCAGCAGAGAGCTCACCCTCGTCGAAAGTCGCGAACAGCGCCGCGGCCTCGGCTCGACCATCCATCGGGCTCTGCCGCAACCGCTCGCGGAGATCTTCGATCAGGGCCTGCACCGTGTCGAAAGCCGCCGCCTGGGGCTCGAAGCCGTGCCCCAACACGGCCCGGTCGACCTCGGCGTCACGCAGTGCCTCGGCCCGCTCGGCCGCCAGCGGCGGCCGCAGCAGGTAGGCCTGGCCCCCGTCGCGGTAGATCGCCCAGCCCTCGCCTGGCGCCAGCGCCACCAGGTCAATGCTCATCGTCCAACTCCACTTTCAGGCCGCGTCTGCTGTAGACGGCTTTCCAAGCGCGGAACCCAGACAGCTCAACCGCGACCTCAGGGTCCAGAGGCAGGCCGAGCTCTGCCTCGAACATCCAGTCCAGCAACTGGTTCCACTCACGGCGACCCAGCCAGACCACCGCGATCCTGGCGCAGCCAACTGGCTGCGACAGGATGCCTTCACAGTAACCGGCCGCGGAGTCGACCAGCAACCGCGCGGGCGCGGCCGCGGTGGCAACCTCGGTGCCGTGTTTGACCACTGCCAGATCACCCCGTTGCGCGGCGGGCGCCAGGTCCGCCGCCAGCGCCGCAGCATCGATGGTGAGAGAACTGTCGAGGTACGACAAACTGTCACGCGGCAGGTACACCACGTCGTCGTCGGCGTCAAGCCGCACCGCCACCGGACCGTACTGGCAGGGAGCCGCGCCGCGCCAGTGCAGTAGGCCGTAGTGGAAGTGCTGGGCGCCGTCAACTGCCGCGTCGAAGGCCTGTCTCTTACCGTACCAACTCCGCAGAATGTCGCGCAGTTCCTGGTCACTGGTCCGGCCCGAGTCCTCCGCGCGGCGCCCGGCGAGCTCGTAGCAGTTGAGGTATTGCCCGTCGGCCAGCCACTTCGCGAGCACCGCGTGGCGCACGCACAGGGCGACTCCAGCATGGTCTTTCACCTGCTGGCGGAACGTCGCCGCTTCGGAGCCGGGCGGGGCGACCTGGTCTGCCTGCGCGGTCAGTTGCGTGGCATTCTGGGTAGCCATGTCGTGTAGGTTCAGCATCACCGTCGGACTCATCCATCCTCAGCCGGTGCATTGGTCCCATCGCCTCGCCGACCTCCTGTGGTGCTACGGCCGGCTTTGAGATGCCCTCCGCGCTGAAGGCTGCCTGCGGCATTTCCGCAACGCCCCTCGGCAATCGGTAGTCACTCGCCCCACCGCCCCCAGGCAGGCCTGCGCCGGCGGGTCGCCAATCAGCGGGCGGAGACCGCGATGCGCACCTGGTGGTGGCTGCTCTGCCTGCTGACCGCGTTGCCGGCGCAGGAGTTGCCCAGTCTGAGCGGCTGGCGGCCGATGTTTCCGACGGGCGAGAGCCATGTCGCCGGGCTCGATCTGGCGCGGCCGCACGGCGGGCGGGGGGCGGGGTTCCTACGCGGCAGCAGCGCCGAGAACGGGGCGCGGGCCTGCTTCATCCAGGAGTTCATCGACCGCACCGCTTTGCCGACCGACCGAGAGTACCGCTGGGAAGTGCATTGGCGCACGACGACGCCGTTGGCCGGCCGGGCCGCGGTGTTGATTGACACCTACACCGCCGCGGGCGAGTCGAGCCACCGCGCGCTGGTGCAGCAGAACCTGGCGCCGGCGGCGGAATGGCAGCAGGCCGGCGGACGGTTCACCGTGCTGCCGGGCGTGGTGCGGGTGCGGCTGCTGCTCTACCTGCATGGCGTGGGGCAGGTCTGGTACGACGACGCCTTCCTGGGCGACGCCACGGCCGACGCGCCGAACAGGCTCCGCAACCCGGGCTTCGAGCCGCCCGACTCGCACGTCTGGGACCTCGCCCCGGCGCGGGGACGGGGACAGGTCAAGCTCAGCGCCGACTTCCCGAACGGCGCCCTCGGCGCGGTCAAGGAGGTCGGCGACGAGGAGTTCTACCTCTACACCGTGCCGCCAGGCCGTCCGCGGCCGCCGTTCCTGTGGTTCCACTTCCGGGTCGATGGTTGTCGCGACAAGGAAGTGACCTTCCACCTCAACCCGGCGCCGTTCAGCCGCGAGACGACCGCCGGCAATGGCACGCGGCTGCCGGTGCTGAGCTACGATGGCGACCGCTGGGAGGGCGTCACGCCGACGACCTGGAACGACGACGGCACGACGCTCACCTGGACCTGTCGCTTCACCAGCGAACCGGCCTGGATCGCTTCGTTCTACCCGTACACGGCGGCCCAGGTCGACCGCTTTGTGGAGGCCCAGCGGGGCCACCCGGCATTCGCCGTGGAGGTGCTGGGCCCGACCCGTGAGGGGCGGGAGCTGCGGTGCTATCGGATCACCGACCCGCAGGTGGCCGAGGCCGGCAAGCAAGCGCTGATCTTCACGACGCTGCAGCACGATCTGGAGACGACCGGCGCCCACGCCCTGGAGGGACTGCTCCGCTTCTGGCTCTCCGAAGACCCGCGCGCCCAGCGGCTGCGGCGGCAGTTCGTGCTGTACGCGGTGCCGCAGATGAACCCGGACGGCATCGCGGCGGGCAATCTCTACCATCCCGCGGGCAACCTCAACCGCCAGTGGGGCCTCGGTACGGCCCCGGAGACGACCGCGGTCGAGAAGCTGGCCCAGCGGTTGGCGGCGCAGGGGCTGCCGCTGGCGCTGACGATGGACTTCCACGGCTGGAGCCGCGAGCAGCGGCAGACGCTGCTGATGACGCCCGGCGCGGAGCTGACCGACCCGGCCACGGCCGCCGCGGCCCAGCGGCTGATCGACCAGATCCGGCCGCGCCTGCAGGGCAGTCTCGGGATCACCTTCTGGAAGCAGATGGTCAGCTACGTGACGATGGGCGAAACCGACCTGCGGCGGCTGGCGGTGGGCTGGCTGCAGTTCGATGGTCGCGCCAAGCTGGCCTTCACCGTCGAGATCTTCGGCGAAGGCACGGCGACGCAAGACGACTACCACGCCTGGGGCCGGACCTTCGCCGAGGGCATCGCAGCCTGGTCGCAGCCCTGAGCCGGGCGGCGCCGCGCCCTACAGCGACGCCAGGTACTCGACCAGGTCGTTGATCTGCGCCGCGCTCAGCTTGCTGGTCTGCCCGTGCCGGTTGGCCGCGTTGGCGGTGGTGACGACCTCCTTGAGGGTCGCCGCCCGACCGTCGTGTAGGAAGGGCCCGCTACGCCAGACCTCGCGCAAGGTCGGCGTGTCGAACTTGAGGTCGGCGTCGAGCCCCTCACCGGTGCCGACGTCGTAGCTCTGCAGATCGGTCAGCAGCGGCCCGCGGTGGCACTTGGCGCAACCGACCTGCGGATCGTCGAAGACCTTCTTGCCGCGCTGCGCGGCGGTGTTGAGCTGGCCATTGACCAACTTCGGGCTGAGCCGCGGGCGGAGCGAGCTGAGCCAGGCGTCGATCGCCTCAGCATCCTCGGGCGGGCGGACGGCGAACTGAATGTAGCGAATCCCCGCCCGCACCGCGACCGTCGCGTCGTCGCGCACGCCGAGGCTCATCGAGGGCGGCGTGGCGTGCGCCAGGCACATGTTCTTAGTGTTCTTCGGGTTGCCCAGCCCGTCGTTGAGCAGGTCCCAGTTGAGCCCGTCGACGCGGTGGTCGGGGTGGCAACTGAGGCAGGACTGCCAGTTCTGGAAGCAGAGCGAGGCGTCGGCGAAGAGCAGCTGCCCGCGCTGGGCCTGCGTCAGCTCAACCCGCGGGAGCAGCTCGACCGCCGTGGTGGCGCCCCCCGGGAGGGCGACCTGAACCAGGTTGTCGCTGAAGTAGCCGGCCACCCAGGCGGCCTGGTTGGTGGCCACCACGGCGCGCGGGCCGAGCAGCGGCAGCGCCAGGCGGCGGCGGATGTTGAGCATGAAGGTGAGGTCTTCGCTGATCCCGGCGGCCGGCCCGTAGCCCTCGCCACCGGTCTCACGGCTGGCGACACTCTCGCGGGCCTGCTTGGCGGCGTCGATCTTCTGGCGCAGCGCCGGCAGGTCGATCAGGCTGGCCTCGTGCGTCCCGGCGTGGGCCACGACCAGCCACTTGCCGTCGGGACTGGCGGCCACGCCCCAGGGGTTGGCGGCGCCGCGGTCGACGTCGTCGAGCAGCACCGTGGCGATCCGCTGACGGCCGGGCAGATCGATCAGCGTCAGCGCGTTGGTGTTCATCCAGCCGCGTTCGAGCTGCGTGGTCGGCAGGTGGTAGCGCGACAGCAGGTGTGACACGAAGAGCGTGCTGCCGGCCGGATCGAGCGCCACGGCGTTGAGGCTGTGGCTGCCGTCGGGCAGGGCGACCTGGGCGGCGACTTTCTTGGCGCGGGCGTCGATCAGCGTGACGCTGGCGGCCACTTCGGTGGCCGTGGCGGCGGCGGTGCTGAGCAGGTTGGCGACGGCCAGCGTGGCGCCGTCGGGGGTGATCGCGGCGGCGACCGGCTCGCGCTGCGCCGGCAGACCCAGCAGCGGTTTGCCCGTCGCCAGGTCCAGGGCACTGACCGAGTTGGTCCAGCGGTTGCAGACCCAGAGCCGTTGGCCGGGTGCGTCGACCACCGGGCTGCAGGCCCCGTAACCGACCACCCAGGTGGCGCTGAGGGCGGGCTTCAGCAGGTCGACCACGGCCAGCTTGCGCTCGGCGCAGGTGACGTAGGCGCGCCGGCCGTCCGGGCCGATGGCCAGGCCGGTGGCCGGACCCGGCAGCGCCACCGCCGCGGTCTCACGACCGGCGGCGTCGCAGATCACCAGCCGTTGCCCGGTCTCCTCGGCGACGTAGAGCCGTTGCCCATCGGGGCTCAGCGCCAGCGCGGCCGGGGCATGGGGCCGCGCGGGTGACGCCGTGAAGGCGCCGGGCGCAGCGATCCAGAGGGCCAGCAGCAGCAGCACGACCCAACGTGCGGTCCGAATCCGTGGCGTCACAGCCCGTTCTCCCGAGTCCTCAGTCCACGATCTAGCGGTCTGGCGTGTCGTCGGCGACGACCCGGAAGCCGACGTTGTAGACCTGCCGCCAGGCCGGGTAGGCCAACCGCCAGGCGGCCGTGGCGCGGTACGGCCGGTCGTACCAACTGCCGCCGCGGACCACTTTCGCCGTCAGCGCCCCACCCGCCTCCCCGCCATCGTCAACGCGATAAGGATACGGCGCGAAATCGCTGCTGGTCCACTCGGCGGCGTTGCCGATCAGGTCGCACAGCCCCCACGGGTTCGGCCGGTAGCTGCCGACCGGCGCGGTGACCACCTGGCCGTCGCTGACACCATCGATCCGCGGCATCCACTTCGGCGAGTTGGCCCGCGCCAGGGCCGCCACGGTGCGGTCGGCGAGGTTGGCAAAGGGGCCGAAGTCCACCGCCAGGTCGCCGTACCAGGTAGGCCCGGCGCTGCCGGCGCGGCAGGCGTACTCCCACTCCGCTTCGGTCGGCAGCCGGAAGCGCCGGCCGGTCTGCCGGCTGAGCCACTCGCAGAAGGCCCGCGCTGCCTGTTGCGAGACCCGCACCACCGGCTGCTGCGGCTGGTTGACCGGCACCCCGCGGCGGGTCTGGTCTTTGTTGGTCTCGCTGATATACCGGCTGTCGTGGGCCGGGTCGAAGGTCGCGAACTGCGCGTTGGTGATTTCGCAGCGCGCCATCCAGAAGGCCCGCGGGAGGTCCACCGCGCTGCGTGGCCGCTCGGCGGGGCTGGCGGTGGCGTCACCCATCACGAAGCTGCCGGCGGGTACACGTTGCAGCTCCAGGCGCAGCCCGCCGGGCAGCTCGACAACCTGCTGCACCGCCCCGGCGGCGGCCTGGCGGGCCTGGGCCGTGGCGCTGTCGCACGGGAAGCCGGCGGCCGTCAGCGGCGGCTCGGGCGGCGCGGCCAACGGTTCGGGCGCCACATAGGCCGGCCGCGGCCGCACCGTCGGGATCTGCTCGTGGTCCACCTCGAGCCCGGCGAAGCGCAGGCGGTAGGCCTCGCGCTGCTGGTGCCCGGCCCCCGGGATCGGCTTCTCCTCGCTCCAGGTCCCCAGACTCGGCACGTTGAGGTCGATCCAGGTGATCAGCCGGTCCCACTCGGTGGCGGTCAGCCGCACGTTGTGGTGGCCCTTGCGGAGCAGTTGGACCAGCTCGCTGGTATCGGCGGTGAACTCGGTCGGCGTCAGCAGGTGATAGTCGCTTTCGGGGCCGGGCCGCCGCACGTAGGGGTGAAGGCCGACATACGACGGCGACCAGCCGCGGGCCTCGGCCGGCCGGTCGTCGCGCAGGTCGGGCGCCGCCGCGGCGCCGTCGTGGCAGCCGACGCAGGCCCGGTCGAGCACCGGCTGGACCTCACGGGTGAAGCTGAAGCCCCGCGCGGGGCCGTGCCAGGGCGCAATCTCGGCCGGCGCGGCGCTCGCGGCGAGGGTGCGCCGTCGTGGCGGGGCGGTGTTCTGGGTCTCGTGACAGCCGACACAGCTCAACGCCTCGCCGGGCATCGCCGTCATCCAGCTCCGCATCAGCGCCAGCGCCTGTCCCTGATCGTCGCACGGCTCGACCGCCAACGGCGTGTTGGCCGGCGCCCGGAAGTAGACCGACCCGTCGGCGGCCACCGGCACCGTGCCCAGGATCCGCTTGACATCCCACGGGCCGTCGATGCCAACGTTGATGTGCCCGCCCATGCCCGGATAGGCGAAGTGGTTGCTGTAGACCCGCAGCGATTTGACGCTGCCCCGCGGCACGCCCACCAGGCCCGGCCCGCTGTAGACGTCGGCGACGTAGACCGTGGCATCGCTGCGGTCGAGCTTGACCTTGTCAGGGATTGCCGGCGGCGCTTCGCGGCGGCGCAGCGGCACCGGCTCCAGCAGCATCGCGGAGGGGTCCTGGCGCAGCAGCACCAGGTTGTCAAAGGTGTCGACCAGGTAGATGCCCCACGGCTCGCGCTCGCTGCGCCGGCCGCTGGCCAGCAGGTACTTCGCGCTGAGCGGCCAGGGGTGCAGGAAGCGCGGCCAACTGTCGTTGACCAACTGGTCGACGATCTTCGGTTCGACCGGCTGCTGCCGCCCCGGAATCCGCTGCACCGCGCCGTTGGCCTCGCGGCGGCCCTGGGCGACGTCGAGGATCACCAGCTCGCCCTGCCGCGCCACGCCATGGTGGCCCGAGACGATCGCCGCCACCTTGGTCGGCGAGCCGGGCACCGGGCGGGCGTAGAACAGGGAGTTCGGCCAGTAGGAGTTGCTGCCATAGAACTCGGTCTGGTTGGTGCCGTCGGGGTTCATCGAGAATAGCAGCCGCGTGAAGTAGTGCGCGCTGTCGCCGTACTCCCAGCGGGTGTAGATCACCCGCCCGCTGTTGAGTACGGTGGGGTACCAGCTATGGTCCTGGTCGAAGGTGAGCTGCCGGACCTTGCCGCTGGCCGGGTCGAGCAAGTAGAGCAGCGAGACCTTGTCGCCGCCCCCGACGCAGGGCACGCCCTGGTAACAGGCGGTCGAGCTGTAGATGATCCGGCCGTCGGGCAGGTAGCAGCCGGTGAAGCTGTGGACGTCGGGCAGGTCGGCCGGCGTCACCTGCCGCGGCTCGCCGCCGCTGCTGGGCAGTTCCCAGACCTGCCACAGGTTGCGGCTGTCGGGCATCGAGAAGAGCAGTCGGTCGGCGCTCCAGTGCAGATTCAGGTCGCCAACGAAGCGGCCACCCGGCGGCTGGTAGAGCGTCTTGACCTGCCCGTCGGGCCGCACCGGCGAGAGCACCTGCAGGCTGTTGTCGTAGCCGCTGGTGGCCATTGAGCAGTTGCCCTGCCAGTTCTGCGGCAGGCCCGGGTTGCCGGCCCGGCGGACCAGCAGCAGTCGCTCAAAGTCGAGCAGCGGATTGGCCAGCAGGGCCTCGCTGCGGAGCGCTTCGACCGCCCCACAGAGCGCCGTCACGGCCGCCTCGTCGGCGGTCACGGGATCGAGCTGGGCGACCTGGCCACGCAGCTCGGACAGCCGCGCCAGCCAGCCGGCGGCACCGGGGTAGCGCGGGCCATAGGTCTCGCGCAGGTCGACGATGGCGTCGTGCAGGCCGTCGAGATTGAGCTGCGCCACCGCCGCCTGCTGCTCGGCGACGCGCTGCGCCGTAGCGTAGAGCCGGGCGACGGCCCACAGGTCGGCCGCGCCGCGAACGCTGGGCGCCAGGCGACGGGCCTCGCCAGCGGCGGCGCCGGCCGGGGCGGCGGCGGCGTAGCGGCCGGCCAGCGTGGTCAGCTCGCCGGCCGGCCAGCCCTCGGTCCAGATCGCGTCGGTGCTCTCCCACTGCTGCTCGCGCCGCTCGCCCGGCGTGGCGAAGTCCCGGCGGACCAGCCGCCAGAGCTGCTCGACCGCCGGCTGGCCCTGCGCCGTGGGGGTCGTGCTGAAGTAGAAGGCATAGCCGCCAGTTTGGTTGCAGACCTTCAGCAGCAGTTCGTTGCGTCCGGCCCGCAGGGCCAGGTCGAGGACGTCCTGATTCGGCGCGCAGCCCCGCGGGACGTCGTTGCCGTGAACCTGGACGCCGTTCAGCCAGACCGCCAGCCCGTCGTCGCTGCCCAGGTAGACCCGCAACGGGCGGGCGGTGGGGACCGTCAAGGTGCGGTAGAGGAAGGTCGCCGAGGCATCGCCCGAGCGCAAGTTGTTGACCTGGCCGTCGGGGTAGTTCGGGCGCGCCGCCCACCTGGCTTGCTGCCCGCGCCCGTTCGGCACGGTCTGCTGCAGTTGCACGCCCTGCTGCGGGGGATAGGCCGTCTGGTAGCTGGTCTTACCCTGCGGTGCAAAGAGCGGACCGCACTCCTGCCAGACCCCCAGCTTCAGCCCGTCGGGCAGCTCGCTGTGCCCGGCCGCCTGCTCCGCGCTGAGGGCCAGCCGCGCCGCCAGCATGGTCTCGTGCCAGGACCCCTCACGGCGGTACCAGCTCGGGTCGGCACCCGCTGCCCAACTGGCCGTCAGCAGCCAGCACCAGACGACGCAACTGCTTCGAAGCATCGGCAGTCCCCTTCGGCTACGGCACCCACTCCGACACGCTACAGCGATCTTGCCAGGTGGCTCGTGGCAGCGGTCAGCCGGCCGGCCGGGCGATCGGCTGCGGCCACGGCCAGGCGTTGCTGCCCGCCCCCGGATCGAGCGGTCCGGCCGGCAAGGTCTGCTGCCAGGCCAGCGCCTGCGCGGCCAGCGCCTCGACCCGCTCCGGGTGATGCTCGGCCAGGTTGTCCCACTCGGCCTGATTGGCTTTCAGATCGTACAGTTCCACGCGGCTACGGTCGGGATTCAGCAGCAGTTTCCACTGCCCATCGCGGATTGCCAGGTTCGGGCTGATGTTGGACGGGTGCCCGACGATCCGGTAGCGCCACTCCCAGCGCAACGGTGTCTGGCGCGCGGTGGGCGCGCCGTTCAGCGCTGGCAGCAGACTCTGGCCATCCAGTGCGAGGTCGGCCGGCACGTTCACGCCGCACGCCGCGGCAATCGTCGGCAGCCAGTCGACTCCGCCGATCACGGTCTCGTGGTCGACGCTGCCCGGCGGCGTGTGCCCAATCCAGCGCACGATCAGCGGCACTCGGATGCCCCCGTCGTAAAGGCTGCGCTTGCGGCCCCGGAACGGCCCCGGACTGCCCACCCCGCTGTGGCGAGCATTGCCGATGGCCATGTCCTCCGGCCCGTTGTCGCTGCTGAAGACCAGGATCGTGTCGTTGATCAGGTCCAGCTCGCGGAGCTTGTCGAGGATGCGCCCAATCTGCTTGTCGGCATCCATCGCCGCGGCGTAGTAGACCTGCTGCGGCGTGGTGTACTTGGTCTTGTTCCCGATGTCGGTGACGCCCCAGTTCTTGACCGCCTCGAGCTGCTCCGACGACGGGTCGAGCGTGGCGTGGACGTCGTTCAGCCAGCAGTTGACGTAGAACGGCCGGCTGCGATGCGCCTCGATGAAGCGCATCGTATGGTCGCAGATCACCTGCGACGAGGCCGACCGCGGTGACGGTCCATCGACCAGGTTGTTGTCACGACTGACGTTGGTCCGACACTCGTCAAACCCATAGTCCTTGACGAACGGTGCGTCGGCCCCGCTGCCGAGGTGCCACTTGCCGAAGTGGCCGGTGGCGTAGCCGGCCTCCTTGAGCAGCCGCACGATGGTCGGCGTGGCCGGGTCGAGCCAGTTCGGCATTGCCCGTGCGGCGTTCTGGTCGGCGGTCGCGAAGTGGCCGTGGACGCCGTAGCGGGCCGGGCAGCGGCCGGTCAGGAAGCCGCAGCGGCTGGGCGAGCAGACCGATCCGGCCACGTAGAAGTTGGTGAAGCGGGTGCCGAAGGCGGCCAGCCGGTCGAGGTTCGGCGTCCGCAAGGTTGGGTTGCCGTAGCAGCTCAGGTCACCCCAGCCCCAGTCGTCGGCCAGGATGAAGACGACGTTTGGCGGGCGGCGGCCTTGCGCGGCAGCGCGGCGGGGCAGCATCGCCGAACCGGCCAGGGCGGCCCCGGCCGACAGAAAATGGCGGCGGTTGAGCGTTGGCATGATGGATCCTCAGCGCGGCAGCCCCTGCACGAAGCGCCGCAGTTGCAGTTCCAGCGCGGCCGCCAGGGCCGGCTCGCGGGTGACCAGGTTGTCGCGTTCGGCGCGGTCGGCGCGGCTGAAGAGCTGCGGCCCGCGCGGTGGGTCGCCGGGCACCGGCGGGCGGACCGGCAACAGGAAGCTCCACTCGCGGGTGCGCACGGCCCACTCGCTGAGCGCCATGCCCAGGTAGGCGGCGGTGCGGCGCGGCTCCTGCTGGCCGCGCAGTTGCGGCAGCAGCGAGTAGCCGTGCGTGTCGGTTGGCGCGGCGATCCCGCAGGCGTCCAGCAGCGTCGGCAGCAGGTCGGGGGCCTGCACCAGCAGGTTGCTGCGGGTGCCGGCCAGTTCGTCGCCGGGCAGGTGCAGCAGCCAGGGGGTGTGGATCAGCTCCTCGTGCAGCCAGGGTCGACACTTCCGCACGATGCCGTGCTCCCCGAGCGGCGCGCCGTGGTCGGTCAGCCAGAGGATCAGGCTGTCGTCGAACCAGCCGCCGGTCTCGAGGGCGTTGAACAGCCGACCGACCTGGTGGTCGACGAAGCTGACCTCCCCGGCGTAGGTGGCGCGCAACAACGGCAACTCGGCCTCGTGGATCACCTCGCCGACCCGACCCGGCAGGGGATCGATCAGCGGCCGGCCCGGCAGGCCCGCGGCGTACTTGGAGCGCCACGGCTCGGGAGCGTCCCACGGCTCGTGGGGATCGAAGCAGTCGACCCACAGGAAGACCGGCTCGCGACGGGCGTCGTGACGGCCCAGAAAGTCGAGCGAGCGGTCGATCACCTGGGCGATGTAGGTCTCTGCGGGCGAGCGCACCGCGCTGCGGTTGCGCAGGTACTGCTCGAAGTTGGCGGCCCAGCGCGCCGCCTCGGGCAGGTCGGGCACGAAGTGCTCGCGCGAGGCGGCCAGGTCGACTGGCGCCTGGCTGGCGGGGATGTAAGGGTCGTACTCCTGCCCGCGGATCCGGACCACCTCGTCGAAGCCGCGGCCGTAGCCCATCCCGGGTTTGTGCATGTGGTAACAGTCGCTGATCAGCGCGCTGTGGATGCGGTGCGGGTGCAGCAGTTCGGGCAGCACCACCTGATCCAGCGGCAACGGGCCCCAGGGGCGGGTCGGGAAGCCGAACTTGCCGGTCCACCAACTGGTCCGCGTCGGTAGCGTCGGCAGATTCTCGGGATAGGCCTCGTCGAAGGCGACCGCGCGGGTCGCGAAGCGGTCGATCTGCGGGGTCTCAATCCAGGGGTTGCCGTAGCAGCCGAGGTAGTCGATGTGCCAGGTGTCGCAGACGATCACGATCACGTTCATGCGGGCGCTCCGGTCGACCAGGTGGCCGGGTCGGGCAGCATCGGGAACAGCTCGCGGCGGTTGGCGGCGGTCAAGGACCGCCCGTACTCGGAAACCTCGAACGCCTCGGCGTACTGCACGCCGCTGGCCAGCGGGCCGTACAGCTCGGCCAGCAGCTCCGGGTGGGCCTCCGCGCGCTGCGCATCGGCCGGTGCGCGGCGGGCCCGCAGCCACTCCAGCCGGGCCGCCTCGTCGGCCGGCACCTCGTCAAGCTGGCCGCTGTTGTAGGGCAGCCACTCGTACATCTGGGACGTGTGGCAGTGCAGCGCGCGCAGCTTCTGGTCCCAGACCGGCGTGATGTCGAGGACGATGTCGGGCGTGAAGGGGTAGGGCCGCCGGAAGTGGTCGCTGAAGTAGCCAATCACCGGGTTGCGCGGCAGCGCGGGCGTCAGCGGGACATTCGACGGCACCGTCACGACATAGGCGCTGTCCTGCACCAGCAGCGCGGTGTGGCGGTGGTCGGGGTGGTAGTCGTTGGGCCGGTGCGTGAAGATCAGATCGGCCTCGAAGGCGCGGATCAGGGCGATCATCTGCTTGCGGTAGGGTAGCGTCGCCTCGAGGTCGCCGGACAGGATGTCGAGCACCTGGTACTCGATCCCGAGCACCGCGGCGACCGCGGCGGCCTCCGCGGCGCGGCGCCGGGCGAGGGTCACGCCGCCCTGCTCCTGGTGCCCGGTCGCCCCATTGGTGACCGAGACGTACTTCACGCGATGCCCGAGCTGCCGGAACAACACCGCCGTGCCGGCCGACTTGATCTCGCAGTCGTCGGGATGCGCACCAATCATCAAGACGTTCATCGCGCGGTCTCCGCCCCTGGCCGGGGGTCATTGGCCAACAGGCCGTAGCACACCAGGTCTTCCCAGACGCCGTGCTTGCCGACATGCTCCCGCGCGGTGCCCTCGTAGATCATCCCGAGCTTCTGCATCACGCGGCCGGAGGCCGGGTTGCGCGCCAGGTGGCGGGCGACCAGGCGGTGCAGCCGGCGTTCGCCGAAGGCGTACTCCACCACTGCCGTCGCCGCTTCGGTGCAGTAACCGCAACCCCAGTAGGGCAGGCCGATCCAGTAGCCCAGCTCGGCGCGGCAGAAGCGCGGGCTGCAGCCCAGACCGAGGCACCCGAGCAGCTCGCCGGTGCTGCTCAGCTCGATGGCGAAGTGGACATGCTCGCCGCGCTGGAACGACCGCTGGTGGGAGCCGATCCACTGCTCGGCGAGGCCCTCGGGGTAGGGGTGCGGAATGTTCAGCGTGGTGTCGGCGACCGCCGGATCGCCAGCCAGCAGCCGCACCGTCGCAGCGTCGGTCAACGCAAACGGCCGCAGCAACAGGCGCGGGGTGGCGAGGCTCGGCTGCTCCATCAACTCCTCCCGCCAGTTGATGTGCGCCAGCCGCGGGCGACCTCCTCTTGCCGGGGCTACCCCTGGCCCCGATCGCCGGCGCCGCGGACGGCCCTTTGACTCCCAGTCGCTGTGGGTGGACAGGGGGCTGGGGTTGAGATCCGGCGCCCCGCAGGGGCGACTCAAGCCAGCCCGGGGCAACGCCCTGGGCACCGGGCCGTGTCGGAACCCGCGGCGGGCCACAGCGGCTGCGCCGCGCTCAGGACAAGCTGGTGGGGGCGCTGGGCACTGCGGCAGGCCCGAGATCCGGAGCCCCGCAGGGGCGACTCAAGCCAGCCCAGGGCAACGCCCTGGGCACCGGGCCTCGGCGGAGCACGCGGTGGGCCGGCGGTCGAGGACTGGGTGTGCTTGTGGGCAAGGCGCGGTGCCGGGGAAGGGTTCGGGCGCTGCACCGCGTAGAGCCTCGCCGGTAGAGGTTCCGCCGATGCAAGTTCCGACCGCCGACCGCGACATCCTCCGGGGCCTGGGCGAGCAACTCGCCGTGGCCGCGGCCGACCCGCAACATGCTGCCAACGCTGCCGGGCAGGCCGCGGTGCTCGACCTGCGGTGGGCCCGGCCGCCGGTCTACATCTACCAGGAGCCCTGGCATGAGCTGAACGGCAGCGGCGAGCTGGATCTGCACTGCACCGACGGCTTCTGCCGCGGCCTTGAGCTGGGCCTGCGGCGCACCCTCTACAAGTGGCGCCACTACCGCGACGACACGGTGCTCAGCGCCAGCATCGCCTCGCCCGCGGTGGTCCGCGACAGCGGGTTCGGCATCCGCGAAGACGTGCGCGTCGCCCGCACCGACGACGCCAGCGACGTGGTCAGCCGCGAGTACCACATTCAGATCCGCGAGGAAGCCGATGCCGCCAAGATCCTGACGCCCCAGGTCAGCCACGATGCGGCCGCCACCGCGCAGCAGTACGACGCGCGCTGTGCCATCTTCGACGGCCTGCTGCCGGTGCGGCCGTGCAAGACCGGCAGCTTCTGGTTCGCCCCTTGGGACGAGCTGGTGCGCTGGACCGGGGTCGAGGAGATCCTGCTCGACATGGCGCTGCGCCCGGACTATGTGCATCACCTGATGGACCATTTCGTGACCGCCTGGCTGGCGCGACTGGAGCAGTACGAGGCGCTCGACCTGCTGGAGCGGCCGGCCAGCGAGCTGTGGGGCATCGGCGCGGCGCAGATCTTCAGCGAGGTCTCGCCCGCGATGCACGAGGAGTTTGCGTTGCAGCATGAGCGGCGCTGGTTCAACCGCTGGGGTCTCAACTACTACGGTTGCTGCGAGCCGCTGCACCACAAGGTGGACGTGGTCCGCCGCAATCTCCCGAACTTGCGCAAGATCTCGATGAGCCCGTGGGTCGACTTCACCAAAGCGGTGGCGAATCTGGGCAATCAGGCGATCTTCGCCTGGAAGCCGAACCCGGCGATCTTCGCCACCGAGAGCTGGGACCCGGCGGGCATCCGGCAGTACCTCCGCGAGCGGCTGCTCGAAGCGAAGGCCGGCGGCTGCGTGATCGAGATTCATCTGAAGGACATCAGCACGGTGCAGTACCGCCCCGAGCGGCTCTTCGAGTGGGCCGCCATCGCCCGCGAGGTGACCGCCGAGGTGGCCTGAAGGAGTTCTCATGAGCGACCCGCGGATCGCGGTGATCGGCGGCGGCAGCCTCTCTGGCAAGCGGATCTACCCTTACCTCGGGGCGGCCGGCGCGCAGCTCGTCGGCGCGTGCGACCTGGAGCTGTCGAAGGCGGAGACGCTGGCCCGGCGCTTCGGCGGACGGGCCTACCAGGACTGGACCGCAATGCTGGCGGCCGAGCAGCCCGACGGGGTGATCGTCTGCATCGGTCCGGCGCAACATGCCGAGCTGGCGCCCGCGATTCTGGGGCTGGGTTACCCGGTCTACACCGAGAAGCCCCCGGCCGTCACGGCGGCCGCGGCGTTGGCGATGGCGCGGGCGTCAGCGGTGGCCGGACGGCTCTGCATGACGGCCTTCAAGAAGCGCTACGCCACCTGCTACGACCGCGCCCGCCGCTGGCTCGACGGCTTGCCGGCCGGGGCGCTGCTGACGCTGTCGATCGACTACCACTCCGGCCACTTCGCCAACACCAGCCCGCGGAGCGACTTCCTGCTCGACTTCTGCGTCCACATCATCGACCTGGCCTGCTACCTGGGCGGTCCGGTCGACGAGGTGTTCGCCTACGGCCAGGGTCCCGACGCCTATGCCGTCAGCCTGCGCTTCGCCGACGGCGCGGTTGGCAGTCTCAGCCTGAGCGACGGCCGGAGCTTTGGCGTGCCGACCGAGGAGGTCGAGCTGACGGCCCGCGGGGGCAACTCCCTGAGCCTCCACAACAGCAGCTCCTGGCGGCTGACGGTCGACGGGCAGCCCAGCGAATGGCGCGAGCCGCCGACCTCCACCAGCGCTGGCGACAGCGGCCTCGACACGGGGCACCTGGCCGAGTTGCAGGCCTTTGTGCGGCACCTGCGCGAGGGCACGCCGGTGCGCTCACCGATCGCCGAGGGGTACCGCAGCCTGGTGCTCTACGAAGGGATCCGCGCCTCGGCCGACCGTGGGCAGCCGGTGAGGTTGCAGTATGAGCCGGTCTGACGGCAGCACCGGCCGGGTGACCCGCCGCCGCTTTGCGCAGTGGGCGGCGACCGGGGCGCTGGCGACCTTGACCCGCAGCCAGGCCGCCGAGCCGCGGCCGAACGTGCTGCTGCTGATCACCGACGACCAGGGCTACAGCGACTTCGGGTTCACCGGCAACCCGGTCGTGCGGACGCCGCGGATCGACCGCCTGGCCAGCGAGTCGGCGGTCTTCCGCAACTTCGTGGTCTGCCCCGCCTGCTCCCCGTCGCGGGCGGCGCTCTACACCGGGCGAGAGCACCTCTCGACCGGGGTCTGGGGCGTCCCACCACGGGCCAACCTGCAGCGTGACGAGACCCTGCTGCCGGCCTGGTTCCAGCACGCCGGCTACCGCACGCTGCACCTCGGCAAGGCCGATACGACGCGCGTGCTGGAGCTGCAGCCATGGCACCGCGGCTGGGACGACGCGGTGGTGATCGACGGTGGCTACGTGCATCGCGATCCGCCGCTGAACAGCCGCGCGGGGGTCCAGACGGTGCCCGGCTGGAGCTGCGATCTGCTCACCGACCGGGCCCTGGAGTTCGTGCAAGGGGCGGGCCCGCAGCCCTGGCTGCTGACCGCCGCCTACATCATTCCCCACTTGCCGTGGGTCTGCGACGAGCGGTGCAGCGCGCCCTTCCGGCAGCAGGGGCTGTCGCCGCAGTTGGCGGCCTGTTATGGCAGTCTGGCCCAGCTCGACGCGGCGATTGGCAGGTTGCTCGACGGGCTGGCCGCCGCGGGTCAGGCGGAGCGGACCATCGTCGCCCTGGTCAGCGACAACGGCATGACCGACCAGGACCCCGCCAGCCAGCCGCTGAGTCCGGAGGACTGGCGAATCCGCAACCCGGCCGGGCTGCGCGGGCACAAGGCGACCGTTTGGGAGAACGGGATTCGGGTGCCGATGTTGGTGCGTTGGCCCGGCCGCGTCACGCCCGGTGACCGGCCGCAGTTCGGCAGCGCCGAGGACGTCCTGCCGACGCTGCTCGACCTGGCCGGCATCGCCCCGGACTCGCAGCCCCACCAGCCGCTGGCCGGGCGCAGCCTGCGGCCGGCGCTGGAGCAGGCCAGCAGCGTCGACGACCACCCGGCCGTGCTGCGGCTGGGGATCGCCGGACCGGGCTCGCCGCGGGCCACCGCCGGGATCATCCCCGACCCGCGCGCGCTGCGCTTGGAAGACCATCACCTCTGTCTCCGCGGCCCCCGCTGGAAGCTGCACGCGCTGCCCGGCGGGCAGGTCGCGCTGTACGACATCCTGGCCGACCCGACCGAGAGCCAGGACCAGCACGAGGCGCAGCCGGCGGTGACCGCGGCGCTGCTGGCCGACTTGCGCCAACGGTGGGACGCACTGCTGGCCAGCGGGCGGGCCTTCGCGATGCCCACTATCCGGCTCTTCGCAGGCGTTGAAACCGGCCGGCGCCCGGGCCAGAACCTGCTGCCCGCGGCGATGGCGCAGCAGCTCAGTGGACGGGTCCGGGTGGTTGGTCAAACCGCCGTCGGGTTCGCGGCCGCGGGCGACAGCGCCAGCTACGCCCTCGATTGCCGCGACCCCGGCCGCTACCAGGTCATGCTCCGCGGCACGGCGCTGGACCAGTGTGCTCCGCTCACCGTGCAGGTCGGGCAGGCCGTGCAGCAGCCGGTCTCGAGTGCTGCCACCGCCATCAGTTGCGGCGTGGTCACCGTGCCCCGCGGACCGCTGACCTTGACCGTCCGCGCGGGCGGCACCGCGCCGGCGGCCGTGGCCACGCTCAAGGACATCGCCCTGACCTGGGTACCCCCGAAATGAGGCTCCTGATGCTGCCCCCCGCTGCGCTGGCCGCGCTGCTGCTGACTGCCCCAGGTGACCCGCCGCCGCACCCGGCGGTCGGCACGCGGCTCGCCCCGACCGATGTCGACTGGGAGCATCCTGCCTGGCGCACGACCTTCGACGATCCGGCGGAGCTGGCGCAGTGGCGCTTGGAGGGCGGCCGGCAGATCAGCATCGCCGACGGTCGGCTGGTGCTGGAGAGCACCCACCAGGGGCCAACCTCGGTCGCCGAGGACGACCACCTGGTGGCCTGGCTCGACCGCGAGCTGCCCGGCGACTTCTTGCTGGAGTTCAGCCTGCGCCCACAGAACCGGCAGCAGGGGCTGAATATCGTCTTCTTCAACACCCGCGGCCTCCACGGCGAGAGCGTCTTCGACCCCGCCCTGGCCCCGCGCGATGGGCTCTTCAAGCAGTACCACAGCGGGGATCTGAACGGCTACCACCTCTCCGACTGGGCCGGCGACCGCGGCTCGGCCAACGTTCGCAAGAACAAGGGGTTCAAGCTGGTGGCCAGCGGTCCCGACCGGATCGCCGCCGCGCCAGCCGAGGCCTGGTCGGTGGTCCGACTGTACAAGCGGGGCGGCCTGATCCGGCTGGCGGTGGACGACGTGATTGCCGTCGGCTTCGACGACGATGGGCAGACCTGGGGGCCGGTCTGGAACCACCCCGGCTGGATCGGCCTGCGGCAGATGGCGCACACGGTGCGCTGCGAGTACGACCACCTGACGGTCTGGCCGCTGCACTGACGCGCGCAGGAGTGCCGCGCCGCGTGCGGAATGGGGGCCAGAGGAGCCACCCGTGACCAACCGATCCGTGCCGTGCTTGCTGGCCGTCCTGCTCGCCGGCACCGCCCAAGCGGCCGAGCCACCGACCTGGCAGTGGGCCGGCTGGGGCGGCGGCGGGTTCTACTACGCAGCGGCGTTCCACCCGACGCAGGCCGGCACGGTCTACCTCGGTGGCGATGTCGCCGGGGTCTACAAGAGCACCGACGGCGGGCGCTCCTGGAAGATGATCAACCGCGGCCTGGCCGACTACGGCGTATTCAGCTTGGCCTGCGACCGCACCGCGCCAGAGACCGTCTACGCCGCGACCGCTGGTGGGCTCTGCAAGAGCACCGACGGCGGGGCGCAGTGGCGGCTGCTGCCGCAGACCGGACCGCGGGAGCTGCGGCTGACCGGTGAGAAGGGCAAGAGCGTGCGCTGCGTGGCGGTCGACCCGCAACGCGGCAACGTCGTCTGGGCGGCCAGCCCGGCCGGTCGGGTCTACCGCAGCAACGACGGCGGGGAGAGCTGGCAGCTCAGCTATCAGCCAGCGACCGAGGGCGACCCGGCGGGCACGCTGCGGGTGCAGTTCGGCAAGGTCACCGGGGACTGGCACGGCGGCTACTGGATCCCCTTCACGCCCCCGGCCGGTCTGACCAACGACGCCGTGCAGGGCTTCGGGCTGACCTTCCGCGGCGACGGCCTGCTGCCCCGCGACTGCTTCCTGACGCTCAAGGCCAGCACCGGCGCGGCCTACCGCAGCCGCAATCTGCGCGAGCTGTTTGGCACCAAGACATGGAGCGAAGTGGTCCTGACCGCCGCCGACTTCGGCCTCGACCCGGAGTATGCCAAGCAGCATCCCGAGGCGGTGACGGCCTATCGCGGCCCGGACTGGAGCCAGCTCAACCGCCTCGACTTCGTTTGTGTCGGCCCGTTGATGAACGAAGCGCCGGTCGGTCGGTTCACGCGGTTCTACTACCAGACCGCGGCCGGCCCGCAGCCGGTGCGGGAGTTTGCCAAGGCGCCAGCGGTGGCGACCTACGGCAACGTGCGGGTCGGCGCGGCACAGGGCGGGCCGATCCACGCCATCGCCGTGGCGGAGCGCCAGCCAGAGCTGGTCTTCGCCGCCAGCGACGACCGCGGGGTGCTGCGCAGCCGTGACGGCGGACAGAGCTGGACCGCGTTGCCGACACCGAGCCACGCCGTGAGCGTGGCCCCGGCGCCGAGCGACCCGCAGGTGGTCTACGCCGCCTTTGGCAAAGACGGGGTGCAGCGCTCGGTCGACGGCGGGGAGACCTGGCAGAACCTGTCGGCGGCCCTGCCGGCCAACTGTGCCGTCAACGAGGTGGCGGTCAGTCCGCGCGACCCGCAGGCGGTCAGCCTGATTGGCTCGATCGGCTGGGACGGCGCATTCCTGTCCTCGACCAACGGCGGTACCACTTGGACCACCTCGTCGCAGATCCGCACCGATCTCACAGCCAACCCGACGCTGCCGGCCGAAAGCTCGCCGACCGCCAAGCTGAGCGCGCCGCGCAACCTGGCGATCAACCCGCAGAACCCGCAGGAGCTGCTGATCGCCGCCAACTGGCGGCCGTGCGTCAGCCGCGACGGCGGGCGGAGCTGGGATGAGTCGGTGCGCGGCGCCGACATCAGTTGCGTCCACGACCTGCGCTTCAGCGGTGACCGGGTCTACGCCGCGGCGATGGACGAAGGCACCCTGGTCAGCGCCGACCGCGGGGCGACCTGGCGGGCGCTTTGGCCGCCACGCTGGGACAGGGAGCTGAGCGGCCACAACTGGCGGCTGGCGATCAGCCCGGGCCCGACCGGCGACCAGATCGTGGCGACCTGCAGCCCCTGGGACAGTGTGCCCAACCGGGTGATCGTCAGCAGCGACGGCGGCCAGACGCTGCAACGCACGACCGCCGGCCTGCCAGCCACCAACCCAACCGCCAACACGATGTGGGGCACCGGCTACCCGCGCGCCCTGGCGGCCGATCCGCGCCAGCCGCAGACGCTCTACCTGGGCATCGATGGCGACCCTTCGGACGGCCGTGAGGGCGGCGGCCTGTTCCGCTCGACCGACGGCGGCCGGACCTGGACCAGGTCGCCTGGACAACCCGGCGGGCGGCGCGTGTTCTACGGTTTGCTGGTCGACCCGACCGATAGCCAGCGCCTCTACTGGGGCGCCAGCGGCAGCGGCGGTGGCGTCTGGCGGAGCGCCGACGGGGGCACCACCTGGCAGCACGTCTTCAAGAGCGAGAGCTGGGTCTTCAACCTCGCGATCGCCGCCGACGGCACGGTCTACTGTCCCGGCCGCAACCTCTGGCGCAGCAGCGACCACGGCACCACCTGGAAGCAGGTCTCGAAGTTTCCCGACAACGGCCGCCAGGTGATCGGCCTGGCGCTCGATCCGGACAACCCGCAGCGGATCTGGTGCAGCACGGTGACCTGGGATGGCAGCAGCCAGGGCGGCGTCTACGAGACCACCGACGGCGGCGCGAGCTGGCAGGAGATCACCGCCGACCTGCCGTACGTCAAGCCGCTGATCTTGCGCTACGACGCGGCCCGCCACGAGCTCTGGGCGGCCGGCGTCGGGATCTACCGCTGCTCGCGCTAGGAGCGTCAGGATGGCGACCATGGCACGTCGTGAGCTGCTGCGGGGAGCCCTCGCTGGCGCCGTCGCCGGCGCCGTCGGCCTGCGTCCGGCCGGGGCCCAGCGCCGGCCGCCGAACATCCTGCTGATCCTCGCCGACGACCTCGGTTACTCCGATGTGGGCTGCTACGGCAGCGAGATCGCCACACCCCACCTGGACCGCCTGGCCGCCGGCGGGCTGCGCTTCACGCAGGTCTACAGCACCGCGCGCTGTTGGCCCAGCCGCGCCGCGATGCTGACCGGCTACTACGCGCAACAGGTCAACCGCGACACCTTCCCCGAGCCCGGCAGCCCCAAGATCGGCGCGCGACCGCCGTGGGCCAGTCTATTGCCGGCGCAGCTCAAGCCGGCGGGCTACCGCTGCTACCACTCCGGCAAGTGGCACGTCGACGGCAAGGTCCTGGACAGCGGCTTTGATCGCTCGCTGGACGTGCGCAACCAGGGCAACTACTTCACTGCCCGCGGCAACAGCGTCGACGACCAGCCGGTTCGGCCGGCGGGGGACGAGCGCGGGTATTACAGCACGATCGCCACCGCTGACCATGCCGTCGGCTGCTTGCGCGACCATGCCCGGGACTTCGCGGATCGGCCGTTCTTCGCTTATCTCGCGCCGATCGCGCCGCACTTTCCGCTGCAGGCCCTGCCCGACGACATCGCCCGCTACCGCGACCGCTACCTGGCCGGCTGGGAAGCCCTGCGGCAGGAGCGGTACGCGCGGCAACGCGTGCTGGACCTGGTGCCGCCCGGCCTGTCGGCCCTCGAACGCGACGTCGGCCCGCCCTACCACTTCCCCGAGGCGCTGGCCAGGTTGGGTCCGGGCGAGGTCAACCGGCCGCTGCCGTGGGCTGAGCTGAGCCCCGAGCAGCAACGCTTCCAGGCCACCAAGATGGCGATCCACGCCGCGATGGTGGATCGACTGGACCGCGAGATCGGCCGGGTGCTGGCGCAGGTCGAGGCGAGGGGTGCCTGGGACGACACCCTGATTCTGTTCGCCTCCGACAACGGCGCCAGCGCTGAGATCATGGTCCGCGACGGCGGCCACGACCCGGCGGCAGCGCCTGGCAGTGCCGGCAGCTACCTCTGCCTCGGCCCAGGCTTTTCGAGCGCCGGCAACACGCCGTTCCGGCGGCACAAGACCTGGGTCCACGAAGGTGGCATCGCCTCACCGCTGATTGCCCACTGGCCCCGCGGCATCGCGGCCCGCGGCGAGCTGCGCCGCACGCCGGCGCACTTTGTCGACGTCGCCCCAACGCTCCGCGAGCTGGCCGGTGCGCCGCCACCCAGCGGTGGTCCCCCGCCGCCCGGCCACAGCCTGGTGCCGGCCCTGGCGGCGGACGTGCGGATCGAACGCGAGGCGCTCTGGTGGCTGCACGAAGGCAACCGCGCGCTACGGCAGGGCGACTGGAAGATCGTCGCCGCGAAGGGCCAGCCGTGGGAGCTGTACGACCTCGGCCGCGACCGCGCCGAGTCCCACGACCTGGCCGCCGCGGAGCCGCACCGGGCGCGTCAAATGGCCCAAACCTGGCAGCGCCTGACCGGCGAGCTGCGCCCGGCGGCCGGCCCGGCAGCATGAGCGTCTTGCCGCGCGAGACGGTCGTCCCGGCTGCGCTGACGCCCTTCACGGTGACCGGCGCCATCGACTGGCCGCAGTTGGCCAACCACCTGCGCGACCTGGCGGCGGTGGCGGGGGTCGGCGCGGTGATGGTCAATGGCGCGGCCGGGCAGGACAGTGCGCTGAGCCGTGACGAGCGGCGCCAGATTGTCGCGGCCGCGGTGGGCGCAGTGGGCGCGGCGTTGCCGGTGATCGCGGCGCTGCGGGAGACCGCCGACACCAGCGTCGGTGAGCTGGCGGCTGATGCCACGGCGGCCGGCGCCGCGGCGCTGCTGCTGATGCCGCCCCCAGACCCAGCGCACCTGGCGCTGGAGGCTGCCTTGGCGCGGCTGCGCGCGGTGACCGCCGCCAGCCGACTGCCGCTGGCACTCTACCAGACGCGTTACGAGACCGCCACCCTGCTGGCCCTGGCGTCCGAGCCGCGGGTGGTGGCGGTCAAAGAGGGCAGTGGGGACCCGGCGACCTTCGAACGTCACCTGCGCGGCCTGCGAGCGCTGGACCGCGGCCTCGCGGTCTGGTCGACCCACAGCCGCTGGCTGCTGGCGGACCTGGCCACCGGCGCCGACGGCGTGCTGTCCGGCCTGGGCAGCCTGGCAGCCGACCTGCAAGTCGACCTGGCCGCGGCGGTGCGGCGCAGTGACCTGCCCGCGGCACGGCGGGTCAACGACCGGCTCTACCCCCTGACCAGCGCCTGCTACGCGCCCGGCCACGACCCGCACGCCCGGATGAAGCACGGCCTGGTCTGCCTCGGCCGCTGGACCTGCGCCGCGGTCCGCCCGCCGCAGGCGCCGCTGACCGCCGCCGAGCAGTCCGCCGTGGAGGCCGCACTTCGCGCCAGTGGGCTGCGCCCCCGCTACGGCCGCACGACCTCGTAGTAGATCACCGCCCGCTCGCCGTAGCGAGTGACCGCGTCGAACGCCAGGCCGGTCGTGGTCTGGCAGGCCACCTCACCCAGCCGGCTGCCATCGCCGGCCAGGGCGTAGAGCTGCAGGCCGGCGGGGTTGGTCAGTGCCAGGGTGACCCGCGTGCGCAGTGCCTGGGCCAGGTAGGGCATCTGGCCCCAGGCCAGCAGCGTCAGGCGGGCGGTGTCGGCGAAGCGGCGGCCGGTGTTCTGGACGTCCGGCACGTGCGCCAGCAGCAGCCGCGGCGCGGTCGCCAGCGGGGCCGCGCTGAGGCTGGCGGCGTAAACGCCAACCGGGCCGACGGTCGGCTCGATGCGCAGCGGACCGGCACTGGCCGGGGCGTCGCCGCGGGCGCTGAAAAGGCCGACGCTGCGGGCCGTCACGAAGCTGAAGGTGGCCGCGCTGGTGTCCAGCCGCAACTCGCCGTTGTCGCTGACCCACAGCCCGCGGCCCGGGTCGCTGGCGTGGTCGGCCGGCAGCCGTCCGGCCTGGCGCAGTTGCTGCAAGACCTCGGCCGCGGTCGGGTTCTGGCCCAGCTTGACCGTCGTCTCGCCCGGCTGCGGTTGCCCGTCCACGCGCGTCGCGACCCGGCAGATCAGGCCCAGCGACTTCAGTTTGAGGTTCATGTCGAGCGTGCCGCCCTGGCGCAGTTCGTCGCGCGTGGCGGTGACCACCACGCTGTTACGGGCCGGGCTGGCATCGCGCAGGAAGAGCAGCGCCGCGAAGCGGTCGGCCGCCAGGGTGCTGGGGTCGGTCGCCAGGTCGAAGTAGTTGCCGGCCCGTGCCTCGGCCATGCTGTCGCGGCTGTGGCTGTAGGCGAAGCGCCAGATCGCGTCCCAGCCGTGCAGCGCGCCGTAGCCGCCGGTGAGTGGCCCGCTCTCGCCGCGGAAGGCGTTCGGAGCGCTGTAGTTGAATTCGCTGAAGCCGAAGGGCTTGTCGGCCAGCCGGGTGAGGGCCTTGTCGAGGTGCAGCGGCACCCCGCCCGCGACGGCGCTGCCGCCACCGCTCCAGCCCTTCGACGGCAGGCTCCAATCGCGCTCCAGGAACACCGGGTGGTCCCAGTAACTGTGGTTGTCGACATAGTCCATGTCGGCCCGCACGTCCATCAGCGGCCAGCGCTCGGTCCAGGCGTTGAGGTCGGTCAGCAACGCCTGGCAGTGCAGCTCGTCGCGCAGGAAGCGGCGCAGGTCGGCCAGCAGGTCGCGGTGCAGCTCGGCGACGTAGAGCGTCAGGTCACGCTGCCGCGCGCCCCGCTCGCCGCGCAGGGCGACCTTCCCGCCCGCGGCGTCCTCGTCGGCTGCCAGCTCGGAGCCCCAGGCCGCCGCCAGGGCCGCGCGGGTGGCGTAGCGGCGCGTCAGCCACTGGTTCCAGGCGGCCGTGAACTCGGCCCGCTGCCGGCCCTTCAGGCCACCCAGGTAGTTCAGCGCATTGCCCTCGTTGATCAACGACAGCAGCGGCAGCGCCGGGTCGGTGGCCAGCGGCAGCCCGGTGTACGGGTTGACCCGCCCGAACAGCCGCCGGCAGAACTCCTTGAGGTTCTCCCGCGCCCGCGGGTTGAGCAGCACCTGCAGCTTGTACTCGCCAGCCTCGCCGCCTTCGGCATAGACCTCGCCGGGCCGCACCGGGCGCGAGACATAGAGGTCGGTGGTGAGGTAAAGCCCGCGCTTCTTGAGCGCTGCCACGAAGTAGTCGAAGCGGTCCAGGGCGTCGGGGTTGAAGGTCAACGAATCCGCGGCGCCCTGAGCCACCAGGTCGCGTTCGTAGTGGTGGATCCGCAGCGTGTTGTAGCCCAGCGCGGCGAGCCGGTCGGCGACGCGATCGGCCAGCGCGTGGTCGGGCACGTTGGCGCTGAAGCAGACGTTGACGCCGTACAGCCGGACCCGCCGGTCGGGTTGTCGCTCAAACGCCAGATGCCCATCCGGCGTGACACGCAACCAGCCGTGCCGGCCGGCCGGGGCGTCCTGCAGGCCAAGCGAGCGGAAGTCGAGCGCCGAGCCGGGCACGATGTCGAGCGGATCGGTGAACGGCACCCACTCGGGGCCGGCGGCGAGGGTCACCGGCTCCTCGATCTTGAGGCTCATCGCGGGCTCCGTCGTGATCGTCAGGCTGAGGGTCAGCGGTTGGTTGAAGGTGAAGGCATCGCCCGACTGCTCGGCCCGGACGCTGAACCCGTCGCCCCACTGCCGGTCGTCCTGGAGCAGCAGGTTGTTGCCGCCGGTCGCTTTGACGGCCAGCCGCAGGCCGCCGGGCGTGGCCAGCTCCAACGTCTGGAAGTTCCCGCTGGCCAGCGACACATTCTTGAAGTCGAGCGGGATGCTGCCCGTCCGGCCAGCCGCTCCGAAGCTCCCGCCGCGCCAGACGGTGCCCGGCAGGCGCAGGCTGACGTGGACGCTGTTGACCCGCAGCGGGGCCGTCGGGGTGAAGGTGTAACGGGCGGTTAGTCCCCCGGCAGCCTGTTCGGCGGTCGCCGCGATGTTGACCGGGCCGGCGCTGCCGGCGATCCGCAGGCCGCGTTGCGGGGCTGGCAGGTTGGCGCCGCGGTCGGGCGCGGCACCCTTGTAGGCCCAGCCGGCCTCGAACAGTCCCGCGCCGACGGTGCCGATCACCTGGCTGCCGGACCGTAGTGATAGCTCGCCGGTGAGGCCCCAGAGCGCGCTGAGCGGCGGTTGGGTCGGCGCGGTCTGGGCCCTGGCAGCGAGGGCAGCGAACAGCAGCAGGCACGGCCAACGACGCATCGGAAGCTCCGGACGGGTGGTCTTGGCGCCGTCGGCGGGAGTTCCTCTCAGCGCCCCAGAACAATCGCCGGGTTCGACGGGTTGCCGAGCTGCGCATCGCCAGCCAACGGCGTACTGCCGTAGCCGGTGGTGAAGCGCCACTGCTTCGTGAAGACGCCCTGCTCGCCGGCCAGGCGGACCATCACCTGGTAGGTCTCCTGCCGCTTCAGCGGCTCCCGTGGCACCAGGAAGGCGCTGGCGCGGAGCATCTGCTGTGGGTCGCTGCCGGGCGCCAGCAGGTGGCACGGCACCTCGACGCCATCGAGGTCGGCCAGGCGCGCCACCAGCACCTTCTGGATGTTGGTGGTGGTCAGCGTGGCCGAGATTGGGTAGCCGACCGGCCGCGCGGCGTCGGCGGCGAGGGCCGAAGGCTCCTCGAGACCGTTCCAGGTGGTCGGAATCTGCACCTGCTGGTCCTGCGGGTAGGTGGCCAGCTCGGGCACCTTGGTGATGTCGGGCCGCTGCGTCGCCGGGACCCCGCTCAGCACGACGCAGACCGGCGCCTTGCCCCCGGCGATGCCGATCCCGATCGCGGTCGCCGCCGGGTCGAGCAGCGGCATGCGGTGGTAGACGGTCGCCCACAGTCCATCGATGGCGCGCTGCCCTTCGGTGTAGCCGTGGATTAGCTCGGTGACGGCGCTGCCGTCGAAGCCGGCGGCCTTGGCTCGCTCCGCCGGCGTGGCGGCGCTGAAGCCGGCCTCACCGGGCTGCTCGGCATGACTTTCCTGGCCGCGGGCCGCGAGGTATTCGGCGTGGGCCTGGGCCGCACGCATCAGCTCCGGTGAGCACCAGGCCGCCGGCAGGGAGAGGCTGTGGCGCAGCTTGTGCAGCCGCAGGAAGGCGATCGAGCGCTCGCGGTCGGTGGTCTGTTGCAGGCTCCGCAGCCGGTCGGCTGCGGTGGCCGGGCGCCCGCCGCGGACCACCACCTGCAGCTCGCCGCTGCGGACATGGCCGGCAAACTCGGCGGTCTGCGGGAAGAGCGCCAAGATGCCGCCCAAGCCACTGCGAATGGCGCGGCTCTGCCCAATCGCGTAATCCTCGCTGAGACTGAACGTCGGTCCGCCGAAGCGCGCCACCAGCCGGCCCCACGGGATGCTGTTGCCGACCAGCCGGTTGATGTCTCCGTCGGCCGTCCACAGCGGGCCGCCGTCGAACATCGTCCACCAGCCGAAGGCGTCGATCTGGATCACTTCGTCGGGTGACGCATAGAGGTCGGTGATCAGTCCGTTGGAGCCCGCCGGCAGGGTCACCTGGGTGCCCTCGGCAGCCAGCTTCGAGAGCACTTCGCTGACCGGCCGGCCGCCGATCACTTCGATCTTGAGCGCGCCGTCGCCGCCGCGCAGGCCGTAGGCGCCGGTGTGTGGGAAGAGCACCAGTTGGCCGCTCTCGGAGGCCAGCCACTGGCGCTGCGTGCCGATCGCCACCGGCTGGCCGCTGCCGAGTTGGCCCATCAGACGGCCCCAACTGTGGACCCCGACGCGGAAGCGGTGGCCGTTGGCGTCCGACTTGCCGTAGTGCCCGGCCCACATCGTCCAGGCGCCGCTGGCCTTGACTTCGATGCTCTCGCCGCGCTCGACCCAGAGCCCCGTGTCGAGCCGCCCCTGGGCCGCCGCGAACTCGAACGGATGCACCGTCTCCGGCGCGGGGCCGGAGCGCGGGCCGAAGGCCAGAACAGTGGCCGCCAACCAGGCCAGCAGTGGCATCGCGAACCTCACTCCAGAGGTAGGACACTCGGCCGGCCCGTCGGGTTCACCCGGCGGCCAGCTCCAGCTCGAAGCAACACGGCGCGGTGCCGCCGCTGGACAGCGCCGACGAGGTCACCGTCACCGTCAACGGCACGCCCAGCGCGTGCTGCAGGTGATGCTTGACATGCCCCCCGCAGCAGTAGCAGTACAGCTCGCCGACCGGCTGCGCCGCCTGGGTCAAGCAGACGCAGCGGTGCGCTGGCAGCTCGCGGGGGGCAAACAGCACCTCGAAGCGGCGCTCGTCGAGCTGCGTCACGGCGTGCCCAAAGACGAACCGCGCGGCGTTGGCGGCGGCTACGCGCGCGGCCAGCGTGGCGTGCTGCCGGGCGATGCCGCGGGAGACCTGCAGCCGCTTGCCACCGAGGCAGCAGGCGCAGCCCTCGCGCACCCGGCGGCAGGTCGGCAGGTCGAGGTTGGCCTCCAACCGCTCGATGGCGCCCTGCCACCAGGCCGCTTTGGCCGCCGCGCGCGTCGACTTGCCGAGCGCCTCACCGCCGGCCAGGATCCGGGCGGCCACCGCCGCCTCGACGCCAGCCGCCGCCAACTGCTCCGCGAACTTGCGAATCCGGCCGTCCTCGTAGGTCGGCATCGTGGTTCTCCCAGGTCGACTCGCTCAGTCGAGGCCGCGCAGGCGCACTTCCTTGCCCTGCTCAGCGCTCTTGAGCAGCGCTTCCAGCATCTCCTGCACGATCCAGCCGTGCCGCAGCGGCGCGTCGCAGGGCACGCCGTCCAGCACGCAGGCGGTGAAGTGCTCGGCGATCCGATCCCACGGTTCGGGGCCCTTCGGCAGGTTGACCGTGGTGTCGTGCGGCGCGCCGGCGATGGTCGTGAAGGTGCGCAGTGGGTGCAGCGTCGCGCCGGCCGCGGTGCCGAACAGCTCGATCTGCAGCTCGCCCGGCTGATGGCAGGCCCAGAAGGACTCCACTTGCAGGCCGGTGCCGTTCTCGAAGCGGATGAGCCCGCCAGCGTAGTCGTCGGAGTCGTACTGCGCCGAGAAGCTCTCCGGCACCCGCCGGAAATCCCAGTAGCCCTCACCCCGCGGCCCGAACCTGGCGCCCGCGGCCCCGCTCACCGTGGCTGGCCGCGGCTGGCCCAGCAGGTACCAGGCCGCGTCCAGGACGTGGACCCCCATGTCGCGAAAGGCGCCGCCGCCGCGGGCGATGAAGCCGGTGTTCCAGTCGGGAATGCCGCTCCGCCGGATGCTCCGCGCACGGCCGTAGTAGAGCTCGCCAAAGAGCCCCGCCCGGGCCTGGCCCGCGAGGTACTGGCACTCCGCCCCGAAGCGGGTGCTCAAGGACATCATCCCCACCACGCCCGCCGCCTCCTGCGCCTCGACCAGCTTCCGCGCTGCCGTGCCCGAGTCGGCCAGCGGCTTGGTGACCATCACGTGCTTGCCGCACTTCACCGCTTCCAGGGCCATCGGCACGTGGAGCTGGTTGGGCGTGCCGATGAAGATCGCGTCGACCAGGTCGCAGCGGCAGAGCGCCTTGAAGTCGGTGAACTGCGTCACCGTCGCGGGCAGCTCCTTGGCGAAGTCGTCCATGCGGGCCGGATCGAGGTCGCACAGCGCCGTCACCGCGCTCCGCGCCCCGCGCGCGAAGGCCCGCCCATTTGGCCGCCCGATGCCCATCCCGACGATGCCGACCCGCAGTGTGCCCATCCGAAACTCCCAACCGCACGCTTGGCCAGCCGCGCGGCGTCTCCTGCGCAGGTCCCCCTCGGGCCGTGGCGAAGCACGTGGCAGCGTAGGAGTCGAGCCGATGCGCGCATCCTGGTGTGGGGCGGTGTTGTGGAGCGGCGTACTGCTGCAGCCGGCGGGCGGCCAACAGGTCACGCCGCAGCCGATTCCGGTGCTGGCCTGGCGAGTCAAAGAGCTGACCTACGATCCCTGGAGCCCGTCGCCGTACCCCAACATCACGCAGTTTGTCTGGCTCAGCGAGAGCAATGCCAAGACCCCCGCCGCGGTCAAGGCGCTGACCGACCAGCAGCCCGTTGGCCGCCGCGTGATCTTCGACTGGGACTTCTACCGGGCGATCTACAAGCACCCCGCCGACCAGCTCAAGACCGCCGCCGGGGAGAGCTTCACGGGCCCCTGGTGGGACCACGGTCGCGCTGCCACGGTGGCCGCCTACGACCAGTTCTTTGCCGCCTACAAAGCCGCCGGCGGTCAGCTTGACTACTTCATCTTGGACACCGAGCACAGCCCTGGCAGCGATGTCAACAACGCCGCCCGCTGGGCCGCGGTGGCCGCCGATCCCCGCTGCGCCGCGCTGCTGGCCGCGATGAAGCTGAAGTCGGCGGCGGACATCGTCAACGACAAGCCGATGTCCCATGTCTGGTGGCGCTACAGCGACCACCTCGCGGCGCAGGCCTACGGCCAGTTGCTGGACGTCGTGCGGCGGCACTTCCCGGCGGTCCGCTGCTGCGACTACGGCGTGCACTACTTCGAGCCGCAGACGCTGGTCGCCTGGGGTCGGGCGCGAGAGGTCGGCGACATTCCCGGCGCCCGCGGCGCGCACGCCGGGACTCACCAGTCACCCTCGGTCTACGGCGTGATCACCTACCTGGCGGGCGTTGTCGAAGAGGGTCGGCCCTACGGCTTTGGGCCCTACCGGAGCGCGATGTTCGCCACCAACCTGCTGCGCGAGGCGCTCTTGGCCCGACCCGACGTGCCCCTGATGCCATGGGTCGCCTGGCGTGGCTACGTCAGCGACTTCGAGGCGCAGCCGCCGGAGAAGCGCCCACCGTACACCGCCATCGGCAACACCGACTACTTCCAGGAGGTGGTCTTCCACACCGCGCTCTGCAGCCCCGACGCGCTGCTCTGCTGGTCGGCCTTCCGCTGGCGGCCGGACCAGCAAGCCGCCGACTACTGCCGCGACCAGGATCTGCGGTTGCTCGACCAGTTGGTCGGCCAGGTCAACCAGTTGGTCGGCTACAGCGACCGCCGCACACTGGTCACCGCCAAGACCCCGGCCCACCAGCCCTGGATCCTGACGGGCTGCCGCGCCAACGGGCGCAGCGTCTGGCGGCTGACACCCGATCCCGCCTTCACCGGCGGTGATCGCAACCTGGTCAAAGCCGGCGACAACCCGCTGACCTTCCAGTTCGGTGGCCAGGTGTTGCGGCTGCCGGGCGGTCAGATCGCTGACCTGCCACCGGTGCTCTCGCAAGCTGGCTGGTGGATCACCGGCCCGGCCGATCTGCAACCCGTCGTGCTGACCCGCTGAAGGAGCCGCCGATGCCGCTGGTGCTGCCAACGCCCGAGCAGGTCGCCTGGGCCGACTGCGAAGTCGGGGTGATCATCCACCTCGATCTGCAGGTCTTCGAGCCGAGCTACCGCTTCCGCGAACAGCGCGACTATCACCCCTCGCCACAGGTCTTCGCGCCTCGCAGCCTGGACACCGACCAGTGGCTGGCGACGGCCGCCGCGGCCGGAGCGCGCTACGCGGTGCTGGTGGCGAAGCACTGCAGCGGCTTCTCGCTCTGGCCGACCGCCGCCCACGACTACTCGGTGGCCAGTTCACCGTGGCGCGGCGGCCGCGGTGACGTCGTTGGCGACTTCGTCGCGAGCTGCGCCCGCTACGGCCTGCGGCCTGGCCTCTACTACAGCACCTCCTGCAACGCCTGGTGCGGGGTCGACAACCCGGGCACCGTCCTGTCCGGCCAGCGGCCCGACCAGGAGCGCTACAACCAGATCGTCGAGACCCAGTTGACGGAGCTCTGGACGCGCTACGGGCCGCTGTTCGAGGTCTGGTTCGACGGAGGCACCCTGCCGCCGCAGCAGGGCGGGCCGGCGGTGCTGGACCTGCTCTGGAAGCTGCAGCCGCAGGCCGTCTGCTTTCAGGGGCCCGCGGGCACCCGCTCGATGCTGCGCTGGGTTGGCAACGAGCGCGCCGAAGCGCCCGAGAACTGCTGGAGCACCACCAACCTCCGCGCGGGCCGCTTCGACGGGACCGAGGACGCTCCGCCGGAGGGCGCCGGCGACCCCGCTGGCAGCCACTGGGCCCCAGCCGAGGCCGACATGCCGAACCGTGACCAGCACCGCGCCTTCCAGGGCGGCTGGTTCTGGCGGGCTGGCGAGGACGACACGCTGTACAGCGTCGAGCACCTGCTGGAGCGCTACTACCGTTCGGTCGGCCGCAACTGCAACTTGCTGCTGGGGATGGTGATCGACGACCAGGGCCAGGTCCCCGCGGCCGACGTGGCCCGCTGCACCGACTTCGGCGCGGCCGTGCAGCGCGAGTTCCGCCACCCCCTGGGCACCGTCAGCGGGACCGGCGACGAACTGCTGCTGGAACTGCCAGCCCCGCAGCACGTTCACTGCGTCGCCCTCCGCGAAGACCTGCCCCACGGCGAGCGCGTCCGCGCCTACACCCTGGCAGGCCGTCAGGGCACCACCTGGCAAGACCTCGCCAGCGGCCAATGCATCGGCCACCAGCGCCTGATCCGCCTCCCCGCCACCCCCCTCGAAGCCCTCCGCCTGCGGATCACCGCCGCCACCGCCCCGCCCCAGATCCGCGCCCTGGCTGCCTACGGCGCCTGACGAGGCCAGCAAAGGGGTCAGGACCATTTTCTGTGCCCATCGCCATAAAAGGGGTCAGGACCATTTTCTGTACCCAGAAAATGGTCCTGACCCCTTTTATGGGTCGAGCGCGTAGAGCTGCGCTGTGCCGGGTGGGAGGGCGAGGGTGTCGGCCGGGGCGGGGGCGTGGGTGAAGAGTTCGTCGCCGAGGGCGAGGTCGGCGGGCAGCGGCAGGCGCAGGGGGGTTGGGCCGAGGTTGTAGGCGGCCAGCAGCCGGTCGTTGCGCCAGAGGCAGGGCGCGGGGCGGTGGCCGCTGAGGTCGAGCGGCCAGGCTGGCTGCCCGCCGCCCCAAGTCAGGGCGAGGCGCAGGTAATCGCGGCCGCGGGCGTTGAGTTGGGGCAGGTGGTCGCCCAGGATCACGCTGCCGCCGCTCAGGATCACCATCGTCAGCGCGACGCGCATCAGCTCCTCGTCCCAGAAGGCCCCGCGCCGCCAGCCGCCGGGCCGCTCGTGGCGGTTCCAGGCCGGGGTGACGTGGAACGGCAGCGGGCCCTCGTCCCAGGTCACGCCGGGCACGCGGACCACGGCGAAGTCGGGGTCGGTGGCCATCCAGCGGCCGGTCAGGTGGAACCGCGCGCTGTGCGACTGATAGCAGAGCTCGACATTCTGTCGGAAGCTGGCGATGTCGCAGGTCAGCCGTGCCTCGTCGACCCCCTGGCCGCCCAGTTCGTAGGGGTAGTTGCAGCCCAGGATGTGGCACAACGGCCCGAGCTCCTGGCGGGCGATCTGCAGCATCGTGGCGATGTGTTGGGTCGTGGTCCAGTCCGGGTCGGCAGCGGTGGCGTCGCCGCGTTCGAGGCATTCGGCCTGGTTGTAGAGGAAGTCCAGCTTGACGTACCGGTAGCCCCAGCTCGCGACCCGGCGGAAGGTTTGGTGCAGAAACTCGCGGGTCCGCGGGACACTGACGTCGAGGGCGTAGGTGGTGCGGGTGAAGCCGTGGTTGACCAGGTACGGGTGCCCCTCGCGGTCTCGCAAGAAGCACTCCGGGTGGCGCTGGTAGAGCGGCGTGACCGGCTCGACCATCAGCGGCGCCAGCCACAGGCCGGGGATCTTGTCGAGCAGGTTGAGCCGCTCGGCCAACAGGTCCATCCCGCCGGGGAACTTGCCGTTGGGGGTCCACTCGCCCCAGTTGGTCATCCAGCCGTCGTCCACGATCAGGTGGCTGACCAGCGGCCCGATCACCTCGTCGTCGGCCAGCCAGTGGGCGTTGTCCAGCACGTCGTCGAGGGTCACCGAGGCGTTGAAGGCGTCCCACGAGTTCCAGCCCCGAATCGGCGCCGGCAGATGCGGCCGCCGGTGGCGCTCACCATACTCGAGCAGCAGGGCGGTCGCGTCGGGCCCGTGGTCCAGCCGCACCGCGCCTGGCGCCGTCAGGCTGACGTGATCGCCGCTGATCACGAACTGCGCCAGTTCCGGCAATGGCACCGGCGCCGCCAGCAGCAGGGCGCCGCCCTCACCGAGCAGGCCCAGCCAGGTGTAGCTGCTGCCAGCCGACCCGAACGGCAGTGTCGCCCGGGCGTTGCCCATGCTCCGTTCGGAGACCAGCCAGCGCAGGTGCTCGGTGGCCGGGGTGACCCGCAGCGTGGCCTGCCCGCTGGCCAGGCTACCCTCGAGCAGCGTAATGGTCCCGACGCCAGCGATCTCCCAGCAGTCGGCCATCGGCATCTCCCGGGGCGGTCTACTCGACCACGCAGCGGCCGCTGCGGGTGCCAAAGTCGGTGATCCGGCGCAGCGTGCGCGGGCCCAGGCGCAGCCCGCTGACCACCACGCCCGGCTGTTGCGGCAGATCGAAGGTGAGGGGCGTGCCGCCGCTCAGAAACTCGCGGTACTCCAGCGCCGCGGCGTAGACCTGGTGCAACGGCACGGCCTCGTCCAGCGCTTCCTCGCGCGGGCTCCACAGAAACAGAGCGTCGTGACCGCGCAGCAAGAGATGCCAGAGCAGTTCCTGGTAGGCCCACACCGACAGCAGCTGCACCGCCGGGTCGGGAGTCTCGGGCGGAGAGGTGGTGCTGCGGTGGACGAAGCTGATCAACGGCGTGCCGGGCGGGCAGTGCTGGCCGGCGTTGCTGCCATTCTGCAACAGGTTGTAGAACCAGCGGAAGTCGCCGTCGGGCCAATCGTACCAGAACCAGGTGCGGTACCAGGTGTAGATCACCGGCATCGCGAAGGTGTAGCCAGTGGCGCCAAACTCGCTGGGCCACGGTCGCACCGGGGCGCGGTGATCCAGCCGGCAGGGCTGCCCGGCGGTCGGCTCGGTTTCGAAGTAGTCGTACCAGTAGCGCCAGCCGTCGTTCGGGTAGACCGAGTAGTTGCCGACCCGCGCCTGGGGGAAGCGCGCCAGCACTGGCTCGCTGAAGGTGATCCGCTGGGTCCGCCCGCGGACCTCGCGGCAGAGCCGTTGGTAGGCGGTGAAGTCGTCGATCTGGGGCAGACGCTCGCGACAACGCACGCAGCGTCGGGCGGTGGCCCAACCCGCGTTCCACTCCAAGGGGCCATCGATTTCCCAGTCGCCGAAGATGAAGTCGACGGTCACCCCGGCGGCGCGGTAGGCGTCCAGGAAGTACTCGACCTGCTGCCGCACCGGCGCCAGGCGGGGCTCGAGCGTGAAGGGGCAACCCAGCTTGTGCTGGCCGCCCTGCGAGGTGTCGAAGAAGGGCTGCCCGGCGGCGTCGACATGGCCCGTCGCGGCGCTGCCGTCGCAGAGGCTGTACATGCAGGCGATGGCGCTGATGTTGACGTCGAGCCCCAGCTCCTGCTGCACGCGGCTCAACGCCAGAGCGTTGGCCAGGCTCCGCTCCCGTGCCGCCGGCGCCGGGTTCCAACTGGCGCAGGCGGCCAGCCCCCGTGCGTCGAGCTGCGTCAAGAGGCCGCGCAGCTCGGCCGGGTCGGTGGTGCCCAGGCCGATCAGCGACCAGAGGTAGAGCGGCAGCCGCTCCCCGCGCGGATGCGCCAACGGAGCGGTGGCGGCAATCACCTGATCCACGAGCTGGTGTGGCGACACGTTCTTCCCTACCGGCGCGGCGCTCACCGTGGCGGTCAGCAGCAGACAAACGGCCCAGGTCCGGCGCATCGCGCTCTCCGCAGTGGCCTTCGCGGCGCCGGCCAGCCCACCTGCCGGCTCACCCCGCGGCCGGTCGCGCGTCGGGCTGGCTGGCGTTGCGCAGGACCACCGACTTGCGTCCCGACGGCAGGTGGTAGGCCCGCACCTCCGGCGTCGCTTTGGCGTTGCGGTAGTCCAGCACCTCGTAGTAGATGGTCTCCTGCCCGGCGCTCAGCGAGACCTCCCGGACCCCGGCCTGGCCGGTCTCCCAGGTATCCAGCGGCCGGATCCGCTGGGCCGCGGTGCTGTACAGGTAGAGCCCCCGCAACATCGCGCCGAGGGCGATCGTGTCCCGCAGGAAGAACGCCGCGCAGCCGATCTCGGGGCCGGCCTGGCGGGCGGCCAGCCAGTCGAAATCGAGCCACGGCACGTCGACCACCTGGCCGCGTTCCAGGTCGAACAGGTCGACGGTCGACGAGACGTCGGTCGGGAAGGCCGGCACCACCACGCGGGTGCCCTCTTCGTTGAAGCGCAGCCGCGTGTCGCCGTAGCCGCTGGGCGGGTCGTAGCACTCGCCGACCTGCTGCGGGTCGCCAAACTCGCTGTTCAGCGGGCCGACGGTGAGAGTGAGGGTGGCGGTGTCGCTGCCCTTCCGCCGGACAATCTTGGTGTAGCCCAGCAGGCTGTGCTCGGGGCAGGCGCCGATCGACCAGGCGCCGTTGGCCCAGGGCAGCCAGGTGATCTGCGACGGTTTCACCGGCAAGCGGTCGACCGCGGTGATCAGCCCGAGCTGCGAGGTCGGCGACTTGCCGAGCTTGTAGCGCAGCACCGCGATGGTCTCGTAGTCGACCCAGGTCGGCAGGGTGTAGGTCCAGCCCGGATCGTTGGCGATGGCCTGGAACGACGAACTGGCGCCCTGCTGCCAGTAGTAGACCCGACCGCCGCGGACGAACAGCAGATCATGCTCGGCGCCGCTGGCGGCTGGCAGCACCAGACAGCAGGCGAGTGCCGCGAGGACGTACTTCAAGGGAGTCTCCAGAGAGCCCGGCCGGGGCCTTCGTCCGGGCGGGGCGAACTCCTGCGTTCAGTCATCGTCGCGCAGCGCGCGGTCCAGCTTCGGGGCGTTCGAGCGCAGCTTGACCGGCGGCTTCCAGCGGCGGTGCATCCAGAACCACTCGTCGGGGCGGTGGCGGATCTGGGCGCTGATGGCGCTGCTGAGCTGCTGCGCGGCGAGCCGCAGATCGGCCTCCTCGTCGCCGCTCTCGGGCAGCTCGATGCGGGGGTGAATCTCGACGGTCATGCGGCCGTCCAGGTCCCGCGTCCCGAAGGCCGGCAGGAGGTGCGCGCCGGTCTGGCGGGCCAGCAGAATCGGGCCGGGGGCCATCGTCGCGGGGTGGTCCAGAAACTCGACCATCACGCCGCCGGTGTTGACGGCCTGGTCGGCCAGCATCCCGACGATGCCGCCCTGTCGCAACGCCTTCAGCGCCTGCCGCCAGGCCAGCTTGTGGACAACAGTGATGTTGTGCTGGGAGCGGGTGGCGCTGACGGCCTGCTCAATCAGGTCGGCGTCCCCGGCGCGGGCGACCACCGTGATGTGCAGCCCGTAGGCGCCGCAGCAGGCCGCCAACCATTCGAAGTTGCTGTAGTGGGCCGTCACCAGCAACGCGCCACGGCCCTCATCGAGCGCGCGGCGGAGATGGATCTGGCCGTAGATCCGCGAGCGCCGGCGCAGGTCGGCCGGCCCGAGCTGACCCAGCCGCAACCACTCCGAGGCGAAGCGGCCGAGGTTGCCGATCACCAGCTCCGCCAGGGCCCGCCGCGAAGGGACGCTGTGGCTGCGGCCGAGTGCGAAGCGCAGGTGATCGTGGATCCGCCGCTCCAGGCCGGGAGCGAGACAGCGCACGGCGGTCGTCAAGCCCCGCGCCACCCAGCGGTCGCAGCGCGCCGGGAGCAGCGCCGCGACGGTCTTGAGCCCGGCGATGGTCCAGGCGGTGGCAATCCGCCGGACCGTCCGCAACAACCCCAGCCGTTCGCCGTGACGCGACTTGCCGATCCTCACCGACACACCATTCTCCGGCGCCCCGGCCGCGGCCGGCGGCGCGCTGCCAGTCGTTGACGCGAGGTCCCCGACGCCCCTACACTGCGTGCATGGTACCGAACTCGCGACATTCTGTCGACCGGCTGGCAACCCTCGCCCTGCTGCTGCTGAGCAGCGCCGCCGTGGCGGCCCCGCCGATTGTGATCCTGCGCGGCGACAGCCTGGCGGCGGCCAAACCGACCACCCGTGAGAACGTGGCGGGCTTCGCCAGTCGCGTGGTGGCCTGCCTGCAGGCGGTCGGCGTCGAGTACGAGCTGCGCAGCGATGCCGACTTCAGCGTGGCCGACCTGGCCGGGGTGCGGCTGGTGGTCCTGCCCTACAACAGCCTGGACGACGCGCAGGTCGCCAAGCTGCGGCAGTACACCGTGGCGGGCGGCCGGCTGCTGGCCTGTTTCAGCACGGGCAGCGAGCAGTTGCCGGCGCTGCTGGGCGTGCAGCGCGGTGGCCTGCAGACCCCGCCCGGCGGCGAATACCGTGGTCTGCGCTTCACCCAGGCGGCCCGCGAGGCCGCGCCGGCGCTGCCCGAGAGTCTCGCCCAGCCGTCCTGGAACGCCTTCGAGTTGACGCCGCTGGCCGGCACCCGGGTGCTGGCCGAGTGGGACCCGGCCGGTCCCGGCGGGGCGGTGGCGCTGACCGAGAACAGCGCCGGCTGGTTTCTCGGCCATGTCCTGCTGCCCGGCGACCTGACGGCCAAGGGCCTGCTGCTGACCAGCTTCGCCGCCCTGGGGGCACCGACGCTGTGGACCCCGGTGGGCGCCGCTGCCCGGCAACGCACGCTGGCTCTGGTCGACCGCGTGACGCAGCGCTGGACCAGGCTGGCCGCGAGGCAGGACCTCGACCCGGCCCGGGCGACGCAGTTGCGCGAACAGGTGGCCTCGCTCGGGGTCCGCGCCGGGGCTTTGCCGCCGCTGACCGATCCGGCGACGATCCCGACCATCCTGGCCCTCGACAGCCGCGTGGCGGACGAGGCGCGCGGCCTGGTCTACCAGTTGGCCGCCTCGCCGGAGCACGAGCTGCGCGGGCTGTGGGTTTTCGCCAGCCGCCCGCTGGACTGGCCGAAGATCGCCTCGCAGGCCAAGAACGCCGGGCTCAACGCGATCTTCTACCGGGTCGCCCGCGGCGGCAGCGCGGTCTATCCCTCGGCGCTCTTGCCGCAGGAGGAGTGGTCCAAGGAGCGCGACGAAGTCGCCACAGCGCTGGAGGCCTGCCACCGCTACGGGCTCGAGCTGCACGCCTGGCGGGTCTGCTACCACCTCGGCTCGTCGCCCGCGGCCTACCGCGAGCGGCTGCGCACCGAAGGTCGCATCAGCGTCGACCCGACCGGCCAGGAGGCCCCCTTCGCGAATCCCGGCGACCCGCGCAACGAGGCGCTGGAGCTGGCTGCGATCAACGAGATCGCCGCGAAGTACGCGGTCGATGGGGTGCACCTCGATTACATCCGGTACACCGACGAGCCGAGCCTGGACTTCGACTACGGCCCGGTCTCGCGCCGGGAGTTTGAGCGGGCCACGGGGCAGAGCGTCGGGCAGTGGCCGGCCGACGTGCGGCATGGCGAGCTGCAACGCGCCTACGAGGACTGGATGCGGGAGAACATCAACCGCGTGGTGCGCACCGCGAGCCGCGACCTGCACGCCGCCCGCCCGGCGATCTGTTTCTCGGCGGCGGTCTGGCGCAATCACCATGTCTACCGCTACCTGATCCGGCAAGACTGGCCGCTCTGGGTCCGCGAGGGCTGGCTCGACCTGGTCGTGCCGATGGACTACGTCACCCGCGCGGAGGACCTCGCCGACATCGGACGCACGCAGGTCGCGTTGTGCGGCGGGTCCACCCGCATCGCTCTGGGCCTCGGTGCCTGGCTGCTCAATGAGCCGGCCGACCTGCTGGCGCAGGTCGAAGTCTGTCGGCAGGTCGGGGCCGATGGGTGGGTGCTCTTCAGCAGCAACGCGGCCAACCTGGACGGGCTGCTGGCGGCGCTGCGGCAGGGGGCCACCGCGACCGCCGCGCAGCCGGCGACGCAGACGCCGACTGCCACCTGGAACCTGCCCGACGCGATCCTCCGCCACGACTCCCCGGGGGCGGTGCCAGCCGGCTCGCCGGTGCGTTGTCAGGTGGTCCTCGGCCGTGGGCTGGGCACCCTCGGCCACGAGTTCAAGTCGCTGGCCGGCACCGTCAGTCTGTACCGCCCCGAGACCGGTCAGGAGCTCGGTGAGGTCGGCAAGCTGGTCGGCCTCGATGGCCCGCGGGCAGAGTTCACCGGCCTCTTCGTGGCGCCGCAGGGGCCGTTTCAACTGGTTCTGCAGGGCACCGCGGTGCCGGCCGGGGCCGGGCGGCCGCAGCCCTGGCGGCTGCGCGGCCCGCTGCTCGATGGTTGGACGCCCGACGAGCTGGCCGCCTACCGGGCGACGCTGGCTGTGCCACAGACGGCGCGGCCGGGACTGGTCGTCGGCGTCTACCAACCCGGCATCGGCGGCCCGCAGTTGCTCGCCGCGCTGGGTCAGCTCGAGGGCCTCGCGCCATTCCCGCTGCACCGTTTCGAGGCCGCCCACCTGCAGGCCTGCGAGGCCGTCATCGTGCCGCAACTGCGGGATCCCTGGCCGCTCTACCATGGTGGCGGGTTCGAGGCGCTGCGGACCTATGTCGAGCGCGGCGGCACCCTGGTGCTGACCCGCGACGCCTGCGGCTGGCGCTACCATCCGGCGCTGTTCCCAACCCTCGGCTGGGGCGACGGCTACGCCAAAGCCAAGACGGTCGTCGCGAGCGCCGCCTTCCGCGACCGTCCGGCGGGCTGGACGCTGGACCACGCCTACGCCGACCACCTCACGCTGCAGGTGACCAAGGACGCGCTGGTGCTCCTGACCAACGCCGCCGGGCGGCCGGTCGTGGCCGAGGGCACCTACGGCCAGGGGCGCGTCATCCTGGACGGCATGATGACCGGCTACACCGGCGGCCCGGCCGACATGCCCACCGCGGAGGCCGAGTTGCTGGCCGCCTGGCTGAAATGAGCAGTGCCTTGGACGTCCTGGATCTGGTGATCGTCGGCGCTGGCCCGAGCGGGCTGGCGACCAGCCTGGCCGCGCAGCAGGCCGGCCTGCGACAGGTTGTGCTGGAGCGGGGCGGGGTCGCCGAGAACATCCGCCGCTTCCCGGCCAACCTTGTCTTCTACAGCACGCCCGACCTGCTTGAACTGGGCGACGTGCCGCTGATCTGCAGCGGCGCCAAGCCCACCCGGCGGGAGGCGGTGGCGTACTACACCCGAGTCGTCGCGGCGCGGCAACTGCCGGTCGAGACCTACCAGACGGTCACCCGCATCGCAGGCCAGGCCGGCGATTTCACGGTCAGCGCGGTGTCGCACGTCGGGCAGCCGTCGCAGTGGCGCGCGCGGGCCGTGGTGCTGGCGTTCGGCGCCTACGACGTGCCGAACCGGCTGGGCGTGCCGGGCGAAGAGCTGCCGCACGTCAGCCACTTCTTCGACGAGCCCGAACGCTACCACGGACGGCGCGTGCTGATCGTCGGCGGCAAGGGCAGCGCGGCCGAGGCGGCGCTGCTGGTCTGGCGAGCCGGCGGGCAGGTCACCATCTCGTACCGCCGGCCGGCCTTCAGCGGGCTGAAATACTGGATCGGGCCAGACCTCGAGAACCGCATTCGGGAAGGTTCGATCCAGGCGCTGCTGCCGTCGGTGGTCGAATGCATCGAGCCGACCAACGTGCTGTTGCGCCTGGGCGACGACCGGCCGCTCCGGGTGCCGACCGACTTCGTGCTGGCCCTCACCGGCTACGAACCGCTGCTGGAGCTGTTCGACCAGCTCGGGGTCAGCTACGACCCGCAGAGCAAGCGGCCGGTGGTCGATCCCGTCAGCCACCTCTCGAACGTGCCGGGGGTCTATGTCGCCGGCTGCATCTGCGCCGGCAACATCGGCAATGAGATCTTCATCGAGAACGGCCGCACCCACGGAGCGCCGATCGTCGAGCACTACGGTCAGACGCGCTGACCAGCGCGGGAGGACGCGATGAGTTTCTTGCGCAAGCTGTTTGGCCCCAGCCGCGACGAGATCTGGCAGCAACTGTGTGCCGAGACCGGCGCCCGGTTCGTCGCCGGCGGGTTCTGGAACGGCTCCAAGGTCGAAGCGACCCACGAAGCCTGGACCATCACCCTCGACACCTACACCGTCTCGACCGGCAAGTCCTCGGTCACCTACACCCGCCTGCGGGCGCCCTACGTCAACCCCGAGGGCTTCCGCTTCAGCATCCAACGGGCCGGGCTGCTGACCGGCGTGGCCAAGTGGTTCGGCATGCAGGACCTGGAGATCGGCGACCCCGGGTTCGACGAGGGCTACGTGATCAAAGGCACCGACGAGCAACGCGTGCGGCAGCTCTTCGCCAATGCCAACCTGCGCGCCCTGGTCGCCGCGCAACCCGACCTGGTCCTCAGCGTGCAGGACCACGAAGGCTACTTCGCCACCCATTACCCGCCCGACACCGACGTGTTGCTGTATGTGGTGGTCGGAGTGATCACCGACCTGGCGCGCCTGAAGCTCCTCTTCGACCTCTTCGCCGAGGTCCTCGACACCCTCTGCACCATCGGCGCGGCCTACGAAACGCCCCCCAACGTCGACCTGCGGTAGCCCCAAAGGGGTCAGGACCCTTTTTCTGGGAGGAGGCTCTGATGGCTACTTCCGCGCCGTGGTTCGGGTGGGCGCTCGGCTCGGCGGTGTGCGCTGCGCTGACGGCGATCTGCGCCAAGCTCGGGCTGGCCGGGGTGAGTGCTGATCTCGCCACGCTGCTCCGCACCGGTGTGATCTTGGTGGCCTTGGCGGTCTTCGTGCGCGGCACCGGACAGTGGAGCAATCCGTTGGCCCTGGCGCCGCGGACCTGGTTCTGGCTGGTGCTTTCGGGCCTGGCGACCGGGGCCTCGTGGGTCTGTTACTTCCGGGCCCTGAAGCTCGGGCCGGCCTCGCTGGTGGCGCCGGTCGACAAGCTCAGCGTGCTGCTGGTGGCGTGCTTTGCGGTGCTCTTCCTGCGGGAACGCCCCCTGCCGCGGGAATGGCTGGGCATCGGGCTGGTCGGTCTGGGGGTCGTGGTGATGGCCTGGAAGCACTGACCGGAGGGACGGATGCACCTGCTGCTGGGACTGCTTTGGGCGATCCGCGTGGCGGGAGACGCTCCGGTGGACGAGTTGGCGCGCTACAACACGGTGCTGGGCACGCAGGCCATCGGCGGGGCCTACCAGTTCACCGGCGATCCGATGCTCTGGGAGACCGCCCAGGTCAACCAGCAGCTCGGCGCGGCGGTGATCAAGTTCAAGATCGGGCGCGACTACCACGGCAAGCCGAACGCCAACGTGCCGGCCGCCGACCCGCGGGTCAGCGACCTGACCACCCTGGTGCGCGACGAGCCGACGCACCGCGCGGTCTTCGACCTGCCCTTCGCCAACTACGTGCTGTGGGCCTACACCTTCGGCGGCGGCTGGTGGGACCGGGGCTACTCGGACGAAGCCCAGGCCCGCGAGTACCGCGAGATCCATGATCTGGCGGTGCATCTGCTGCGGACCTACAACGGCACGGGGAAGAGCTTCTACCTGGGCCACTGGGAGGGCGACTGGCACCTCCGCCGCGGCTACGACACGAAGTCCGACGACAGCATCACGCCCGCGGCGGTGGCCGGGATGGTCGCCTGGCTGAACACCCGCCAGCGCGCCATCGACGACGCCAAACGCGAAGTGCCGCACCAGGATGTCGCGGTCTGGGGCTACTGCGAGGTCAACCTCGTGAAGCTGGCGATGGCCGGCCGCCGGACGGTCACCAACGACGTGCTCCCGCAGACCAGCATCGACTTCGTCTCTTACTCGGCCTACGACGCCGGCCTGGATCCGGCGCCATGCCTGGACTACCTCGCCGGCAAGCTGCCGCCGAAGGACGGGGTACCAGGCCGGCGGGTCTTCATCGGCGAGTATGGCTTCCCCGCCGAGCGGCACTCGCCGGCCGAGCAGGACGCTCGGTCGCGGACCTTCCTGCGGGCCGCCCTGGCCTGGGGCGTGCCGTTCTGTCTGTATTGGGAGTTGTACAACAACGAGCTGCAGGACGGTCGGCAGCGGGGCTTCTGGATGATCGACGACCAGAACCAGCGGCAGCCGATCTACTTCACGCACCAGCGCTTCTACGCCTGGGCACGCGAGTGGGTGAGGCAGTTCCGCCAACAGCACGGCCGCCTGCCCAGCACGCCGGAGTTCGGCGCGGCCGGCGCGGCCTGGCTGGCGGGGCCGTAGCTGCCCGTCAGCTCGGCTCGACCAACGGCGCCGCTGTACGGGCCACGTCGGCGGCGCGGTCGATGGCGTGGCCGAGCCGGAGCTGGCGCTCGGCATCGACCTCGTCGCGGCGGAGCAGGCGGATGCAGAGGTCGATCTTGTCCCGCAGCAGCGGGTGCTGGTCGAGCGACCGCCGGAACTGCCGCAACAGATCGACCGCGTGGCGCAGCGTCCGCACGACATCGCCGCCACTGGCGTCGGTGACCGCGGTCAGCTCGTCCAGCGCCACGCCGTCCATCCATGCCAGGGTGGTCGTCGTGAGGCTCTCGTCGAGCGACTCCAGGCCGCCCTCGATGCCGAGTTCGACTTCGCGGCGTTCGATCTCGCGGATCACCAGGGCCGCCTCGCGGAGGTACATCTTCAACTCGGCGTTGTCGATCGCGGCGTACCAGGTGGTGCGCTTGCTCTCGAAGACCACCGCGACCATCAGCGCGGCGATCTCCTGCTCGCTCATGTTCTCGAAGAAGCCGGCGTAGAACAGCTCGGTGATCGGCAGCTCGAAACCGTACAGCGAGGCCGCCATATCGCCCTTCGCCGTCAGGCCCTGCTCGTCGAGATAGCCGAACTCGCGGAGCACCGCCAGGCGCTTGGCGATCTGGTCGCGGTGGTGGTGCCGGATCCGCAGTATCTGCCGCTCGCCATCGTCAATCTGCTCGTAGTGGGTGTTGATCGCCCGCTGCTGCTGGCTGCAGGTCTTCTTGCGCTGGCAGGTGTGGCAGAGGCTGCCGCGGACCTTCTCTTCGAGCCGTTGGATCGGATCCTCGATTAGCCGCAGCTCGTGGGCCAGTTGCCGCTGCTGCTTGCGTCCGCTGCAGCGGCGCTCCACCCGGCGGCGCTCGCCGTCGGCGCGGTTCTTGGCGCGGCGCAGCTCTTCCTGCGAGGCGAGGTACCGGCGGATGCTCTTCGGCTCGTTCTTGAGGCAGTCGATCGCCGGCTGGGGTTCGGCCTTCAGGTCGGCCAGGTCGGCCTCCAGCTCGCGCAGCCGGGTGCTGTTCTGGAAGTTGGCGAAGCTCATCTCGACGACGCTGAAGACGTTTTCGCCATAGCGCTGCCAGAGGCTCAGGATGCTGGCGTAGCTGAGGTTGAACTGGCTCTCGGTCGGTTCGACGGCGCCGGTGACGATCCGCTCGATTTCCTCGGGCACCGCCTGCGCCGGGTCGATCCGGGCGTAGATGTAGCCCACCTCGTCGATCCCGCGGCGGCCGGCGCGGCCGGCCATCTGCTGGTACTCGCGGGTCAGCAGGTAGCGGGTGTCGACCCCGTCGTACTTCTCGAGACTCTCGAAGACCACCGTCGCGGCGGGCATGTTGACGCCGACGGCGAAGGTCTCGGTGGTGAACAGCAGCTTCAGCAGCCCGGTTGCAAAGAGCCGCTCGACGACCTCCTTGAGCATCGGCAACATGCCGGCATGGTGGAACGCCGTGCCCTGCCCGACCAGCGGCCGCAACCGCGCCGCGGCGGCGTCCTCGGCCAGGCCGAACTGCTGCGAGAGCGTGTCAAACAGCTCCAGCATCCGCGCCTGCTCGGCCTCGCTGAGCAGCTCGTGTTCGGCATAGCGCCGCGCATTCTGCTCACAGGCGGCGCGGCTGAAGCAGAAGTAGAGGCAGGGCAGCCGGTTGAGGTGTTCGAGGTGGGCGACGATGTCGCCGGTCCCCGAGGGATCGCGCTGGCCCGCCCCCAGCACGCGCTTCGCCTCGTGCGGGCGCAGCCGCCGGCCCTTGCTGGCGGCCGAATCGCTCAGTCGGCGGACGTCCTTCAAGGTCGCCTCGCCCGCGCCGGGAACCCACAGGTGATGCTCCAACGGCACCGGGCGGTGCTGCTCGACAACCACCGCGGTGTTGAGCTGCGGGCGGATCTCGCGGATCCAGTCGGCAAACTCGTCGAGGTTGGGGATCGTCGCGCTGAGGCAGATGAACCCGATGTGCGGCGGCGCGAAGATCAGGGACTCCTCCCACACCGTGCCGCGCTGGATGTCGTTGATGTAGTGGATCTCGTCGAGGATCACGTACTCCACGTCGTGCAGCCGCGCCGGGTCGTCGAAGACCGTGTTGCGGAAGATCTCGGTGGTCATGATCAGCACCGGCGCCGTCGGGTTGATGCTGACATCGCCCGTGACGATGCCGATCTGGTCGACCCAGGCCGCCGAGAAGTCCCGGAACTTCTGGTTGCTGAGCGCCTTGACCGGCGCCGTGTAGATGATCCGGCGACCAGTCGCCAGGTACCGCTCGATGGCGTACTCGGCGATCACGGTCTTGCCGGCCCCGGTCGGAGCCGCCACGATCACCGTGTCATGCCGCTCGATCGCCTCAATCGCGGCGACCTGAAACGCATCCAGCTCAATCTCGCGATAACGCACGCATTCCCCCGGTCAGCCCCGGCACCACCGCCGGCGCCCCACCGCCCCCATGGTACCGGAGCGACGGCGGCGCGGCAAGGAGTTGGTGGGGAGCGGGCCGGCCGGCTCGCCGCCGGCAACCCGCTCCACGACAAGCGCCGCCAGAGCCTCAGAACGCGACCTACCAGTTCTAAGCAGACACTAGGCTCATACTAACAACCACTCAGTTCGTCGGGCGTTGCTCTTGACGGCTGCTAGCCTGGCGTGGTATGTCTCCCGATGGGTGGAACGCCGAGCAGGAGACGATCCGATGCGCGGCGGAGTGCTGGGTGGGTTGACACTCGTCAGCTTGGCTCTGGCGAGCCTGGCGGCGCCGCCGGCGAACACCTCGCCGGCTCTGAAGAAGGAATGGCTGCTCTGCAAGGAGCGGGCCGAAGTCGCCGCGGAGCAACACAACCCGCTGGCGGCGATCGGCACGCTGGAGGAGTTCCTGCGGGCCCATCCCGCCGACTTCCCCTACGCCCGCAGCGCCGCCGTGATGATCAACGGGTACGTTTCCGGCCAGCTCCAGGAGCCGGGTCAACGGCTGGCGATCTACCGGCGCGCCACGGAGTCGTTCACCCAGTCGCCGGACTACTACGCGTTCGGGGCGGCCGGCCTGGTGCGGCAGGCGCTGGCCGATCGCGACCTGCCGCTGGCGCAGCAACGCCTCACCGCGGCGTTCGCGGTGCTCGGCGAGCAGTTGTCGGTCGACCATTACCTCGGCTTCAACCTCTGGATCCTGCGGCTGCAACTGCTGCGAGCCGAGGGCCAGCCGACGGCCGGCCTGGCGCAGGCCCGGCAGGATGTCGCGCGCTCGCCTTGGATGCTGGGCGACCGCGGCTTCCTGCGCGCGGTCTACGACCTGGCCCGCGACCAGGGCGACCAGACGGTGCAGTTGCAGGCCGCCAAGCTGCACTACCTGTTGGGCGACTTCGAGGCCACCGTGGTGCAGGAGTCCGTCGAGCTGGTCGCCGCCGGTCTGACCGCGGCGCACGGACCTGGTGAGGCGCGGCGCTTCGCGCTGGCGCAAGAGGACCGCGCCGCGCCAAATCCGCTCCGCGCGATCACCGTCTTCGACTGCGGCCCGCCCGCCGCCCTGCTGGAGGCCGCCCAGAGCGACTCCGAGGCCCGGCTCAACGTCTTACTCTACGCCGGCCGCCTGGCCGGGGCGGTCAGCGAGGCGCGCAAGCTGCTGCAACGCGCCGGTCAGCAGAACCCCTACTACGCCGCTCGGGCGCTGCGCCACCTGGCGCGCTGCTTCAAGGCTCACGACCTCTGCCTGGTGCGGGCCAATGCCTTCCTGGAGTTCCACGCCAGCGGCCAGGGCGCCAACCCGCTGGCCGAGTTCGAAGCCGAGTTGCAGCGGGAGGAACAGCCATGAAGCTGGCCCTGCTGGCGGGCTGTGCGGTGGCCCTGCCGGGCCTGGCGCGGGGCTACGACCCCGACGTGCCGATCTGCTACGATCCCGCCGGCATTCCCGCCGCGGTGGCTCGCGCGCTGCATCCGGTCGGGCTGGATCAGACCAGCCTGGCAGCCGGGATCCGCGCCGCGGCCGCCCCGGTCGGCGCCAGCCGCCCGGCCGACCTGCGGGCGCTCGGCAGCGGTGCCGTGCGGCTGGACCTGGGCGCCTTGATCGCCGCCGCGCCCGCCGCGCTGAGCGTCACTGGGCCCCGCTCCCTGGCCGTGCCGCCGGTCCACCTGCCGGGGCCGACCAGTCCAGACTCGGTGGCTGCCGGGCCGGTTCCCGGACTGACCTGGCCGGCGCCACCGAAGCTCCAGCCCATCGCCGTCGCCGCGCCCGCTCCTGTCCTGCCGCCGCCCGGCGCGGCGCTGAGCGCGGCGCTGGCGCCGGTCCGGTTGCAGGCCGGGGAGGACACCCCGGCGCTGCGCGCCGCCTTGACGTCGCTGCCGCTGGCGCGCGTCCGCCAGGAGCTGGCCCGCCGGCGGGTGCAGCCCTGGGGCGACCCTTGGAGCGACGAGTTGGTCAGCCTGCTGGTGGCGCCCGACGGCAGCGCGCCGCCGGGCGAGCCAACGCCGCGGAGCCTGGCCCTCCATTACGCCGGTTGGCTGGCCCGCCGCGGCGACGGCCGCTGCGTCGCGGTGCTCGAGCAGTTGCTGCGCAGCGGGCCCACCCCGCGACCGCCGGGGGCCGTGCTGGAGCTGGAACTGCTGGTGGTCTACCACCGCCGCGTCCAGCGCCGCGCCGCCGCTGCCGAGACCTGGCTGCGGGTCGGCCAGTACAGCCGCGACGCCGCCACTTGTGCCAACTACCAGATCGAGGCCGCCCGCGACTACCACGCCGCCGGCCAGTCCGCCGCCGCCGATGGCTGCTACGCCAAAGTGCCGCAGTACGGCTACGGCTGGGCGACCGGCCTGGCGATCTTCGACCAGGCCCAGCGCCTGCTCGCGGCCGGGCAGCTCGACGCCGCCGACCGGCTGCTCCAGACCCGCTTCAGTGGGCGCTACGCGGATCAGGTCGAAGTCGCCCTGGAGTCGTTGCGGGCCCGGCTGGCGACTGCCCGCGGCGACCGGGCGGCCGCCCTGGCGCAGCACGCCCGCACCGTCGAGCGCTACCGCGCCCTCGCCCAACCGCTCCGCGGTGAGGGGCTCGAAGGCCTGGTCGCCGACGCCCAGGCCGCCCTGGCCCAGCAGGCCGCCCTGCAACAGGCCGCCTTCACCGTCTCGGCCGACCACCTTGACCTGCCGGCCTGTTTGCCGCCCGGGGCGCCGCTGCCCACGCTGACCATCACCGCAGCCCGGCCGTTGGCCCTGCAGACCGACCTGCCGGCCGCCGGTCTGACGGTCCGCCTCGACCACCAGTGGCGGACCCGCGACCTGACCTGCCAGCTCACCCTCCACTTGGACCTCTGCAGCCCCCTGCCGCTTGGGCCGTGGACCGCTCCCTTGCAGATCGCCGTGGTCGGCCAGCCCGACACGACCCAGCTCGTCGCAGTTCGCCGCGCCGCCTGGCGCCCGACCGAGGAGTCCGTGCGATGAAAGCAGTTCGCCCAGGAGTGCGTTGGAGTTGGCTCGCCCCAGCCGTCGTGTTGCGGCTGCTCGAGAGCGCGCCGGCGGCCCTGATCCCAGGATCCGACATCCAGGGTCGCGTGGTCTGGGCCGACGGCCCCGATGCTGGGACCGGGGTACCCGACGTCACCGTCGACTGCCGCGCCGTCAACGGCCAGTACCCGGCCAGCACCACCACCGATGCCCAAGGCAACTACCAGTTCACTGGCCTGCCGCCTCGGACTTACGAGCTGAACGCCATCGTGGTCTGCCGCGAGTACATGTGGCCGCGCAACGTCACCGTCACCGTCACCGTCGGCAGCAGCGGCACCGTAACGGCCTAGCTCGCCCAGAAACGCCGCCACGCGCCCCATAGTCGACACTTGAGCGCTCGCGCAGGCTCCTTGGCTACCCCCCACAGTCTGGCCGCCTCTTCCCAGTTGCCACGGGCCTCGGCTGTCTCGGCGGCCTGAGCCGCGGAGGCTTGTTGGCACCGGGCTGCCCGCGCAGGCTCACCTGCAGCGTCCCACAGTCTGGCCGCCTCTTCCCAGTCGCCACGGGCCTCGGCTGCCTGGGCTGCGGCGGCCTGTTGGCACTGGGCTGCTCGCGCAGGCTCCTTGGCTAGCCACCACAGTCTGGCCGCCTCTTCCCAGTCGCCACGGGCCTCGGCTGCCTCGGCAGCCCGGCCTTCCTGTACGCCGTCCTGGCCTTCTCTGGCTCGCGAGCGTCGGTCCACCGCCGGCCGGCGGCAGCCCAATCACCGCTGTCCTCGGCCGCCTGGGCGCCGGCGGCTGCCCGGCACCTGGTGGTTTTGGCCGGCTCGCCCGCTCGCTCCCACCGCCTGGCGGCGTCCGCCCAGTCACCGAGTTGCTCCGCCGCCACAGCAAGGGAGGCCCAGCAACGTGCAGCGCGCGAACGGTCGCCGGCCTGCTCCCACTGCCTGGCGGCGTCTTCCCAGTCACCGAGGTGCTCGGCCACAAGCGCTGCGGCATTTGCCCGACACCTGAAGGCTTTCACCAGCGCGCCGGCCTGCTCCCAATGCCTGGCGGCGTCTTCCCAGTCACCGCGCAGCTCCGTTGCCGCTGCGGCTAACGCCCAGCAGTGCATGGCTTTCGGTCTCTCGCCGGCCTGCTCCCACTGCCTGGCGGCGTCCGCCCAGTGTCCGAGCTGCTCCGTGGCCGCTGCGGCTAACGCCCAGCATTGCTCGGCTTTCGGCGTCTCGCCGGACTGCGCCCACCACTTGGCGGCGCCTTCCCAGTGACCGAGGTTCTCGGCGGCCAGCGCTGCGGCGGCTGTCCGGCACCGGATGGCTTTGGCCGGCCGGCCGGCCTGATGCCATAGCTTGGCGGCGTCCTCCCAGTGTCCGAGGTTTTCGGCGGCCAGCGCTGCCGGGATTGCCCTAGACCGGTTGGCTTTGGCCGGCTCGCCGGCCTGATGCCATAGCTTGGCGGCGTCCTCCCAGTGTCCGAGGTTCTCGGCGGCCAGCGCTGCCAGGATTACCCTAGACCGGTTGGCTTTGGCAGGCTCACCGGCCGCGTCCCACAGTCTGGCCGCCTCTTTCCAGTCGCCACGGGCCTCGGCTGCCTGGGCCGCGGAGGCTTGTCGGCACCGGGCTGCCCGCGCAGGCTGCCGGGCTTCTACCCATCGCCTGGCTGCCTTTTCCCAGTCGCCACGGGCCTCGGCTGTCTCGGCAGCTTGGGCCGCGGAGGCTTGTCGGCACCGGGCTTCCTGCGCAGGCTCACCGGCCGCGTCCCACAGTCTGGCCGCCTCTTCCCAGTCGCCACGGGCCTCGGCTGCCTGGGCCGCGGCCGCTTGATGACACCGGGCTGCTCGCGCAGGCTCACCGGCAGCGTCCCACAGTCTGGCCGCCTCTTCCCAGTCGCCACGAGCCTCGGCTGTCTCGGCAGCCTGGGCCGCGGCGACTTGTCGACACCGTGTTGCTCGCTCCGGCTCATTGGCCGCTTCCCACCCTGTGGCGGCGTTCTCCCAGTCGCCACGGGCCTCGAACTCCAGCGCTGCGGCCGCCGAACAACGGACCGCGTGCTGGCGTTCGCCGGCCGCCTCCCACAGTCTGGCCGCGTCCGCCCACCGGTGGGCCGCCTCACAGCAGGCCGCGGCCTCCGGCCAGGCGGACGCGCGCTCGAACAGGCTGATAGCCTCTGCCAGGTTCCCCAGATCGCGCTGTTGAGCGCCTTCGCAGCGCCAGAAGCCGTTGTCGTCACCGGCGTTCGAGTTGGCTTCGCCCGCCTCGGCGTACAGTCCGTCAGCCTCCAGGTGTCGCGCCCACGCCAACCAGGCGTCGGTCGCCAGGTGCGGGGCCAAGGCGGGCGGTAGCCACGGCTGTCCCGGTTCGAATGGCGCGGCCTGGCAGAGCGCCGCCAGCAGGGCCCCGCCAGGCCCGTCTTCCAGCACGACAACATGGCGCTGGGCGCGGGTGAGCTGGACGTACAAGCGGTTGAGCTCGTTGAGCACCTCGAAAGCGCCTGGCGCCGAGTGAGCACCGACCGAATCGGGTCGTGACCAATGCCCCAGGACGTCGGTGAGGCGGCCATTCGAGCCGCACGGGCGCCAGAGCACGACGCCCAGCGCTTCGCGCCCTTTCCAACGTTCGGTGGTGGAAACCAGCCAATTCGGCCGCGTACTGCTGGCGGCCAGAGCTTCGCGCAGCGGTTGAGCTTCGTCCGCGGTCGCGAGCACGACCCAATCGGGCCGCCCCGGTTCGGCGGCCAACTCCTGCAGGAGGGCCGCCGCCGGCCGGCAGACCACTCGGAGCGCATCATCCGTCCCGGCGGCCAGACCGTCCAGGTGGTCCTGCAGCGGGCCTGCGGCGGAGCGAACGCGCAGCTCGGCCAGCAGTTGCTGCTTTGCGGAGCGCACGACGCGGTCTGCCGCCCGGAGGATGGTCGGCGAGTTGCGGAAACTGATCTCTAGCGCGGGCCGTTCGATCGCGACCTGTGGTGCGATGCTGCGGATCTGCTCATAGAGGCTATCCCACCGGAACGCCGACGGGTAGATCATCTGGTGCTCGTCGCCTGCCAACACCAGCTCGGCGGGAGGGCCCTGCCAAAGCGCCAGCAACAGCTCAAGCTGGACCTCGGTCAGATCCTGCACCTCGTCACAGAAGAGCCCGCCCACCGGGGGATGCCCGCCGGCGCGGAGCCGGTCAAGGGCCTGCAGCGCATGGCGCGCCGCATCCATCTCGTCATACTGCCCTTCCTTCCGCAGCCGCTCCTGGTAGCGGCGGGCGATGCTGTGGATCCGCTGCCGGTCGGCCCGGCGGGCCATCACCCGCCAGTCAGGCAACTCCAGGTAGTCTGTTTCGCTCAGGAGCGGAGAGTCGAGGTCACCTGCGCGACGGAGGCCTTTGATCACCCCGCGAATCTCCGCGCACACCAGATCGAAGGACACCGCGGACGAGCGGTACCGCTCGTCGAACCAGGCGCGGACCTCCCGAGCCGTGATGACGCTGCCCGGCAACGGATCGAGCCCGGCCCGGACGATGAGCTCCTGGCACAGCTCCGGATAGGTCAGAAACGAAGGCGTTTCGAGGCCGGTTCGTCCCGCTTCGGAGACCAGGTCGGCCCACAGGCCTTGGGCATGGTCCCGCAGCTCGGCGAGCCAAGTCACATAGACAAGATTGGTGCCTCCGGCGAGTTGGCAGCGGGCGAGCCGATGGACCAGCACGCTGGTCTTGCCGCACCCGGGTGGTGCGTTGAGCAAGACGACCGGCGCCGGCAGCGCCGAGGCGACCTCTTGCTCTCTGGTGAGGACCAGTTCGGCCTCGCGCGGTCTGCCGTCCAACCACTGCAACAGGTCACCGGTGTGCATTCGACCGGGGTAGCGGTACAGCCGCGGCCAACGGCGTTGGCTGAGTGAGGCGCCCAGCACGGACGTGGCGGCGGCCGTCGGCCAGGCCTGGTCACCGACTTGGCTGTCGGGCTGGACGAGGTCCAGGGGGTCGGATTGTGGCGCACCATCGTGCAGCCGGCGGAACCTGGCGACCCGATTCACTCGGTCATGCTGGACGACATCCCACAGCAGCAGCAACCCGTCGTCGGCACGTCCAAACAGCAGGCGATGCGCGTCGTCGACGCGCGCCTCCCACACATCGCCGGGTGCCCGTAGCTTCTTGACCCCTGCTCCAGCCGGCGGCTTGCCAGAGGCCAGGTCGATGATGCACCCGACGGTCCGGCGTTGCAGCTCGCGTTGCTTGACCGCGGGCCAGCATCTGAAGAAGTGCTCATGGAATGCGCACGCCAGCACGGTACCCTCCACTGCGCCCGATCGGGTCGCAGTGGGTATTGGCCAAGAGCCGTGCCCTTCCTGCGCGATGCCTGGGGAGAGCCATCACGCCGCCGCCGGGCGGCACGAGCAGCAGGAGTGCGGTCAGTCTGCAAATGACCGGGGCGCCCGCTGTTGGCGGGCGCCCCGGGGTGCTGGTGGTGTGGGTTGCTGGCCCTACCGCCCGAAGGCCCGCCGGCGCGTGAAGCGGTTGGTCGGCTGGCTGCCCCGAATGCTGGGGCGGTTGGCCGGGCGGCGCATCATGCCGTGGAGGTGGTCGGCGTGGTAGGGCTGCTCCTCGACGACGGTGATCTGCGTCTGGATCAGGCGCTCGATGCCACGCAGGTCGTCGAACTCTTCGAAGCTGCAGAAGCTGACCGCCACCCCGCCCGCGCCGGCGCGGCCGGTGCGGCCGATGCGGTGGACGTAGGCCTCGGGCTCCTGCGGCAGGTCGTAGTTGTAGACGTGTGAGATGCCCTCGACATCGAGCCCGCGGCCGGCCACGTCGGTCGCCACCAGGACGCGGATCTTGCCGTCCCGGAAGTCCTGCAGGGCGCGCGTGCGGGCCGACTGGGTCATCCCGCCGTGAATCGCTTCGACGCCCTTGCCGACGTGGATCATCGCCCTGGCGAGGCGGCTGGCGCCGTGCTTGGTGCGGGTGAAGACCAGCGCCCGCTCGACGCTCTCGTCGCGCAGCAGTTCGCCCAGCAGGGCGCGCTTGTTGGCGGGATCGACGAACATCAGGCGCTGTTCGACCAGCTCGATCGGCGTCGCCGACGGGGCGACCGCCACCTGCACCGGGTCGTGCAAGATGCTCTGCGCCAGTTGCTCGGCGCCGCCGGCCATGGTGGCCGAGAAGAACATCGTCTGGCGCTGCTCCGGCAGCGCGGCGAGGACCGCGCGGATGTCGTGGATGAAGCCCATGTCGAGCATCCGGTCGGCCTCGTCGAGGACCAGGAACTCGACCTGGTCGAGGCGGATCATCCGTTGCCGCAGCAGGTCCAGCAGCCGCCCAGGCGTCGCCACGACGAGGTCGCAGCCGGGCTGCAGCGACTTGATCTGCGGAGCATAGCCGACGCCGCCGTAGACCAGGGTGTGGCTGACCTGCAGGCCGCGGCTATAGACCGCCAGGTTGTCGCCGATCTGGGCGGCGAGTTCGCGGGTCGGGGTCAGGATCAGCCCGACGCAGGCCCGGCGATTCGGCTTGGCGGTGTGCAGCAGGCGCTGCAGCAAGGGCAGGCAGAAGGCGGCCGTCTTGCCGGTGCCGGTCTGCGCGCAGCCGAGCAGATCACGGCCTTCAAGCAACGGCGGGATGGCCTGCACTTGGATCGGGGTCGGGGTTTCGTAGCCGGCGGCGGCCACGTTGCGAAGCAGGGCCTCGTGGAGGCCCAGGGACTCAAACGAAGTCACAGGGTTGAGCTTTCTCGGTCAGGTCCAGCGACCAGCCTGCTCGTCCGCGCCGAGCGGTTCCCGTGGCCTCGGGCCACGAACCGTTGCGCACATCAACGCGCGAGAGTTGGATAGGGGATCGGTGGACGGGTTGTTCGGCGGTTGCGCGTCCGCTATTCACTGCCTCTAGTGTAGGCGCCTCGCGGTTAGCTGGCAAGGGCAGGATTGCGGCGCGTGCCACGAACCAGGGCGCCAGATGGACCGGGAGGGCCGCGATGACCGGAGTCTGGTGCGCTTGCGTGCTGCTGCTGGCCGCCGAGGGCGAGCCGGCAATGCAGCCGCGGGAGTGGGCCGCGGCGGTGTCGCTGGAGGCGGTAACGGTGGTGGCGCCGCTGGAGACCGAAGTCGGCGACTTGCTGGCGGCGGTCCGGCGGGCGGGCGGCCAGGCCCGCTGGTTGTCGCCCACCGCGGCGGTCGTGCCGGGCACCTGGCGCTGGCTGCCGGAGCTGCGCCGCGGCACGGTGGTGGTGGTCGGCCAACTGGCCGACAATCTGGCACTCTGGAGTCTCTACGGGCGCTATCTGGCGCTCGGCGACCTGATCTACCCAGGCGGTGACGGCTGGACGCTCCGCAGCAGCGCGGCGCCCTGGGGCGTCGGCTCGGCGGTGGTCACGTGCGAAGCGAGCAGCCCCGCCGGGCGGGTGGCCGCGCTGGCGGCGCTGACGGCGCGGGTGGCTGCCGCGACGCCTGGCGAGCTGCCCGTGCTGCTGGAGGTCCAGCCCGGCAGTGGACCGGGCGGCGCCACGCCGGGCCAGCGCTGGTTCCTACGCGGCGACCAGGCCGCGGCCCGGCAGGCGGTCGCGGCGCTGTTGGGGGCGGCCGACCCGCAGACCGGGTATGCGGCATTGGGCGACTACGGCATTGAAGCCAAGGTGCGGGAGTACTGCCTGCTGCAGGACGCGCCGGTCTGCACGGCAGCCGAGGTGCAGCGGCTCGACCAGGCGTTGTTGCTGACCCTGCTGGCGACCGAACGCGAGTACTGGCGCGGCCGCGCCGGTCGGGAGATCGGTGGCCGGCACCAGATCATGGGTACCAGTTGCTTCGGCCTGGCGGTTGAGCTGCTGCGGCGGCGGGGCCGGCCGAATGCCGCGGCGGCGGCGTTGCTGGAGCGCTGGTGGGGCGAGGTCAGGGACTACTGGCAGAACGCCCTGCAGACCTGGCACGACGACGGCTGCGGGATCCCAAGCTACTACGCGCCGCAGACGCTGATCGATTGGTGCTGGTTGCTGGAGCGCGAGGACTGGTGGCGGCAACAGCTCCCGTGGGCGGCCCGGCGGGCGCTGGCGGCCACCGACAGCCAGGGCGCCTACGCGGGCGACGGGACCTACGAGGAGTGCCGTCCCGGGATGCTGACGTTCGCCATGCCCAACAGCTACGTCTTCCGCGCGGCGGCGGCTGCGGAGCCGCAGTTCGGCTGGCTGGGGCTGGCGCAGTCGCAACCCAGCGGCGCCGGGATGTGGGCGGTCGGCCGCGACCTGGGCGGGGCCCGCACGTTTGCCGTGCCGTCGACCACGGCGCCGCCGCGCGAGCCGCTGGGGGCCGCGGTGGTGCCGTTGGGAGCGTACCGTTGGGAGCGTGCCGCCCGCGACCGAGCGACCGCCGAACGAACCGGGCAGCGTCTCGCCACGCCGCCGTTGGAGCGCTGCTTCGAGAAGCTCACTTGCCGCGACGGCTGGGACCCGCGGGACGGCTACCTGCTGCTCCAGGGTTGGGTCACCCCGCTGGCCGACAACGTCCGACCCGACGACGCCAACAGCATCGTCCGCTACGCCGACCTGGGCCATACCTGGCTGCACGCCAACTGCCCCCGCCAGGGCAACCTGCACCGCACCGCGTTGCACGCGACCGCCGGCCGGGGCAGCGGCGTGCTGCCGGCGGCGGCGGAGCTGCTGGCACTGCAGCCCGATCCACGGCTGCCCCTGGCAGTGACGCGGTTGAGCGACGCGGCGGGCGTCACCTGGACCCGCCACCTGGCCTGGCTGCCGCAGGTCGGCGTCGTGCTGCTAGACCTGGCGCGGCGCGAGACTGCCGGCGAGCGGGTGGTGGTCGCCACCTTCCGGACGCCCTGCGCGGCGCGGGCCGAGGGGCCCCATGTGGTGCTCACGGCCGGGCTGGAGAGCTGCCGCCTGCAGACGGTCGAGCCCAGTCCGTGGCGCCTCTCGCGCGAACGCGATGACCGCGGCGCGGCGGTCAGCACGTTGCTGCGGCAGATGCAGCCGCTGCCTGACCAGCCCGGCGCCACGTTGGCCTGGCGCACCGCGGTGACGGTGCAGGGGCCGCAGCGGCCGACCATCTGGGAGGCCCGCGCCCTCGGCGAACGGGCGCTGCTGCTGCACGGCAGCGACGGACGACTGGTCTTGGTGGCGGCGGCGCTGGCAGGGGAGACGTTGCGGATCGGCCCCTTCGCGGCGGCCGGCCGGTTGCTGGCAGTGGCCACCCACTGGGCCGTTGCCGGAGCCGCGGAGTGGCAGTTTGCGGGCGCGCCGGTGCGGGGCACCCACGGCGAGACCACCGCCGCGATGCGCCAGGCGCTGCAGCGGCTGTGGGAGCAGACCGCGCCGGTCGGCGCGGCAGCGGGGCCCGCCGAGGCGCCGGCGCTGGCCACCCACGGTCCCGGCTTCAGCCCGTTGGCGCCGCTGATCGACGCCCCCCTGCTGTCCGCCGATCCGGCCGGCAGCGGCAGCCTGCCAGCGCTGGTCGACCGGGTGCTCGGCGCGGCGGTCGCCTGGCCTGCGGGGCAGACGGTCAACCTGACCATCGACCTGCGCGAACCGCAGCCGGTCGGTAGCCTCGAGCTGATCGCGGCTCTGGCCGCGTCCCAGAACGCGCGGCCGGAGGCCGCCGCGGCGCCCGCTCCGCGCCGGATCGAGGTGGTCTGCAGCAACGATGGCTTCCAGGCCGACCAGCGCCGTCGGCAGGTCAGTTGCCGGGCCGACCTGGTCTATGAGGACCTGCACAAGGGCATCGTCTTCGCCTTCCGCCGCTGGCGCTCGGAGGCACTCGGCGAGTCCGCCCGGCAGGTCCGGCTCACCTTCGCCGCCGCGCAGTGGCCGGAGGGGCTCACCGCGCGGGAGCTGACGGTACGCGGCGTGCAGCCCGGCACGGCGCGCCTGAACTCGTGGCGGCTGGCCGACAGTGATGGCGATGGCCAGCCGGAGCTGCTGCGCTGGTCAGAGGCGGGCGAGCTGCTAATCACGACACTGGCTGGCGAGTTGCGCTGCCGGCGGCAGATGCCCGCCTACCTGACCGACGTGACGGTCGCGCCGGACCTGCTGCCCGGCGGGCCGCACCTCCTGGCGACCGCTCGCGACGCCAACCTCTACTGCCTCCGCCCCGATGGCAGCGAGGTCTGGCGCTGTGACCTGTTGCCGACGGCGGCAGCCAACGCCGACTGCCCGACCGGCTGGTCGGTCGGCACGCTGCACGACTCGGCCGGCCGGCCGCTGATCCTGGTGGGCAACTACCACTTGCAGACCTTCGTCTCACCGCAGGGACAGATCCTGAAGTGGGTCTTTGGCGGCTCGGCCTATCAGACCGCGACCCTCGCGCAGGGCCTCGACGGCACCGCTGACGGCGTTGAGGAGACCCTCTCGGCCGGCATCTGGGGCGGCCTCAGCCTGCTCGACGGGCGGCTGCAGCGGCGCGCGGTGCTGGGCGTGCCGGGCGGTCGGACGGTCCTGCTGGAGGCCTGGCGCGAACCCCAGCCGGCGGCGATCTGCGTCACCGACGGCGGCGTGGCCGCGGTGGATCTGCGGCGCAGCGAGGTGACCTGGCGCTACCTCAGCGGACCGGTCACCAGCGCCGCCGCGGCCGACCTGGACGGCGACGGGCAACGAGAGGTGGTGCTCGGTCAAGAGGACGGCTTCCTGGTGGTGCTGGCCGCCGACGGCAGCGTCCGGGCACAACGCTGGTTGGGCCAGCCGGTGCAGGCCGTCGCCGCGCGGTCGGGTGAGCTCGCCGCCGTGTTGGCCGACCGCCTGCTGCGGCTCCACCCCGACCTCCGCACCGCCCAGGAGGTCAACGGCCGGGCGAGCGGTGCAGTCTATGGCCCGGACGGCCGACTCACGCTGTTGGGGCCGGACGGTCGAGTCGGGCGGCTGCCGGGCTGACCGCAGCCCTCGCGCGGGCTACGGCCAGGGCTCGTTGACCGTGGCGCGCAGCGCCTGGGCGACGGTGGCGTCATCCAGCCGGAAGCCCCTGGCCCGCAGTTGGTGCAGCACCGCGGAGGCGGAGACGGTCAGCCCCTGTTGCTTCGCCAGGATGACGATGGCGAGGGTTCCCTTGAGCGGGACTCCCAGTGCCCTGGCGCACCGCCGGGCTGGGCCATCATCCAAGATCACCGTCGCCCCCGGGTGCGAGAGCGCGTAGGCCAACACCGCCGTCTCCCCAGCGCCGAGGTCCCAGGCCAGCAGCGCAGGCGGCGCTGGCGGCGCCTGGACCACGGCGATGCTGCCGGTGGCGACGAGCTGCCGGGCTTCGTCGGCCGGCCCCGCCAGGACCTCGGCCGCGACGGCCGCGGGCGTGACAACCTCGTCGGCCAGTTGCGGCAGCCACGACCCGTACCCGATTCGACCGAGGCTGATCAGTGGCGAGGCGTCCAGCACCCAGTGCTCAGCCATGCCCTGCCTCAGCGACGATCTCCGCGGCGGTGTACTGGAACGGCGTCACGCCATACCGCCCGAGGGCATCCAGGAACTCGGCGCGCGAGAGCCCGGCGATCTCGGCCGCCTTGGCTTGCGAGACCTGCTGGCGCTCGTACCACTTAACCGCCGCGGCCACGCGCATCTCCTGGACGAACGCCTCTGGATCGAGGCGCAGCGCCGAACAGGCGTCCACCGGTAGCTCGATGCTGACACTCGCCATGCTCAACTCCACCATCCGAGCCTAGTGTGCTGCGTCCGGACGCCCGGCGGTGCCCCTCGCTGCCCAGGCTGCCTGGTCGCGCTGGCAGCGGGCCACCAGGGCGTCGCGGTCTCCCGGAACCAGGTAGATCCGCCCGCGCACGGTCCAGGTGGCGCCGCTGGCGATTGCCGGGGCCACACCGGGGCCGGTGTGGAGGCACGGGAAGCCGCAGTTGCTCATCAACACGTCGGGCGGCAGCTCCCAGGTGTAGCCCACCAGGTGTTGGCCGTCGGCCGTGGCGACCGCCATCAGGTTGGTGTCGTCGGCCACCTGGTCGACCAGCCAGGAGCTGCCCAGGTCGCGCGGGCCGGTGTAGCGCTGCAGGCCGCGGCGGCTGAGCAGGTGCAGCCAGGGCTGCGTGGTCTGCCGCTCGGCCGGGGTCGGGGTGGTGTTGCCCAGCGGCTGCAGCCGCCCGTCGCGCAGCACCAGCAGCCGGTCGAGGTCGTAGCGGGCGTGCAGCAGCGGGACCTGGTGAAACTGCAGGCAGGCGTTGGCGCTGAGCCAGGTGATCGGCGCCGCGGTGCGGTTGGTGGCACGGAACTCCAGGTCGAGGCCATCGACCTGCGGCGTCACGGTGCAGCCGAACTCCAGGCCTTCGGGCAGCAGGCGGTCGTACCGTAGCGCCCCGCTGGCGGCGTCCTGTTGCCAGACCGGATAGGCCACCGGCTGGTGCAACGGTCGCAGAGCGTTGGGGCCGGGCAGCAAATGGTCCACGAAGTGGCAGCCGAGGCTGCTGACCAGCACCTCGGGCAGCCGCAGGCGGGCCGGGCCATCCATCCAGGGGGCCTGGAACTCGCAGGCGATCGGTGGCTGGTCGCGATCGGTGGGGCCGACCGCGGGCAGGTTGACGGGCCGCAGTTGCACGGCCGCCCGCAGCGCTCCGCGCAGACCGCTGACCTGGAAGGTGACCGACCCGCGCAGCACCGCGGGCGAGCCGGCCGGCGGGTTGCCCCGGTCGTCGACCCCAACCGTGGCCACGAAGCGCTGCGCGTCGGGCGGCACGGCGTAGCGCAGGTCGGCTTCGGCGAAGCAACCGAGGCCCTTGGCGTAGGTCTGGCCGTTGATCCGCAGCGGGTGCTGCGGCGGCGGATTGCCGTCGCGGCCGAGTCCGAAGTAGCTCTGCCGGGCCACCAGCGGTGGCAGGTCGGAGAGGTAGACGCGGCTGCCGTCGGCCCGCACGAAGGCCGCCTCGGCCCAGTCGGCGTAGTCGCTCCAGCAGTGGTCGCCGCCATCGCCGAGGCGCAGCCACAGCTCGCTGCAGCCGGCCAGCGGCACGTCCACCGCCTGCGGCGCGTCGCCGCCCCGCAGCAGCGGCGAGCTGTAGAGCGGCTGTACCACGCTCAGTCGCTCGTGCCGCGGCAAGCCGAGCGGCTGCCGCCCGGCGAAGAGCTGCGCGCTGAGCTGCGCGCTGGCCGGCACCTCCAGCGGTTCGCGGTACTCCGGCGAGGTCGCCGTGGGCGGGCTGCCGTCGAGGGTGGAGCGCAGCATGGCCTGCGACGTCGGCGCGGCCAGCAGGACGCGCGCGCCCGCCGTCACCGTCCCGGTCGGGTAGACCGTCACGGCCAGTGGGTCGGGATCGCGTTGGAGCGCGTAGAACCGTGTCGTCGCCGTTGGCTGCAGGGTGCAGCCCTGGCCGCAGTCGCCGACCTGCAGCAGCCGCCGCGACTGGCCCAGGTCGTCCAGTTCCCACACCGCCAGTGGCGTGCCAGGCGACCAGCCGGTTAGTTCGGTCGGCTGCACCTGCACGGTCTGTCCGGCGCCCAGGGCCAACTGCCAGCGGTCGGGCGCGGTGCGGAAGGCGACCACCCGGCCGGTCGCCCGCAGCCCGGTCAGGTTGCCGCCGGCCGGCGCGTCCAGCACGCGGTAGTCGGGGGCCACCAGCTCCTTGAGCGGCTGGCCGTCAACCAGCAGCCGCGACTGGCGCAGGCCCGGTCCGGCGATCCACCAGCCGCGCGGCGCCAAGGTCACGGCCGCCTCGCCCGCCGGACGGTACGGCTGCGGGGTCTCGCCGAAGTTGACCACCACGGTGTGGCCGCTGCTGAACTGCGTCCGCTGCAGGGCGCCGTCGGCGCTGAGGAACTGGTGGTCGGTCAGCCGCGCGAAGGCCACGGCACGGTGCAGCAGGCAGGTGTCGCGGTACGACTGCAACAGTCGCTCGCGGTGGCGGTTCCAGCCATACCCCTCCTCGGCGCGCCAGAGCAGCGGCGCCCCGCCGTAGAGCATCGTCCAGAGGTCCTTCTGGTCGCTCACCTCGGGGGCCGCGTCGTAATGGTAGTCGGCGGCGTCGCCCCAGTACCAGGTCGACACCACGCAGTCGTGGTAGACGAGTTGCCAGAGTGGCACGCGGGTGGTCAGGCCGAGGCCGTACTGCCGGTAGGCCGGGCTGTAGTCGTCGCGCGAGGCGACCCGCCGCAGCCGGCCGGGCTCCCAACCGGTGTCGTTGGTGCGTTGCCACCAGAACGGTCCCCCCAGCGCGCCCTCGGTCCAGTCGACCAGGTCGACGCCCCAGTCGTTGCCGTGCTCGGTCCCGACCACCAACCCGCGATCGCGCAGCCACTGGAAGCACTCGCGGCGGTAGGCCAGGTCCGCTCGCCGGTCGTAGGTGTGCTGCGGGTGCCAGTCCTCACCCAGGTTGATGGCCATCGAGACATCGATGAACCAGGCGTTGTAGCCGTAGCGCTCCTGCTCGCGCGGCTGGTTGGCCTCCAAGGTCCGCCGCGCGAAGGCCGACGAACGAACGAAGTACTTGTGGAGTTCGTCCTCCCACCCGCCGGCCGGGCCAGCGTCGGGCCGGGGGCGCAGGCCAACCTCGGCGGCCGGGTCGCGGCCGGGCGCGGTCGGCCCGTCGAGTGCGTCGCTGAAGTTGTCGTAGGGCGCGGTGAGGTAGCCCTGGGCATTCAGCGCGCGCAGCTTGCTGTCGTCAAACAGCCCGTGCTGGGCGTTGGCCAGCAGCCCGCCGAGCATTCCTTCGGGGCGCGCTTCCTGGATCATCCGCCAGGCGTCGCGACCGCCCCACAGGATCGGGGCGCCGGCGAGCCGGGCGACCTGCGGCCGCTGGCGGACCTTCTCGCTGAAGGGCAGCACCCGCCCCTGGCCGCGGGCATAGTCGCGGTACCGCGCGGCCAGGGCGACGTAGCCGCCGGAGGGCAGAAAGTGATAGCTCAGCCGGCGCGGGTAGCGGAAGGTGTCGAGGGACTCGTCCCAGTGGATCTGCGGCCAGCAGCGCTGCGCGGCATCGGGCACCAGGTGAAAGAGGGCGTCGGTCGGGGTCTCGACCAGCGCCATCAGCCCTTCGCCGGTGCTCGCGCTGAGCACGCCGATCAGCGGCAGGTTGCAGGTCGCGGTGTTGCCGTAGACCGTCAACATCCAGTTGCGGTAAGTAGCGTCGCGCTGGTCGGCCCAGACGCCGGCCGAGCGGTCACAGAACAGCACCCGCCCGTCCGGCAGGTCACTGCGCAGGGCCGGCGGGTACTGGTTCGGTCCAAAGAACGCCACGGTCTGGTCGGGGGTGTCCAACTCACTGCGCAGCACGCCCGGCTCGGGCAAGGTCAGCCGACAGGTGAAGCGCGCCCGCACGCTGTGGTCGTACAGCTCCAGCAGCGCCTCGTGCGGGTTGACTTGCCGCGCGCCGACCAGCAGCGCCTTGGTGCCGCCGCCGTCGCCGACCCAACGGCGCCGCGTGCGCCGGTCGAGCACCTCCCAACGGTGAGTCGGCAGGTCGATGCTGACAGCCAGGGCGTCGTCGGCCAGTTCGACCCGGCCGGGCAGCGCGGCATGGCCCGCCAGCTCGGCGGCCGGGTAGGGGTCCTGCTCCAAACGGATCCAGGCCAGGTCGAACGAACCCGGGCCCTGGCCGACCGCCAGACGCAGTTGTTCCACAGTGCCAACCGCCGGCAGCGCGACCCGGACTTCGTGCCATTGCCCGTCGGATGGCAGCGCAAAGCGCACGACGCTGTGGAAGCCCAGGTCGGGGCGCTCGGTGGTGCGGGTGTGGACTTCGCCGCGACCGTGCAGCGTGCTGCTGCGGCGAAGGCGCAGCACCAGGGCCAGCGGGGCGGGCGCCCGCTCGGCCGGCAGCCACAGCCAGGTCGCCGGGTTGGCCGTCGGCAACTCGCCGTGCAACAGGCTGTCGACCCGTCGGAGCTCACAGCCCTGCGGGTGCGGCAAGGGCGTCTGTGGGTCGTCGTAACGCCACTCCCGCAGCACTTGCCCGTGGGCCGCGGCGAGCGGGGTCAAGAGGGCCAGCCAAAGCGCGGACCGCATCGCGTGCTGTACTCCCGACCGCACTGTCGCTGCTGCCGGCAGCCGCGTCAAGCGGGGCGCCGAGGGTTGCGCCATACTGGCAGCAGGAGCGGATCATGCGCTTGCGCACCGGGCTGGCTGCGTTCCTGGCCTTGTTGCCGCTGCGGGCAGCCGAGCCGCCGCTGGCGCCGCCGCTGACGGTGGCGCCGCTGAATCGTGAGGGCGACCCGTTCGAAATACTGCGGCGCACCAAGGGCAACGCACTGATCCTCTTTGCCACCACTGCCGCTGCGGGCGAGCCGAGTGAGAACACTGCCCGGCTGCTGGCCTTCGCCGAGGCCTACCACGAGGCCCGCGAGGAGGACAGCCCGGAGATCTTCCTGGTGCTGCTGGGCGACCCGGCCCGCGCGCCGCAGGTCCGCGACTATATCCGGACCGCCGAGCTGAGCCTGCCCGTGGCGCTGCTCGACCCGGCCGCGGAGCAAGTGCGCAAGTGGAAGCTGCCGGCCGAGCTGCAGGCGCGGGTGGTGATCTGCGAGAACTCCCGGCAGGTCGGCGCGTACGACGACTTCGAGCAGCTCAAGCGCGACCTGGCGGGCCCGGGGTAGCCGACCCGGCCGCCGCAGCGCCAGCGTGCTGCTTGACGCCGCGCCGGGCGTGTGGTAGCGTTAGCGGACCCAACCGGGGGTGTAGCTCAGTTGGGAGAGCGCATGAATCGCACTCATGAGGCCAGGGGTTCGAATCCCCTCACCTCCACTCCCACGGCCCGCCGCGAGGCGGGCCGTGGGCGTTCTTGGCCAAGCCCATGCAGATAGCTGCCGAACCCACCGCTCCGCCGCCGTCACGGCTCTGGCTGTGGTTGCCGTTGCTGGTCTACCTGCTGGTTTTCGCGGCGGGCGAGGTGGTGATCCAGCAGCGGCTGCGGAGTCATCTGCGGCCCGGGCTGGTGCCGCATGTCAGCGCCGACGGGACGCGGATCCCCGCGGCGGTGCCGCCCGGCCGGCTGGGTTGGCTGTTGCAGCAGCGCCGGTCGCTGGACCGGGTCCAGGAGATCGGCCTGCTGGGCTTCCCGATGCTGCTGGGCAGCGTCCTGCTGGCCCTGGTCCGCAGCCGCGACCCGCTCGGCGCCCTGGGGCTGCGGGTTGATGGGCGGGTGTTGCTGGCCAGCGGGCAGGCAGGCTTCGGGGCAGCGGTGGCGATGCTGCTGCTGATTCTGGTGCTGGCCGGCGACGGCGGCGGCTTGCGGGAGGTCGCCATCAGCCTGGCCCTGCGAATCCGCGTCTGGCTGATCGATCCCCTGGTGCTGGCCTCGGTCCCGGCCGTCGTGCTCTGCTGCGCCTGCGCACGGCTGCTGCTGCCGCACGGTCTGGCGCTGCCGCTGTGGCGCCGCCGAACGCCGCTCGGCGGGGCGCTGGCGGTGACCGTCGTCTTCGTGCTGCCCTTCCTGCGCATCCCGGCGCTCAGCCCCCTGGCCTGCGGCAACGTGATCCTGCTGGCGCTGCTGCTGGAGCGGCTGCGGGTCGTCTACGGCTCGCTCTGGCCGCCGATCTCCTTCTACTGCGGCTGGCTGCTGGTGCCCGAGCTGCTCGGCGTGCCCTACCAGGGCGTCGCCGAACTGACCAGCCCGGAGTTCGCCGGCGTGCCCGACCTGCTCAGCGGCGGCGCCTACGGGGTCGACGGGGGGCTGCTCTGCACGGCGCTGCTGCTGCTCTGGCTGGTCGTGCTGCTGCAACGCCGGCCGGTCGACTGCGGCGACGCGTAGCCTACTGCACCACCACGCTGCTCGTGGCGCGGCCGCCACGGCCTTGAGACCAGACGACCAGCGTCACCTCGTAGGTGCCGGGCGTGGTCCAGGTGTGGGTCGCGGTGGCGCCGTTCTGGGGGATGCCGGTGGCGCAGTCCCACAGCCAGGCTTCGACCGGGGCGGCGGTCTGCGCCCGGAAGGTCGCCGGCTCACCCACCGCCACGCGGGCCGGCCCGGCAATCCGCGGCTCTGGGGCGGCCGTGGCGAAGGCGGGCCAGGTCGGCAGAGCATCGCCCGCGTTGCCGGCGACGCTCAGGTCGAGCAGCGCCCCGGCCGTCTGAACCCCGCCGCGCAGCGCCGCCGCGCGGTTGCCCTGAATCCGACAGCGCCGCAGCTCAACCTGGTCCACCGCCGGGCCGCCGAGCTGCAGGCCGAGCCCGCCGTTGTCGCGGAAGTCGCATTCCTCGAAGACGAAACCCTGGCAGTGCCCGTTGGTCCGGAAGCCGTGCCCGCTGTCGTTGGGGTACGGCGCCCGGGGGTCACCAGCCCGGTTGGCCTCGAAGCGGCACCGGTAGAAGTAGTGGCGCGCCGCGCCGCCGGTCTCGCCCTGGAACTGGGCTCCCCATTGGTTGCAGTCGACCACGCTGTTGCGCTGCCAGAGCACGTTGTTCTTCGGCGGCTGGTTGCTCACCGAAAGGCCGATCTGCTGGCCGCTCCAAACCTCGTTGTCGCTGACCACGCCGTCCGAGGCGATGAACTCGAGGCCGAGGAACTTCAACGTGCCGTCCGCCGTGCCGATGCGGTTGCGCCGGACCGCCGTGAACTGGCCGCCGTCGATGCTCAGCCAATGGTCGATCACGTTGTCCTCGACCACCGAGCGGTGGCAGCCACCCCACAACTCGATCCCCAGCCCGACGCCACCGGAGCCGGTGACCTCGTTGCCGCGCACGACCAGGTCGGTGGAGTGGTCGCCGAAGATCCCGCCGCGGCCAGTCTGAGCGATCTGGCAGTCGCGTACTTCGTTGCGGTTGGAGCCCCAGGCCAGGCGGATCGCGCCGCCCCACTCGGTGCCGACCCCGATGTCTTCGAACCCGCAGTCGCGGATCAGGCTGTCGGTGACGCCGCGGGCGCAGGTCGGGTTGTCGCCGACGAACAGGATCCCGAACGGCCCCCAGCCCTCGCCGGCGAGGTGCTTCACGACGATCTGCTCGATCCGCAGGCGCTGCGAGTCGGTCGCCACCAGGCCGTAGGCGCACTCCGGCCGACGGCCGCCGTCGAGGGTCAGGTCACGGACCACGACCTCGTGGCAGCCATGAAGCTCGAGCAGGCCCGCCCGCGGGCCGCCCTGGCGAGTGATGCTGGTGGCCTCCGCGCCGGCCCCGCGGACGGTCAGGCCGCTCTTCAGCCGCAGCATCGCGCTGAGCGGGTAGGTCCCGGCGGCCAGTTCGATGGTGTCGCCCGCGGCCGCCGCCGCGACCGCGCGGGCCAGCGCGTCGAGCTCGCCCGCGGCCGGCCGCTGCACCGCCGCGGACGCCAGCGCCGGCAGCAGCAACAGGGCCGCCAGCAGCCTACCCACCGCCGAGGTCCTTGATCCGCAGGTTGCGGAACTCGACCCGCGTGCCGTGGCCCAGGAAGGCGAGGTGGCCCTTGGTGTTGGCCAGGCCGGGATGCTCCTTGTGGTCCAGCGTCTGCGGTCGGGCGGCCTCGTCCAGGTCGACATCGACGACCAGCTCGCCGTTGAGGGTCACGCTGACGCGCCGGCCGACCACCTTGATCTCCTGGCTGTTCCACTGCCCGACCGGCTTCTGGAACCCCTTCCGCGCGGCGGCCACGCCGTAGACCGAGCCGTGGTACTGGTACGGCTGTAGCTTGGCGTACTGCTCCGCGGTGTCGTCCAGCACTTGGATCTCCATCGCGTTGTAGGCCGCGTCGCCCTCGGGCGGGCAGCGCACGCCGACGCCGTTGTTGGCACCGGGGGTCAGTTTGAACTCGAACCGGAAGATGAAGTCGGCGTACTGCCGCTCGGATAGCAGCTTGCCGCCCCGCTCGGGAATGCAGACGATCGCCCCGTCTTGCACCTCGTAGCCGTTCACCGCGCCGATCCAGCCGCTCAGGTCGGTGCCGTTGAAGAGCGCCGTGAAGCCGTCCTCGTCCGGCTTCGGCGGTGCCGGCGGCTGCGGGCCGGTGCCGGCCACGAAGGCCTGCAGCTCGACCACGTGGCAGGCCTGGTTGGCGCTGTTCTTGAGCACGGTCAGCCGCAGCCAGCGGGCTTTCACGGCGTCGAAGTGGTGGAGCGTGCCGCCTGCGCTGGCTGGCGTGCTGTTCTTGGACTCATCGACCACGGTCTGCCAGGTCTGCCCGTCGGTCGAGAGGTCGACGCTGTACTGGTAATGGCGGCCGTCCCAGTAGAACCAGACCTTGGCGGTGTCGACCGGCACCGTCGCGCCGAGGTCGATCACGAGATGCGCCGGGGTCTGGTTGCCGAACCAGGCGCTGCCCGTGCGGTCGGCGACGTTGCCGTCGACAGCCTTGTCGGGCGAGTTGTTGCCTTCCTGCGCGACATCGGCCTTGGCGGGCCGCCCCTCGGCGATGTTGAGAGCGCCGGAGCGGCGCCACTCGGCCAAGATGCTGCCAGCCGCCTTGGCGACGGCAGTGTCCTGACTCTGCGTGGCCGCGGCGACCTGCTCAATCGCCTTGGCGCCGCCCAGGCCGGCGTAGATGTCGAGCAGCGCCACCTGCTGCGCCGCCGTGGCGCCGGCGTAGCGGGCCTGCACCGGGGCGGCCTGCCGCTCCAGGTCGGCTTCTTTGGCCAGTGCGCGGGTCACGGTGTCGAGCAGCGCGGCGCGGCCTTCCTCGTCGGCCGCCAGATACTGCTGCAACAGGTCGGGCACATGCTCCGGGCCGCTGACGCCGCCCAGGGCTTTCGCCGCGGCGCGCCGCACCAGGGCCTCGGGTGAGGTCAGCGCGGCGACCACCAGCGGCCGCTGCGCCACGGCGCCGCGGGCACCGAAGAGGTCGAGCAGGACTACCTGCAGGGCCGGCGCGGCGCCCGGCCAGAGGGCCACGCAGGGCGGTAGGACCCGCTCGGCGGGCAACTGTTTGAGCAGTCCAAGCAGCGCCTTGGCGTCGGCCGGTGGGGCCGTGGCAGCGCCGCGGGCCAGGGCCTGCACGGCGTCGGGGGTGGCCAAAGTGGCGGCCACCGCCAGCGCCGCGCGGCGCACCGCCGGGTCGGCATCGGTGCAGGCCGCCAGCACCACCGGCGCGGCCGCGGCATCGCCGCGCCGGCCCAGCAAGGTCAGCACCGTCGCCCGCACGGCCGGGTCGCCCTCTTTGGCGAGCGGGAGCAACTTGGCGGTGACGGCGGCGCCCGGCAGGCGAGCCAGCAGGTTGGCCGCGGCCTGCCGCAGCTCCGGCAGCGGGCTGGCCAGCCCGTCCAGCAGCTCGGGCAGGGCGCGCTCGCCCAGCACCAGCGCCAAGGTGGCCAACCCGCGACTGGCGACGGCGGGGTCGGCCTGCCGCGCGGCGGCCCAGACTTCGCGACCGATCGCCGCGGCCGGCGCGCTCTGGCGCTCTTCGCCGAGGCGCTCGGCCAGGCGCAGGTAGGCGGCCAGGCCGCGGGCCCGCTCGTACTTCGCGGTGCTCGCCGCAGCCTGCGCCAGCGCGGCCTGCGCCCGCGGGTCGCCGATTTCGGCGAGGGCGTCCCAGGCGGTCAGCCGCAGATCGGCGATCGGGCTCGCGGCGGCGGATAGCAGGGCCGGCACCGCCGCCGTCGCGCGCAGCGCGCCGAGACCTTGCAGCAGCGTCAGTTGGACGCGCTCGGACGCGCCGGGCAGCGCCGCCAGGAAGGCCGGCGCGACGGCCGGTCCGCCGATCCGTAACAGCGCCCGCGCCGCCGGGTCGGCCAGCGCCGGATCGGTCAGCAGCTTGCCGATTGCTGGGACGGCCTCGTCCTTGCCGGCGAGCTGCAGCCAGGCCAGCAGGTCGGCCCGCACCACGGCGTCGGTCTGCGCTGCCAGCGCCCGCAGCAACGCCGCCGCGAAGACCTGCCGCTCAGCCTCGGCGCCGGGGCGGGTGACCCGGAAGGCCAGCCCGTTGAGCGCCAGCCGTGCCGCGGCATCGGCCCCGCCCGCCGGTTGCAGGCGGCCCAGCAGTTGGTCGTAGGCGGCGGCACCCAGCTTCGTCAGGTCGGCCAGCACGGCCTGCCCGGCGGTCGCGTCCGGGGCCGGCAGCTTGGCCAGCAACTCGTCGACGGTCTGCGCCGCCAGCGGGCCGACCAGGGTCAGCAGCAGCAGCAGGGAGCGTCCAGCGGTACGCATCGGGGCCTCCTCGCTCACAGGTGCCAGGGCGCGCGCATCGGCTGGTCGACCAGTCGATTGGCTTCTTCATCGCCGACGAAGCGGCAGCTCCGCGGGTCGAAGCGCAGCTTGCGGCCGGTTCGAATGGAGGCGTTGGCCAGATGCACCAGGATGTTGCTGCGGTTGCCGTTGCGCTCGTTGAGTCCAAACGGCTGCCGTGTGCGGACCGCGACGTTGAAGTCGGCGAGCTGCTCGACCGGCTCCGGCAGCCCCCGAATGGCCTCGGCCAGCTCCGGCGGATCGGTTCGGAAGCCGCGGTAGACCTTGCCCTTCGGCCCTTCCAGGTAGGGCTGCCCGTCGGTCACGTTGGTGCCCCAGTCGCCCGACTCCAGGATCAGCCGGCAGTCGTCCTCGTACCGCATCTCGACCCGCCCCCAGACCCCGCAGGCGTCGGGATGGACCGGCCACGGCGCCCACGCCTCGACCTCCACCGGACTCGTCTCGTCCTTGCCCAGGAAGTACTGCACCGGGTCGAGGTAGTGCTGACCCATGTCGGCCAGCCCGCCGCCGTCGTAGTCCCAGTAGCCGCGGAAGCTGCCGTGGACGCGGTGCGGGTGGTACGGTTTGGCGGGCGCCGGCCCCAGCCACAGGTCGTAGTCGAGCTCGGCCGGCACCGGCTGCGGCGTCAGGTCGGTGCGGCCGCTCCAGGCCTTGACCTTCCAGTCGAACCCCGTGAAGCGGCTGATCCGCACCGTCAACGGCCAGCCCAGCAACCCGCTTTCGACCAACTGCTTGAGCGGCTTGACCGGCGAGCCGAGGCCGTAGAAGCCACTGTAGAGGCGGAACCAGGTGTTCAGCCGGAAGACCCGCCCATAGCGGCGGACCGCTTCGACCACCGCGGCGCCCTCGCCGATGGTGCGGGTCATCGGCTTCTCGCACCAGATGTCGCACCCCGCCTCCGCGGCCGCGACGCTCATCAGCGCGTGCCAGTGCGGCGGCGTGACGATGTGCAGAATGTCGATGTCGCCGCGATCCAGCACGCGGCGCCAGTCGCTGTACCCCTCCACGCCGTCGCCACCCGCCTTCAGCGCGTTGGCCAGGCGGTTCTGGTCAACGTCACAGACGGCCAGCAGGCGCGCCTGGGCATCGGGCTTGATGATCCCGTTGAGGTGCCCCATGCCCATGCCGCCGCAGCCGATCACGGCGTGCGTCAACTGCTCACTGGGCGGGGTCTGCCCAAAGCTGGGGACCACCGTGAAGGCCATCGCTCCGGCTGCCGCACCCGCGCTGCGCGCCACAAAGGTCCGCCTCGAAAGGGGAGTCTGCGCCATCGCCACCTCTCCACCGCCGCGGCCGTCACCGCGCTGGCAGGGCGCTTCGCGCCGCGCCGGTCGACTCCTGCCGCCGCGCACCGCCTGCCAGCCGGATCGCTTTGGCCGGCCCTGGAACCGCCCGGCGCCAGCGGAAAGTTTCCTGCGATAGTCGGTTGCGTCGCGAAGTTCCGTCTCGGGCAACCGCGGAGTCGTACCATGATGCTGCTGCTGACGATCTGCGCGCTGCTCGGCACGGTCTGCTGCCCGCCGACGATACCGATCTGGATCTTCATGCTGCTCGGCTTCCACCTCACGGTGCGCCGGCAACTGCGCCACTGCTACATCAGCCGCCACGGCTGCCCGCCCGGCGTCGGCACGCGCGACTGGTTCGTGGTCAACTTCTGACTGGCCGGCTCAGGGCGCGGCGCTGGCGGTGAGGTTGGCGAGCAGGCGCCAGGCGCCCAGCACGCCGGCCGACCATTGGCGGTGCAACGCGTAGCCGCAATAGGTGTACTGCCCGCGCTCCACCGCCGCCGTCAGGAGCCCGCCCTCGGCCGGATCCTGACCGGCATCGGCGCAGGCCAATAGCGCGGTGTAGTGCGGGTCCCAGGTGCGCTGGAAGTAAAGCCCGCGCTCCTGCACCCAACCGGCGAAGTCGGCGTCGCCAAGGCGATTCGGCCAGCGCAACAGCGCGTGGTCGGGCTGCAACAACCGCACGGCGGCGGTCTCGTCGGTCACGCGGTCGTGCGGCGTGGCGGTCGTCAGGGCGAACGGCGCCAGGTTCGCCTGGGTGTAGGCGTGGCGCTGGTAGAGTACCAGCAGCCGGCCGCCGCCGGCGACCCAGGCCAGCAGCCGGGCGTTGTGAGTCACCAGCTCCGGCTGCGTCTCGTAGGCCCGCGCGCCGATCACCAGGCAGGTCAGCCCTTCGAGCGCCGACCGCTCGGCCAAGGTCGCCGGGTCGATCAACCGGGGCTGGTAACCGAGCTGGCGGAGCGCCTCGCCCAGCTCGTCGGCCGCCCCAGCGAAGTAGCCGACGCGGGCCGCCGGGTCGACCGCCACCTCGCCCGGTACGAGGCGAAGCTGCGCCGGCGTCAGCAGCAGCCGGGTGGCGATGTGCGGATAGGCGATCCGGTGGACCGTCGACAGCGGCACCCGGCCGCCGTCGGCGGGTTGCCAGACCAGCCTGGCCGTGGTTGGGGCGGTCAGACCGTCCACCACCACCGGCAACGACAGCGCCTCCTGCCGGCCAGCGCCCAGGCTGACCTGTTGCCGCGCCAGCTCGCGCTCACCGGCCAGCAGCCGCAGCGTGCCCGTGACGTCGCGCTGCGAGGTGTTGCGCAGGTCGACCGCCACCGGGTAACTGGCCATCTGCTCGCGCAGCAGCAACACCGCCGGCCGCACCGTCGCCTGCAGCGCCGGCTGCACCTGCACCACCTGGCGCTGCTCGCCGTAGTGGCTGTCGGCGCGGCGGTACTGCACCGCGGCGCTGACGCTGACGATGGTGTCGTCGATGGCGCAGCGCAGCGTCACGGTCAGCGGCGGCGGG
>JADZEX010000085.1 GCA_020850355.1 Fimbriimonadaceae bacterium | reverse complement strand
TCTTGCGGGTAGTCGTCGGAGTCGGTGGCCCTGCCGCCACGTGGCTGGCGGGGATGGACCTTGACCAGCTCTCCCTTCTTATAGAGCTTCACCAGGCCACGGTCGCCACGGACCTCCAGCTTCGTCCCCGGCGGGCAGCTCGTCGCCGGTGCCGAGTAGAGCGCCTGTCCGAAGCTGATGTGATGATCGGGATGGACCGTGACGGCCTTCCACTCGGGGACGTCGTAGAGGACACCGTCGAAGGGCTGCAGCTTCGACCGCTCTTCGGCCTCGAAGACCTCCCGCGGCAGCTGGCGGGTGGTGCCATGCACACGTAGACCGGCGACATCGCGGCACCAGTGCTCGGCCTGCTGCCGGCAGTCCTCGATGTCACGGAAGCTGCCGCCCTTAAAGAAGCGCTCGCGCACGTACTGGATGCTGCGCTCGACGTGGGGCTTGTCCCTGGGCTTGCGTACCCGCGCCGGGTCGAGGAAGAAGCCACGCTCCTGCGAGTACTCGAGGAAGCCACGCGTCGGCCGGGGCTCGAGCGCATCGGGTCCCGCCATCGCAGCCGGGAAGTTATCGAGGACCAAACGCTTCGGCACACCGCCGAAGAAGGCCCAGGCAGCTTCGAGCCCGGCGATCGTCTCCTCCAGTGTCTGCCTGGTCAGCGGCCAGACGAATTCGTGGCGGCTGTACGGCAGCACGACCACCAGCGCCCACACCACCTGCTTCTTGCCGGCTGCATCGACGAGCGTGCCCAGGCGGCCGAAGTCCATCTCCGCCACCTCGCCCGGCGGCCAGTCGGCCATCCGCACGGTCGCCGGAGCGCGTTTCCATAAACCAGCCTCGCGGACGTAGCGTCGCAGCGTTGTGTACGAAGCGCCGATACCGTCGGCGGCCAGCAACTCGTGGATCCGGCTGAGCTGCAGGTCCTGCGCGAGCCAGCCGGCGATGCGCTCATGGTGGTGCTTCAGTGTCTCTGCCTGCGGCGCGACCACCGCTGCCTTCGTGTCGTTCAGCCGCGCCAACTGGCGCAGCGTCTCCTCGCCCGGCGGCTTTCCATCCCGCCGAACGCCGGCTTCCTGGGCTGCGCCGATGTACTTCTCCACAGTGTTGCGCGACAACCCGGTCGCGCGGGCAATGCCTCGCTGACTGTCGCCGGCCTGCCAGCGGCGGATGACTTCGATGACCTGCATGCGGTGAACCTCCCGAAACGCCACACCAGTCCTCCTCTGGACTGGCATGGTGAGAACGTCTGTTCGGGTGGCTCAATGCCCATGGCGATCTGGCTCAAAGCCGGCGGCGATCCCCTGGCTCAATGGTCATGGCGATCCGAGCCCCGCCTGGATCAATACCCTTGGCGATTCACAGCTCTCGCCGCCTCGGACGAGGGCGACCGTCTCGTGTGCCAACTCTCGCTGTCCGGCTCCCCGTCGCATCGCTGGGGAGCCAACGCCCAGGCGCGAAGCGCTCGGCAATTGCCGGCGTACAGACCCGCGAGTGCTTCGAGCGCGAATACCGACCTGCTTCCCCTCGTCGGGCCGGCCGGGCTCGGTGCGCTCGGGATCCAGGCTGTTCGGTGGTACCAGGGCGGCGACATGTTGCCGCTTCTCGGCTTTGGGGCCGGAGCGGTCGTCATCTTGCCACTTGCGGCGACCGTATGGTCGCGGGTCGCCGCGGGCCGGGAGCCGCTCACCGCGGCACTCGCTGACGAGAAGCTGTCGTTTCCTCGGTTCAACGTTCGCCTGAGGGTGATCGCCATCGGCGACCGCGAGCCGGCCGACCTTCGGCGTGTCGCGGAACGAGTCGCCACCGCCTACCAGTCCTTCGACCACCCGGCCGGTAACGGCCTTCGCCCCCGGCGCACGAACCCCGATGGCGCGAGATTCGGCCCACGAAATCGCCCCTTTAGGCGCGCCCCGATTCTCAACGCGGCGGAGATGGCTGCGCTTTGGCACCTCCCGGATTCTTCCGCCCTTCCCGGTGCAGACCGGCCGGTGGCGAGGCGGCTGCTTCCGGCCGAGGGTCTGGTGTCGCGAGGTTGTCGCGTTGGCGTGTCTCGACACCAGGGACGAAGCCTTCCCGTCCATGTCCCGCGGTCTGCGCTCTTCCGGAACCACCTGATCCTTGCCAAGACGCGGCGCGGGAAGTCGACGTTCCTCCAGCACCTTGCCGCGCACCTGATGCAGGAGCTCGACTCCGGGCGCGAACGGATGTTGCTCGTCGTCATCGACCCGCACCAGGACCTAGCCGAGAGCGTGCTCAGCGTCGTGCCGCCCGGCATCGCGGACTGGACCGCCTACCTGAACCTCACGGACCGCGAGCGGCCGGTCGGTCTCAACCTGCTCGACGTCGCGCTGTTCCCCAACCGCGATCGGACGTCAGAGAACATCGTCGCGATGCTGCACCGGCTGTGGCCGGACAACTGGGGCCCGCGCATGGAGGGTGCCCTAAGGGCGGCACTCCTCTCGCTGCATCAGGCCAACCAGGTCCGCCGGCGCGCGGAGCAGTACACGTTGCTCGATGTCGTCCCGTTGCTGACGAGCGCCGAGTTCCGGCAGCGCGTGATGTCGCAGGTGCCCGACCAGACGCTCT
>JADZEX010000084.1 GCA_020850355.1 Fimbriimonadaceae bacterium | reverse complement strand
CAGGACGGCATCAGTGTCGTGCAGACCGCCGAGTCGGCGCTGGGCGACGTCAACAACCTGATGCAGCGGATGCGCGAGCTGGCCGTGCAGGGCGCCAACGACACCCTCACCAGCAGCGACCGCTCGAACATCCAGAAGGAAGTGGACCAGCTCCTCGCGGAGGTCGACCGCTTCGCCTCGACGACCGAGTTCAACACCCACAAGCTGCTCTCGGGCTCGTTCCAATCCAGCTCGATGACCCTCCAGGTGGGCGCCAACCAGGGCCAGGTGATTGCCTTCACGATCACCCAGGCGACGGCCGCCAGCCTCGGCGTCAGCGGCATTGCGGTCAGTACGCAGGCCTCGGCCAACGCGGCCATCGCCAGCCTCGATGCGGCCATCGGCACCGTCAGCACGGAGCGCGCCAAGCTCGGTGCGGTGCAGAACCGGCTCGAGCGGACGATCTCGAACCTGAACAGCCAGGCCGAGAACCTGACGGCCTCCGAGAGCCGCATCCGCGACACCGACGTCGCCAAGGAAGCCATCAGCCTGACCCGCCTGCAGATCCTGCAGCAAGCGGGCGTGGCGGCCCAGTCGCAGGCCAACAGCGCGCCGCAGGTCGTGCTCAGCCTGCTGCGGTAGCGCCGGCCGCGCAGTCTCAACCCTCACGTTGCCGACGGCCCGACCACCGGGCCGTCGGTGGCGTGACTCCCCCACCCGCCCGCGCAGGATTCCGCCCCGGCGACCACAATCTGCCGACCGGAGAGCGCCATGGCGGCACCTGTCTTCGTCTGTGTCTGGTACGACACCGAGGACTTCCTGACCCCTTCCAGCGACGACTCGGCCCTCCGTCTGGCCCAGTTGCACAGCCGGCTGGCGCTCCCAGCGACCTTCAAGGTGGTCGGCGAGAAGGCCCGCCGGCTGCTCTCCCGCGGCCGCCACGACGTGCTCGCCGCGCTGCGGCAGCACGACCTGGGTTACCACACCGACCTCCACAGTGTGCATCCGGTGATCCCCGAGTACTGCGAGCCGTTGCCCTGGGAGGACGGGGTACGCTACCTGGACCAACTGGAAACCGCTGGCTGTCGCGATGTCGAGACCATCCTGGGCGGTCCGCTCAGCACCTTCGGCCAGGCCGGCGGGGCCTGGGCGCCGCAGATCTACCCGGTGCTGCGCCAGTGGGGCATCCCGACCTACGTCGACGAGGGCGACTGGATCGGGCTCGACGAGCGGCCCTTCTGGTTCATGGGCGTGCTGCACGCCTTCCGGCTGGGACACAACGTGGTGCGGTTCAACCTGCGCCAGCCTGGCGACGAGTTGGACGGCTGCGCGCGCTACCACGAGGCCGTGCGGCGGCTGCAGCGCAGCGGCGGCGGGGTGGTCAGCATCTACTTCCACCCCACCGAGTGGAACACCGACGAGTGGTGGGACGGCATCAACTGGGGCGGCGGGCGGACGCCCCGCTGGGATCAACTGCGGCTGCCCGCCGAGCCGGCGCCGGTGGAACGGGAGCGCCGCTTCCTGGCCGCCGAGACCTTCCTCGGAGAAGTCTCGCGGGGGCAGGCGCCGGGCATCCGCTGTGCCGACCTCACGACGCTCTATCCGGACCGCGCCAGTGACCTCTGGCTGACCCGCGCTCGCCTGGCGGGCGCCACCGCCGACTGGGAGGAGCACGTCAGCTTCGCGGCCGTTGACCGCGCCTGGCTGACCGCGGCCGAGTTGCTGGCCGCCGTCGCCGACCTCTTGCGGCCCGACCCATTGACCAGCCCTGGCGCGGCAGCGCGCCTGGTCCGGCCGCGCGAGGTGCTCGGGCCGCGGTCCGAGGTACCCGCGTTGACTGCGTCGGTCGAGGTCGACTTCGAGGCGATCGTGCAGGCCGCGGAGTTCGTGGCGCGGGCCACCGGCGCGGCCGGCGGCGGCCGCAGCCGACCGGCGATCACCGCACTGGGCAGCGGCGACCGCCCCGCCGGGCATCCTATCGCCCCCCCGCCGGCCGGCCTGTTGGGCCAGCCAGCAGTGCCCAGCGGGGTGCCCCTCGGGGGCCTGGTGGTGCGCCCCGAGGAGTATCTGTTGGCCGCCCTACGAGCTCTGCGCAGCATCGTCGCCAGCAACCAGGCGCCGGCCACGGTGGCGGTGCAGCCTGTCCACTTCCGGCCGGCGGACTTCGTCTGGCACCGACCCGGCAGCTTTGGCTGGAGCATCTTCGCGCCGGGCTTCGACGCGCCGCAGGTGATGGCCCACGCCCGGCGGCAGGCCTGGACCCTGAAGCCGGCGCGGCTCGCACCGCGCTGAGGCAGGAGCCGTCAACGGCGGGGCCAAGCTCCCCGGCATGAGCGACCAGCGCCCCAACATCCTCTGGTTCTGCACCGACCAGCAGCGCTTTGACACCATTGGGGCCCTTCACAACCCGGTAGTTCAGACGCCGCACCTGGACGCCTTCCTGCGCACGGCGGTAGCCTGCGACCAGGCCTACAGCCAGAGCCCGGTCTGCACGCCCAGCCGCGCCAGCTTCCTGACCGGCCGCTATCCGCGCACCTGCCGCGGACGACAGAATGGCCAGGCCTGGTTCCCCGCGGACGAGCTGCTGGTGACGCGCTACCTCGCCGACCACGGCTGGGACGGCGGCCTGGCCGGTAAGCTGCACCTCTCGGCGTGCTGTCGGATCAACGAGAAGGACCACCGCCCGCCCGACGGCTACCGCAACTTCTGGTGGTCGCACCACCCGGCGCCCGACTGGCCCGAGAGCGATTACGGTCAGTGGCTCCGCCAGCGCGGCGTCGACTGGGCCACCGCCTACCGCCCGCAAGGCGCTGCCTACGCCGGCCTGCCGACGGAACACCACCAGACGACCTGGTGCGTCGACCGGGCCATCGAGCACCTCGAGCAGGACCACGACGGCCGACCGTGGCTGATCAGCGTCAACGTCTTCGATCCGCACCACGCCTTCGACCCGCCGCAGGAGTACCTCGACCGCTACGACCCGGCGACGGTGCCGCTGCCGCGCTGGCTCGCAGACGAGTGGGACCGCAAGACGCCTTACCAGCAGTTGGACCACCGCGGCGCCTACGGCGGGCAGGGCATGTCGGTGACACGGCTCAGCGAGCGGGAGCTGCGCCAGGTGGTGGCGGCCTACTACGCGATGGTCAGCCTGATCGACGACCAGTTCGGCCGACTGCTGGACCATCTCGAAGCCACCGGCCAGCGCGACAACACCATCGTGATCTTCATGAGCGACCACGGCGAGCTGCTCGGCGACCACGGCCTGCTGCTGAAGGGCGGCCACTTCTACGATTGCGCGGTGCGCGTGCCGCTGCTGCTCTCGTGGCCGGGACGGTGGCAGCAAGGCGTCGTCAGCGACGCGCTGGTCGAACTGACCGACCTCGCCCCCACGCTCACCGAAGCCTGTGGCCTGCCGCTGCCCGGCACCTTCCAGGGTCGCACCCTGGGCCCCCTGCTGCGCGGCGAGACAACCACCCACCGGGCGGACGTCTACGCCGAGTACCACCACGCGATGCCGCTCAAGAACCGCGACCTGCCGCCCTGCTACGGCTCGATGCTGCGCACGGCGACGCACAAGATCGTCGCCTACCACGGCGTCGACGCTGGCGAGCTGTACGACCTGACGGCCGACCCCGGCGAGTTCCACAACCTCTGGTCCGACCCGGCTTGCCGCGACCTGCGTGAGACCTTGCTCCGCCGGCTGCTGGACCGCGTCGTCTTCACCCTCGACCCGTGGCCGCCGCGGATCGCGCCCTTCTGAGGCCCACCATGTCGATCACCATCCGACCCTACGGCGAGAGCGACCGCGAGCGACTGAAGGACATCACCGCGGTCGCCTTCCCGGGCGCCAGCGTCGACAAGCTGATGGAACAGCGCTACGGTGTCCTCGGCGGCACGCCCTGGGACGTCCGCAAGCGGGCCGCGATCGATGCGGATTGCGATGCCAACCCGAATGGCGTGTTCGTCGCCGAGGACGCCGCCGGGGAGGTCGTCGGCTACATCACCTGCCGCCTGTGGCCCGAGGTGCGCACCGGCTGGATCGCCAACCTGGCGGTCGATCCGCGCTGCCAGGGCCACGGCACCGGCCGCAAGCTGCTCCAAACCGCGCTCGACTACTTCCGGGCGGCGGGCATGACCCACGCTAAGATCGAGACCCTGGCGATCAACGAGGTCGGCCAGCACCTCTACCCGGCGGTTGGATTCGAGGAGCTGGTGCGGCAAGTGCATTACGCGCTGGAGCTGTGAACGACGCGGCCCGGCTGCCGGGGCAGCCGGGCCGCGTTGGTTGCTCGCACCAATCGCCGGATCAGAACATCCCGGTGACGGTGAAGTTCGTGAAGTTGCCGCGGCTGCGGTCGGTGGTGCTGTACTCCCAGAGGCTGCGCAGCGAGAAGACCGCCTTGGCGCTCGGCACGAAGACGCTGACCTCGCCACCCAGGGCGTGGGTGGAGTCGTGGATGTCCACCGGCACCCGCGCCCCCGCACCGGAGTCGTCGGTGAGCTGCCACTGGTCGTAGCCGACCAGACCGAACTCCCAGATCGCTTCCTTGGTCGGCAGCGCCCGCGAGAGGGCCCACTCGAAGCCGGTGTTCATGCCAGGCGTGACGTTGCGGCTGGTCGACTTGCCGTGGAACTCGGTCCGGTTGAGGACCGACAGCGCCCACAGCTTCGGCGCGTCGATGTACCAGGTGCCGCCCAGCGTGGTCATGCCGCTGAAGAAGTCCTTGCCCGGCGAGGCCGGCCGACCGGCGTCGTACATGCCGACCGGCAACCAGGCCCCGAGGGCGAACGCCGCGTCGAAACGCTTGGTGTGCCAGGCCAGGATGAACGGCTCGATGCAGACGTCGTAGAGCCCGAAGCGGTTGTCCCGCAGGGGCACGGCGTCGATGGTGAGGTGCGTGTCAACCAGCGGCACGATGATGTCGGCGGCGTAGTTGCCACCCAGGATCTTCGCCTTCGAGACGTAGATCAGCCGATGCACGTTGGCGAAGACACTGACCCCGAAACCGACGGGGGCGATGTTGCCCGACCGGTCGGTGAGGGTCTGGGCGTTGTAGAACGCGTTGTACTGCCGGTAGTAGATCCCGGGCGGCGGCAGGCTCGCGGCGCGGATTCCCTCGACGCCCCAGATGTAGTGTCCAGTCTCCTGCGCCGTCGCCGGCAGTGCAGCCGCCAGCAACGCCAGGCCCACCCAGCTTCGCAATCCGTGGCGCATGGCCACCTCCTCGTTGAACATGCCGCGGCGCGTCCTCGTCGGATCCGCGCCCCGACCAGCCCACCGCCGCGGCCCCAACACGGCCCTGGGGCAGGAGCAGGCGGACCTGGCACGAATGGTATCCTGGGGAGAACGATGAGCGCAACACCGGACTTGGACCGCACCCTCGCGCACCGCACCTTCGCGGTCGAGTTGTTCAACCAGACCTGGGACCTGCTGGACCTCAGCGCGCGCACTCCGGAGCAGATCGATGCGATGCTGCACGGTGCGCACGCCTCGTGTTACCACTGGGCGCAGGTCGGTAACCGCCAGAACCTGAGCATCGGCGAGTGGCAGATCAGCCGGGTCTACGCCGTGCTCGGCCGCGCCGAGGCCGCCGCCTGGCATGGCCAGCGTAGCCTCGACCACGCCCTGGTTGGACCGGAGCCGCCGTTCTACCTCGGCTACGCCCACGAAGCGCTGGCGCGCGCTGCCAGGCTGGCCGGCGACGCGGCGCGGCTGGCGACGCACCTGGCGCGGGCGCAGGAGCAACTGGCCCTGGTGACCGACGCCGAGTCGCGCGGGATGTTGGCGGCGGACCTGGCCGAGCTGGCTGGTGACTGAGGTCGCGCCGGAGTCCTGGGTCGGCCCGCCGCCCTTTCCGCTGGCGGGCGTGGCGGTCGACATCCGCAGCCTGTTCAATGTGGGAGCGCTGTTCCGAGCGGCCGATGCGGCCCGCCTGGCGCACCTCCACCTGACCGGCGGCACGGGGCACCCCGGCCTGCATCCCGCCAAGATCGACAAGGTCGCCCTCGGCGCGGCCGAGACCGTGCCCTGGAGCTACCAACTCGACCCGCTGCCGGTGCTGCACCAACTGCGGGCCGACGGCTGGCGGCTGGTCGCCCTGGAGGTCGCCCCCACCGCGGTGCCGCTGAGCACGGTAAGCTGCGACTGGTTCCCGCTGGCCGTGGTGGTGGGCCACGAAACCGCCGGCGTGCGGCCCGAGGTGCTGGCCGCCTGCGACGACCTGGTGCGGATCCCGATGTACGGCCGCAAGCAGTCGCTCAACGTGGCGCTGGCCTTTGGTGTCGCCGTGCTGCACCTGGCGCAGCTCTGGGCTGCCGCCGCCGCGAAGGCGCTCTGATTCAGAACTTCAGGCCGTTCGGCCAGGCCGGCATGCCGTGGGTGGCGGTCGCCACCAGCGGCGGCCGTTGCCATTGCGCGGCGCGATGGTCCAAGGCCGCGACCGTCGTGCCCGCTGCGAAGGCGAAGCGGAACGTGTGGACGCCGCGGTCGGCCACCTGGGCCCGCGGTCGCGGCTGCGGTGCGAAGTCGTGGTGCGCCAGCAGCGGGCTGCGCAGCAGCGTCAGCCGCGCCCGCTGGGCCGTGGCATCGAGGGCAAACACGTCGGGGCAGACGACGCCCAAGGTGCCGGCGCCGGCCAGTTCCAGCAGCGTGAAGTCGCGCAGGGGGCGCTCGACACCGTCCATCGCGCGCTGCAGCGATTCGCCCGGAATGCCGTCGACCCGCGCCCGGAGGCCGGCCGGCGGAGCGAGCACCAGCTTCAGTACGCGGCGAGTCTCGCGCCAGTCGACCCGCAGCAGCAGCTCGGCCCAGGGCGAGCCGGAGCTGACCCGGAACTCGGCCCACAGCTCACTGCGCCCAATCCGCCCGCCGCAGACGGCCGCTGCCCGCAGCGAGCCGTGCTCGATCACCGTCGGCTGCTCCCAGACCGCCGACTCGGCCGGCCCTTCGGGGTAGCGGTCGATGGCGTGCGACCAGGTGTCGGTGAGGTCCTCGACCAACGCCAACTGCGGCACCGGCAGCCGTAGCTCGCCGAGCTGCAACTGCACCTCGGACGCCTAAGACCAGCCCAGCTCGCCGGACTGCACGGCGGCAGAGGCGGTCGACAGCGTAGTGTCAACGCTCGCCGCCTGCCCTGGCGCGGTGTCGATGCGCAGGTGGGTCACCTCCCGCGGCTGCAACGTCACCGGGAACACCAGGCTGGCCATCAGGCCGCCCGGCAGGCTGGCCTCCGGGTCGATCAACTGCCACGGCACGGTCTGCCCATGCGGATCGACCAGCCGCCAATGCGGCTGCCAGGCCTGCCGCTCCATCCAGGCCTCGGCGCAGACCAGCCCCTCGAACGGCAGGTCGGAGGCGTTCTGGAGCACGAGCCGCTGCTGCGCGGCGGGCGGCAGCGCGGCCGCCGTGCGCCGCAACTGCAGCACCAGCGCTTCCTCGGCGGCGGCCGCCGCCCCGCCAAGCTGGTCGTAGATGCTCGGATAGGCCGACGGCAGACAGGTCCCGCCGAGGGTGTCGTGAAACTGGTGGAAGCAGACCGTGCGCCAGGCCGCGTCGAGGCTGGCGGACTCCCCAACCACGGCGGCCGCCTGCGCCAGGCGCTGCTCAGCACGACGGACCGCGGTCTTCACGCCGCGCTCGACGCTATAGCAGCCGACCGCGTGATGCTGCAACTCGCCAACGACTTCCGGCAACTTCGCGTCGTGCGCCGCTACCGCATCGAAGAAGCGGGACGGCGAGCTGAACTCCAGGCGGCACCCGGGAATCGTGTCCTGGTGGGCCCGGATCCAGGCGATGATCTCCTCGGTCGGCCCGCCGCCATGGTCACCCAGCCCCGCGAAGAACATCGTATCGCTAACGCCGGCTGGCAGCTCGCTGGCCGCCTGCCGGACATCCTCGACGGTCGGCAGGTGGTGGGTGTTGTAGCGGGCCAGCCGGAAGACCGTCACCTCCGGCCCGTCGGCCTGACCGCGCCAGCGGAACAGCCGGGCCGGCAGCCGCATCTCATGGCCCTGCGGCCGCATCATGATGTAACGCCGTTGCCCACCCTCCCACAGGATCCGAGGCAGCGAGGCGGCGTGGCCGAACGAATCGACGTTGTAGCCGATGTCGGGGGCGGCGCCAAAGTGCTCGTCGAACCACCGCCGCCCTAATGCAATCTGCTGTGCCAGGCCCCAGCCGCTCGGCAGGTTGCAGTCGGGCTGCACCCACCAGCCGCCGGCGAGCTCCCACCGGCCGGCCTGGTGGTGTGCGCGAATCCGCTCGAACAGCGCCGGATCGGTGCGGCGGATCATCTCGTAGACCCAGGCCTCGCCGCGGGTGAAGACCACGTCCGGGTGGGCGTCGAGGCGGTCACACGCCGAGCGACAGGTCGCCAGGGCAGAGTCCAGCCCGACGGGCCAGGGCCACAGCCAGATCGGGTCAAGGTGGGCGTTGAAGACGACGTGGACAGTGATCATGACAGGTCCCCCCAAAAGGCGAGGACTCCGGTTGCCCAGAGCCCTCGACCAACACGGTGGGAAGCGGCGAAGGCTAGTGGCCGTGCCCTTCGCCCATGTCCTCTTCCATCTCACTGCGGCTCTGGATGCGGTCGATCAGGCCGTCGCGGATCCAGATGATACGGTCCGAGACGTCGACCATCTTGAGGTCGTGGGTCGCCGAGATGACCGTCACGCCGCTCTCTTTGTTGAGCCGGCGGAGGAGCTCGATGATCTCCTTACCGGTCTTCAGGTCGAGGTTGCCGGTCGGCTCGTCGGCCAGGATGATGGACGGGGAGTTGGCCAGAGCGCGGGCGATGGCGACGCGCTGCTGCTGACCGCCGGACAGCTCGCCCGGCTTGTTGTGCAGCCGGTGGCCGAGGCCGACGGTCTCGAGCAACTCCCGGCCGCGGGCCATCATGGAGTCGTAATCCATGCCGGCGAAGACCATCGGCAGGGTGATGTTCTCGAGGGCGGTCATCACCGGGATCAGGTTGAAGGTCTGGAAAATGTACCCGATCTTGCGACAGCGCAGCCAGGCCAGCTCGTAGGCGTCGAGCTGCGCCATATCGACCTCATCGATGAAGACCGTGCCCTCGGTCGGCTTGTCGAGGCCGCCGATCATGTTGAAGAGGGTCGACTTCCCGGACCCCGACGGTCCCATCAGCGAGATGTACTCGCCGCGGAAGATGTCGAGGGTGACCCCCTTCAGGGCTTCGATGGTCTCGTCGCCCATTTTGTAGTGCTTCTTGAGGTCCTTGGTGCGCACCACATACTCGTCGCTGCGGATGTGGTCGCCCTTGGCTGCGGTGGTAGCCTGACTGTCCGCCATCGTGGTCCTTCCCTATACCGTGGTTCGCAGCGCTGCCGCCGCCGGCATGCGGGCCGCCTGCCGCGCCGGCAGGATGGCCGCCATGACGCTCAGGATCACCCCGAGCAGGAACGAGATCAGCGCGGTCTCGGCCATCCCCGGCAAGACCGCGGAGAGCGCGAAGGTGTACTTCATCTTGTTGACGATCAGCATCAAGCCCATGCCGATCAGCGACCCGAAGACGCCGGCCAGACCGCCGAGGATGGCCGACTCGATCAAGAACAGCTTGACGATGAAGGAGTCCAGCGCCCCGAGGCACTTCATCGTGCCGATCTCTTGGAAGCGCTCAGTGACCGCCATCAGCATCGAGTTGCAGATCCCGACGACGCTAACCATCAGCGCCATTACGATCAGCCAAACGTTGCGCGCGGCGTCTTCCTGCCCCGCGACTTCGCCCGCCGCTTGGAGCGAGATGGCGGTCATCCGAACCGAACTGAAGAAGGCGATTCCCAGGAAGATGCCCGAGGCGGTGATGGCTACGCGGCCGAGGCGAATCAGCACCGACTTCCAGCACATCTTCAGCGCGGTCTTGGTCGGCAGGCTGATCTTCTCGCGAATCGAAGCCCGGCTCTCGGCGCTGGCGTCCGGTCCGATGATGGTCCGGGTCGGGTCCTTGACCTGCTCCCGCATCAGGAAGTCGAGGTTGACGGCCGCGCTGTCGAGGACCTTGGCGATGTTGAGGCTGGCCTCTTCGCGCTGGTCCGAGAGCTGGTCGATCACCCGCAACTGCGCCTGCAGCTCGTTGTGCAGCCCGGCTTTGACGTCTTCCTCGTCGAGCACATCGCCCGAGTCGAGGTGCGACAGGCGCGACAGCAGGTCGGCTTCGCTGATCTCGCCGAGCGTCTCACCACCGAGCAACTCGGCCTTCTGCTCGTCGGTCAGCAGCTCGAACTGCTCCCGCGCGGTCAACTCATGGTCGTCGCCACCGCCCGGCACCGCCATTGTCTTGTCGTCGGCCATCGGCCACTCTCCGCGCTACCGCTGTTGCGGCCCGACGGGCTCCCCCGCCGCTGCGGCCACATTCACCACTGCCGCCCCAAGTTCCTTCGCCCGTCGATCATCCAGTTGCAGCGCAAATCCGAGGAAGTGCCGCTTCGCCAGCAGCTCCAGGAACTGCGTCAGGGAGACCTCCGCCTCCCGGCGGTGCAACTTGTGCGCCGCCGCCAACTGGTCGACCAACTGCGCCACGGTGACCTGCCCGTCGAGCCACTCCCAGACGTCGGAGCCGACTTCATCGAGCTCGACCTTCTTCTCGGACGGCACTTGCAGAATGCTCTTCAGCAGCCGCATCCAAGGCTTCAGTTGCAGTGGCACCGTCAGCAACACCCGGCCACCGGGATTGCGCTCCCAGGTGATCGCCGGGTTGCGCACGGGCCGGGCCGCCAAGGCCTCCTCGCGCGAGAGCTGAGGCTCGTTGGAGCGACGCCGCAGGAGCCGGCTCAGATTGGGAAGCCGCATGACTTTACACCATCGTCGACCGCGCCGTCAAGGCCGCTCGCGCCGGTGGCGCAGCAGCGTCAGAACCTCGTCGCTGAGCCGCGCCCAGCCCGCCAACTGGGCGTCCCGCGCGGCCGCCTCGCCCTGCCGCTCGAAGCGCCGCCGTTGCTCGTCCAGCGCTGCCTGCCGCTCGGCGGGCAGCCGCAACGGCTGCTCGCCGGCCGTCCAGCCAGCCGCCAGCCGCGCCCGCGTGGCGAAGTACCAGGTTAGGCCCGCCAGCAGATCCTCCTGCCCGCCAATCTGGTCGGCGGCGCGGGCGACTGCCTGGTACTGCCACCAGAACTCCACCGCCGCCGCCGGCCCGACGCCGACGGCGCCGAGCTCCTGACAGACCTGCAGGCCACTCCAGTCCACCAGCAGCCCGGCCGGGGCCGCCACGGCGCTGAGATGGTAGTCCTTCAGCAGCGCCAGGACCCAGAGGTCGCTGAGGTCCAGCTCCGCCGGCAGGAGCGGCTGGCCGAGCGCGGTCTGCATCGCGTTGAAGTGCTGCCGCCACTCGATGGCGGCCGCGACATCCGCGTCGCTGAGCATCTGCGGCGAGCTGGCGCCGTCCGGGGGCGCCGGGCCTAACAGCCGGGGCGGCGGCGTCAGGTACTCGACCGCCAACTCGTCGAAGGCCACCTCGACCGCTTCGATCACCACCAGCCCGACGGTGCCGCTGCGTCGCGAGGCGTCGCGCCACAGATCGACCAGGGTCCCGCCCAGCCGGAGGGTGTGCTGGTCGCCGCGCACCGACAGCTCCAGCGGCGCCCCCGAGGCGGGCTGCACCAACCGCGACCGGCCCTGCTGGAGCAGCCCGAAGCGGCCCCCCTCGACCCGTCCGAAGCCGTAGCCGCCGCCAGCGCCGATGGCCACGAAGCAACCGTTGCGGCTGGCCGCGTCGTAACGGTAGAGCAGCCCAAAGCCGTAGTTGCCAGTCTCGTCGCCGGCCAGCTTGCGCGCCGTCAGGGTGGCCGTAAAGTCCGCCACCTCGGGCAGGTCACCCCCGACCGCCAGCACCTGCCCGGCCAGCCCTTGCGCCTGCAGGCTACCCTCGACGAACTTCCAACGGGCGTCCAGCCGCCAGCGGTTGGCGTTGTCGTTGAACGGCTCGCTGACCTGCTCCCCCGCCAGGGCGGCGCTCACCAGCCCCAACAGCAGTGCCAGGCGCCTCAAGCGCGGACCGCCTGCCGCGGTGTCGGGATGCAGTAGGGGCCGCTCGGAATCGCGATGATCCGAGCCGCCGGGCCGTACTCCGCGAGGGCCGCCGCGACCGCGGCCTCGACCGTCGGCGCGGCGCTCACCAGACAGCGCTCCAATGTGGCGGCGTCGACGCCCTGGCTGACCACCACCACGCGACCCTGGCGGAGCACCCGGCAGAGCATTTCGACTTCCCACTGGTCCTTCGTGAAGGTCCACTCGGGCGCCAGAATCTGGGCCATGAAGCTGGCGTGGTCGCTCGCCGCGAAGAGCATCTCGGCGAACTCCGGGCTGCCCAGCCCCTCGGCCATCTCGGCGGCGATGATGATGGTCCCGCCCGGCCGCAACGCCGGCAGCGCGCCGACCATGCCCTTGACGACCTGGTAGAATGTCGTGTCGAGCGGGTAGCCCGCGCTGGAGGTGACCACAATGTCGGCCGGCGTGGCGAACTCGACCCGGCACCCGCGGTCGCAGAACGCCACCCCCGCGGCGTGCGCCGCCAGCAGTTCGCCCGCAAAGACCCCGCAGATCCGACGCTCGGCGTCGATCACCACGTTCACCGTGAAGTCGACCCCAACTCGTTGGCAGACCTCCAACGCGAACTCGTGCAGGGGATTGCCCTGCAGCACCCCATTGGTGGCGCGCGGGCTTTCGAGCAGTTCTGGGCTGTGGAAGTAGTGGACCGTCTTGAGCGACACCAGCCCCGGGCAGACGATCTTGCGGCCGCCGCTGTAGCCCGCCATGAAGTGCGGCTCAACCAGTCCGGTGAGGATCTTCAGATCGGCTTCGGCGTAGGTGCGGTCGACTAGAATCGGCACCCCCTGGGCGCTGTCGCCGAGGTAGGCCTGCTCCGCGTCCACTTCGCTATGGTGGTTGACCACGCGCACCGTGTCGGCGATCTCCTGGCCGATCATCTCGACCAGCTCGGCGCCTTCGTTCGGGCGGTGATTGCCGGTGGCGATCAGAATGGTCACCCGCTCCCGCGGAATGCCGCCGGCCGCCAGCTCGTCCAGCAGCACCGGCAGAATCGTCTGGTTCGGCACTGGCCGGGTGACATCGCAGATCACGATGCAGGCGTCGCGGCGGCCAACCGCCAGCTCGCGCAGCGGCCGGGCGCTGAACGGATCGCGCACCGCCGCGCGCACAGCGCCCTGCTGGTCGGCGGCCGGCGGGACGCTGTTGAGCTGCAGCACCGCCGCCACCCGGTCGTCGGGCCGTTCACAGGTCAGGCCACGGCGGCCGTATTCGAGGTCGATCTTCACAGGGGCATCCCGCGTCCGGCGCGGCTAGTGTAGCGGTCGCCAGCGCGGGGTGTCAAGCCGCCCAGGGCGCTGGCGAAGCGCGGTGGCAGCCGCTACAATGGCAGCGGCGGAGGGCCTCATGAGCGAGCCAGCCGGTTGGATCAGCGCGGAGCAGTACCTCGCCGCGGAGGCCCGCAGCGAGGGT
>JADZEX010000083.1 GCA_020850355.1 Fimbriimonadaceae bacterium | reverse complement strand
CCGCAGTTGGTCGAGGTTGACGGCGTCGGCAAGCTGGCCGACGGCGACGACGCTGCCCGGCGCCAGGCCCTCAACGACGCGCTCCGCAACGCGGTCGAGAAGGTGATCGGCACGTACGTCGAGTCGACTACGCTGGTCGATAAGTACGAACTCGTCGAAGACCGCATCATGACCCGCGCCAACGGCTTCGCCGCGGTGCGCGAGATCGTCAAGCAGTCGCGCGAGGGCGGGGCGCTGACCCTGACCTGCCAGGTCGAGGTGATGTACAAACCGATCCGCGACGCCCTGGTGGCGATGGGGATCGCGCGGCAGTGGCGCGTGATGGTCTGCATTCCCGAACAGCACATCCGCCGCGTGGTGCCCGACCCGGCCGCCGAGAACGCCATGATGCGGCAACTGATCGCCGCCGGCCTGCCGGTGATCGACCAGCGCCAGAGCGCCGAGCTGCGCAACAACCAGGAGCTGCTGCTGCGCATCGCCGGCAACCCGACCCTGGCGGCGCAACTGCGCGCCAAGTACAACGCCGAGGTGCTGGTCACCGGGGAGGCCTTCAGCCAGGACATCGACCCCATCGCGGGGCAGGCGGCCTGCCGGGCGCGGCTGGAGATCAAGGCCATCGACCTCAACACCGCCGAGGTGCTGGCCGCCGAGGACCAGCACTCCACCGGCACCGATCAGACCAGTGAGCTGGCCGGCAAAGTCGCCCTGCGGAAAGCTGCCGACGAGATCGCCGAGCGGTTCATCGACATGATCTACCGCCGGCCGATGCCCTCGGCGGGCATGGCGCGGGTCGAGATCACGATCACCGGCTTCAAGGGCTTCACCGCCGCCGACCGCTTCAAGAAGAACCTCGCCAAGCTGCCGGGCGTCAGTGCTGTCAGGCAACTGGAGTTCGCCCAGGGCCTGCTGAAGGTCGAGGTCGAGCTGAACCACGCCCTGGCCGAGAACTTGCCGGTGATGCTGGAGTCCGACCCCAGCATGAAGGAGTTCAAGATCGGCGTGCAGTCGGTGACGACCTCCACCATCGTCGGTCAGGCCGGACCCTGAGCCACGGGAGCGAGCGATGCGCTGGGTGCTGACACTGCTGGTCGCCGCGACCGTCGCCACGGCGGCGGTCGACTACGGCCCCTACGCCGGGCTGCTGGCAACGCACGTCCGCGACGGCCGCGTCGACTACCCGGCGCTCGGGCGTGACAGCCGGCTGGCGGGCTGGCTGCAGACGCTGGCGGAGGTGCGCTTCGAGGGCGAGAAGACCGAGCCGGAGCGGCTGGCGCTGGCCATCAACGCCTACAACACCTTCGTCCTGGCCGGCCTCGCGCGGCAGCCGGCGGCCACCTCGCCCGTCAACCTGCCGGGCTTCTTCGACGAGCAGTCCTGGCCCCTCGCCGGCGGCGAGGTGGTGCTCGACCGGTTGCTCAACGAACGCATCCGCTCCGCCAGCGACCCGCGGGTCCACGCCGCAATCTGCCAGGGCGCCAGCGGCTCACCGGTCCTGCGGTCGGAGCCCTACCGCGGCGAGACCCTCGCGGCGCAGCTCGACGATCAGGTCCGGCGGTTCGTCAACCAGAGCAGCCTCAACCGCGTCGACCAGGAGGCCAAGAAGCTGTTGCTGTCGCGCGTCTTCGAGTGGTACCGCATCGACTTCGAACACGCCGGCGGCGCGGCGGCGTTCGTCCGTCCCTACCTGGCCTCGACCGCCGACCAGGACTGGCTCGCCGCGGGCGACTTCACGATCGAGTACCTGAAGTTCGACTGGCGCCTCAACAGCCGCTGAGCCCAACCCGCCAGCCCAACTGCAACGGCCCAGGTCAGCCGACCTGGGCCGTCGAATGTGGTACCAGCGGCAGCTTACTCAGTCGCCTCGGCCGCCGGCTCCGCGGCGGTCGCCTCCGGCGCCGGCTCCGCAACCGGGTCCACCGGCGCGGTCGACTCGGCGGTTGCCTCCTCCGGGGTGCTCGCGGCGTCCTCACCCTCAGCCTCGGCCTCGGGCTGCGGCCGCGGGATCAGCGCCAGCCGTTCGATCACCGTGTAGTCGGGCCCGCGCGGGCGGAGCACGCTCTTCATCAAGACCACGGCGTCGACCTCGAACCGCGCGATCTCGGACTCGCGGTCCAGGGCGCCGGCCAGCCCGCCCGCTTCATACGGATCGCGGAAGCGGGCCAGGGTCATGTGCGGCTCGAAGCCCTGCTCGTCGGGCTCGAAACCCAACCCGTCGAGGCCCTCGTCAATCGCTCGCGACAGCTCGGCCAGCAGGTCGGCGCCCTCGGTCAGGCCGGCCCACAGGACTCGCGGTCGGTCGTGGTTCGGAAACATCCCCATCCCGCTGACGCTGACGTCGAACGCGTCGTAGCGGCCGGCCACTTCGCTGACAATCGCGGCTACCGCCGGGATCAGCTCATCCTCCACGTCGCCGAGAAACTTCAAGGTGACATGCCACAGCGAGGGGTGTACCCATCGCCCATCCGGCGCCAGCTCCTTGAGGGGATCTCGCACCGCTTCGATCCGATCGCGTGCCTCGCGCGGAGGTACGACCGCTAGAAAAGCTCTCACTGCTTCGGCCCTGCCACTTGCCGGAGTGCCAACTCCAAGGCCTCCAGCACACTACGCTCCTGCACCGCGCCGCGGTCGCCACTGAAGCGGCGCTCTACGCCGGCGACTGCCGCCACGGTCCGATCATACACCGCAACATAGACCAGGCCAACTGGTTTCTCGGCGCTCCCGCCGCCCGGCCCGGCAATCCCGGTGATCGCCACGCCGTAGTCAGCGTCGCACGCTTCGCAAACCCCGCTCGCCAGCGCCGCCGCACACTCCGCGCTGACCGCGCCAAACTGCGCCAGCAGCGCGCCCGGCACGCCCAACACCCGCTCCTTGACGGCGTTGGCGTAGGCCACCACGCCGCCCCGGAACCACGCCGAACTGCCCGCCTGCGCTGTCAACCGGGCCGCCAGCCGGCCGCCCGTGCAGCTCTCGGCCACCGCCAGCGTGCGGCCCAACGGCAGCAGCGCCGCCGCCAGTTGCACCTCCAACGCTTCCTTGTCGACGCCGAAGATGTACGATCCGATCCGCTTTCGGACGATTTCTTCGAGCGGCGCACTCAACGCCGCCGCCGCCGCCGCGTCCGTCGCGCGGGCGGTGATCCGCACCTCCACCTCCCCGGTCTTGACATACGTCGCCACCGTCGGGTTCTGGCAGCCCGTCAGCAAGTCGTCGAGCTGCGTCGCGATGTCGCTCTCGCCGATTCCCCGGCAGCGCAGCACCCGCGGGAAAATCCCATGGTCCAGCCCAAACCGCTGCCGCAGGTCGGGCAGCACCGACTCCTCCAGCATCCGCACCATCTCGTACGGCACGCCCGGCATCACATACACCGCCTGCCCCGGCGGCGTCACCAGAATCCCCGGCGCCGTGCCCGTCGGATTCACGATCACCGCCGCCCCCAACGGCATGTCGGCCTGCCGGAAGGCCGCCTCGGTCGGCTGCCGCCCGTAGTTGCGGTACCGCTCGCGAATCACCTCGCAGAGGTCCTCGCGCCGCTCCAACGGCACCCCCAACGCCAAGGCCAGCGCCGCCCGCGTGCAGTCGTCCGGGGTCGGCCCGATCCCACCGGTGATGATCACCGCCTCGGCCCGCCCCAGAGCCGTCCGAATCGTCTCCGCGCAGCGCTCCAGGTTGTCGCCCACCGTGCTTTGGTGAAACGCATCCACCCCGTACGTCGCCAGATCCCGCGCGATCCGCGCGGCGTTCGTGTCCACGATGTTCCCCAGTAACAGCTCCGTCCCAATCGACACGATTTCCGCCCGCATGCCGCGCACGCTCCTTCCACCAGCACCCAGCCCCAGAACCACTTGGCCAGCCCCACCGCCAATCCCTCCCACCATCCATTAGACGACCTGAGGGTCCACAAATAGGTAATGCAACGCAACAAAAATGCAACAGCAAACGGCGTTTGGAGTGCTTGACACGGCCCCTGCCGATAGCTAGGCTTAGCCATGTCGGGACGAGGGGTCCTGGCAACTGACGGGGCGTCGCTGCCGATCGGGGGTGGCGGCGAACCGGGGGCCGTGGCGGCGTCTGAGGGGACAGCCGTTCCGGTATCGGGTTGACGTGTGGCCAGGGGTGGCCGCACTGAACATCGGGGGCATCATGGCGCACCGCGATTGCGCGGCTGGGCGTGTCGCTCGGGTGGAGCGGCACCGCAAACGGCTCCTCGGCTATCTCAGCCGCTGGGGAGTCGATCCGACCGACGGGGAAGACCTGCTGCAGGACTTGGCTCTCAAAGCCATCGAGAGCCCTTTGCCGAGTGACTCGGAGACCTGCTACGCTTGGCTCCTGACCATCCTCAAGACCCTCCTCTACCGCCGCCACCGCAGCGGGCAGCGCGATCTGCGCGTGCTCGGTCACGTGCTCGGCACCGAGGGACTCACCGAAGAAGGCCTCGACCTCGAGGCCCTGCTGGTGGATGCCAGCACTCCCGAGCGCCGCGTGCTGAGCCGCGATCTGCTCGGTTGTGTGCTCGGCAGCCTGCGTCGCCTGAAGCCCGAAGAGCAGCGCCTGCTGCTCGACCTGGCCGACGGCCGGACCGCCACCAGCCTGGCTGAGGAGCAGGGGGTCAGCCGGCAGGCCATCTGGGACCGCACCCAACGCGCCCGGCGCCACCTGGCGGCCAACCTGCCGCCGGAGCTGGTCGCCGACTACGTCTGACGCCAACCAACTGGGGACACGTGATCGCCAGGCCCTGGTCAACCGACCGGGGCCTGCGCACGTTGGGGAGTCCGGCAAAGGGCTAGGACAGACCATAGCCGGGCGAGGCGCTACGGCCGATTGACCCACTAGCCGGCACCTGGGGTGTGCTGGCCTGGGGTCTACGATGCAGTCTCTGGGGGAGCCCGTCCGTCGACTCGCCGTCAGCCTGGCGCTGGCGCTGCCACTGGCCGCCGCGGAGCCGAGTCCGGCCCCACCGCCGCGGCCCGCGCCGGCGACTCGCAGCACACCGCCGACCGTGATCAGCGGCCTGGGCGTCGCCACGCTGACCGTCAGCGTGACGATGCACCTGCCGCAGGCGCAGCTCGTGTCGACCTTCGCGGCCGACCCGCTGGCCGCCGGGCAGACGAGTCCGGTGCGCCTCCGCCTGGCGGTCCCCGCCGGCGGTCAGAACGCCGCGTTAAGCGCCGAGTCGGCGCTGCTGAACGGTCGCCCGCTGCGCCCCCTGGCCCTGCTGCGGCCGAGTCCGGCGGTCGCCCTGCTGGACCTCGACCCCGCCGTCCTGCAGCCCTACTTGCCCAGCACCGGCGGCCAGGTGCCGTTGCGAGTCGACCTCACCATCGGCGCCGGCCACCGCCTGCAGCTCAACGGCCTGCTGACGGTCCTGCCCCCGGACTCGTCGCCCGCCCCGCTGCCGGCGCCGGTCGACTGACCCCAAACCAAACGGCGCCGCCCCACCCCTGGAGCCGCGCCGTCGGAAGCTGTTGCGTTCGCATCGCATCGTTCCACCCGACCCGCGGCATCCCCCCGCGGGTCGGGTGGCGTTGGGCTTAGGGATACTGATTCGCGCCGCTGCGGCGGGGGAAGAACATCGCGAAGTTGGGTCCCTTCTTCATAGTTGGCGTGTAGACCATCGCCTGCTCGCTGGGAACCCACTTGACATGCCCGTCGGCGAAGGCCGCGATGGCTCCGTCGTGGTGGCGCTCGGTCGCGACGTTCTGGCCGTTGACGATGAACGTGAAGCCAGGAGGCGCCGAGAACTGGGCCAGGCCGCCGACACTCGGCGGCGCCCAGAACATGCCATCGTCGTAGGCGCGCGGCAGGAGGCCGTACCGTGTGTCCTGCTCCTCAAGAAGCATGTAGGTCTGGGCCGGGAACGACGTTCTGGTGGCCTTGAACCGGGAGAAGTTCGAGTTGAGCGTGTAGCTCGTCCGGGTGTACTCGACGCCCCCAACCACGTACTTCTCGCCGCTGTACTCCGCGGCCGGGCAGGTGAACAGCTCGGCGTTCTTGCAGTACGGGAACAGCCCGCCACGCTCCACGCGGATGCCGCCGGCGACCAACCGATCGATCCCCACCCAGTCGCTGCCTTGTGGGTTGTAGGTGTCGCCGCTCGAGGCGTACCGGGAGTCCCAGTCCTGGGTGTACATGTTCATCGATAGGGCGAGTTGCTTGAGATTGCTGATGCACGAGACCATCAGCGCCTTCTCGCGCGCTTTCGCGAACACCGGGAACAGGATCCCCGCCAGAATCGCGATGATGGCGATCACGACCAGCAGCTCGATCAGCGTGAAGGCCCGCCGGGCGGACCGGTGATGCTTCGACATGGTGTTGCCCCCGGATGGGCGCGCCGTACCCCTCAGCACTGGCAGCACCCGCTCCTCAGGATCTATATCCACGCGCGACACAAGAATCAAGGCCGCTTACACGAAGATTCTGGCCGGCTCCCGCAACTCGGCCGCCAGGCCGGCCCGACCGGGCGGGCGCCGGCACCCCGGAGGACGAGGCAAAGCCGCTCCCAGAGCCGTCTGCAGAGACGTAGGAGGCCCGCGTCGCCGGAGCCGGCAGTGGATTGGCAAGGATCTGTGACGTCTTGCAGTGACAAGTTTTTCTGAAGTCCGCCTTGACGGGCGCCCCTGGCATGGCTAGAGGTAGCTAGGACGCCGTCGGGTCGGGCCATCGCTGTGACGGCCACCCAGGATGAGTCGGTTGGAGGCAGCACTGTGGGGAAGCAGCTGCGACATGCGCTTACAGGGGCAATCGGTCTGCTGGCGCTGCTGCCCCAGGCCGCAGCCGACGACCAGCTCGATGGCGATGGCGTCAGCGAGAGCGTAGAAGTGCGGGTGATGGTCGCCGGCTATGCCGAGGTGACGATCGAGGGGCCGACCCTCCTGCTGCGGGTGCCGCGCCCTGGCGCGACCGCCACGGCGCAGCTCTCGGGGACCGTGCGAACCAACATCCCAGTCAGCGTGCAGCTCAGCGGTAGCGGCGACGCTGGGGTGCCCCGTATCACGCTGAGCAGGGTCGATGGCGTGCCATTCGCGCGGCTCGCCGGCGAGGCGTTGACGGACACGCCGTTCGCCTGGAACGCAGGCCTGCAAGTGGGTGCTGATACTGCGAGTTTTGGCGGTTCCGGTACCACTTGCCGTATCGACGACGTGCCGGCGGGTGCGAACCCGCTGGCAATCACGGGTTCGCTCACAACCCACGCCGATTTTGCCCTGACAGCGGCCGCTGGTACCACCAACGCGGCCGAGACCCTGGTGGTCACGGTGTCGGGATAGCTGAGATTGCAGTGGCCCAGCCGGTCCCGGCCAGGCCAGCAATAGGCCCGATGGGCGGCCAATAGCCCACCACCACGTACAGCCGCTCCGGCGGTGTTGAGGGGTAACGGTCCAAGCCGCGGGGATGGCGGCCGGACCACGCGGGACCAACTCCCGCAGAAGCACGTAGGAGTGCAACATGCGAACGATGCGAATGATCGGTGCCGGCCTCGTGCTGGTCGCCATGACGAGCCCGAGCTGGGCGGCGGGCGTGGACTTCGAGACCGAGGCGAGCGTCAGCAGCTCGGTCACGGTCAACGTCTTTGTCCAGAAGTACGCCGAGATCACCCTTCCTTCGGCCGATCTCGACCTGGACATCAGCAGCACGGATCTCGATGACACGGCCACCTCGGCTCCTGGCAGCGTCCGCGCCAATGTCCCGATCGACGTCACGCTGGCCTGCGCAAGCAGTGTCATGAGCCTGACTGCCGCGGACGGCATTACTAGCCTGGACCAGGCGCCGGGCGCCGCCCAGGGCGGCAACCACTACGAGTGGAACGCCCTGCTCACCGTCGGTTCCGCGACGGCACTGCTGGCGCCCAAGGCACCGCTGGCCACCCTCTACGCCGGCACGTACGACAGCACCACCGGCGTCTTGGCCGACATCGCGCCTGGTGCCGCGCGCGACGTGACCGTCGAAGCGTCGATCAAGGCTGACAGCATCTGGAACTTCCGCGGCATGGGTACCTCCACGGCGGGGACGGCCAACGGTGGCGCCGTCCTGACGCTGACCGTGGCGCCGAGCCCCTAACGGACGCCACGCGGCCGCGGTTCGCCCCTTTGATGAGGACTTCCGATGAAGACGACAGCCAACTGGGCAACAGCAACGGTCGCGTGTCTCGTGCTGGCAACGGGGGCGGGGGCTCAGTCTACCGCGACTGGGCCCCTGGCCCCCGGCCAGAACCTCTACAGTCAGCCGATCAGTGTGACCGCCCACGTGCATCGGTACGGCACGCTGTCGCTCTTCGGGTCGACCAGCCAGCTCAACGTCACTGTTCCGGTGGCGGATCTCGCGGCCGGCACGACCAGTTGGAAGCGGGCGCCTGCCAGCGTGATCTACACGGTAAGCGCCAACGTAGCCACAACGGTAACTGAGGAGGCGGTCATCAGCTTGGCCAATCCGGCGACGACGACACCATTGCTCGCCGAAACCACGATCACCGTTCCGGCCAACGCGCGACTCGGCTTCATCAACCCGCCAGTCAACCCTCCGCTCGGGTCGATCCGCGGCGTGATCGTCAAGCCTGGAACTACGACCGTGACGGTCAACGCCTGGGCCAAGCCGCCTGGTGGCTCCTGGAACATTGAGGACCGCGCCGGTACCTACACGGGCACGATCCACCTGACTGTTGCGCCGTACAGCTAGGCCGCTGGCTCGGAAGCGTCGGGGGCTGCAGGGAAGGGCAGATCATGAACGGCCATCTGCGATCCGTACTGAGCTTGGTGGTGATGAGTTGCGTCGTGTCCTCGGCGGCCGCGCAGTCTCCCACCGTGGCCGTGACGACGCCCACCGCGCTGGTCTTGGACGTCGTAGGCTGGGGCAACTCGACCTCGACAGCGAGTGGCCCGGTGGTCGTTACGATGACGGATGTCATCATCCCTGGGTACCATATCTACCTACAAGGGCCGCAGACGTTGCAGCTCTACAAGGACGGCACGCCGAAGTACGTTGCCACCATCTCGCTCACCGGAGCTCCCGTGACGGTGGCCGGCGGGATCTGGACGGCCGACTTGGCAGGACCAGTCGCGCCTAGCACCAGCGCTGGACACAATCTGCAGCTCACCGCTTCCATCACAAGAAACTGGACGGTCGCCGACTTGGCCGGCGATTACACCGGAACGCTCATCCTAACCCTCACAGGCGCAAACTAGCATGGCCAACTACCAGATTGCAGGGATCCGTTGGGCCTGGGGTGTTGTAGCGTTCGCTGCCCTCGGAATGGCGCCCCGCGCCTACAGCCAGGGCTTCATGGTCAAGCCAATGATGGCCGAAGTGACCGTCATGCCAGGCCGGGCCAGCGTGTTCAACATCGAGGTCCGCAACACCCTGCCGAATGAGTCGCTGCGTGTGGAATGTGAGGAGGTTGCGCTTACGCAGAGCATGAACGGCGCCTGGGCGCAGGGAAAGGCCGAGGGCGACGCGGCCACTCAGCCGGCCCGGTCGGCTGCTGCGTGGACGGAAGCCAAGCTGTCGACCGCAGCAATCGCCCCGCTGGAGGCGGGCACGGTAGCTGTGCGCGTAGAACCTCCGCGGGCTAGTCGCGGCACCTACTACGTCGGCCTGGTACTACGACGCCCGGCGCCGGGCGGCGATGGCATCAAGCTCGTGTTGCAGTTCCTCGTGCCGATCTTGATCAATGTACAAGGACCCACGCCACGAGAAGCAGTAGCAGTCTCCAAGGTGGACCTAGGCTTCTTGCGGCGTGAAGGCGCTAGCGTCTGCTACGGACGGTATGACGTCGCGAACACCGGCGAGACGATCGTGCGCGTGGGTGCCGACCTGACGGTGCTCTGGAAGAGTGCTCGAGGCTACCAGCGGATCCTGACGCGTACCTACGACGAGAAGCCGGTCCTCCCCGGGTCGACCGTCATCTTCGCAAGGGACTTGGAGCGGGCGCTACCACCGGGGTCGTACCGGGTCCAGGTCGGCTTGCGGGTCGGCGGGCGGGTCAGGCAACGCTTGGAGCGCGATATCGACTTCGCGGGCGATCCGGACGTCAAGGATGTTGTGCCGGAGGTAGCCCTGCAACTGGACCCGGAGCGACTCGAGCTGCAAGCGGGCCGCGGCAGCCGCCGATCGGCAGTCGTGACGGTCCGGAATCCCTCGGACTACGCTGTCACAGCGTCCTGCGCCGTCGCAGCGCCGCCCGGTCTCGAGGGCGTGGTGCTCGGCAAAGTGGACGGCAAGGAGTTCACCTGTGCGCCGTGGGTGACGTGTGAACCGAGCAGCTTCACGATTGGACCAGGCGGTTCCAAGAACCTCCGCGTCACCGCCAGCGTGCCGGCCGACACGACTCAGCGTCCGTTGACCTTCGCGAACTTGATCGTCGAGTCGAAGGACGCTGCTGGCCGCACCACCTCCAAGAGCAGCACACAAGTCGTGTTGGCGAACCCAGGGCAGAAGCCGACGGCGCTGGCGGTGGCGGCTGAACTCGCGATTTCGCTAGAGGCTGAGGATCGGTATGCCGTCCGCGCGAACTTCGAGAACCACGGCGAGACCGTTTTGGTCCCGAACGTGTCGCTGCAACTGATGGCGGGAAACCTTGATGTTCTCTCGAACCGGCCCATGGAGTGTGCGGCGCGGACGGTCCTGCCGCTGGGCCGGGTTACCGCAACCGGCGATTTGGATCTGTCGCGAGTAGACGCTGGTGGCTACATTGTCCGCGCGGTGTGGGAGGCAGGGGGGGCCAAGGTCGCCAGCCAGCTCCCCATCAAAGTCGAAGTCATCGACAACCGCCGCGTCGTGACCGTCGTCGAACAGACCGAAGCCGCCCCGGCGGCGGCGGCGGGTGGCGACGCGCCGAAGGCGCCGGAGGAGAAGTAGGATGAACGTCCGGCTTGGCTTGGTTGCGGTCGCCCTGGGTGGCCTGCTCGGCGGGGCGCGGGCGGACATCAATGCCAATGGCAATGTCGCCGTCAACGTCGCGGTCGACAGCTACCTCAGCCTGGAGGCGGTCGATCCCGTGATCTTCTTCATCAACAGCAACCCCACCAGCACCGGCTGGATTGTCGCCGAGAGCGTGCCGGGGGTGCCCGATGTCAGTGGGCTGACCGTCGGCTGCAACGCGCCGGTGACCGTCACGCTGCTGACCGGCACGGGCTTGACCAACTTGCAGAAGACCTTGCCGACGCAGTTCTCGTTCCGCTACAAGGGCAAGGGCACCTTCAACGGCACGCCCTTCACCAGCCTCGCCGATTTCACCGCCTGGGACGCCTTCGGCAATGCGCCGCGGACCGGCGTGGCGGCGTTCACCGCGGGGCGGTCGTCGTTGGAGACCAAGGCGCAGATCTACCGCGACGGGCTGAACGACCCGCCGGGGTTCTACTACCAGGTCACCGCAATGACCCTGGTCGTCTCGCCCGGGAGCTAGCGAGCCGGCCATGCGTCACGGTGGGCAGCGGCAGCGGGTGGTGGCGGTCGGCTGGCTGCTGGCCGTGCTGTGGACCAGCGGGGCCCACGGGGCCGCCAAGATCCAGGTTCAGCCGCTGCGCGCGCAGATCGAAGCGCGGGCCGGCGAGCGGTTTGCCTTTGCGATCAGCATCCGCAACGACGCCGCCACCGAACCGGTCCAGCTTGGCGTGACGCCAGTCGACGTGGTGCAAGACGGCGACTCCCGCGAGCATTACCTGCCGGTCGGCGAGACGGCCTACTCCTGCGGCGCCTGGGTCGAGGTACCGGCTGAGCCGCTGAGCATCGGACCGGGCGAGTCGCAGACCATCCAAGTCAAAGGCCGCGTGCCGACCGGGGCCAAGGGCTCGTACCACGCCGCGCTGATGCTGCGGGCGCTGCAAGTGGCGCCGAAGGACGGCCCCCCGCGGATTGTGATGGCCGTCGCCTACGCCTTTCCCCTCAGCATCCTGGTGGCTGGCACTGGCGAGGCCAGCATTGCCATCAGCCAGCTCGACCTGCAGCTCGACCCGGACGCCGCACCGGGGCAACGGCTGGGGCTGCTGCGGCTGGGGCTGCGCAACCATGGCAACCTGGCGGCGACGGTGCGCGGGCGGATCTTCCTGCGGGCAGTGACCACCAACGAGACCGCGCTGCAACTGCCTTACGGTCTGCCCAGCGGGCGCAAGGTGCTGCCGGCGACCGAGGTGCTCGACACCCTGGCCTGGCCGGGACTGCCGGCCGCGGGGCAGTACATCTTGGAGGCGCGGATCGCCTACGGCACGCCGGAGCGGCAGGCCCTGGCGAGTCGGCGGCTGGACGTCGGCGCGGACGGCAGGATCACCGTCAGCGGCGAGCTGGACAGCCGCGCGCAGCAAGCTGTGCTGCGGCTGGAGCCGACGCGGCTGCAGATCGAGCGGCGCAGCAACGACACCACCGCGGTGCGGCAGGTCGTGCTGCGCAATCAGGGCACGGTGCCCTGCCGGGTCGAGCTGCGGCTGACGGCCTACGCCGAAACCCCCGAGGGCGAGCCGCTGGAGGTGCCGCAGCCGGCCGAGGAACAGCCGCGCTTGCGGCCGGGTACCCACAACCTGGCAGCCGGCGCCTCGGCGGCGGTGACCGTCGAGCTGCCAGCGGTGCCCGGCGCCGACGCCACGCGGGAGCAGTACTGGCTGCTGCAGGCGCGCGGCTACCCGACCAGCGGCCGCGGCAATGTGTTGTGTACCGGCGAAGCGCTGGTGGTGGCGGCGAATCGCCGCGCGGTGCAGCCGGCCCGGCCGGCGCTGCAACAGGTCGCGGTGACGGTCGGCCGGCAGTTGACGCTGCTGCGCCTGCTGGTCGCCAACGACGGCGGCACGGCGTTGCCGGTCGCCGGGTCGCTGCAGGTGATGCAGGCCGACCAGCCCGGCAGCGCGCGGCGGGTGCCCCTGACGACCCAGCCGGCACTGACGATCTTGGCCGGCGGGCAGCGCTGGCTCGAAGTGGCGGTGCCCCAGGCGCTGGAACGTCGGGCGTGGCAGTGCACTCTGACCCTTGACCTGGGCGGCGGGCGCAGCAGTGAGAGCACCTTCGAGGTGCAGCCACCGACTGCCAACGGAGGAGCCGCGCCATGAGTTGGCGAACGCGGGGTGCGCCTGCACGAAAGGGGGCCGATGTGCGATACCGTCTACCACGGCGCTGCCACGCGGCGTGGCTCAGCCTGCTTCTGATCACCCTCACCGGGGCCCTGGCCCAGACCGCCGAGCCCGCCAAGCCAGCCCCGCCGCCCGCCGACGCCGCCAAGCCGGCGGTCGATGCCGAGGGACGGCCGCTGGTCAGCAATGTCTTCTTCGAAACCGACATGCGGCAGGCGCTGTCCGATGTCGCGGCGCAGACCAAGACGGTGATCGTGCCCGACGACTCGGTGCAGGGCGCGGTCTCAGTCGAGCTCAAGGACGCCCCGCTGGAGACCGCGCTGGAGCTGATCTGCCTGCGCGGCGGATACGTCTACGAGAAGATCGCCAAAGACACCTACCTGGTCACCGCGCCGGACCCGAAGAGCCCGAACTTCCACCGGATCGCCAAGACCCAGGTGATTGAGCTGAACTACGCCAAGGCCGAGGAGATCAAGTCGCAGCTCCCCGAGTCGATGGTGCAGTACGTCCGCAGCGCGGAACCCGACACCCGCCTGGTAGTGACCGCGCCGGGCGTGCTGCTGCCGAACATCGAAGCCGCCATCAAGGCGCTCGACACGCCGCAGACGCAAGTGCTGATCGAGGCGCTGGTGGTCGAAACCCGCAGCGGCACGGGGCTCGACTTCAGTTGGTCGGCGCAGAGCAAGCATCTCGGGCTGGACATCGGCACCGGACTGGCGACTTACGTCGACGCCGCCGCGACCGTGCTCTACCGGGTGATGGCGCTGGTTGAGAACAACCAGGGCGAGATCAAGGCGACGCCGCGGGTGATCACGCAGCAGGGCCGCAAAGCCAGCGTGCGGGTGGCACTGCAGCAGTACTTCAGCCTGGTCTCGGGCCGCCTGGGCTTCGAGTACGTCACGCTGCAAGCCATCGAATCGGGCACGGGGCTGGTGATCACCCCGCAGATCGCCCTGGCGGACCGCATGGTGACCTGCCAGATCGAGCCCGAGGTGGGCGACGTCACCGGCACCGGGGCGGACAACCTGCCGATCATCACCAAGCGCACCGCCAGCACCACGGTGCGGGTCCGCGACGGCGAGGTGATCGCCATCGGCGGCCTGCTGCAAAGCATCGAGCGTGAGATTCGCCGCAAGGTGCCAATCCTCGGCGACATCCCGATCCTGGGCGATCTGTTCCGCAGCCGCCGCGATGTGAAGGAGCAACGCGAGGTCACGATTTTCGTGGTACCGCATATCCTCGATGCGGATGGTCGGTTCACCGGTCAACTGCTCAGCGACACCCTGCGGGCGGGCGGGGCGCTGGTGCCGGAGGCCGCCAGCACCAAGGCGCAGGTGCAGCCGCCGACCGCGATGCCGAAGAAGTAACGCCTGTCACCAGGCCCCCTCACGGCCTTCACGGGCCGGCCGACGCCCAGGGCTCCCACCCCCGAGTCGTACCAACGGAGCCGTGGGCGTCGGCGTCGGTGGTTGTTCGAAGATCAGCGGAGCAGGTAGGTGCGGCCGGGCTGCGCGTCCCAGGTCACCACGCCGTCGGCCAGGCGACGGTGGGCCACCGGCAGGCCGTCGCAACTGACGTCGACCGGCCGCCGCGGGACCACGGCCAGGGGGCCGGCGACTGTCGTGTGGATCGACGCGCTGTCGAGCCGGCCGGCGCTCCAGCGCAGGTCGACCGTCAGGCCGCCGCGGGCCCGCAGGCCGCGGACGCTGCCCTCGGGCCAGGCTGGCGGCAGGGCGGGCAGCAGGTCGAGTCGGCCGGCGTGGCTTTGTAGCAGCATCTCACAGACCGCCGCGGTGGCGCCGAAGTTGCCGTCAATCTGAAACGGCGGGTGATTGTCGAAGAGGTTTGGCAGGGTCGACTTGGCGAGCAGGGCGCGGAGGCTGGCCTCGGCCTGGGCGCCGTCCCAGAGGCGGGCCCAGAAGCAGGTGATCCAGGCGCGGCTCCAGCCGGTGTGCCCGCCGCCCGCGGCCAGGCGCCGCTCGATGCTGATCCGGGCGGCGCGCGCCAGGTCGGGGGTGCCGGCGACGGTGATCTGCCGGCCGGGGTGCAGCGCGAAGAGGTGCGAGACGTGGCGATGCCCCGGCTCGGGTTCGTCGAAGTCGGCGATCCACTCTTGCAGTTGGCCGTGTCGCCCGACCTGCAGCGGCGGCAGCTTGGCCCGGGCGGCGGCAACCCGTGCGGCGAAGGCGGCGTCGGTGCCCAGCAGGCGGCAGGTCTCCTCGCAGTTTCGGAAGAGGTCCCAGAGGATCTCGGTGTCCATCGTCGGTCCGTAGCAGACCGCGGCGCGCTGGCCGTCGGGGGTCACGAAGCTGTTCTCGGGTGAGTTGCTGGGCGCCGTGACCAGCCAGCCGTGGGTCGGCTCGGGGACCAGGAAGTCGAGGTAGAACTCGGCGGCCGCCCGCAGCGTCGGCCAGATTCGTTGCAGCACGGCGCGATCGCGGCTGAAGTCGTAATGCTCAAAGAGATGCTGACAGAGCCACGCCGCGGCGGCCGGGAACTGGCCCCACGAGGCGCCTTCGCCGGGACTGGTGTAGCCCCAGGTGTTGCTGATGGTATGCACCACCCAGCCGGCGGCGCCGTAATGCACCCGGGCGGTCCGCCGGCCGGGCTCGACAAGGCTCTCGATGAGGTCGATGAACGGCTCGGCGCACTCCGGCAGGCCGGCGGTCTCGGCCAGCCAGTAGTTCATCTGATCGTTGATGTTGTGGTGGTAGTCGCCATTCCACGGGGTCTGCATCCCCTCGGCCCAGATGCCCTGCAGATTGGCCGCCAGGTCGCCGGGTCGTGAGGAGCCGATCAGCAGGTAGCGGCCGTACTGGCAGAGCAGCGTCTCCAGCGCCGGGTCCTCACCGCCCGCCCGCAGCGCGGTGAGCCGCTGGTCGGTCGGCAGGTCGGCGGCGGCGGTGCGGCCGAGGTCCAGGGCCACCCGGTCGAACAGCCGGCGGTGATCCGCCTCCTGCGCAGCCCGCAGTTGCCGCCAGGTCTGCCCGGCCGCGGCGGCCAGGTCATGCCGGGCGGTCGCCTCGTAGTCGGCGTCGCGGTAGTCGGTGCGGGCGCTCAGCAGCAGCAGCACCTCGCGGCCGCCGCGAATCGTGAGCTGGTCGCCGGCCGCGCTGAGCTGCCCGTCACCCCGCGCGGCGAGACGGGCCACCAGCCGCAGCCCGGCGGCGGCGCTGCCGTTCCAGAGCTGGCCGCGGAGCACCAACTGGCCGTCTTCGACCGTCGTGGTGGCCCGTTCGGGACGGCTCAGGCCAATCGTCGCGTTGAGGGCACCGGGCTGGTCGACCCGCAGTCGCACCGCCAGCACCTGGGCCGGCGCGCTGGCGATCACCTCGCGGGTCCAGGTGACGCCGTCCAGCGTGAAGGTCGTGGTGGCCAGGCCGCTGGGCAGGTGCAGCTCGCGGCGGTAGTTGCTGACCGTCGTGGCGTCCCCGGCCTCGAGGGCACAGCGGCCGCTGAGTCCCCCGGCGCCGCCGACGTTGGTGATCACCAGCGCCACGACGTTGCGGCCCTCGCGCAGCTTGCCACGCACGTCGAGCCGCCAGGTCCGCGACCAATCGGCGGTCTCGGCGACCCGCTGACCGTTCAGGTAGACCTCGGCCCGGTCGTCCATCTGCCCCAGCACCAGCGAGTCGACCGTCGCCAGGTCGGCGGCGGTCAGCGTTGCCGCGCAGCGGAAGACGGCCAGCTTGTCGGCGCCAGCCAGCTCCGGCTGCGGCGCCAGGCCGACGGTGGTGGCCCAGTCCCGGTCGTCAAACTCCGCGGCAACCTCCGGCCGCTCTGCAGCCAGGGCGACCAGCTTGAACCGCCAGCCTTCCAGCGCCACGCTGCGCAGGCCGCCGGCCAGGTCGATCTGCAAATCGCCAAGCGACTGGTAGCTGCCGAAGGCGACCTTGGCGCCGTTCCCGGAGCCGGAGCCCGGGCCACGGCAGACCATCTTGGCGTAAGTCAGGCGCTGCGCCTCGACATACTTCCCCTCGAACAGCAGCCTCCGGATCTCGGGCAAGGCGGCCAGCGCGTCGGGGTTGTCGGCCTCCTGCGGCCCGCCCGACCAGACACTGTCTTCGTTCAGTTGCAGCCGCTCCCGCCGCACCCCGCCAAAGACCATCGCGCCCAGCCGCCCGTTGCCAACCGGCAGCGCCTGATTCCATCCGGCGGCGTCTAGGCTGGGGGCGGGTTGGCGGTACCACAGAGTCAGGTCGTCGGCCACCACGGCACCTCCCACGAAGACGACCAGCAGGGGCAGCCAGCGAGACACGCACATCGGTCGGCTCCGAGGAGCGGTCTTCGGCGAGCGAGGGTCGTGCCCTTTCGGCGTGGGGAGGATGGGGGGTATGCCAGTGCACGCTTCCGGCGGCCATGGCAATGCGCCACCTGAGGGGTCCTAGAGCTGGAGACGAGCGCGTTGGTGGACCCGCAAATGTTGCCTCACATGGCTGTGCAGGCGGACCTCCGAGTTCTCATGGGCGTAGGACACAACAACCGCATAGCGCTGTTCGTGCACATCCACTGGAGCCCAGTGCCGGCGGCAGACCACCGCGAGCACGAGAGCGCCCCGGTCATACGACCAGTTGCTGTTCTTGACTCGGCACCTGGCTCGCTGGAGGGTGCCCTTCTTGCGTGCGTTGGTGCCTGGAGCGAGGTTGATCGTCTGCGCTCCAGGCAGGTCAGACAAGGATGGCACCTCGCTGCCTAGTTGCTTCTTCTCCTGTTGGGAATAGTCGCGCCACGCATCCGCAATGGCCTGTGCCGTACTATTCCTGTATAGCGCGAACTCCATCGATATGCCCAGATAGCTGTCGCCTCTGGTGCTGCGAGTTGGCGGATCGAAGGCCAGTGCGACAGTGATCGTGCCAGCGCCCTGGGCAGTCAGAAACTCCTCTGGTAGAGCAGGAATCTCGTACAGGCGGAACGAGTCCGGTGCCATGCTGGCTTCGTCAAGCATCCAGACGTCGTTCTCGGCCGACCGGCGGGCTAATTCGTAGTCCGGCTGTCCGTACCCGTACACGCGGAGGATGGCCTTATCGTCGTCCGGCAGCCCAGAGAAGCGCTCGGGTCTGCTCTTCGGGACCCAGGCAGAACTCGCTAACAGCGCGCGAATGAGGTTGGACGTCGCGGTAGGGAATTGCTGGAAGAGCCTGGCGGCAGCATGCGCGACGCGTGGCGCAGCGAAACTGGTGCCCGCCACCGTCCTCAGAAGCCGGCCTTCAGGTGGAGCAAAGTTCCTTGCCGTGGTCGGCACCCCGGCGTGTGCCGCCGCCTTTTCGACTATCCGGCCGCGTTCAAACCGCCAGGTGCCCGCGTAGTCGACGAAGTCTGGCTTGATGGAGCCTCCGACGCCTGGACCAGTTCGAGTGAATGGCGATGGCCAGCCGCGCTCGGGGGCCAGCACCCCAGCCACATCCCGCTCAACCCCGTCCTGGACCGCCCGCCCCGTGCCATAGCTCAGACCCCCGACCGTGAGGGCAATGGCAGCGGTAGCCGGGTCGACCAAGCCGGTGTGCTCACCGTCCACCAGGTAGGCAGGATAGTCGGCGGCGATCTGCTCGTGGGTCCGCTCACCGAAGCTGCTACCAGTTAGGTTCCCGCTTGACACGACAAAGACGACCTCGCGCTCCCGGTACCGGTACGCCAGGTCATCGATCTCCGCCGCGACGCGGAACTGCCGTCCTT
>JADZEX010000082.1 GCA_020850355.1 Fimbriimonadaceae bacterium | reverse complement strand
CGCTGGCGAAGCGCGGTGGCAGCCGCTACAATGGCAGCGGCGGAGGGCCTCATGAGCGAGCCAGCCGGTTGGATCAGCGCGGAGCAGTACCTCGCCGCGGAGGCCCGCAGCGAGGGTCGGCACGAGTACATCGGCGGCCATGTGTTCGCTCTGGCCGGCGCGCGCCAGGCCCACAACACGATCGTCAGCAACGTCCTGGCGCGCCTTTGGCAGCACCTCCGTGGGACCCCGTGCCGGGTCTTCAGCAGTGACATGCTGCTGCGCGTGGCCACCGACCGCTTCTACTACCCCGACATTCTGGTAGGCTGCGACGAGTACCCCGATGAGGCGTTGTACATCGCCGATGCCCGCGTGGTCGTCGAGGTGACCTTGGACAGCACCCGGCGGGCCGACTTGGGGGAGAAGGCGGCCGCCTACTTGGGCCTGCCCTCGCTCTCGGCCTACGCTGTGATCGCCGGAGACGCCTGCCAGGTAGCCCTCCATGAACGCACGAGCGCAGGCGTGAGCACCGCCCTGCTCTGCCAGCCCGACGCCATCTTGCGCCTCGACTGCCTTGCCTTTCAGATCGCGCTGGGCGAGATCTACGAGCGCACCAGCCTCGCCTGAGAGCCACCAACGGGCTGGCCAGGCGACGGTCGCCGCTGCCCAGCGGCCTCACCTGGGCTTGCTGCAGCCAGCCCAGGTGACGACATCCTGCGGACGCCTGCCTGGACTTCCAGACGACGCTCCGGGCGCTCTACCAGCGGACCGGCCTGTAGTCGCCCGGCGCGAGGCCAGCGCCGGCCGCCGACCTCCCGCGCGGCCAGGCGACTACTGCCACGGCACCACCACGCGCGGTCGCAGCACCAGCTCGCGGTCGGGCCGGGCCTGCACCAGCCCCGGCTCGACCAGCCGGTAGCCCTCAACCCACAGCAGCAGCGGCACGCCAGCGGCCACCACCCCAAACTCGTAGCTGCCATCGGCGGCCGTGATAGCGCGCCGCTCGTCGGGCGGTGAGGACGGGTCGTCGCTGTTCAGGTAGAGGGAGACCGGCGCCGCTGCGACCGGTTGCCCGGCAGCGTCGCGCAACACGCCACGGACCCGCTGGCGGGGGTGCGTCCGCCAGGTGAAGTCGAGCGCTTGCCCCGGCGCCGGGGCAGCCAGCGGCGGCGCGTCGCCGGGTTGCATCTGGCTGGCCGGCGCAATGTACTCCGCCACCGTCACCGTGCTGCCCGCAGACACGCGCTGCTGAGTTTGGTACTCGCCGGCCGGCCCGGTGGTGACCGACTCCCGGCCGCCGGGCCACTGCAGGCCGAAGTGCACTCCCGACAGCGGCGTGCCGTCCGGCTGGCGGACCACGCCGTGGAGCGGCGAGCCCGCGGCGAGCTTCACCACCAGCGGGGGCGGGGTCTGCCCGGCCACCACCTCCAGCCGCGGCTCGAGCGGCGCGGTCATCGCCCACGGCGCCGGCAGCTTAGCAACGCGCAGGTTCAGGGTATGCCGGCCGGCCGGCAGCCGCAGCCAGGTTCGCCCATCCGGCCCAGTCGGCGGCAACTCCAGGCCAGACCAGTCGAACAACTGGAACGTGACCCCCTCCACCGGCTGGTCAGCGGGCGTCGTCACCAGCAGCTCGCACCGCTCGCCGGCGGAGGTTCGCAGGTCGCCGAGGTCGTTGTCCCGGCCCTCCGCCACCGTCACGGGGTGCTCCGCGACCACCAGCTCGCGGTCCGTCCGGTAGCGCACTTGCAGGCTCGCCCGGCGGAGGCCAGGCAGACCGCTCAGGTGGCAGACGCCATCGGCCGCCGTGGTCGTTCCAGGCCACCAAGATCCAGCCACCCCGCCGGCCTCACCGGACCACAAGTTCGCCCGCGCCGCGGCCAGCGGCCGGCCCTGTGGATCCAACAGCCGCGCGCGGATGGTCCCGGCAGCAGCCAGCACCACCGGCCCGGTGGCGGTGCCGGCGCTCAGCTCGACCGTCGCGGCGGCCCGGCCAGGCGCCTGCAACCTCAGGCTGACGTCCCGCCCGGCCGGCAGCCGCAGCTCCAAGGCACCGGTGGCGTCGGACGGTCCCCCGACCAGCAGGTCGGGCGCACAGCGGAACAGCGGTGTCGGGTTGAAGAACCACATCACGCCGCTGGCCAGCGCCCGGACCATCACGCACCGTGCGGTGACCCCGGCCAGCGGTGTGCCATCGGACGCCTTCACCTGCAGCGCCCGCTGCTCCAGCGGCCCGCAGCGCAATACCAGCTCGGCGGCCCGGGTCTCGCGCAGCACCGCCCAACCCGCCTGGCCGTAGGTCACGGCGGTCACCGGCGCGGCCGCCGGCAACGCCAGATCCAGCACGAAACGACCGTCGGCGCCCGTGGTGGTGCGCTCGGCCGGCCCGTCGGTGGCAGCGCTCAGCCAGACCGCCTGACCCGCTGCCGGCTGTCCCGACGGCGTCAGCACCAGGCCGGCCACCGGCCGCCCCCAACCCGCCGTGGCGGCCGTCAGCCAGATCCCCAACAACAGCCCTTGCAGCTTCATCGCGACCTCCGTCGTTCCCCAGCGCCAGCGTGCCATCCGCTGAAGGTCCTTGTCAACACAACCCGACGCTGTTTCCCGCGGCCTCGCAACGACTTCGTAAAGACGGGCGCTGCGGCTTGGCGTGGCGACGGCGCGGGCGGCAGGTGAAGCTACCTGACCGTGCGGGGAGTGCTACACTGAACTGGGAACGGCGGGGACCGGCTGGCCGGTGGGCCGCGCCGGCTGGAGTATGCCATGAGCGTCGAAGAGATGATTGCCCGGCTGCCGTCGTTGAGCGCCGCGGATTTGGCTCGGCTGGAGCGCGCCGTGGAGGAGGTCCGACAGTCCGACGAGGCCACTGCGGCCGGGCCCGCGACAGACCAACCGGTGGACCGCCGAGCGTTGCGAGAGATGCTGCTGGCGGGCGTCTGCACCGCTGGCGGGCGCGCGCTGAGCGAGGGGATCGACGAAGCGCTGTACGGAGACGGCTCCTGAGGCGGCCGCAGTTCTTCGTCGATAGCTGGGCCTGGATCGCGATCGCCGTGGCTGACGATCCGGCGTACGGACGCGCCACGGGCTGGTACCGCGAGTTGACCGAGCGCGGTTGGCTCCCTGTGACCTCGCACCTGGTCGTCTCGGAGGCACTCACCCGGCTCCGTTACGACATCTCGTTGGCCGCGGCGCTGCGGCTGCTCGGTTTGATTGAACTTCAGGCGCAGCATGACCTGCTGGAGCTTGTTCCGTTGACCCCCACCCTCTGGCAGGCCGCCCTCGGCTGGTTCCGGCGCTATGCGGACCAGCGCTTTTCGGTGGTTGACTGCACCTCGTTCGCGATCATGGCCGCCGCCGGGATGACCGACGCGCTAACCGCCGACCGCCACTTCGCGACGGCCGGCTTCCGGCCGCTCGGCGTGGCAACCCCCGAAGCGGGTTAGGTCAGCTTTCGTCCAACCAGCGCCACCACTGCGAGTGGGGATTCACCAGCAAGCCGGTGGCGCGGTCGCGGGAGACCGTCATCGCCGCGGCCAGGTCGCGGGCGGCCGCGAGGTCGGTGGTGCGCAGGTGGAAGGTCCAGAGGGTCCCGCGCTGCACCGCCAGCACCCGGTCGCCGTAGCCCAGCCGCCCGCGCAGGGCTTGCAGCGTCAGGTCGGCGGTGGCTTCGTCCAGAAAGCCCGTCAGCACCCCGACCGCCGTGCAACCGGCCGGCGCGGCCGGCGCGGCAGCCCGCTGGGCACAGCGGTAGACGTGCTTGGTGGGGTTCACGAAGACGTTGGTCCGCTCGGCCAGCTCCTGCCCCAGCGCCAGCGCGGCGTCGCCCGCGGGGGCGACCGTCAATCGCCACCAGTCGGCACGCCGCAGGTCGGCGAGCTGCTCGCCGTACCCCAGCCGCCCCTGCAACGTCCGCCGCGCCGTCACGGCTGTGACGTCGGGGATCTTCAGCGCCACCGTCAGTTCGATGTCAGCACTCATGGCTCTTCCGCATCTCCCGCCAAGAAAGTCGCCCGCCACGGCCCCAGCCGCGTCTGGCGTACCCAGACCGCCCGCCCGAGCGGCAGCCAGCGCGCCTCGGCCGCCCGGCGCTCTTCGGGCGCCAGCAGCCCTGGCGTCGCCAGGGCCCGCCGTCCGGCCGCCGGCAGCAACGCCAGCAACTCGTCATGCGTCACGCGCGCTGCCAACTCGCCGCCGGCGTAGCTCACCTGCACCTGCCAGGGCAGCCGCCCGTCGCCGGTCTGCCAGGCCTCCTGCACCACCTGCCGCACCTCGCCCGCCAGCCGCTGTTGAGGCGCCCCGGCCAACGCCGCCAGCGCCGCCAGCGTCGCCGCGCCGAGCAGCTTGTAGGCCCGCACCAGCAGCTTACGGCCAGCCCGCGGCGGCGGCAACTGCCAACCCTGCGGCCCCGGCGCGCCGAGCAACACCTGACAGGTGCCCAGCGCGGTCTCCCGCCAGCGCACCGCCACCTCGTCGCCCACGGCCGCGGCCTGCGCCCAGTTGGCCTCCACCTCGAGCCGCCCCGCCCGCCCGCCAACGCCGTCCAGCGTCAGCCAGGTCAGCCGCCCACGATCGGTCTCGGCCGCCTCGACCGCCGCCAGCGTCGCCCGCAGCGGCAGGTCGCGCCGACAGCTCAGCAGGTGCGCCACCGCCACTGCGCACCAGCCGGTCAGGGCGGCCAGCAGTCCGGCCACGGCCGGCAACTGCCCACCCCAGCGCGGCAGCGCCCGCGCCGCCAGGGCCAGCAGCAACAGCGCGTGCAGCAGCAGACCCCACCGCGCCGCGGTCGCCGGCCGCACCCGCAGGTCGGCGCTCTCCAACGCCCGCAGCCCGGCCGGCGGCGGCGGCAGCATCAGAGGGCTACCGCCAGGCTCTGCGCCAGACTGGCAAAGATCCCGCGGCCGGGACCGGCGGCGGCCAGCGCGGCCGCCTGTCCGTAGGCCGCCCGCCGCGCCGCGCCCCACGGTCCGGGCAGGTCTTGGGGCACCTGCCGCAACCAACTGGCCCGTTCGGGATGCGGCATGATCGCCAGCACGTTGCCCGCCGGGTTGCAGACCGCCGCCGTCGCGCGGGTCGAGCCGTTCGGACAGATCGGGAAGTCCTCACTGACCACGCCGGCCGGATCGCAATACTGCCAGACCAGTTGCCCGTCCGCCGCGAGTTGCTCGAACAGGCCCGCGGTGGCGCTGGTGAAACGACCCTCGCCATGCGCCATGGGAATCGCCAGCACGGCCGCCGGCTGCAGCGCCGCGGTCCAGACACAGCGCTGCGGCGGCGTCACCAGCCGGAGATGCGTCCAGGTGCAGAAGTAGTCCCGCCGCACGACGCGCCCGCCCTGGGTCATCCGGTTGGGGGCCAGGGCGACCTCGATCCGACCCGGCTGCAGCCCCGGCACCAGCCCGGTCTCGACCAGCACCTGCGCCCCGTTGCAGATCCCCAGAATCGGCCGCCCCTGCCCCGCCAGCGTCAGCAGCCGCTCACAGATCGGCTCCCGCGCCGCGATCACCCCCGAGCGCACCCGGTCCTGGTAGCTGAAGCCCCCACCAACCACCATCGCGTCGAACCCGTCGAGTCCGGCCGGATCGCGATTCCAGCGGTAGATCTCGGCCTCCAACCCGACCGCCTCCAAGGCCAGCTTCGTCTCGGCCTCGCAGTTCATGCCGGGAAACTGCACCACCGCTACGCGCGGAACGGCTGCCATGCGGCCTCTCCTCTCCACTGATCCGACGCGAAACCGTGAATCATCGGACTCGTCACGCCAACCGCCCCGTCGCCCCGAAACAACTGTTTGCACTCGCGCTCCAAGGAGAACGAGTGTTTGCAGAGAACGCCCGTTTGCAGGAGAGCGACGATGCGAGGGACGCGGTGCTGGTTTGGGGTGGTCTTGCTGCTGGTGGTGGCGGCGGGGGCGGCGGGACGCCGCGGGCCGAGCGAGCCGCCGCTGGCGCGGTGGGTCGTGGTGCAGCCCGGCGACACCTTGTGGGCGCTGGCGGGCCGCTGTGCGGCGCCGCGGCTGGACCGCCGCGCCGTGCTGCAGGTGGTGCTCGAGGTGAACCAGCTCACCGGCGCCACCATCTACCCTGGCCAACGGCTCCTGCTGCCCCAAGGTCGGGCCGCGGTGCGGGCCGCGCAGCGCGCTCCCGAACGCTTCGTGGCGACGGCGCAGGCGGTGCGGGGCTGAGGCCGCTCATCCCAACACCTCCGGCAGGCCGCCCAGCCAGGCGCCGCGCAGGTCGTCCAGGCTGACCGCGCCGGCCGGCCCGAGGTCGAGGGTCGGCGTGGCGCTGACCGACCCGCAGACCGCCGCCGCGACACCGCGCTCGCGGTAGATCGCCAGCACCGGCGCCACCTGCGCCGGCTGCACTTCCAGCACGAACCCGCCGGTCTCGCCAAACGCGCTGGCCTGCTCGCGCAGCGCAGCGGTCTCTTCACCGTCGTAGGGCACCGCCGCCAGGTCGACCTGCGCGCCGCAGGTGCCGTGTCCCCAGCCACCGATCAGCATTTCGGCGACGGTCACCAGCAGCCCGCCGTTGCTGATGTCGTGACAGGCCCGCACGCCGCCGCTGGCGATGGCGTCGATGGTGCCGTGGATCAGGTTCCGCTCGACGTTCAGGTCGGGCCGCGGCACGCTCTGGCCGTGGGCCTCGTGGAACACCTGGTAGTAGGCCGACCCGCCCAGCTCGGCGCGCCGCGCCCCGGCCACGATCAGCGCGTTGCCGGGCTCCTTGAGCTGCGGTGTGACGCAGCGGGCGTGATCGTCGATCACCCCCAGGCAGGCCACGATGGGGCTCGGTGAGACCGCTCGCCCGGCAGCGCTTTGGTTGTACAGGCTGACATTGCCCGAGACGAACGGCGTCGGCTCGCCGGGGTAGTCTTTCAGCCACAACGCCCGCGCCGCCGCGCTCAGCCCGCGCACGCTCTCCCGGAACTCGGCAAACTGGGCCGGCACCTCGGGGTTCCCGAAGTTCAGGCAGTCGGTCATCCCGACCGGCGTCGCCCCGACCGCGGCGATGTTGCGCATCGCTTCGGCCACTGCGTTGACGCCGCCCCAATAGGGGTCGATCCGCCCGTAGCGCGGGTTGCCATCGACCGTCAGCGCGGCGCCCCAGGGCCGGTCGAAGAGCGGCGCGATGACCCCCGCGTCGGCCTCGCCGGAGCGCAGCACCGCGCGGCCCTGGACCTCGGTGTCGTAGAAGCGGTAGAGCGATTCCTTGCTGGCGATGTTGGGGCTGGCCAACAGCCGCAACAGCCGGCCGGGCAGGTCACCGCCGCGGACGTCCGGCTCCGGCTCGTCCCAGACCGCCGCCGCGGCGACCCGTTCGTACTCGATGCCGGCGGTCACCGTGTCGACGTCGGCGTCGCAGACCACTTCACCGCGACAGGTCACGACGTACCGCTTGTCGCTCCGCGCCTCGCCGATCACCGCCGCCTGGGCACCCTCGTAGACGCCCGGCAGGTCCCATTCCTCGTTGTAGATCCGCAGCACAGTCGGCGTGAACCACCGCGGCACGGCCCACAGGTAGCGCTCCTGGGTCTCGGCGACGGCGATCACCTCGGGCCGCAGGTTGGGCAGTGCGACATGCACCCGGTCAAGGTCGATCCAGGCCCCGAAGCCGCCCGCGGCACACAGCTCGGACGAGCTGCAGGCGATCCCGGCGGCGCCGAGGTCTTTCATGCCGACCGCCGCCCCAGCCGCCTGGGCGGCGTCGCGCACCGCCTCGTTGGCCTTGTGTAGCAGCAGCACATTCTTCAAGAACGGATCGGGCACCTGAACCGCGCCGCGGTTGGTGTCTTCGTCGGCTTCGTCCAAGTCCATCGACGCGAAGGCCGCGCCGCCGAAGCCGGAGTCGTCGGTCGGTTTGCCCACTAGGATCAGGTCGTACGGCTCCTGATGCGCCTGCTCGGGCACCCGGCTGTGCAGAATGCGGCTCTCCCGGACGAGGCCCAGCGCCACCACGTTGACCAGGCAGTTGTCGTCGTAGCAGGGATCGAAGACGATGTCGCCGCCGAGGTTCGGCACGCCCAGCGCGTTGCCGTACTGCCAGATGCCGTCGACCACGCCGGCGGTGATCCAGCGCGTGCGGTCGGCCTGCGGCCCGCTGGGGTCGCCGAACCGTAGCGGGTCGGCGACGGCAATCACCTCGGCGCCCATGCAGTCGACATCGCGCACAATGCCGCCGATGCCGGTCGCGGCGCCCTCGGTGGGCAGCACCTGCGACGGGTGGTTGTGGCTCTCGTGGGCGATCACAATGCCCCAGCGGTCGCCGTCACCGGTCGGGCCTAACAGCAGGATGCCGGCGTCTTCTTGCGGTCCCAGCACGACGGTCGGACCGCTGGTCGGCAGAAACTCGCGCAGGGTCGGCTTGCTCGATTTGTAGCTGCAATGCTCCGACCACTCGGCGTTGAAGAGGTGCAACTCACACCAGGTCGGGTTGCGGCCCAGCAGTTCGGCCAGGCGGCGCGCCTCGAAAGGACTGAGGCCGACCCCTTCGGCCAGCAGCGCGGCGCTCAGCGCGGCGTCGTCGGCGTAGGCATCAACCGCGAAGCGACGCTCGGTCAGCGGTAGACCAGCGCTCATCGGCAGGGGCTCCTCAGAGGGGATCCTAGCGGGCGGCGGCCATTGCGTCAACGCTTGCCACTGGTGGTGAGCAGCGCAGGCGCCGGCGTGACGACTCCCGCGCAATCCGCTATGATGCGGCCATGCGAGACGTGATCCTACGGGACGGTGTGGGCGTCGGCCCGTCCTATCCGCTGCTGCTGCTGGCCGGGCCGTGCGTCATCGAGAGCGCCGACCATTGCCACCGCCTGGCCGCCGCCATCGCACCGTTGGCCGCCGAGCTGGGCCTCGGCTACGTCTTCAAGGCCAGCTTCGACAAGGCCAATCGCAGCGCGGTGCAGTCGTACCGCGGTCCGGGCCTCGAGGCGGGCCTGCAGATTCTGGCGGCGGTCGGCCGCGAGCACGGCGTGCCGGTGGTGACCGACGTCCACGAAGCCTGGCAGTGCGCCCCGGCCGCCGCGGCGGTCGACCTGCTGCAGATCCCGGCGTTCCTCTCGCGGCAGACCGACCTGCTGCTGGCGGCGGCCGCCACCGGGCGGCCGGTCAACCTCAAGAAGGCGCAGTTCGCGGCACCCGGCGACCTGGCCCACGGCGTCGGCAAGCTCGTCGCGGGCGGCGTCAGCGGCATCCTGCTGACCGAGCGCGGCACCACCTTCGGCTACCACAACCTGGTGGTCGACATGCGTGGCCTGGTGACAATGCGGGAGCTTGGCTGGCCGGTCTGCTTCGACGGCACCCACAGCGTGCAACTGCCCGCCGCGGCCGGCGGCAGCAGCGGCGGCGACCGCCGCTTCGTGCCACCGCTGGTCCGCGCGGCGACGGCCGTCGGGATCGACGCGCTCTTCTTGGAAGTCCACGACGACCCCGACCGGGCACGTTGCGATGGGCCGAACATGGTGCCGCTGGCGGAGCTGCGGGCGCTGCTGGAGCAGGTGGTCCGGCTGCGGGAGGCAGTACGATGAACCAGGCCTGGATTGCCTCGGCCGGCGAAGTCCTGCGGATCGAAGCCGCGGCGCTCTCCCGGCTGGTCGATGGACTGGACGGCCCGGCCTTCTGTCAGGCGGTGCAGCTGATCCTGGAGCGGCCCCGGCAGCGGGTGATCTGCACCGGTGTCGGCAAGTCGGGCCTGGTGGCTCACAAAATCGCCGCCACGCTCAGCAGCACCGGCACCCCGGCGATCTTCCTGAACGCCGCCGAGGGTGTCCACGGCGACCTCGGCGTGGTGGTCCCCGGCGAGGTCGTGCTGGCGCTCAGTTACCGCGGCGAGTCCGGCGAGGTGGCCGCGCTGCTGCCAGCCCTGAAACGCCTCGGCACGCCGATCATCGCGATGACCGGCCGGCCGGAGTCAACGCTCGGGGCCAACAGCCGGGTGGTCCTCAACTGCGCGGTCGAGCGCGAGGCCTGCCCCCACAACCTGGCCCCGACCGCCAGCACGACGGTGATGCTGGCGCTGGGCGACGCCCTGGCGATTGCGCTGATGCAGGCGCGGCAGTTCACCGCCGCCGACTACGCGCTGGTCCATCCGGGCGGCAGCCTCGGGCGGCAACTGCTCTTGACCGTCGGCGACGTGATGCGCAGCGGCAGCGACCACGCCACGGTGACGCCGGAACACACCGTCCAGGAGGCGCTGCTGGTGATGACCCGCAGCAGCGTACGGGGCGTCGTCAACGTGATCGACGGCCAGGGCCGGCTGCTCGGTATCTTCACCGACGGCGACCTCCGCCGACACCTCGAAGCCCACGGCGGCGCCACCCTTGGCGAGCCGCTGGCGGCGGTGATGACCCGCAACCCGACCAGCATCACCGCCGACCGCCTGGCGACCGAGGCGCTGCAGATCATGCAGGACCGCGAGTTCGACAACCTCAGTGTGGTCGACGCCCACGGCAAGGCGGTCGGCGTGGTCGACGTCCAAGACTTGCTGCGGGCGGGCGTGGTCTAGGACGACTGCCGGGGGATGTGCGGTGGAGCCGTCTCCTGCGCGAGTTCCTGGTACCACGGCTCGTGCTGCAGGCGGGCCAGGACCTCGTCCGCGGCGAGTTCGATGACGCTGCCGTCCTCCCAGTACACCATCGGCACGCCACTCACCTGGTGGTTCCGGATGGCCGCCAGGAACCCGCGGCGGAGGGCCTTCAGGACGGCATCGCTGTCGCGGAGCAGCTCTGCTCGCTGACCGTCGTCAAGTCTGGCTGCGCGCATCGAGGCAACTCCGTTCCCAGGCCAGTCGGTTCAACAGGGCGGCGGCCCGTTCAAGTTCACCACGATCGGCGGCTGGCGTTTCATTCTGCGCTCACCCCGCCGGCCCGCGCGAGTAGCTCGCCAACAGCCGCCGCAGGTTGTCGCCCAGTATCAGGCGCTTCTGCTCGGGCGGGATCCGCGCGAACAGAATCGGCCCGAGGCCCCAGGCGATGGGCAGGTCCAGCAGATCGGACCCGAACAGGAAGCGGTCGGCGCCAATCGCCGCGACCACCTCTTCACAGGCGCGCGGGCCGAGCAGCGGGCAGCTACAGACATAGAGGTTGGCATACTGGCGCATCACCGCGGCGTAGGCGGTGGTGGTGTGGCCGGTCAGGAAGCAGGCGTTGGGATAGGTTGCCACCAGCCGCTCGACCTGCGCCGCACCGCCCCAGTGGTGGTTCAATATCAACTGGCCGTGGGCGTCGGCCCACTCGCAGGCGACGTCGATGTTGGGCCCCTCTTCGGGGTAGCCCTGATAGCTCGGGATCAGCTTGACACCGCGCAGCCCGAGCGCCACGCCGCGCTCCAGCTCGGCCAGCATCGCCGCCCGGCCGCGGTGGGGGTTGACCAGCGTGAAGCCCACGAAGCGGTCGGGATGCGCCGCCACGGCTTCCGCCACGCGGTCGTTGCCGGCCGTCTCGTCGCTGGTCACGCCACTGAAGCTGAAGACGCAGCAGCACTCGACGCCCAGGCGGTCCATGTCAGCGACGGCGTCGTCGTGCCTGCCGTCGGGGACGTGGTAGTGGCTGAGGTAGCCGCCCAGATGGCCGTGGCAGTCGGCGACCGGCGTCGGCAGCGGCAGGGCGGCCAACCCGCGGCGGGCGCTGGCGACGTAAGCATCGGCCGGCGCCGGCGGGGTGTAGGCGGGATGCGTCAAGTCGCACCAGCGCAGCAGTTGGCGCAGGTTGTCACCGGCGATCAGCCGTTTGGCGTCGTCGCTGAGGTCGGCCGAGGCGAGCGTCGAGAGGGTCATGTGCGGGCCGAAGGTGGGCCAGTTCGAGCCGTAGATCAACCGCTCCGGCCCCCACCGTTGGCTGAGGTATTCGACGCCGTGGTGCAGCCAGTAGCCCGACAGCTCGACCCGCAGGTTGGGGCAGGCGTCGAGCGCCTTGTAAAGAGCGCGCTGGCCGCGGCGGATGCGGAACTCCCAGAGCACCACCGGCAGCGTCGGCCAGCGGCGGCAGAGTTCGACCAGCGCCGGCCAGTCGCAAACATCGGTCGGCCAGCCGCCCGGTCCAACTTCGACAAAGCTGACAAACAGCGGCGCCCCGGCGGCCGCCAGCGGATCGAGCAGGTCATCGACACACCAGTCGCTCAAGGGATGCTTGAACTGCCCTGGCAGCAGGAACAGCGCCCCCACCCCAGCGGCGCGCATCGCCGCGACCAGTGCGGCCGGCGGCGGCTGTTCGTCGGTCCCGGCCGGCACCGCGCTCCACGCCGGATGCAGCCGCGGCTCGGCGCGCAGCAGTTCGACAATCCGCGGATTGCCCTCGGCCGGGTGGTTCTCGCGGCTCAGGCAGTCCAGCACCAGCGCCTCGGCGACGCCGTAATGGTCCATCTCCGCCAACAGGTCGGCGACGCTCTGCGGCTGTCCGCCCTGCCACTTGACATGCCGCCCAACCACGCAGGTGGCGTCCAGGACGGACCAGGGGAGACGGGCGTCGTCCGTTGACATGCGGTCCTCCAGTCAGGCCATGGGGTGAGTTGCCCGCCCCGGTCCCGAATCCTAGCGCGCTCCGAACCAGGCCGGGCCAGCCTCGGCCACGGTCGCCGGCCGGCTGCTGGCCGCGGCGGTGCTGGGCTGGTCGCAACCAACCACTGGCTGATCCGGGTAAGGTTGTCCGTCGATGTCGTGCTCGGGCCGCTCGCCGGCGGCCGCTGGCGGGCTGGCGGTGGGGCGCCAGAGCCCGTCCGCGGCGCGCTGCAGCGGCGAGTCGCCCAGCCGCATGCCGGCCACCTCGTGGCCCAGCGGTCCACCGAACGCCAGGTTGCCAGCCCAGGTCGCCTCGGGCGGCGGTGCGGAGACGGTCACCAACAGCTTGTCGGCCCCGCCGATCAGGTTGTTGAGCAGGCGCAGCCCGACCGGCGGCAGGGTCGTCGGGCGGCCGTCGAGATCGCCGGGCAGGCCGAGGTAGAGCGGCTGCACGCAGTGCGCGATGGTGTTGTGTGCGAGCAGGATCCGCTGCGGTTGGAGGTAGCCCGAGAGCGGGCTGTCGGCGAAGCCCTGCATCACCGTCAGGGCGCCGCGCGAACCGGTTCCGGCGAGGTCGCCGAAGTAGTTGCCGAGCACCTGGTGGTCTACGCCAATCACCCGCACGCCGCCGGTCAGGGGCTGGTTGTCGCCGAGGAACCAGTTGCCCTCGACGCGACAACGGTTGCCGTGACGCAGGGTCAGCGCTCCCTGGCAGCGGCGGAAGGTGTTGCGGCGGTAGAGGTTGCCGCAGGACTTGCTCGAGATGATCTCGACTTCGCCGTTGCACTCGGTGAAGAGGTTGTCCTCGACCACGGTCAGCTCGTCGCGCAGCGAGACGTCGCTGGTACCGACCCGGATGGTCTCACCGCCATTGACGCCCAGCTTCGGCCGCGGGCCGAAGTGGTTGTGGTCGATCTGGTGCCGGCCGGGCTGCTCGCCGACCCAGACGACCAGCGTCGCGCCGTTGTTGGTCTTGCCGGCCAGGTAGCAGTGGTCGACCCGGTTCTGCCGCCCGTAGAGGTTGATCCACTTGGTGTCTTTGGTCTTGCTGGCCGGACTGTAGTCGACGATGGCGCAGTCCGTCAGGCGACAGTTCTCGGCGAGGGTCTTGCTGTCGGCCCGAAAGTCGACCGCGCTCTGCTCGCCCGGACCGCGAAACAGCAGGCCGCTGGCGACGAGGTGGGCCCCGCCGAGCCGCAGCCGGCTGCTGCCGCTCAGGACCACCGCGCCGGGCTGCGCCGCGCGAATCTGGATCGGCTGCGCCGCCGTGCCGCGGGCGGTGATCAGCAGGTCCGCATCGCGCCACTCACCGGCCGCCAGGACCAGCGCATCGCCCGGCTGCACCGCCTTGGCAGCGGCCCGGAAGGCGGCGGCATCGGCCACCGGGTGTTCGGCGGCGGAGCAGCCCAGGCAGAGCAACGGCAAGAGGCCCAACCAGCGTCGCGACATCGACAACTCCCACCGGTACTCTGACGTCGGCGCGCTGCGGTTGGCTCCCGGAGCGTGCTGTGATACCATGCCGGTTCCCGTCTGGAGGCGCCCGGTGTCATCGAGTCGCACCCGCTTCGCTCCCTCGCCGACCGGCTACTTCCACGTCGGCGGCGCCCGCACCGCGCTGTTCAGTTGGCTCTACGCCCGGCAGCACGGCGGCACGTTCGTGCTGCGGCTCGAGGACACCGACCGCGAGCGCTCCACCCAGGCCAGCATCGACATCATCCTCGAGGGCATGTCCTGGCTCGGCCTCGACTGGGACGAGGGCCCGATCTACCAGTCGCAGAACCTGCCCGATCATGTCGCCAAGGCCGCGCAACTGCTGGCGACCGGGGCGGCCTACCGCTGTTACGCCACGCCCGCCGAGAGCGGCGCCGCGCGCGAAGCAGCCAAGGCCGCCGGCAACCCGTCCTGGAAGTACACCGGCCCGGACTGCGTCATTGCGCTCGACGAGCAGGCCCGCCGCGCAGCGCAGGGCGCTCCCAGCGTCGTGCGGTTCCGCGTACCACGCAGCACCGGCCCCGTGCAGTTCCGCGACCTGGTCTACGGCGACCAGGCCATCGACCCCAACGAACTCGACGACTTCGTCCTGCTGCGCACCGACGGCTCCCCCCTCTACATGCTCAGCGTGGTCTGCGATGACCTCCTCTCGCAGATCAGCCACGTCATAAGGGGTCAGGACCATTTAAGCAACACGCCGAAGCAGGTGCTGTTGTACCAGGCGCTCGGCGCGCCGGTGCCGCAGTTCGCGCATCTGCCGCTGATCATGGCGGCGGGCGGCGAGAAGATGAGCAAGCGCAAGCACGGCGACGCGGTCAGCGTGACCACCTACCGCGACCGTGGGGTCCTGCCCGCCGCGATGGTCAACTTCATCGCACTGCTGGGCTGGTCGCCGGCCAGCGAGGGTGAGACGCGGGAGATCTTCACGCGGGCGGAGCTGATTGAGCGGTTCAACTTGGAGCGGATCAACCGCTCCAACGCCAAGTTCACCTTTGACCAACACGACGCCCGCAAGTGGACCGATCCGAAGGCGCAGGCGATCAACGCCGAGTACGTGCGGACGACGCCGCTGGACGAGCTGCTGCCGCACTTACGGCCGGTGCTGCTGGCTGCGGGCCTCTGGCAGGACGAGTTCGACGGGGCGCAACGCGACTGGTTCCGCGCCACGCTGGAGCTGATCCGCGAGCGCTTCTGGACCCTGCTCGACTTCGCCGACCAGGGCCGCGCCTATCTCAGCGACGAGTTTCCCTACGATCCGAAAGCCGTTCAGAAGAACCTGCTGAAGGAGCCTCGGCTGGCCGCGCTGCTGCCGCAGTTGGCCGACCGCGTCGCGGGTCTGACTGCTTACTCGGCCGACACCGTCGAAGAGGCGCTGCGGGCGCTGGCCGAGGAGTCCGGCGTGGGCGCTGGCGCGCTGATCAACGGTCTGCGCACGGCGGTGACGGGGCAGGCGGTCGGCCCGGGGGCGTTTGTGCTGTGCGAGGCGGTTGGCCGGGAGCGCGTCGTCGCGCGCCTGCGCGGCGCGCCCGCGGTGATGGCGAGCGCTGGCGCATGAGTCGCTTCCGCCTGGCCGCCATCGATGTCGACGGCACGCTGACCGACCCGGACGACCGGCTCCGGCCTGCCGTCCGCGAGGCTGTCCGGGCGGTGCTGCGGGCCGGTGGCCGGGTGGTCCTGGCGACCGGGCGCGGGCCGGTGGCGGGTGGCCAGACCATCGCCCAGCTCGGCTTCGATCTGCCGCTGGTGCTGGCCAACGGTGCACTGCTGCACGACCGCCTCGGCGAGCCGCCGTGGCGTCGCCGGCTGCTGCCGCCGGCCGTGGCCCGGCAGGTCGTCCGGTTGCACCGCGCCGCTGGCATGGAGCCGCTGGTCTACGACGACCCGGCGGCGACCGGCCAGGTGCTGCTGGAGCGGGCCGCGCCGAGCAACGCCCCGTTCGCCGAGCGGCACCCGCAGCGGCTGCTCTGGGAGCCTGATCTGCTGGCCGCGCTCGACCGCGATGTGCTGCTGACCACCTGCCTCGGTGAGGAGCGGCCGATCCGCGCTCTGAGCGAGGACCTGGCCGCGGCGCTGGACGGCCAGGCGACGGTGCAGCCGTTGTACCACCCGAAGTACCAGTGCTGGTCGGTCGATGTGCTGGCGCCGGGTTGCTGCAAATGGCTGGGGGTGCTGGCCTGTGCCGAGCGTTGGGGCATTGCCGGCGACGAGGTGCTGGCGATTGGTGACGGCCTCAACGACCTGCCGCTGTTGCAGGGCGCGGGCTGGGGCGTGGCGATGGGCAACGCTGCGCCGGAGGTCCAGGCGGCGGCCGACGAGGTCGTGCCGGACAACGCCCATGACGGCGTTGCGGTGGCGCTGCGGCGGCACTGGCCGGCGGCGTTCGAGCCGTGGCCGGTCTGGCGGTTGGTGGCGCTCGATGCCGATGGCACGCTGTTCGACAGCACGGGTCGGATCACCCCGGCGGTGCGGTCCGCGGTGGCGGCGACGCAAGCGCTGGGCGTCGAGGTGGTGGTGGCCACGGCTCGCGAAGCCGTCGGCGCGTCGCACATCACGCAGGCGTTGGGGTTCGCGGTGGGCGCCGTGATGGTCAACGGAGCGCTGGTCGCACCAACGCCCCTGGCCCGCCCGTGGCACCGCCGGCGGCTCGCTCGGAAGATCGCCCGAGCGGCCGTGCTGGTCGGCCAGCGGCCGGGACTGGCGGTCTCGGTGTGGCACGATCCGCGCCGTCGCCCCTGCGTCGAGGTCCCCGCGCCGTGGCGCCACCAGCCGCGCTTCGTGCGCGAGCAGCGGCGCCGTGTGCGGGTCAGCCGTAACCTGGCCGGGCGGCTACGGCACGATCCGCTGGTGGTGGCGATCAACGGCCCGCCGGTCCAGATCGGTCGGCTGGCGACGACCCTGCAGCGCCTGCTGGGCCGCCGGGCCGAGGTGCTGCACGCGCCGTACCCGCCGGACCGCTCGCGGGTGATCAACGTCTTCGCCCGCGGCTGCAACAAGTGGTCCGGGATTCAGGCCTACGCCCGCCACCGCGGCCTGCGCGACGACGCCGTGCTGGCGATTGGTGACGGCGAGAACGATGTGCCGATGCTCCAAGCCGCCGGGCTCGGCGTGGCGATGGGCAATGCGACCCCGGCCGCCCGCGCGGCGGCCGATGTGGTGGTCGCAGACTGTGACCACGACGGCGTCGCCGAAGCGTTGCGGCGCTATCTCTTGGAACCGGCGGCGGCCCTGGAAGGAGAGCCCGCATGAGCTTCATGCAGACATACCTGGCCGAAACCGCCCGCGTGATTCAGGCCCTCGACGAGGGCCAGGTCGCGCGGCTGGTGGAGATCCTCGAAAGCGCCCAGCGCGACGGGCGGCAGGTCCTGCTGGCCGGCAACGGCGGGAGCGGGTCACTGGCCTCGCACCTGGCCTGCGACCTGAACAAGAACTGCAACGCCCCGGGCGGCCAGCGCTTCAAGGTTCTGCCGCTGACCGACAACATCGCGACCATCATGGCCTATGCCAACGATGTCTCGTACAACGATGTCTTTGTCGAACAGCTCAAGAACTACTTCCAGCCGGGCGACGTCGTGATTGGTATCAGTGGTAGCGGCAACAGCGAAAACGTGGTCCGCACGCTGCGCTGGGCACGCTCCAAGGGTGGCATCACGATTGGCTTCCTGGGCTATGGCGGCGGCCGCTGCGCGGAGCACTGCGACCTGGCGCTGATTGCCGACAGCCACGACATGCAGCACGTCGAAGATTGCCACACGGTGCTGATGCACCTGCTGATGCAGATCTTCATGCGAAAGGCCCTGGCCGATGTGGGGTAAGGTAGTCCGCTACGCTGAGGTCACTTCGACCAACGACCTGGCCCGCGACCACGCCCGGCGGGGCGCCACCGAAGGCACCGTGGTGCTGGCCGACTGGCAGGCCGCCGGCCGCGGCCGGTTGGGCCGACGCTGGGAAGCCGCGGCCGGGCAGGGGCTGCTGGCCTCGCTGATCCTCCGTCCGCCCGCCGCCGCGGCCCACTCCGCGTGGCTGACCCTGCTGGCCGGCGTGGCGGTCGCCGAGACGGTCCGCGAGGTGACCGACCTGCCGGCCGGCCTGAAGTGGCCGAATGACGTGCTGCTGGCCGACCGCAAGCTGGCCGGCATCTTGACCGAGAGCAGCCGCCTCGGCGATGGGCACCTGGCCATCGTTGGGATCGGTCTCAACGTCAACCAGACCAGCGACGACTTCCCGCCGGAGCTGACCACCGCCGCCACGTCGCTGCGACTTGGCAGCGGTCGCGAGTGGGACCGCCGCGAGCTGCTCGACGACCTCACGCGGCGGCTGCCGAGCCTCTACCGGCTGTTGCTGGACCACGACTCCGAGGCGCTCCGCCAACGCTGGCTGGCGCTCGACCAGACCATCGGCCGCAGCGTCACCGTCGAAGCCGCCGACGGCCCCTGGCAAGGCCGCGCCGCCGCCATCGACGACCACGGCGCCCTGTGGGTCGAAGACGCCGCCGGCGAACCACGCCGCGTGCTGGCCGGCGACGTCGCGCTGCGCTTCGACCGCTGAGCGGATCACCCAACGGGGTCAGGACCATTTTCTGTGGCGAAGCCAGAAAATGGTCCTGACCCCTTTCTGGTATCACGCGTCGCCGGCGGGGTCGTCGCGGTAGCCTTCGTCCTGGTCGCCGCTGTGGTCTTGCAGCAGGTAGCGCTTGACGCGTTCGGCGAGGGGGCGGTTGAGGCCGGGGAGGGCGGCGATTTCGTCGAGGCTGGCTTCGCGGATGGCCTGGGTGCTGCGGAAATGGCTGAGCAGCGTGGTGCGACGGGTGGCGCCGACGCCGGGGATGTCGTCCAAGATGGAGCGCAGGCCGGACTGCCGCCGCAGGCGTTGGTGGAAGGTGTTGGCGAAGCGGTGGGCTTCATCGCGCAGGGCGCGCAGCACGCGCAGCGCCGGGGCGCGGGCTTCCAGCACGATGGGGTCGCTCTGGCCGGGTCGGAAGAGGTGCTCCTGCCGCTTCGCCAGCGCCGCCAGCGGGAGCTGCTGCAGGCCGAGCGTCTCGCAGACCTCGACGGCCACCCCGAGCTGGCCCTTGCCGCCGTCGACCAGCAGCAGGTCGGGCAGCGGCAGGAACTTCGGATCCCCCTCGATGGCCCGCTGCAGACGGCGCAGCAGCACTTCCTTCATCATCTCGTAGTCGTTGGGGGCGGCGTGCGGGTGGCGGATCTTGAACTGCCGGTAGGCCTTCTTGACGGGCCGCCCGTCCTCCAGGACGACCATCGAGCCGACCGACCAGTCGCCCTGCAGGGTGGCGATGTCGTAGCACTCGATCCGAAACGGGGTGCGGGGCAGGCCGAGGTGGTCGCGCAGGTCGGTCGCCGCCACCTCGCCGCGTTGGCGTTGCTGGTCGCGATCGGTCAGCCAGCGGCGCAACGAGTCGGCGGCGTTGTCGCGCACCAGCTCGACCAGTTGCCGTCGCTCGCCGCGCTCGGGGACCAGCACCTCGACCTTCTGGCCGCGCTGCTGGGTCAGCCACTGCGCAATCGCGGCGCGGTCCTCGAGCGGCGCCGCCAGCAGCACCAGGCGCGGGATGTCGGGCCGCTCGCCGTAGTAGGCGGTAAGGAAGGCCCGGATCGCCTCGCCGGCGGTGTCGTCGGCGGCGCCTTCGAAGATCCCGCGGTGGTCGCCAACGACCTTGCCGGCGCGCACGAAGAAGAGCTGCACACAGCTCAGGTCGTCGTGCTGCGCCGCGGCGAAGACGTCGGCCTCGAGCCCGCTGGCACTGACAATGCGCTGCCCGGCCAGGGCCTTCTGCAGGTCGGCAATCAGGTCGCGTAGCCGCGCCGCCTGTTCGAACTCGAGATGCTCGGCAGCGGCCTGCATCTCCGCCTGCAGCTCGCTGACGATATCGCCCACCTCGCCGCGCAGGAAGGCCGCCGCCTGGTCGACCTGGCGGTTGTACTCGGCGATGCCGACGTAGCCGGCGCAGGGCGCTTCGCAGAGGCCGATGTGGTAGTCCAGGCAGGGCCGCATCTGCGGCTGACCGCTGAGAGCGAAGCTGCAGGAGCGAATCTTGAACAGCCGGCGGAGCAGCCGGTCGGTGGCCCGCATCGCTCCGGCGTCGACGTACGGACCGAAGTAGCGCGCCCCGTCTTGGGCCAGGTCGCGACACTCGACCAGTTGCGGCAGCGGCTCGCGGGTCAGCTTCAGCCACGGGAAGCGCTTGTCGTCGCGCAGGCGCACGTTGTAGCGGGGCTGGTGCTCGCGGACCAGGTTGGCTTCCAGGACCAGCGCCTCGATCTCGCTGCCGGTGACCTTGAAGTCGACTTCCCGGACCCGCGCGACCATCATCTGAATCCGCAGCGAGTGGTCGGCGCCGGGCTGGAAGTAGCTCCGCACCCGCGCCCGCAGCGAGCTGGCCTTGCCGACGTACAGCACCGTCCCGGCGGCGTCCTTCATCAGGTAGACGCCGGGCTGCGCAGGCAGGACTTCCAAATCGTGCGGCAGAGCCATCGGGCGCTGTTCTAGGTCGGCGGCGGGTTGCTGTCAAGGGCCGGGGCCGGGTCGGCCGGCGGCTCGGCGGTGCCGCGCAGCCGGCGGCGGCGGCCGACGAGGCGCGGCAGCAGCAGCCAGCCGAGCAGCATCGGCAGCCAGAAGGTGAGGCCCCGAAAAGCCAAGGCGAGACTGGTGGCGACGGTCGGCGGCATGCCCAGACCAGTGTAAGTCAGCACCATCGAGCCCTCGACGACGCCGATGCCCTGCGGAGTCAGCGGCACCACCCAGAAGAGCATCGCGATGCTGAAGCCGCAGGTCAGCAAGCCGACTTCGAGTGGCTCGCCCAGCGCCAGCGCGAGGGCCAGGACGACGGCCAGGCCGGCCAGGTGGGCCAACGCCGCGGCCAGCCAGGCGAGCGACATGCGAGTCGGCCGGGTGCGCATCAGCGCCACGCCGTCGATGTAGTCGTGCGCGGTCTGGGCGGCCCACTCGGCGGGCAGGCCTGGCCGCCCGATCCGGCGGAGCACGCCGTTAACCCGCCGGCCGACCCAGCCGAACACACCGGTCAGGCGGTCGGGATGCCACAGCGCCAGCCCCAGCAGCGCCACGAACGCCCCGATCACCGCCAGCAGGCCGAGGCTAATGCCAATCTCGAACGGATGCAGCTCGCGACGCCGGGAGAGGTGGAAGAGGCTGTACAGCACCAGCGGCACGAAGGTGGTCAAATCGGCGATCTTGACCAGCACCGAGCCGACCGCGGCACGGGTCCCGCTCTGACCGCGGCGGCTCGCATCGGCCACGAACAAGGCCGCGCCACTGCCGGCGGCGGCGACGTTCAGGGAGAGTGAGGAGAGCAGCAGCAGCACCAGCCGGCGCAGCGGTAGACGGACCCCGACGGCGGCGAAGCTGGCGCGGTAGATGGCACTGTAGAGCACCAGGTAGACCAGCTCGGCGGCCACCGCCGCCAGCAGCCAGTCGCGGCGCGCCGCCCGCAGAGCGTGCCCGACCGCCGCCAGCTCGCTGCGGTGGGTCACCAGCAACCCCGTCAGCACCGCGACCACCACCGCCCAGACCAGTTTGCGCTTCAAACGCTCCGCCTCACCGCCACCACCCTGTGCCTGTCAGCGGCCGTTATGATACACCCGACCGCGGCTGGCGTCCGGCTGGCGCCGGGAACCTGCCGCCGCCCCGGAGTGTGTTACACTGCAACGACTGGGAGGGCCGCGCTTGGAGAGTCGCTGCTGCCGTCAGGGGTTGCTGCTGCCCGCCGAAGCCGGGCCGGCGGACGACCGCCAGGATGCACGCGATGCCGTCGACGCGTAAGCCCTCGGAGCCGTTCAACCTCGAGCCGGTCGGCGACCGCATGCCGCCGCCGTTGGCCGCGCTGGTCGTGCCACCGATCGAGACGCTGCTCTGCCTGACCAAGATCAACCGCCATTACGCACGGGTGATCGCCCGCGGCAAGAGCGCCGACTTCTGTGGCGAGATGCTCGCCGAGATGGGTGTCCGCCTCGAAGTCGACGGCACCGAGCTGGCCCGGTTGCCGGCCCACGGGCCGGTGGTGGTGGTCGCCAATCACCCCTACGGCGGGATCGAGGGCCTGGCGATGATCCACGCCCTGCGCCGGGTGCGGCCCGACACCAAGGTGATGGCGAACTACATGCTCGGGGCGCTGCCCGAGCTGCAAGACCTCTGCATCTTCGTCGATCCGTTTGAGACCACCGAGTCGAAGCAGTCGAACTTCAAGGGGTTGCGGGAGACCATCGCCTGGCTGCGCAGCGGCGGCGTGCTGGGGGTCTTTCCGTCGGGCACCGTGGCCTCCCTCAATCTCCAGACGCGCGAGGTGGTCGACCCGCCCTGGCACGTCAACATCGCGGTCCTGGCGCGGCGCACCGGGGCGGCCGTGGTGCCGATGTACTTCGCCGGCAACAACGGCCCGTTGTTCCAGTTGGCTGGCCTGATCCACCCCCGGCTGCGCACCGTGCTGCTGCCGCGGGAGCTGGTGCGGCGGCGCCGGCACCCGTTGCGGGTGCAGCTCGGCAACCCGATTCCGGCGGCCACCATCCAGGCGATTGCGACCGACGAGGAGTGCATCGAGTTCATGCGCTTGCGCTGTCAGGCGCTGGCCGGGCGCGAAGCGCACAGCACGCGCAGCGGCAAGCCCAGGTTGCGCGGCCGCAAGCTCGCGCCGCGGGCGCCGAAGCCGCCGGTCTTTCCGCCGGTCGCCAACGCGGTGCCGCCGGAGCTGCTGCACGCCGACCTGGCGGCCCTGCCAGCGGAGGCCCTGCTGGCGCGGCAGGGCGACTTCTCGGTCTACCAGGCCCGCGCCGCGCAGTTGCCGCATGTGCTGACCGAGCTGGGGCGATTGCGCGAGATCAGCTTCCGGGAGGTTGGCGAGGGCACCGGCAAGCCCTACGACCTGGACCGCTTCGACGGCTGGTACCGCCACCTGCTGCTGTTCAACCACGTGCGCTGTGAGCTGATCGGCTCCTACCGGCTCGGCCTGACCGACGAGATTGTGCCGGCCCACGGGCCCAAGGGGCTCTACCTGTTCTCGCTGTTCCAGATCAGCGACGAGTTCCTGCCGCGCATCGGCCCCAGCATCGAGCTCGGCCGGTCGTTTGTGCGGGTCGAGGAGCAGGGCGGCGTCGGGCCGATGATGATGCTCTGGACCGGCATCGGGCAGTTCTTCGCGCGCTTCCCGCATTACCGCCACATGATCGGCCCGGTCAGCATTTCGCGGCTCTACAGCCCGGTCAGCCGGGCCCTGATGGTCGGCTACCTGGCCCAACCGCAGCGCCTCTCGCCGTTGGCGGCACTGGTCAAACCGAAGCGGCCCTTCGTGCCGCGCAAGTTCGCCGGGGCCGATGTGCTGAGCCATGTCCGCCTGTTGCGCGACGTCGACGACCTGCAGCGGCTGATCACCGATGTCGAGCCCGACGGCAAGGGCGTGCCACCCTTGCTGCGGCAGTACCTCAAGCTCGGCGCCAAGGCGCTGGCCTTCAGTGTCGACCCGGCGTTCGGCTACTGCGTCGACGCGATGTGTGTCTTCGATGCCCTGGAAACCGACCGGCGGACGATGAAGCGCTTCCTCGGCGAGCAGCACATCGACCGCTTCCTGGCCGCCCATGGTCGCCTGCCCGCGACCCCCTCCGAAGGAGTGCGCTAGATGTCCGACCCGCAGCCCGGCAGCGCGCGTGACCCGCTGCTGTTTCTCAAGAAGTTCCTGCGTGAAGGAACCAGGGTCGCCAGCGTGGTGCCCTCCAGCCCGGCGCTGGCGGCCGCGATGTGCCGCCAGGTCGACCCCGACCGGCCGCAGGTAGTCGTCGAGCTGGGCGCCGGTACCGGCGCCGTGACCCGCGCCGTGGCGGCGCGGCTGCATCCCGACAGCAAGCTGCTGGCCGTCGAGATCGACCCCGAGTTCGCGGCCATCTTGGAGCGCGAGGTGCCGCGGGCGACGGTTCTGTTGTGCGACGTCCGCGAGCTGCCGGCGCGGCTGCTGGCGCTGGGCCTGCCGCAGGTCGACCTGGTGCTGAGCGGCCTGCCGGTGCCGTCGCTGCCGCGGGAGCTCAACGAGGTCGTCTTCGATTTCGTGGGCAGCCAGCCGGCGGGCACCTGGTTCAGCCAGTTGACGCTTCTGCCATGGCTCTATCTGAAGCTCTACCAGGGTCTCTTCGAGCTGGTCGACTTTGAGCTGGTCCCCGCCAGCCTGCCCCCGGGCGGCGTCTACCACGGGCGCTGGCTACGGCCGGACTGGCGCCAGCGGGTGCCCGGCAAGGCACCGGCCGCGCCGGCTGCGGTGGAGGCTTGACGGCGAGGCGCCTGGTCGGCCATACTCCGCGCCCGGAGGTGGTCGCCGCGATGAGCGTCAACCCAGTTTCTGAGGCTCTCTTCGAGCGGGCCGGCGCCGTGCTGCCGGGTGGCGTCAACAGCCCGGTGCGGGCCTTCCGCGGCGTCGGCGGGAGCCCCCGCTTCTTCCAGCGCGGACACGGCGCCTGGCTGGTCGATGCCGACGGCCACGAGCTGCTCGACTACGTCGCCAGTTGGGGCCCGCTGCTGCTGGGTCACGCCCACCCCGAGGTGACCGCCGCCGTGCAGCAGGCGGTCGCCGCCGGCACCAGTTTCGGCGCGCCGTCGGCCGGCGAGGTCGAGCTGGCCGAGCAGATCGTCGCGACCATCGACTCGGTCGAGGTGGCGCGCCTGGTCTGCAGCGGTACCGAGGCGGCGATGGCCGCGTTGCGGCTGGCGCGCGGCGCCACCGGGCGGGACCGCTGTCTGAAGTTCGACGGCTGCTACCACGGCCACGCCGACAGCCTGCTGGTCGCCGCCGGCTCGGGCGTGGCCACCTTCGGCCTGCCGGACTCGCCGGGTGTCCCAGCGGCCCTGGCGGCGCTGACGCACTCCCTGCCGTTCGGCGATCTGGCCGCCGTTGAGGCCGCCCTGACGGCCTATCCCGGCGAGGTGGCCTGTGTGATCGTCGAGCCGGTCGCCGGCAACATGGGCGTGGTCGACCCGCCGCGGGAGTTCCTGGTCGGGCTGCGCGAGCTGTGCGATCGTCACGGCGCGCTGTTGGTCTTCGACGAAGTGATGACCGGCTACCGCGTCGCCCTTGGCGGCGCCCAGGCGCGGGCCGGGGTGACGCCGGACCTGACCGTGCTGGGCAAGGTGATCGGCGGTGGTCTCCCGCTGGCTGCTTACGGTGGTCGGGCCGAGCTGATGCGCCAGATCGCCCCGGCCGGGCCGATCTACCAGGCGGGCACGCTCAGCGGCAACCCGGTGGCGGTGGCGGCGGGCAACGCGATGCTGCGGGTGCTCCGCCGCGAGGACCCCTACCCTGCCCTGAACGCGGCCACAGCGCGGCTGGCGGCCGGCCTGCGCGAGGCGGCCGCCGCGGTTGGCGTGCCGGTGCAGGTCAACCACGCCGGGGCGATGCTGACACTGTTCTTCTGCGACGCGCCGGTCACCGACTACGCCACCGCCAAGCGCAGCGCCACGGCGCGCTTCGGGTCGTTCTTCCACGCGATGCTCGAGCGCGGCGTCTACCTGCCGCCGTCGCAGTTCGAGGCCTGGTTCCCCGGCACGGCGCACACCGCCGAGTTGATCGACCAGACCATCGCCGCCGCGCGTGACGCCCTGGCCTGGTGTGTCGCCAACGACTGGCCGCGGCCCTAACCTGGAGCAGCCGATGCACTGGATCGAGTTTCCGGACCCACGGCTGGTGGTCTGCGGGCTGCCCTTCTGGGCCGAGAACAGCCCCCGCCTGTGGCGCCTGCCGGCCTCGCGGCGCGAGCAGTACCGGCCAGCGGTCTGGGGACTCGGCACCAGTCCGGCCGGCGGGCGGGTGCGTTTCCGCAGCAACACCGCCGAGGTCGCGCTGCGGCTGGACTACGGCGATGTCGGGCACATGAACAACATGCACCGCATCGGGCAGCACGCCGTCGACTTGTACCTCGACCACGTCTACGCTGCGGTCGCGGCCCCGTTGGAGGGCAAGCCGCAGATCGAGCCGCGCCTGATCGGCGGTGCTGAGCGCCGGAGCCGGCAGATCGACCTGTATCTGCCGCTCTACCACCCGGTCAACCTGCTGGCGGTCGGTCTCAGCGACGACGCGATAATCGAGCCGCCAACGCCGTTGGCCCGGCCCGAGCCGGTGGTCTTCTACGGTAGCAGCATCACCCAGGGCGGCTGCGCCGCGCGGGCCGGCAACAGCTACCAGGCACAGCTCTGCCGGCGGCTGAACCTGGACCACGTCAACCTCGGGTTCAGCGGCAACGGCATCGGCGAGCCCGAGGTGGCCCAGACGCTGGCCGCCATCGCCGCCTGCTGCTACGTGATCGACTACGCCCAGAACTGCCCGACAGTGGCCCAGATGCGGGAGACTTACGGCCCGCTGCTGGCCACCATTCGCGGCCAGCGGGCGACCACGCCGATCCTCTGCGTGACGCCCATCGCCAACGCCTCGGAAACCTGGAACCCGCTGGCGCGGAGCAGCAACGAGGCCCGTCGGCAGGTCGTTCGCGAGGCCGTCGCGGCGCGGCAGGCCGCTGGCGACCAGCGGATCCAGGTGGTCGAAGGCTACACCATGCTGGGGCCCGACCACGTCGACGGCCTGACTGACCTCACCCACCCCAACGACCTCGGCTTCTACTACATGGCCAACGGCCTGCAGCGCCCGCTGGCTGGCGTGTTGGGACTCTAGTCGGGCCGGTCGAGCAGGTCCCGCACGACCCGCTCGACGCCTTCGACCACCCGCGCGAAGCGGTCGTAGTCGAGGTGCTCGACGGTGTCGCTGCGCTGGTGGTAGTGCGGATCACGGTAGACCGCGCTGTCGGTGACCAGCACCGCCGGGTAACCCTCCTGCCAGAAGGCCCAGTGGTCGGACCAACCGATTCCCGGCACTGCCGAGGCCGCCGCCAGGCCCTCGCTGGGGAACGGCGTGGTCGCGCGGAAAGTGCCCAGGCAATGTCGTAGCAGCCGCTTGTGGCGCAGGTGGCCGATCCACGCCACGAAGTTGCCCTCGGACGGGTAGAACTCGCCCAGCAGCGGCAGCGGATAGCGCTGCGTGTCCGGCGCGTCGGTGTAGTAACCCAGCGTCTCCAGGCTGAGCATCGCCACGATCCGGTCACCCCGACGGCGGCAGGCGCGGGCGTAGACCCGGCTGCCCATCTGGTCGGTCCAGAAGAACGGCGGCTCTTCGTTGACGAACTCGACCAACCGCAAGGTCCGGCCGCCCGGCCGGGCGGCGAACCGGCGGGCCAGCGCCAGGACCGCCACCGCGCCGCTGCCGTTGTCGTTGGCGCCGGGGCACTCCACGCTGTCGTAGTGCGCGCCCACCACCACCATCTCCGCCGGCCGCCGGGTGCCGGGCAGCGCGGCGATCAGGTTGGCCACCGGCTCGCCGCTGGTGGTGTGCTCTTGCCGTTCGACCCGGTAGCCGGCCGCGCGCAACTGGCTGCTCAGCCACCGCTCGGCGCGCCGCAGGCCGTGCCGTTCGAAGACGTGCCGCTCGCCGATCTCGTCGGCCAGCACCGCCAGGTCGCGCCGCAGTTCGGCGGCCAGTTGCTGCTGCGCCGCGCTGGCCGGCGGCAGCGGCCCGCGGTAGCTCCGCCCCGGCATCGCCAGCATCGCCCACAGCAGCGCCCCGCCGCCCAGCAGCAGCGCCGCCAGACCCCGCCGGATCCGCCGCCCCGCCCCCGCGTCGGTCACCGCCATCCCAGCCACTTGGCGCATCGTCAAGCTCCGCCTGCTGGTTACCCAGTTCACCGCGTCGTAAGATTGCGTTTTCATGATGGTCACAGCAGGAGTGCCGCCCCAGGACGCGAAGCAGTGGGACATGAAGACTTGGGCTGTGCTATTCCCACGGGCCAACGAGGTCCGTTTCGAACGGGTCGAGGTGCCGCCGATGGGCGACGACGAGGTCGTCGTCGAGAGCACCTGGAGTTGGATCTCCAACGGCACCGAGGGGTCGTTCCTGCGGGGCGAGCGGGCCGACGGGGAGACCCCCGCCTCGCCGCAGCGGCCGGCGCCGTTTCCGATCGTCGCCGGCTACCAGCGCGTCGGGACGGTCGTCGCGGCGGGCGCGGCCAGTGGTTACCAGCCCGGCGAGGTGGTCTTCGCCACGATGACGCGGCTGGACGGCCTGGCCGTCGGGGCGGGGGGGCAGGTCCATTGCGGCCCGGTGCATCGCGATCAGGTCTTCCGCCTGCCGGCCGACGGACCGCCGCCGGAGGCCTATGCCGGGTTGGTGCTGACGCAAGTCGGCTGGAACTGCGGCACCTTCCCGACCGTCACCGCGGGCGATGCGGCGGTGGTGATCGGCGACGGCCTGGTCGGGCAGTGGTCGGCCCAGACGCTGCAGCAACGCGGCGCGCGGGTGCTGCTGCTGGGCCGGCACGACTCCCGCCTGGCGCGTCTGGCGCAACGGGCTGGCGACCGGGCCGTCAACACGCACCGCGAGGACGCCGTCGCCGCGGTCACGGCCTGGGCCGGGCAGCAGGTGCAGGCGGTGGTCGACACCGTCGGCACCAACGACCTGCTGCTGGCGCTGTTCTGGCAGCTCCGGCGGCGCGGGCACCTGGTCTCGGCCGGCTACCTGGGCGAGCGTGGCGCCTTCGACATTCAGGAACTGCGCAAGCGCGAGGCCTCGCTGCACGCCCCGTCGGGCTGGACTCGCGAGCGCCTCGAGGAGACCCTGGCGTGGGTCCACAGCGGGCGGCTGACGACGCTTGATCTGGTCACCCACCGCTTCCCGGCGGCCGCCGCGGCCGCCGCCTGGGAGGCCATCAACACCGACCGCGACACGCTCGGCGTGTTGCTCGACTGGCGCGAGGTGAGCGCATGAAATCCCTGCAGATCCTGGCCCCAGGGCGGGCCGAACTGGTGGACCGACCGCTGCCCGAACCAGGCCCGGGGCAGGTGCGGGTGGCGGTGATCTGCTGCAACACCTGCCCGCAGTGGGACCTCCACCTGGACGCCGGCGAGCCGATGTTCGTGGGGGCCAGGCTGGACTATCCTTATACCCCTGGCCAGCCGGGGCATGAGATGGCCGGCCGCGTCGACGCTCTCGGAGCTGGCGTCAGCAGCTTCGAGGTCGGCCAACTGGTCGCCGCCTGGCGCGATCAGGGGCATCAGCGCGAAGGTTGCTACGCCGACTACGTGATCTGCGAGGCCGACAACCTGCTGGCCGTGCCCGCAGGCACCGACCCGTTGCGCGTCGCCTCGCTGGAGCTGGCGATGTGCGTCAGCGTCTGTCTGCTCGACCTGGCGCCCTGCCAGGCCGTGCCGGGGCAACGGGCTGCGGTCAACGGGCTGGGGCCGGCGGGCTGGATCGCGGCGCAGTTGCTGCGGGCCGAGGGGGCGACGCGGGTGGTCGGGATCGAGCCCCACGCCGGCCGCCGCGCCGCGGCGCTGGCAGCGGGCGTGGTAGACGCGGCCTACGACCCGACCGACGCCGCCACCGACGCCGTGCTCGGCGGCCGGCGCAGCGCCACCAGCGGCATCGATGTCGCCGTCGACTGCTGCGGCTACCCCGCCGCCGTGTCCTGGCTGCTCGACCGCACCAACCGCCACGTCGCCCTGTTCGCGGTGCAGCGCCACGACTACACCTACGCGCAGCACCACGCCGGGCTGACGCTCCACGGCTACAGTGGCCACCGCAAGGAAGCAGCGGAGTACGCCCTGGCGCGGATCCTCGACGGCTCGCTGGACCTGCGACCGTTGGTCAGTGTCGAGTTGCCCTTGAGCCGCTACGCCGAGGGCGTCGCACTGCTGCGCCGCCAGGAGGCCATCAAGATCTGCTATCGGCCGTAGTCGCGCAGGAGGCCGCCCGCCGATTCCGAAACCCGTCGGCGGAGACCGGCGTGGTTGCCTTCCTGCCCTTACTCTGGTCGCTCTGTGGCGCGCCGACGATTGGCCCCGACTATCCGACGCAGGCCGACTACCTGCGGATCCTGCAGCGCTTTCCGCGGTACGCCGAACGGGGCTGGCACGACCACACCGATCCCACGCTCGGCTGGTTTGGAGACGGCCGCAGCGACGAGAACGGGCAGCGCACGCTCGCCAACTTCACCTTGGTCTACGCCTGGCTGGCGACCCGCCCGAAGTACGACCCGCGCGTCTCGGGCGTTCCGCTGGCCACGGTGCGGCAGCACGCGCTGCAGGCGATCCGACACCGTCTGCGGACCCACGTCACCGGCGACCTGAAGTGTACCGACGAGAAGCCCTGGGGCAACCACTGGCAGTCGGCCTGGTGGGTCAGCCGGATGATGCCGGCGGTAGACCTGCTGGCAGCCGACCTGACCGCCGACGACCTGCGCCGGGTCGAGGCGATGGTGGTCCACGAAGCAGACCGCCACCGCGGCCTGCCGCCGCGGGTCGGCGAGTACGGCGACACGAAGTCCGAGGAGAACGCCTGGGACAGCGAAGTGCTGGCCTGGGCGCTGAACCGCTATCCGCAACACCCCCACGCCGACGGCTGGCGGCAGGCCTTCCACACGCTCTGCCTCAACACCCTATCGACCGCGGCCGACGCCCAGAGCAGCCAACCAGTCGCCGGCCAGCCGCTCAGTGAGTGGGTCGGCGGGGCCTGCATCCACGACGACTTCACCATCGAAAACCACGGCTGGTTCCATATCTGCTACATGGTCTGCCCGCAGCACAGCTTCGCCTGGGACTACTACGCATTCCGCAAGCACGGCCGCCAGCCGCTGCCAACCATCTACCACAATCTGCGGCCTGTCTGGGAGCGCACCAAGCAGTTCTGGCTATGGGATAACCGGTTCGCCTATGTCGGCGGCAAAGACTGGCCGCGCTATGCCTATGGTATGTACTTCGTGCTGCCGGCCCTGGTCCACATGCAGCAGGTCTACGGCGACCGCGACGCGCGGCTGATCGAACAGCGCCGCGTGGCGGCGTTCGAGCAGGAGCAGTTGCATCACAACGACGGCTCGTTCTTCAGCGGCCGGTTCACCAATCTGCAGATGACCCGCTGGCCGTCGGAATGGGAGACCGACTGCGCCGCCAACCTGACCATCGCGGCGCTGCTGCACGAGCTTCAGCCGGCCATCGCTCCGAGTGACCCGGACGATCTGGCGCGGCGCAACGAGGGGACCTTCGTCAGCCCGGAGAGCAAGCTGGTCACCCGCCGCGATCCGCAGCGCTTCGCCAGTTGGTGCTGGAACTCGCACGCCGGGCCGATCACGGGGCTGATCTGCTCGGACCGCGGCGAGCACATGCTGGAGTGGGATAAGAGCCTCTGCGGTGAGATCACCCTGGCCGGCGCGCGGGCCCGGACGACCGTCGAGAGCAGCTCGGAGCGCGCCATCGCGGGCGGCTTCGAGAGCAGCGGCACCGTCGCCCATGGCCTGGTCGCCAGCGGGCCGTCACCCTACCGGCTGGCGGTGGTCGACGACAATGTGCCGTGCGACCGGATCACCGTGCCGACGCATCCGATCTTCACCACCCCGCACGCCGTGCCGGCGCTGACGGGGCTGAGCGACCTGGACAGCCTGACGGCCGCCGGCGCGGGCTGGACCGTGCTGGCCACCAACCGGCGCGGCGGACCGTCGCTGCTCGAAGCCAAGATCGGCCAGGGCAGCCTGCTGCTGTCGATGACCAATGTCGAGGAGCGGTCAATCGAGGGCGACCCGACAGCGACCAAACTGTGGGGCAACATCCTGGCCTACACCCGCGCCAGGGACAGCCGTTGCGGCTACCTCGCCGGCGAGGCGTGGGTCAAGCAGGCGCTGCTGGCGGCCAAAGTGCCGTTCACTGAGATCCGCAACCGCAACGGCTACGACCTGCGCGACTGCGACGTGGTCTTCGTTGACCGCACCGCCAAGGGGCTGATCGGCCGCTACCACGAGCTGCTGGCGTTTGTGCAGCGTGGCGGCCGGGTCTTCCACTCGATCGTCCAGGACACCGACTGGTCGCCCGACACGATCAGCCCGGCGCTGCCCGTCGCGGTGCGCCAGTTTGTCAAGGCCACGGCCCTGCCCGACGGCCGGTCGCTGCTGGTGCTGAGCGCCTGGCGGGCCGAGCGGCAGGTCGAGGTCCGGGCCCTGGACCCGTTGCGCTGGGTGATCGCCAACGACCTCTTCAACGGTGGCCGGCGCCTGCTCCGCAGTGCCGACGCAACCTGTCGCGAGCTGTTGCTGCTGGGCCCGGGCGGCAGTGACGCGGTGACCTCGCTGCGCAGCCGGTGGCTCAGTGTCGACGACGACCTGGCGCTGCTGCTGCCGGCCCCGCGCAACCTGCGCGTGCGCGACCTGAAGACGCGGATCGGCGGTCCAAAGAGCATCGGGGCCGCGATCGTCTCGATCGATCCGCCCGAGGCGCTCGGCCAACGCGCGGCGGGCGAGGTCCTGACGGTCCAGGCCGCCCTGCTGCGCACGCGCCTCAGCAGCGCCCAAGCCGCCGCCGCGGCCGACGCAGTGGCCGTCGTGACAACCCCCACCGCAGTCATCGCCCACGTCAAGGGCGCCGCCGGCCAGCAGTTCACGACAACCCTGGAACTGCCGGCCGCACGCTGAGCAGACCGGAGGCGGTTTCACGCAGACAGTGCGCTGGGTGGATTGGAGAGAGTCTCACGCAGAGGCGCAGAGGCGCAGAGAGTGTCATATCAGTACCATTGTGAGATCGGCGCAGAGCATGCTCCCAGCAACCACCCACCACACACGAAGCACACTTAGACTGTCTTGACTCTGCGTCTCCGCGCCTCTGCGTGAATCGTGTCCCCAGCAACCACCCACCACACACGACGCACAATCCTACCATAATGCCTCTGCGCCTCTGCGTGAATCGTGTCCCCAGCAACCATCCACCACACACGAAGCACAATCCTACCATAATGCCTCTGCGCCTCTGCGTGAATCATGTCCCCAGCAACCACCCACCGAACGCCAAGCACGATTGTACTATCTTGACTCTGCGCCTCTGCGCCTCTGCGTGAGACCTGCCTGTAGACCGGTCCCCGCCGTCAGTCGCGGCCCAAGTCCGCCATGCCACTCTCGCGAGTCAGGCATCGCCGAGGTAGGCGCGGATCACGGTCGGGTCGCTGCGGACCTGCTCCGGCGAACCGAGCGCGATCGGTTCGCCGTGGTCGAGCACCAGGATCCGCTCGCAGATGCCCATCACCACCTTCATGTCGTGCTCGATCACCAGGATGGTCAGGTCGAAGTCCTGGCGGACCTGCAGGATCTGTTGGTTGAGGGCCTGCTTCTCGGTGGGATTCATCCCCGCCGCGGGCTCGTCGAGCAGCAGCAGGGTCGGTTGGCACATCAACGCCCGGGCCAGCTCCAGCCGCCGCTGGTCACCGTAGGGCAGGCTGGTGGCCAGCTCTTCGCGCTGCTCGGCCAGGCCGAAGCGCTCCAGCAAGGCCATCGCTCGAACGCGGATGGCCTCCTCACCGGCCCGCCAGCGCCCCAGTTGCAGCGCCGCCGCGAGCAGGCCGTAGCCGGCGTGGATGTGGCCGGCGATGCGCACGTTGTCGAGCACGCTGAGGCTGCGGAAGAGGCGGATGTTCTGAAAGGTCCGCGCGATGCCCAGCGCCGCCAACTGCGCGGTGCGATGGCCGTCGATGCGGTGCCCACGAAACAGGATCCGCCCGTCAGTCGGCTCGTAGACGCCGGTAATCAGGTTGAAGAGCGTGGTCTTGCCCGCGCCGTTGGGGCCAATCAGGCCGACGATCTGGCCCGGCTCAACCTCCAGATTGACCTCGCTCAGGGCCCGCAGGCCGCCGAACTGCTGGGTGACGCCGCTGATCTCCAAGAGTGCCATCAGCCGCGCCTCCGCAGTCGCCCCAACCAGCCGAGGGTGGCCAGCAGGACCACCACCGCCAGCGCGGCCTCGACCAGCGTCCGCGGGTGGCGGTGCCCGACCAGCAGTGAGCCGACCCCGTGCCAGCAGAACAGGGCCGCCGCTCCGGCGGCCCACCAGCCGGCCCGGCGGTGGCCCGCCGCGACCCCGTAGGCGACGGTCCACCAGGGCAACCAGAGCAGCAGCAGCGCCGCTGAGAGGCCGAGGTTGGGCGCCAACGGAAGCTGCAGGTCGGCGGCGATCCCACGCAGGTAGAGGTTCTGCGCCAGACCTTGATGCAGCACACTGCTGAGCGCGGCGATCAGCTCGGCGAGCCAGGTTCGCGGGTAGGGCTGGGTCGCTGGTGGCAGCAGCCGCACCGCCAGCAGGTCGAGCCACGGCAACAGCCAGAGCCCGCCGGCCAGGAGGTGCGTGAACCGCGACTGGTCGGCCCGGACCAGACTCTGCCAGACCCGCCGGAGACTCCCGCGCAGCCACTCGCCCAGGCTGCGCCAGACGCCCCGCAGCCCGTGCTGGCGCAGGAACTGGCCCCAGGCGTGCCAGTCGTGTGCGGTGATCTCACGGCTGCCGAGCAGACCTTGCCGGCGCACCAGCATCATCACCAGCAGGATCTCGGCGTACAGGATCAGCCGGTAGGCCGCCAGGTCGCGCAGCCCCTCGCGCAGCACCGTCAAGCCCAGCGCCGCCAGCACGCAGCCGGTGGTGCTCCCACTGCCGCCCAGCACGACCATGGCGATCACTTCGATGCTGCGCTGGAAGTTGAACATCTGGGGCACGATATTGCCCTGGTCGTGCGCCAGCAACGCTCCCGCTGCCCCCGCGAAGAAGGCGCTCAGGGCAAACGCCAGCACCTTGTAACGCGTCGTGTCGACGCCCACCGCCTCGGCCGCCACCTCGTCCTCGCGCACCGCCAGCAGGGCGCGCCCCTCGGTGCTGCGCTTCAGCGCGGTGACCAGCACGATGCAGGCCAGTGCCACCAGGTAGACTGCCGTGAAGTTGGCGTAGCTCGGAATGAACCCAAACGGCGCCGTGCCGTTGAAGCCCGAGGCGCCGCCCATCGTCTCCAGGTTGACCAGCGCGACGCGGGTCATCTCGCTGAAGCCCAACGTGGCGATGGCCAGGTAGTCGCCCCGCAGGCGCAAGGTCGGGAACCCGACCAGCATTCCAGCCGCCGCCGAGACCAGCCCCGCCAGGATCACCGCGCCGGCGAACCAGACCGCAATCAGCAGCCGCGTGGACAGCGGCAGGCCCTGCATGGATTGCACCATCAGCCCCAACGCCGGCTGCGTCGGGTCGATGGCCCCGTGCGCCGCGAGCCGTTCGAGCGCGGTGCCGCCAAAGCAGGTGACGGCGGCAGCGACATAGGCCCCGACGGCCATGAAACCGGCGTGGCCGATCGAGAACTGCCCGGTCAGGCCGTTGATGATGTTGAGGCTGACCGCCAGGGTGGCGTTGATGCCCGCCAGGATGATCACCCCGGCGACGTAGGCGCTGATCAACTTCTGGTTGCCCACCAGCGGCGCCAGCGCCAGGATCAGCACCACGCCGGCCAGGGTCCAAGACCAGACCGAGCCGCGCGCGTCACCGTGGGAGAGCGGGCGGTCGGCCATCAGACCTTCTCCGGCGCGTAGGTGCCCATCAGCCCGGTCGGCTTGACGATCAGGATCACGATCAGCAAGAAGAAGACGACCGCGTCGCTGAAGGTCGAGCCGCTGAGGGACTCCACGGTCGGCTCGGTCGCCAGGTAGGGTGTCAGGCCGAGGGCGGCCAGCCCGCCGACCACCCAGCAACTGGCGGCCACGGTGAGCGCCCCGACGACCCGCAGCAGGCGGCCCTGCCGGGTGTGCGGCAGCGCCGCCAGGCGGGCCTGCGAGAGGCGCCAGAAGGCCACCAGCATGACCGTCGTCAGGAGCACCTGACAGAGCATCTGCGGCGACAGCGAGACGGCCGAAACCAAGACGTCGGTCAGTCCGATCAGCAGTCCGCCGACGGCCGCCCCCGGAATGCTGCCGATGCCCCCCAGCACCGCCGCGACGAAGGCTTTGAGGCCCGGCAGCACACCCACATCGGGCGCCACCGAGGCGTACCGCAAGCCCCACAGCACGCCGCCGGCGCCGGCCAGGGCCGAGCCGATCACGAAGGTCAGCACGATCACCTGGTCGACATCGATGCCCATCAACTGCGCCGCTTCACGGTCCTCACTGACCGCCCGCATCGCCCGACCGGGCCGCGTCCGCGAGACGAACAGCTGCAGCGCCACCATCAACGCCGTGGCGGCTCCCAGCGAGACCAGGTTGAGGCGGCTGACGAGCAGCCCGGAGTGCCACTCGATGACCTCCAGCGGGCGGGTCGAGAGCACGCTCGGGATCGTCTTGGGGGTGGCCCCGAGCAGCAGCAGCGCGAGGTTCTGCAGCAGCAGTGAGACCCCGATGGCGGTGATCAGCGCTGCCAGCCGCGGCGCCTGGCGCAGCGGTCGATAGGCGCACCGTTCGATGGCCACGCCCAGCCCGGCGCAGACCAGCATCGCCACCAGCAAGGCCATCAGCACCGCCAACGCCGGCGTCTGGCGGTAGACCGTGACCACCAAGAAGGCGACGTAGGCGCCGACCATGAAGACCTCGCCGTGCGCGAAGTTGATCAGCTTCAGCACGCCGTAGACCATCGTGTAGCCGAGCGCGATCAGCGCGAAGATGCTGCCCAGGAAGAGCCCGTTGAGCAACTGCTGCGCCTCTTGCGGCTCGGCGCCCGCCAGCCGGCGTAGCAGCACCAGCACCACGAACGCGCCCACCGCGCCGGCCGCCGCCAGCAGCCGCCCGCGGGTGCTGCGTTGCGGACTCAGGCAGCCCACCAGGCCCAGTAGCACGAGCCCTGTCAGCCCGGTGGGCAAGACCTGCATCACGCCGTCTCCCTGCCCGCGGCGACTAGACGTCCGACGGTTGCAGGGTCGTCTCGATCACCTCTTGCCCGTCCTTGAAAGCCAGCACGACACACGGCTTGCTGGCATTGCGCTGCGCGTCGATGGTGATCTGGCCGGTCACGCCGTCGTAGTTCTGGACCTTCGCCAGGGCGTCCCGAATCGCCTGTGGCTCCGTCGACCCGGCGGCCTTGATGGCCTCGGCAACGACGTAGATCGAGTCGTAGGCGCAGGCCGCCAGCGCATCGGGCTCTTCGTTGAACTTGGCCTTGTAAGCCGCCACGAACTCTTTGACGCGCGGCCGGTCCTCGGTCTTGGAGTAATGGTTGACGAAGTAGCAGTTGTCGTTCAGCAGGTCGCCGGCGAGTTCCTTGAGGACCGGGCTGTCCCAGCCGTCGGCCCCCACGATGGCGGCCTTGATCCCAAGTTCGCGGGCCTGCTTGATGATCAGCCCGGCCTCGTTGTAGTAGCCCGGCACGAAGATCACGTCGGGGTTCTTGGCCTTGACCTTGGTCAGCACGGAGCTGAAGTCGGGCTGCTTCTGGGTGTACCCTTCGTCGCTGACGATCTTGCCGCCACCCGCGGTGAAGCGCTTGGTGATCACCGCCGACTGCCCCTTGGAGTAGTCGCTGTTGATGTCGCGCAGGATGACGCCGGCCTTCCAGCCCTTGGTCAAGGCGAACTTGGCCACGTAGGCGCCCTGCTGGTCGTCGGTGAAGCAGGTCCGGAAGATGAAGTCGCCCTTGGCAGTGAGGGTCGGGTTGGTCGAACTGGGCGAGACCATCGGCACCTTGGCGGCCTGGCAGTCCGGCGCCACGGCCAGCGACAGGCTGCTGGCGACTTCGCCGATCACGACCTTGGCCTGGTGCTTGTCCAGCAGCCGCCGCACCGCGTTCTTGGCCTCTTCCTGCTTCGACGCGCTGTCCTCCATGTGCAGCGTGAGCTGCTGCCCATTGACGCCGCCCTTGGCGTTGATCTCCTCGATGGCCAGGCCCATGCCCTTGTTGGAGCTCTGGCCGAAGCTGCTGAGGGAGTCGGTGAGGCTCATGTAGCCGCCCAGGCTCAGCCCGTCGGCCGGCCCCCAGGTGGTGGTGCTGCCGGCGGAGTTGCCGCTGGCCGCGGCGTCGCCAGGGGCGGCGGACGTGCTGGCGCTGGCGGGCGCCCCCGGGGTCGGGGCAGCGCCCGAGTCGGCTGGCGGCGGCGGCGCCGGACAGCCGGTTAGAAGCACAGGCAGGCTCACCAGGAGTGTCAGCAGCGGCAGGCGCAGGCGGTTCATGGCTCTCCCCGGTCGGGTTCCGGACGGCGCATAGTCTGCCCCGGTGGCCCCCCGTCGTCAAGCGTGCCGGCGGCTGCGGCCAACCGGGCTCGCGTCATACTGCACCCGACAGCGGCCCGCCGACCCGCGGCGCTGTGGGATGAGCGCTTTGAGTGAGCTGTACGAACGAATCGTCGCCGACTTCCCGATCCTCCAACGCCAGGTCCACGGCCGGCCGCTGGTCTACCTCGACAGCGCGGCCTCGTCGCTGACGCCGCGGCCGGTGGTGGCGGCGCTGGTCGACTTCTACGAGCAGCACCGCGCCAACGTCCACCGCGGACTGCACCAGCTCTCAGCCGAGGCGACCGACCTCTTCGAGGGTTCCCGCGACCGCATCGCGAGGTTTTTGCACGCCCCGCGGCGCGAGCAGATTGTCTTCACCCGCGGCTGCACCAGTGCCATCAACCTGGTCGCCCAGGCCTGGGCCCGACCGCGGCTGGGACCGGGCGATGTCGTCGTGCTCAGCGAGTTGGAGCACCACGCCAACCTGGTCTCCTGGCAGATCGTCTGCCGCCAGACCGGCGCCAAGCTGCGCTACCTGCCGCTCACCGCGGAGGGCCACTGGGACCTGACGGAGTTGGCGCGGGTGATCCGCGACGACGTCAAGGTGGTCGCGGTGGCGCACATCTCGAATGTGCTGGGCGGCCTCAATCCGGTCGAGGCGGTGGTCGCCCAGGCCCATCGCGTAGGCGCCGTGTGCCTGGTCGACGCCGCCCAGAGCGTCGGCCACCTGCCAGTCGATGTGCAGGCTCTCGGCGCCGACTTCGTCTGCTTCAGCAGCCACAAGATGTGCGGCCCGACCGGCCTCGGCGTGCTCTACGGCAAACTCGAGCGGCTCGAGGCGATGGAGCCGCTGGAAGGCGGCGGCGACATGATCGTGCATGTCGACTGGGAGGAATCGACCTGGAATCAGGTACCTTACAAGTTCGAGGCAGGCACCCCGCCGATCGCCGAGGCGATTGGCTTGCGGGCGGCGTGCGACTACCTCGACGAGCTCGGCCTGGCAACCATCCGGGAGCATACGCAGGCGCTCACCGAAGCGGCGGTGCTGGCGCTGGAGGAGCTGCCGGGAGTGAAGGTGATGGGGCCGAAGCAAGGAAGAGTGGGTCCGGTGGCGTTCACCGTGGAAGGCGTGCATCCGCACGACGTCGCGACGATTCTGGACGGTGAAGGAGTCGCGGTGCGCGCCGGTCACCATTGCGCGCAGCCGTTGCACGCGCGGCTGGGCATCCCGGCGACGGCGCGGGCCAGCTTCTACCTGACGAATCGCGCGAGTGACGTCGACCGGCTGGTGGCCGCGGTGACCACTGTGCAGAAGGTGTTCGGCCATGTTCGCTGACCTGTACCAGGCGATCATCCTGGAGCATTACCGCAACCCGTCGAATGTCGGCCTGGTCGAAGATGGCCTGCAAGCGCGCAACTCGCACCCCAGTTGCGGTGACAAGGTGCTGCTCAGCCTGCGGCTGGACGGCCAGCGGATCAGCGAGGCGAAGTTCCTCGGCGAGGGCTGTTCCATTTCGCAGGCCTCGTTGTCGATGATGACCGAGGCGGTCACCGGCCAGACGGTCGACGAGGTCAAGGCGGTCTATCAGGCTTTCCGGCGGATGCTCTACGGAGAGGAGCCGAACGAGGAGCTGTTGGGCGACATGGTCGCGCTGCACGGCGTGTCGAAGTTCCCGGCCCGGGTGCCGTGCGCCACGCTGGGCTGGGAGACACTGGCGCTGTTGCTGCAGCTCGACGATGGGTCGGTCGGTGATGACCCGTCCGACCAGCCCTGCGGCTGACGCGGATCCGTCCGGGAGACGCCTCCTGATGGCTGGCCAGCCACCACCCGCGACGACCGCCGGACCGCCTGCCCCGACGGGGCCGCCGCCGCACGTGCTGCCCGACCCGCAGCGTCAACTGCTGTTCGAAGAATCGACTGCCAACGAGCGCTCCATCGCGCTCTGGCGGATGGTCTTCTGCCTGGTCGCCGCAGTCCAACTGGTGGTCCACATCGCCTTCCAGGAGAATGGCATCTCGGAGCAGGACTGGGTCGCCCTGGGCTGCGTCTTCGGCGGGGTGCTCTACAGCGCGGTGCTGTTTGTGGTGACCACCCAGCACTCCTACACGACCTGGCTGACCTACATCAGCGTCGGGGTGGACATCACTTTGATCAGCGGCGCGCTGGCCGGACTGGCGACCGCCGGTGAGCCGATGTTCGCCGTCAACAACCCGATGGCCGTGCCCGTCTACCTGCTCTGTCTGGCGCTGGCCGGGCTGCGCTACAACCCTCGGGTGACGGTCTATGCGACGTTCCTGGCGGTCGGTCAGTACAGCCTGGTGGTGGCCTACAGCTACCGGGTCGGGGACCTGCTGAACGTGGCCAATCCGACGGTCTACCAGCAGATGCTGAACCACGGGCGGTTCGACCTGGTCTGGCAACTCACCCGGCTGGTGCTGCTCGGCAGTGGCGGCGTGATTGCCACCTTCTCGACCCGCCGGGCCCGCGAGCTGCGCACGGCCTCGATCTTGGATTCGCTGACCCAGACCTTCAACCGCGGCTTCTTCGACGAGCGCTACCGCCACGAGTTTGAGCGCGCGCGGCGCTACGACCGGCCGCTCGCCGCGGCGCTCCTGGATGTCGACTGGTTCAAGCAGTACAACGACCGCCACGGTCACCTCAACGGCGACCAGGTGCTGCGCGAGGTGGCCGACGTGCTACGCTTCGGGGTCCGCAGCACCGACACCGTGGCCCGCTACGGCGGCGAGGAGTTCGTGGTGCTGCTACCGGAGACGTCCAAGGAGCAGGCGATGGCGCTGGTCGAACGGTTGCGGCAGCAGATCGAGGCCCACAGCTTCTTGTTCGAAGACACCCAGCCGGGTGGACTGCTGACCGTCAGCGCCGGCGTGGCGGCCTTCCCGGACGACGCCAAGACGCCGTTGGCGCTCTTCGACCACGCGGATCAGGCGCTCTATCAGGCGAAACGAGCGGGCCGCAATCAGGTTCTCGGATAGGCGGGGCGAGAGGTAGCGAGCAGGCATGGCGCGGCAATGGTCGATGGATTTGGGCACCACCAACAGCGCGGTGGCCTACTGGGATGTCGAACGCGCGGAGCCGGTGATGGTCGACCTCACCGGCCTCTCCCGGGCGATGCTGCTGACCGAGACGCCGGTCGTGCCGTCGTGCGTCTTCCTCTACCACGGTCGCGGCTGGCGCGATCAGGTTGGGCGCTGGCCCTGGGTGGAGCGGCGCTGGCTGCTCGGCCGGCAGGGCTACGTCGGCTCGGTGGCCCTCGAGATGAACTACGACGGCCGCTCGTCGAACTATGTCGAGAGCTTCAAGCCGCTGCTGGCCAAGGAGAGCACGCGGGTCATGGCGCGGGTCGACGGGCAGGCCTTCAGCGCCCGCACGGTGACCCGCATCTTCTGCCGTGAGATCCTGCACGCCGTGCAGCAGGAGACCGGCGAGCGGATCCGCGACCTCACGATGACCGTGCCGGTTGACGCCTTCGAGACCTACCGCGCGGAGCTGCAGTCGCTGGCCGCGCGGTTGGGCGTCCGGCGGTTCCAGACGCTCGACGAACCGGTCGCCGCCGCGCTGGGGTATGGGCTGAACACCGAGCGCGAGATGACCCTGCTGGTGTTCGACTTCGGCGGCGGCACCCTGCACGCGGCGATCGTGCGGACCACCGGCCCCGGCAAGCTGGGCACGCCGGCCGAGGTGGTCGCCAAGGAAGGCCTTTGGCTGGGCGGCAACAACGTCGATGTCTGGCTGTTGGAGCACTTCGCGCGGCAGTGTGGCTTCGATCCCGCGCTGTGGCGCGGCACTGAGTGGTACCAGGCCCTGCTGGACGAATCGCAGCGCGTCAAGGAGCAGCTTTACGCCCAGGAAGAGGCGACCTTGATGCTCAACGACCGGATGATGGTCGAACTCAACATGCGTGGCCGCGAGCGGCCCACGCTGAGCCGCGCCGGGCTGGTCGAGATCCTCACCGACAGCGGGCTGTACCGCGACATCACGGGCGTCTTCGAGCGGCTCTTCGCCCAGGGCGCCACCAAGGGCATCCACAAGGACGACATCGACGAAGTGCTGATGGTCGGCGGTTCGTCGCTGTTGCCCGAGGTCCACACGCTGCTGGAGCGCGAGTTCGGGCGCTCCCGCCTGCGCGACTGGCTGCCCTTCGAGGCCGTGGCGTACGGCGCCTGCGTCTACGCCGGCGGGCATCGCGTGCAGGACTTCATCCGCCACGACTACGCCCTGCTGACCTTCGATCGCGAGACGAAGCGGCAGGAGTATCCGGTGATCATCCCGCGCGGGACGAGTTACCCGACCGACGGACCGGTCTGGGAAGACAGCTTCACGCCGACCTGCCCGCGGGGCGAGCCAGCCAGCGAGTTCGAGCTGAAGATCTACGAACTCGGCCGGGCCGGCGGGGCGCAGAAGGAGATCGGGTTCGACGACCAGGGGCGCTTGCGGGTGCTCGACCGCAGCGACAACACCCCGGTGATCGTCTGCCTCAACGAGGGCGACCCGGTGCTCGGCGCCCTGCGTCCGCCGCATCCGCCGAACCGCCGTGAAGCGCGGCTGCGGATCGGGTTTGGCGTCAACGGTGACCGCTACCTGACCGCCACGGTGCGAGACCTGCTGACCGGCACGACCATCATGGACGATCAGCCGGTGGTCAAACTGCGCTAGGAGTAGGGAGAAGACAATGGCTGCTGCGACCCTGGCCCTGCTGGGTGGTCCGAAGGCCGTGACCTTGCCGGCCGGCGATCTGTTCACCTGGCCAATCATCACGGCGGAGGACGAGGCGGCGGTGCTCGAAGTGCTCCGCCGCGGCGCCATGTCGGGCACCGACGTCACCGCCGAGTTCGAAAAGGAGTTCGGTGCCTGGCACCAGATGCCCTACTGCGTCGGCGTCAGCAGCGGCACCGCCGCGCTGCAATCGGCGATGTGGGCCTGCGGCGTGCGGCGCGGCGACGAGGTGATCGGCCCATCGCTGACCTACTGGGCCTCGGTCCTGCCGGCCTACAGCCTGGGCGCGGCGGTGGTCTTTGCGGAGGTTGAGCCGCACAGCCTGTGCCTCGATCCGCGCGACCTGGAGCACCGCATCACGCCGCGCACGAAGGCCATTGTGGTGGTTCACTACTGCGGCTACCCGGCCGACATGGACCCCATCATGGCCATCGCCCGAAAGCACGGGGTGAAGGTCATCGAGGACGTCTCGCACGCCCACGGCGGGCTCTACCAGAGCCGGCTGGTCGGCACCCTCGGCGATGTCTCGGCGATGTCCTGCATGTCCGGCAAGTCCTTCGCCATCGGCGAGGCCGGGATGATCCTGACGCGTGACCTGGGGATCGCCGAGCGCTGCCAGGCCTGGGGGCTCTACGAGCGGACCACCAGCCTGACCGACCCGGAGCTGGCGCACTTCGCCGGGCTGCCCTGGGGCGGCTACAAGTACCGGATGCACCAGCTTTCGGCGGCGGTCGGGCGGGTCCAACTGCGCCACTACGCGGAGCGCATGGAGCGCATCCAGGCGGCGATGAACCGCTTCTGGGACCTCCTCGACGGCGTCCCCGGCGTCCATGCCCACCGGCCCGCGGCCGACTCCGGTGGCACGATGGGCGGCTGGTACGCGGCCCACGGGCTCTACGCGCCCGAGGAGCTGGGCGGGCTGAGTGTCGCCAAGTTCTGTGAAGCGGTGCGCGCCGAAGGGGCGCCGACCTACCCCGGCGCGAATCGCCTGCTGCACAGCTTCCCGCTGTTCCATGAGGCCGACATCTACGGCGACGGGCAGCCGACCGCCATCGCCACCGCCGACCGCGACTTGCGGCAGCCGCTGGGCAGCCTGCCGGTCAGCGAAGCGCTGCCGACGCGCTGCTACGGCATCCCGTGGTTCAAGTGGGACCGGCCGGCCGAAGTGGCGGAGTATGCGCTGGCGTTCCGCAAGGCCGCCGAGCACGCCGACCGGCTGTTGGCCGAGTACGGTGACGAGGCCCGCCACGTCGACACGGCGGTGGTCGGCAGCGCCGGGCTGTTCGCGCGACGGTGAGGCTTCCTGACGGCGGCGGGCCGGCGCCTGACAATGGCTGCGGAGAGGCGCCGATGCCCGCCGTGGTGGCCCTGCAGGCCTGCCCGAGTTACGCCCCGGAACACCTCGAACCGGCACTGGACGCTGTGCTGTCCGCGAGCGGTCCGCTCGGCAGCCTGGTGCAGGCCGGGCAGAGCGTGCTGCTGAAGCCGAATCTGATCAGCGACGAGCCGCCCGAGCGGGCCGCTACGACGCATCCCGCCGTGCTCGACGGCCTGGTGCGGCGGCTGCTTGACCTGGGTGCGCGGCCGCTGATTGGCGATGCCCCGGCCTGGGGCGGACCGCACGCGGTGTCGCAGCACACCGGCGTGCAGGCGGTCTGCGACCGCTACGGCCTGCGCTTCGCCTACTTCCACCAGCACGCCCACCTGCCCAGCCGCCACCCGCGCGTGGCGCGCCACTTCCACGTCGCCCCCGAGGTGCTGGAGGCCGACCTGGTGATCAACGTGCCGAAGCTGAAGGCCCACGCCCAGCTTGGCTTCACGGCGGCGCAGAAGAACCTCTACGGCTGCCTGGCGCGACGCGAGAAGGCCTGGCACCACTTCGCCCGGTCGCGCCACGACAGCGTCTTCGCGCGGTATCTGGTGGCCTACGCCGACAGCCTGCCGGTGACGCTGCACCTCTGCGACGCGGTGGTGGCGATGGAGGGCGCCGGCCCGCGGATGGGGACGCCGAAGCAGGTCGGCGTGCTGGCGGCCAGCCGCGGCGCGGTCGAACTGGACACCGTGCTGGCCGACCTGATCGCCGTGCCGCCGAGTCACCGCCTGCTGCTCGACGCGGCGCGCGACCTGGGGATCGGCGAGACCGACCTGGCCCGCATCGCGCTGGCCGGTGATCCGCTCGACGCGCTACGCGTCAACGATCTACGGTATCCGACCCTGCTGGGGGTGTTCTTCAGCCCTTACCGGCTGCTCCGCGGCCTGGTCCGCAACTGGTCGCTGATGCGGCGCGACCGCCGGATGGCGGAGGTCGGCTGATGCTGCTAGGAGCACACCGCGCCACTGCCGGCGGGCGGCACCGCGCCTTCGAGAGCGGCCAGTCGATCGGCTGCGGCGTGATCCAGATCTTCACCAGCTCGCCGCGCCAGTGGAAGGCCAATCCGGTCACCGCGGCCGACCAGGAGCTCTGGTTCGCGGCCTGGGCGGAGTCCGCGGTGGAACTGGTGGTGGCGCACGACAGCTACCTGATCAACCTGGCGGCCAGCGATGCGGAGCTCCGTGAGAAGTCCAGCGCGGCCTTCACTGCCGAACTGGAGCGAGCCACGGCGCTCGAAATCCCTTACCTGGTGACCCACCCCGGCGCCCATGTCGGGGCGGGTGAGGCGGCCGGGCTGGAGACCTTCGCGGCGGCCCTGCGGCGGATCTACGAGACTCGCGACTGGCCAGTGACCACGCTGCTGGAAACCACCGCCGGTCAGGGCACCAGCCTGGGCTGGCAGATCGAGCAGCTTGGCTGGCTGCTGCGACGCCTTGACCTGGACGGCCGGGTGGCGGTCTGCCTGGACACCTGCCACCTCTTCGCGGCAGGCTACGACCTGCGCGACGCGACGGCCTACGGTCGGCTGATCGACCTGCTCGCCGCCGAGGTCGGACTGCCGGCGGTGAAGGTGATCCACCTCAACGACTCGAAAGGGAAGCTCGGCAGTCGGGTCGACCGGCACGAGCAGATTGGCCAAGGCGAGCTCGGCGACGCGGCCTTCGCGAGGTTGCTGGCCGACCCGCGCCTGGAGGCCGTGCCGCTGCTGGTCGAAACCCCGGACCTGGACCTGCATGGCGACAACCTGAAGCACCTGCGGCGCCTGCGCTGGAGAGCCCGGCGCGGCGAGGAGACGGTCGTTGAGTGAATCGAAGCTAAGCCCCGCCGTGGCCGCCGTGCTGCCCGAGGCCATCGCTATCCGGCGCGATCTGCACCAGCACCCGGAGGTCGCCTTTGAGGAGCTGCGCACCGCCGCGGTGGTGGCCGCGAAGCTCCGCGAGCTGGGCCTCAAGCCGCGCACCGGAATCGCCAAGACCGGTGTCACGGCGCTGCTCAAGGGTGGCGCGGGCGATGGCCCGACCGTCCTGCTGCGGGCCGACATGGACGCGCTGCCGGTGACCGAAGAGAACGACGTGCCGTACCGGTCGACCATCCCCGGCCGGATGCACGCCTGCGGCCACGACGGTCACACCGCCATTCTGCTCGGTGCGGCGCGCGTGCTGCAGTTGCGCATGCCGGAGCTGCCCGGTCGCGTGAAGCTGGTCTTCCAGCCCGCCGAAGAGACCATCGGTGGGGCCGAGCCGATGATCGCTGAGGGCGTGCTCGACGACCCGCCGGTCGACTATGCCTTTGGCCTGCACCTCTGGGCGCCGCAGCCAACCGGCACGGTCGGAGTCTGCGCTGGCCCCTTCATGGCCGGCACGGACATGATCCGGATCCGCGTCACCGGCTCCGGCGGCCACGCCGCGATGCCAGCGCAGTGCGTCGACCCGATCCTCGCCGCGGCGCAGTTGGTGACCGGGATTCAGAGCATCGTCAGCCGCAACCTGCCCCCGCGGGAGCCGGCGGTGGTCAGCATCACGCAGTTCCACGCCGGGGACACGTTCAACGTGATCCCCCCCTACGCCGAACTGGTCGGCACGGCGCGCTACTACAGCGACGCCGTCCGCGACACGATTCGCGGGCGCTTGGAGCAGTTGGTGCGCGACATCCCGGCGGCGTTCGGCGCGACCGGCGAGCTGACCGTGATCCCCGGCTATCCGGTGACGGTCAACGACCGCGCGATGACCGAGCTGGTGCGAGCGGCCGCTGCCGAGGCGGTCGGCCCGGAGCAGGTGGTGCCGGTCGAGCCAGTGATGGGCGGCGAGGACTTCGCCTACTTCCTGCAGCGGGTCCCCGGCTGCTACTTCACGGTCGGCATCCAGAACGAGGCCAAGGGCACCGGCCGGCCGCACCACCACCCGCGCTTCGATCTTGACGAAGACGCACTCGGGATCGGCATCGAGACGCTGGTCCGCGTCGCCGAGCGGGCGCTCCAGCAGACTGGCTGACCGCGGAGACAGCAACAAGCCGACCACCAGCGGGTGGTCGGCTCGCCGCAAACTGTCGGTGGGCAGGCCTAGCGACCGCGGCCGCCGCCGCCGCCGCCGCTCCCACTGCTGGTGCCGGTGCCGCTGTCGGGCCCCTTGCCGCGCGACTTCTTGGCGGCCTTCTTGCGCTTCTTGGCGCGCGACTCTTCGATCGCACGCTTGCGCCCGAGGACCTCGCCGTTGACGTCGTCGTCCACCCGGCGGTCCAGTTCGCGCAGCCGTGTCGGGTCGAACTCTTGTAGTTTCGCTAGATCCAGCGCCACGAACGGTGCTCCCTTACTGCTTTCAGGCCGCTCATGATAGCCGCCGCGGGGCGGTTCTGTCAACGTTTGGCGCCCGCTGCTGGTAGCAGTCGCCAGAAACGGACGGACCGCCGGAGCGTCGAATCCCCTGCGGTTCCGTCGGTCGGGGCTGGAGAGGCCAGATGTGGCGACGGCTGTGGTGCGATGAAGGCGGTCAGACCGCGCTCGAATACGGTCTGGTGGTCTCGTTGCTGGCGATGCTGGCGATCACCGTGGCGACGGTCCTGGGGCGCCAGGAACGGCTGGCCCAGGCGCTGGCCAGCGACTCCCGGCGGCACGGCTCCGCCTGAGTTGGGAGGGCCCCAGCAGCGTCGCAACATTCAATCCGCAGTCCTTGACATCGCCTCGGCGATGTGTCTTCCTATTGGGTGCCTGCGGGCGAACAACAACTCAAGGAGTGCGCCGATGCTGAAGCGGTTGTTCTGTGAGGAAGAGGGCCAGACCCTCATCGAGTACGGTCTCCTGACCGCCCTGATTTCGGTCGTCGCGATCGCGATCCTGACCGTTCTCGGCCGCAAGAGCCGCGACGTCTACGTCACGGTCAACGATTCGATGACCACCAAGTCCAGCTAGTCTGGCCTGCTTCAGCGGCGGCCAGGATCCCACGCGGGTCTTGGCCGTCGTTGTGCTTTGGGGCTGGAGGTGTCCGGTGGCGACTCCCCCACTCGACCGTTGGCAGCAACTCGTCACAGCCATCCGCGAAGCGGACCACCAGTACTACGTGCTCGACGCCCCGACCCTCGACGATGCGAACTACGATGCGCTGCGGCGGGAGCTGCTGAGCCTCGAAGCGCAGTGGCCGGAGCTGGTCACGCCGGACTCGCCGACTCAACGTGTCGGGGTAGCCCCAGCGGCGGGCTTCGCGCCGGTCACCCACGGTGCGCCGATGCTCAGCTTGAGCAACGCGATGGACGAAGGTGAGCTGCGCGAGTTTGACCAACGGGTGCGGCGACTCCTGGAGCTCGGCCCCGACGACGGCCCGGTCGAGTACCTCGGCGAGCTGAAGATCGACGGCCTGGGGGTCAGTCTGCTGTACGAGGATGGCCTGCTGGTGCGCGGCGCCACGCGTGGCGACGGGACCACCGGCGAGGATGTCACCAGCAATCTGCGGACGCTGCGGAGCGTGCCGCTGCGGCTACGTGGGGATCAGCCGTGGCCGCGCCGGATCGAAGTCCGGGGCGAGGTCTACCTCGGCAAGCGCGAGTTCGCGCGGCTCAACGCTCGGCGTGAGGAGCGCGGCGAGCCGCTCTTCGCGAATCCCCGCAACGCCGCGGCTGGTTCGCTACGACAGCTCGATCCCAGCCTGACGGCCGAACGACGATTGGACTTCTTGGCCTACACGGCGGGCCTGGTCGATGGGTTGAGTTGGGACTCGCAGAAGGAGTATCTCGTCTGGCTGGCCGCGGCCGGCTTTCGTGTTTCACGTGAAACGGCCCGGCTGACGGGGCCTGACGGGGCGGTGGCGTACCAATCGCGCTGGGCCAGCGAGCGCCACGCGCTGCCGTACGACATCGACGGCGTGGTGATCAAGGTCAACCGGTTCGACCAGCAGCGCCAACTGGGCGAGCTCAGCCGCTCGCCGCGCTGGGCGGTGGCCTTCAAGCTGCCGGCGGAGCAGGTCGAGACGACGGTGCTGGAGATCGAAGCCAGCGTCGGCCGGACCGGTGCGGTGACCCCGACGGCCATCTTGCAGCCAGTCTTCGTCGCCGGCACGACCGTCTCGCGGGCGTCGCTGCACAACCAGGACGAAGTCGACCGCAAGGATGTCCGACTCGGCGACGTGGTGATCCTGCAGAAGGCTGGCGACATCATCCCGGAAATCGTCCGGGTGCTGCCGGAGCGGCGGACGGGCGACCCGCATCGCTGGCGGCTGCCGGAGCGCTGCCCGGCCTGCGCTACGCCGTTGGTGCGGCCAGCGGGCGAGGCCATCTGGCGCTGCCCCAACCAGCGCGGTTGCTCCGCCCAGTTGCAGGCCCGCCTGGAGCACTTCGTGTCGCGGGCCGCGATGGACATCGACGGTGTCGGCGAGGCGCTGCTGGCCCAGTTGATCCAGGCCGAGCTGGTCAGCGACCCAGCCGACCTGTACCACCTCAGGCTTGACGACTTGCTGCCCTTGGATCGGATGGGTCAGCGCGCCGCCGAGAGAGCCCTGGTGGAGATCAAGGCGAGCCGCTGGCCGCCGCTGGCCCGGCTGATCTACGCCCTGGGCATTCGGCATGTCGGCGAGACCGCAGCACGGGAGATCGCGCAGCGCTACGGCACGCTGGAGGCCCTGCGACAGACGACGGCCGAGCAGTTGCTGGAGGTCCGCGACATCGGTCAGGCGACAGCCGACTCGCTGCTGGCCTGGTTCGCCGACGAGGCCAACGCCGCCCTGTTGGACAAGCTGCTGGCGGCGGGCGTGGAGCCCCTCGCTGTGGAGGTACCCCAGGACGACCGTTTTGCCGGCCAGACCTTCGTCTTCACCGGCGCCTTGGCGCGCTGGACTCGCGACGCGGCGGCGGCGGAGGTTCGGCAGCGCGGTGGTACGGTGGCTGGGAGCGTCAGCCGCAAGACCACTTACCTGGTCGCCGGCGAGGCCACCGGCAGCAAGCTTGACAAAGCCCGCAGCCTGGGCGTCACCGTGCTCAGTGAGCACGAATTCGCTACGCTGCTGGGATCGTAGGCGGCCCGCTGTCATCGTGTCGCAACAGAATGGTGGCACGCTGCTTACGAATCGAGGTACAACCGACGAGGTTGCCCTGGCGTTTGGCGATCGTGGCGGAGAAGACGATGCGTCCCGGTATGCTGATCCTGTGTTGGATGGCCGCAGCGGCTGGCTGGGCCGCGGAGGTGCCGACCGGGGTGATCGTCGACGCCTGCCACCTCGATCCGCAGCGCTGCCGCTTCCCGCGGCTGCTGGATCCTGACGAGACCAGCGTCTACCCGTCGGCGGCGCTGCTCGCCAACAAGGACTACCGCGCCGGCTTCTGTGGCTACAAGGCCGGCCTGACCAGCGCTCGCGCCGACCGTGCGCGGGTCGGTGAGCGGCCGCTGGTGGTGCGGCCGGAGGCGGTCTATGCCGACGACCCGGTGGGCGGCTCGCTGGTCCTCACGGCGGCCGACGCGACGCTGCTGCGGGAGGCCAACCAGCGGTTTGGGCTGCTCGACAAGGACCGCCTGGTGATCGTGATTGGCCTCGGCGTGAAGTCGGCCACGCCAGCGGACGCCTGCACCACGGCAGCGCCAGAGGCCGCGGTGGTGGTGGAGCTGAGCAAGAGCCTGGACCCCGACTGCTTGGAGCGGCTCACGCCGTTGCGGGTGACCCGCGCCGATGGGCAGGCGGTGGCTGGCCGGCTGGCCTGCGACGCGGCGACCGGGCGGCTGGAGTTCGTGCCGGCGCAACCGCTGCAGGCCGGCGCGGCCTACACCGTGGTGGTCGCCAAAGGGCTCCGCGCCGAGACCGGTGGCGTCCTCGAGGCGGATGTCGTGATCAAGTTCACCGTGGCGCCACCGGCGGTGCGTTCAGAAACCACTGCCCCGGCCGATAACCCCACCAACGAGCCCTCGCCGGTGCCCCCGCCGCCGGTCTGAGGAGGCCGTCGGAGTCGCTGGTGGCGCTGGCCGCGGAGCTCGCATCTCCCCCGCAGCATCCGGCCGTCGGGCCGGACCGGGTGCTGGTGGTCGACGACGAACAGGCCATCGTCGCCGTCGAGACCGAGATCCTGCGCCACGCCGGCTACGACACCGTGGGCGTGAAGCACCCTTACGAGGCCCTGGCGCTGGACGTCAGCGACATCGACGTGGTGGTCACCGACTACCGCATGCCCGACCTCAACGGCCTGCGCCTGTTCGAGGAGCTCCGCCGGCTGAACCCTCAACTGGTCGGCGTGATGGTCACCGGGTTCGGCAACCTGCGGCTGGTGCAGACCGCCATGCAGAGCGGTTTCGCAGCGATCTTGCTGAAGCCGTTCCCGCTCGACCGGCTGTCGGACGCCGTGCAGCGGGCGCTGCGGCAGCGGCAGGTGGCCGGTGAGAACAGCCGGCTGCAGGCCGTGCTCGACGCCTGGCGCATCTCCCAGGAGCTGACTCGCCCGCGGACCCGGCTGGAGCTGGCCGACGAGCTGGCGGTGCTGGCGGCCACGGCTGCCCAGGGCGGCCCGGCCGGCGTGTTGCTGGCCGACCTCTCCGCCCGGCGCTGGCGCCGCCCGTTCCCGAGTCGCCTGACGGCCTGGCCAGCGCTCTGCCTGGAGCTGGCCGACCAGCCGCTGCAGACCCCGCCCGACCCGCTCGCCGCGGCCGCCGTCTTGCGGCTGCAGGTCGGTGACACCCCCGAAGGCCTGCTGGTGGTCGAAACGTCCGAGCCGCTGAGCGACGTCACCACCGAGCAACTGGAGCTGCTGGCCCAACAGGGCGCGCTGGCGCTGGCCCACATGCGGCTGTTCGAGCAGGGCCTGCGCGACGAGAAGCTGGCACTGGTCGGCCGCCTGGCCGGGGCGATCTGCGAGCGCGTGCGGGTGCCGGTGGCTCGCATCGAGGCGGCGGCGCGCGAGCTGGAGGTTGACGAACCCGACTACCGCGACATGATCGTCGAGAATGCCGAGCGCCTGCTGTTGATGTGCGGCGAGCTGGCCGACTTTTTGTCGGGCGACTTCCGGCTCGACCGCCGAGCCTGCAGCCTGCGTGGGCTGCTCGACGACGCGGTGCGCTTCCAACTGCCCGAGCTGAACCGCCTTGGTGTCCGCGTACGGGTCGAAGCGCCGGACGATCTGGAACTCGACCTCGACCCGCGGCGGATCCTGCGGGCGCTGCAAAACCTGGTCAAGAACGCCTGCGAGGCGATGCCCTCAGGCGGGCTGCTGCGGCTCTCGCTGCAGCTCTCGGCGGCGGTGGCGGTGATCGAAGTCAGCGACACCGGCTGCGGGATGCCGCCGGAGGTGGCGGCACAGGTCTTTGAGCCCTTCTTCACGCACGGCAAGCCGCGCGGCACGGGCCTCGGCGGCGCCGTGATCCGCAGCGCGGTGACCGCCCACGGCGGGATGATCGAGGTCGCCAGCCGCCTCGGCAGCGGGACCACTTTCCGGCTGACCTTCCCGCGGCGGGAGGCGCCGGCGCCGTGAACCACCGCCTCGCTGCGCTGCTGCAGCCGCTGGAACAGGTTGCCCACCACGAGCTGGGTGACCTCTGCGGCGCCGCCAGCCTGCGGCTGCTGTTGCGCGCCGCCGCCGAGCGCACGCTGGCCAGCCTGCCCGCCGGCGACACCGTGCGGCTGGGCCTCGACCCGTACACCGACCGGGCCTTCCGGCGGGCCTGGTGCGAGGCCTTCTGCAGCGGCGCCGGGCAGGTGCTGGGGGGCAACCTGCCCCACCGTCTGGCCCAACTCCGGCAGGCCCTGGAGGAGTGCATCGTGCCAGCCTGAACTGCGCCGCAGGCAGGTCGCCGATGCTTGGTATCCCGAAGATCGACGCTCACATGCACGTCCCCGGCGAGGGCCGGCGGTACGGCTTCACCACCGAGGACGCCCTCCGCGCCGCGGACCGGCTGGGCATCGTGAAGCTCTGCTGCTCGATTCCGCTGGCCGAGAATCGCAACGCCACGCCGGAGGAGATGCGGGCCTGCAACGACGCCCTGGATTGGGCGCTGCAGCGCTGGCCGGACCGACTGCTGGGCTACGCCTACCTCGACCCCGGCTGGCACCGTGAGGCGCTCGACGAGGCGCGGCGTTGTCTCGACCGCGGCTTCATCGGCTTCAAGTTCTACCACCAGTACCTCGCCGACGAGCCGGTGCTGTACCCCTTCTACGAGCTGGCGATCCAGCATCGCGTGCCGATGCTGTGGCACGCCGGGAGGCCCTGGTGCAACAAGCTGCACTGGCAGCAACCCCGGATCAGCGACGCCGGCAACCTGGCGCGGGCCTCGCGGCGGTACCCCGAGGCGGTCTTCATCGAGGGTCACATCGGCGGCGGCGGCGATTGGGAGTGGTCGCTGCGCGAGCTGCGCGGGGCGCCGGGGGTCTACCTCGACACCAGCGGCAGCGTGGTCGACGACGGGCTGATCGACCGCTGCGTGGCGGCAGTCGGTGTCGAACGGTTGCTCTTTGCGACCGACATGACCATGGAGGGCGGCGTCGGCAAGCTGCTCGACGCGCAGCTCACGCCGGCACAGACGCAGGCGATCTGCTGGGACAACATGCAGGGCATTCTGGATCGGAGGCGCTGATGGAGTTCTTCGACGCGCACGCCTCGCTCGGCCACTGGCCGTTTCGGTCCCACCCGGTCCGGACCGCGGCGCAGTTGCTGGCGCGCTACGACTCCTGCGGCATCGCCCGCGGGCTGGTCGGCTCGCTCAGCGCGGTCTGCTACCGCGACCCGCAGGCCGGCAACGACGAGCTGCTGGCCGAGCTGGCGCCGCACCGCGAGCGCCTGCTGCCGCTGGCCGTGCTGGATCCCGGCTACGCCGGCTTCGAGCGCGACCTGGCGGCCTGCCAGGCGGCGGGCTGTGTCGGCGTGCGGCTGTTCCCGAACTACCACCGTTACGAGCTGACCGCTGCGCCCGGTCGCCGGGCGCTCGGCGCGGTGGCCGAGGCCGGGCTGCTGGCCTGCTTCGTCTGCCGCCACGAAGACCGCCGGCAGCGCCACTGGCTGGACGACCCCGAGGACCTGGAGCTGGCCGCCCTGGCCGCCGGCCTGCAGCCGTTCCCGACGCTGCGCTTTCTGGTGCTCGAGGGGATCGGCTACCAGGCGAGTCCCTTCGTGACCGACCCGCGCTGGCGCGAGCGGCGGTTTGGACTCGATGTCAGTCGCCTCGAGACCGTGCTCTACGGCAGCATCGATCAGCTCGCCGCCAGTCTCGGCGGCGACAAGCTGGTCTGCGGTAGCGGGCTGCCGCTCAAAGGCCCGCACAGCGCGCTGCTGAAGCTCGATCTGCTGCCCGACCGCGCCCTGGCAGCCGCCGTCGGCGGCACCAACCTGATGGCCCTGTTGCAGCCGTAGGTCGGGTTGACGTCGGGCTGGCGATGGACTACAACGGCGGTTCGGGCGGTCCGGAGACCGTCCTGGGAGTCCAACGATGCGCCGACGGGGTTTCACGCTGATCGAGCTTCTGGTCGTGATCGCGATCATCGCGATCTTGGCAGCCATTCTGTTCCCAGTCTTCGCCAAGGCGCGGGAGAAGGCCCGCCAGTCGTCCTGTGCCTCCAACTGCAAGCAGCTCGGCACCGCGCTGATGCAATACGTGCAGGACTACGACGAGATGTACATGCACCAGGGCTACCAGTTTGCCGGCGTGCCGCTCGGCGGTTCACCCCCCGGCAACCGCAACTGGTGGCGGCACTACATCTACCCGTACTGCGCCAACTGGCAGATCATGAACTGCCCGTCGGGCCTGACGTCGCAGTCGGCGGCCGACTTCAATAGCCAGATGATCAACAACTACGGCTACAACGGCAACCTGTCGACGCGGGCGATGGCCAGCATTCAGGCCCCGGCCAGCGTGATCGCGATGGGCGACAGCTTGCACTGGGTCGGCCAGGGCTGCACCGGGCAGTGGTACGCTTTCGCCGGTCGCAACGGCTGGACCGACCCGTGCGTCAGCCCGCCGACTAACCAGACCGCCACCAACACGCGGCACAATGAGGGCAGCAACCTGACCTACGCCGACGGCCACACCAAGTGGCTGCACTTCTCGGCGATCGTCGGGGCGATGCCGGCGGCCATCACGCCGTAGCGTCGCCGCGGGCAGGGCAACCCAGCGGGGCCGCCGCCGCGGCCCCGCTGGCGGCATCTCAGCCGAGGCGGGCCAGCAGCCGCGCGGTGATGTCGTCGGCCGGACAGCGCACGCGCTGCAACTCCCAGCGGCTCTCGTCCGGCGCGCCACGTCGCCAGGAGGGCGCCAGCACCGTGTACACCGCGCCGTCGGCGCCGCGCAGGCAGCGCCCGGGCCGCACATCGCGGGCGCCGCGCGGGACCGCCAGGCGGTGAGTCGAAACCACCCGGCAAGGCTGACGCTGGCTTCGGCGGTCGCCGCCACGAGCCGGCCAGACCCGCCCCCGCACCAGAATCCGGGGCGACAACTCGGCACCCACCGCGGTCAGCACCTCGAACTGCTCCTGCATGTCACCCTCCCGCTCAGCGCCCGACCCGCCGGCAACGCAGCTGGCCCACCACCACCCCGTGAATCGCCACCGTCTCGTCGCCCGCATCGATCAGCGAGTGGCGCTCGTTGAGCGGCGCCAGGACCCACTCGCCCCACCGCTCCGGATGCGCCTGCACCTGCTTCACCGTGGTGAACTCCCCGACCGTCGCAACGACCACGTCAAACTCCGCCCAGGTCCGGCGCCGGTCGACAATCAGCCAGTCGCCCGACCGGATCAGCGGCTCCATCGAATCGCCATCGGCCCGGATCAGAAAGCAGCGCGCCCCGTCCCACAACCCGTCGGTGAGGTCCCCGAAGTCGATCTCGTCGGCCTCCTCAGCCACGGCCAGCGGCTGCCCGCAGGGCACCGCCCCGTAGCTCGGTAGCGCCAGCGTCGGCGACTCCCAGACCTCCCACCCGCGCGGCGTCAGCAGCAAGGCCGCGTCGGCGTCGCGCACGTAGCCCTCCAACTGCTCGACCGGCACGCCACTGCTGCCGTTCTCACGCGCCGAGACCACCGCCTGCCGCGTCCCGAGGCGCTCCGCCAACTGCAACTGCGTCAACCCCTGCCGCGCCCGCAACTCGCGCAGCACCCCGCCAATCGACCGCCGTGCCATCGGCCACTCCTCACCGCATCGCCCCCACCGGTACCGAGCCGCCCAACCGCGCCTCTTATCCAACCGACGCGATGCTGGATACACTTGACAAGTGTATCGCCCTGCCCTATGCTTGTCAACACCCAGACAAGTGCTGGGCGCGGGAGGGCCTTGTGGAGGACTTGCAGTGGGTGCGGGCGGTGGGCGAGTTGGGCCTGCCGACGGTGGCGGCGGGAGTGATGCTGGTGCTGTTCGTGCGGCAGCAGCGGCGGGAGAGTGATCGGGTCGACCGGCTGACGCAGGAGCTGACGGCGCGCATCGTGCATGGTGATGGCAATGGGTCGCCTTCGCTGGCGCGGGTCGTCGACCGGCTCGACGCGCTGGCGGCGCGGCTGCAGGCGCAGGAAGATCGGCTGGGCGGGCTGACCGGTGAGCTCGGCGCGGTGCGGGCTGGCCTGGCGCAGCAGCAGCACCGCTGCGACGAGCTGCACGGGGCGGTGGTGACCGAGCTGGCCCCGGTCCGGCGCCGTCGACGCAGCAACCCGCCCGCTCCGGAGCGGGCGCCGGCGTGAGGTCGGAGACCACACCGCGGCCCGTCTGGCGACGGGCCGCGGCGGAGCGGCCGGGCGGCTGGGAGGAGCAACCCGTCGGGTTGTGGAAAACTGGGCGCCGGAGGCTGCCGGCTCCGGCGCCCGGGGTGTGCCTACTGCGCCGGCGCGGTGGCCGGACGCTCGGGCCGCGGCAGTTCAGCCTGGGCCTGCACCTTCAGCGTGGTCGGGTCGAGCCGGTAGATCAGCGGACCCTGCACCACAAACAGCGCGTCGGCCGTGGCGGTGATCGCCGCTGGCGGCATCATGCCCGGACCACCGGGACCGCCGGGGCCGCCGGGGCCGCCCTGCTCACCGCCGCCGCCGAACCCTCGTCCGCCGCCTCGTCCGCCCGGGCCTTGGGCCAGGGCCACGGCGGCCATCAGCAGGACCGCCGTGAAGGCAATCCAGAGCTTGCTGCGGTGCGTCGACATCGTCTGACTCCTTCTCTCGTCTACCGCCGTTGCGGCTTGTCGAAGGTGTACCCGACGCCGATGACAAACCACCCCCGCAGGCCATGACAGCCTTGTCATGCGGGAGCTGGCAACGATGTGGAGGCTGACCCTGGTGCTGACCCTGTGCAGCCCTCTGGCGGCGCTGCCGCCCGAGGTGGGTGGCGTCTATCCCAGCCTGGCGATGTACAACCAAGAAGGCGAGTGCGGCACCGGCGCGGTGGTGCCCTGGGCCGGTCGGCTGTGGGTGATCACCTATGGACCGCACTCGCCGCTCGGCTCCAGCGACAAGCTGTACGAGGTCGATGCGGCGTTGCAGCAGACCGTGCGGCCGGAGTCCGTCGGTGGCACCCACGCCAACCGGCTGGTGCACCGCGAGACGCAACAACTGCTGCTCGGCCGTTACGCCATCGACGCGCAGCGCGCGGTGCGGGTGATCCCGCCGGCGGCGATGCCCGGGCGCCTGACCGGCACCGCGCGGCATCTCCAGCGGCCGGCCGAGCTGGTCTACTACGGCACCATGGAGGAAGGGCTGTACGAGGTGGACGTGCGCACGCTGGCGGTCAAGCGGCTGTTCACCGACGGCAACTTCACCTCCCAGAAGGCCGGGGCGCTGCTGCCCGGGTACCATGGCAAAGGGCTGTTCACGGCCCAGGGCCGGGTGATCTATGCCAACAACGGCGAGGTTGGCCCGGCGGCCCTGACGCGGCCCGAGACGCCGTCCGGCTGTCTGGCGAGTTTCGATGGACGCACCTGGCAGACCATTCTGCGCAACCAGTTCACCGAGGTCAGCGGCCCAGGTGGCCTGCGCGGCAACGACTCCGCCGACGACCCGCTCTGGAGTATCGGCTGGGACCACCGCTCGCTGCTGCTGATGTTGCTGGACGGTGGCCGCTGGCACCGCTTCCGGTTGCCGAAGGCGAGCCACTGCTACGACGGCGCACATGGCTGGAACACCGAGTGGCCGCGGATCCGCGAGATCGGCGAGCGCGACCTGCTGCTGACAATGCACGGTCAGTTCTGGCGCTTGCCGGCGGGCTTCCGGGCTGGCCACACCGGTGGGCTGGCGCCGCGGTCGACGTACCTCAAGGTGGTCGGCGACTTCTGCCGCTGGGGCGACCGCGTCGTGCTGGGCTGCGACGACACCGCCAAGAACGAGTTCCTGAACACCCGTGCGGCGAAGGGTCGGATCGCCGGGCCGGGGCAAAGCCACTCGAATCTCTGGTTCGTCGATCCGGCGCGTCTCGACCAACTCGGCCCACCGCTCGGCCGCGGCGCAGTCTGGCTGCAGGACGATGTCGCCCGTGGGGCGGTCAGCGATCCGTTCTTGTTGCACGGCTTCGACCGCGGCTGCCTGCACCTGACCCACCGCGGCAGCCAGCCGGTGGAGCTGGCCTTGGAAGTCGACGCCAGCGGCGACGGTCGCTGGCAGCGCTGGCACCACCTGACGCTGCCGCCGGGGGGCTACCGCGCGCTGCCGACGCCCCGCGCGACCTGGGCCCGGCTGCGCTGCGAGACCGCCGCCCAGGGGCTCACGGCGCAGTTCATGCTGTCCGCCCAGGACCGCCGCAGCGCGGCCCTGGACCCGCTCTTCGAGCCGTTGGCCAGGCCGACGGAGCCGTGGGTCGGCGGCCTCGTGCGGGCGCGCGGCGAGAACCTGCGGACGCTGCAGTACGTCTCGCAACAGCCCGCCGGCGAGGGCGTCACGACGACCGGCAACTACGAGCTGACCGCCGACCTGCAACTGCGCCCGCTGGCTGATCCGACGGCGCAGCAGTGGTTGCAGGAGCAGGTCGCCATCCCGGTCGGCGTGGTGCAGCACGACGGCGCGTCGCTGCTGTTTGTCGATGACGACGGCGCGCGCTGGCGGTTGCCGCGAGTCAGTGGCCAGCCACTGCAGCCGGCCGTACCGCTGCGAGTCTGCCGCGAAGTCTGCACCGAGCGCGACCTGTTCAGCGCGGGCGGCCTGTTCTACGAACTCCCGGCCCGCAACGCGGGCGGCTTCGCCAAAGTGCGCCCGATCGCCGGCAGCGACCGGCTGGTCCACGACTACTGCAGCTACCGTGGGATGCTGGTCCTGACGGGACTGCGGCCGGGCGTCCGGCACTCACGGGTGGTGCCGACACCAGACGGCCGGGCCGGCCTGTGGGTCGGCGTCGCCGATGAGTTGTGGCGGCTGGGCAAGCCCCGCGGCGTCGGCGGACCGTGGCTCGACACGCCAGTCCGGGCCGGCGAGCCGTCCGATCCCTACCTGTTGACCGGCTTCGACCGCCGCCGTGTGGCGCTCCGCCACGATGGGCGGCAGGCCGTCCGGATGGCCCTCGAGGTGGACCTCAGCGGCACCGGACTGTGGCAGGTCTACCGTGCCCCGCTGGTGCGCCCGGGCCAGACCTGGCGCCACACGCTGCCGGCCTGGTTCAGCGCCTACTGGCTGCGCTGCCGCGCCGACCAGGACGTCCGCGCCACGGCGCAACTGGTCTACGACTGAGCCCGCCGGCGCGGGCGGGGCGGCTGCGGCGGCAAGTACTCCAAGCGACCGTCCCACTGGCAGTCGTCTGCCGGCCGCCAGTAGAAGGGGCCGGCTGGTTCGGGCATCCGGTTGCCGTCGAGCATCAGGTAGATCCCCTGCGGCCCGGCGACCTCCAACGCCGCGGCGTGCCAGGCGGCGTAGGCCGGGTCGGCCAGCCGACAGGCAGCCAAGAAGCGCGCCTGGACTGCCTCCAGGGCGGTGGCCAGTTGCCCGACGGTGTGATCCGGCGTGGCGACCAGGTCGTAGGCCTCGTACCCGGCGGCGCAGGAGTAGTAGAGGTCCTCGCGGCGGCCGGGCGCCTGGAGCTGCAGCCGCAGGAAGCCCGCGCCGCCCAAGTAGGGGAAGGCCCGCAGCCCCTGGTAGCCGCGGTCATGCAGCACCGTGACCATCTCCAGCAGCCGTCGGACGAAGTCGAACTCGGCCTGCGCTTCCGCATACACGATGATCTCCTGCGCCCTGGAACGCCTGCCGGCCGTGGGTCTTTCGGCGCGGGCAGGGAGCCTGCCGCCAGCGGGGAAGCGGACGAGCGGAGCCTGCCATGAAGCTCGGCCTGTTCGTCGGCGCGACGCTGCTGACCGCCTGTACCGCGCGCGATCTGGGGGCGGTCAACCCGCCCTACCCGCGGATCGGCAACTGCTACGGCGCTGGGCTGGGCTGGCGGACTTGGGAGCAGGGGCGCGAGTACTGGTCCAAGGTGGACCTCTTCATCGGCGGCGGCTACGACCTGCACTACGACTGGACCCACGCCCGGTGGGCCCGCCACCTGGCCAACTACGAGGCCAACGCGCGGCGGATCCTGGAGGTCAACCCGCACGCCCTGTTCCTGCCCTACGTCGACGTCGTCGAGGGACCCTACGACCCGCAGTTGCCGGCGGCCTGGTGGGACCTCCGCGACGGCCAGCGCTGGAGTGGCTGGCCGGGCATGGACCGCATCAACACCAGGCGGCCCGACGTGCTGCAGTACAACCTCGACCAGGTGCGCGAGCAGATCCTCGGCCGCGGCTTCTTCGATGGCGTGTTCTACGACTGCTGGGGCCCCGACCCCTGGCTGGTCCCCCGCACCGCGCAACTGCGCAACGGCCAGGCCGTGGTGATGGTCAACGACTGGAACCTCCCGAGCCGGGGCTTCGGCGATCTCAACGGCTGCCTGGCCGAGGACGAGATCAACCGGGTGATCACCGGCAAGGTTGACTTCGAGGAGTTCCTCGGCCGCTACCTGCGCTGGTGCCGCGAGAGCCGGCGACCGGTGACCACGATGCTGGTCTGCTGCCCGCAGGGCCTCGACGCCGACGTCTGGGGGTTTCAGACCCTGAGCCATGACCAGAAGGTCGCCTACGTTGAGCAGGCCCGCCAGCAAGACCAGCGGACGCTGCGCTTTGGCCTCACCACCACGCTGCTGGGCGATGGCTACTTCGGGTACGATGCCGCCAACATCGGGCGCGGCCGGTGGTGGTGGTACCCCGAGTACGACGCCCCCCTGGGCTATCCCCGGGGCGCCGCCACCAAGCGCGCCGACGGGCTCTGGCAGCGCGAGTTCGACGGCGGCCTGGTGTTGGTCAACGGCAGCCGCTACGACACCGCCGTCGAGCTGCCGCGGCGCTACCGCGAGGTCAGCAGCGGCCGGGTTGGCACGCGCTTCACGCTGCCACTGCTGGACGGTCGGATCTTGCTGACGACCGACGACCCGCCGACAGCCGGCGACGACCAGCCGCTGCGCCTGACTCGCGAGCGCCCAGCGGCCGTGCGCGCCGCCGCGGTGGATGGGCAGCAGGTCGTCCAAACGCCCGGCGGGCTGGACCTCTGGTTCGCCGCGACCGGCGAGCTGAAGGCGCTGCAATGGCGCGGACAGAGCCTGCTGACCGGCGGCTGGCCGCTGCTGGCCGCCCCACCCTTCAAGGCCTTCACCGCCACCGCGACCGCCGCACCGGCGGTCCGCTCACAGCCCGACGGCGCCGTCGAGCTGGTCTTTCAGGCCAGCCTGGCGCAGGACACGGCGCGCGTGACGTTGACCGAGACGGTCACGGTGGGCCCGGACGACAAGCTGACGCTGCGGTTCGACTACGAGGCGGCCACCGACCTGCAGATCCGCCTCTGGCGCCACTGGGTCGCCTTCCCGGTGAGCCTCTACCGCGGCTGCCGCGCGACGGCCGAAGGACAGAGCATCACGCTGCCGGCCGACCTGGGTACCGCGCCGCTGCTGCCGGCCAGCCGGCAACTGCGGGTCGCCGGTCCGGCCGCCACGGTGACCGTCGATTGCAGCCTGCCGCTGAGCCTGGTGGACCACCGGCAGTACGGCTCGCCGGAGTACCTGCTGGCCGGCTATCCGCTCAGCGGCGCGGTGCCGGCCGGGCGGCGCGGCCGCCTGGAGCTGCGGCTGACGGTCTCGCCTACCGACTGAGCAACGCGGTCAGGCGCGGCAGCCCGGCGGCGGTGGCGCAGTCCAGCGCGGTCCGCCCGTCCGCCCCGCGGGCGGCCGGGTCGGCCCCGGCGGCCAGCAGCAACTCGGCGCACTCGGCGCAGTCGTTGCGCTGGCGAGCGCACATGATCAGCGGCGTGATCCCCAGCATCTCGCCCGGCATCTCGTTGCGGCTGTTGGGGTCGGCCCCACGCTCCAGCAGCAGCCGTGTGGTGGCCGGGGCATGCTCAGCCGCCCAGTGCAAGGGCTTGCCGCCATACAGCCCGACCTCGTCGGCCTCAATCACCGCGCCAGCGTCCAGCAGCAACGTGACGATGTCGGTGTGGTTGTCGTGCGCCGGCCAATGCAGCGGTGAATCGCCGATCAGGCCGCGCCGATGCACCGCCAGGGGATCGCGCTCCACATGCCGCCGGACGATCGCAGTCCAGCCCATGCGGCCCGCGTTGTTGAGGTCCACCCCCAGCCCGTAGAACGGATCGCCCTGGCCGTGATCGTGAGCCGCGCCAGCGCCCAGGAACCAATCGACCACCGCCTGCTGCTTGGCCCAAGCGGCGTGCATCACCGCCGGATAGCCCCATTCGGCCCGCTCGGTGAGCTCGGCACCGCGGTCGACCAAGGCCTGCACCAGCTCCAAGTGCCCGGCCTCCGCGGCGACCTGCAGCAAGGTCTTGCGGCTGCTGCCGCGCGGGCCGTCGGCGCCCACGCGGCGGGCACAGAGCAGGCCGGCGTCGGCCTCGAGCAGAGCGATCAGCGCAGGCCGATCGCCGGCCGCGGCGGCGGCGAAGACAGCATCGGTGGTAGCAGGCAAACTGAACTCCGACGTCATCATAGCTCGTCGGGGTCAGCAGCGCAGGAGCCGCGCGCCGGGACTACGCCGACAGCAGATCGGCCCCCCGCCGCGGCGGTGGCAACTCGCGGTTCTCGGCGCGGTAGATGGCCAGTACCTCGTCGACCGCCTGGCACAACTCCGCATAGACCGCCTGCTGGTCGTCGCCATGGCAGCCGCCGTAGAGCAGGTCCGGGCAAGTGGCGACGTAGCACTGGTCTGCGTCGGACCACACCACCAGCTTCGCGTAGCAGTCGGCGGGTCTCATCGTGGCGGCTCCCCGCGGCCTTTGAGCGGCCGACTGATCAGGATTCCCAGCCGCGACCGGGGCGTCGACAGCTTGCCCGCCGCGATGTCTGCCTCGGTCACCCGCGCCAGGAGGATTTCGCCGTCGGTGGCGCGGTTGCGGTCGTAGGAGACGTACAGCGTGCCGTCCGGCGCCTGGGTAGCATCGGGGTAACTGACGCCGTTGCGCTCGTCGAGCGACAGCCCGCCGTGCCAGGTCTGGCCGTCGTCGTCGGACAGGAAGGCCGTCAGGTGACTCCGGCCGGCGGTCAGCTCGTCCACTCGCCGGCCGTGCTTCACCAGCAGCAGGCGGCCCGACCGCAGCCGCCGGAGGTGGAACCGGGCACTGACATGCGCAATCACCGACCGCCTCGGCGGACTCCAAGTCGCTCCGGCATCCGGCGAGGTCGACTCCCAGAGGCTGTCGGCCGTGCGGGCGAGCATCCAGAGCGAACCGTCGCGGCGCTCGATGATCATGTGCTCGTCGAAGTGGGAGCGCGGGAAGCAGACCCCACCCCGGCGCTGCCAACTGGCGCCCTCGTCGCGCGAGACGAAGACGTTGGCCTGCCGGAGCGGGTCGAGGTCGTGGAAGAGGTCCCGAAAGGGCGCCGTGATCCGGTCGCGGGTCCACAGCGAGATGGGCAGCAGCCACTCGTCAGTGGCCAGCACCGTCGGCTTGTTGAGCGTGCAGCCGTGCCAGATCCGCTGCGGCGGCGACCAGGTCGGCGTCGCCGCGTCGGGGTTGTCGCAGCGGGTGTACCAGTCGCCGGCGCGGCCGTCGAAGTAGGTCAGGGCCTGGTCGAAGAACAACCACAGCCGGCCCCGCGGGTCGGTCCAAAGCGTCCCCACCAGGCTGCGCCGGGCGCACGGCAGGTCGACGGCATGGGGGTCAATCACCAGTTGCGGGTCCGACCAGCGCTCGCCATCGTCGTCGCTGCGGGCCAGCACAAAGAAGCCCTTCTCGCTGTCGCCGCCGCCCACCCAACAGGCCCACAGCCGGCCGCCCGGCGTGCGTTCGAGGCCAATCGTCATGCCGTAGTCGAGCTGGCCGTAGCCATACTGCGGCAGCGGCGAGGTGTCCAGCAGCGGCGTCTCAAGGCCCCGCTCAAGCAGTTCCCGGGTGACCTGCAGCACGGCGGGCGGTGTCTCCATCGACGACTCCGCCGGCAGTCTGCCGGATCCGAGGGGGCGGGTCAAGCAGTGCTGAGCAGGGCGTCAGGCGGCCGGCAACAGGGCCCGCAACGGGGCCAGACTGCTCTCCAGCCAGTCTCGCAAACTCGTCGCGTCCGGGTGCGCCGGCAACAGCGGCTCCAGGAAGTCGTGACGACGGAGATAGCCGCTGACCACCAGCCCTACGACGCTCCCGGTCTCGTCGGAGATCAGCGTCTCGAAGCCTCGCCGGTCCGGCCGCGAGGTGACCGGTTGACCCAGCGACGCCAGCAGTCTGACGGCCAGCACGTCGCCGTCCGGGTTGTAGATGTAGTGCAGGCGATCATCGACAATGCCGGTCAGGCTGTTCGGGCCGGCCTCGGCTCGCGGCGGCCAGAGCACCTGCCGGGACGGGCCGCCCCGAACGTCGACCTGCGCCGCCACACCCGCGCGCAGGTCGGCTGCGAACTTGTTGCCCGAAGCGTTCGAGAAGTCGTGCTCGGACGGCATCGGGGGATCAGAAGCCGGGTTGCCTGGCATACTCGTCCACCTCGCGCCGCGTGGCACGGCGGCACCCGATCAAGCGGATCGTCTCGCCAGACTCAGTGTACCACACGGTCAGTGGGCGCCGCTTGGCCGACCAGCCCACTAGCAGCCAGCGTTCCTCCGACACGGAGTGCGCCGCATCGTAGGAGATCAGAGCCAGCGGATCGGCGAAGACCGTCACGGCCTTGTCGAAGGCGATGCCATGCTTCTCCAGGTTCGCGTTCGCTTTGGCCAGATCCCACTCGAAACGCCACGCCATGTGACTCGCGCACCCCCATCTCGCCGTCGCAAGTCTGCCGGATCCGAGGGGGCGGGTCAAGCAGTGCTGAGCAGGAGGCGCCGGCGGCCGGCGAAGTCGACCCGACCGGAGAGGCCGATGCGCTGGTCCGTGCTGCTGGCGGTGGTCGTCGGACGGCTGGGGGCGGCGGTGCCCTACGAGCGGATCGCAGCGACGCAGGAGACGCTGGTCTCGGCGTTTGAGGGAGGCGGCGAGGTCGGCTGGTTCACCTACGACCACACCGACTGGCTCGACCACCTGGCGCTGGGCAAGCTGCGGGTCGCGGTGATCGGGGCCGACGGCCAACCACAGTGGCTCGCGGCGGCGCCGGATCGGGCGGTGCGCAACAGCCCGGACGGGGCGGGGGTCGAGGTCAGCGGCACGGTCGGTGGGGTGGCTGTACGGCTCATCGCGTTGCCGACCACCGTGGGCCGCGACACCCAGCGGTGGGAGGGCGCCGCCGTCTTTGAGGTCACCTGCCGCCCGGCGGCGCGGCTGCTGCTGCGGTACGGTGCGCCCGGCCGGACTCGAATCCACGCCTGGCGTACCGAGAAGGTGATCCGGACCGACTACATCCACCAGCCCGACCTGCTGCCGGCCGAGGCAGCCACGACCAAGGTCAACGTCGCGGGCCGGCAGGCGCAGTTTGTGATCCCTGTCTTGCCGGCGGTGGCGGCGACCGGCCCGGCGGCCTGGACCGCGGCCGGACCGTGGGTCGAAGCGCGCACCGCGGCGGTGACCTCAACCTACGTTGTGGCGGCCTTCGCCAGCAATCCGGCGCGCGCCGCCGAGCTGGCGGCGGCCGATGGCTCGCTACAGGCGCGGGCCTGCCGCCAGCGCTTTGCGGCCCTGCCGCAGGCCAGCCACATCGAAACCCCGGACGCGGTGCTGGACGAAGCCTACCGCGCCGCGCTGATCAACCTGGAGTACACCTGGCTGCGGCCCTTCGGTTGGATCGAGAGTCTGCGCCACTGGGGTACCTTCTGGACGATGCAGCACACCCTGGCGGCCGACTGGCTGGGCCAGCAAGACCGCTCCCGCGAGTGCCTGGAGACCCACGCCGCCCGCTTGCAGCCGTCTGGCCAGGTGCCCGACCTGGACCCCTCCGGCCGCGCCCGGGTCGATTTCGGAGGTTGGAATCAGTTCTTCGTCTGGTCGGTCGACCACCACTGGCGCCAGACCGCCGACCGGGGCTTCTTGCAGACCCTCGACGAGCCCCTGCGGCGCGTCGTGGCGCAGACCTTTGCGGCGCACGACCCGGACGGCAACGGGCTGCTCGGGTTTGGACAGCAGATCGGCAACCAGGAGGACTACATCTCGACGCCCCACGACGGCACCTCGCCGAGTGTGGCCGGCTTGGAGATGCTGCGCGTGCGGGCGGAGTTCGCCCGCGCCCTGGGCCGGCCCGCCGAGGCCGCGCAGTTGCTGGCGCAGCGCCAGACGAACTTGGCGACGCTGCGGCGCGAGCTGTTTGACCGCGACCTGGGCCGCTTCATCTTCTACCGCGACCAACTCGGGGTGCCGCACCTCGACGGGCAGTACCATAGCGCCATCTGGCCGGTGATCTGCGGCGTGCTCGACGGCCGCGAGGCCTACCAGTCGATGCTCCACGTCGCCGACACGCTGACCGGGCCCGAGGGGCAGATCTTCTGCTCGAACAACTTCCCGCGCCATGTGCGCGCCACCGTCGGCAGCCAGGATGGGGCGCAGCAGCAGCCCTGGGCCACCCTCGGCTGGGCGGCGGTCGGCGACGGCCAACGCGCGGTGCGGCCGCTGCAGTGGATCGCCCGCTGGGTCACCAACGAGGCCAACCGCGGGAGCTGGCCCGAGGTCGCCGAGAACCTGCCCGCCTACTTCTCGCCGCCGGCCGGGGTCTTCGTCTCGGGGACCATCGAAGGCCTCTTCGGATTGCGGCTCGACCGGCCCGCCGGTGTGTTGACCCTGGCGCCTTGCCTCCCGCCGGCCTGGCCCGGCGCCCGGCTGGTGACGCCCGAAGTGACCCTCCGCGTCACCCAACAGCCGACCGGGCGGACCTTGCAGTGCCGCTGTCGCCAGGCCCAACGGCTGGCCCTGCGGATGTTCATCCCGCCCGCCCGCAGCGCCAGCCTGCGGGTCGATGGGCGGCCGGTATCGTGCCGACTGAGCGGCGCGGTCAACGCCAGTCGGGTGCTCTGGGACAGCCCCGGGCCGCTCCGCGCCGCAAAGCTGGAGCTGACCTGGCAGCCGCTGACGGTGCCCGCCGCGGCGCCAGTTGTCACGGCGACTCCGGCACCGGATCCGCTGGCGCCCTACGGGGCGGCCGGGCGACGGGCGGCCGGGCGACGTTGGGCCTTCCGGCCCTGCGACCCGCACCTCACCAACTCGCCGTGGCAGCCGGTCGAGCTGCGCAGCCGGTCCGCAGCAACCGCGGCGGCGCCGTTGACGGCGACGCCCGCCGGCTGGCGGCTCGGCGAGCGCCAGCTCACGGACGCCGACCTGGCCCACCTGGGCCCGGGCGCCTACCGCTGGCCCGACGGCGCGACCACCGACCTGGCGCCGCTGTTCACCGCCGAGAGCGACCTGCGGGCCCTGGCCCTGGCGCGCTGCCAGCCGGTCGAGCTGCCGGCCGACCGGTTGCAGGCTGCAGCCGACTGGAAAGGCTGGCGCTGGTGGAGCTGCCTCGGTCACCCGCCCTGGTGGGGCTTGCAGCCGCCGCTGGCGGGCCTCGACAGCACGCCACTCGAGCCGCCGACCGTGCCCGGTCTGCGCTTCGCCGGGCCGGGTGAGCGGCTGGCCGTGGTCAGTCGTCACCTCGACCAGCACACGTTGCGGGTTCCGCTCAGTGGCCGCGCCTGGCAGGTCTACCTGCTGCTGCTGCCGCTGCTCGACAACATCAACGTCTACGCCCCAGTGGCGCGGGTCACCGTGCGTTGCGGCGATGGGACCTTCCACAGCCGGCTGCTGCACTTCCCCGGTGACCTCGACTGGTGGGGACCGCGGGCGGTGATCGGGGACTTCGCCACCGCCGACACCGACTGGTGCCGCAGCCCGCGCTATGCCGCCCCGCAGGCGGTGCTGAACGTGATCGCGGTCGACCTGCAGGGCTGGCGGCCGGTCGAGAGCATGACGGTCGAGAGCATCGGCGCGCACCCGTGTCTGGGAGTCGTGGCGGTGACCAGCTTCGGCGCACCGCCGGCCGCTGCGGCGCTACCGGCCGGGGCCGCGCGCTTCGCGCAGCACCTGCCGCAGCCGGTCGCCGTCTTCGACCGGGCTGACCTCGCGGGCTGGAGTTGCCAGGGCACCGCCTGGGGCGTTGGCGAGGCGCTCAGCGACCGCTGGCAGCGGCGCGGCGCCGGGCGCTGGTTCGCCGACTCGCTGGCCCACGGCGAGACGGCGACGGGCACCATCCGTTCGGCGCCGTTCCAGATCCGCGGGCGACGCCTCGAGTTCCTGGCCGACGGCCACGGCACCCGCTGCCACTTCGCGCTGCTGGACGCCGCCAGCGGTGCCGAGCTGCGACGGGCCGCCGCGCCGAACCACACCGGCAGCTTCCAGACGATCACTTGGGAGGTCGCCGACCTGCACGGTCGCGAGGTCTGCTTCGTGGCGGTGGACGACGACCCCGGCCCGGCTTACGCCTGGATCGCCTTCGACGACCTGCTGCTGCTGCCCTGAGCCCGCCGGCCGCTCAACGCCAGCGCACCGGATCGCCAGCCAGCTCGCTGAGGTAGAGCTCCAAGTTGGTGTAACCCAGTGCGCTGAGGTTGGTGCCGTTGCGGTCGGCAGCGTCGGCAGGATCGAGCCGGTGACGGCGCTCCCAGGCGTCGGGCAGGCCGTCGCGGTCGACATCGGCCGGCGCTGGCAGCGACCGCCTGGCTGGCAACGGGTCGGCCGCCGTGGCGCGGCCACCACCGCCGGCTGTCAACAGCAGCCACAGGACTGCCCGGAGCTGACGCATCCCACTTCTCACTCGGGGCATCGTACGGCGGCGCTGGCCAGCTTCCTGCTGCTGCCGGCGCGCCCGCGGATGCTGGCGTTGACAGGCCCCGCTGGACGACCTAGACTGCCGGGTTGCAGGTGCGGAGGCCCTGATGCCCGACTTCTTCGAGGCCTACCCGGTGCCCGAGGCAGTGATCGCCAATCTGCTGCCGCTCTACAGCACCGTGGCCGAGGACCGGCCCGATGCTGTCGGGCCCGATCTGCCGCATCGCCGGCGGGTGATTGAGGCGTTTGAGCTGCTCAAGGCCGCGCTGCTGCCCGGCGGCATGTCGCCCGAGGCGATTCAACCCGAGCTGCTGCACCTGTTCCTCGCCGAGCGGCTCTCGCGGGCCTTTCGACTCTTCGCGGTCGAGATCTCGCGCGCCCTGACCTACCGCTGGCGGGCCGCCTTCGTGCAGCACGAGACTCGCGAGAGCGGCCGGCCCGCCAACGAGATCCCGGTGGAGCATCGCCTCGCCGAGGGCTGGGCGATCACGCATCACTTCTTCGAGACCCTGCCAGCGGTGCGCGCTGCGCTGGTGCAGGACATCACCGCCGCCTACCTCGGCGACCCGGCGGCGATGAGCTACGCCGAGGTGATGCTGACCTACCCCGGCCTGCACGCCGTCGCCGCGCACCGCATCGCCCACGAGCTGTACAAGCTGGACGTGCCGCTGGTGCCGCGGGTGATCAGCGAGTACACCCACGCCACGTTGGGGATCGATATCCACCCCGGCGCGCAGATCGGACGCGCCTTCTTCGTCGACCATGCGACCGGCGTGGTGATCGGTGAGACGGCGCGGGTCGGCGACAACGTCAAGCTGTACCAGGGCGTCACCCTCGGCGCGAAGAGCTTCCCGCTGGATGCCAAGGGTCACCCGCAGAAACGGATTCAGCGCCACCCGACGGTCGAGGACGACGTGGTGATCTACTCGAACGCCTCGATTCTGGGGCCGATCACCATCGGACGGGGCAGCGAAATCGGCGCCAATGTGTTCCTGACGCGCGATGTGCCGCCGGGCAGTCAGGTGCGCACGGTGACGCAGGTGCAGTCGCGCCTGACGGAGGAGCAGTCGTGAAGTACGGCCTGTGTAGCATCGCTCGGCGTTACGACGACCTGGCGGAAGTCTGCGCCGAAGCCGCCGAGCTGGGCTTCGACGGCTTGGAGCTGTGGGCTCAGCCGCCGCACCTGCCGGCCCTGACCGCCGCGGCCGGGGCGGCCGCCGCCGCGGTGGTGCGCGCGGCCGGCCTCGAGACCGCGGTCTTTGGCAGCTACCTGCGCCCCGGCGCGGAGGACTTCGCGGCGCAGTTGGACGGCACCTTGGCGGCGGCGCGGGGCTACGGCGCACCGCGGATGCGGGTCTGGGCCGGGGGCCTCAGCGACTCCGAGGCGAGCCGCGAAGACTGGGACGCCTGCCTGCACGACTTCCGGCGGCTGCTGGCGGTCTGCGGCGACCTGGAGTTGACGGTCGAACGCCACGGCCGCACGCTGACCGAGTCGGCGGCCGGCACGCAGCGCCTGCTGGACGCGCTGACCGACCCGCGGGTGACTCTCAACTTCCAGTACGCCGCCGGGCTGGACACGACGGCCACCTGCGACGAAGTGCGGCGGTTCGGCCCGCGGATTGGCAACTGCCACGCCCAGAATCACCTCGGCGGGCAGCCCTCGGCGCTGGAACACGGCGAACTGGACTACCGTCGCATCATCCAAGCGTTGATCGCGGCCGGGTTCGACGGTTGGATCGAAGTGGAGTTCGCCCGCTACGAACTGCGCAGCAGCGAACTCACCCCGGAGCAGCGACGGGCCGGGCTGCAGGCCGACCTGCGGTGCCTGCAAGAGGCCGTCACCCACGCCACGGAGGAGCGCTAACGGTGCCGCGACGGACGATTGGCGACCTGCTCGAGCGCTGGCCCTACCAACCCGAGGGGCTCTGCCTGCGGGTGATCACGGGCGACGACGGCACCGAGCAACTGCAGATCCGCCTCGACCTGGGCGTGCTGCAACTGGCCCTCGAGGGTCGGCCCGACGGGCGTCGGCCGCACGGTTTCGCCGGCCTGCTGGAGTACCACCTGGCGCAGCGCGAGCAGTACCGGCGGCGGCACCACACCATCGAGGGGTTCCAGTTGACGCCAGCCGACTGCGAAAACCTCCGCAGCGAAGCGGCGCAGGTCTACCAGCGCTACTTCAGTTGCTTCCACCTCGGGCGCTACCAGACCGTCGAGCGCGACACGGCACGCAACCTGACGGTGCTCGACCTCTGCTGGCGCCACTCCTCGACCGAGGCTGACCGCTGGGAGCTGGAGCAGTACCGCCCCTACATCACGATGATGAACGCCCTGGCGCGCTGCGAGCTGCACGTCGCCGACTACGACCACGACGCCGCGGCGCGGGCGTTGCAGGTGGCCATCGCCAGCATCCGGGCCTTTGGGGCGCAGCACGGCGACCGCTTCCCGATCGCGCGCGAGGTCGAGACGCTCGCCGAGCGCGCCCGGGCGGTCGAGCAGGAACGGCCACGCTCCGAAGCCGATCACCTGCAGCGGCAACTGGCTGACGCCATCGCCCACGAGGATTACGAAGCCGCGGCGCGCCTGCGCGACCGCCTGGAGCGCTGCGGCGCCGACGAGCTGCCGCCGTTCTGGGAGTAGCCCCTCAGCGCACCACCTGCAGCCCGGCCGCGGCGGCCAGCGCCTCCAGGTGCTCCATCTGGTCCCGGCTCTGCGGTTCGCGGCGGCCGAGGGGATAGTCGCGGTTCAGCCAGGCGTACTTCCCCGGCGTCGCCGGGTTGTAGGGCAACAGGCTGATCTGCCGGACGCCGCAAGCCGCCGCCGTCCGGGCGATCGCCTTGATGGTCGCCGGGTCGTCGTTGTGGCCCGGAATGCACGGCACCCGCACCAGCACCTCGGCGCCGCTGGCGGTGAGGTGCGCCAGATTGGCCAGGATGCGCTCGTTGGAGACGCCGGTGTCGCGCCGGTGCAGCGCGTCGTCGGCGTGCTTCAGGTCAAACAGGAACAGGTCGCAGACGGGGCGCAGACTGTCGAGCACGGCGGGGCGACACAGCCCGGTGGTCTCCAGGGCCGTGTGCAGCCCACCTTCGTGCAGCAGCGTCAGCGCCGCCAGGCAGAACTCCGGCTGGAAGGTCGGCTCGCCGCCGGTCAGGGTGACGCCGCCACCGTGGACGTAGAACGGCTTCAGGCGCAGCGCCCGGTCGGCCAGTTCGCCCGCCGTCAGCAACTGGCCCTTGACCTCCACCGCCTGCGACGAGCAGGCCTCGACGCAGCGTTCGCAGAGCTCACAGGCGGCCGGGTCGGCGCCATCGCCGCTGAACGACCGGATCTGTTGGGGGCAGGCCTCGACACAGGCGCCGCAGCGCTGGCAGCGGGTCGCGTACCAGACGATCTCCGGTTCGGGCGCCTGCGACTCCGGGCTGTGGCACCAGACGCAGCGCAGCGGACAGCCCTTCAGGTAGACCGTCATGCGCAGCCCCGGGCCGTCGTGCGTGGCCGTCTCGTCGACCGCGAAGACCGTCCCGACGACCGCCCGCAAGGTGCTGCGCGGCGTGCTCACAGGGCCAGCTCCGCCCGGCCGATGACTTCGTTCTGGGCGGCCGGTCCGAGCAGCGTGAAGGGCACCAGGTAGCCGCCGATCCGCACGTAGAGGTCCGCGTAGTCGGCCGGCCGCTCTTGCGCCGCTCGCAGCGTGGCGGTCGAGGCGATCTCGATCTGGGTCATGTACAGGCCCAGCTCGCCGAGCGCCGTGCCGACGATGGCCGCCAATCGCTCGGGGCCGCCCGGCTCCGCCAGACTGGCGCCGTTGAAGCGCACGTTGAAGGTAATCCCGCCCAGACCGCGGGCATGGTCGAGACCGCTGGCCGATAGCAGCATCGACGGCACTCCCCGCAACTTCACCCCACTGGCCGGCGCCAGGCTGTTGGCCAGCGGCTCGCCCGCCGCCCGCCCGTCGGGTGTGGCCGGGGTCTGCTGGCCAAACTGAATCCAGACCGTCCAGCCCAGGAACCCGGGGAAGACCGGCCCGCCGAAGTGGTTGCGCTGGCCTTCCAGGTGGTCACACCAGCGGCCGGCGACCCAGGCGAAGAGGTCGTTGACCCAGGCGTCGTCGTTGCCGTACTTCGGGCAGTCCCGCTGGACCGCCCGGCGCAACGCCTCGTGACCCTCCCAGTTGGCGGTCAGCGCCGCCCGGAAGTCGTCCAGGCTGTAGCGCTGCCGGTCCACCACCAGCGTCCGGATCGCCGCCAGGCTGTCGACGCAGTTCGAGACGCCGACCGCCTCGGGCTGCAGGAAGGTGTACGTCGCACCGCCGTGGCTGATGTTGCGGCCCTGCTGGAGACAGCCTTGAATGAAGCAGCTCAGCAGCGGGAACGGCCGCGCCTCGGCAGCCACCGCCTGGTCGCGATTGCCCCGCCGCACCGCCTCGTCGGCCTGGTGCTTGAGCTGCACGTCAAACGCCGCCAGCAGCTCGTCGTAGGTCTGCGGCAGCGTGGTCGCCGGGCCAACCGGCTGCCCGTCATCGGGTCGCACGCCGCCGTAGAGCGCCCCCAACAGGGCCAGCGGCAGGTTCAGGTAAGGCCACGCCACCCAGGGGTTGCTGCGACCCTGGATGCTGGTCTCGGTACAGGTCGACGGCAAATGGTCGACCGCGTGCTCGTAGGGCAGCCCATAGCGCCGCAGGCCGGCGATGATCAGGTCGTCGTTGAAGAACGACGGCTGCCCGTTGCCGTTTCGCAGCAGCGTGCAGGCATCCCGCACGAAGTCGGCCGGCAGGTCGCGGTGCCAGAAGATGTCGAGCCCCGGGAAGTACATCCGCACGCGGCAACTGCTGTACAGCAGCCGGTGGGACAGCTCGTTGTAGCCCGACGAGCCGTCCGGCCGGCGGCCGGCGACCCCCATGATCACGGCGCTCATCGACCGGCCGCTGAACTCGTTGCACTTGATCTGCATCTGGTCCAGCAGGTCGTCCAACTCAGCCTCGTCCAGCCGCCGCGCGGTGCGGTCGGCCACGACGTACGGCAGCAGCCACTGGTCGAGCCGGCCGAGCCCGAAGCAGTGGTGAATCTCGGACTCCTCGAGGCAGACCCCCAACAGGCAGAACCAGGCCAGTTGCAGCGCTTCGCGCCAGGTCCGCGCCGGTCCACCCACCACCTGCCGGCAGATCGCGGCGATCTGCTGCAACTCGGCCCGCCAGTCTGGGTCGAGCTCCTCGGCCGCCAGCGTCGCCGTCAGCTCTGCGTAGCGTCCGATGTAACCCTGCAAGGCCACCAGCGCCTGGCGCGCCGCGGCCAAGAAGACCCGCTGCGCCTCGTCACCGGCCTCGCCCGCGCGCTGCTCGATCTCCCGCCGGTAGTCGTCCAGCCCGCGCTGCAAGATCGCCGGGTAGTCGAGCGCCAGATGCCCTTCGCTGGCAGCACACCAGTACTGCTGCGAGTGCAGATAGGCTCGCGCCTCCTGCAGGCTGGCCCGCGTCGCCTCGTCGCTCTGGCAGTTCGGGTGCCACCCAACCAGCCGCTCCCCAACCCGCACGCGCACCGGACAGCGGCGCAGCACGGTCTCCACCGAATGCGCCCACCGCAACTCGCGCTGCGGCTCGTCGGCGGTTGCGCGGAAGCTCTCGGCCACCAGCAGCAGGCGTTCGTCGTAGGCGGTGGCATGGGCCGCCACGTCGTCCCGCAGAGCGCGGCTCCACGGCGAGAGATCCTCCGGCCCACGGGTCAGCGTGCCGCGTTCAGCGGGCGGCGCAACGGTCAGCGACATGGTTCAGATCCTCGCTCAGGCAGCTTCTGCGCAGGGTACCGCAACGGTCTCGCCGACGCAACCACGCTCTTGTCAGGTGCCTGAGTGAGTCGGGATCAACCCGGGTGGCGTACCGTCGGGAGGTGCGGCCCGAGGTACCCGATGACGACCCGGCCCCGGTGCAGAGCGAAGTACATGCGGCGCCCATCGCCGAGCCTGGTGTGCCAGGAGAATAGCACCACCTCCCCATCATGGCACGGGTGTTGGCGCGATGGAGGGTACTGCCTGAGGGTGGCCTCGGAGTCGGGGCTCGCCACGACGTCGATGGCGGCCCCAGCGATTTCACTTGGGCTGGTCGCTGCGAACTTCTGCAGCGCGGCAAGATGCCGCTGCAGGGTTCGGAATAGCGTTGCATCATTGGCTGGCAACTTCCTGGTGTGCTCGACCACATCCCTGCCAATCTCCAAGTCTGGGAACCACCCGGACCACTGCTCCCACAGGTGTTGCCAGGACCGAATGGTACGGTCAGGCGCGAGCCAGGCGGCGTGCTCCTTGATGTGACCAGGCTGCGAGGCATGCCGCACGGGACGCAGGAGCTCGGTGAGGCCGCCTGCGGGTGTCAGGGTGCGGCACGTCAGCTCAACCGAGGCAACTCGCCAGCGGTCGCTGCTGTCAAGGCTGATGGCCAACCGGTCGAGCTTGTGAGCGGCCATCAGAGCTGGGCACGACTCGTCGCCGACGGTCCACTCCTCTCCGGCGTCATCGAGATCGTCGGCCCTCAGCAACGCCATCTTGGCGAATGTGGCCTTGAGCAACTGCCGCACATTGACCGGCGCCTGGATGTCGTTGATTGCCCTGGCCAGCGGGTAGTCGGGCGCCAACTCGCGGTTCATCAGCCCGTGCCGGGCGAGGGTCGCCTGGAGCTGCCAGCCGGGGTCGAGTTGCCGCGCTGCCGCCTGCACGGCCAGCAAGGTCTGCAAGCGGCCAAGCACCTCGGCGGGCGTGTCGGCCGCAACGAACGAAAGGTCGTTGAGCACACCGGCCATCGTCAGCGGTGCTCCCCAAACAGGATCTCATCGAGGGCGAGCTCCCACTCATCGAAGAAGCCAGCCGGCGGTTCGGCAATGCTGCCGTCAGCCAGGAGTCGGGGCGAGGCGACGGTGCCCGGCGCCGAGAAGAAGTGGCAGGCAACCTGGGACTCAGCCAGGTCGCCGCGCACCAGGGCCGTGCGGACACCGTTCAGCACATGATCGGAATGAGTCTCCAGGATCACCTGCACGCCATGTGCAGCGACCTGCGCCAGGAACGCGGTCACCCGCCGCTGCGCCGCGGGGTGGAGATGCGCTTCGGGGTTCTCGACGACCAACAACCCGCCCGGCCGAGTGGTCAGCGCGGCGACTACCACGGGCAGGACGGCGGTCAGGCCGAAACCGACATTCTGGGGACGCCGGTAGGTCACACCAACAGGCCCTCGCTGGATGTAACGTAGCGTCACCAGCCCCCGGTCGCGTTCGACTGTGGCCTGAACTTCAGCACCGTCACATAGCTCGGCGAGGGCCTGGTTGACATTGAGGTCGAGCTGCCTGCTGGCCGGATGCGGTTGGTAACCGTCAATATGCACGCTGCCCAAGGCTCCCAGCAGGTGCGCGGCATACTCGCCACAGGCGCCCACAGAACGCCGTTGGATGGCCCGATCATCCAGCAGATGGCAGACCTGCGGCCGAAGTCGGTCCGCCGAGAGGTACTGGAAGTCTCCGCCGCAGGGAGGGAGCGGCGGCGGCGGCGCCGGGTTCTCGACGGTCAAGACCGACCAGCCTGGACGGTACCCGAACAGCCACTCGGCCTGTTGCTCGCCCCAGTCGAGCCGGATCCGGATGCTCTCCTCGTCAGCGCTGTCCGAGAGCACATCACGGGCATCGCCCAGTGCCACATAGTCGCCTTGCAGCGGCAGGCCGCAAGCGAGCGTCCCATCCTGCTCGGCAGCTTGCCGCAGGAGGGCGAGGGACTGCAGGACGGTGCTCTTGCCAGCGCTATTGCATCCTGCCAGAAGGGTCAGGGGGGCGAAGTCAAGGTCAAGGTCAAGAAAGCACTTGAACCGCTGTAGTTGCAGCCGCCGGATCATGGCACCAGCTCCTGGAGCATGGCCTCGATCTTCCCGAAGCGCAGCTTCACCTTCCGCACATCGCCGGTGCTACCAGAGATCGCTGCCGCAAACTCCTGGTCGCAGCAGAGCTGCGCATACCCCGCCAAGACCTGCTCCTGGTGCGCGGCAAGCGCCTGCAGCTCGGAGTCGGTCCGACGGTCGAGGGCGACTGCCCACGACTCGAACAGCGCCTTGTTGACCGGGTGGCGTGGCTGGTCGGGGCCGAAGTACTTGCGGAAGACGTGGCGACCGACGATCTGGGACGCGGCCTGCATCGAACGCCGGAAGCGGCGCCCCAACTCCTCTCGCTCCAAGTCTGACATGGCGTTCAGTTGGCGCATCGACTCAGTGAGCAGCTCACCCAGCTCCTCGCGATCGTAATCCTCGTAAGGATGTAGGCAGAACGCCAGGAAGCGCAGCACGCACTCTCGGTCGGCCATCCGAGCCGGCTTAACAGCACCATCCGTGGCCGTGACGAACTCGCCGCTGTCCGCCAGCCCCCGCAGCAGCGCCGCCACCGGTCCGGGGTAGAGGGCGTGTCGGATCTCCTGGAGCGTCAGCGGCATTCCGCCGGTGTTGAGACGCCGAAAGACATTGAACTTCACCGCGGACGGAGTGCCGGCTTCGATCACGACGACCGTCAGCTCGGTCTCTAGCAGCCGCCGCTGGAGCGACCGCGAGAGATCGCTGTAGCAGTGACCTGTCAGGTCCTTCAGGAACTCCAGTCCGGTCAGCCTGAGGCCGGGCGTCTCGAGCATGAAGCGCTGCAAGCTGGTCAGTCGCTGGAGACCGTCAATCACCACCCAGTGGCCATCGAACTCGGGCTCGTCGAAGTAGAACGCAGGAATGGGGATCTTCATCAGCAGCGATTCAACCAAGCGGCTCTGCTGCTGGTCCTTCCAGATGCCGGCGTGGCGTTGCCAATCCGGATCGAGCTCCACCTCTCCCTCGCGGAGCCGCGTCAGCAGCAGCTGAACCGTCGGTTGCCGGACCGTCATCCGAATCTGGCGAGGATCGAACGGATCCGTGATCTCGGCAGGTGAAAGGTCCTCGGCCTCCACTTCGCCAGAGCCGAGTTCCAGCTCGATGTCGCCGCCTGACAGTGCTGGCTCCAGTACCACGCTCATCCAGGGTCACTCCGCCTGCCGGCCAACCGGACCGGCAATCTCACCGCCAACCGCGCAGCGATCGCCGCGTCACTCCTGGCCTGCCGGCGCCTAGTGTGACTCCCGCAGATCCAGATAGTAGTTCACCATCGGCGTGTTGGCCCGGAAGCCGGCCGCCTCGTAGGCCCGCCGGGCTGGGGCGTGGGAGTCGTCCAGCCCGGTCTGCACGGTTGCCGTCACCAGCCCCAGGTCGCGGAAGTGCTGCAGCACGACGCGGTACATGAAGGTGCCCCAGCTCTGGCCGCGCAGGTCGGGCCGCACGCCATTGGTGTTGAGGGTGCCCAGGCCTTTCGCGGGGTCGATGTTGAACGTCACGAAGCCCAGCAGCTCGCCGGCCCGGTCGAGGACCCAGATCGACTCCGGCTTCTCCCGTAGCCAGCGCTCGTAGTGCTGCCGCCGCTGCTCGATCCAGGACGGCGGGTCACCACCCCAGACCTCGGCGAAGATGGCCTCGCCGACGAGCTGGCGGAAACTCGCGAAGATCGGCATCCAACAAGCGGTCGCAATCGCCTGCACCGCCTCCAGGTCGTCCGTCGTGCCGTGCCGCAAGACCACGTCGTCGCGCTGCGCAATGGTCATCGCAACCTCCGGCCCGGCGCTTGGCCGGCCGGCACCCGGTTCCTGCCAGGGGCCCTTGCCAATCACCAGCCGCTACGGCATCGTGTGAGCAGGCAACGGCGCGAGAGGCGGCACGATGCGCAAGCTGTGGTTGGGGTGGCTGCTGCTGCTGGCGGGCCTGGTGACTGCCGGTCGGGCGGCCGAACTCGCCCCCGCCCCGGACGGCACCTGCAGCGTGGTGGTGATACCGGACACCCAGGCCTACCGCACCGCTGCTGGGAAGACCGCCGGCAAAGAAGACCTCGGCCCGCTCACCAACCGCATCTTCGAGAACCACTGCCGTTGGATCGTCGCCAACCTGGAGCGGCAGAAGATCGCCTTCGTCAGCCACGTCGGCGACATCGTGGACATCAACAACGAGGCCCAGTGGACGGAAGCCCGGCGCTGCCTGGATCTGCTGCACGGCAAGGTGCCCTACAGCCTGACCCCCGGCAACCACGACATGACCGGGGCCGGCGACTCGGCTCTGTTTCAGCAGTTCTGCGGGTCCGCCGGCTTCCGAGCGTTCCCCTGGTACGGCGGCAGCTTCGCGGCCGACCCGGCCCGGCCGCAGCACTCTGGCAACAATGCCAATAGCTGGCAGGTGTTTGAGGGCGCTGGCTTGCGCTTCGTGCATGTCAGCTTGGAGTGCAACGCGCCGGACGACGTCCTGGCCTGGGCCGACGGCGTGTTGCGCCAGCACGTCGACCGGCTGGCGCTGGTGACCACCCACATGGACCTTGGGCCCGTCACCAAGCCCGTGGCGGCGGAGGAATACTTCACCTTGCCGAAGGGTCGGATGACTTGGTCGAAGACCCACGGCGAGCGGGGCAACACGCCTGCTCAAGCCTGGCAGAAGTGCTTCCGCAAGCACCCCAATCTGCGGTTGATCTTCTCTGGCGACCAGAGTCGTACCACCGCCGCACGGTTGACCACGACCGGTGACGCTGGCAACCCGGTCCATGCCCTGATGAGCGACTACACCTCCAGCGGCCCGCTCCGGATCTACCGCTTCCAGCCCGCCGTCAACCAGGTGGAGGTGATCACTTGGGACACCAGCCGGGAGCTGCTGGTGGAGTCGACGGCCTACGTCCCGGCCCGCGAGCAGCACCAGTTCACCTTGCCAGTGACCTGGCGGCCCTGATTTGGCGCGGTGGTGGCGTCATGCTGGCGGCAGCGGAGACTGCCGATGACTGCCTGGCTGCTCAGCCTGTCGCTGCTCGCCGACCCGGTCGGCACGGCCGACCCGTATGTCGAGTTCCTGCGCAGCGCGCCGGAGTGGCAGGCGGTGCCCAACACCGCGGAGCGCGAACTCGGGCGGTGGGACACCTGGCTGTACATGCCGTGGCGTTACCAGTGGAGCATCGGCACCGCCGCGGCGGGCGGGCGGTTCTGCCAGGAGTATGGCTTCAACGGCGGCTTCACCGACCACGGCGAGGGGCCGCTGGAGTGGCTGGAGCGCTACGGCCTGCGCTTCTACAACGACCACACCGCCGGCAAGGGCTACCTCTACCTGCGGGGCGCCAACAACCGCCAGCAGCTCAACCCCGACCAGCACGACGCGCGGCTGCTGCGCCACGGCAGCGACGGCCCGCAACCGCTCGACGCCGCGCTGCTGGCCAAGCTGCAAGGCCTGGTGCGGCAACGCGTCGGCGCCCTCCGCGGCAGTCCGCAGCGAGTCGCCTACGCGCTGGATGACGAGCTCAGCTCCGGGATCTTCGTCCGCCCGCTGGCCTGGCGCCTGACCGCCGACGACGCCGGCTACGCCGCCTGGCTGCAGCGCCTCTATGGCCCGGACGCGCCGGCCCCGCAGTGGGTCACGCCGGACTTCCTGGCGGCCCAGTACGACCGTCCGCTGGGGCAACTCGACTTCTCCCCGCTGCTCGATCGGCTGACCTGGCAGGACGGCCTCTGGGCGCAGTTTCTCGGCGAGCTGGTCGCCACCAGCAACAGCGTCGACCCGGCCACGCCGTGCGGCTTCGTCGGCGGCCAGGCGCCGAACCTCTGGGGCGGCTACGACTACGCCAAGCTGTTGCGCAAAGTGCAGTTCGTCGAGGCCTACAACCTGGGCGGCGCGCAGGCCGTGATCCGCTCGCTGGCGCCGCGCCTGCCGCAGGTCTCGACGCACTTCCATAGCGACCAGCGCGGCGTTGCCAACGACATCTGGCAGGCCTGGTACTACTTCGCGCAGGGCAACCGCGGCATGATCGGCTGGGTCGAGGGCTGGTTCGACGGCCCCACCCCGCGGCCCTGGCTGCGCGAGTTCGCCCCTACCCTGCGCGAGCTTGGCACGGTGCAGGGTCCCAAGCTGGCTGGCGCCACCCGCCGCCACGACGGCATCGCGCTCTACTACTCGCATCCCTCCCTCCAGGTAAGCTGGTGCCTCGACGCCCAGGCCCACGGCCGCACCTGGGTCAATCGCGGCAACGACCACCAGCTCGGCACCAGCCACCTCGTCCGTCGCGCCTGGGAGGACCTGCTGACCGACAGCGACCTGCAGTTCGACTACCTCAGCTACGACCAGGTCGCGCTGCACGGCGTGCCGCCGGCCTACCGCGTGCTGGTGCTGCCGGCCTGCTACGCCCTGAGTAACGCCGAGGCAGCGCAGATCCGGGCCTTCGCCGAGCGCGGCGGGACGGTGCTCGCCGACTTCGCCTGCGGGCTGTTTGACCAGCACGGCCGCGCCCGCGGCGCCGGCGCGCTGGACGACCTGTTTGGCGTCACGCACGATGGCCGTGAAGCTGCAGCCGACTTCTTCGGGCCGCGGCTGTGGGTCGAGACCGACCAGGACGCCGGCTACAGCGCCCCGACCATGCGGGCCCTGCTGGAGACCCTCCCGGTGACCCTGCGCGACGGTTACGCCGTGGCCGAGCGCCGCCTGCCGGCCGGCCAGCCCCGCACCGTCGGACAGGGGCGCGCGGTCTACCTCAATCTCTCGCCGCAACGCTATCTGATGGTCCGTCAGGAAGGCCCGACCACGGCCGCCCAGCGCCGGCCCTTCGTCGGCGAGGTGCTCCGCGCGGTCCAGCCGACGGTCACCGTGGCCGCCGCCGGCCGCCCCGAGCGTCCCCGCAACGCGGAGCTGGTGCGCTGGACGAAGGGCGACCGGACCACCTTGCTGCTGGTCCAGAAGGCCGCCGTCGGCGGCAGCTCCGAGGCCGGCAACTGGGCCCTCGGCCTGCAAGCGGCCGCCCAGCCGGTGACCATCCGCTTCGCCCGCCCCGTCGCCGACCTGCGCAACGAGCGCACTGGCGAGGGCTATGGCACGCTCCAGGAAGTGACCCTGCCCTCGAACCCGGTCGAGGCGACGATGCTGAGCTGGGCGGGCGACTGAGGAGCGACAGCGAAAGCGGCCGGAGCGTGCCATCGAGGCACACCCGGCGCCACCCGCGCCGCTCCGCTGGACTCCGCCCGTCGGCTGTGCTACAACGCCGCCGGCCGCGCGGGCGGCGGGAGTCGTGGTGTGGCGAAGATTGCCTTCCTGGGAGCCGGTAGCCTCGGGTTCGGGCCGCGGCTGGTGCAGGACATGCTCAGCTTCCCGGAACTGGCCGCCGGCGAGCTGTGGCTGGTCGACCCGGACGCCGAGCGCATCGCGCTGATCGAGCAGGTCGCGCGGCACTGGGTTGAGGTGCATCAGCTCCCGACCCGGCTGCACGCCGGCACCGCGCGCGAGGCGGCGCTCGACGGCGCCGATTACGTGGTGCTGTCGATCCGGGTCGGGGTCGAGGAGGAGGGTCTCGACAAGACCATCCCCTTCGAAGTCGGCGGCCTGCGGCAGACCGTCGCGGATACCGTCGGCGTCGGTGGCGTGATGAAGGGCCTGCGCACCATCCCACCGATCCTCGACATCGCCGCCGACATGATGCGGCTCTGCCCGACCGCGCCACTGCTGAACTATACCAACCCGATGTGCATGATCCAGTGGGCCCTGTCGCTGGCGCAGCCGCCGCTGGCGACGGTCGGACTGTGCCACAGTGTGCAGCACACCAGCTCGCAGTTGGCTGGCTACCTGGGTCTGCCGTTGCCCGAGCTGCGCTGGCGGGTCGCCGGCATCAATCACCTGGCCTGGTTCACGCAGTTGGAGCATCAGGGTGAGGACCTCTACCCGCGACTGCGGGCCTGTCTCGACGATCCCGAGACCTATGCCAAAGATAAGGTACGCTTCGACATCTTCCGGCAGTTTGGGCTGTTCGTGACCGAGTCCAGCCGGCACATGGCGGAGTACGTGCCCTACTACCTCGGCCACGACGCCGAGCGCGAACGCCTGGACCTGCCCAACACCGGGGCCATCGAGCCGGGCAAGCGCACGCAGTGGATGCAGGAGCGGGCCGCCAAGGTCGCCGAAATGGCCACCGGTGACGCGCCGCTGAAGCGGTCCAATGAGTACGGAGCGCGGATCATCCACGCCATGCTGACCGACCAGCCGATCGTGATTGCGGGCAACATGCCCAACCACGGACTGATCCCGAATCTGCTGCCGGGCTGCTGCGTCGAGGTCCCGACGCTGGTCCACCGCGCCGGTCTTCGCCCCTGCTACGCCGGCCCGCTGCCGCCGCAGTGCGCGGCGCTCTGCGCCACCAACGTCGCGATGCAAGAGCTGGTCGTCAAGGCCGTCCTGGAGCAGGACCGCGAGGCCGCCATCCGCGCCGCGATGATCGACCCCTGTACCGCCGCGCAGTTGCCTCTGGCGACGATTCGCGAGGTGATGGAAGCTCTGTTTGCAGCCCAGGCGTCGATCTTGCCAGCGTGGCTGCGCTGACCGGGGAGGTCGCCCGATGAGCAACCGACGGGCCTTTCTGCGGGGTGCCACCGCCCTGGCCGGGGCGGCGGCCCTGAGCCTGCCACGGTCGGCGGCGCGGGCCGCCGGGCGGCCGAACATCCTGCTCTTCCTGGTCGACGATATGGGCTGGCGCGACTGTGGCGCCTACGGCTCGACCTACTACCGCACCCCGGCGATGGACCGTCTCGCCACCCAGGCGATGCGCTTCACCGACGCCTACGCCTGCCCGCTCTGCTCGCCGACCCGCGCTTCGATTCTGAGTGGCCAGTACAGCGCCCGGCATGGCGTCACCAGCGCCAGCGGCCACCAGCCGCCGCAGCCGCCCGAGCAGCCGCTGCTCGCCGCCACCGCGCCGGCCAACCGGCCGCTGATCCTGCCTGAGAGCCGCAACTACCTGGAGCCGCGGCAGCTCACGCTGGCCGAGACCCTCCGCGATGCGGGCTACCGCACCGCGCACCTCGGCAAGTGGCACCTCGGGCTGACGCGGCCCTACTGGCCGGAGCAGCAGGGCTTCGAGACCGCCTTCCACTGCCACCCCGACCCCGGCCCGCCCGGCAGCTACTTCTCGCCCTATGGTGTCGTGCCGGACGGCGAACCGACCGGCCAACGGCGGGTCGGCAGCATCACCGACGGGCCTGCCGGGGAGTACATCACGGACCGGCTCACCGACGAGGCGCTGCGGTTCCTTAGCCGGCGCGACGACCGGCCGTTCTTCCTGAACCTGTGGCACTACGGCGTGCACGGCCCGTGGGGCCACAAACCGGCCTACACCGCCGGGTTCGCGCAGCTCAAGGACCCGACCGGCCGGCAAGGCAACCCCATCATGGCGGCGATGCTGCGGAGCGTCGACGAGAGTCTCGGCCGGATTCTGGGCAAGCTCGACGAGCTGGGGTTGAGCGACAACACCATCGTCGTCTTCTATGGCGACAATGGCGGCAACACCCACAGCAACACGCTGGAGGATGTCGGCGAGGGCACGCCCAAGGCCGCCACGCCGCAGATGCAGGATTGGCGCAAGTGGGCTGGCAATCAACCGCCGACCAACAACGCGCCGCTCCGCGACGGCAAGGGGCGGCTCTACGAGGGTGGCATCCGCGTGCCGCTGATGGTCCGCTGGCCAGCGCAGATTGCCGCCGGTAGCCAGAGCGCCGCGGTGGTCGGGCCGATCGACCTCTACCCGACCCTGCTCGACCTCTGCGGGGTCGCGCGCCCGGCCGACCAGGTGATCGACGGCGTCTCGCTGACGCCCGTCCTGCGGGGCAGCGGTCCACTGGCGCGCGAGGCCTACTTCACCTGGTTCCCGCACCTGGTGCCCGGCGTGGCCGTCCGGCAGGGCGACTGGAAGCTGATCCGCCGGTTCGAACCGCGGCCCGAGTACGAAGGGCTGCACGAGCTGTTCAACCTCCGCGACGACCTCGGCGAGACCACCAACCTGGCCGCCCGCGAGCCGGCCCGGGTGGCGGCGCTGAATGCCCTGATCGACCAGTTCGTCAAGGACACCGGCGCCCTCTACCCCCGCCCGAACCCGGCCTACCAGGCCGCCACCACCGCCCCCGCGGCCGCCGATCCGCTGACCGGCCTGGTGGCTCGCGGTTGCACCTTCGCCCTCGCCGCCGGCGCGCTGCAGGTCACGCCGACCGCCGCCACGCCCTTCATCGGCGTCGGCAACGTCAAACTCAGCGGTCGGCTGACCTTGACGATCCGCCTGCGCGGCCCCGCCGGCGACGGCCAGGTGCAGTGGAAGACCGCCGCCCAGGCCACCTTCCCGGCGGAGGGACAGGTCGTCACGTTCCGCACCACCGGCGGCCAGGCGTGGCAGGACCTCTCGCTCGAGCTACCGGTCGAAGGCCCGACCGGCACCATCCGGATCTACCTGCCCGGCGCCGGCCCCACCGCCATCGCCTCCCTCCGCTTCACCGCCGCCAACGGCCGCAAGTCCTGGGACTTCACTACCCCGGTGACGCGATGACAGAAAGGGGTCAGGACCCTTTTTCGGCGGCACCGCACGCGGGAGCGAAAAAGGGTCCTGACCCCTTTTCTCGCCGCGAGGTGCTGCGGCTGGGGGCGCTGGCGGCGGGGGCGGTGGCGACGCGGGGCATGCGGGCGGCGCGGCGGCCCGACGTGCTGCTGATCGCCATCGACGACCAGAACTCCTGGCTCGGTCACCTCGGCGTCCACCCCTCCGCGCGGACCCCGCACCTCGACGCACTGGCGGGGCGGGGCACCACTTTCACCAACGCGCACTGCCAGGCGCCGCTCTGCAATCCGTCGCGGACCAGCCTGATGACTGGCCTGCGGCCCAGCAGCAGCGGCATCTACGGTCTGGCGCCCTGGTTCCGCACGGTCCCGGAGCTGCGCCAGCGCGTAACGCTGCCGCAGGCCTTTGCCGCCGCAGGCTACCGCACCGCTGCCACCGGCAAGGTCTACCACGGCGGCCAGGCCCGGCAGGCCAGCGACCCGCCGGAGTTCGCCGTCTGGGGCCCGCCCGGCGGCCTCGGCGCCAGGCCGCCCAGCAAGCTGATCCCACCCACGCCGATGGGCAACCACCCGGCGATGGACTGGGGTTGCTTCCCGCATCGTGACGAGGACAAGGGCGACTACCAGATCACCGACTGGGCCATCCGCCAGCTCCTCGACGCGCCGCCCGACCAGCCGCAGTTCCTGGCCGTCGGGTACTACCTGCCGCACGTCCCCTGCTACGCCACGCAGCGTTGGTTCGACCTCTACCCCGACGACGACCGCCTGCTCCCGCCGGTCCGCCGCGACGACCGCCGCGACACGCCCGACTTCTCGTGGTACCTCCACTGGGACCTCCCCGAGCCCCGCCTGCGCTGGCTCGAAGAGAGTGGGCAGTGGCGTCACCTGGTCCGCAGCTACCTCGCCTGCACCAGCTTCGTCGACGCCCAGATCGGTCGCCTGCTGGCCGGTCTGCAGGCCAGTGGCCGCGCCGACGACACCATCGTGGTGGTCTGCGGCGACAACGGCTTCCATCTCGGCGAGAAGCTGATCAGTGGCAAGAACACCCTCTGGGACGAAGGCACCCGCGTGCCACTGATCTTCGCCGGTCCAGGTGTCAGCCGGCGTGGCCGCTGTCGCCAGCCCGCCGAACTGCTCGACGTCTTCCCGACGCTGCTCGAGCTCTGTGACCTGCCGCCACGCCCCGACCAGGAGGGCCGCAGCCTGCTGCCGCAACTCCGGCTGGCCTCCACGCCGCGTCGCCAGCCGGCCATCACCACCCACAACCAGGGCAACCACGGCATCCGCAGCGAGCGCTACCGCTACATCCAATACGCCGACGGCAGCGCTGAGTTCTATGACTGCCACAGCGATCCGCACCAGTGGACCAACCTGATCGCCGACAGCCGCTACGCCGACCTGATTGCGGCCCACCGCCGTTGGCTGCCCCACCCCGACCGCCCCCCCGCCCCCGGCAGCGCCGAACGCGTGCTCACCTACGACGCCGACAGCGACACGGCAACCTGGGAGAACCGCACGACGATTCACCGTGGGGACCGCGCGCCGTAGCGGCGGCGGGTGGCACGTCGAGTGTCCACAAACGGGCGGCCAACCACTCCGCTGCTGTCCAGGCCCAGGCGCCGGTGCTGTCACCAAGCAGGTGTGCCGCCAACCCCGTAGGCGGTCGCCGGCGCGTCCCGATCGAGCGCCTCCAGCAGCCCGGCCCAGACGGGCAGACCGTCAGCTCGGACGGCAGGGCAGGAGATCGGGGTCGTTGTCGCAGCGGCAGCGCCTCGGCGGCAAGGCGGCCTGCGGCGTCGCCGTCAGGAGCAGTCGACGGCCCGCGGCCGGCTCGACGTCGCCTGCCTCGCGCAGGTCACGCAGGGCATTGCTGACCATCACGCGCGAGGCGCCGACCAGGCTGGCGAGTTCCTCCTGGGTGACCCGCGGAGCGACCAGCCGGCCAGCGGCATCGCTGGAGCCGCGCTCGCGGGCGAGCCTCACCAGCACCCGCAGGACGCGCTCGCGGACAGCGTAGAGGCCCAGGTCGGTCAACTGCACAGCCTGCTCCAACCGCTCGCCCAGGCGGCGCGTGAGGCGGGCACCCAGGGCCGGTTCGCGCGTGGCGAGTTGCTCGATGTCCGCCTTGCGACAGGCGCAGGTGTGGCTCGGCTCGCAGGCGGTGGCGGTGTAAGGGTACGTGGCAGGCCGGAACAGCGCTTCTTCCCCCACCAGATCGTGCGGATCCAGGTAGCCCAGGACGAGTTCGCGCCCGTGCGCCGAGAACCGGCTGAGCCGCAGCCGCCCGGCAGTGACCAGCAGCACCATCGTGACCTCATCGCCTTCGGCGAAGACGACCTCGCCCGGCGTCCATACCTGGCGAGTGGCGTGATCTTCGAGCAGGCTTCGTTCGGCTTGGGTCAGCTCCGCGAACAACCAGAAGTCGAACATGCAGGGCAGTCGGGTCATGCCGCTCACCTATCCTCCGACGCACACGTCCCGGATCGGGCCGCACTGTACAATGCTTGACAGACCGCAGGCCCGGTTGTCACCCAGACTACCGGCCGGGTGGCGCCTGCGCAGTGGGCAGCCGGCCCGGAGGGCGCGACAGCATGGAACACCTGGTGCTCGGAATCAGTGGCAGCCCGGTGCCGCGCAGCAACACGGATCGCGCGGTGCAGACCGTCTTGACCGCAACGGGTCTACCGACGAAGTTCGTCAAACTCTCGGACTACAACCTGGAGCCCTGCCGGGCGTGCCTCGGCTGTCTGGAGACCAACACCTGCGTGGTGGCCGATGACGGCCGCGAGCTCGCCGAGATGTTCCGCGCGGCCAGCGCCTTCGTGCTGGGGGCCTTCACGCCGTACAGCAGCCTGGACGCCCGCAGCAAGGCCTTCATGGAGCGGATGTACTGCCTGCGCCACCAGACCGGGCTGAATCGCGGCAAGGTCGGGGCCGCCGTGATTACGACCGCCTGCCAGCCCGGCGCACCTCAACTACCGCCCGCGGCCGAAACAGCCGGGGCGCAGATCGCCTTCTGGATGATGGAAGAGGGCATCACCGCAGTCGGCACGATGGTGCTGCTGGGCAACGTCCCCTGCATCCGCTGCGGGCACGGCGACCAGTGCGAGATGAGCGGGGTTCGGATGCTCCACGGGCCAGACGCGACCGTGGAGTCGGTCGGCGTGCAGACTTTCGGTGACGATCCGGCCAGCCTGACAGAGGCTAAGGCCCTCGGCCAGCAGATCCGAGTCGCACTCGGCCTGTAGCCGCAGCTCCGCTGCCAGGGCGCCTGGGGCGGGAGAGTTGGGAGACAGCAAGGCAACCGGGGGCGGCGGACGACACATGGTCCGTCGGCAACCGCACGGATTGCCGCGACCGAGTGGACGCCGGCCCGCGTCGCGTGGGTGGGTCCTGGCCGCCACCGTGGGGCGGCGGCCGCCGGGCGCTCAGAACTCGAACGACAACTGCCCGCGGGCCTGGAGGCGGATCATGTTGGCGTGGCCGAAGCGTTCTTCGCAGAGTTGGCCGGCGCGGGCGAAGAGGTGTTCGTGGTCGCGGCGGAGGGCCACAAAGAAGCCCCAGAGGGCGCGGTGTTTGGCGACCAGGCTGGCGACTTCGGGGTTGCCGAGGGTGGCCAGGGGGACCACCCGGCCGGGTTCGACACGGACCGGGACGTGCGCTTCCTTGAGCTGCATCCGAGGCGAGGGGCAGTAGAGGATCACCGCGCCGGCGGGCAGCTTCAGCTTGGCGGCGAGGGACTCCTCGGCCTGACGGCGGGCGGCGGCATCGTAGTGGTAGGTGGCGGCCAGCGCGGCCTGCTGCTCGGCGTCGACCCCCGGTCGGCCGTAACCGGCCACGGTCAACAGGTAGACCCGCTTGTAGAGCCGGCGGCGGGCGAGGTCGTCGAGCAGGTCGGCGACATCGGGCAGATCGGCGCAGGCCTGGGCCAGCGACCACAGAAAGGCCTCGTCGCCGACCTGCATCAACGCCGCCAGGTCGACTCGACCGGCCGCCAGGGCCAGTTCCAGGGCCTTGGAGATCATCGCCCCGGCGACGGCCTTGGCGTGGTGGTAGTAGACCCGCTCGGTGAGGTTGTAGCGCACCCGCAGCAGGTGGATCAGTTCGCTGAGCACGTCGTGCCGGAAGAGGCCGTCCTTTTGCAGGTCGACGGTGAGGTGCTCGGCGGCGACGTCGAAGCTGCGGAAGAGGCGGTCGTCGTAGGCTTGCGCGAGGCCGGTGTGGAAGGCGTCACGGCGGAGGTAGTCGAGCAGGTCGGCGCAGACGGTGCCGCTGATCAGCTCGTGCGCATAGGGGCGCGGCGCGGCGGGGTCGCGGGTCAGCAAGGCGCGCACGCGCTCGGCGGCGCCGGTGGCGCGGAGGGCGGCGGCCAGGTCCGGCGCGGCCAGGAAACGCTCCAGGCGGTCGGGATCCTCGTCGTGCCGCGCAAAGACCCGGCGCTCGTCCTCGAAGGTGTGGCCGAAGGGGATGTGGGTGATGTCGTGCAGCAGCGCGGCGGCGGGCACCGCGACGGCGTCCTCGGACTCGATCGCGACGCCGCGGCGGCGGAGCTCGGCGAGCAGGCGCTTGGCGACCCAGCAGGTGCCCAGGGAGTGCTCGAAGCGGGTGTGGACGGCCGAAGGGTAGACCAGCGCACTGGTGCCGAGCTGTTTGATGCCGCGCAGGCGCTGCAGCGGCAGGGTGTCGATCAGCCGCAGTTCGGCGGGGCTGAACTCGATGTCGCCATGCAGGGCGTCGCGGATCACCTTGCTCACGCCAGAGACTCCAGCGCGGCGGCGGCGAAGCTGACGGTCTGCTGCGGGTCGTAGGCGATCTCATGGTCCAGCAGGGCGAACCGCGCCTCGGGCAGCAGGGCGCGCAGGACGTAGAGGTTGGCGACGCTGCAAACGTTGCGGGCGTTCTGGTCGGCGGCGAAGTGACGGAAGAAGCGCCCGGCGTGCTGCGCCAGGTCGCTCAGGGCGGCGTGGTCACCGTCCTGGATCCAGCTCAGATCGGCCTGCTGCACGGGCTCGCCGCCGAAGCGCGGGCCGACGTGCGAGAGGTCGGCGCCGGCGATCACCACGACCTGCCCCGGCCATTCCGCCAGCAGCGCCTCGAGCGCGCCGAGCAGCGGTCCCAGGCCGCGTGGGCCGGCGACGTTGGCGGGGTCGTCGTAGAACGAATGCAGCGAGCCGAGCAGCAGCGGCAGCACGGCGAAGGGACGGTGCCCGCAGAGGTGTTGCAGCAGCAGCATCTGAAACTCGAGCGAGTGCTCCTCGCGATGCACCAGCTCGTCGCGCAGCAGGTCGGCAGCGTCGCCACCGACGGCGGCGTAGAGCTGCAGGAGCCGGTCGACGGCCGGGGCGGAGGTCTGGACGGTGCCTAACGGCGTGGCGAAGTCGAGGGTCGTGAGCGTCGCGAGCGGCGGCGGGTCGGGCCAGCAGCAGGAGCTGTGGCCGACGCCGAGGACGACGAAGAGGTCGGCGGCGGTGTGGCGCAGCGCCTGGTAGGCGGCGGCGTAGCCGCGGCGGCCGCGGTGGAAGTCGATGTGCGGCGCGACGAGGCCGAGCGGCTGCCCCGGCCGGGGCGGCGCCAGGGCCAGGAGGTCGTCGAGAAAGGCGCGGCAGGCGGTGGGCTCGGCCGGGTAGCCGCCGGGACAATGCCGCGCTGGCCGGACGCCGGCGGCGCGGTACGCGGCGAGGGCCTCGTCGCGGGCGGCGGTGTAGCGACCGCCGTCGAGCAGCAGGTGCTGATCACACTGCGCCACCAGCGCGGCGAGATACTCCAGCGGGAGCTCCTCGCCGGCCATCTGGCGCCACTCGTCGAGCACGGCCGGGAGCGTCCGCTGGCCGTCGAAGAGGGTCATCAGCACAGCCACGGCGTGCGGCACCTCGACCGCCTCGGCGAGGCCGAGCGGGTCACTCCAGACGATGCTGGGAGCCCCGTCGCGTTGCGACGGCGTGGGCTGCAAAGGCCGGAGGCGAGGTGGTGCGGCGGTCAACGGCGGCTCCCAGTTCAGTATGCCACGCCGCCGCGGCGGGTCAATCGGCCGGAGTTGGCGCGATGCTGACGCGCAGCGGCAGTTGCAGCACGGTGGCCCAGCCGCCGCCGAACTCGCCGCCGCTGCCGTGCAGGCCGTCCTCGCTGACGACCAGGTCGAGCTGGTAGTCGCCGGCCGGCAACCGCTGGCCACCCGCCGGCAGGCGCTCCCACTCGGCATAGAGCTGCACCTCGCGCGGCGGCAGGGCGGTGTCGTAGGCCGGCGAGCTGGCCGGGTCGGCCCGACAGACCACCCCGCGGGGCGGGCAGTCGGCGGGCTGTGGTGGGCGTTGGTCGACGCGGAACAGCGCATGGTAGCTGTCGCCGTCGGCGAAGCTGGCCCAGGCCCCGCCGCGGGCATCGGTGACGAACCAGCCGAGCAGCCAGTAGGCCCGGAAGCGGTAGCGCCGGCCAGTCGGGCTGCCGGCGGCGGTGACGGTGACGCGCTCGCGCCAGAGCAGGTCGTTCGGACTCGGCCGCCGGCCGTCGCCCTTGCGGTTGAGGTTGAGCCCCTGGCCCCAGAGGGCGCCCAGCCACTCCTCCTGCCAGTACCGCCCACAGGCCGCGACGGCGTCGAAGGCGGGCGAGTCGGTGGGCGCTTCGAGCTTGATCTGGTAGACGAAGTTCGGTTTCAGACCAACCGCCAGCAGCGCGCCCTGCAACCGCGGCGCCGCGTCGGCGACGGCCACCAGACAGGTCGCGCGGCGGTAGTCGAAGGTGTCGCGGAAGGCCGGGCTGTAGAGCTGATCGGCGACGTCGCGCCAGCGCTGGGGCTCGTCGTGGGAATGAAAAGAAGCGGTCGCCACCGTGGCGACCGCTCGAGTAGAGAGTAGGAGACCAACACAGACTATCCGTAGCCCGCGGAACCGCGACCAGGACAACCAGCGAGCGAAGCCGATTCCCCAATCTGACTCGTGCTGCCGAGCCCTCGCCCGGCTGGTTGTCCGGCCTGGCCCCCACGGATCCGCCCCGTCGGTTAACCTGCGCCGTCGATTTGGATTGTGCCGAAACCGCAGGCGGCTGGACATCGGGTGAGTTCCCCATTATGGCGGGCAGAGCGCCGTAGGCTAGAGCAGTCGACCTAGGAGCCCATGCGGGAATCCCTCCCGGGGGATCGACATCCGGGCCAGGCTGTGATTCGATAAGGGCATGAGCAAGACCTTCCTGCCCTGGGACGTGGACCAAACCTGGCTGCTGCCGCCCTCGGT
>JADZEX010000081.1 GCA_020850355.1 Fimbriimonadaceae bacterium | reverse complement strand
GGCCTGCCACCCGATCCCAGCCGATCCGCCCACCGTCGCCAACCTCGCCCTTCGAGACGGCCTGCGGCCTCCTCAGGACAAGCGGGTTGGGGTTGTTGGGTTGGGGAGCAGAGCGGCCACGCCGCCCAGCCCCCACGCATCGGCGGCGAAACACGGGTCTGGACTGACGGTCCTCCGACGGTCCTGACCCGTTTTCGTTGCCACCACCCCCGGCCAGGCCAGACCAGCGGTCGCCAGCGACCCCAGCCCGGTTCGTCCACCGTCGCCGACCTCGCCCTTCGAGACGGCCTGCGGCCTCCTCAGGACAAGCGGGTTGGGTTTGGTGGGCTGGGAAGAAGGACGGGAGGCCGGCCAGCCCCGCTCCGCCCTGCCGGCCGGCCCGGGCGGCGGGCTGTGCTATACTGCCGCGGGAGAATGGCGGATGCCGCGGTTGCGGGTCGGGGTCCTGTTCGGGGGGCGGTCGGGCGAGCACGAAGTGTCGCTGGCCAGTGCCTATGCCGTGATGCAGGCCCTCGACGGGGCCGGGTTCGAGGTGATCCCGATCGGCATCGACAAGGGTGGTCGCTGGCTGGTCGGCGGCGAGGCCTGGCCGCAGTTGCGGGCGACTGCGAAGGTGGCGATTGGGCCGGGCGAAGAGACCCGGCCCGTCCCGCGCGGCACGCTGCCGGTGCCGCTTGGCGGCAGCGCGGTCGAGCCGGTCGGCGGGGGCGGGTTTGTGGCCAGCCAGGGCGAGTGGCTGCGCGGCCTGGACGTGATCTTCCCGGTGCTGCACGGACCGTATGGCGAGGACGGCACCGTTCAGGGGCTGCTCGACCTGCTCGACGCGCCGTATGTCGGCTGCGGCGTGGCGGGGTCGGCGGTCTGCATGGACAAGATCCTCTGCAAGCGCGTGTTGGGCGCCGCGGCGGTGCCGCAGGCCGACTATGTCGAGGTGCTGCGTAGTGTCTGGGAGCGCCGCCCCGACGAGGTCCGGCGACGGGTCGACCGGCTGGGCTACCCCTGCTTCGTGAAGCCGGCCAACCTCGGGTCGTCGGTCGGCATCAGCAAGGTCCACCACGCTGGTGAGCTGGACGCGGCGCTGGACGAGGCGGCGCGTTACGACCGGCGGCTGCTGGTCGAAGAAGGCATCGAAGACGCGCACGAGATCGAGATCAGCGTGCTGGGCAACGATGAGCCGGTGGTCTCGGTGCCGGGCGAGATCGTGCCCTGCCACGAGTTCTACGATTACGACGCGAAGTACCTGGCGGGCGAGTCTCGCGAGCTGATCCCGGCGCCGCTGCCGCCGGAGGTGACGCGGGCGATTCAGGACGCCGCGGTGAAGGCCTTTGTGGCGCTGGATTGCGCGGGCATGGCGCGGATCGACTTCCTGGTAACCCGCGGCGAGCACCGCATCTACCTCAACGAAGTCAACACCATCCCCGGCTTCACGCCCATCAGCATGTATCCCAAGCTGTGGGCGGCGACGGGCATTCCGTTTGCCGACCTCTGCCGCCGGCTGATTGAGCTGGCCCTCGAGCGGCACGCCGACCGTGGGCGCAACGAGACCTCGATCTAGCGCGCCGCGCGGTGCCGGCCGGCGGTCAAACGCGCCGCGGCGCTGGTGCGGCGGGCGGGTCGGACTCTGCGAGCGCCAGGTCCAGCGCCGGCAGGCCCATCAGACCGCGGCAGTCGCAGATGGCGCTTTCGATGATGGCGAGGTGCTTCGCGAGGGCTTCCCAGAGCACCGTCAGCATCGACCCGAGCTGGTCGTGCAGCCGCACGTCGGCCTGCTGGCGGGCGCGAATGGTGGCCCGGCGGACGAGGGCCTGGTTGCGTTCGAGCTGGTTGAAAATGCCCTGGTCGGGCGGCACCGCGGGCAGCGCGGGGTAGGTCAGGTGGTCGAAGTGGCGGTCGATCTCGCGCTGCAGGATCACCGCTCGGCGGGCGCAGGCGGCGGCGGCTTCTTTGGCCGCAGTGAGCTGCTGCAAGAACTGCCCGCCAGTGGTCGGCGTGGCGGCGCTCAGATCGAGGGCACGGGCGCCGAGGGCGAGGGTGGGCAGTTCAGCCGACAGGTCGACCACCCGGTTGAGGTGCTGCAGTTGCTCGGGAGTTGGTGATGGCTCGTCGAGCGTGATGCTCTCCCAGGCGACGTCCTCAAGCTCGGGCAGGCCGCTGTCGAGTTCGGGCCAGAGTCGCGGTCCGCCGCTGGTCGCCAGGGCGGCGCCGCAGCAGGGGCAGACCGGCCGGCCGAGCCCCGCCTCCTGGGCGGTGGTCAGCCGGGCCCGACAGTTGGCGCACTCGAAAGTCATCCAGCTCTCCCTGCGGCAGGTCGGCTCGACGCCCAGCCCACCGGACCGGCGCGCGGGGCGTCGCTGCCACCCCAGGCTGCAAATCACGTGCCAGCCGACGCACTGCTGCGGGCTGGACGCTTGCAGCATATCATGTACCCTGTCGACGTTGTGGGAAGGACCTGCGAGGAGCCGGACGGTGAGCCCTTACCGCGTGCGTGCCGAGTACTGCCCGTTCCTGGCGCCGCAAGCGCGCCTCGACAGCGCGCTGGCGCGGCTGACCGCGCCATTGGAGCGCTCCTGGGCCAAGCTCGAGGCCGCCGACACGATTCTGCTGAAGGTCAACATGGTCTACTACCCAGACCGTATCCGGACCTTCGAGGGTCGGCGCCAGGAGCTGGTCGACGAAACGGTGCTGCGCGCCACGCTAGGTCTGCTGCGCGACCGGACTCGGGCGAAGCTGAAGGTCGTCGACACCACGCTGATGCCCGACGGGCCGCGGGCCAACCGCGATGTCCACTTCCTGGACGTGCTGGCCGAGTACGGCGCTGAATATGTCGAGTGCAACACCGCGCCGTCGGCCAGCTTCGAGGTGCCGGGCGGCGGGCTGATGTTCCAGCGCTACCTGTTCCACCCGGTGTTCAGCGAAACCGACGCGGTGGTGTCGGTGGCGACACTCAAGACCCACGCCTTCATGGGCGTCACGCTGTGTACCAAGAACCTCTTCGGGCTCTGCCCGGTGCATCCCGCCAACCGCCCGCGACGGTACTACCACCACATCGTGCGGATGCCCTACTTCCTGGTCGACCTCGGTCGCACGCTGCGGCCGTGCCTCAACATCATCGATGGCCTGGTCGGGCAGTCGCGCCGCGAGTGGGGCGGCGAGGCGCGGGTCTCGGAGACGCTGGTCGCCGGCGACCAGGTCTTTGCGACCGATGTCTGCGCGGCGACGCTGATGGGCTGCGATCCGACCCACGATTGGCCAGCGCCGCCGTTCCGCCGGGATCGTAACCACCTGGCGATCGCCGCGGCCCACGGCTACGGGCCGGCGACCGCCGCGGAAGTCGATTTCGAGCATGACCTGACGATCCCCGTCGCCGAGTTCGACAGCGACCAGACCGACCCCGGCGAGATGGTCGCCAGTTGGCGTCAGAGCATGTGCGAGCAGGCCCTGTCATTCGTCGCTGACCGCGCGCGGTGGGAGGCGGAGTACCCCAAGGAGTACATCCTGCTGCAAGACGGCGAAGTCCTTTGGCACGGCCCGGTGTTGATGGGTCTGCCCAGCCGCCGGGACATCGCCGGCAACAAGAAGGACCGCGCCATCTGGCTGAAGTACGTCGACCCCGACGACTGGGAGGGCGAGCGGCTGGCGGTCTACGAGCAGGAACTGGCGGCGCTCACCGCGGCGGCCAGCCCGGCGTCTGGGGCGCTGGCGTGAGGCTCGCGGCGCGCTGCCGGGTCAGCTCCAAGAGCCGCGGGTTGGATGTGCCGACGTACCAGTTGACGTTGATCTCGTAGGGCCCATACCAGCGGCGGCTGAGTGGCTGGTTGACCGGCCGCTGCGTGACATCGGGCCAGAACTCCGTGTCGAGCGCCACCCAGCGGGCGGCCGTGGCCGGGTCGGCGGCCAGGGCGTTGGGCGGCACGGCTTCCCCAGCCGCCGCCAGTTGGCGGCGCGCCGCGGGGGAGAGCCACCAGGTGGTCTGTGGCGCGCGGCGCAGCGCCGCCGCCAGGTCGCGGGCGGCGCGGTCGGTCTGGCGGTCGCGCGCGGTGCCCGCCGCCCACCCGGCAAACAGCAGTTGCGGCAGCAGCGCCAGCGCGGCGAGCAGCAGCACCCCGCGACGGCGCGCGGCCGCTTGAGCCACGGCATAGCCCGCCAGCAACGCCAGCGGCGGGGCGACCAGCAGGATGTTCCGCACGAACAGCGCCCGCTGCGAGCCGCAGACCAGCAGGTAGAACAGCGGGAAACCGACCAGCGCGAAGGCCGCCCGCGGCTGCCGTCGCAGCAGCAGCCCGCCGCCGCTCAGCGCCGTGGCGAACCAGAGCAGCGCCAGCGGCTGCTGAAAGGCGAACAGCTCGGTGCCGAGGTAGCGCAGCAGCCGGCCGAGGTGGTCGGGCCCCGGGTGGACGGTGTGGCAGAGGTGCCCACTGGCGTAATGGCCCATCTGCCAGACGAACGCCCGCAGCAGCGTCAGCGGTTGCAGCAGCAGGCCGGGGGTCACCAGCACGAAGGCCAGTGTGAACCAGCCGAGCAGCCGCAGCCAGGTGCCCAGCGCCGGCTGCCCGCGGCCCGGCCGCGCGGCGAACAGGACCGCTGGTAGCAGCAGGAACGCCTGGTACTTGCTGGAGGCGGCGACCCCCGCCACCAGCGCCGCGGCAGTTAGCCAGCGCCGCTCGCCGCTGCGGGCGAAGGCCAGCAGGCAGAGCAGCCCAAGGGCGGTGAACTGCGTGGTGATCGCGTCCGGGTTGACCCAGCGCGCGTGGTAGCCAAACTCCCAGGAGACCGCCAGCAGCCAGGCGGCGACGGTGCCGGCGACGGGGCCGGCCAGCAGGTAGCCGCCGTAGTAGACCCAGACCACAGTCAACGCGGCGAGCGCCAGGAAGAGCCGCCGGCAGCGCAGCTTGAAGGCGTCGGTGCGCAGCCACGCCGAGAGCGCCGGACTGCACCCCCGGCGGTCCAGCCGCAGGTCGCCGAGCGCCTCGGGCAGACTGCCGAGGGTGGTCAGGTTAAAGGCCATGGCCGGCCAGTCGTACCAGCCGGGCAGCAGCGTCTCCTGTTCCCAGGCCTGCCGCGTCAGGCGGATCGGCACGGGCTCGTCGTCGTGAAAGCCGTAGTCGAGCCCGACCAGGCCGACGCTCAGCAGCACCAGATACGGCGCCACCGCCGGCCAGCCGGCGCGCCACCAGGCGCGCCAGCCCACCGGCACCGCCGGGCCGCTGTTCAAGCCCACCGCACCAGCCCGAGCAGCAGCGGGTTGCCCAGGTCGGCGTGCTTCGGCAACACCCGCACGGTGTAACCGTGGCGGCCGGAGCTGCTGCAGGCGATCTCGCCCTGGTAGACGTGCCGCTCGCCCTCCCCGCCGGTGCGCTGCATGATCACGGTCTGGCCATTGACGAAGGCGTCGTGCGAGTCGACCTCGCCATGCCAGATCTGCACGGCCACATCGTCGGGCGCCAGCGGCCCGAGCTGTACCACGGCCCGCACCTGTTGGCGGTCACCAACCTGCAACGAGCGCTCGTCGGGCTGGCTGGTCTCGACGATCTGGACCTGCGGCCAGGCGGCGCGAAGCTGCTGCTGCCAGGTCGCCAACGCGGCCGCTCGGCGGCTGCCGTCCTCGTTCAGCGCGCGGTAGCGCAGGCCGCACGGCAGGTAGAACTTGCGGGTGTACTCCAGCACCATGCGGTTGGTGTTGAAGACCGGCGCCAGGGTGCGCAGGCTGTTCTTCATGCGCTCCACCCAGCCCCGCGGCAGGCCCTCCGAGTTGCGCTCGTAGAACAGCGGGACGATGTCCCGTTCGAGCAGGTCGTAGAGCGCGCTGGACTCGACGTCGTTCTGGTAGTCCGGGTCGCCGTACTCCTCGCCCCGCCCGATGCACCAGCCGTTGCTGCCGTTGTACCCCTCGGGCCACCAGCCGTCGGGGATCGAGCAGTTCAGGCCGCCGTTGAAGATCACCTTCATGCCGCTGGTACCGCTGGCCTCCATCGGCCGCAGCGGGGTGTTCAGCCAAACATCGCAGCCCTGCACCAGGTAGCGCCCGACCTGCTGGTCGTAGTCTTCCAGAAACACGATGCGGTGGCGGAACTGGTCGCGGTGGGCGGCGTGGATGATCGTCCGGATCAGCTCCTTGCCGTCGTTGTCCTTCGGGTGCGCCTTGCCGGCGTAGACGATCTGCACCGGTCGGTCGGTCGAGTTCAGAATCGCCGCCAGCCGTTCGACATTGCGCAGCAGCAGGGTGCCGCGCTTGTAGGTCGCGAAGCGGCGCGCGAAACCGATCGTCAGGACCTTCGGATCGAGCACCTCGCCCGCGGTGCGGATCTCGCGGGGGGTGGCGCCGACGCGTTCCAACTGTGCCCGCAGCCGTCGCCGGGCGAAGGCCACCAGGCGTTCCCGGCGCCGCTCGTGAGTCCGCCAGAGTTCCTCGTCGGGGATCTGCGTGACGCGCTCCCAGACCGCGCGGTCCATCGGGTCGTCGGCCCACTGCGGGCCGAGGTAGGTGTCGAACAGCTCGCGCATGTCGCCGCTGACCCAACTGCGGGAGTGGACACCGTTGGTGACATGGGCGATGGGCACCTCGTGGGCCGGCAGGTCGGGCCACTCGCTGGTGAACATCTGCCGCGAGACCTCGCCGTGCAGCGCGCTGACGCCGTTGCTGAAGGCCGCCAGGTGGAGGGCCAGGACGGTCATCGAGAACAGCTCCTGGCCGTCGGGCTGCAGCTCGCGGCCGAGGTCCAGGAACTGCGGCATGGTCAGCTGGAGCTGCCGGGCGTAACCGTCGAAGTAACGCGCCGTGAGGTCCAGCGCGAAGCGGTCGTGGCCGGCCGGGACCGGCGTGTGGGTGGTGAAGACATGGCCGCACCGGGTGGCCTCGCGCGCCGCGTCGAAGCTCAGCCCGCCGGCCAACATCGCCTGGCGGATCCGCTCCAGCGCCAGGAACGCGGCGTGGCCCTCGTTCATGTGGCAGACCGTCGGCTGCAGGCCCAGCGCCGCCAGGGCGCGCACGCCGCCGATGCCCAGGACCATCTCCTGCTGCAGCCGCGTCTCGCCCTCGCCGCCGTAGAGCTGGTCGGTAATGTCGCGGTCCTGCTGCCGCGGGTTCTCGGGCACGTTGGTGTCCAGCAGGTAGAGCGGCACGCGGCCCACCGCGACGCACCAGACCTTGGCGTGGACCGGCCCGTCGGCCAGCTCGACGGTGACCATCACCGGCAGCCCGTCGGCGGTCCGGCACTCGCTGACCGGCATGCCGTAGAAGTCGTTCTCGGGGGTTTCTTCCTGCTGCCAGCCGTCGGCGTTGAAGACCTGCCGGAAGTAGCCTTTCTGGTACAGCAGCCCGACCCCGACCAGCGGCACCGCCAGGTCGCTGGCCGACTTCAGGTGGTCGCCCGCCAGCATCCCCAGGCCGCCGCTGTAGATCGGCAGGCACTCGGTGATCCCGAACTCGGCCGAGAAGTAGGCCACCTTGACGCCGGCCTCGTCGCATCCGCGGCGGACGTAGCCCTGCTCTTCGAGGTAGTTGGTGAAGGCCTCGTGGACCCGCCGCAACTGCGCCAGGAAGCCCTCGTCCTCGGCGAGCTGATCGAAGCGCGACTGCTTCACCTCGCCCAACAGCCGGACCGGGTTGTGGCCACAGGTCTCCCACAGATCGCGGTCGATCCGCCGGAACAGCTCAATCACTTCGGTGTGCCAGCACCAGTAGACGTTGTAGGCCAGGTCGCGCAGCGGCAGCAGCTTGGCGGGCAAGGTGGGAGCGATGCGGAAGGTGGAGATAGGCTTCATGCGCCGGAACGTCTACTTTCTCCGCGCGGAGCGGTCGGCTCGCCAGGATCTTCCGACCGCCTGGCGCACACACGCCCTGGCAACCCCAGGGCCCAGCGGCCGGCGCGGCGGGGAGTTCCGCGCAGCCACCGGCTAGATCCTGTTCCTCGCCGGGGCGTTCGTCAAGAGGCTGCCCGGCCAGTCGCCGCCGCGAACGTTACGAAGGAGTTCCAGCAGCGGCCCGAGGTTCGTCAACGCGCCCGCGCCGGCAGCCGTAAAGTCGGCTTTCGCGCGTCCGAAACAGCGGGAGGGCATGGTGCCCGCAGCGGCGCGCGGCCGAGTCAGGGAGTAGTGCGATGCGACGGAACAGCTTCCTGGTGGTGGTGGTCCTGACCCTCGTCGGGCCGCTGCGGGCGCAGTGGAACTCGCCCATGCCGACGCGCGTGGAACTGCTCAAGTCCGGCGTGCAGGCCGCCGAGGGCTTCGTGCAGAAGCAGGAGATCCCGAAGGCTCGCTTCTGCCTGCTGGCGGTGACCGAGCTGTTCGACAAGTGTCGCCAGGCCTGCCCGGCGGACGTGCAGCAGACCTTCGCCAAAGTCATGGCCGCCGCCTTGCCGGAGCCCGTGACCGACGCCAACGCGGCGCAGGAAGTCCGGAGTCTTCCGCTACCTCGGCGGCGCGGTGGCCGTCCAGGGCACCGATGGCAAGGTCCGCGTCTTCGAGGTGGTCTTCGGCCGGCCGTGGACCGGCCGCGGCGACGACTTTGGACCCGCCGCCTATTGTAAGACGACCTGCGACTATGAGATGCTGGCGGCGAACCTGCCGTAGCAGCGGCCACGGCGGCGCCGCGGTGCGGACCAGGGCGGGGAGAACGGCGATGCCGGACCGCGAGCCGTGGGGCGAGTGGCGGCTGCAGACCGCCTGGCTGGCCGGCACCGCTGGCGCGGCGCTGTCGCAGGTGGGGGTGGACACCGCGACCTGGCACCGCAGCAGCCTGCCGAGCACCGTGCTGGCGGCGCTGACGCGGGACGGCACCTATCCCGATGTGCGGGTCTGGCCGCACGCCTTCCGGGTGCCCGACTCCTCGGACGCCTTCAACGCCGAGCACGGGCTGGGCCAGTACAGCCACCTGCCCGACGGCCGCAACCCGTGGCGCGATCCCTGGTGGTACCGCACCGAGTTCGAGCTGCCGGCGCTGGCCCCGACGCAACGCGCCTGGCTGACGCTGCACTGCCTCAACTACCGCGCCGAGGTCTGGCTGAACGGCCAACAGCTCGCCGATCGGGAGCAACTGGCCGGCATGTTCCAGCGCTTCCGCCTCGACCTCACGGACCACCTCGCGGCCGGGCGCAATGCGCTCGCAGTGCTGGTCTATCCGGTCGATCACCCCGGCGACCCGACCGTCCAGACCACCGTCTTCGGCGCCGTGCGCAACTTCCACAGCGCCCTCTGCAACGACGTCACCGAGGTCATGAGCGTCGGCTACGACTGCTTCCCAACCGTGCCCGACCGCAACCTGGGGCTGGTTCAGGAGGTCACCCTCAACCTCACCGGACCGGTCGACCTGCGCCACCCGTTCGTGCGGACCGCGCTCGACCTGCCCGACCTCAACCCCGCCCGGCTGACCGTCTCGGTGGAGCTGCTCAACGCCTCGGCCGCCACCGTCCGCGGGCGGCTCGAGGGCAGCATCGCCGACCCACAGGGCACGGTCGTGGCGACCTTCTCCCGGCCCGTCACGCTGCTCAGCCACGAGACTCGTGAGATCACCGTGACGGCCACCGACGCGCCAGCGCTGCGACTCGCCGACCCGCAGCTTTGGTGGCCCAACACCTACGGCGGGCAGCCACTCTACCGGCTCGACCTGCGCTTTGGCGAGAGCACCGTCAGCACGCGCTTCGGCATCCGCCGCGTGGACCGCGAGCTGCACGAGGCAGACGGCGCCCCCGGCCTGCGGCTGCTGATCAACGGCGTGCGCATCTTCCAGCGTGGCGGCTATGTGCAGCCGGAGATGATGTTCGCCTGGGACCGCGACCGCGTCGCCGCCGAGCTGCGCTACCTGGCTCACGCCAACCTCAACTACCTCGCCTTCGAGGACATTCCCAACCCGCCGGACTGGTACGTCGACCTCTGCGATGAGCTGGGACTGCTGCTGTGGCAGTGCTACTACGACTGCTACTGGCTGCAGTACAACCGACCTTGGGACATCGACGTGGCGTTGCTGGAAGACTGCACGGTCGACCTCGCCCGGCGCTACCGCAACCACCCCGCGCTGGTGGTCAACATGGCCCAGAACGAGGGGGAGACCCGCCAGGACGTCTACGAGCTGTGGCGCCGCACGATGCTCCGCCACGACCCCGACCGGCTGCTGATCCCCTCCGGCTCGTTCCCCAGCGACCGCCCCGACACCCCCGCCTGGTTCGACCGCGAGCTGCCGACGGGCTGCAACGACTACCCGCCGAAGACCTACGGCTGGCAGTTGCCGCGAGCCTACTTCGAGCTGGTCCGCGACCACCGCAACTGGATGTTCATGATCGAGAGCGGCGCCGCCTCGGTGCCTCCGATCGAGAGCCTGCTGCGGTTCATGCCGCACCTCGCTGAGCTGGGCCCGAACCCCGGCGATCCGCCGCACTGGCCGCTCGATGCCGCCTGGGCGCATTACGGCGCCAACAGCTACTACGAGTGGTTCGACCGCGGCCTGCGCCTGCTCTACGGCGAGCCGCGCGACCTCGCCGACTACTGCCGCAAGGCCCACCTGACGACCTACGACCAGCACCGCGCGATGTTCGAGGCGGTGCACCACCGGATGTGGGACCTGACCAGTGGGTTCGGCGAGTGGAAGCTCAACAGCGCCTTTCCCGACATCCAGTGGCAGCTCTACGACTGGTACTTGCGGCCGATGGTCAGCCTCTACGCGGTCCGCCGCGCCTGCGCCGCGGCGGCCGTGCTGCTGTCGCCGCTGGACCAGGGCGTGACGGTCGTCAACAACCGGCAGCAGCCCCGGCGGGGCCTGACGGTGACGGCAGCCGTCTACTCCAGCGACGCCCGGCTGCTGCACCACCAGCAAGCCACGGTGGAGGTCCCGGCCAACGCCTGCGCCCGCGCGCTGACCTTCGACCCACCGGCCGCCGTGCGCGCCGCGCCGTTGCAGTTCGTCCGACTGAGCGTGCACGACGCCGCGGGCGTGCTGCAGGCGGACAACTTCTACTGGCTCTCACCGCGCCTGGACGACGTCGTGAACCACTTCACCGGCGACGACTTCCGGCGCTTCCCGTCCAACCAGCCCTGGTACCTGCCGCGCCAGACGCCCTGCCTGCCCGAACTGGCAGACCTGCCACCAACCACCGTGACGCTCCGCGCCAGCCGCCACGGCTCGCAGGTCACGGTCGAACTCGCCAACGACTCAGCCCACCTGGCCTTCTTCCTCCGCGCCCGCCTGCTGCGCGACGGCCAGGAGCTGTTGCCGGTCTACTGGTCCGACAACTACGTCTCCCTGCTGCCCGGCGAGACGCTGACCCTGACCGCCGAGCTGCCGGGACTGGCTGGCGACCTCCAGGTCGCGATCGACGGCTGGAACATCGCCCCGACCAGCGTGCCGGTGGGCTGACCGCCCGCGCCTGGGGATTCCCCCGGCCCAGCCCGGGACGTCCGGTCAGCGCGGGCGGCGGAGCACGCGGAGGGCGTTGCGCCACTCGATCTTCTCGAGGGCGGCCTCGCTCAGCTTGCGCTGGGCGCGCAGGTCGCGGATGGTGGTGACGGTCATCCAGTCGCGCCCGAGGTCGCTGCGCAGGCAGGAGTCGGTGCCAAACAGGATGCGGTCCTGGAACTCGTCGAGGAACTCGACGCCGAAGGCCGGGTCACGGGTCAGCGCGTTGTTGCCGCTGCCGGCCGAGGTGTCGGCCAGCAGGTTGGGGTACTGGCGTAGCAGCCGCGGGACCGCGCCGCCGGGGGCGACCGGGCCGCTGGGGTAGCCAGAGCGCTGGTCGGGCGGCACGACGCCGGAGATCTCGGCCCAGAAAGTCGGCCCGTGGCCGATGAAGAAGGTCTCCGGGCAGTGGCGCAGGGCATGTTCGAGCCGGGGCAGGCCGAACTCGTCGCGCAGGCCGTAGCCCTCGGGCCGGTCCTGCATGTCGAACAGCACCGGCAGGCCGTAGCGGCCGGCCTGGCGGTAGAGGTTGAGGCAGCGCGGGTCGTCGAACTCCATCTTCGGCAGCAACTCGCCGAGCCCCTGGCAGCCGCGGGCGAGGTACTCTTCGAAGAGGTGGCTGAAGTCCATCGTGGCCCGGTTGCCGTAGCGGGGGTCGATCAGACAGAACGGGATCAGCCGATCCGGGTAGCGCGCGCAGGCCGCCAGAATGTCCTCGGTGTCGCACTCCAGGTAGGCGCCCTCCGGGTGCTCGCTGAGCGGCAGGACCACGCTATGGTCGATCCCCCAGGCGTCCATCTTGGCGATCAGGTTGGTGACATCGACATACTCCCGGCGGTCCGGCAGCACGCGGCCGAGGTGGCTATGGACGTCGATCAACATGCCGGGGCTCCTCCAAAGCAGGCCGCCGCGGCTACCCGCCGGGCGGGGCAAACACCTCCAGCTCACGCACCCAGAGCAGGTTGGGCCGCTCGTCGGAGCCGCGGCCGGCCGGCTGCCAGAACCGGAACCGTTGCCCGGTCTGCGGTGCCGCGAGCTGGATCGCCGTCTGTGGTGCGGTCGCCGGGTTGGTGGCCGTGGCCAGCGTGCGCCACTGGCCACCCTCCAATACCTGCCACTGGACCTCGCGCGAGGTGCGTGGCAGGCCGGCGTCGAGCGACCAGTAGACCAGGGCGCGGTCCAGGGTCACCGGCTGCGGGAACTGCAGCTCGATCCAGTGCTCGCCCACGGTGTCGGCCGAGGCCCAGGCTTCCTGCGTCCAGTGCAACCCCGTGCCGACGGTCAGGCCGTCATGGACCGGCGCGCTGCTGTAGCCGCTGTAGCTGCTGTCGACCGTGACCTGGGCGTCGCGGGCCAGATTGCCCCGCCGCCGGGGGTCTTCCATCACCGCCACATCGTCGAACCAGACGCGGCCGATCTTGTTGCGCAGCAGCAGGTAGACGTTGACCAGCTTGATGGGCTTGGCCGGCTCCAGGTAGAGCTCCCCGAGCTGCCAGTCGGTGCTGCCGGTGGCGAAGGTGTGGGTCAGGCCGTACCAGGGCGTGCCGTCGGTGAAGTAGATGTCGACGTACAGACAGTAACCGCGGTCGGCCGGGCCTTCGACCCCTTCGGCCTTCGACGAGACCTGCACCAGCACCGGTGTCGCCCGCTGCTGGTTCAGCGTCACGGTCTGGCTGGCCTGGTTGTCGCGCCGCGTCGGGTTGTGCAGGCGCAGCGCCTGCTGGCCGCTCCGGCAGACCTGGCGATCGACGGCGACGGCCTCGTTGACGGCGGCGCCCCACGCGGCCCGGCCGTCCTCGAAGCCGGGGTTGCGCAGCAGGTTGGCCTGCGGCGGAATGTAGAGCAGCAGCAGCCGGGCCTGCGCGGTGTCGGCGCCGGCCTGCAGCCGGGCGGTCAGTTCGACCGGCCCGGCCAGCGGATTCGCGGTCGGGCTCAGCAGCACCTCGGTGACCGTCTGGCGGGTTGGCGGCAGCGTCACGGCGCGGGCCGGACCGGCGCTCCAGCCGGCGGGTGCGGTGACCGTCAGCGCGCCTTGGAGGGCGGCCAGCCGGTTGTTGCGGACCGTCACCTGCACCCGCGCCGCGCCGCTGGTGGCGTCGCAGCCACTGCTCTGCAGCGTCACTTCCAAGGGCTCGACCACGCGCACCGCATGGCTGCTGCGCAAGGTCGCCTCCTCGCCCGGCCGCCCGAGGTGCAGCAGTCCCTGAACCAGCACCGTCGCGCCCGGTTGGGCGTTCGCCGGAATCACCAGCCGTCCGCCGCCGGCCAGTGGGGTCACCGGCGGATCGGCCTGCAACTCAGCCCGCACCGGGGGCAGCCCGGCCGTGCTCTGCGGCGGGGCGAACTGCAGGATCACGGTGTCGCCCGGCGCGGCGCTGCTGGGGCCGCTGATGGCTGGCGTCGGCAGGCCATAGGAGGCCAGCGTCACCTGGCTGAGGTGCTCCTTGACGCGCTCCAGGTCGCGCCGCACGCGCCGCCCGCCGTGCTGCGCCTGGGCCGCGTCGATCGCCTGCTCGATCGTGCGACAGCGGCCGCAGAGCTGCGCCAGCTCTTGCCGGAAGGCCGGCTGGGTCAGCCCGCTGGCGCGCTGTTGCAGGCTGGCCAGCCCGCTGCGCAGGGCGGCGACCCGCGGGTCGATCGCCTCGCGCAACGCCGCCGGGAAGGGCTCGTACCACTGCGTCAGGTCCGGGTCGCGGACGTACTCTTGGCCGCTGCCGTCGACGATCGAGAGCCGCTCGAAGCGCACCTCGCCGCCCTTGCCGCTGACCGCCGGGAGCAGCTCAATCGCCCGCAGCGCCTGCTCGGCGGTGATCTCGAACGACAGCTCCCGGTGCTCCCAGGTGCCGTCGGGCAGGGCGAAGTCGCGGGTCTGGTAGTAGCTGTAGTTGGGGGTCACCCAGGCCAGGCGGCACTGGATCTTGGCGGCGCTGGCGGCGGTCAGGTCGCGGGCGCTGACGGTGGCCTGGAGCCGCAGCGGGGCCGGGGCGGGCTGGAACAGCATCACCCACTGCCGCAGCCCGCGGGCGCTGCCTGCGGCGGGCAGCACCAGGCTGCTCCGGCCGTCGGCCACCTGGCGAGTGTAACCGGCACCAGTCGGCCGCCAATGCGTCGCCAGCGGTGGTTTGGCCGCATCGACGCGGCGCTGCACCACGCCCTGGTCGACCGTCGTCACGGCCTGCCCGAGGTGCCAGGCCGCCACCGCGGCCGGGCTGCCCAGTTGCAGCACCAGCACGCCAGCCGGCGGCACCGTGACCTCGAGCTGCAGCGGGGCGGTCGCTCGCGTCGCCAGGGTCTGCCCGCTGGTGATCTCGGTCACCCGCAGCCGCCGTGGGTCGAGGCCCAGCCCGGCGGCGTCGACGGTCAGCGTCGTCGGCCGCGGCTGGGCCTGTTCGTTGAGCAACGTCAGCCAGACCAGCGGACCGCTGCCGAAACGTTCGACAAAGACCAGCGGGTCGCTGCTACGGGCGTGGGTCAGCGGCTCCCAACCGGCCAGCGCCAGGGCCTTGCAGAGCGGCTGGTACTTGCGGTGCAGGTCGCGGTCGCGCTCGTAATAGGCCGGGTGGTTCCAGTACTGCCCGCCCGGGCCAAGGCCGCTGGGGGGCCAGTCGAAGAAGCCGGGGTAGACCCCGTAGGCCAGACAGCGCTGCATGAACAGCTCCATCTCCGGCCGCCCGAGGCCCCGTTCGTAGTCGCCCTTCAGGAGCGTCATGAAGGGCTTGTGGTGCAGGCTGGCCCGCACGAAGTTGAAGTCCCGCCGCGGGATCATCAGTCCGGTCTCGGCGCCCAGCACATCGAGCCAGGGCACCACGTAGAAGCTCTCGCCCATGCCGCCGTTCATCATCGTGACCTGCCCCTGCGGCCGCAGGAACTCGGCGGTGGCGCGGGCGAACTCGATGGACGAGAAGAAGTTGTTGAGAAACGCCTGCTTCCGGGCCGGGTCCCACAGCAGCGGGGTGTCCGTCGTCCGGAAGTGCTCCCGCGCGTAGTTCAGGCCGCTGGTCAGGCCGTCGTAGTAGAAGCCGTCCAGCTCGCCGCCGTTGGTCCGCTGACGCGTGCTGTCGGTGGTGCGGCGAGTGCCTTCGACCAGCCACTTGCCGTAAGGCAGCTCCGGGTCGAGGTTGAACTGCGCCAGCAGGTGCGCATAGACCGACCACTTCTCGACTGCCAGCGTGCCATCCGGCTTGCGCGTGCCGACCGCGTCGTAGACGCCCTCCTGCCCCATCGCTTTGCGGAAGGTCTCGTTGATGGCCTTGACCTGTTCGGGCAGCGGCGGCAGCGGGTCCTTTTCGGGGTCGTAGGGCGGCGGCAGGTTGCCCCAGATGCCGGCGTGGGTGTAGTAGTTGCAGTCCAGCACGCCGAGCTGGTCGTCGTACTGTGGCTCCGGCGCGCCCTCTTGCAGGCCGAAGCCGAACTCGTTGGCGTTGTCGATCTCCGACAGCCGGTTGAAGGCCATCCACATCCCCTGCTCGCGGACGTGGACCTTGAACGGCTCGGGGAACAGCGCGTAGTAGCGCTGCAAGGCGCTGCGCAGGCCCCAAGCCGCGTCGCAGGTGTAGAGTACGAACTCGAAGTCGGCCTCGTAGGGCCGGCGGGTCAGGGCCGAGAGGGCGAAGTCGTAAGTCAGCTCGAGCCGCCGCTCGGCCGCGTCGTAGGCCGTGCGGAACATCCGCGGCTGGTCGATCGGCACCGCGGCCACCAGCCCTCGTGCGCTGCGCCCGGCGGCCACCGGCGGGGTGATCACCGTGCAGAAGTTGCGATTGGCGTAGCCCATCCGCAGCGCCGGGCGGTCCTGCCACTCCGGCAGATCGGCGTACGCCCGCAACGGGACGACGTTTTCGCAGGTCTCCCCCGCGCCGATGCCGCGGGCCGTTTGCAGATCCTCATGCCACTGCCAGCCGACCGCGTCGAGCGGCAACGCGAAGCGCAGCAGCAGCCCTCGGTCAGGCCCCTCCTGGCCGGTCACGACGCAACGGAAGCGCAGCGCCGCCTGACCGACCGGCGTGACCGTCAACCGCGCCGTGGCCCGCGCCGCGGTGAAGGTGAGGTCTTGCCCGCTGGTGAGGCTGCCGCCCGCGACCTGTGGCGCCGCGGTCTGCGCGGTGTCGCTGGCCCAGAGCGTCAGCAGCGGCGCCGGCCTGACCTGCGCGGCCTGCCCGCCGAGTCGCAGGCCCTGCACCGTCAGCCGCTCGTCGAGCGTCACCGTCAGATCGCCCGCGGTGAGTTCGGCCGCCCGCAGCAGGCCGCCCGCCAGGACCGCCACCAAGATCAGCCAGATCCGTTGCATCCGGTGTCTCCTGCCTGCCTTCAGCCTTGCCGGGCCGGCCGCTGCGCGGCCCGGACCAGCGCCTCGCAGGTCCGCAGCACGCGGCCCCAGACCCACAGCCCGCCGACCGCCGCATCGATCCGCAGCTCGCCGCCGTTGAGGTGGCGCAGGTGCGGGCTGAAGCGGCCCCAGCCGAACTGGCGGGCGTCGCCACCATCGCCGAAGCGGCCGTCGATGACGTAGCTGATCACCCGCGGGCCGCCGTCCAGGTTGACCACCACGTGGTGCGTCTGGCCCGCCTGCAGCACCGCGTCGCTGCTCCAGACCGCGGCGCTCTGCCCGTCGCTCAGCAGCACCTCCAGGGCGCCGGCGGCGGCGGTCCGCAGACAGCAGCCGCGGCCGTCGGCGGCGCGGTTGTCCAGCAGCAGCCGACCCGGGGCCAGGTCGGGCAAGGTCAGCAGCAGCTCCCAGGCCAGGCCCGCGCCGGTGTCCTTGCCGCGGAAGTCCAGCGCCTGCGTGTCGCGCACCCGGAAGGCCGGCAGCGTCGGCAGCGCCACCGTCGCCGGCAGCGCCGCGCCGTCGCCCGGCAGCGCCAGCAGCAGACCCGCGGTCGGCACCGCGGGCGGCCCGTCACTCGCCTGGCCCAACTGCAGCGCCAGGGCCGACCACATCCCCTCGAGCAGGTCGGCCGGCACCTCGTGCACGCGGGCGAGGTCCTTCTGGGTCTCCGAGAGGTAGGTCCGGCCGGCCTCCTGCCACTGGTCGGGGTAACTGATCCGCACGAAGGGGTCGCTGTCGTAGAGCGCAATCTCCGGCTCCGACCAGGCGATCTCACGGCCAGCCGGCGTGTCGACTTCGAGGCCGGCGCTGAGCCAGACGGGGTTGCGGTCGTCGTAGGCGCCCCAGTCGGCGTTGCGCGGCGCCTCGCGCATCACCCGGCCGCCGTGGTTGTGGAACCAGTAGAGGTACCGCCCGCCGCCGCAGGACCAGGCGAAGTTGGCGGCCCGCGGGTTCTTGATCAATCGGCCGTCGGCGTAGCGCTTGTAACGGGGCAGCGCCCAACTGCGGCCGCCATCGCGGCTGTAGCTTTCCACCGGATAGCCGTCGATCGAGCGGTAGACGCAGTAGATCGAGCCGTCGGTGAGCACGCTGTAGCTCTGCTCTTCGGCGATCTTGCCGCCGCCCGGCGGGGTGCGCAGGCCGACCTCGCCGTCCGGCAGCGTCTCCCAGCGGATCTGGGCCGGGTCGGGCTCGGTCAGCAGATTGTCGCTGCGCAACAGCACGCCCTCGGAGCGCTGGAAGAAGCCCCGTCCCATCTCGCCGACCTTGTGCAGCGAGACATAGGCGCAGCCGTCCAGCACGAACGGCTTGCCGACGTTCCAGAAGAACCGCAGCTCGCCGCCGTAGACGTTGGCGCGGTCGATCTCGAAGAGCCGCTGCGGGATGTCGTAGCGCTCCGCCGACCAGCTTCGTCCCCCGTCGTCGCTGCACTTGAAGACGAAGTGGCCGAGGCTGTCGACCCGGCTGAAGGTACGCTCCCCATCATGGCAGCGCACCTCGCGGACGTCGTCGGTGTTGTGGTTGTAGAACACGAAGACCCGCCCCGATGGTGCGGCCAGCATCACCGCGTAGGAGTTCTCGCGGCGGTCGCCCGGCTCGACCGGCACTGGCTGCGACCAGGTGCGGCCCTGGTCGGTGCTGCGCAAGGTCGCGACATGCTGCCCCTGCGCCCCTTCGTGGCCCGGTCCGGTGGTGACGCAGCAGAGCCAGGCCCCGTCGGCGGTCTGCACCAGGTAGGGCTGGTCGCTGTAGCTCTGGGTCGGAATCTCCAGACCGTGGCTGAGGTGACGCGGATCCGGCGACTCGGGTTGCGTGGCGGACATGCTGATTCTCGCGGGGAACGCCTGTGGGTTCGCGCCTGGTCGCCGATTCCCTTGCGACGGTCGACCGCGGAGCCGGAGGTCCCGCCGCCAGTCCCGCCGAACAGCCACCACGGCCCAAGGCGGCGCGGGAGCGACGATGGACAACCGAGCCTGGTTCAAGAGTGCGCAGTTCGGGATGATGGTGCATTGGGGGCTCTACGCCCTGCCCGCGGGCGAGTGGCGCGGGCGCCGGATGCCGCACATCGGGGAGTGGGCGCAGTCCTACTTCCGGATCCCCGGCGAGGAGTACGCCGCGCTGGCCGACGCCTTCAACCCGTTGCTGTTCGACGCCGAGGCCTGGGTACGGCTGGCGCTCGAGGCCGGGATGCAGTACCTGGTGGTGACCAGCAAGCACCACGACGGCTTTGCGATGTACCGCAGCCGGGTCGACGAGTACAACATCTGCGACCGCACGCCCTTCGGGCGCGACGTGATCGGCGAACTGGCCACGGCCTGCCGCCAGCACGGGCTGCGGCTGGGGCTCTACTACTCGCAGGAACTGGACTGGCACGAGCCGCACGGCGGGGGCTACCGCTCAGGCCACACGAACTGCGGCGAGATGAGCTGGACCAACGACTGGGACTACCCCGACAACGCCCAGAAGGACTTCGCCCGCTGCTTCGAGGGCAAGATCATCCCCCAGGTCGAGGAGCTGCTGACCCAGTACGGCGAGCTCTGTCTGATCTGGTTCGACACGCCCCACGTGATCACGCCGGACCAGAGCGCCGAGCTGTTCGCGCTGGTCAAACGGCGGCAGCCCCACTGCCTGGTCAACACCCGCATCGGCAATGGACTGGGCGACTACCGCTCGCTGGGCGACAACCAGATCACCGAGACGGACTTCGGCGAGCAGTTGGTCGAGACTCCGGCCACGCTCAACGACACCTGGGGCTACAAGAGCTTTGACCAGCACTGGAAGCCGGCCGCCGAGGTCCGCCGGCTACGGCAGCATCTCAACAGCCGGGGGGTCAACTACCTGCTCAACGTCGGCCCCGACTACCTCGGCCGGATCCCCGCCCCGTGCGTCGACATCCTCCGCGAGGTGGGCCGCGGCGACTGACCGCTGCCCAGTTCCAGCCGCCACCCCGGTGCGGTTGGCAGGAGGGCGGGTCCGGCGGGCCGAACCGGACCGCATGGCGCGTTCCTGGCTGGCGGTCCTGGTGGGCCTCGGGCTGCTGCTGCCGCCGCTGTCGGCCGCGGGGCCGGTCGGCGAGCCGGCGGCGCTGCCGCTGCGTTGGGGCTTCGACGACATCGGCTGCACCTCGCCGCCGCCCTGGCATCAGGCCTCGCTGATCCGCCATCCCCGCGGCGCCGAGCTGCTGCGCGAGCTGGGCTTCGATTTCTGGCTGCTGTGGTACCCCGACCTGGCGCCCGACTGGAGCTACGACGAGAACCGCGCCTTGATCCGCCGAGTTGACGCCTGGTGCGCCGCGCAGGGCGTCTGGTGGATGCCCAACACGCTCTCTGCGCTCTGGAACAACGCCCCTGAACGGCGCCTCGATCGCACCGGCTACGACTGGTTCCTGCGCCCGGACGGGCGCCGCTTCTACCTCTTCCCCGACACGCTGCTCGCCGCGCTGGGGCGCTGCCAGCGCGTGCTGGGCGTGATGTACGACGAAGCCGAGCACCACCAGAACAACGCCAATCAGGTGCCCGGGCTGGACCGCCCGGCCATCTACGACCCGGCCGGGCAGCGCCTGGCGGACGCCGCCGCCGGGCACGTCGCCGCGGTTGGGCAGCTCGTCGCGCGGCATCGCCAGCATGGGCTGCGGCTCTACACCGAGCAGGTCACGCCGGTGATGTTCCACACCTTCGCCCGCGCCGGCTGCACGGCGGGCACCAAGGTGCTCAAGGAGGCCTTCTCGCCGGCTTACCTCGCCTGCGCGCTGGGGGCCTCGATCCAGTACGGCACGGAGCTCTGGGTCAGCCCCGACCTGTGGGGCCTGCAGGGCTATCCCAGCCACTCGCCCGAGGAGTACCGCGCGGCGCTGCTGCTGGCGTACCACCTGGGCGCCGACTGCCTCTACACCGAGAGCCTGGCGCTCCCCCCATCGGCCGGCGCGCCGTACCCGATCAACAGCCTCGCCGAGATCACCGACACCGACTATCGCCTGACCGCGTACGGGCGGATCGCGCGCTGGTTCCGCCACGACTATGTGCCGGCGCATCCGCGCCGGTTCAGGCGGCTGCTGCTGCGGCCGAAGGTGGTGATCGTGCGGCAGGAGGATGGCTGCTACGGCCAGCGCCAGGTCGGCGCGCCGTGGCTGCCGGACCGGCTGTTCGGTTCGCGCGAGTGGCGGTCGACCGCGGTCACCGAGGCCTGGCTGGGGGCCTGGGCAGTGCTCAGCGGTGGGGCCGTGCCGTCCACCACGCTCTACCGCGGTGGCGGCCATTTCGCCGCGCAGCCGTACCGGGTGTTCCACCCGCTGGACGGCGCGGTGGTCTACGACGAGCAGGTCGAGTATCCGCTGCTGCGGGGCGCCGCCGTGATCTACCTGACCGGCGTCGGCGTCAGCCCGCCGACGGCCGCCGCGATCCGGCGCTGCGTCCGCGACGGGGCGACCAGCCTGACACTTCCCGACCTGGCGCCCGCCGACCTCCGCCAGCGCGGCGAGGCGGCCGGCCCGGTGCCCGACGGCCAGGGCCGGTGGCTGGTCACCAGGGACTTCACCACCCCGTTGGCGCGGGCCCTGGTGCGCCACGTCGTGCCAACCGAAGACCTGATCCGCTACCGCTTCGGCAACCGTGAGGTGACCCTGCGACCGATCTCCGGGGACCCCAACCGGCTGACCGCCGAGGAGCGCACCGTCAGCGGCCGCTGATGCCCCGGCCCGGCCGTGGCCTGGTCAGACCGCCGGCTCGCCGACGGCCGCGACGACGAGCTCGCGCAGTCGCAGCAGGTTGGCGGGTACGGCCGGCCAGCCGGCCGAGAGCGCCACGGGGGTGAACTCGGTGCAGCGCAGCAAGGTCAGCAGCGCCGCGGCGCAGTGGTAGCGGTCGAGGTAGGGCCGCTCGCTGCGCAGTACCTCGTAGAGTGTCCAGCAGACCGCTGCCGTGGCCGGGCGCTGCGCCAGGGCGTACCAGATGGTGTAGTAGTCGCCGGTCTGGCCACGGCGCACCGCCGCCAGCAGGCCGGCGTCCGTGCCCCCTTGCCAGCGCCGCAGCTCGGCCTCCGCCGCGGCCTCGTACTGCTGCTTCCAGTCGCTCACCGGCGGCCCCGCGGTCGGTGCCGCGTCACTTCACGCCCCACAGCCGGCCCACCAGGGCGTGCAAGGCAGGGTCGTGCTCGCGCAGTTCGGCGTTGACGAAGGGGTAGAAGTCGTTCCGTCCGAAGTAAGCTTCGGTCGCTTCGGCCCAGTACTCCTGCACATTGTTCAGCGCGTAGTGCCGGGTGCGCCGACCGTCGTAGAGCAGCACCTGGGCGTAGTTGCCGGCGGCCTGGGCGGCCTCGAAAGCCTGCCGCAGCTCGGCGTTGTCGTAGCCCACCACCTGGTGGTGCCAGGCGTGGGCCAGCTCGTGACAGATCATCCACGGCTGCTGCCTGGTCCACGCCAACAGGTTCCGCGCATTGGTGAGTTGCACGCTGCGCGCCAGGTCGGGGTTGTGACCGTGGTCCACCAGCCACTCCTTGGAAGGGTGGTAGACCGCAGCGCCGCGGTTCGTTTCGCGCTCCACCCAGATTCGCACGCTGCGCAGCCGGGTAACGGCCTCGGCCGGCAGCCAGCGAGCCACTTGGTAGAGCTGCGCGCCGACTTCCTTCAGGACCGCGTCGGCCAACTCCGGCTCGTCCAGCAAGTCCTGGTTGACCAGCAGCGACCAGCCCTCCAGCGGGCGCTCCTGGTAACGGCTGGTGGGCGTGAAGGCCGCCGCTGCGGGTGTCTCGCCGCCGGCCAGGGTCACCAGGGCCAGCACTCCGATCCAGGGCACCACCGCGATCTCCCGACCGTCAGACAGGCCCGGCTCTTGGCTGGTTCCGCCCGGCAGGAATCCCTGGCAGGCAGCGCAATGGGCGGTTGGCCGGCCTGCGGAGCAGCGCTGATGCGACGGGTGATCCTGCTGACCACAGTCCTGACCGCCGCCAGCGCGGCGGAGCCCCCAGCCGCCGGGCTCTGGGTCTACCCGGCGCCGGGCCAGGAGGAGTACCGCTCGGCGCAGTACCGGGTCCGGGTGACCCAGGGCGAAACTGCGCAGGAGGCGTTCTGCTACCGGATGCGGTCGATCTGGCACCACGAGTTCCCCGGGCCGTGGCCGGCGCAGTTCTTCCCCCGCGAGAATCACTGGGCGAGCTTCTCGTTCGCCGGCCAGGTGACCGTCGAGCTGGAGGCCTTGCAGGCCCGCGCCGTGGGGGTCGAGCTCCGGCCCGCCCCGACCGGCATCGCCGCCAGCGTCGTCGATGGCAAGGTCCGCCTGGAGCTCAGCCGGCCGGGGCAGTACTACGTGCTGGTGAAAGTCGCCGGCCACGAGCGGTTCGACTTCGAGCACCCCTTCTTCCTGTTCGCCAACCCGCCCGAAACCGATGTCCCCGCGCCGGGCACACCCGGGGTGCAGTACTACGGGCCGGGTGTCCACGACATCGGCTTCCAGCACCGCGTCAGCGCGGGGCAGACGGTCTACCTGGCAGGCGGCGCGCTGGTCCAGGGCTCGCTCTACTGCGAGGGCCCGCAGATCCGGCTCCGCGGCCGCGGTATCCTGACCGACCGCCGGCTGATGCTGCAACGCGTGGAGTCGGCGCTGGCCGCGAAGGCCGCCGGCCAGGCCAACCCCTGGGAGCCCAACCACGACCGCATGTACGCTGCCAAGTGGGCGACCATCTACGCCGACCCGACGACCACGGATCTCCGCCTCGAAGGCCTCACCGTGATCGAGTCGCCGTTCTACATGATCCGCACCCACGGGTCCGGGGCGGTCTTCCAGAATCTCAAGCTGCTCGGCGACCTGTACAACAACAACGGCATCATCGCCGGACCCCACCACCGAATCCTGGACTGCTTCCTGAAGGTCGAAGACGACGTCTTCTGCTGGATGGCGCCGACCTCCGAGACCCGCCGCTGCGTGATCTGGAAGCAGGACAACTCCGCGCTGGTGCAGCTCGGCTACGGTTACTCCTACACCACCAAGGACCATGTCTTCGCCGACAACTGGGTCGTCCGCGACACCGCCACGGTGCAGAACATGGCCCGCGGCCTGTTCGGACTGGCCGCCTCGACGGGGACGCAGTTCACCAACTGCCAAATCGAGAACTTGCAGGTCTGGGGCGACGTGCTGAACTTCCTGGCGATCGACAACTGGGACCGCCCCACCCCCTGGGCCACCCGACCGGCCGGCGAGGTGAAGCTGCGACCGGTCGAGCTGCACTTTCGCAACGTCAGCCTCAGCGGTACCGAACGCGGCACCTGGTGGGGCCCGCACGTCGCCGACCTGCAGGGCACCCCGCTGCGTTCCCGGCTGCGGACCGAGGGCGACGGATCGATTCGGATCATCCTGGAAAACGTCATCATCAACGGCCGGCGCCTGACCAGCGACGCCGACTGGCCCCACGGCCTGCTCCGCGCTGGCAACGTGACGGTCGAGTACCGCTAGCCCCGACCGCGCCGCGGCCGCTCCGGTCCAGCGGTTGGGGCCTGGCACAGGGCGCGGCAGACAGCCGGACCATGCTCCGTTGGCGGCGCCCGGTCCGGGCTGCTGGGCCCGGCGGGCGTCGGGTCGCCGTGGGCCAACCCGGCTGAGCCGCGGCGGCGGCGGGCGTCCGCAGGCAAACGCTTTCGTGGTATCGTGAGGCGTTCGGGGCGGCCGCGGCGAGTGCGGCGCTCGGAAGGGGACAGTCGATGGCATTGCCGATGGTAGGGATTCAGCCGATCATCTTCGGCGACCGCAAGTTCGAGGACCCGCTGGGCTGCCTCGACGAGGTCCGCGACGCTGGCTTCCGCGGTGTGGAGTCGGTCAACTACTTCCTGCGCTTTGAGCCGGAGCAGGTCAAGCAGTGGTTCTGCGACCGCGGGCTGGTGGTGCCGGCGACGCACAACGGCTACGCCGACATCGCCGATCCCGCGAAGCTGGCCAAGGCGCTGGACTTTGTGCAGGCCTTTGGTGGACGCTACGTGATCTGCAGCGGCACCGCCGACCGCACCGCGGCGGGGTACGACGCCTCCTGCGAGGTGTTCAACGCCGCTGGCCGAGCGGCGCGGGAGCGGGGCCTGCAGTTCCTCTATCACAACCACGCCTGGGAGTTTGACCTCCTGCCCGATGGCAGCCGCGGCATCGACCGGTTGATCGGCGGCACCGACCCGGCGCTGGTGGGCCTCAACATCGATGTCTACTGGGTGCATGTCGGCGGCGAGGACCCGGCCGCTTTCGTCACCCGGTATGCCGCGCGGGCGGAGTACTTCCACTTCAAGGACGGCGGCAAGGACGCCGAAGGCAAGCCCTGGTTCTGTGAGCTGGGCGGCGGGACGGTGCCCCTGGCGAGCGCCCTGCGGGCCTGCCTCGACGCCGGCGCGACCTGGATCACCTACGAACAGGACCGCACGCAGCTCACCACCTGGGCCTCCTTGTCGATGAGCCGCGGCTGCCTGCGCACGTTGGGGCTGTAGGACGCAGAATGGCTGGAACAGGCCGGCTGCCACGGCGGCCGGCCTGTTTGTTGATAGCCGGAGAACCACCATGCTGGACCAGTTGACGGACCGCTTCGAGGTGCTACGACGACGGGCGACGGAGATGGGAGGGTATCTTTGACCTCGCCAGCCGACACCAGCGGATCGACGAGCTGACCGCCCTGACCTTGGCCCAGACCTTTTGGGACGACCAGCAACGGGCCCAGGACATTCTCAAGGAGCTCGCCCGCGGGCGGGCCTTTGTCGAGCCCTGGGGGGCGCTGGCGCAGCGCGTCGAGGACATTGAGGTGATGCTCGAACTGGCCGCCGAGGCGGGCGACGAGGAGACCCTCGGCGAGGCTGCGGCGGAGCTGGAAGCCGGGGAGCAGGCCCTGGCCCGGCTGGAAGTCGCCGCGATGCTCAGCGGGCCGTACGACGACCATGGGGCGATCGTCGAGTTCAGCGCCGGCGCCGGGGGCAACGATGCCTGCGACTGGACCGAGATGCTGCTGCGGATGTACCTGCGGTGGGCCGAGCGGCAGGGCTTCAAAGCCGAGGTGATGCAGGTCAGCGAGGGGGAGGAGGCCGGTCTCCGGTCGGCCACCATCAAGGTCAGCGGCAGCAACGCCTACGGCCTGTTGCGCGGCGAGGCCGGCGTCCACCGGCTGGTGCGGATCTCGCCGTTCGACGGCAACAACCGTCGCCAGACCTCGTTCGCCGGCGTGGTGGTGATGCCGGACGTGGCCGACGATCTGATCATCGACATCGACGAGGCGCATCTGCGGGTCGACACCTTTCGTTCGAGCGGTGCCGGCGGGCAGCATGTCAACAAGACCGACAGCGCGGTGCGGTTGACCTATCAGCCGCCCGAGCTGGACCGGCCGCTGGTGGTGTCGTGCCAGAACGAGCGCAGCCAGCACAAGAACCGCGCCTCGGCGATGGCCGTGCTGAAGGCCAAGCTGTTCGAGATCATGCAGCGCCAGCGCGCCGAGAAGCTGGCTGACCTGCGCGGCAAGGTCGAGGACTTCGCCTGGGGCAACCAGACGCGGAACTACGTGCTGCACCCTTACCGCATGGTGAAGGACCTCCGCACGAACGTCGAGACCGGCGATACCGACGGGGTGCTGGACGGCGATCTCGACCGGTTCATCGAGAGCTACCTGCGGCAGACGGCCGGCGAACACGCCTGAAGGAACCAGCGCGACGGCGGCGTAGGGTGCCGCTGAAGTCGGATCGACGAAGGAAGCACCGCGATGCAGTACGTGATGTTCACGAAGCACCTTCAGGAATGGCCGCTGGAGCAGGCCTGCGCGAAGGTCAAGGCGATGGGGTTCGACGGGCTCGACCTGACGGTGCGCGGCGGTGGCTACGTGCTGCCCGAGGACGCTCCGACGGGTCTGCCGGCGGCCGTGCAGGTCGCCGCCGGGGCGGGGCTCGGGGTGCCGATGCTGACCACCAACATCACCGCGGCCGACCCGGTCAGCGTGCAGTTGATGCAGACCGCCGCGCAGTGCGGGATCCGCGAACTGAAGCTGGGCTACTGGACCTACCGCAAGTTCGGCGAGTACCGGCCCGCGCTGGACGACGCCAAGGTCAAGCTGGCGGGCATCGCGCAGGCGGCCGCGGCGGCCGGCGTGCGGGTCAACCTGCACATCCACAGCAACAACTTCATCACCGCCAACCCGGCGATTGTGTGGTGGCTGCTGCAAGACCTCGATCCCGCCGCGGTGGGCGCCTACGCCGACCCGGGACACATGGTGATCGAGGGCGGCAAGGATGTCTGGCGACAAGGCCTGGAGCTGCTCGGGCCGCGGATCAACCTGGTTGCGATCAAGGCGATGGCCTGGCGCTACAACCCGACGGTCGGCCGCAGCGGGCAGTGGCAGGACAAGATGGTGCCGTTGCCGCAGGGCATGGTCGATTGGGCCGCCGTCTGGCGCTGCCTCGCGGCGCTGGGCTTCGACGGGACGGTGTCGTTACACAGCGAGTATCAAGGCGGGCACTCCTGGTACGACATGTCAGTGGACGAGTTGGTCGATCAGACGCGCGAGGACTTCGCCTGGCTGCGGGCATGCCGGGAGCAGGCCCTGGCCGGCTGAGCGACCGCCGACGGCTCGCACACCTACGGATGATCTCCGGTGACCATCGCCCCGCCACCGCAGTGTTTCGCCGCGTACGCCTCCCCCGAGGAGTGGGCGGTGGTGGTGCGGCCGTTCCTGCGGCAACTCGTCGCCGCCCGACAGGGCTTGCTGCACGACCTTGGTCAGGCCACCGCCGCACGCGCGGCGGTGCTGGCCGAATCGCCGCTGCTGGCGGCGCAAGCCCTGCCGGCCGGCTGGGCCGGGCGCAGTGACTCCGGCGCCGCCCAGGTCGCCTGGCTGCGCGACCGCCTGGCCAGCGACCTGCCGCTGCAGCCGGGCGGCTACGGCCTGCTGCTCGACCACACCGCTGGCGCCGCCGAGCCGGCGCGGCAGGCGCAGGTGCTGGACTTCGTGGCGGCCCTGGCGGCCGAGCTGCCGGGCGTGCCGCTGCTGCACCTCTACGACCGGCAGCGGGTCCCAGCCACGATGCTGCTGGACTGCGCCCGCCTGTCGCCCCAAGTGGCGGTGCACGGCGCGGTCTGCGGCAATCCGCAGTGGGTCGCCTCCACCGCCGCGCTGCAGCCGCCGCCCGAGGCCGCGCTACAGCGGCTGCTGCAAGAGGCCTCCCGCCAGCACGCCGCCCAGGTCGCCCAACAGCGTGGCGCGGCGACCCTCCGCGAGAGCGAAGCGCGCTACCGCGGGATCTTCCTGAACTCCAGCCTGGCCCTTTTCCGGGCGGCCCTGAGCGGGTTCCTGGAAGAGGCCAACAGCGCGCTGGCGCGGCTCTTCGGCTACGCCTCACCCGACGACCTGCAACGGGTCGTGGCCGGGCTGGACCAGCTCTTCGCCAACGAGGCGCGGCGCTCCGCGCTGGTCGCCGAGGCGCTGGCCGCGCGGTCGGCGGCGCGGACCTACGCCCAGATGGTGCGCCGCGATGGCTCGACCTTCGTCGCCCGCGTCTCGCTGCAGGCGCTGCGCGACGAGCTCGGGGCGCCGGTCTGCCTGCACGGCTTTCTGGAGGACGTCACCGAACGGCTGGCCGCCGAGACGGCGCTGCAGGACAGCGAGCTGCGCCACCGGCGCCGCGGGGAGCTGCTCTCGGAAGTGGTCGGCGTGGCCGACGAACTGCTCCAGGCCCGCACCCTGCGCGACCTCTGTCGCCGTGCCGTCGAGTTGGCGCGGGAGCGCCTCGGCGTCGCCCGGGGCTCGCTCTACCTGGCCGAGGGGAACCAGTTCCAGGGCACCTGGGGCACCGCCCTCGACGGCGCCACGACCGACGAATCCGAGTTGGTCTTCACCTGGCAGGAAGACTGGCGCCGCGTCGCCAAAGAAGAGGAGTGGACGCGCCAGTACGAGCTCACCGTCGGCCCGCGGACCGAGGTCCACGGGACCCGCATTGTCGACGGCCCGACAGGTTGGATCGCGACCACCCTGATCACCTCGGGCGACGAACCGATCGGCGTGTTCTTCAACGACGCCGGGACCAGCGACCGGCCGCCCGATCCCGATGTGCAGGAGGTCCTGCAAGTCTACTGCTCGCTGCTCGGCCAGATCATCGAGCGGCGCCGCGCCACCGAGGCGTTGCAGGCGTCCGAGGCGCGGCATCGCGTGGTGCTGGCGGCCTCCCCCGATGCCATCACGTTCACCGACCGGGACGGCCGCGTGCTGGTGGCGTCGCCGCGGGCCGTCGAGCTGTGCGGGCTGCGCCACGCCAGCGACCTGGTCGGCCGGGCCGTCCTGGACTTCATCGCCCCCGAAGACCAGGCGGCGGCGCGCGTGGGGGTGGAGGCGATGCTGTCGGGCGGACAGCGTGGTCGGACCACGGTCTACACGATGCTGCGGCCCGACGGCGCCCGCCGGACCGTCGAGATCAGCGCGGCGCCCTACCGCGATCCCGACGGCCAGGTGGCCGGATTCTGTTCGGTCAGCCGCGACATCACCGCCCGCGTCGCCGCCGCGGAGCGGCTGCGGCTGCTCAGCGCGGTGATCGAGCAGTCCGAGGCCGGGGTCGTGATCACCGCTGCCGATTACCGGGTCTGCTACGTCAACGCCGGCTTCGAGCGGCTCACCGGCTGGACCGCAGCCGAGGTGCTGGGCCGGCGGCCGAGCGAGACCTACGCCTCCGACCTGTTCCCGGTAGAGCCCAACCCGGCCGACCTCGACGAGCCGGTGACCCGCCGCGTACAGCGCCGGCGGCGCAATGGGGAGCTGTACTGGGAGGACCTCACGCTGGCCCCCTTGCGAGACGCGGCGGGGCAGATCACCAACCTCTTCAGCCTGAAGCGCGACGTCACCCGCGAGGTCGCCCTGGACGAGGCGTTGCGCCAGACCGGCAAGCTGCACGCGGTCGGGCAACTGGCGGGCGGGGTGGCTCACGAGTTCAACAACCTGCTGACCGCGATCACCGGCTACACCGACTTCGTGATCGAGAGCCTGGACCCCCAGGACGAGCGAGTCCGCGACCTGCAGGCCGTGCGGCAGGCGGCCCGGCGCGGGGCGGATCTGACCACCAAGCTGCTCAACTTCAGCCGCCGCCAGCTCAGCAGCCCGCGGCTGTTGGACGTCAACGAGGTGATCCGCGAGCTGCGCCGGATGTTCGAGTCGCTGCTCGGCGAATCGAGCGCCCTGCAGCTCGACCTGGCGCCGGACCTGTGGCCGGTGCTGGCGGACCACCAGCAGCTCGACGAGCTGCTCACGAACCTCGTGCTGAACGCCCACGAAGCCCTCGTCGACGGCGGCACGCTGACCATTCAGACGGCCAACGTACTGCTCGGCCCGCCCGACATTGCGTCGCGCCCGGCCCTGCGGGTGGGACCGCACGTCGTGCTGCGGGTGGCGGACACCGGGCGCGGCATGGACGACGCCACCCGCCGGCGGATCTTCGAGCCGTTCTTCAGCACCCACGGCCCGACAGCCGCGGTGGGCCTGGGGCTGGCCGCGGTCTACGGCGCCGTGCAGCGCTGCGGCGGTCAGATCGAGTGCGCCAGCGAGTTGGGCAGCGGCACCACCATCACGATCCACCTGCCGGCCGCCGAACGCGGCTGAGCATCCCGGCAACTGACCGTGTCAGCCGCCGCGGCAGCGGGTATCATGGCGGCGATGTGTACGGTTGCAGCGCCGCCCGCACCGCCGGCCCGCGCCGCGTGGTGGGTCGTCGACAATCTGTTTCTGCAACTCGAGGCCCGCCGGCTGCGGCGGCGCGGGGACGCGGCTGGCTGGGTCCCGGCGGCCGCCTTCGTGGTGCTCGCGGCGCTCGTTTGGCAGCGCTTCGCCAGCCGCGACGCGCTCGCCGGATGGCCCTTTGGGATGACTATCTGGAACCCCATCGTGGCCCTCCACGCGCTGCTGGTCGCGGTCGCCACGGGCCTGCCGGCCTGGCGCCTGTCGGCCGATCTGCAACACGAGGGCAACGCCACCGCGCTGGCGCTGACCCGCCTGCGGCCGTTGGAGGCCCTCTCCGGGCGGGCCCTACCGGCGGCCGGGGCCGGTCTGCGGATGATCCTGTGCGGCCTGCCGGTCTACCTGGCGCTGCGCCTGCTGCCCGGTCCGCCGGCCCCGGCGCTGGGCGGCGTGGCCGTCGTGCTGGCTGGCGTGGCCCTCTATGCGTTGCTGCTGAGCGCCGCCGCGGGCGCCGCGGCGGTGCGCACCCGGCACGCCAGCCTCGAGGACTGGTCGGACCTGATCTTCAACGTCCGGACCCTCACGGCGGCCTTCCTCAACCCGCTGTGGATCTTCCTGGCGGTGCTGCTGACCTTCCGCAGCGGCCAGCAGTTGGGCCTGCTCTGCGGCGGCGTTGGTCCGTGGTTCGGCCTGCGCCTGCCCTATCTGCTGTTGGCGCTGCCGGCCGTGCCCTGGGCGCGGCGCCAGTTGGCCGGGCTGGCGACCACCATCTACGGCGAGACGCCAGCGCTCGCCCAGCTCGTCGTTCGCGGCAGCCAGGCGACGTACGTCAGCGCCGCGCTGCTGCTGGTCGGCTTCACCTGGGAGCACGGCCTGGCCCGCTTCGCGCTGCCGTTGTGGTGGGACCTCAGCGCCGACCGGCAGACGGCCGCGCAGTTGCTGCTGACGCTGCTGCTCTGGGCCGCGCTGCCGCAAGTGGTCTTTGCCGGCTACGCTGCCGCGCTCCGCTGCGGGCTGCGCAGCGGCACCACCGACGGCGACGAGCGGCTGCCCACGGCCGCGGCGCTCTGGCCCTACTGGCGCGCGGTCGCCTGGGCCGGGCTCCTGCCGTGGCTGGTCACCGCCCTCTGCCTGCAGCTCGGCGGCTGGCCGCTGAGCGCGGCGGGAGGGCCGTTCCTGGGCCGCGCGGCGGCCGTCTGGGTGGCCGTCGTGGCCGCCGCGGGGGCCTACCTGCTGGGCCTGCTGGTGACCGCCGCCTGGCGCACCACGCGACGCGAGCTGCTCAGTCTGGCGCTGGTCTTGCCCGCCCTGGCCGGTCCCTTTCTGGGGCAGTGGAAGCACCCGCTGGGCACTGCCGTGAGCGCCTGCTCGCCCTTCTCGGTGGCGCTCTGGCTACCCCCTGACGCCGGCACCGGCCTCGGCAACACCAGCGATCTGCCGTTGCCCGGGCCGTGGCCACAGGCGGTTGCGGTGCAGCTCGCCGTGGCCCTGACGATTGGGGCGCTGGCGGCGGTCGTGCTGCAACGCGGCCTGCGCCCAGGCCTGCGCCGCGCCCGAGCCGCGCGGCCGGCGCCGGTCAGCACGCCGGTGCTGCACCTCGACCTGCTGCTGCTGCACCGCCGCGGTTGGCTGCTGTCGCCGTTCGCGATGCTCCTGGGGCCGGTCCTGGGGGCCTTCTACTTCCGCCTCGGGCCGATGGTCGAGGCCTCCCTGCGAGACGCCATTTCGCTGTTCCTGTGGCACCGCAACTACCTCCCCGCTGGCGACCCGGCCGCGGCGCTGCCGTCGATGGCGATGGCCGCGATCGGGCTGCAGTTGCTGCTCCACCCGGCCGGCCTCGCCGGCGTCCGCTGCTTCGCCCGCGACCATGCCGCCGGACGGCTCGACGCCTGGTGGCTGACACCGCTCTCGGTGCGCCAGATCGTGCTCTCGCGCTACCTCGGCGTGACGCTGCCGTTCGGCTTCTTCTGGCTGCTGACCGCCCTCCCCGTGGCGCTCGCCGGCCACTGGGTCGGGCAGCCCTGGGTCACCACCGCGGGGCTCTGTCACTGGCTCGCGGTGATCTTGCTGCTGCCCGCGCTGACGCTGGCCGGCACGGTCCGGCGCGAGTGGCGCGGCCAGGGCCTGGCGGCCATCGCCACGCTCGAGCTGCTACGGATCCTCTGGTCGCAGGCCCTCCCGCAGGCCGTCGGGCCGCCCACCGGGATGCTCTGGGCCAACGGCCTGCTGCTGCTGCTGGCGCTGCCCCTGACCGCCGCCGCACTCGGGGCAACCGCCCGGCAACTGGCCTTCTTGCGGGCGGGAGGAACCTGGTGATCCGCCGCCCGCACGACAGTCTGCGCGACCTGCAACGCCGCTTACGCCAACGAACGCCGCCGCCACGACCGGCCGCGCCGTGGCGCGACACCGCGCCCGAGCGCACCGTCGCCGGCTGGCTGGCCGAGCTGGACATCGTCGCGGTGGCGCAGTATCCCCTGACGCCGACCCTGGCGGTCGACTTCGCAGTGCCCGCGGCGCGGCTCTGGATCGAGGTCCAGGGCACCTGGTACCATGGCGACCCGGCGACCTGCCCGCCCGACCGCCTGAACCACAGCCAGCGCCGCAAACGGGTCCAGGACGCCGCCCTGCAGCGCCTCGCGACGCGCTGGGGCTGGCGGCTGCTGGAGCTGTGGGAGGCCGACCTGACGGCCGACCCGGCTGGCTGCCGGCAGCGGCTGGCGGTGCATCTGGGGCTGGCCCCCTGGGAGAGCCTCCAGGCCACCCTGCGGCGCCGCGTCACGCTGCCCGACGGCCGGCGGCTGGAGGTCGCCCACGGCGATCTGACCAGCGAGACCACCGCCGCCATCGTCAACGCCGCCAACGCCCGGCTGGCCCACGGCGGGGGCGTCGCCGGCGCCATCGTGCGGCGCGGGGGCGCCGTGGTGCAGCAGGAGAGCGACGCCTGGATGCGCCAGCACGGCCCGCTGGCCGCCGGCGAGGTGGCTCTGACCGGCGCCGGCGCGCTGCCCTGCCGCGCGGTGATCCACGTCGTCGGGCCGGTCTGGCAGGGCGGCCAACCGACGGCACCTGCCGCCCTCGCCGCCGTCGCCGGCGCGGCGCTCGACCGCGCCGCGCGCGAGGGCTTCGACTCGCTGTCGCTGCCCGCCCTCGGTGCCGGCCGCGGCGGGTTCCCGCTGGAGCAGTCTGCCACCATCCTGGTCCAGGCCGCGCTGGCTCACCTCGCCGCCCACCCCGCCAGCAGCCTGCGGCTGATCCGCCTCACCGATCTCGCCGCACCGGCCGTCGCCGCCTTCCTGGCCGCGTTCGACCGCCGCTTGGGCCCGCCCACCCCCTGAGTTCGGCGCGCCGGCTACACCTCCAGCGGATGCCGCCGCTCGACCAGCGGCAGCGCCACCGGCCGGCCGGCCAGCGCCGCGGCGTAGATCCCCTGCAGCATCTCCTGCGTCCGGCGCGCGTCGACCGCACTGCACTCGGGCGGCCGGCCGGCGCCGATGGCCTCCAGCAGGTCCCACGCCGCAAACCGGCCAGCTTCCATGAAGAGCGCTGCCTGCGGCACGTTCTCGCGGCCGAGCAGACCGTAGTCGAGCGGCTCCGCGCCCGGGATCACCCGCTCCTCGACCACCGGCACCTCCTGGTAGCTCAGGTCATCCTCAGGAGCGCCCGCGACCTGACTCCAGCGCAACGTCGCTGCCGGCGGCGGACCATCCCAGAAGCGCAACGTCAGCGACCCGGCCGTGCCGCAGACCGTGATCCCCATCCGCGCCAGCCCGCGGCCCCAGGTCGACAACCCGCGCCGGCTCTCAAACAACCCGCGCACCTGGCCGTCGAACTGCAACGTCGCGAAGATCGCGTCACCGGCCACCGGCCCGACCGGCTCCACCGTCGGCAACCGGTCGCTCGCGACAATCGGGCGCCCGTCCTGCGTCACCTCGGCATAGACCTGCCGCGGTTGGCCACACAGCGCCGCCTGAAAGTCCAGGACGTGCGTGCCCAGCACAATCAGGTCCTCCCCGCCGCCGCGGTGGTCCTCCTTGCCCCGCCCGTAGACCGTCAACGGCCGCCCGATCGCCCCGTCGGCGACCATCCGCCGCAACGTCCGCCAGACCGGCGCCTGCCGGCAAGGATGCGCCAGCGCGATCTGCCGGCCGTGCCGCTCGGCCAACGCGATGATCTGATCCACCTCGGTCAGCCGCGCCGCCAGCGGCTTCTCGCAGTAGAGGTGGCACCCCGCCTCGAGACAGGCCTGGATCTGGGCCAGGTGGTCGTCCGGGCTGCGGTTCGCCAGCACCATCACCTCCGGCGCCGCGTCGGCCAACAGCGCCGCCAGGCTCGGATACACCCGCCGCGCCCCGCTGACCGCCAACCGCTCCTCCAGTCCGCGCGGATTGGAGTCGGCCAGCCCGACCACCTCAACCCCCGGCAGACCCCGAAACGCGACATGCATCCCATGCAGGCCAAGGCCGAGGTCCGTGGTGTCCATCAGAATGCCAATGCGGCAGGGGTGCGGCATGGTGATCTCCTCGCACCGATTCCGGCGCTGGCGCCACGCCGGGTAGCCAATAGGTTGTCGCAGCGCTGGACAGCTCAACGCGCCGGCGATGCGCAGCGGAAGCCGAGATGACCGAACCGACCGGCTGGTGCAATCCCGAGACGATCCGCCACTCGCAGGTGACCGCCGGAGCTGATCCACGAGCCCCCGCGTATTACGCGCTCACCGCTCGGTACTGCAATGAAGCTATCCGCCGGCGCCAACTGGCGGGACCATTTGTCACCATAGGAGTCCCGGCACCACTCCCACACATTGCCAATCGCATCATAGACTCCAAACCCGTTCGGGTCATATGCTCCCACCCACGAGCAGTGCGTCACCGCGCTCTGGTACGAGTAGCTTCGATCACCTTCCCAGTTCCCGTTTGCCCGACCACAGCTAGGCTGTTCTCCCCAGGGGTAGGTGGTTGTCGTTCCAGCTCTCGCCGCCATCTCCCATTGCGCCTCCGTCGGCAGCTCCCGACCGGCCCACAGCGCATACGCTCTGGCCTCCTCCCAGTTGATGAAGACCGCCGGGTGCCGAGGCCCTGTATCCTGGTCCCACTGTGCCCACTGGGTGTTGGTTCGCCACAGCGCCGATAGGCGCCCCCACATGCTGCTGCGGCGGCTTGCCGTCAGGAACCGACGCCACTGTTCGTTCGTAACCTCGTGCAGGTCGAGCCAGTACGCGCTCAAGTGAACCCGCTGAGGCGGGCCCTCGTTGCTGACCCGCCCCGCCTCGCTCTCCGGGCTCCCCATGAGGAACTCCCCCGCCGGGATCCGCACCTGCGGCATGGCGTCGATCTCACAGACCCGGAACCGCAGCTCCGGCAGCCGTGCGGGCGGCCAGGGGATGTAAGACGGCCAGCCGGGCGGTGCCGGGCCGTCGGGGTGGCCCTCGGTCAGCGCGACCGGCGGCTGCGGCGGCGGCGTGGAAGGCGCTGGCTGTGGTGCGACCACTCTGGCTGGCGTCGGCGACGGCTGCGGTGTTGCCGCAGCGGAGGGGCCCGATGCCGCCTTGGCCGGGCCAGGCGGCGTCGCTGCCGAGCTTGGGGCCGTTCGCGCCTTCGGGAACAGGACCGCCGCCACTGACACGGGCGATGGCGCGCTGGCTGGGGCTCCGGGAGGTCCGGGCGCGGCGCAGCGGAAGCCCAGGTTGCTGCCCCGGAAGTCCGGCGAGTTTCTGAAGCGGCCCGCCACCCTCAGGTACCGCGGTCCGCTGCCCCAAGAGCCACCCCGGTACACGCGAGAGCCGTCGTTCGCGGCATTCTGTGGCTCGGCCCTGGGCATCTTGGAGTACCAGCCGGCATCGTAGCAATCGCGGCACCACTCCCATACGTTGCCGATCATGTCGTAGAGCCCGAAACCGTTCGGGGGGTGCTGGCCAACCTCCTGACAGTACTTCACTGCGTTTGCGTGCGAGCTGACACGGTCTGCGTCCCAGTCCCCATTCGCTCGCCCAAGTTCCCCCCGCTTCCCCCACGGGTACGCGGTAGTCGTGCCGCCCCGCCCCCCTCTTTCCCACTGTGCTTCCGTCGGCAGCTCCCGCCCCGCCCACGCCGCATACGCCGTCGCCTCCTCCCAACTCGCGTAAGTAGCTGGATGCCGCCGGTAGGTGTCGTGGTTCCACTGCTCCCACTCTGCATTGGTCCGCCGTGTCGCCTCGGCGAACTGCGCGTATTGCCTGTTCGTCACCGCGTGCAGGTCCAGCCAGTACCCGTTCAGGTACACGCGCTTCTGCGGCCCTTCGTCGTCGAACCGCCCTGCCTCGCTCGCTGGGCTTCCCATCAGGAACTCCCCGGCCGGGATCAGCACCTGCGGCATGGCGTCGATCTCACAGACCCGGAACCGCAGCTCCGGCAGCCGGGCCGGCGGCCAGGGGATGTAAGACGGCCAGCCGGGCGGTGCGGGGCCGTCGGGCGGGTAACCGGTGGCGGGAGTTGCGGGCTCGGCCGGCGCGTCGTCTTGCTGTCGGGCCTTTCGCCGACGCTCCTCCTTGGCCACCCGCAGCGGCGACGCCGAGGGTCGCTCCTCGTTGTGCTCCGACGGGCTGCTCGGCGAGAGGCGAGGGGCTGGCCAATGAGCGGAGATCTCAACCTGGACCTCTTCCTGACGACTTGTCAGCGAGAGGTGCCCCCACAGCAGTTCGCCTGGCAGGCCGCCGGTCAGCATGACCGTGAGCGTCGTCGGCTGGGGCCCAAACTCCACCGGCGCCACTGCGATCCGGTCCTCCGGAAAGGCAACCACCTGGCCCGGGCCTCCGCTGACTCGGAGCTGGTGTTCCGCGCCGGTCTTGGGAGCGAGCGCCGCCCAGACGATCGCCGGGCGGTCCACCGTGATGGGCGCACACTGCAATCCGGCGGGTTGCGCCGTCGCCGCAGTGGCTGCCGGCGGCGAAGGATGTGCGGCCACTCGGTCCACTGCCAGCAAGGCGGCAGCCTCAGAGGCGCCCCGGTCCTGCAGCGCCCGTTGCACCATCTGGTGGAGGTCCGGATCAGCAGATCCGGCCGCCCGCCGCAGCAGACTGAAACAGCGCTGCATCTCCTGAATCAGCGTCGGTTCGGGATCCAGGCCTTGCGCCAGCAGTCCGATCTCGGCCCTGTCGACCGTCAACTCGGTGCTGCCGACCGAGTTCTCAGCTAGCCAGGCGAGCGCTGAAGAGAGCGCGGCGGCCTGCTCTGGCGTCAACGGCGACGTCGCCATAGCTCAGTCAACCCCATCCCGTTGCTGGTCGTCCGCTGGCTGATCGCAAGTCGGCTGTGGCGCTGATTCCGCACCGGGATCCGCTTGCGCGCCATCTACAAGCGCTGGGAACGGCACAGGTGGGGCCGCGCGGAGCAGTGCCAGCATGGTTCGGTCGTCGAACGAACCCGAGGCGCGGTAGCCGTCCACCCATCGCAGCAGGGCAGCCGCCCGCTCCGCGGGCGGTAGCGGGCGCAGCAACTGGGCGGTCATCTGGCCGCTGAACCGGGTCAGCACATCATCGGGCGGCGGACAGGTGACATCGTCGGCGATGCCATCGGTGAGCAGGAGGATCCCGCCCGCAGCAACCGCCTCGATGGCCTGCGCGTCGAACCGCGCGGGCCAATCGGGCTGCGTGATGAAGTAGGTCTCGCCAGCCTGGCTACTACTCGGAGGTTGTAGGAGCAGGCGTCCGCCGCCATTGGCCGGGTCATGGTAGACGATCGCGCCGTCACCGACCTGTCCCACCAGCAGTTGCCCACTCTCGACTTGCAGGGCCGCCACCAGCAGCGTGCAGTGCAGCTTGGACGCTGGCGCCTGCATGGCTTCGGCCGCCCGGCCAACCTGCCGGTGGACCTGCTGGAAGGTCGCCCGTAACACCTCGGTCGGCTGGTCGGCGTCATAGCGGACGTTACGCTGGCGAGCCACGGTCAGGCAGTCGGGCAGCCCGGCGACCTGGTTCTCGTCGCCCGGCGGCATGGGCAGACTGTCGAGTAGCACTTCGACGGCGGTCCGCACGGCGGTGGTGGCCCCGAACCGCGACAGGGCCGCCGAGCCAGCGCCGTCCGCGACGGCGGCCACCAACCACGGCCCGGCGCCACCAGCGCAGAGCGCATCGTCGCGCGGGGTGTCGTCACGACGATGGGCCTGCCCAACGGCGCTGGCTCCGAGGATCTGCCACGGCCCGTGGGCCTGGTGCAGCCAGACCTGATCCGGGTGCCGGCTGCCGGCACTGGCCAACAGCGTGTCACCCTCCACCCAGCGCGCTTCCATGGTCACCTCCGCGGGCAGCGGCCTCAGTCGATGTACTGCAACACGGGCGGCGGCTGCGGCAGGTCGACCGGGCCGCCCGGCCCGCTGGGCTGGCTCAGCGACACGCTGACGGCCCGCACACTGGCGGTGACCCACTGGAAGAACTGCTTGAACGAGACCTCGCTGTCATCCATCTTGAAGGCCGGTCCGACGGCAATCTCCTTGAGTAACGCTTCATCGACACCGGGGCCGCAACCGACCGTGCAGATGTTCAGCAGACGGCCCGTCTGCCGGTTGATGATGGCCTCGCGGGGCCCGCGCCAGTCGTCCGTCGCGGCGCCGTCGGTCATGATGAAGGCCATCGGCTTCCAGTCGCCCTTCGGCTGCCCCGGCACGTTGGGACGCAGGTCGCGGGTCAGGGACTCGTTAAGCAGGCGCAGGGCCCCGCCCAGCGGAGTGCCGCCGCGAGCTTCCAGCGCAGGTGGCTGGAACTGGTCCATGGGCACCAATCCACTGGTAACCATGCGAGCCTCGCCACCGAACAGGATCACCGCGACATGCACGGTCTGAGCGGCGAACTCATCGCCCAGCACCTCGCGGGCGAACAGCTCAACGCCGTGGCGCACCGCCTCGATCGGCGCGCCCTGCATGCTGCCGCTGCAGTCCAGCAACAGATAGACCGGCAGACGCCGGACACCCTCACCCACCGCCACCTGAATGTCAAAGTCAGACACGAGCCTACCTCCTCTGCACGGTCGGAGTGGGCGCTTCCTGCACCCACAGCAAGCGCCCGTCTGGGCCCAACTGCACTCCGAGACCCGAAGCCAGCGGCACCGCCTGGCCCGGCTTGACGGCCTCGCCGCGCGAGCCATCTGTCCGGCGCACCGCCCACTCGGTGGTGCTCCGATTGACCAGTTCCAGCTCGGCCGAGCCTGGCCTGGCACGACACTCGGCTACCGGCTGCTGGTCGCTACGCGGCTCCCAGCGCAAGGGACCGCGGCGGTTGGCGAGGTCCGGGAACACCTTGAACCCCGCCGCAAGCACGACCGGCCGGCCGATTGGGTGGAAGGAACCCCGCTGCCGCTCCTCGTACAACTCCAGAACCGCTGGCGCCCCCTGCAGACGATTGCCGCAGAATGCACAGGAGCGGCGCGCAAGGGGCTGTTCCCAGTACGGGTAGATTGGCTGCTGATGGCACACTGCGCAGTAGTAGAGCTCATCGCGGGCCGCAGTCAGCGCTTCCACCCACTCGTCGGCCTGGGGCCGGCTGGCTGGATCGTGCAGGCCCTCAACCAACGCCCGATGCGCCAACTTCTCCAACCGTGGCCCCAGGGCCCGGCAGCTCAGCGCGCCTTTTCGGTACAGCGGTGTCCCAAGGTGGCGCGGGCGGTTAGTGCGGATCTGGGGATGCTCGCTGAAGACCGCCTCGCGGCCCCAGCCGAGCCGCTCGCTCTCTTCAGCGTCGGTCGAGAACTCAACCAGCGGGTTCATCACATTCCGAAACAACAGGGTGTGCAGCAGCAGCACCGCCAGGCTGTGAAGGTCAGTCTGCTTCGACGGCTGCGCCTCACCACGGACTACTTCCGGGGCCATGTAGCCGCGCATTCCGTCGACCTGGGGCTTCAGGAAGCCCGGTACGATGACGCCATCGACCTCCAGCATCACGGCTTTGCCCTGTGGCAGGTCCACCATGAAGTTGCGTGGGTGGATGTCCCCGTGCGAACAGCCCTTGCAGTGCAGCACGCTGAGGCAGGAGGCGACGTTGCGTGCCAGACGCAGGTAGTCGGCCCATGAACGGTGTTTCCTGAACTGGGATGCGGCCTCGGTTGGGCTGTGCATCACCGCACTGAGGTTCTGGTAGCTGGGCGGGACTCGGCGCATCACAAACCCGACGCGCGGCTGACCGTCAATGCTCTGGAGCAGGGCCAGCGGCGGCACGATGAACTCCGCCTGTTCGTGCGACAGGTCGCCAAAGAGTTTGCGAACCTGCCGTAGCGACTGCTCGCGGTCGGCGGCGGGCTTGGTGTAAGCCTTGACTGCGTAACGCTCATCGGCGGTGAAGAACACCTCGGCTTCGCCGCCAACTCGCGGGTCGTCGAGCACCTTCAGAGTCTCGGGTAGGCCGACGCCCTGGTCCTTGAGCTTGACTGTCCTCATATCCCCAATCCCTGACCATCGCCAAGTCGGCGGCTCCACGTCCGCCGGCTGCGGCAGCCTCCCCGACCCGTCGCACGGCCGCAGACGGCTCAGTCCCGACCGCCTGCTTCGCCAGCAAGCGACCCCTTCCTCCAAAGGACGAAGCCGAACCCGAGAGCGAGTCCTACTCCATCGCCCCAACGCTCCGTCCGCCGTCGATCACGAAGTTCTGGCCAGTGACGAAGGCGTCGTCGTCGGAGCAGAGGTAGGGGATCATCGTGACGATCTCGTCGGGCGCGGCGGCGCGGCCGAGGCGAGTGGTCATGTTGGCCATCTCGGGGCGGGTCAACACCGGGCCGGGGGAGACGCAGTTGGCGCGGACGCCGTGTCCGGCGGGCCAGCGCCGGCCGCCGATAGCGCGGCAGGAATGGCCCACTGCGGCCCGAAGTCGCGTCGCCACAGCGCATGACCCACGCCGCCGCGCCAGACCGTCCGCGGCGGCGGCCCCGAAAAATGGTCCTGACCCCTTTGGGAGCACGGCATGTTGACCCTCTGGCTGGCTCTGCTGACCGCCGCGCCGTTGGAGCCGCGGCTGGGCAATCTCAATGGCGCCTGGCGCTTTGCGACCGATCCGACGGCGGCCGGGCTGGCGGCTGGTTGGGCGCGGCCGGAGTTTGACGACGCTGGCTGGCGCGAGCTGCGGGTGCCGGGATCGTGGGAGCCGCAGGGCGTCACCGAGCCGCGGCCGGGGCAGCCGCCGCAGCCGAAAGGCAAGATGCCGTGGACCGACTACGACGGCGTCGCCTGGTATCGCCGTAGCGTCGTGATCCCGGAGGCCTGGCGAGGCAAGCCGCTGGTGTTGTTGCTCGGACGGGTGGACGACCAGGATCGGACCTTCTTCAACGGGCAACAGGTCGGCGCGGTGAAGGACGTGCAGACGGTCCGGCGCTACCCGTTGCCGGCGGAGCTGGTGCGCTTTGGTGCGCCGAACGTGATCGCCATCGAGGTGACCGACGGCGGCGGCCCCGGCGGCATCGACGGCCCGCGGCTGAGCCTGTTGCCCGAGGAGAGTCTCGTGGTCACTCCCTTGCCATCCGAGGATCGTCCTTTCGAAGAGCGCTTCGCCGACCCGCCTGGCAGCACGCGGATCCTCAAGATCATGCACTCCTGGCCGCTCAGCGCCGAGGCCGAAGCCGAGGCGGTCAACGAGCTCCGCGCCCTGGGCTTCGGCGGGTTCGCCACGAATGTCGGGCCGTGGAACGAGCAGTATCTACAGAGCAAGCCGCACTGGGAGCAACTGCGCCGCGTGTTGGCCGCGGCCAGCCGGCTGCAGATGACGGTCTGGCTGTACGACGAGATGGGCTACCCCTCCGGCACGGCCGGGATGCAGGTCCTCAAGGGCCATCCCGAGTGGGAGGCGGAGGGTCTGCTGGTGGCTCGCGCCAGCAGCCAGGGCGAGGCGGTTGAGCTGGCGGTACCGCCGGGCAAGCTGCAGTTGGCGCAGGCCTGGCCCGGCGAGGACCTGAGCCGGGGCGTCGACCTGCGCGGCCACCTGGCGGACGGCAAGCTGCGCTGGACTCCGCCGGGCGCGGGCCGCTGGCAGGTGGCCCTGGTGACCCGTGACAAGATCTACGAGGGCACCCACGCCTCGCTGAACGTCTTCGTGCACCAGCCCTACACGAATCTGCTGCTGCCGGAGCCGACGAAGCGTTTCATCGAGCTGACTCACGACGCCTACGCGCGCGAGCTGGGCGACTTGCGGCCGCACTTCAAGGCGACCTTCACCGACGAGCCGAGCTTGATGAGCTGCTTTCTGCGGCCGATGCCGTACGCCGTGCTGCCCTGGTCGGAGAACCTGGCTCCCGAGTTCCGGCGCCGTCGCGGCTACGACCTGGGGCCGCAGCTTGCGGCCGTGGTGGCCGACGGCGGCCCGCCGGCGGCGAAGGTGCGGTACGACTTCTGGCAGACCATCGCCGAGCTGGTCAGCGAGAACTACTTCGGCCAGATTCAGCGCCGCTGTCGCGAGCTAGGTGTGCCAGCCGGCGGGCACCTGCTGATGGAAGAGAGCTTTCGTGGCCACGTGCAGTTGTACGGCGACTTGATGGCCTGCGTCCGCGGGCTTGACGCGCCGAGTATTGACTGCCTCACCAGCCTGCCCAGCCAGGTGCCCTGGGCGATTGCGAGGACTATCAGCAGCGTCGCAGAGCTGGAGGGCCGGCTGCTGACGATGAGTGAGACGTCCGACCACGCGCAGCGTTACCGGCCGCCCGGCGACCAACGTCCCCCGGTGCAGGTCACCTTCGACGACATCTGCGGCACCATCAACCGGCAGGCCGTCGGTGGGATCAACACCTTCACCAGCTACTACAGCTTCGCCGGTCTCGACGCCGGGCAGATGGAGGCGCTGAACCAGTACGTCGGCCGAATCGGCACAGCGCTGCGTGGCGGCGTGCAGGTGGCCGACCTGGCGGTGCTCTACCCCGTCAACAGCCTCTGGCCGCACACCGCGCCGGCCAAGGGCGTCGGCAGCCCCGATCCCGATTCGCTGGCCATCGAGCAGGCCTACAACAGCAGCCTCGAGAGCATCTTCAAGTCGGGTCGCGACGCCACCATCGTGGACGCCAAGGCGCTGGTCGACAGCCACGTTGACGGCCCGCGGCTGGTGCATCGGCAACTCGCCTGGCAGGTGCTGCTGCTGCCCGGCGCGGAGACCCTGCCGGCCGCTGCGTGGGAGCGCGTGGCGCAGTTCTGGCAGGCCGGCGGGGCCATCATCGTGCTCGGCAAGCGGCCGCGCAACAGCGCCAGCGAGTTCCCCAGCCCGGCGGCGCAGGCGCTCGCGACGCAGCTCCTGGGGCCGCCCAGCGAGCAGGCCGGCATCGTCAGCGGCCCGCATGGCGCCCGGGCGGTGTGGCTGCCCAGCGGCAGCGAGTCGCTGCTGCCGACGGCGCTCGACGCGCTGCTGACCCGCGACGTGGCGGTCCCCCGAGGCGCGCCGCTCAGGACGACGCACCGGCGGATCGACGAGCACGACGTCTACTTCGTGATCAACGACAGCAACGCCCCGTGGCGCGGTGAGCTAACTCTGGCCGGCAGCGGACCTGGCGAGCTCTGCAACCCGGTCGACGGCACCCGCCGCACCGTGCCCGCCGGCCCGGTGACCTTGGACCTGCCGCCCTACCGCGGCGTGATCCTGCGCTACGCCAGCGCGACGGCCCGGACCCGCCAGCAGCCCGCACCGGGGCTGCTGTTGCTGGGTCAGCCCGTGTCCCTGCCGACCGTCGCCCCGACCTCAGGCGGCGGGCAGTTCGTGCAAGCCGCGCCGGTGCAGGCGGTCACCCTCCCCGATGGGCGCGCGGCCTGGGAGCTGCAGGGCCGGATCACCAAGAGCGCGGTCGACACGTTCCAGTTCGCGATCTTCAAGTACCCCACCCCGCTCGACCTGAGCCGCACCGCGGCGCTGCGGATCGAGACCGGCGTGCCGGCCGGCCAGACCTCGGCAGCAACGCTGTACTGCTTCCTGACCACCGCCGACGGCCAGCGCTACCTGGCGCCCGCCGGTCGCCTGCTGAACCACCCCGGCTGGCGGGTCAGCCAGATCCCCTGGGAGCGGTTCCAGAAGTTCGGCGACGGCACCGGCCCCGAACAGGTCAACCAGGCCGCGGTGATCCAACTGGAGGTTGGCTGGGGCGGCTACTTCGGCACCGCCGAGGAGACCATCCGCTTCACGGTGACGCCGCCGGGAGCGTTGGCCGAGGAGCGTTGAAGCGGGCAGGCAAGCCGAAATCACGACCAGGCGGATCGTGCCAGGACGGCCTGGCCGGTCGGCGCCCGCGCGTTCGGCAGCCGTGGTTGGGCTCGGCGGGAGCGGTCCTTCCCCCTACGCCCCTTGCAGAGCGCGTTGCCGTGGTCCATCGCGGGCAGCCGGCAGAAGACGACCCAGGCCACCTGCGGGCGGGGATCGCGCATCGGAGAGTCGGTCTCGTAGGGCACACGACCGGGGCCGAGCGCGTCGGCCAGGTACTCCACCACGCCGTCTATACCGGTGTCAGGTTCAGGTCGGCGGGGAGGTGGGCACCTGCGTGGCGACGCTGATGACCTGGTCGGCGAGGGCGGAACGGGCGCCGGAACGGGCGAGCTGGCCGGGGCGCCGGTCGCGGCGGTGCTGCGGCGACCACGGTGAGCAGCCCGCCAGGGCTGCGCGGCCGCGGTCACCCCGTTGACACCACCCACGCGGCATGGTACACCTCGCCGCGTTGAGGCCCCGTCGCGGTGGTGTCGGGGTGGCGAGGAGGTTCGCGTGTCCGACTTCATCACCCAGATGGCCGGGTTTCTGCCGTTCCGCGACAGCGCGGCGTGCGCCAAGGCGCGCAGCATCACGCGGGCGCAGCTGGAGGCCGGGGAGCATCCCAACCCGGACTTCAAGATCCGTGTGATCGACCAGCGGGCCGACTTCTACCGGGCTTTCGCGCTCGATATCATCGGCCGCCTGCAACAGGCGCGCGACGAGCGCCGGAAGTGCGTGATCATCTTCCCGGTGGGCCCGGTGCCACAGTTTGCGGTGGCCGCCGACATCATCAACAAGCTGCGGCTGGACTGCTCGCACCTGGTTTCGTTCAACATGGACGAGTACGCCGACCAGGACGGCAACACCGCGCCGGCGGACTGGCCGGGCAGCTTCCAGTACACCATGATGGCGCAGTTCTTCGGCAAGCTCGACCCGGCGCTGCGGCCGCCGGCCAGCCAGATCAACTTTCCGACCAAGGACCGCATCGCCGATTACAGCAAGCGGTTGCAGGATGCCGGCGAGGCCGATGTCTGCTACGGCGGGATCGGCTGGTGCGGGCACATTGCCTTCTGGGACCCGCACCTCGCCGACAAGTACCCCGACTTCGAGGAGTGGAAGTCGCAGGGTGCGCAGTTGGTGGATCTGCACCCGATGACCATCATGCAGAACGCCCTGCACAGCTTCCGCGGTGACTGGTCGCGGGTGGCGCCGATGGCCAACACCATCGGGCCGCGCGACATTCTCGCGGCGCGGGCGCGTAGTTTCTGGCTGGACGGGGCGTTCCCGGGCAGTGACTCCTGGCAGGCCTTCATCGGCCGGCTGGTGGCCTACGGCCCGGTCAACGCGCACGTCCCCGGCTCGCTGCTACAGCTCGCCGGCACCGACTACACCTTCTTGGGTGAAGTGGCCGACGACGTCGCCATCCACATGGCGTGAGGTAGGCCGGTGAGCGCTGCCGCACAGGCCGACGCGCCGCGGAGCAGTCGACGGCGGGTCGCCGGAGCGGCGGGTCCGGCCCTGCTGCTGCTGGCGGTGGGCCTCCTGCTGGCGCCCGTCGTGGCGGGTCGGGCGCCGCTGCCCGACTACCTGCGCTGGTTCGCGCCGTGGGCCGCTGGGCAGGCGCCGCGGACGGCCTGGAACGCGCTCTGGTACGACGCGGTCGGGCAGTACTGGCCGTGGCGGACGCTGCTGGCCGATGGGCTGCGCAACAACTGCCTGCCGCTCTGGAATCCCTACCAACTGAACGGCTACGCCTTCTGCGGCAACGGGCAGTCAGCGCTCTGGTACCCGCCCAACTGGCTCTGCTTCGGACTGCTGCCCGTCGCGGACGGCTTCCGGCTGACCGCCGTGCTGCATCTCTGGCTGGCGGCGACCGGCGCCTGGCTGCTGGCGCGACAACTTGGCGCGGGCCGCCCCGGCGCGCTGCTGGCGGGGCTGGTCTACGGGCTGGGCGGGTTCAACGTCACCTGGCTGCTGCTGCCAACGCTGGTCAGCAGCGCCGCCTGGCTGCCGTGGGCCCTCTGGCAGGTCGAGCGGGCCAGCGCCACCGGCCGCTGGCGGCACGCGGTCTGGGCCGGCGGCTGCGTCGGGCTGGCTGGCCTGGCCGGGCACCCGCAGGTGTTTCATTACGTGGCGGTGACCACCCTGGCGGTTGCCGCCTGGCGGTTCGGCCGCCGGCGGGTGCTCGTCTGGCTGGCCTGCGCCGTGACCGCTGGCCTGGTCGCCGCGCCGATGGTGCTGCCGCTGCTGGAGCTGGCACCGCGCAGTCACCGCCCGCCGGGCCGCTCGGCGGCCGGCTACGAGGCCTTCGGGGGGCGGGCGATCCCGCTGGATCGCCTGGTCACGCTGGCGCTGCCGCGCTTCTACGGCGACCCGGCGCGCGGCACGGTGGACCCCGCAGCGCCGCCCGCAGCGCTGTTGCGGCAGGCGGCCGACGGCGCGTACTGGGGCAGCGACCGCCGCGGGGCGATTTCGCCGGGCGACTACACCGAGTTCAACCTCTTCGGCGGCCTCCTGCCGCTGCTGGCGGCCGCCCTGCTGCTCGGTCGCGGCGCGCGTGGGCAGCCGGCGCGAGGCTACCTGGGGCTGGCCCTGCTGGCCCTGCTGCTGGCGCTCGGCGGCCCGCCGAACCGGCTGCTCTACTGGGCGCTGCCTGGCTACAGCGCGGGCGCCGGGCCGTGCCGGCTGGCGCTGGTCTGGACCCTCGGCCTGGCGATCGCCGCCGGTTGCGGGGTCGACCGCCTGGCCGCTCTGCCGGCGCGGCGCGGCTGGCAGCTCGGGGCGGTGGCCGGGGTGGTGCTGGTGGGCCTGGTGCTGCTGACCCGGGCCGCCCTGGCGGCGCGGCTGGGCGCCCTGCTCGAGGTCACCTGGTACGGGCAGTTGACCGCCCTGACCGCGGCGCTGGGCCTGTTGCTGGCGGCGCTGGCGCTGCGCCGACGGCCGGCGCTGGTGGTGGCGCTGGCGGCGGTCGAGCTGCTCTGGTTCGGGTACGGTTTCAACCCGACCTGCGAGCGCGCTCTGCTGGATCCCCGACCGGCCCGACTGGCACCGCTGGCGCAGCGCCTGGAGCGCGATGGCACGCGCCTGCTGGCGCTCGACCCGCCAGCGCGGTGGGGCTTCTACCACCCGCCCGAGGGGCTGTTGCTGCCGCCCAACCTGGCCACCGCGGCCGGGCTGCGCGACGTGGGCGGGTACGACTCGCTGTTGCCGGCGGCGGCCAAGCAGGCGATGTCGTGGGCCGCCGGCGGGCGCCAGCCGGCGCCTGCCATCAACGGCAACATGCTGCTGCTGGGCGACGTCGACCCGCGGCGAGTGGCCGGGGCGGTCAGCCAGGTGTTGAGCCGGGAGCGGCCGCTTGGGGCGCTGCCGAGCGGGACGCCCGAGGTCTGGTCGGCGCGACCGGCGGCCACGGCGCGCTGCTTTGCGGTGATCGACGGCCAACCCCCGCGGCCGGCGGTGCAGCGGACGCTCTACGACGGGGTGAACCGCGCGGCCTGGCGGTTGCCGCCAGTCTCCTCGCTGCTGCTGGACAGCGCAGCGCCCGGCTGGCGAGTCTACCTCGGCCCGCTGGCCAGCCCGGCGCTGCAGCCGGCGGCCTGGATTCGGGCGCCGTTCCAGCCGCCCTACGACCAGGGCCGGTTCGTGCCCAACATGGCGCTGGCCGCGGGCGGAGGGTTCGCCGACCAGCGGGTGCAGTGGGTCTTTGCCCCGACCAGTGTGCGGGTCGGCCTGTTCGCGGGACTGCTCGGAGTGGCTCTGCTGCTGGCCGCGTGGACGGCCGGGGAGAAGCGCGATGGTTCGCTGCGGACTGCTGCTGACGGTGCTGGCCCTGAGCCTGACAGCGCCCGCTGACGGCGCCTCGCTGCTGCGCAATGGCGACTTCGAGGCCGGCAGCAGCGGCTGGATCTTGGATCACGCCTGGTACGCCCAGCCGCCTGGCAGCGGAACCAGCTCGGTGGTCGTGGCGCCAGGCGAAGGGCGTGAGGGCAGCCACGCCCTGAAGATCGTCGGCGGCGGCAAGCGCGGCATCGCGATGCAGCTCGTGGCGTGCAGCCCCGGCCGGTACCGCGTCAGCGGCTGGGTCCGTTGTGAGAAGCTGACCGGCAACGCCGGCATCCTGGTGGAGTGGATGCGCCACGACGGGCCGTGGATGCGCGGCGATGGCGTTGGCGAGGTCACCGGCACGCAGGACTGGCAGTTCGTCGAGCAGGTCTTCGAGGCCCCCTTCGAGGCGCGCTCGGTACACTTCGACCTGTTGACGGCACAGCCCAACCAGGGCACGGTCTGGTACGACGAGGTTGCCATGGAACGGCTCCCGAACGCTGCCGGCCCACCGCCGGCCCCGACTGTTTCGGTCACCTCCCCCGACCGCGCCGCGGGCGAGCTGCGGGTCACCTGGGACGCCGCCCAGACCGCCGCTGGGGGCGGCATCCGGCTGCTGGCCTGGGTCTCGCCGACGCCCTTCGAGACGACCGCCGGCCGCGCCCCGAACGCCGTGGCGGACGTCTTGGCCGGCGGCCTGACGCTGCCCGGCCTGCAGGTTGGCACGGCCTATCAGATCCGCTGCGCGGTGGTCGACGGCGACGCCCGGCAGTCACCGCTGTCGGCGGCGGCGACGCCCACGGCGGCCGACCGTCGCCGGCCGCGGCCCGGTCTGGCCTGGGCCGAGCGAGCCGGCGCCGCGGTGACGGTCGGCTGGTCGCCGCACCTGCTGGACGAGGAGGTCGCCAGCCTCGAGATCGCGGCTGGGGATCAGGTGCTGCAGACCGTCGACCTCAGCGCCGCCTGGCGGGCGCCGCGACCGCTGCCCTGCACGGCGCCCTGGGCGACCGCCACGGTGACCACGGCGGCGACCACCTTGACCGTCCGCGCGGTCGGCCGCAACGGCCAACGGAGCGATGACCTGGCGGTGCCGGTGGCCGCGGCGCTGACCGCCGCCGGGCCGGGGCCGTGGCAGGCGGCGCTGGCCGACCCGCACGCGCAGGTGCCGCGGGACGCCGCCAGCCTGCCGACCGGGCTGACCGCGCTGCAGCTCGTCGCGCTGCGCGGCGAGACCGAGGGCCGGCAGATCCTGCTGCGCACCACCGCCCCGGTGGAGCGGCTCCGCGCGGTGCCCAGCGACCTGCGCCAGGTCGGCGGCGACGGTCGGCTGGCCGCCCACTGGATTGGCACCCATTTCGTCAACTACGTTGCCATCGAGAAGAACAGCCGCGCCACCCCGGCCGAGGAGCTGGTCTGGAAGGGCCCGGCCGACTACCCCGACGAGCTGAGCGACGACCGCGAACGGGAGCTGCCGGCCGGGCAGGTCCAGCCGATCTACCTGCGGGTGACCGTGCCGCGCGACACTTCGCCCGGCATCTACCGCGGCAGCCTGCGGGTCGAGAGCGTCCAGGGTCGCCAGGAGTGGCCGCTGGAGCTGACCGTCTCGACCGCCGAGCTGCCGGCGGTGCGCAAGCTGGGATTTGTCTACTGGTTTCAGTGGGACGCCGTGTGCAAGCGTTGGGGCGTCGAGCCGCAGTCGGCCGATGGCTGGCAGGTGCTGCGGCGGCTCGGGCAGTTGATGACCAGCTACCATCAGAACACGGTGATCGTGCCGCTGAGCCTGGTGCGCGTCTGGGTCCGCGACGACGGTGGCCTGGAATGCGACTTCACCGCCTTCGACCGCTTTGTCGACACGATGCGCAGCGCCGGGGTCGATCGGCTGTTCTGCCTCAGCCACATCGGCGGCCGGGAGACCGGCGACTGGGAGTGCCCGACGTTCGTCGCCCATGGCTTCACGGCGCACAAGCTGGCCAACGGCGAGCCGGTCGCGCTGCGGACGCTCGACGTGCTGGCCCCGGTGGCGGCGCACGTCGACCAGCGTGGGTGGACCGACCAGTTCGCGGTGCATGTCGCCGATGAGCCGATTCCGCGCAACATCGACTCCTGGCGCCAGCTCTCGCGGCAGGTCAAGGCGGCGGCCCCGAAGCTGCGGCGGATCGACGCGATTCATGTCCCCGACCTGGGCGAGGACCTGGAGATCCAGGTGCCGCAGCTCAACTACTTCATGCAGTGGCGCGACGCCTTCCGGGCCCAACAGGCGGCCGGCCGGGAGGTCTGGTTCTATGTCGCCTGGGTCCCGCAGGGCGCCTTCCCGAACCGGATGATCGACAGCAGCGCCCTCAAGCCGCGGGTCCTGCACTGGTTGAACGCCCTCGGCGAGACGACCGGCTACCTGCACTGGGCGCTGAACTGGTGGGACATCCCGCTGACCAGTCTGGAGAGTCCGGGCGACCAGTACATCGTCTGGCCCTCCACCACCACCATCGCCAACAGCTCGCTGCGTTACGAGTCCGAGCGGGACGGCCTGGAGGAGGCCGAACTGCTCCTGGAGCTGCGTCAGCGGCTGATCGCCAAGGGCCTGACACCGGCGGCGGCGCAAGAGCACCTCGCGCAACTGGCACGGCCAGCGGTCCGCGGGGTGACCGACTATGAGCGCTCCTGGCAAGCCCTCGAAGGCGTCCGGGTGACCCTCCTGCGGGCCCTCGAAACACTCCGCTAGAACCTTCTCAGGGTCTCGACCCAGCGCGACCGGAGCGGCTCTGCGAGCCGGTCCGGTCGCTCTTTTTGGGCCTCCGCAGACGGCCGCCCCGAGGGCTGTTCAACTTCGCTAGGGTTCGCGGCAGCAGGCTGCCCAAGAGCATCAACCGACCTGGCAGTCGGCTGATGGCATAGCTAAGAGTAACTAGGCCGTTACGCCGAATCGGGCCGGCGGATGGTAGGAACCCTTGCCAGGGATCCGGGAGGCCGCATCCTTTAGGGCAGAGGCGATAGACAAAACGGGCTATTTGGCACGCGGCTTGCAGCAGTGCCTGGCCAGGAATAGCCCAGCAGAGAAGAGCGCCATGCAGCAGCATCGCCCCATCCACAATCCAGTCGCACCCGCCACGAAGGTGGCCACGCCGTCGTTCCGGCGCTATGAGTTCCTGCGCCGCGGGCTGGAGTGCTGGATCGCCGCCGTGGCGCTGCTGGGCCTCCTGCCGCTGTTTGCGCTGGTGGCGGTGGCCATCAAGTTCGACAGCCGCGGCCCGGTGTTCTATCGCCAGCGGCGGGTCGGCCGCAACCGCCGCCGCGCTGGCGGCCGCAGCCTGCGGCTGTTCGGCAACGTCTACCGCCTTGACCTCCGCCGCCGCGACGTCGGGGGGCCGGTCTTCGAGATGGTCAAGTTCCGCACCATGCGCTCCGACGCCGAGGCCGCCAGCGGTCCGGTCTGGGCCCAGGAAAACGACCCCCGCGTCACCCGCACCGGTCGCCTGCTGCGCAAGACCCGCCTGGACGAGCTGCCCCAGCTCTGGAACGTGCTGCTAGGCGAGATGAGCCTGGTCGGCCCGCGGCCCGAGCGGCCCGAGTTCGTGAAGCAGTTCGTGCAGCAGATTGAAGGCTACAGCGACCGGCACCTGGTGACCCCGGGCATCACCGGCCTGTCGCAGATCCGGCAGGGCTACGACACCTGCCTGGAGGACGTCAAGCGCAAGCTGCAGCACGACCTGGAGTACATTCAGCGCCGCTCCCTGGTTCTCGACCTGGCCATCTGCTGGTCGACCGTCGCCGTGATGTTCACCGGGCGCGGCGCGCAGTAGGCCGCCACTGCCACCCTGCTGACCTGCGACGGACCGCAGACCCCGCGGTCCGTCGGCCGGTTGGGGTCCTCCCCCGCCGTTGACCATCCCCGCGTTGGCCCCTACAATGCCAACGCCTCAGGAGGCTCTCGGCATGGTCACCATGGACAAGCTGGTCTCGCTCTGCAAGCGTCGCGGGTTCATCTTCCCGTCCAGCGAGATCTACGGCGGCTTCCAGAGCACCTACGATTACGGCCCCCTCGGGACGTTGCTCAAGAACAACATCAAGGCCCAGTGGTGGAAGGCCGTCGTGCAGCAGCGCGACGACATGGAACCGCTCGACGCCAGCATCCTGATGCACCCCAGGGTGTGGGAGGCGTCCGGCCACGTCGCGGTCTTCAACGACCCGCTGGTCGATTGTAAGGAATGCAAAGCGCGATTCCGCGCCGATCACCTCTGGTGCCTCACCGCGACGCACCGCGACGAGAGCAAGCAGTACGCGGTGGAGGCCGGCGAAGAGGACGAGGCGCTGAGCAAGGGCCGCGAGCTGCACCAGATTGGCAAGCGCTGGGAAGTCAGCGCCGCGCCGATGGTGATCGACGCCGCGGAGGGCACCCCGCAGGTCTGCCCGAAGTGCGGCGCCGCCGGGTCGTTCACCGAGCCGCGGGCCTTCAACATGATGTTCCAGACGCAGGTCGGGCCGGTCGAAGGCAGCATCGCCTACCTCCGCCCCGAAACCGCCCAGGGCATCTTCGTGAACTACGACAACGTCCTGACGACGATGCGCCGCAAGCTGCCGTTCGGCATCGCCCAGGTCGGCAAGGCCTTCCGGAACGAGATCGTGACCGGCAACTTCACTTTCCGGACCCGCGAGTTCGAGCAGATGGAGATCGAGTACTTCTGCTGGCCGGAGCAGTCGGCCGAGAAGCACCAGGAGTGGATCGACGCGCGGATCGCCTGGTACACCCGGCTCGGCATCGCCCGCGAGAATCTCGACCTCTACGAGCACCCCGACCACAAGCGCTCGCACTACTCGACGCGCACCGTGGACATCCTCTACCGCTTCCCGATCGGCTTCGCCGAGCTCGAGGGCATTGCCAACCGGACCGACTTCGATCTGTCGCAGCACGCCGAGTTCAGCGGCAAGACGCTCGACTACTTCGACACCAAGACCGAGCGCCGCGTCGTGCCGCACGTCGTCGAGCCGTCGGCCGGGGTCGACCGCAACGTGCTGGCGTTCCTGACCGAGGCTTACACCGAGGAAGAGTACACCGACCAGAAGGGCGGCAAGGCGACCCGTACGCTGCTTCGCCTGCACCCCACCCTGGCCCCCATCAAGGCCGCCGTGCTGCCATTGGCCGGCAACCGCGAAGACCTCGTCGCCACCGCCCGCGCCCTGGCCGCCGAGCTTCGTGAGGACTTCAGCGTGCAGTACGACGACACCGGCGCCATCGGCAAGCTGTACCGTCGGCAGGACGAGATCGGCACGCTCTACTGCATCACCGTCGACCACCAGACCATCGACGACGACGGCAAGGTCACCATCCGCGACCGCGACACGATGCAGCAGGTCCGGCTGGCCAAGGACGAAGTCGCCGGTTGGCTCCGCGACCGCGTGCGCTAGCGGGCGGCGCCGACGAACCAGCCTGACTCACCGGCGCGGCTACGGCGTTGCCAGGCGGCGGCGCTTGTCGCTGAAGTGCTGGTACTTGGCGACCTCTTCCGGGCTCCAGGCGTGCGCCTCGGTGTAGTCGCCGCAGTAGGGCACCAGCAGGTCCAGCCAGGTGGCCAAGGTGCGCAGTTCGGCGGCGGCCAGGCGGGTGCCGCCGTGGCCGGCCTGCAGCAATGGCAGCAGCCGGCTCTGGAAGCTGCCCGAGCTGTAGGGTGGCAGCAGCGGCGGGGCCGACTGCACGCTGATCCAACTGACCGGATCCCCGGGCTGGCCGCGCCAGTCGCCATCAACTCCAGGTATCGTCCTCGTCACAGAGATCGCGGAGCGCGCCCTTGGCGCGGGAATCCAGTTCGGTCGCCGAGTTGGTGGCGTGCCAAGCCACGAGCTGCCGACTCGCGCCGTACTCAGCAGCCAGGTCGGTGACGACCGCAGTCACCTGGCACCCCGGTATGAGTCGTCGCTTGATCTCGTCCTGCGGCACGAGCAGCTCAGCAGCGAAGGCATTGGCGCGTTGCTCGTGGGGCAGACGAGAGCGGAGCCCGCTCACATCGCAAACAGGCACGCAATCCCAGCGGTCCACCATGAGGTGGCCGATCTCGTGCGCGAGTGTTGCACGCAGACCGTTAGTACCCTGAGCGTGCCGACCGTCGTCATTCACTAGGATCACCGGCCCGTAGCCACCTCCCCAGCAGGCCACCGCATCAATGACCTCCGTTCCAAGCTGGAGGTGCTGCACCGCTACGTTCCAACGGTCCAACAGCTCGACCGGATCGATTGCACCAGTTGCAGCACCGAGCCGAGAACGCAAGGTCGCGGCCGCCATGTACCCCTGCCTGAACGGTTTGGTACGGCTGGATCGACGCAGACTTGCCGTTACCTTGCGAGCCAACTCATCCACCACAGGGGTGGGCCTCTCACGGATCTCTCTGATCTGGGCCAGCAGCTTACTCAGGATGTCGGTAGGCAGCTCATCTTGACATGCCCGAGCCGCCAACAGCAGAGGATTGGCATTGGGATCGACGGCATCCAGCTCGAGGGACCATGTCGCCAAGGCTTCGCTGGACCTCAGCGCACGAAGAACCTGAACGTTGGCGCCGAAGGCCGCCAAGCGGCCCTCCACTGACGTGTTGTCCCGGCTCTTCCATCGTGCCACAAGGGCCTGGTCGGCCGGCAGCGTCGAGCCCCGCAACCTCTCGGCCAAGGTATCCCCACACCGAGTTAGCTCCGTCAAGGCCTCTTCCAGCCCCAACGTCACAGACCCATCCGGGCAACTTACCATGCACTGGGCACCCACCCGAAGAAACACTACACGTGCACCGCACTTCTCGGGCAAACCGCACGAGATGTCGTGATTGTTCAGCCAATCAACTAGATCGCTTTCCTCTTTCGAGGCCCGGTCCGAGTCGTAGTCGGGACTATCCCAGCGGTCGAGAGCCTCATCCCACCAGAGCGCGGGGTTATTGGACAGTGGCTTGCCTAGTAGCCGCAACGGTTCTGTGGTGTCGTGCCGAAGGTACAACCAGGCGTCACTCATCCACTCAAGCAGACTTCGCCAGCAGTCTTGGTCTGGAACGGGCTGGCCCCGCTCATCCTGCTCATTCCACGGCAACCACCGTCCAATCTTGAGGACGAGGCCCCCGTCCAAAGGTCGCTGGCGGGATCCGGCATCAACATCCTGACTGAAGTCAATGTCTATGGAGAATCCACTATCCGTTGCCACCGCGGTGCTCCTTCAGCCACGCTTTGGCGGCTTGCATACACTGGTCGCGGTCAGCCATTTCTAGCACGTACCGGTATGCGCTGCCGACAACATCACGCCGAGTTGCTGGATAGCCATGATACGCGTTGCCGTCGTTGTTCCGCATAGCTATGTAGACAACGCCATTATGCACCGCGTAGATCTTCTTTGGGTGCTCGTCACCCGGGTCATACTCGCCCATCCCGCTGTTGAGGATGGCCTCGGCCTCGGCATTGGACATGCCGCAAGGACACTTGCCAACAATGAACTTGCCCACAGGCGCAAAGCCCGCCGCACCTTCACGCCACTTGTGCTTCGTTCGACCCTCACAAGGATCATAGCGGTACCGCAGCTTCTTGCATGGGCATCTTGGAAGCTGATGGTACTCCTTGGCTGGCATTGTTGGCCTGGCTCCGCTCGGCAAACCCTTCGGCTGGTTGGGCGACGCAGTTGGAGAGTAGCAGGTCGTGGCGAGCGCCGTCAAGCTGGACGCTCGGAGCTGCTGCGTCCGTGGCGCGGATGGCGCTCACTGGGGCCCTCGTCGGGTCTGCTGTTGGGCCTGCGCCCCCCGTCGCCCGCCTTGACGCCACCCGACCGCTGCTGCATCCTGCCTGCGGAGGGCTCCTTGGGCAACCTCGTCGTTCTGCTGACCTGCGCCGGCCTGCTGGCGGGCGAACCTCTCGTGCGCACCGCCGGCGTCCACCTCTACACCCCTGGTGCGCCCAGTCTGCGCTGGCTCGGGCCGGGGGGCCAGCCGGTCTGGTCGGGCGACGGCCCGCGGCTGCACCTCGAGTCGCACCATGACCGCCTCAACGCCGCCCCGCTCGGGCCGCTCTACACCATCGACGTGCGCACCGCGGCGGCCCGGCTGTGGGGCGGCCCTGGCGCTTTCGGCTGCGGGCAGGCCTCACCTGATGGCACGCGGATCGCCTACTTGCAGGGCGGCAGCGACGGCCAGGGCGCGGTGGGCGTCTGGCAGGCTGCCGACGCCAGGCTGCTCAGCGCTCCCTTGCGGGTCGGCGCCATCACGCCGCGCACGCGCCAGAGCTTCGCCTGGGACGCCGCGGGCCTGCTCTGGGTGACCGTGCCGCAGGGCGAGACGAGCGGTCTGTGGCAGCTTCCGCCCGCCGGCGCCCCCCAGCGCGTCGTGACGATGGCCGGCCTGGACGGCGTCTGGCCCGGTCCGAACGGCCTGGTCGCCGCGCGCCTCGGGCAGCAACTGCTGGTCTTCCAAGCGGCCCAGCCCACCGCCGCGCCGACCTTCGCCTATCCGGCCCAGCCCGACTGCCAGGTGCTCGGCGCGAGTTGGGCGGGCGAAACCATCTGGATTCAGACCGCCGAGCCCGACGGCCCCTGGGCGCAGCAGCGGCGGCCCAACGGCGAGGTCGTCAAGGGCTGGCCGTTGGCCGGACCGACCGAGTCGCTGGTCGGCTGGCGCGACGGTCAGGCGCTCTACCTGGCCCGGCGCGAGGGCCAGACGGGGCTCTGGCAGACCGCCCTGGCCAGCGGCGAGCACACGCTGCTGGCGACCATCGACAGCCGGGTGCCGCTGCGGCCATCGCCCGACTGGCTGGCGCCGGCCCCGGTCGCCGCGCCCGACGGCCGCAGTTGGGCAACCAGCCTCGGCCGCACCGACCGCTTTGGCATCGACGACCGCGACCTGGTCCAAACCACCGCCGTCAACGTCGCCGGCAAGACCTGCCGCGTGACCCGCCGCGGACGCAATGTCGGCCCCAGCGGCGTGGTTTTCGATAGCGCCGCGATGGCCTTCGCAGGGCGCCAGCGCCCGCGGCCGGACGGCCGTGCCATCCACGACACGCGGCCCGGCACGATGCGCTGGCAGCGTCCGAGCTGGCCCCGCTGGGTGGTCCTGCACCACACCGCCACCCAGAGCGATGGCGGCTCGCTGAACGCGCTGACCAGCTCCAGCGACGGGCTGCTCTCGAAGCTCTACCAGGACATCACCCCCGGCGCGCAGGTGCTGCCCGAGCCGAGCACCATCGGCGTGCACTATCTGGTGCTGCGCGCCGGCACCGTCTTGCAGTTGGCCGAAGAGCAGACCATCACGCGCCACGCCGGCACCGGGCAGTGGCGCAACACCGGGCCGATTTACGACTTCAACTCCGAGACCATCGGCATCGAGATCGTCGCCAACGGCTGGGACTTCACGGCCGGCCAGATTCGGTCGGTCGGGCGCCTGGTGGCGGATATATGTCGTCGCCAGGCTATTCCGCTGCGTCACATCCCCCGAGAGTCCTTCGTGGAGGGCGTGGTCTACCACAAGGACTTCGCCGGCGGCCTGCGGGGCAAACCCGACCCGGCCGGTTGGCCGTGGGACCAGATGAAGCAACATGCCGACGCTTACCTCGCGGGCCGCTGATGGCCGCTGAACGGACCGTTCTGACGGCCGCCCCGCGGCGGCTGCGGCGCGCCCTGGCCAGCGACCTGGCGCACCTCTTGCGCTGGTACGGCGACCCCGTGGTGCGCGGCAACCTTGGGCTGTTCGCGCCGCTCACGGCGGCCGAGGAGCAGCACTGGTACGCCGACCAGATCGCCGACCCCAGCAACCGCCTGTTCATCGTCGAGGTCTGCCACGACGCGCAATGGCTGCCCATCGGCACCGCCGGCACCGACTACCTCGATCTCCCCAATCAACGGGCGACGATCGGCCTGGCGATTGGTGAGCGGGATTGCTGGAATCAGGGCCACGGCACCGCCGCGGTGCGCCTGCTGCTGGAGTTCCTGTTCGACGACCTCGCCCTGCAGCGCGTCGAACTCGAGGTCTTCACCACCAACCTCGCCGCGCAGCGGGTCTACGAGAAGGCCGGTCTGCGGGTCGCCAGCACGCGCCGCGAGGCGTTCTACCACCGCGGGCAGTGCCACGACCTGCACCTGATGCGGATCCGGCGCGAGGAGTGGGCCGCGCAGCGGCGAACCGCCTGACGCCTGCGCAAACGCTTGTTTCAGGCGGGGCGGCGTGCTACACTGCGGCGGGAGGCGGGCGTGGTCCTGGTGGGGATCGATCCCGGTCTGGCGGCCACCGGCTATGCGGTGGTGGCGGCGGCGCACGGGCGCTACCAGGCGTTGCGCTACGGCTGCTGGCGGACCGCCGCGCGGCTGCCGTTGGGGGATCGCCTGCTCCACATTCACGATCAGATGTCCGCCCTGCTGCGCGAGCAGCGTCCCGCGACGGTGGTCATGGAGCGGCTCTACCAGCTCCGTGACGGGTCCACCGGGCTGGCTGTCGGGCAGGCCATCGGCGTCGTCCGACTGGCGGCGGCGCAGGCCGGGCTGGACATCGCCGAGTACACGCCGACCCATGTCAAGCTGACCCTGGTCGGGCACGGCCAGGCCGACAAGGCGCAGGTCCAGTTCATGGTGCAGCGGCTGCTGGCGCTACCCGCCCCGCCCCGCCCCGACCACGCCGCCGACGCCCTGGCGCTGTGCGTCTGCCACCTCCCCAGCGGGCTCAGCCGCACCGCCGGGCCGGCCCAACCGAGTGCCGGCAGCGACCGTCTGGCGGCGGCCCTGGCGGCCGACGACCGCGCCCAGGCGGCGCACCGGGCCCGGCTGGAGACCCCATGATTGCCCACCTCAACGGCACGCTGACGCTGTTGCGCGAAGACCGCGCGGTGATCGAATGCGGCGGCGTCGGCTACCTGGTGCTGCTGGCCGGCGCCACCGTGGCGCGGCTGCCGGCCGTCGGCAGCCCGCTGCGCCTGCCGGTCTACCTCGCCGTGCGCGAAGACGCGATGCTGCTCTACGGGTTCGGCAGCGACGACGAGAAGGCGCTCTTCGAGGAGTTGCTGACCGTCAGCGGGGTCGGCCCGAAGGTCGCCCAGGGCGCCGTCAGCGCGATCCCGCCGGCCCAACTCGTCGAGGCGCTGGCCCGCGGCGACGAGGCCCGGCTGGTCGGCCTGCCGGGGGTCGGCAAGAAGCTCGCGCAACGGCTGATTGTGGAACTCTCCGAGCGCGTCGGGAAGCAGGCCTGGAGCGTCGCGGCCGGCGATCCGGCGGGCGGCGCGGCGCCGGCCGAACTGCTCGAGGCGCTGACCGGGTTGGGCTTCAGCACCGTCGAGGCCCGGCGCGCGGCGCGCGCGGCGCTATTGCACCTCGGCGACGGCGCGGCGCTGGAGGCCTTGCTGAAAGAAGCGCTGCGACGCCTGCACGAAGGCTGAGGTGACGATGCGCGGCAGCGACGAACTGGATCCCGGCCAGCGTGACGACGAGAGCGGCGCCGAACGGTCCGTGCGGCCGGCCCGGCTGCGCGACTTCGTCGGCCAGCCGCAGGTCAAGGAACAGCTCCAGATCGCCCTGGAAGCGGCCGACTACCGCGGCGAGATGCTCGACCACGTGCTGCTGCACGGCCCGCCCGGCCTCGGCAAGACCACCCTGGCGCACATCATCGCCGCCGAGATGGGCTGCTTCCTGCGCGCCACCAGCGGCCCGGCGATCGAACGACCGGGCGATCTGGCGGCCATCCTCAGCAACCTCGAGCCGCGCACCGTGCTGTTCATCGACGAGATCCACCGCCTGTCGCGAGTCGTCGAGGAAGTGCTCTATCCGGCCCTCGAGGACTTTCAGATCGATGTGATGATCGGCAAGGGGCCTGGGGCGCGGTCACTCCGGTTGCCGGTGCAGCCGTTCACGCTGATCGGCGCGACGACCCGCGTCGGACTGCTGACCTCGCCGCTGCGTGACCGGTTCGGGGTGATGCAGCACATCGATCTGTACGGCCAGGCTGAACTGCAGCAGATTGTCGAGAACACCGCCGGGGTGCTGGGCGTCCCAGTGGAAAGGGGCGGCGCCCGTGAGATCGCGCGCCGTAGTCGGGGCACGCCGCGGATCGCCAACCGCCTGCTGCGGCGCGTCCGCGACTACGCCCAAGTCCGCGCCCAGGGCCGGGTCGACCAGGCCACCGCCGACGAGACCCTGGCCGGCATGGGGATCGACGCGCTGGGGCTGGATCCGTTGGACCGGCGGTACCTCGAAACGGTGATCGACAAGTTCGAGGGCGGGCCGGTCGGGGTGGAGACCCTGGCGGCCGCGCTCAACGAAGAGCGCGACACACTCGAAGATGTCGTCGAGCCGTTCCTGATGCTGGTCGGGTTCGTCCAGCGCACGCCGCGCGGCCGGCTGGCCTCGGCGGCGGCCTATCGGCATCTCGGGCGGATCCCGCCGGTGACTGGCGGGCAGCCAGGGCTGTTCGAGAGCGTTTAGTTTGTGCTTGCCGGGCGCCGGGTAAACAAGTCGCCGAGCGGCGTGCGTAGAGTGAGTGAGACGGCCATGCGAAGTGATCCGGACTTGCAGGTGAAGCGACTCCTGGACGAAGCGTTCCAGGCGTTTGAGCGGGGCGACGACGAGGCGGCGCGGCGCGGCTGCCGCGAGGCCTTGGCGCTGAACCCCGACAGCAGCACCGCGCACTCGCTGATGGGGCTGCTCTACGAGCGCGAGGGTCGCCTGGGCGAGGCCTCCAGCGAAATCGGGCTGGTGCTGACGCAGAACCCGGAGAGCGAAGCCGAGCGCGACACGCTGCGCCGGCTCCGCGGCCAGGGCTCGCCGCCGATGGTCGACCCCGACGTCCGCTCCAACCGCATCATCACGACCCTCGCGGTGTGCGCCGGGCTGGTCGTGCTGATCGGCTTCCTGGCGGTGGCACGCTGGGCCAACGGGGCCATCAACGGCGTCCGCAACACGCCGCTGGTGGCCGCCGCCAACGCCGAGCAGGACCTCGAAACAGCCCGCGAGGCGTTCCAGCAGGGACGCTACGAGATTGCCCTGGAAGCTGCCGCGCGGGTCCTCAAGGCCGATCCCGACAACAACGAAGCGAAGCAGATCTACGCTCGCTCGAAGGCTTTCCTGGACGGCACGGCGCAGCCGCCCGCCCCGGCCACGCCGGCCGCTGGCACCCCGGCCGCGCCGGTCGCGCCGGCGCCGGTGGTGGTGCAGCCGGCCATCCGCCCGCCGGCGGGGGCACCCGCCAGCGCCGGCGCCCCGGCGGCCTACCCGCCACCGGCCAGCGGCCTGCCCGACCGCCGCGCCAGCAGCCTCGGCAGCCTGCCCAGCCCCTCGGCGCGGGTCGCCCCGGTGGTGCCCGGCGGCACCGGCAGCGCCGTGCAGCCGCGCACCTACAGCCCGCAGCCACGGCCGCTGGTGGGCTACGACCCAACCTACCTCGACCGCCTGCGCCAGCCCGCGCCGCGCGCCGTGCCGCGGACGCCCGACAGTTACGAACAGCTCAATCCGCCGGACCGCCCGGCCAGCCGGCCCAGCGCCACGACCATCGGCGGCTCCGCCGACCAGGGCGGGGGCGGTGGCAGCGCCGGGAGCGCCGTCCGGGTCGAGGTCAAGCCGCGCAACCCGAGCGACCCGTCGGCGCCCGCGCCGGAGGTGACGCCCGACGACACCACCACCCCGGCCAGCGGCAGCGCCCCGCGGGACCGCCGCATCGAGAACCCGGCGGTCGCCGACATGCAGGAGCAGCAGCGCCGCCTGGAAGCCGCCAAAGCCCGCCAACGCGCCGCCGCCAGCCGCCGGGCCGAGCAGGAGCGCGGCCGCTAGGCGGCTGGACGGACGGCGGTCAACAGCTTGACTTGCAGCGCTCCCTGCGCGTACGCTGACAAGCCGGGAGTGAGAGTCGTGGCTCAGACGCTGCTGCAGTTGTTCAGCGAACACGAGGACGCCATCGTGGCCGACTACACGGCGGCGATCCGCGCCTCCAGCGGGCACTACAGCACCGTCTCGACCGACGAGCTGGAAGGCAACATCCGCCGTTCGCTGAGCCTGGTGGTAGCCCTCAGCGAGAACCCCGGCGATGTCGAAGCCCGCGATTACGTTCACGGGCTGTGCCGCCTGCGAGTACCCCAGGGGTTCCGGCTCGAAGAGGTGATGGAGGCGATCTTCCTGCTCGGGGAGAGCGTCGTGCCAATCATGCGGCGCGTCTGGGCCGGCGATGACACCACCCGCCAGGCTGCCGCCGACCAGCTCCGCCGCGGCCTGCAACGCCTCGCCACGCTCTGGGCCGGCGGCTACTGGGCGATGCAAGAAGACCTCATGGCGCGCAAAGAGGCCGCCATGCGCCGGCTTTCGACGCCAGTCATCAGCATCTGGGAAGGCATCCTGACCCTGCCGCTGATCGGCGACGTCGACGACGGGCGTTCGCGACAGGTCACCGAAGAACTGCTCAGCAACATCGTGGCCACGCAGTCCGATTTCGTGCTGCTCGACATCACCGGCCTCGGCTCCATCAACACCGCCGTGATCGCCCAGTTGATGCGCACCATTCGGGCCGCCGAGTTGCTCGGGGCGCAGTGCTGGATTGTCGGGGTCTCCCCCGAAGTGGCCCAGACGATTGTCCACCTGGGCGTCGACATGCAGCCCATCACCACCTACGCCACCTTGCGGGAGGGCCTCGCCGAAGCGATGCGCCGGCTCGGGCTGCGGGTGGTCGACGAGCGCGCCCGCTAAGGGCCGCACCGTAGGAGGCAACGCCGATGGTGGACCCGCGAGTCAACCGCCTGGCCGACATCCTGGTGCAGCACTCGCTGCGCCTGCAGCCCGGCGAGTCGGTACTGCTCGAAGCGACCGACGCCGACGACGCCGTGGTTGCCGCGATGGTCGCCCGGATTGGCGCGGCCGGCGCCGTGCCGTACGTTGCGCAACGCTCGCAGGCCGTGCAGCGGCAGTTGCTGCTGCTGGGCAGCGAACCGCTGATGCGGCTGACCGGCGCCATCGAGGTCGACCGCATGAGCCGCGTCGACGCCTACATCGGGCTGCGTGCCGGCTGGAACATCAGCGAGCTGAGCGACGTGCCGGCCGAAGCGATGCGGCTCTACACCGAGCACGTCGCGAAGCCGGTCCACTTCGACCTGCGCGTGCCCCGCGGCCGCTGGGTGGTGCTGCGCTGGCCGACGCCCAGCATGGCGCAGTTGGCTGGCGTGAGCACCGCGGCCTTCACCGACTTCTTCTTCGAGGTCTGCACCGTCGACTACGCCAGGTTGACCACCGCGATGCAGCCGCTGGTCGACCGCCTGCAGCGCACCGACCAGGTGCGGCTGGTTGGACCGGGCACCGACCTGCGCTTCTCGGTCCGCGACATCCCGGCGATTCTCTGCGGCGGTGAGTACAATATCCCGGACGGCGAGGTCTTCACGGCCCCGGTCCGCGACAGCGTCGAGGGCACCATCGCCTTCAACGCGCCGACCATCTACCACGGCGTCGGGTTCGACAACATCACGCTGACCTTCCGCGCCGGGCAGATCGTCGAGGCGACCGGCAGCGACACCGCGCGGCTCAACGAGATCCTCGACACCGACCCCGGCGCGCGTTATGTCGGGGAGTTCGCGATTGGTGTCAACCCGCTGATCACCCGCCCGATGCGCGACATCCTGTTCGACGAGAAGATCGCCGGCAGCATCCACTTCACGCCCGGCAACGCCTACGACGAAGCCGACAACGGCAACCGCAGCCAGGTCCACTGGGACCTCGTCCTGCTGCAAGACCCCGCCCACGGCGGCGGCGCGATCTACTTCGACGGCGAACTGGTCCGCCGCGACGGGCTGTTCGTTGTCCCCGACCTGACGCCCCTCAACCCGAACCAACTGCTGGCCGGCTGAGCGCTGGCGGGCAGCTCAGCCCGTGGGGCTGGATCGGGCGCGCGATGGTGGCGGCTCGTGACGACGCCAACCTGGTCGCGCCGGGGCACTCAGTCCTCGCGGCGGCGGGCGGCCAGGGCGCGGGCCTTGTCACGTTCGGCCTCGCGGTTGCGGAGGGATTCGCGCTTGTCGTAGCTGCGCTTACCGCGGGCGATGCCGATCTCGAGCTTGGCGCGGCCGCGACGGAAGTGGACCTGCAGCGGCACCAGGGTCCAGCCGGCCTCGTGGGTCCGGCGGGCCAGCCTGTTGATCTCGCTGCGGTGCAGCAGCAGCTTGCGGCGGCGGAGCGGCTCGACATTCATCAGGTTGCCCTGCTCGTACGGCGCGATGTAGACGTCGCGCAGCCAGGCCTGGCCTTCTTCGATCACGACGAAACCGCCGGTCAGCGTGACCTGGCCGGCCCGCACCGACTTCACCTCGGTACCGGTCAGGGCCAGCCCGGCTTCGAGGGTGTCTTCGATCAGGTAGTCGTGGTAGGCCTTGCGGTTGCGCTGCACGACGAGCCGGCTGTCGTCGCCGGCGCGGGCCGGGGCTGTCTTCGCCATGGCTCCCTGCTAGTCTTCGGCGACGGCGGCGTCGATGCCCTTGGCCTTCAGCTTGTCGGCTTGCGCCTTGGCATTGGCGGCGTCTTCGTACGCGCCGACCTGCACTTCGTAGACCTTCTTGCCGTCGACGCTGCGCGCCCGCACGAAGGCGTCCTGGCCGGCCTTGCCGAGTTCCTCGCGCCGCTTCTGGGCGTCGGATTCGCTGTCGTAACGGCCCGCCTGCAGCCGCACCAGCTTGCCGCTGCCCCCGCCGGTGGGAGCGGTCGCCGGCTTCGGCTGCGGCTTCGGCCCGGCGGCGGGCGGCGGGGCCGGCTTCTTGGTCGACTCCCGCTTGCTCGGCTCGGCCGGCCGGGCCGTCCCTTTCTTCGCCTCGGCCTCGCGCTTCTTGGCCGCCTCGCGGCGCTCGGCGTCGCGCTTCTTGGCCGCCTCGGCGCGTTCTTTCTTGATCTTCTCGGCCGCCTCGCGCTTCTTCTGGTCTGCTTCGCGCTGCTTCGCCTCGGCTTCCGGATCGCGCTTCGGCTCGGTCACGGTGGGACTGGCCGGCGGCGCGGCGGCGCCCTCGATGGCGGTGGTCAGCGGCCCGTCGGCAGGCGCCGGGGTGGCCGGAGCGACGCTCGCCACGCTGGCTTCGCCAGGCACCACGGTCACGGGGCTGGCGGCGGGCGGCGTGCCGGGGACCACCTCGACCGCCGAGATGGCCGCCGCCGGATCGGTGCTGACGGCGGGCGGCGCTTCGACGGTGGAGGCCCCCAGCGGGCCGGCGTTCTTGACCTCGGAGGCGCTGCCCCGCAGGTGGACGCCGAGCACGAAGCGGCCAAACATGAACGCCCCAACCGCGGCGGCCACGAACAGCACGATGATCCAGAGGTTCTGCGACGAACCCGATTCCTCGTCGTAAGTGTAGCGGCGGGTGTTTGCCATCGGTTTCTCCGACGTCCGTGCAGGCGGCTGCGCGAGGGCTCCCAAACTGGTCCGAGTATAGCACCGCGGAGTCGGTCAGGCAAGGCTGGCGAGCAGCTCCCGGAGGTCGCGCGCGAGGGCCTCGTGGGCGGTCTGACCCCAGTCGCGGAGCCGCGCGGCGGCGGGCTCGCGGGCGGACCAGGCGGCGGCCACCGCCTGCTGCAGCGCCGCGGCGGTCAGGCTGGCGTCGTGGCCGGCGACCGGCAGCCCGGCGTCGGCCGCCAGCCCGGCCACCTTCGGGTCGTACTGGATCGCCACCGCCGGCGTCCCGACCCGGGCCGCGAAGATCAGCGGGTGGAGTCGCTCCGCCACCACCAGGTCGGCCACCGCGATCAGCGCCAGCGCCTCGCTGACGCTGGGCGGCGGCAGCGGCGCGGCCGACCAAACTGCGGACAGGGCCTCGTGGACGGCCTGGTCGCAGGCCTGACAGGCGACGGCCTGGTGCTGTGCCCCGGTGAGCTGCGGCAGCGCCCCGCGCACGGCTTCGAGCACCGTGGCGGTGTGCGCCGTGGGGCGCAGCCACCAGAGGACCCGCGGGCCTGGCCCGAGTTGGGCGCGGGCCGCGGCGATGGCCGCGGGCGACGGCGCCGGCAGGCCGAAGGCGGGATCGGGCAAGACCCGCGCCGGCGGCGTCCGGACGTCAAGGTCGGCGATGGTGGCCAGCGAGCCCTGGTCGCGGACCGTCAGGACCTGCACCCGCCGCAGGGCCCGCGCGACCAGCCAGCGCGCCAGCGGTCGCCGCAACGGTCCGATGCTCTGCGCGACGACTGCCACCGGCCGCCGGGCGCGCTGCGCCAGCCAGAGGTGGCCGAGGTAGTAACCCAGCGAGCGCAGGCTGGTGGAGTCCTGGAACAGCCCCCCACCGCCGCTCAGCAGCACGCCGCCGTCGGCCAGGGCGGCGCGGACGGCGCGCCAGTCGTAGCGCGGCAGCCAGCGCACCGGCGGCCCGACGGCGGGTGGCCGCGGCCCGGCCGGCACCAGAATCTCGGCCACGCCGGCCGCTCGGAGCGCGCTGCAGAGGGCCAGCAGGATGGCGTCGTCGCCCAGGTTGGCGTAGCCGTAATAGCCCGACAGCACGACCCGTTGGGGCACCACCGTCACGACCGCCGCCTCAGCAACCCCAGCGCGCCGCCGGCCAGCAGGGCCAGCAACGCGCCGATCCAGACGGCGTGGAAGGTCCGCAGCAGCGACTGCGTCAGCGGGGTGTGCAGGTGGCAGAAGGTGTTGAAGGTCGAGACCAGGCCGACCAGGCCGCCCAGGTAAAGCACGGGCAGCCAGTGGCGGCGGCCCCGCCAGGCGGCCAGGGCGGCCAGCAGCAGGGCCGGGTGGCCGAGCAGCATCTCTTTGGTCCGTGGCCGCGCCCCGAAGACGTTTTCGAGCAGCGCCCGCAGCCGCAGCTCGGTCTCGCTGATCTCGACGCCCTCGTTGCCGCTGCGGACCAGCAGCACCAGCAGCAGCACCAGGCCGACGCCCGCCAGCACGACGTGCGCCGTCAGCACGGGCTGCTGCCACCACTGCCGCAACCGCTGGCGGGCGGTGGCGAGGTCCACGCCGGGCAGGGTCCAGCCGGTCGCCAGCAGCAGACCGCCGGCCAGCAGCGGCACGGCCTGGGTCAGCTTGACCCCACTGAAGATGGCGTGCGACAACAGGTAGGGCGTGGCCGACAACAGGCCCACCGGCTGGGCGGCGCCCAGCAGCGCCCAGCCCACACCGCCCAGCAGCACCGCACAGGCGCCGCCGAGGCTCTGGGGCGGCGCCACGCTGAGCCGGTACCAAACCCAGCGCGCGGCCAGCAAGAGGACCGCCGTGCCACCGCCGAGGGCCGCCAGCTTGGCGAACAGGGAGTCCGAGAGCAGCCACAGCAGCAGACCCAGAGCGGCCCCGAGCAACCAGGTCGCGGCCCAGCGGCGGCGCTGGAAGGGGCCGCGCAAGATGGTCAGCAGCCAGGCCGCAGCCGCGACGGACCCCAGCAGACCGACCAGCAGCCGGCGCAGGTGGACGGTGAACCGCGGGAACGGCGTGGCGGTCCCAAGGGTCAGCCCGGCCCGCGTCAGGGCGCCGGCGATGTCGCCGACGAAGCGGGTGTTGGTCGCCAGGATCTGCGGATCGGGGTCGAGGATCAGCCGCACGAAGCAGATCCGGATGTTGCGCTCGACGGCGGCGCGCCGGAAGCGCTCGACGCACAGCGCCGGGGCGAGCTTGGCCATCTCGCCCTCGGTGATGCTATGGACCCGCGCGTAGGAGGCGTTCAGCGGCGGCTGCAACAGCTCCTCGGCGAGACGCTGCTCGCCCTTTTGCTGCGAGAACTCGACGCGGCCCCAGACCAGGCCACGCGCGACCAGCGCCTGGGCGGTGGCCGGCAGCAGCCCGCGGTAGCCGAGGGCCTCGTCGCCGGCGAAGATCACCTGCCGGGCGCCGAGCGCCACCACGCTGTCGAGCGCCGCGCCGAGGGTGGCGGCGTCGAGGCCGGAGTTATTGCGTAGCCGCGCCACCGGCGCCAGGCCAGCCAGCCGCACGGCCTCGGCCGCTGCCGGGTCCAGGCCGCCGCCGGCCAGCTTCAGGTTGGCCCAGCCGACGGGCACGAAGAGCGGGTCGCTGCGGGGCAGTTGGTACTGCCGCGCGACGGCTGCGAGCGCCCAGCCGGCCGTGCCGCTGAGCAGCACGCCCTGACTGGTGGCCGAAGCCCGCAGCAGCCCCGCCTGCACCAGATCCTCAACCTGCGGCTCTTCGATCGCCACGCCGCGCACGCCAGCGGCCCGCAGTTCGGCGAACAGCGCAGCCGGCGGCTGGTTGGCGTAGCGGGCCAGGGCCAGGACCTCGCCGTAGTCGACGACCAGGCAGACCGCACCATTGGCACGCTCGGTGCCGATCCGCTGCCAGCCGCTGCTGGCGGCCAGCAGGCCGGCCAGCAACAACGGCCAGAGGGCGATCCGTTCGTTGGACACCGCCGGCTCCTTGTGCTAGACTCCTAAGCATACCACCACTGTCCCAACTCGCCCGGTCGGAAAGGGATACCATGCGACGCCTCTGCGGCCTGCTCGTGATACTTCACCTCGCTGGCGTCAGCGGCGCCGACGTCACTGCCAGCGGCCTCCGCGCCGAGAACCGCGCCGCCTTCGCGCTGCAACAGGCCCGCCGCGTGCTGGTCGTGCGCGACCTCTCGATGTGGCGGGAAACCGACTTCTTGCGCCGTGTCGAAGAGCTGCTGGTGTTCTGCCGCCAGAAGGACGTGGGCGTCGTGCTGCTGGCCTTCCCGACGCCCGCCGCGGCTTCCGACCTGCGGTTGCAGCGGCGTAGCCAGTGGGTCTTGCTGAGTCGTCGGGCCCACCAGCAAGGTCTCGCGGTGTGGGCCCTGGCGGGTGACCTGAGCTGGTCGCGCGACGTCGGCCAGGCTCTGCGCTGGGCCGACGAACTGCTGGCGATCCACCGCCAGGGCTGGCCCGGCGGCGGGCTCGACGGGGTGGTCGTCGAGTATCCCGCGCTGTCGCAGTTGACTCCCTTGCGCGGCGGTGAGGTGGCGGCGACACCAGCCCGCGCCGTCGACCAGACCGGCACGCTGGCGCCGGACAGCGTGGGTCCCTCCCCGGCCCTCGATCCGCTGTTGACCGAGCCACCGTTGCTCTGGCCGACCCGCCCGGAGAGCCTGCCGAGCGACGACAATCGGAACGGGGCGCTGCTGTCGCCGGCTGACCTCAACTCGCAGCTCGTGGTGCGCAGCTTCCTGGAGCAGTTGAGCGGGTTCAGCAGCTACCTCCAGAACGCGGCCCGGCTCGGTAGCAGCCGCGCCCTGGGCAACCTTCGGATCGGTGTCGCCTTGCCCGCCTGGCTGCGCGGTCAGGTCTCCTGGCAAGGCCAGTTGAAGCCCGCCAGCGACCACTTCGCCGACCTCTGCGATCTGCTGCTGCTGCACAATCTGCCGGCGGCCACCACGGAGATCGCGGCGGCGGCCGACGCCACGATGCAGTACGCCGGGCAGGCCGGCAAGCTGGTGGTGCTGCGCCTCGAGCTCGGGCTGCCCCCGCGGCCGGTGCCAGCGTTGATCTCGCTCCACCGCCGGGACGAGGTCTTCTTGGAATCGACCATCGCGCAGGTCTTGGCCCGGCACGCCCGGACCGCCGGGTTCGCCGGCATCGCGCTCGACGACTTCCTGTCCTACCGGAACTTACCAGAGTTGCTCGACGACGGTACCTCGCCGTCGCAGTTTGCTGGTCCGAAGGCGGGCGCGTGGTGAGGCGGACTGGCTCCGGCCGGGCCGACCAGGCACTTGCCGCGGCTGCTGGATAGGCCCTCGCGATGACCCTGGTCTGCTGGCTCTGGGCGCTCGGCCTGACGGCCACCCGGGTGGTGCCACCACCATCGGTGGTGCCGGCTGACGACACCAGGGCCGCGGCCTACTACCAAAATGTCGGCGACTGCTTCGCGAGCTGGGGCTGCTTCGAGGCGGCGATTCCGAACTACGAGAAGAGCCTCTCGCGGCAGGCCGACCGGGCCTCCGCCAGGCTCGGCCTGGCGCGCGCGCTGCTCGGCCGCGGGATGGGCCTGCCGGCGCTGGAGCAGGTCAAAGCCGTGTTGGCGAAGGACGGCGCCAACCTCGCGGCGCAGACGCTCTTCGCGCAGTTGGTGTTGCAGGCGGGGCAGCCCCGCGAGGCCGAGCGGAGCGCCAGTGCGGTGTTGGCCAAGCGGCCGGGCGATCGCGAGGCACGGCAGGTCCTGGCGCTCAGTCTGCTGGCCCAGAAGCGCTACGGCGAAGCCGAGAAGGCGCTGGCCACCGCGCTCCGCACGAATCCCGACGACCCCACGCCGCACAAGCTGCTGGGGCAGCTTTACCTCTTGCAGCAGCAGCCGGCGCAGGCCATCAAGGCGTTGCGGAAGTACGTCGACCAGCGGCCCTCCGACCTGCAGGTGGTGGTGGTCCTGGCAGACCTCTACGCGGCGCACGGCTACGAAGCCGAGGCGGTCGAGCTGGGGCGGCAGTTGGTCGCGCAGGAGCCGCGCAATCCGCGCTTGATGCTGGGCCTGGCGGGGCTGCTGGTACGGATCCGCCAACCGGCCGCGGCGGCGGCGGTCTTTGCGCGGGTGCTGCCGCTGACCACCGACCCGCGCCTGCTGCTGCCGGCGCTCGGCTTCCTGGCGCCCTATCAGGCCAGCCAGCAGCGCTTCGCCGCGGCGGTGGGTTACGCGCAGCGGCTGGTCGAGCTGCAGCCGAACCTGCTGCCGCCGCGGCTGATGGTGCTGCAGTTCGCCGTCCGCGGCTCGCTCTGGGGCGCTGCCCTGGGCGCCGCGCGGGCGCTGGTGGCGCTGCAGCCAGAGCATGTCGGGTTCCGCATGCAGCTCTTCGACATCTGCCTGCGCAGCCGCTCCTGGGCCACCGCGCGGCGGGTTGCCCTGGAGCTGGTGCGGCGCTGGCCCGACCGCCCGCAGCTGGCCGGGCCGCTGGCCCAGGGCTTCCTGGCGCACGGCCGGCTGACCGAGGCGGTCAGCTTCCTGGAGGCCGCCGCCGGCAGCGACCCGCGACTGCGGCCGCTGCGTTACCTGCTCTTCCAGATCTACCGCCGCCTGGGCCGCGACCAGGCCGCCATCGCGCTGCTGGAGGCGCTGCACCGTAGCGATCCCAACGATCCGATTCCGCGCCACGAGCTGTCCGCGGTGGCCTTCCGCGCCGGCCGTTGGGAGCGCGTCGTGGAGCTGCTCAGCCCGCTGATCGAGCGCCGGCAGATCAGCCCCGACGCCGCCTACGCGCTGGCCTGGTCGTGCGAACGGACCGGGCTCTACCCGCAGGCCGCCGCCATTTTCGAACGGATTGCGGTTGGCTCGCGGCAGCCGCTGCTGTACCTCAACGTGGTGCGGCAGTACGAGAAGATGGGCAACCAGGTGGCCGCCGCGAGCCTCTGTCGGCGGCTGCTCAGCAGTTACCCGAAACACGTCCCGACGCTGATTGCCTACGGCCGCGCGCTGGGCAACTCCAACGACTTCGAGGGCGCCAGCCGGGTCTTCCAGCAGGTCCTCGGGCTGGCTCCTGGCAATCCGCTGGCGCTGCGCAGTCTCGGGCTGGCGGCCCAGCAACAGGGCCGGCTGAGCGAGGCCTACGACTGGTACCGCCAACTGGCGGCGGCCGACCCCCGCAACGGCACGGCGCTGCTGGAGGCTGGCGACATGCAGGCGGCGCAGCAACAGCTCGACGCCGCCATCGCGACCTGGCTGGAGGGCCTGCAGCGGCAGCCCAACTCGGCCGCCCTGCACGCCCGGCTGGGCGACGCCTACGCGGCACAGGGCAAGTGGGCCGAGGCGGTCGCCGAGTACACCGCCGCCGTGCAGCGTGATGTCGCCTCCAACGCCAACCGCCTGGCCCTCGCCGAGGCGACCGCCCAGGCCGGTCGGCCGGCCGAGGCGCGGCGCTGGTACCGCGAACTGCTCGACCGGCTGCCAGAATCGAACTACCTCTACCAGCAATGGCTCGGCACCTTCGCCGCCGAGGGCCAGGGGGCGCTCGGCCTGGAGAGCGGGCTGCAACTGCTGGGGCAGCGGCCGCACAGCGCTGCGCTCGGTGAGGCAGTTGTCAGCGCGGCGCAGGCGGCGGGCGAGCTGCCGCTGCTGGGCCGCCGGGTCGACGAGCTGCTAACCCGCCGGCCGACCCGCAGCCTGCGCGACACGCAGGGCCTGGCCACCGGCGTCAACGGCGGTGACGCGCTGGGGTACTATCGCGAGTTGGCGCAGCAGCAACCCGGCGACGCGCTCTGGCAGCGGCGCCTGGGGACCGTGGCCGAGGCCGCAGGCGACCTGCCGGCCGCGCTCCGGGCGTACGAGCAGGCGGTCCGGTTGAGCCCGCGTGATGTCGGCGCGACCAGCGGTCTGGCCCGGCAGCAGCAGGCGATTGGGGCGGACGAGCGCGCCCAGGCGACGCTGCGGCGGCTGCTGGCGCTGAACCCGCAGAGTCCGACCGCCTACCTGGAGCTGGTCCGCGCTTACGACCAGGACGGCGCGGCCGCCGAGGCTCGCGCGGGCCTCTTGGCGATGCTCAACAGCCCACCGCTGCCCGGCCGGCAGCCGGCGGCCACCAACAACGCCGTGCTGACAGCCTACGGCCTGGCCTGTGAGCTGAGCGACCGCCCCGACGAGGCGGCCGACGCCTACCGGCGGGCGTTGCAGTTGAGCGCCTTCGACCTGGCGGCCAGCAGCGGCCTGCGGCGGGTCACGCGGCGGGCCGGCCAGCGGCGCCTGACCGTACCCGGCAGCGAGCGTTGAGAGCGGTTCAGAGGCCGCCGGGGAAGACCACGTCGAAGCGGGCCTCGGGCTCGGGGTAGCCCGGCCGGAAGGCCTGCACGCGGCGCACCTCGACCGTCACCTGGCGCTCGTTGCCGAGCCGCCGCACGCTGCGGGCGACGGTGTCGGTCAGCGACTCCGGATCGAGGCAGACGCGGGCGTTGAGAATCGCCTCGGCGGCGGTAATCGCGGGCAGCGGGTCGCCGCTCAACTGCACCGCTCCCGCCGCCGCGGTGACACTGCCGCGGAGGCTGCCGGCGGGGCTGGTCAGCCACAGCTTGAGGTGCCCGATCTCGGCGCCGGCGCGGACCGCCGCGTGGCGCAAGGCGGCCAGCCAGGCGTTGGCGAACTCCCGCCCATCGAACCCGCCCACCGCGCGGAGGCCGATCCGGGCGTTCAGCCAGCCCAGCGCCGCCTCGGCCGCGGCGTAGCGGTCGTAGTCGATCTCCAGCAGTCGCAGGCCGCAGGAGTTGCTGCTGGCAACCTGCTCCCACCACGCCGCGAAGCCCTCGCCGGTGGTGGCCGAGAACGACTGCACCGCGGTGTTGGGCCACTCCGCGGCCAGCCGCGCCAGGTACTCAGCCCGCGTCGCCGCGGCCAGGGTGTCTACCTTGTTGAGCACCAGGAGGTCGGCTTCCTCGAGCTGCTTGCGGAACAGGTACCCCACCGGCGAGGCCGCCAGCGGGCCCCAAAGATGGCTGCTGAGGCGCTGCGGATCGACCAGCACGCTGTAGGGGCGCAGCCGCAGGCGGCTGCCGTAGAACTTCTTGAGCGGCTGCAGCACGGTGGCCGAGAGGTCGGCGCAACTGCCGACTGGCTCGGCCAGCAGCACGTCCGGCCGGATCTCGTCCAGGATCTCGTCGCAGCGGCGGGTGAACTCCTGAAACCGGCAGCAGAAGCAGCCGCCGGCGATCTCGTGGACCGGCAACCCGGCCGCCGCGGCCTGCGCGGTGTCGACCAGGTCGGCGGCCTGGTCGTTGGTGATCACCGCGACGCGTCGCTGCTGGGCCGCCAGCAGCCGCCCGACAGCGAGGCAGGTGGTGGTCTTGCCGGCCCCCAGAAACCCACCAATCAGCGCAAAGTCAACCGCCGCCACGAGACCCTCCCGGCTGTCCGTTCGCCGGCAGTGTAGCGCATCGGCGGCGAGTTGTCTGCGCTCAGGCCAGCCGCGCCGCCATCTGGCCGACCTCGTCAGACGGGCGCAGTACCACCAAGGTCGCCGCCACCAGCTCGTTGGCGCCAAAGACCGGGAAGCGGCACAGCTCCCAACAGATCCGCCGGCCGAGTCCCGAGATCTCGACGGTCAACAGGTCGTCCACCTCGCCCTGACAGATCGCCGCGGCGGCCAGCGGGATGCTGCCCGGCAACTCGTCGAACCGCCGGCCGATCAGTTCGAACGGCTCGACTCCCAGCACGCCGGCCGCAAAAGCGCGGTTGCAGAGCGTCACGGCGCCCCGTTCGTCGACCACAAAGAGCGGCTGCTCCACCGCCTCGGCGAGCTGCGGCGGCAACTGCATTTCCTGCGCCAGCAGCTCGGTGGTGGTGCGCAACGCCTCCTCCAGGCGCCGCTCCTCGCTGATGTCCTGGAGCTGGATGATCCAGCCGTGGGGCCGGTCGGCGTTCGGCCCGAGCGGTGCCGCGAAGGCCCGCACCACGCGGGGCCCCTGCACGGTCAGGATCTCGATCGAGCTGTGCGTCGCTCCCCCAGCGGCGCGGTCGGTCACCTCGGCGGCCAGCAGAATCAGGCCCGCCATGCTCTGCGAGCTGTCCAGGCCGGGCATCGTTTCGTCGATGAACAACTGCTCGATGGCGCCATTCCACTGCATCAGGGCGCCATGCCGGTCGGTGATCAGAGTCGGGGTTGGCAGCGCTCGCAGCAGCCGCGCGTCGGCCGCTTCCAGAATCGCGCTCTGCGCCTGCGGAGCCCCCTCCGAGACATCGGTCAGCCACCGCTTCTCCACCGCTCGCTCCTTGGTCCCCAGCCGGAACTACCGGCCCCGCAGAGACAATCGGTGGCGGCGGGCGAATCCCGCGAGAGGCCGATGTTATATTCGGTTCAGGTACCGCCCTGCGGCCGGCGCCCGGCTGGGCGACTGTACGCCACCGCGGCCGGTATGCTACGCTCCCGGCACCACCCCGTGGCCGGTGGTGGGGAGAGCGGTGATGCTGACAGGTCGGCCGGTGGTGCGGGCCCCCCGCGCGATGATTGCCGCGGCGCATCCCCTGGCGGTGCAGGCCGGCCTGGCGCTGCTGCGCGACGGCGGCACGGCGGTCGATGCCGGCCTGGCGGTCAACCTGGCGCTGAACGTCACGCAGGTCCCCTGCTGCGGGGTGGGTGGCGACGCTTTCATCTTGTACTGGGACGCGGCCAGCGGCACGCTGCACGCCTACAACGCCTCGGGCCGCAGCCCGGCGGACGCCAGCATCGCGGCGCTGCGTGAGCGCGGCCACCAGACGATGCCCCTGTACGGCCCGCTGAGCGTCAACGTGCCGGGCATGTTGGACGGCTGGGAGGCGCTGCACCAACGCTTTGGCCGGCTGCCCTGGCGCGAGCTGTTCGCCCCCGCGATTGGCTATGCGCGCGACGGTCACCCCGTCAGCGACAACCTGGCGGGCTGGATCCGCGGCGCGCAGGAGCGGCTGCGGCAGTGGCCGGCGTCGACCCATGCCGTACTGCCGGACAACCACGCCCCACGGGCGGGGCAGCGGCTCCGCCAGCCGGACCTCGCGGCGACCTTGGAGCTGCTCGCTGCCGAGGGCCGGCGGGCGCTCTACGAGGGCGACCTGGGCGCGGAGATCGCCCGCGCGGTGGCCGCCGCCGGCGGCCTGCTGACGCGCGACGACCTGGCGGCCCACCGCGGCGAATGGAGCGCGCCGGTCGGGACCACCTACCGCGGCTACGAGGTGCTGGTCCACGGTCCGAACTCGCAGGGCTGGACGCTGCCGCTGATGCTGTCGCTGATCGCAGACCACGACTTCGGGCGCTTGCCGCCGGCCGGCGTGGCCGCCGTGCACCTGGGGATTGAGGCCAAACGGCTGGCCTTTGCCGACCGCGACGCCTACAACACCGACCCGACCGCGCTCCCGCTGGACGTGCGCCGGCTGCTCGACCCCACCTATGTCGCGCGGCGGCGGCAGTTGCTCAGTGCCGAGCACGCGATGCCCGACCCGAGTCCCGGGCGGCCCGACGGCGACACCACCTACTTTGCGGTGGTCGACCCGGCGGGCAACGCGCTGTCGGTGATCCAAAGCCTCTACCACGGCTTCGGATCGGGCTTCGTGGCCGGCTCCAGCGGGCTGTTCCTGCAAAACCGCGGTGGCTACTTCAGCCTCGATGAGCAGCATGTCAACGCCCTCGCGCCGCGCAAGCGGACGGCCCACACGCTGGTCAGCGCAATGGTCCTCCGCGACGGCCGGCCGGTGATCGTGCCGGGGACGATGGGCGGCGATGGGCAGCCGCAGATTCTGTTCCAGATCCTGACCGCGCTGATCGACCATCGCCTCAACCCGCAGCAGGCGATTGAGCTGCCGCGTTGGGTTCACGGGCACACCGACCGCGGGCCGTGCGTCCAACTGGAGGACCGCCTGGGCGACGCCGTGATCGACGGGCTGCGTCGCCTGGGGCATCCGGTCGAGCGGCTCGGCGAGCGGAGCGGCACCTGTGGCCATGCGCAGGTGATCACGCTCGACCAGCACGGCCTGGCCGCCGGGGCCGACCCCCGCGGCGATGGCCAGGCGGCGGGGTTCTGAGCTTGACACCCCACCCCGGCGGCCCGCATACTGCCGCCGGGCGGCTCCTGGAGAGGTTGGCTGTGAGCACACCGCGCCTGCTGCTACTGGGACTGCTGCTGACCTGTCCAGCGTGCCGCGGGCAGGGCGACGATCCGCCGCCCCCGCCCGCCACGACGCGGCCCAACTGGGGCGTGATCGCCGAGAACTTGACCGGCGAGCTGGCCGCGGCCCGCCGCCGGACCGACCTCGACCCGGCCGCCCGCGACAGCAACCTGCCTCTGGCAGCCCTGGAGATTGAGCGGCTGCAACTGCGTGCGGCGGCGGCCGGAGCGGTCGCCGATCCGGCGTTGGAGGCTGATCAGGCCGCCGGCCGTGACCGCGCCGAGGCCGCGTTGCGGCGCTGTCTGGCCGGCGAGCCGGCCCACCGCGGCGAGACTGGGGCAGGTGACCAGGGCTACTTCGAGCGGGCCTACTTCTGTCGCACCGATGGCAGCCCGCAGCCCTACTACCTGCGACTGCCCGCCGACTACGACCAGGCCAAGCCGCTGCCGGTGGTGATCTTCCTGCACGGCTATGTCGCCGAGACCTCGAAGATCAACCCGTGGGTGCTGCCCGCCACGCAGTGGGACCTCGCCGCGCAACGGGGCTTCTTGCTGTGCCTGCCGCACGGCCGCCGCAACAGCGACTTCCTGGGCATCGGCGAGGTCGATGTGCTGCGAGTGATCGAGGAGCTGCAACGCTGGTACCCGGTCGATCCCGACCGCATCGTGCTGACCGGCTGCAGCATGGGCGGCTATGGCGGCTGGGCGATTGGTCTGCGCCACCCCGACCGCTTCGCGGCGCTGGGGCTGATGTCGGGGCAGACCGACTTCTTCACCTGGGAGAAGCGCGACCGCGACGAGACGGCCTTCAAGAGCTGGTGCATCCTGCAGAATAACCCTCTCGACCTGGCCCCCAACGCGCAGCATCTGCCGATGTACGTGCAGCACGGCGCGCTCGACAGCCTGGTGCCGGTGGTCCATTCGCAACTGATCGCCCCGGTCATGAAGGAGCTGGGCTACGACCTGCGCTACGATGAACTCGCCAAAGAAGAGCACTTCATCTACTGGCAGGACGCCACCTTCGAACGGCTGTTCGACTTCTGCGTCGGCAAGCGCCGGCCGACGGCGCCGGCGAAGCTGCGCTGGCGGACCTTCACGCCGAAGCAGGGTCGCTGCTGGTGGGTCGACGTGCGCCGCCTGCAGCGCTGGGGGCCGCCGGCCGACATCACCGCCGAGGTCGCCGGCGGGGCGGTCACCGTCAGCAGCAGCAACGTCGCCGAGCTGTGGCTGGATCTGCCGGCCGCGCTGGCGCCGCAGGCGCTGGAACTGCGCCTGAACGGCCAGGCGGTTGGCCCGGTGGCGGCCGGGCCGCACCGGGTGCTGCTCAGCGCGACCGGCGCCGCGACCGTCAGCAAGGGCGAACCGCCCGCTGCCCGGCCACGGGTCGGACCGGCCCGCGAGGTCTTCAACGACGCCTTCCTGGTAGTCCACGCAACCGGCGGCGACGAGGCGCGGGCACGCTACAACAAGGCCGTTGCCAACCGGCTGCAACAGATCTGGTGGGGCTTTGCCGAGGGCATCTGCACGGTCCTGCCCGACAGCTCGCTGACCCCCGACCTGCTGGCCAACCACAATCTGGTGATCTGCGGTGAGCCGCAGACCGTCCGGCTGCCCGGTGTGCCGGACGCCGGCCGAGTGCTACCAGCCGGCGTCACGCTGCGGGCCGGGCAGTACACCGTGGCGGGGAAGACCTTCGAGGGCGATAACCTCGGGATGGTGCTGCTGACGCCCCACCCCGTGACGCCGCAGCGGCTGGTGTTGTGGCTGAGTGGTCAGGTCTACGGGCAGGGGTTGCCCATCAACCACCAGTTCGACCTGCTGCCTGACCTGCTGGTCTACAACGACGAGCCTGGCCTGGACGGCGCCAACCAGTACCTGGTCGGCGGCTTTCTGTCGCCCGACTGGCAGCTCGATCCCGCGGCATTGGACTGGAAGAAGCCGTGAGCGAGCCGGCCGTGGCGCGACCGGTCGTCCTGGAGACGACGGGGCTGACCAAGAACTACGGTCGCCGCCGGGTGGTCGACCAGCTTGACCTGACCGTCCGCGAGGGCGACGTGTTTGGCTTTCTGGGGCCTAACGGCGCAGGCAAGAGCACCACCATCCGGATGATCCTGGGCCTGATCCGCCCCACCGCAGGCAGCGTCCGGTTGATGGGGCACGATCTCGCCCGCGACCGGCTCGGCGCGCTGCGGCAGGTCGGGGCGCAGGTCGAGGCGCCAGCCTTCTACACGTACCTCAGCGGTTACCGCAACTTGATGATGCTGGGCAGCCTGTCGGGACCGGTCGGCCGCGACGACATCGAGGAGACTTTGCGGCGGGTCCGCCTGAAGGGCCGCGAGGGCGACAAGGTGCGGACCTACAGCCAGGGCATGCGGATGCGGCTGGGCCTGGCGCAGGCACTCTTGCCGCAGCCCCGCTTCTTGATTCTGGACGAGCCCACCAACGGGCTGGACCCGCAGGGCATGAAGGAGGTCCGCGAGCTGGTCCGGCAGTTGGCCCACGAGGAGGGCATCACCATCTTCATCTCGAGCCACCTGCTGGCCGAGGTGCAGCAGATCTGCGACCAGGTTGCGATCATCAATCAGGGCCGCCTGGTGGTCCACGGGGCCGTCTCGACGCTGCTGGCCGAACAGGGCGAGACCAGCCTGGAGGTCGGCTGCGACCCGGTCGAACGCGCCCTGGAGCTGCTGCAGGAGCCGCCCGGCTGGGTCCAGGTGCGGTCACAAGGCGAGCAGTCGCTGCTGCTGCAGACCGCGGCCAGTGCCGCCGAGGTCAACCGGCGACTGGTCGCCGGCGGCGTCGCCGTGCATCGCCTGGTGCCGCAGCAGCACTCGCTGGAGGAGCTCTTCCTGGCGCTCACCGGAGACGGCCAATGATCTTGCTGTTGCGCCACGAGTTGGCCCGACTGGCCCGGCGGGTGACCCCCTACGTGGTGCTGCTGGCGATCACGGCGCTGATTCTGATGGTCGTGCTGGGGTTCTACTACGATCCGCCTGGCATCTTCAGCGGCGCTCGCGCGGAGCGCAAGCTGAACGACGTGCAGGTCGTCGGCAACATGCTCAACGGCCTGCTGATCTGCCAGTTCGTGCTGAAGTCGCTGGCGCTGTTGCTGCCCTACCTGGCGCCGGTTGTGGCCGGTGAGATCCTCGGCGCCGAGGGCGGCAGCGGCACGCTGCGGGCCTTGCTGACGCGACCGCGCTCCCGCAGCGCCGTGTTCGGCGCCAAGTTCCTGGCCGCCGCGGCCTACACGCTGTTGCTCTGTGCCTTCACGATGGGGGTCAGCCTGCTGCTCGGCTGGCTGGCTTTCGGCTGGGGCCAGCTCTTCGAGTTCGAAGCCCTGCAGGCCGGCCGGGTGGTGATCTTCACCGAGGCCGAGGCGCTGCGGTTCCTGGCGCTGGCCTACCTGCTTCTGGCCCTGGCGGTCTTCGTGACGTCGTCGCTCGGCCTGGCGCTGGGGAGCTTCTTCGACAACGGGCTGGTCCCTGGCTTCGTGGCATTGGGGCTGGTGATTGTGCTCCAGATTGCGATGGGCCTGCCGTTCGAGTGGGCCGAGACGGTGCGGCCTTACCTGTTCACCTCGCAACTGGCGCAGGCACCGCAGGTGATGCCGACGAACTTCGACCCCGAGACCCTGGCGTTGCAGGTGCCCTGGGACCAGGTGATCTGGATGTTGAAGGTCTGCGGCGTCAGCATCGCAGTCTTCACGGGAATCGGCTGGTGGCGATTCGTGCGGAAAGACATCACGTGCTAGCGGCAGCCCGGCCGGCGCTGCTGGCGCTGCTGGCCGGGTGGCTGCTGGGCGGCTGCGGCGAGCGGCAGCGGCTGGTGACCACGCTGCTCGACCCGGACGTCTCGCAGATCGACTACTCCCGCGGCGCGGAGCGGGCCGTCTTGGTGGTGGTCGCCGCCCGCGCCCAGCGACGGGTCCGGATTGTCTCGGCCGGGCGGCCGTTTCTGGGCACCGCGCCGCTGCCCGAGCTGGCCCCCGGCGCCACCGCGGCGGTCAACGGCGGCTACTTCGATGTCGCCAGTGGCGCGCCGTTGGGTGCGCTGCGGCTGGCCGGCGAGTGGATCGCGATGCCGCTCTACGGGCGCACCGCGCTGGTCCTGCCGTCGCACGGCCCGCCGCGGATCGAGGCGCTGGCGTGGCGCGGCGAGGTCCGCAGCGGCGGCCAGCGGCGGGCCATCGAGTGGTTCAACCGGACCCCGCCCGCGGGCTGCCGCTGCGCCGTCACCAGTCGGCGGTTCCCGCGGCAACGCTTCAGCGGGCTGGTCGCCACGCCGGCCGGCGGCGGCCTGACGGTCCACACGCCTGACCCGCTGCCGGGCACCCCGCAGGTGCTGCTGCAAACGGCGCCGGCGGTCGAGGGCGACCTGCTCGGCGCCGGGCCGCGGCTGCTGCGGGGCGGCCGCGTGGAGGTCACCAAGGAGCTGGAGCGGTTTCGACCCGACGTCGCCGACTCGGTCACGGCGCGCTCGGCGCTCGGGCTGACCGCTGCGGGCAGCGTCGTGCTGGCGATGGGCGCCGGGAGCGCCGCGGGCGGGGGCTTCAGCCTGGAGCGCTGGGCGGCCCTGCTGCTGGAGCACGGCGTGGTCGACGCGCTGGCGCTCGACAGCCACACGATGAGCGCCCTGGTGACGGCCGCTGGCAGGCCGTTGTTGCCGCCGCTGACCGGCCGGCTGCAGGCGGTCGCCACGGCCGTCGTGGTGGACCCACCGTGAGCACCCTGGCGCTGCTGCTGACGCTGCTGACCGCCGACCTGCCGGCCGACCTCGACCAACTGCTGGCGGCGGCACCGCGCGCTGAGGACCTGCCCGGCGCCGCAGCCTGCTACCTGCGGCACGAGCGGACCTTCAGCATCGACGCCAGCGGCCGCTCGACGGTCGAGCTACGCCAGACGATTTTGGTGCTGCAAGAGGCCGGTCGCCGCTACCGGAGTCTCTATCTGCCCTGGACGACGCCCCAGCAGACCGTCACCTTCCAAGCCGCGCGGGTGGTGATCGGCGGCGAGCGGCTGGTCGACGCGACCGACCTGGCCCCCGAGTTGCTGCCACCGGGGCGATTCGGCGAAGTGGCCGGCGAACTGCGCCGCTGGCGGCTGAACTTCCCCTATGTCGAGCCCGGCACGGTGCTCGACTATGCCGTCAGCATCGCCGACACCCGGCCCACGCAGCCGCACGGCTTCAGCGACCAGGGCACGCTGCAACTGGCCGAACCGGTGCAGGTGGCGCGCTACACCGTCCGCCAGCCGAGCGGCGCGCCGTTGGAGCAGCAAGTCCTTGGGCCGGTGGCCCCGCCGACGGTCAGCCAGCGCAACGGCCTGTTGGAGACCACCTGGACCGCGCGCGACCTGCCGGCGCTGCCCAACGAACCGCAACGGCCCGACGACGCGCGGCTGGCCTGGAGCGTACTGGTCAGTTCGCAGCCGAGTTGGGACAGCATCGCCGCGGCCTACCGGGAGGCGGCGACCCCGCACTACATCGCGACCAGTGCGCTGCAGCAGGCCGCAGCGGGCCTGGCCGGCGCGGTCGACCCGGCCCGCGCGGCGTACGAACTGGTGGCCACCCGCGTGCGCTACGCCTTTGGCGGGTTCGAGAGCCGGCTGCCGGGAATCGAGCCCCGGCCGGCCTACGAAACCTGGCGCCAGCGGCTGGGCGACTGCAAGGACCAGGCGACGCTGCTGATCACCTTGTTGACGGCCCTCGGCATCCGCTCGCAGCCGGCCCTGTTGCGACGCAATGTCAGCGGTCCGGTGGCCGAGCAACTGCCGGCCCTGCCGCAGTTCGACCACGTCGTGGTGGCGGTCCCGCAGGCGGGTGGCCGCTGGCGCTGGTTCGACCCGACCTGGAGCTTTGGCCCGGCCGATTACCTGCCGCCCGACATCCAGGGCTGCCGCGCGCTGCTGGTGCCGCCGGAGGGCAGCCAGTGGGCCACGCTGCCGACCTTCCCGGTCACCGCCAACCTGCTGGAGCGCAGCGCGGAGTGCAGCCTGGCGGCCGATGGCGCGCTGGCCGGCGAGGTCAACATCGCAGCGCGTGGAGCCTTCGAGCAGTCGCTGCGCTACCGCTTCCACGGCCTGCCGCCGGCCGCTGCGGCCCGTGAGGTGGCCAGTGCCCTGGCCCAGGTGATCGACGACGTCGACTTCGACGAGGCCTCTTTGCAGGTCAGCCCGACCGCCGCGCTGGCGACGCCGTTCAGCCTGCGCTACCGCTTCCGCGCGCCGAGCTACCCGTTGCGCACGCAGCACCTGCTGCTGGTCTTGCCGGCCGTGCTCGACCGGGCCGAGCTGCCCGCCGGGCTGGTGCAGTTGCCGCGCCGCACGCCGCTGCGGCTGGTCCCCGCGCCCGAGCGGACCGTCAACCGGATCAGCCTGCGGCTGGCGCCAGGGCTGCAGGTGCGCGAGGTGCCGGCCGATCGTGAGCGGGCGGAGAGCTTCGCCGCGTTCCGCGTGACGTATCGCCTGCGGGGTGATACGCTGGAGTACCAGCGCGAGGTTTCCTGGCTGCGCCCCGAGGTCGCCGCCGACGAGGCTCCCAGGGTCCGCCGCTGGTACGACGACCTGCGCGCCGCCGACCGGCAACTGCTGGTCCTGGAGCGCCACGGCTAGGAGGTTGCACGTGCGCCGAGCGGGCTGTCTGCTGGCACTCTGGCTGCTGACGGCCTGTGGCCGCCAGGAGCCCCCGCCGACGCCGGCGCCAGCCAGCGCCGAAGCCGCCCAGGCCGCCGACGAGGCCGCCCGGTTGCAGGCCGTCGGGACGACCCGCTACATCAGCTCGGCACCGCTCGAAAAGCCGGTCGCGCAGCCGGTTGCGGCCGCCGCGCAGGCACCCCCCTGGACCGCCGAGCCGACCGCCGCCGCGGTGCCCGAGCAGCCGGTCTCTGGCCGCCTGCGCGGTCGCGACTTCATCTGCCGCCGGGCCACCGTCAGCTCGGTCGTCGAGGCCGGGCTGCCGGTCTACCGGCTGCGTCTCTCCAACCGCGCCGCGGGTTCGCCGAGCGCGTTCGAGCTGGACGACGACGCCGTGACGATCGAGTGGCACCAGCCCAGCGCCGCCGGCGAGCTGGTCCGGGCGCTGACCGCGCCCCGCCCGGCCGGCAACGACGCCTGGTTCGTGATCGAGCAGGCCGACGGCGCGCCGCTGACCTGCTCGGCCGAGTTTGCGCTCTACCTGCGGATCGACGCGCAGCGTGGCTCGACCCAGACCGCCGGCGCCCCGGGCCTGCGCGGCCGGCTGCTGCTCTGCTTCGACGACGCCGAAAAGAGCTGCCTGGCCGGCACCTTCACGGCCGACGGCTGTCGCTGAGCCGACGCTGCCCGGGCGGCCCGGCGCCTTGGCGATCCGCAGACGGCTTGGTATCCTTGCATCAGGAGTGCCGCCGCGATGGTCTCGCGGTCCCGTGGGTCCCGGCGTTGGTGGTATGTGCTGATTCTGGTCGCCTGCCTGGTGGCCGGAATGCAGTCGCCGCCTGCCGCGCGCGGGCCACGGGGCTGGCCGGTCGAGATGGTCAGCACCGCCAGCCAGCCAGCGCAATCGGCGCTCTCGCGCGTCGGGCGCGGCGTGGCGGGGGGCTGGAGCCTGGTCGCCGGCCTCGGCGACCTGCATCGCCAGAACCAGCGGCTGCAGCAGCAGTTGCGGCAGACGCAGGCGCAGAGCGAGCAGTTGGCCGAGTGGAAGCTGGAGGTCGAACGGCTGCGCGGGCTGCTGGCGATTCGGGAGCAGGTCACCCGCCGCGCCGTCACCGCGCGGGTCGTCGGCCGCGGGCCGAGCCCCTGGTTCCGCACCCTCACCGTCAACGCCGGCCGGCGTGACAGCGTCCAGGTCGGCGCCGCGGTGATGGCTCCCGAGGGTCTGCTGGGGCAGGTCTTCGAGGTCTCCTACGCCAGTTGTCGGGTGATCTGCGTCAGCGACCGGCTGGGCAGCGTGGGGGCCCGCCTGCAGCCCGAGCGGGCCCGGCAGGTGGTTGGTGTGGCCAAGGGCGACGGCAGCGGGCGGTGTCTGCTGACCTACTCCAACGCCGGCGCCGAGGTGCGGGCCGGCGATGCCGTGGTCACCGCGGGCGAGGAGCACGGCAGCCTCTTCCCAGCCGGTCTGCTGCTCGGACATGTCGTCCTGGTCGAACGCCGACCCGACCAGTCGTCGTTGCTGGTGCGGCTGCAGCCGGCGGCCGATCCCGATGCCGCCGAAGAGGTGCTGGTGCTGTTGCCGACCGCGGTGGAGCTGGCCCCGCCGGCGGAGCCGGGACGATGAGCCGCGGGCTGGGCTGGCCGGTGCTGCTGGTGATGCTGGCCGCCTGGCTGCAGACCACCTGGCTACCGAGCCTGCCGCTGGGCGGCGAGTGGCCCGACCTGGTGCTGGTGGTGATCGTCCTCACGGCGCTGGCCGGCGGGCTCGATGCCGGGCTCGCCGCCGCCCTCAGTGGCGGGCTGCTGTTGGCGCTGGCAGCACCGGCCGGCGGGCTGGCGTTCGTGCTCTCGCGCCTGCTCACGGCGCTCTGGCTGGTCAGCCTGCGCAACCGCTGGTCGCGTGACAACCTGGTGGTGCAGGTGGTGGCGGTGATGCTCGGCACGCTGGCCTGCGAGCTGGCCTTCGCCGCGCTGCGGCCGGCGGTGCTGCAACACGCCGACTGGGCCACGCGGGTCGGCTGTCGGGTGCTGCTCAACGCGCCGTTGGCCCCGTTCGTGTCGTGGGCGGTGGCGCGGTTGCCAATCGAGGAGGACGGACTGGCGCGATGAGCGAGACTCGCACTCTGCATCTGCCCGACGAGGCCGCCACCGTGGCGCTGGGTCGACAGCTCGGTCGGGTTGCCGCCGCGGGCGACGTGATTGCGCTGCTGGGGCCGCTGGGCGCCGGCAAGACGACCTTGATGCATGGCCTCGCGGCGGCGTTGGGGGTGGTCGGGCCGGTGCCCAGCCCGACCTTCGTGCTGCTGCGCCAGTACCAGGGCCGGCTGGCGCTGGCCCATGCCGACGCCTACCGGCTGGGTGACGCGCAAGAGGCCTGGAGCATCGGCCTGGACGAGTTGCTGCCGGGCGACGGCGTCACGGTGGTCGAGTGGGCCGACCGGATCGCCAGCCTGCTGCCGGCCGAGACGCTAACCGTCACGCTGACACCGCGGCCGGTTGGCCGCACCGCCGAGCTCGCCGCGCCCAGCCTGGCGCGCTGGCTGGAAGGACTGCCGTGGTGACCGCTGCCGCTCCCCTGCTGGCGATCGAGACCGCCGCCGACCACGCCTCCCTGGCGCTGCTGCGAGAGGGGCACCTGGTCGCCGAACTGACCTTCACGGCCCGCCGCACGATGGCCGAGCAGCTCACGCCGGCGATCGCCGCGCTGTTGCGGCAGGTCGACCTGCGCTGCGCCGACCTTGGGGCGGTCGCCGTCGGGCTGGGGCCGGGTTCGTTCACCAGCCTGCGGGTCGGGCTGGCCACCGCCAAAGGGCTGGTGCTGGCCGCTGACCTGCCGCTGCTGGGCATCAGCAGCCTGCAGACCCTGGCGGCGGCCGCGCCGCTGAACGAACGGCAGCCGGTCTGCGCGGTGATCGCGGCGCCGAAGCGCCAGGTCTACGCCGCGCTCTACGCCCGGATGGGCGAGGGCTGGTTCAACTGCCTGTTCGGCCCGGAGCTACTGCCGGTCGAGGAACTGGCCGCCCGTCTCACGGCGACCGCTGCCGCGGTGGCGGTGGTCGGCCGCCTCGGCGCCAGCGAAGCGGCTGCCCTGACCGCCGCCGGCGCGTCGCTGCTGCCCCCGCTCTACGGCGTGCCGCGAGCCGCCATCTGCGGCTGGCTGGCAACCCTCCGCTGGCAGCGTGGCGAGGCCGACGATCCAAGCACCCTGGTGCCGCAGTATGTCCTGCCGTCGGAGGCCGAGGTCCGCTTCGGGCAGACCTTCGCCCAGCCCGGTCCGCCGGAACCCGCCGATGGCTGAGGAGTTGCTGCAAGTCGCCCGCGCGGTGGCTGACGACGTCGAGGGCATTCTGCTGGTCGAACGCCACTGCTTCGGCCGCACCTGGACGCGGCAGCAGTACCTCACCGAGATCGCTGGCTCGCCGCACACCTACCCCGCGGTGGCCCGCCTCGACGGCCGCGTGGTCGGCTTCGGCAGCGTCACCTGCATCGGTGAGCAGGCCTACATCCCGACCCTCGGCGTGCTCGCGACGCATCGTCAGTGCGGCATCGGCAGCCGGCTGCTGCAGGCGTTGCTGGCGGTCGCCCGGCGGATGGGCGCGCGCGAGGTGGTGCTCGAGGTGCGGGTCTGCAACGCGGCGGCGCGCCGGTTGTACGAGCAGCACGGCTTCGAGCAGGTCGCGATTCGGCGCGACTACTACGAGGAACCGCCCGACGATGCGGTGGTGATGCGGCTCGCCTGGGAGGAGAGCGCCACGGAGCCACGAAGCGCGGGGGCGGAGACCTGTCATGCGCAGTGGTCGCCCGGTGCTGTCCCTCACGCTACTGCTCCTGCTGCGAGCCCTCCCGGCGGCCCCGCCGACCAGCGTGACGGTGCTCCCGGCCTTTGAGGACGCCAAACTCTGGTACGCGGCCGAGTGCAGCGTCAGCAACGCGGCCCCGCCCGGGCAGCCGGAGCTGACCAAGGCGATCCACTTGGCGATTCCGGTCGACCACACCGCCGGCGAGCCGCAGTATCCCATCGGCTGGCCGCGCGGCGGGATTGCGCCAGCTCCGGCTGCCGACTGGTCGGGCTACGACTGGCTGCGCTTCCGGGCCTACTGCACCAGCAACCGCGAGAAGCTGCCGCACGGCGGGCTCGGGCTGATCCTCTCGATGCCCGACCGCGGCACCGAGTTCCACCTGCCGGTGCCGTTGGTCAAGGACGGCTGGTGCAGCGTCGAGGTGCCCATCGAGCGGCTCAGCAACTCGCGGCAGATTGCACGGCTGCAGTTCAACATCTCGGAGTCGCAGTGGGCCCACGGCGACCGGCTCGACGTCTGGTTCGCCGACCTGCAACTGGTCAAGGTGACGGCCCCCGCGGTGCTGGCGCTGCGGAGCCTGGAGCGGGTCCTGAGCAGCGACGCCGGGTACGTCGTGCTGGAGTTGCAGGTCGCTGGCCTGCCTCCGGGCGAGCTCCTGCCGGCTCGGCTGGTGGCCCGCAGCGCCGGTAAGGAGGTCGCCGCGGTCGCCCTGCAGGTGCGGCGCGGGTTGCAGCGGCTGACCGTCAAGGTGCCCCCCCTCCCGCCTGGCGAGCTGACCCTGACAGTGCAACTGCCCCCGGGGCAGGACGCCGCCAGCACCACGGTGACCATCACCCGCGGCCCGTTTGGAGGCTGATATGTCGCTCGCCTTGCTGCTGTTCCTGTTTGACTTCGGCAAGCCCGATTCACCGGTCCTGCCGGAGTGGACCGCCGTGCATCCGGGCACCGTGGCGACCGCCGAGGCGGCCGGCTGGGTCGACCCGCCAGAGCTGACGGCGCAGGACTACCACTACCCGCGGCTGGTCGAAAACGCCTCCCGCGGGGTCAGTGAGCCGCCGCCGGTCTACACCGACGAACTGACTCGCGATGCCGTCGGCGGCACCCGGCCGGCGCGCTTCCGGGTGCCGCTACTACCCGGCGACTACAATCTGTGGGCTGTCGCCGGCTCCAGCGTCGCGGTCGGCGGGGCGCTCTACGACTTCACCCTCAGCGTCGGCGGGGCCAGCACGCACTTTCAGATGGCCGGCAGCCGCTGGTTCGAGAGCCGCCGCCTGAAGTTCCACGCGACCGGGCCGATCGACCTGCTGATCACCCCGCGCAGTCGCTGGATCCTGTCGGGCCTGGCGATCTGGGAGGCTCGCCAGAGCGAGGCCGTGGAGCCCAAACTCGCCAAGTTGGAACAGGCCTGGCGGTTCCTGCCGGACGACGTGCTGGCGAAGTGGAAGCAGGTCCCGCGGCGCGACCCGGTGGCCCCGCCGGGCTTTCAGGGCCAGCCCTGGGAGCCGCTTGGCCAGCTCAGCGCGGCCGACCAGCGACGCGGCTACCTGGTCCACCAGCGCCACTGGTCGGAGAACATCTACCCCGACACGATCCCCTACTCGGCCGAGCTGAACCCCACCCTGCGCGCCTTCGCCAGCCTCGGCGAGGCCGAGCCGCTGACCTTCGCCGTGCTGCCCCTGCGACCGCTCCGTGGAGCGACCGTCAAGGTCAGCGACCTCACCGGTCCGGGCACGATTCCCGCCTCGCGGATCGACCTGAAGATGGTCGAATACGCCTGGTCACGGCCGAACTACTCGCTGCTCGGGTCCTACCTGCGGGTGCCCGACTACCTCCGCCCGGTCGCCCCGCAGGACCTGCCGGCGGCCGAGAACAAGCGCTACTGGCTGACCGTGACGGTACCCGAAGATGCCCCGGCCGGGCTCTACCGCGGCACCGCCACGTTCAGCGCGGCGGGCGCGCCGGCGGCCACGGTCCCCATCGAGTTCCGGGTGTTGCCGATCCGGCTGCAGCAGAACCCCGACCGCGTCTACGGCATCTACTACCGCGACCCGCTGGACGACGCCGCGCGGGCGACCGATCCGGCGGCGAAGGAGTATTACACGCAGCAGGCCGAGCTCCAGGCCCGCGACATGGTCGCCCACGGCACCACCCCGTGCGTGCCGCTGACGGCCTATTGCAGCGTGCCGAGCAAGCCCGATCAGCCGATCACCTGGGCCTGCGACTGGGACCTGCTGACCCGCAAGATCGACCGCTGCCGGCGCTACGGCTACCAGGGCCCGCTGGTGATGCACATCAACACCAATGGCCTCTACGCGCGCCACATGGGCGGCAAGTACCCCGGCTCGCACCTGCGCGGGGTGCAGGTCTGTCCGCCAGCGTTCGAGACCGAGCTGCAGGCGATGGTCAGCTACCTGGAAGCCGGGCGCCAGGAGCGGGGGCTCCCGGAGTTCCTCTACTACCCGGTCGACGAGCCGGGCACGGCCCCGGAGCAGGTCGCCTTCATGGTGCAGTGCCTGAAGGCCATCCGCGCCGCGGGCGCCCGGACCTACGTCACCGCCGACCCGACGCACGAGCAGTTCGAGCCGATGCGGCCGTACATCAATGTCTGGTGTACCCAGCCGTTCCTGCCCGACCGCGAGACCGTCGCCAAGGACTCCGCCGCGAGCGGGGTCGAGTACTGGTGCTACCCAAACCACATCAACGGCGAGAACGATCACACCACCGTGCTGGGAGCGCGGATGACCTACGGCTTCGGCTTCTGGCGGTCGGGCTTCAAGGTGCTGATTCCCTGGATCTACAGCAGCACCGGCGGCCACCCGTTCAACAACCTGGACAGCTCGACCGCCGACTTCTTCAACCGCCCCGGCCCCGACGGCACCGTCTGGCCAGTGCCGATGTGGGAGGCCTACCGCGAGGGGTACGACGACTATCGCTACGTCTACACCTTGCAGCAGGCCATCGCCCGGCACCCGATCACCCGCCAGCCCTCCAAGGCTGACCGGGCGCAGAGCGTGCTCGCTGCCGTCGAGCAGGCGATTGAGGTCAAGGCCAAGTACAAGCTCGACGCCGACTGCTGGGGCTACCGCGAGTTCGATGTCTACCGCTGGCAGCTCGCCGAGCAGATCCTGGCGCTGAGCCAGCGCGGCTGACGGCAGCCGTCCAGGAGGAGTCGCAAGATGCTGCAGGCTGCGATCACCGGTGCGCGCCAGGCTAGCCTGATCGAGCGCCCCGCCCCCCAGGCGCGGGAGCACTGGGCGGTGGTCAAGATCACCGTCGCGCCGATGTGTACCGAGTACAAGGCCTGGCTGCAGGGCCAACCGGCCGACCACCTCGGCCACGAGGCGGTGGGCGAGGTGGTCGAGGTGGCGCAGCCCGGCCGCGTCAGGGTCGGCGACCGGGTGGTGGTGCAGCCGGGATACGGCTGCGGCCGCTGCCGGCACTGCCTGGCGGGCGACCACATCCACTGCCAACGTGGGTCCGGGCCGGCGCAGTTCTACGGTCAGCCGCTGGGGACGGCGACCTATGCCCAGTACCTGGTCAAGCCCGACTGGCTGCTCTCGCCGATCCCTGACGAGCTGTCCGACGAACTGGCCGGTCTGGCGCTGTGCGGCCTGGGGCCATCCTATGGAGCGTTCCAACGGATGCGGGTCACCGCGCTCGACACCGTGCTGATCACCGGTCTCGGGCCGGTCGGGCTGGGCGGTGTGGTCAACGCGTCGTTCCGTGGCGCGCGAGTGATTGGCGTCGACAGCAACACCTTCCGGCGCGGCCTCGCCGAACGCCTCGGCGCCAGCCTGACCCTGGATCCGCTGGACCCCGAGCTGCCTGCCAAGATCGCCGCGGCCACTGCCGGCGAAGGAGTCGACGCCGCGCTCGACTGCGCCGGGGCGCTACCGGCGCAGCGGCTGCTGATCGATGCCACCCGCCGCCGCGGGCAGGTGACCTACGTCGCCGAGGCCAACCACGAGTTGCCGATCCGGATCAGCCCCGACCTGGTCCGGAAGGGGCTGACCGTGAACGGCTCGTGGCACTACAACCTCAACGACTACGCCGGCATCGGGCAGGTCCTGCAGCGCTCGCCGACGGTCGCGCAGATGATCACCCACCGCTTCGCCCTGCGCGAGGTCCAGGACGCCTTCGCGACGCTGGCTGAGCAGCAGACCGGCAAGGTGCTGCTGCTGCCCTGGGCCTAGCCGCCGCGCCGCGGGAGGGATCTTCGGCCGCGCCGCGAAGCTGCCTGCGATGAGCCGACTGCCTGCCAGCAGCGCGTCGCCGACCGCCGCCCCGCCGCTCGTGGCGGCGGTTGGGGTGCGCCGCGCCTACCCCGGCGTGCAGGCCCTCGCTGGGGTCGACTTCGCGGTCGCCGCGGGCGAGGTGCATGCGCTGGTCGGGGAAAACGGCGCCGGCAAGTCGACGCTGATCCGTTTGCTGACGGGGGCTGAGCAGCCCGATCAGGGACACCTCACGCTGCACGGCACCGTCGTCAGCGGGCTGACTCCCGACACCGCCCGGGCCGCTGGGATCGCCGTGATCTACCAGCAGCCGACGCTCTTCGGCAGCCTGACGGTGGCGGAGAACCTGGCCCTCGGCCTGGAGCCGACGGGGCTCTGGCGGCGCGTCGACCCGCGGGCCCGGCGCGCCCGGGCGCGCGAGTTGCTGGCCCGGCTGGACTGCGACCTCGACCCCGACCGCAGCACCAGCAGCCTGTCGATGGCCGAGCAACAACTGGTGGCCCTGGCCCGTGCCCTCGGCGCGCAGGCGCGGGTGCTGATACTCGACGAGCCGACGGCCTGCCTGCCCGACCGTGAGGCGCACCGGCTGCTCGGCCTGCTCCGCCAACTCCGCACCGCGGGCGTCGGCATCGTCTACATCACCCACCGGCTCGACGAGCTGGCCGGCCGGGCCGACCGCGTCACGGTGCTGCGTGACGGTCGCAGCGTGGGCTGTCTGCCGGCCGCCGAGGCCGGTCCGGCCGAGCTGATCCGCCGGATGGTCGGCCGCGAGGTTGGCTTGGAGTATCCGCCGCGCGACACGGCGCCGGGCGAGGTCTTGCTGCAGGTCGACCACCTGACCTCCGCCGCGGGCGGCCTGCGGGCCAGCAGCCTGGAGTTGCGGCGGGGCGAGATTCTCGGGCTGGCCGGCCTGGTCGGCGCCGGCCGCACCGAGCTGGCCCGCACGCTGTTTGGCCTGACCCCGGCCGACGGCGGGCGGATCCTGGTCCACGGCCGCCCGGTGTCGATCCGCTCGCCCCGCGACGCGGTGGCGCTGGGGCTGGCCTATCTGCCCGAAGACCGCCGCCGCCACGGGGTGGTCGGCGCGCTGAGCTGCCTCGCGAACATCACCCTGGCCAGCCTGGCGACCTTCACCCGGCGCGGCCTGCTGCAACCGGTGGCCGAGCTGCAGGCGGCGGCGCCGTTTGGCGAGCGGCTGGCGATCCGGACGCCCTCCTGGCACACCCCGGTCGGCAGCCTCTCGGGCGGCAACCAGCAGAAGGTAGCCCTGGCGCGGTGGTTGCTGCGCGAGCCCGACCTGATCATCGTGGACGAGCCAACGCAGGGCATCGATGTTGGCGCGAAGGCCGAGATACACCGCTTGCTGAGCGACCTCGCTGCGGCTGGTAAGGCAGTGCTGCTGATTGCCAGCGAGCTGCCCGAGGTGCTTGGCCTGAGCGACCGCGTGGCGGTGATGGCGGGCGGCCGGATTGTGGCGACGCTCGACCGCGCCGCGGCGACCCCGGAGCGGGTGCTGGCGCTAGCGCTGGGGCAGGAGGTGCCCGCGTGCGGCAGCTCTTAGCCCGCCACCCGCGCGAGAGTGCCGTGGCGGCCGCCTGGCTGGCCTTGCTGCTGCTGGTCGGGGCCCTGGCGCCGGGGTTTCTGGCCTGGGACAACGCCCGTGACCTGCTGGTCGCCAACTCGCTCTACCTGCTCCCCGCCATCGGCATGACGGCGGTGCTGCTGGCGCGGCAGATCGACATCTCGATTGGCTCGCAGTTTGCCGTCGTCGGCCTGGCCTGCGGCCTGCTCTCCAAAGCCGGCGCGCCGAGCTGGACGCTGCTGCTGCTGGCGCCGCTGCTGGGCGGCCTGCTGGGCTGGCTCAACGGCGCGCTGGTGGCCGGGCTGCAGATCCCTAGCATCATCGTCACGTTGGGCACGATGGTTGCCTGGCGGGCGGCCATCAAGTGGGTCACCCAGGGCGCCTGGGTCCGCGACCTGCCGCCCGACTTCCTCTGGTTCGGGATGGGCCAGGCGGCGGGGCAGGCCCTGCTGGTCGGCCTCACCGCGGTGGTCTTCGGCGTTGCGGTCTGGGCGGCGGCGCGCCTGGCGGCCGGGCGGGCGGTCTACGCGGTTGGTTGCGACGCCGAGGCGGCGCGGCTGGTGGGGCTCTCGCCGAGTCGCGTGACCGCCGGCACCTTCGTGCTGCTGGGGGCCCTCACCGGCCTCGCGGCGCTACTGCACAGCGTCCGTTTCGAGGCCGTCCAGCCGACGGCCGGGCTAGGGCTCGAACTACGGGTGGTCGCCGCGGTGGTGGTCGGCGGCACGGCCGTGATGGGCGGCCGCGGCACCCTGGTCGGCACCTTGCTGGGCGTGCTACTGCTCGGCACCATCGGCACGCAGCTCACCTTCCTGCACGTCAACCCGGCCTGGGAACGTGCGTTGCAGGGGCTGGTGATCCTCGGCGCGGTGGCGCTGGAGGCGGCGCGGCGGGAGGGCGGCGATGAGTGAGCCGACCCGCATCGCGACCTTCCAGCCGTGGCCGCAGCGCTGGTTCCCGAACCGCGAGTGGCTGCTGCTGGTGGTGCTGGCCGCCGAGTGTGCGGTCTTCGGACTGCTCAGCGACCGCTTCCTAACGGCCACCAACGCCTTCCAGATGGCCCGGCAGGCGGTCGAGGTCGGGCTGCTGGCGACGGCCCTCACGCCGGTGATCATCAGCGGCGGCATCGATCTGGCGGTCGGCTCGCTGATGGGCCTGGCGGCGGTCTGCTTCGGCTGGCTGGCGACGGTGGTTGGCCTGCCGTGGCCGCTGGCCGCGCTGCTGACGCTGCTGTTGGGCGCGGCCTGCGGGGCGGTCAACGGCCTGCTGATCGCCCGGCTGCGGCTGCCCGCGCTGATCGTCACCCTGGCCACCTGGTCGCTCTGGCGGGGCCTCGCCGAGGGGCTCACCGGGGCGATTGCCAACTACTCCGACTTTGGGCCGGGGTTCCTGGCCTGGGGCCAGGGCGACCTGCCGGGCGGCCTGCCGCAACAACTGCCGCTGTTTGCCGTGGTGGTACTGGCCTGCGGCGTGCTGCTGCATCGCACGGCCTGGGGCCGCACGCTCTACGCGGTGGGCCATTCGCCGGCCGCGGCGCTCCATGCCGGCCTGCCGGTGCGCCGCGCCGTCACCGCCGCCTACGTGCTCAGCGGCGCCCTCGCCGCACTGGCGACGGTGATCTACGTGGCCCGCCTGGGCCAGGCCAAAGCCGACGCCGGTACCGACTACGAGCTGCTGGCGATCACCGCGGTGGTGCTGGGCGGCACTTCCATCTTCGGTGGGCGGGGCACCCTTGGGGGCAGTCTGCTGGGGTTGGCCTGCCTGACCTGTTTGGAGACCGGCCTGCGGCTGGCGGCCTTGCCGGCCGAGCTGGCGGGCATCCTGGTCGGTCTGTTGCTGATCGGCGCCATCGGCCTGCCGCGCCTGCTGGCGGCACCGGCCGGGGAAACGGGAGACTTCACCGTGAAGAACTCACAGGTTGCCGTGCTTTGCGCGGCGGTCTTGGCGGCTGGCGCGCTGGTCGCCGGCAGCAACTGGATGCTGGTCAGCTCGCTGGCCGAGCAGACCGCCCAGGTCGCCCCGGCGCCGCCGGCCCCCGCCGCCCCAGCCGCGGCGGCTGCCAGCAGTCCGGCCAGCACCCCGGTGGCCGCCGGCGGGCTGACCGTGGCGATGATGCCCAAGAGCAAGGGCGACCCCTACTTCGTGAGTTGCCGCGCCGGCGCCGCCAAGGCCGCCAAGGAGCTCGGCATCGAGCTGCTCTGGGACGGGCCGACCGAGACCGATGCGGCGAAGCAGAACGAAGTAGTCGAGGCCTGGATCACCAAAGGCGTCGACGTGATCGCCGTCAGCGTGCAGAACCAGGAGGCGATCTCGACGGTCCTGCGCAAGGCCCGCGCGAAGGGCATCAAGGTGCTCACCTGGGACGCCGACGCGCTGCCCGACGCGCGCGACTTTCTGATCAACCAGGCTACCCCCGAAGGGATCGGCTGCACGCTGGTCGACGAGGCGAACCGCGTGCTGGGCGGCCAGGGCGACTTCGCGATCATCACCTCGACCTTGACGGCCGCCAACCAGAACGACTGGATCAAGCACATCAAGCGCCGCCTGGAGAAGTACCCAGGGCTGAAGCTGGTGACCATCAAGCCGGGCGAGGACCTGCTCGACCGCGCCCTGACGTCGACCCAGAACGTGCTCAAGGGCTACCCGCAGGTGAAGCTGGTGATGGCCATCTCGGCCCCGGCGGTGCCCGGTGCGGCGGAGGCGGTGAAGCAGTCGGGGCGGACCGACGTCAAGGTGATCGGCCTCTCGCTTCCCAACATGTGCAAGCCCTACATTCACCAGGGCATCGTCGACTGCATCGTGCTCTGGAACACCGGCGACCTGGGCTACCTGACGGTCTATGCGGCCAAGGCCCTGCACGACGGCACGCTCCAGCCCGGCAGTACCACCCTGACCGCCGGCAGCCGTGGGGAGTATGCGGTGCAGGGCTCGGAGGTGCTGCTCGGCAAGCCGTTTGTGTTCAACAAGGCCAATGTCGACCGGTTCGACTTCTGAGCGGCGAGGCGCCTCGTGCTATGATGGCGGGCGGTTGGGCCAGCGCGGTTCAGCCGCTGGGCCCGGCCGCGGCGACCTGAAGATCCGCCGGTCCGGCAGAGTCCAACCTGCTGTGAGGAGCGTGGATGCGGGCTGGCCGACGGGCTTCGACCTGGGCGCTGACCCTCGTCGCGGCCCTGTTGGCCGTGAGGCCGGTGAGTGCCCAGACGCCGGCCCGGCCCCAACTCGGGCCGGCGCCGCCGACCACTGACGCCCCACCGCAACTCAACCCGACCGACCCGGCCGGCACCGTGACAGGGTCGGAGCCGCCGAAGCTGAACGACCAGCAGGCCGAGGTCAGCGCGCGGTACGTCAAGCAGGACGACCGCACCAAGACGGTCTTTGCCGAGGGCGACCTGCGGGTGGTTTGGCGCACTTGGACCATCTCCGGCCAGCGCGCGCTATTCGAACAGCTTGCGGGCCGCGTCACCCTGACCGGCCCGACCCGCGCCACGAAGGCCGACGGCACCACCATCACGGCCGAGGCGTTCACCCTGCATCCGCGTAAGAACTGGGTCGAGACCGGACCCTTCCAGGCCGTCTTGCCGCCCGAGGTCGTTGGCTACGGCACCGCCGAGCCGATCAACATCTGGGGCCACGACAGTCTCGCGCGCGAGGACCATTACTTCGCCGCCCACGAAGCCTGGCTCTCGGGCTGCTCGCCCAGCGACCTGAAGTACGCCCTGGCGGCCAAGACGATCGCCGTGGTGCCCAACAAGAAGCTGATCCTGCGGAGCGCCAAGGCTTACCTGTTCGGCGTGCCGATCTTCGCCTGGGGCAAGCTGACGCTGCCGCTGCGGCGCTGCCGGCGCAGCGAGTGGCTGCCGGAGTTCGGGCGCAACGACACCTACGGCGTCTACACCCGGATGCGCTACTTCTACGACCTCGCCGACAGCCAGTACGGCAACGTCTCCGGGATGATGACCGAGAAGCGCGGCGCCTTTCTGGGCCTGGAGCACGACTACGGCTGGGGCCGCGGCAGCGGCCGGGGGCAGGGGCAGGTCGATCTGGAGTACGGCACGCGCAACGCCGAGTTGAGTCTGCGCGGCGACCTGCAACAAGCCCTCGGCGCCGACACGGCGCTGCGGGCCAACGGCTCCTTCAGCCAGAACTCGGGGTTCAGCAGCACCAGCCTGCAGAGCAACTACACGAGCACCCTGACCCACACCTTCGACCTCGGCAGCACCATCTTCGGGTACAACCGCTCGGAGTCCCGCAGCGGGGCGCAGAGCAGCAACTTCACCCGCTACACCTTCAGCCAGCGGCTGAACCTCGGGCCGATCTTCGGCGCCGACCTGAACGCCGACTACTCGCGGCGGCAGTCCTCCAGCCAGGCCACCGACCACGAGCTGGAGACCCGCCTGAAGTTCAACGGCCGCTGGACGCTGTTCGACTGGGAACTCACCGACCAGCGCCGCTTCGACATCGAGGGCAGCAAGTTCGCCGCCGATGACAACCGGCCGGTCACCGAGATCGTCCCGCAGCTCAGCCTGACCACCGACTCCCGCCGGCTCGGCGCGCGGCTCGGCGATCTGGTCGACCTGCGGCTGACCACCAACATCGGGCAGTACCGCGAGTTCATCACGCCACCGGGCGGCGGCACCGCCAGCCGCAGCACCGTGTTGCGTGCCAACTTCGATGTCCAAGGCAGCCTGGCGCGAGTCAACTTCGGCCCGCGGACACGCTTCTTGACCGACTTCCGCTACAGCCAGAGCATCTTCGACCACCCCGACCCGGCCGCCAAGTATGTCGTCGCCGTCGGGCCGACCTTCGAGATGCGCCCGTTCGCCAACACCCGGTTCGACCTGCGGTACCGCTGGCAGGAGGTCGCCGGCTACTCGCCGCTCAGCCGCTTCGACTTCGAACAGACCATCAACGACTTCGACTACACCGCCAGCTTCTTCCTGCCCGACCGCGCCCGTCCGCGCAATGGGGTCCTGGCGCTGACCTTCAACGGCGGCTACGACCTGCTCCGCGGTGCCCACCGCGACCTCCGCATCGGGGCGCGGATCCAGCCCCTCGACCCGCTGCTGATCACGCTCAACACCAGCTACGCCCTGGACAGCCGCGGCTTTGGCGACGTCGGCTTCCGCAGCCTGCGGGGCGAAATCAGCTACGACGGCGGGCGACGGTACCAGCACCAGATCGGCTTCACCTACGACAGCCGCAATGGCAAGCTGCAGAACGTCGACAGCCTGCTGACCATCGAGCCGCTGCCGCGGATCAGCGTCCAGAACGCCCTGACCTTTGACGGGGACCGCGGCCGGGTTAGCTTCAACGACATCCTGCTGACCTACGACCTGGGCTGCGTGCAGTTGCTCGGCACCTACCGCCAGCAGGCCAAGGAGTTCCGGGTCGACATCAACCTGACGGCCTTCCCAGGCCTCGCCTCGCTGTTCGGCACCGGCCGCTTCGGGCAGCAGTTCTCGACCAGCCAGGGCTTCCAGTTCTAGCGGCGCGGCGGCAGGAATCGGGACGTCCGCGTGGCATAGCGAGCTGGGAGTGGCTGATGGCGGAGTGGACTGGCGACCAACTGCTGCAACTGGCGCGCGGCTTCATGGAGCCCCGCCTTCTGCTGACCGGGGCCGAACTCGACCTGTTCAGCAAGCTCGCTACCCGGCCGGCGACGGTGGCCGAGCTGTGCGTCGCCGAGGGCTGGGACGCCCGCGCGCTGCGGATTCTGCTCGACGCGCTGACGGCGCTGGAGCTGCTGGTCAAGGCTGGCGAGCAGTACGCCTGCCCGCCGGAGGTGGCCCGCTGGCTGAGTGCCGCTTCACCGGAGTCCGTGCTGCCGATGGTGCTGCACGCCGCGGTGATCTCACAGCGCTGGGCGCAACTGGTCGACCGGGCCTGCGGCGAGCCGCTGCCCGAGCCGCCGGCGCGGCAGCGCAGCTTCGATCTGGCGGCCTTCATCGGCGCGATGCATGTCGTCAGCCAACGCACCGCGCCGCCGCTCTGCGCGGCGTTCGGCGTCGGGGCGGCGACCCGCCTGCTCGACGTCGGCGGTGCTTCCGGCACCTGGACGATGGCCTGTCTCGACCTCTCGCCCACCCTCCGCGCGACGCTCTTCGACCGGCCGCCGGTGATCGAGATGGCCCGCGCCCGGCTGGCCGCCGACGGCTACCTGGCGCGGGTCAACCTCGCGCCGGGCGACTTCTACACCGACCCGCTGCCGGACGGGCACGACCTGCTGCTGCTGTCGGCGATCATCCATCAGAACAGCGACGCGCAGAACCGCGAGCTGTACGCCAAGTGCTTCGCCGCGCTGCTGCCCGGCGGCCGGATCGTGATCCGCGACCATGTCCTCGACGAGACTCGCACCCAGCCCAAGCTGGGGGCCATCTTTGCGGTCAACATGCTGGCGGCCACACCGGGCGGCGACTGCTTCACCCTCGCCGAGACCGCGGCGGCTCTGGAGTCGGTGGGTTTCGAACGAGTTCAGCAACTGCGCGAAGACCAGCGCATGGACGGCCTGATCGAAGCCTGGCGCCCGGCCTGAGCGGGCGTGGGAGGCAGCCATGGCGGTGAGCCGGCGGGAGTTTCTGGGCGCGGCCGGCAGCGGCCTGCTGGCAGCGGCGGCCCGCCGCTTGCCGGCGGCCGAGCTGGACCGGCCGATGCCCAACCTGCTCTGGATCATGACCGACCAGCAACCGGTCAGCACGCTGCGCAGCTACGGCAATCCGGTGGTCAGCACGCCGGTCACCGACCGCCTGGCGGCCCGTGGCATGCGGCTCGGCAACTTCCACCTCTCGGCTTTCCCCTGCGGGCCGAGCCGGACCTGCCTGCTGACCGGCCGCGAGGCGCACAGCGCGGGCGTCACCCAGAACGATGTGACCCTGCCGGCCGACGTGCCGACCATCGCCGAACTGCTTCGCGGCGTCGGCTACGACCTGGGCTACTTCGGCAAGTACCACCTGGCGGGCAACATGTACCGCCAGCCCGGTGGCCAGCCCGAGAGCAACTGGCAGAGAGTGCGCCGCGCCGACGCCGGGCGCTTCGCCTACGACCAGATCAGCGGCGGCACCGGCGAGGACGCGCCCGTCCACGGCTTCGCGCCCTGGGCCGGCGGCTGGGCCACCTACCACCAGTGGCTGCGTCGCTCCGGTCAGGGGCAGTTGCTCGAGCAGCGGCTGTTCGGCAACCACGCCATTCTGCCGTCGGGGCCCGACAGCAGCCACGCCTTCTCGCAGGTGCCGGCCGAGTTCCATGTCGAGCAGTACCTGGCCGGGCAGGCCGCCGACTTCGTGCGCCAGCGGGCCCAGCGGCCGGGGCCGTTCGGCGCCATCCTCAGCTTCTACGCACCGCACCATCCGGTGGCGCCGCCGCAGCCGTGGCACGAACGGTACACGCTCGAGCAAGCGGCCCTCCCCGCCAACCACCGCGACGACCTCCGCGGCAAGCCCTTCCGGCAGCGCCAGAACAGCGAGTGCTATGTGCTGCCGGAGTGGAGCGAAGAGCAGTTCCGCGGCTATGTACGGCGCTACTGGGGTTACTGCGGCTTCCTGGAGCAGTGCGCCGCACAGGTGTTGCAGGCGCTCGATGACTCCGGCCGGGCCGACGACACCATCGTCTTGTGGACCAGCGACCACGGCGACATGGTCGCCGCGCACGGCATGATCCACAAGCTCGGCACCTGCGGCTACGAGGAGCTGCTGAACGTGCCGCTGTTGCTGAGCTATCCCGGCCGGGTGCCCGCCGGGAGTCACAGCGGCGCGCTCTGCGCGACGGTCGACCTGGTGCCGACCCTGCTCGACCTGATCGGCCTGCCACGCCCGGCCGAGTTGGACGGCCGGAGCTTCGGCAACGTCTTGCGCGGCAGCGCTACGGAGCATCGCGAGGCGGTCGTCTGCAACTGGATGGAACAGGGACTGGTGGTTCGCACCAAACAGCAGAAGCTGGTCTTCAACCACAGCCCACGCGACTTGGACGAGGTCTACGACCTGGTCGCGGACCCGGGCGAGCTGCACAACCTGGCGCCGACCGCCGCCGGGCAGCGCACCGCCGAGGACCTGCACGGCCGGCTGGGCGACTGGTTGCGCCAGACGCACCACCCCTATGCCGAGCCGACCAGCGCCCGCCGCAACGAGGCGATCGCCCTGGTGCTGGCCCGGCCCAAGATCACGAGCTGCCGCTGGCTGGGCGGCGACCAGCTCGAGCTGGCCTACGAGTGGGCCGTCGAAGCGCCGTTGACCTACCGGGAGAAGTGTTGGTGTTACGCGCAGTTCGTCAACCCGGCGTTGGCCGGTGATGCCTCGATCGCGTTCCGCAACACCACCTGGCCCGACCCGCCGACGCCCCAGTGGCAAGCCGGGCAGACCGTGCGCATTGGGCCACTGAAGCTGACCATTCCGGCCGGTCTGGCGGGCGTGCTGCAGATCCGCTTGGGGCTCTACGACCCGGAGGCGCGGCGCGGGCCGGGACAGATCGTCGGACCGCGGGCCAACAACAACGCCGTGGACCTGGCCAAGTTACGGATCACGCGCACCGCTGGCGCCGTCACCGCAGTCGAGTTGCTGGAGTAACGGCTCACGCCATGAAGTCGAGCAGCGACGCCTGCACCACCCGGGCGGCCGCCTGCAGCGCCGCGGTGCGCTGCGTCTCGGTGCTCTTCAGGCGCACCAGCACGTCCACCAGGTCGACGTCCTCGACATCGGCCAGCAGCGCTTCCTGGTCGACCTTCTGCAGCTCCAGCGAGTCGATGGCGCTGTCCAACGAGCCGTAGATGGCGCCGACCTGGGTGCGCTGGTTGATGAACTTGTCGAGGCCGTCGTCGAGCCCGCCGCTGACCAGCGTGCCAAGCTGCTGCACATCCTGCGAGCGGGCCGCGTCGCGCAGGTCGATCAGCGCCTGGAAAGTGTCGGTGCCGTTCACGAAGACCTCGTCACCCGGCAGGTTGACGCTGATGCTGAGCCCCGGCGAGGGGCTGACGGTGCGGCTATTGCCGTCGCCGTTGTAGGTCACCGCGCTGACCGGCGAGCCGGTCATCGTGAACGGCTGCGCGGTGGTCTGGGTGCCGCCGAAGACGAACTTGCCGGCCACCTGGCGGTTGCCGATGGCCACCAGGTCGTGCAGCAACTGGTCGGCCTCTTCGGCAATCGCCCCGAAGTCGGTGTCGGTGCGGGCGCTGCTGGTGCCCTGTACCGCCAACTCGCGCGCCCGCTCGAAGATGTGGATGGAGTCGTCCATCGCCAGCTCGGTGCGGCGCACCTCTTCGGCGGCGACGGTGATCCGGTCGATCTGGTCGGCCTGCTGCCGGATGTCCTTCTTGAGGCGCATCTGCCGCACGGCGCCGGCCGGGTCGTCGGAGGGCTTGTGGATCCGCCGGCCGGTCCCGGCCTGCAGCAGCAGCTCGGCGTTCTCGGCGTTGATCGTGTCGAGGTCCGAGAGCGACTGCCGGAACTTGATGCCATCGGTGACGCGCATCGTCTCTCCCTCCAGGCGCCTTAGCGGCCGAGCTGCAAGGTCGTGGTGGTCAGCTCGTCGATCATCGCGACGATCCGCGCCGACGCGTTGTAGGCCTGCTGAAAGCGGATCAGGTTGGCCATCTCCTCGTCGATCGAGACCCCCTGCACGCTGTCGCGGCGGTTGTAGAGCTGCGTCAGCACAGCGTCGATGGAAGTCATGTGGCCATCGGCCGACTGCATCTCCGCGCCGATCCCGCCGACGATCTGCTGGTGCCACTCCTCGAAGGTGGCACCGCTCAGCACGCCGGCCTCGCGCAGGCCGAGCAGCGCCTCGGCGCCGGCGTTGTCGCCGGGCGAGCCGGTACCCGAAGCCGCCAGCTTCGCGGGATCCCCGGTCAGGACGGTGTTGACCGCGATGTCCTGGGCGTCGCTGCCGGTGAAGAAGTCCAGCCCGGTGCTGCCATCGAGGCCGTAGTTGGCGCTGTGGACGGCATTGAACTGCGTGATCATTGTCGCGGCCAGGGTGTCGATGTCGCCCTTGAACTGCGGCAGAATGTCGTCGCGGAGGTCCATCTTGGCGGCGATCTCGCCAGAGGTGACCGTCAGCGGCGTGGTGCTGCCAGTCAGGAACAGCCCCGACGAGTTGATCTGCAGGTGGACCGCCGCCGCCCCGAGCACCACGGCCTGGCCGTTGATGCTGACCGCGGCCTGGCCGTCGTTGCCCTCGATGGTGGTGCTGACATCCAACAGGCTGCCGATCCGTGACAGCACCCGGTCGCGTTCGTCCTGCAGGTCGCTGACGTTGCCGTCGGTGCTGACCCCGGAGGCGATCTTGCCGTTGATCTGGGCCAGGCGGTCGAGCTCGGTGTTGAACTCGGTGACGGCATAGTCGAGTTCGCGGTGGTTCTCGGCTTCGACCGAGTGCAGCCGTTCGCGCACCGAGCGCAGTTTGGAGGCCAGCAAGGTGGCGCTGTTGATGGTGGTGACCCGCGTGCCGCGGTTCTCGGGGCTCGCCGAGACCTGCGACATGCCGCTGAAGAACTCGTTGAAGGCGTCGGCCAGGCCACCGTCGAGGCTCTCGTTGAGGATCGTCTCGACCTCGCCGAGGCGCGCGGTGAGTCCCTCGTAGTAGCCCTTCTCGCCGAGGTTCATGCGGATCTGGCGGGCTACGAAGCGGTCGGTGACGCGCTCGACCGACTTCACGTCGGTGCCGGCGCCCTTCAGGCCAACGGTGGTCAGCAGCGCCTTGCGAGCGACCTGGTTGACGCGCTGCCGGGTGTAGCCTTCGGTGTTGACGTTGGCGACGTTGTGCGAGGTGACGTCGAGCCCGACCATCGCCGCGCGCATCCCGGAGAGGGCCACCTCGAGCGAGCTGTTCATGGGTCTCTCACAGCCGCCGTCAGGCCTGGGCGTCCAGCGCGATGCTGCGGTCCTGCACCGCGGCCAGCTCGCCCAGCTCCTCCAAGGGCTCCCGCAAACTGCTCAGGAGCCGCCGGTTGCTGCGCACGCCCCGCGCCAGAATCCGCAGGTGGGAACGCTCACGGGGCCCGGCGGGCGAATCGAGTGGCGGCGTGCCCCGGTTGAGCGTCGCCTGGAGGGCATCCGAGGCAGCGCAGAACGCGGTCACATCCTGGGACAGCATCGCCAGCCGCTGGTTCTCCAGCAGACTCGCCACGCCGCTGAGCCACTCGATTCGCTCGTCAGGTACCATCGTCATACTCCACCCAACTCGAGCACCAGGCCTTCAGCGACCTGCGCCGAGTTGACTTGGAAGGTCCCCGCCGCCAGCTCTTGGCGAACCTGCTGCACTCGGTTCGGGTCGACGTCCGGCATCGCCTTGACGCCCTGCTTGAGGGTGTTCAGCATCTCGGCCTGCTCCGACAGACTGACGGTGTCGGCGCTCATCGGCCGGAAGACGCTGGCCACCCCGGCCGCCTGGCCGATCGCCTGACTCTTCCCGACACGCTGGGTGTGCAGGCCCACCAGGCCACGGATTGTCTCTGGTGGGATTCTCATCGCATTCGCCTCCTGACCTCGCTCCCAGTGGCGACTACCGCCACTATCGAGGGGTCCGTCCGGTTGGATCATCGTCCAGCTCCCCGGTTCCTTTAGGCCTGCGCCAGCAGCGCTGGCGACGAGTCCGATGGCGCCGGCTGCAGCGCCTGCCGGAAGTAGTTGCCGTAGAGGCTGTCGGCCAACCCCGCCGCGCCGCGCTGCGAAAGCGTGTCGGCGAGGGTCTGGTCGTAGTTGTCCTCCATCATCCGCCGGCCCTGCGAGCGCTCGAAGAGCCCCTCGCCCTCGGGCACGGTGGACCGCATCTGCTGCAGCATCTGCTTCAGCAGCAGGCCCTCGAACTGGCAGCAGCCCTGCCACAGCTTCGCGGCGCGGCTGGCCTTGGCGGCCAGCCGACCGTTGCTTGGCAAGAGCGCCTCGCTCGGCCCCAGGGCCCCGTTGGCGGCGTTGGTCCAGGTCGCCATCACATCGTCTCCAGCTCGGCCAGCAGCGCGCCAGCCTCTTTCAGCGCCTGCATGATGGCAATCAGGTCCCGCGGGGTGACCTGCAGCGCGTTGAGCACCTTGACCAGGTCCTGCACGCTGTCGCCGGCCTCCAGCAGCGCCAACTGCTTCTGCTCTTCCTCGACGTTCATCGCCGTGTCGGGCACCACCACCGTGCTGGCGTTGCTGCCGTCGGTGAACGGCCCCGGCTGGCTGATGAGGGGGGTCGTGCTGACCTCGATCCGGAGCCCGCCGTGGGCGATGGCGACCGGCAGCAGGCGCACGTTGCCGTTGACCACCACCGTGCCGGTGCGTTCGTTGATCACGACCCGCGCCCGCTGGTCGGGCCGTACGCGGAGCGCCTCCAGGCGCGCCACGAAGAGGGTCTCACGACCGAGATACTCCAGCGGCACGCGCACCGTCACCCGCTGCGGGTCCATCACGGCGGCCGCTTCCAGGCCGAAGGCGTCCTTGATGGCGTCGGCGATGCGGATGGCCGTGCCGTAATCTGGGTTGAGCAGCCGCAGACTGACGATGCCGCCCGGCGCCACGACGCCTTCGACATGATTGGTGAGGACCGCGCCGTTGGGCACTCGGCCGACGGTGGCGTGGTTCTTCTGCACGCTGCCGCCGCCCGACTGCACGTTGAACCCGCCGATGCTGAGCGGTCCCTGGGCAATCGCCCGGACGCTGCCGGCAGCGTCCTGCAACGGGGTCTGCAGCAGCATCCCGCCGTGCAGGCTGCGGCAGTCGCCGAGCGCCGAGACCGTCAGGTCGACGGCGTCCCCGGCGCGGCCGAAGGGGCGCAGGCTGGCGGTCAGCATCACCCCGGCGACGTTCTTGGTCTGGAACTGCGCCTCGCCCAGCTCGACGCCCAGCCGGCGCAACATGCTCTTCAGCGACTGCTGCGCGAAGAGCGCCTGCCGGCTGTCGCCGCTGCCGTCCAGCCCGACCACCAGGCCGTAACCGAAGACGTAGTTGACCGGGCCGTTGTCGAGTCCGACCAGGTCGCGCACCGGGACGTTGAGGTCGGCGGCGGTCAGGGCGCTGGTTAGGAGCAGCAGACTCAGGAAGTGCTTCATCGTGGTTCCTTAGAAGAGCCAGCCGAAGAGGCTCTCGAGCGCGTTGCCAAGCACGTCGAAGAGTCCCTTGCGCTTGCCGCGGTCGCGCACCCCGACGAACTCGATCCGGACGTTGGCGACCTTCGTGGAGTCGATGCTGTTGTCGGCCCGGACGTCGTACGGTCGCACCTCGCCGCTCAGCTTGGTCCACTGGTCCTTGCCACCGAGGTTCACAATCTGCTGCCCCTCGACTTTCAGGTTGCCGTTCGGCAGCACCTCGGTGACCGTCGCGGTGAAGGTCGTGGCGACGCTGAAGGTGGAGTTGGTGGAGGCTTCGCCGCCGGTCTTGCCGTCGTACTTCAGGCCTAGCGAGGGCAGCAACTGGAAGATCCCCGCGCCGCCGTCGAAGCTGGCGCTGGCGTCCTTGCTGCTCTCGCTCTTGCCATTGCTGGCGGCCACCGCCTGCTGGGTGATCACGATGGTGATCACATCGCCCACGCCGCTGGCTTTGAGGTCGGTGAACAGACTGACCAGCGGTCCGCTGCCGCTGGTGCGCGCGGGGTAGCCGCTGCTGCCGGCCGCCGCGGGGCTCAGGCCGGGGTAGCCCGGCAGCGGCGCGCCCGCCTGCGGGGCGTAGCCGACCTGCGGCGGCGGGCCGACCGGCGCGGCGTAGCGTGGCCGGTCGAGCGGCGCGGCGACGGTGTGGTCGCTGGCGGCCGTCGTCGGGGTGGCGCTGCCGGGTTCGCCCGCCGCGGTGGGACGCCCGGCGCTGCGGCCGGCCCCGGTCTGCGGCGGCGCCAACGGCCGGGCCGGGGCCGCGGTGGTCGCCGGCGCGGCCGCCACGGCCGGCGCGGCGGCGGCGGGGTCGCTCTGCAGCAGGGCCAGCAGGAACAGCGTGGTGGTCATCGTCAGAACTCCAACACGGCGGTGTCGGGCGACACGAGGCGAGCCGCCAGGACCCGCTTCTCCTGCCCGACCAGCGCCTGGCACTGGATGGTGTCGCCGTAGCCGCCCGCTTCACGGGCCTCGGCGGCCAGGCCGATGCGGACCTTGCCGCTGATCGCCAGGACCGTCAGCTGGTCGCCCCGCTTGACCTGCCAGGTCGGCCGCGGCGCCGCCGGCGCGGCCGGGGCCGGGGCTGGGGTGGCACTGCTGGCCGCCGGGGCGGGCGGGATGGCTGGCGCTGGCAGCGGGTCGGCCGCTGGGACGGTCGGCGCCGGCTCGGTGGCCAGCGGCGCGGCCGGCGGTGCCGGGCGGCGGACCGCCACCGTCAGGCTGTCGGCGGTGCGGCCGTCGACCAGCACGTCGAGCAGCAGGTTGAAGCGCTCCGGCAGCGGTTCCGGCAGCGCTGCGCGGAGCCGGAAGCTGAGCGCCCCAGCCGGTAGCGCACGGCGCGGCGAGAGGCGCTCCAGCTCCAGCGGGAGCGGCACCAGGGTGGCGATGGCGGTGTTCAGCTCGGCGATCGTCACCTGCCGCGCGAGGCGGGTCACCACGACGCTGTCGGCGCCGCTCCAGGCGAAGGTCTCCGGGCGGTAACCGGCGCGGCTCAACCGCACTTCGATCTGGTCGCGCGTCAGCAGCCGGCTGCCTCCGGGCAGCGGCGCCGGGGCCAGGGCCAGGGCGGCCAGGCCGTCGAGCCCGCCGACCACGGCGACCTCGCCGCACAGGATCTGCTCGCCGGCCACTTGCGCCGTCGCCCGCAGGGCGATGCTCGGCACCACCGGCAGGACCGGGGCTTCGAGCAGCTCCTGCGCGACCAGCGGGCCGGCGAGCAGCCAGGGAATCAGGGAGAGGGCTTTCATGACCGCACTCCACCAGCCAGCGACCTAGCGCCGGACCTGGTTGGCGACCTGCAGCATCTCGTCGGAGGTCTGGATGGCCTTCGAGTTGACCTCGTAGGCGCGCATCGCGACGATCATCTGGACCATTTCCTGGACCACGTCGACGTTCGACTGCTCCAGGTAGCCCTGCACGATGCTCCCGAGGTTGCCGGTCATCGGAGCGCCGGTCTGGGCGTCGCCGCTGGCCGGGGTGCCGCTGAAGAGGTTGCGACCGATGCTCTCGAGCCCGCTCGGGTTGACGAACGAGGCGAGCTGCAACTGCCCGACCTCCTGCATCGCATCCTGGCCCGGCAGTTTCACCGAGACGGTGCCGTCCTGGCCGATGGCGACTTCCATCGCTTCGGCCGGAATGGTCAGCTCGGGCTCCAGCGGGTAGCCGTCGGCGGTCACGATGCGGCCCTGGGTGTCGAGCTTCAGGCCACCGTCGCGGGTGTAGGCCGTGCCGCCGCCCGGCAGCACCACCGGCAGGAAGCCGTTGCCCTCAATCGCCACGTCGAGGTTGTTGCCGGTGGCGGTGAAGGTGCCCTGGCTGAACAGCTTGTAGACGGCCCCGGGGCGGGTGCCGAGGCCGACCTGGATACCGGTCGGCAACTGGCTGCCACGGGCCGAGGCGCTGCCGGGCACGCGGTCGGTTTGGTAGAGCACGTCCTGGAAATCGACCCGGCTGCGCTTGAAGCCGGCAGTATTGACGTTCGCCAGGTTGTTGGCGATCGTGTCGATGTTGACCTGCTGGGCATTCATGCCCGAAGCGGCGGTCCACAAAGCTCGTAGCATCAGCTCTCTCCCGTCGATCCCGGGAAGAGGCGGGTGGGACGCGTCGTTCGTTCGGCGTCCCGGGGGCTTCCACCGCAGTGGACCAGCCTGGCTGTTGCCTCTTCCCTCGGTCCCGGCTACCGCCGGGCTGTGTCGAGCGTGGTCTGGATTGTGGCGTCCTGCGCTTGGATCACCCGCTGGTTCATCTCATAGCTGCGCATCGTCGCCACCATTTCCACCATCACTCGCATCGTATCGGTATTGCTGCTCTCCAGGCGACCTTGGCGGATCAGCCCGGTGGCGCCTTCCTGGGCGGTCCCGCCGGCCAGCAGGCCGAGGGGGTCCTTGGTGACGCTCGCCGGGTCGCCGAAGCTCACCAGCCGCAACTGGCCGACCTGGGTGCCGCCGCTGCGCAGGTTGCCCTGCTCATCGATCAGCACGTCCGAGTCGGGCAGGCTCAGCGGGCCGGCGGTCCCCAGGACCGGGAACCCGTCGCCACTGATCAGCGTCCCGTCCGCGGCGCGAGTGAAGTGTCCGTTGCGGGTGTACCGTTCGCCCTGCGGGGTTTGCAGCACGAACCACCCTTCGCCGGTCACTCCCAGGTCCAGCGGTTCCCCCGTCTCGTGCAACGCCCCGGGCCGCAGGTCCAGGGTGGTCGGGTTGAGGGTCGCGCTTTGGTAGATCGCCGCTGCCTGGCCGTTCTCGTCGGTCACTCCGGGCAGGAGCACCTTCTGATACGAGCCGAAGCTGACGCGATCGCCGCGGAACGCTGGCGTGTTGACGTTCGCCAGGTTGTTGCTGAGGACTTCCTGCCGGGCCAGTCCGAGCAGCATGCCGCCTGCCGCGGCGTACATCCCGCGGGTCACGGCGCACCTCCTTTCCAAGGTACCAGGCGCCAGGCGCCTGCTTCTCTACGACTCTATCGGCCACCGTCGGCCCTACTTTAGGGCATCTTCAATCGTCTCGCGGGCGCTCTGCAGGTTGGCCAGCACCTGCACCTCGCCCAGCGGCAACCCCGTCTGCGTGGCGACCTGTTCGGCGGACTGCCCGCCGCTCAGCAGGCGCCGCGCCGTAGCTCGGGCCGCATGGCGACGCAGCTCGTCGGCCTCGGCCTGCTCGCCGACCTCGCCCGATTTGGCGGTCAGCCGGCTCAGCGCGGCGACCAGCCGCTCGGCTTCGTGGACCTGGTCGGCCAGCCGGTCACGCTCGCCCTCCAACTGCCCAAACAGCTTGCGCAGCGGCGGCTCCAACTGCGACGCCAGCGCCGTCAGGGAGTCGCCCGCGCCGCGGGCCCGGCCGCTGGCGCGGCGCACCTGCAGCCACAGCGCCAGCAGCAACAGCGTCTGCAGCAGCGCCAGGCTGAGAATGCTCGGCGCCAGCCAGGGCGCGTTCACGAAGCATCTCCCGGGTGCGCGAAGCCCTGCTGGTGGAGCGCCGCCCGCAGCCGCAGCAGGGCCTGCGTCTTGAGCTGACAGGCGCGGCCCTCCGAGACGTCCAGGATCTGGGCGATCTCCTTGAGCGTCAGGTCGCGGTGGAAGTAGAGCGTCACGACCAGTTTCTCGCGCTCCGGCAGGTCCTCGATGGAGCGCGCCACGGCGGCCAGCAGCTCGGCCCGCTCGACCTTGTCCCACGGCTGCGAGTCCTGGTCGATGCCGCCGTGCTCGGTGATCTCGTCGAACGGCATCAAGGTGATCGGCCCGACATCGCTCAGCAGCATGTGGTAGTCGGTCACCGACATCCCCAGCCCGCTGGCGACCTCGTCCTCGGTCGGCTGGCGGCCGAGCCGGCTGCGCAGGTCCTCGATGGTGTCCTCGACGTGCTTCGCCTGGCGGTGCAGGTTACGCGGCAGCCAGCTCATCGCCCGCAGGCCGTCCAGGATCGAACCCTGGATGCGCTTCACGGCATAGGCCTCAAAGGGCACGCCCTTGTCGCGCTCGAAACGATCGATCGCCTCGAGCAGGCCGACGAAGCCGTAGCCGATCAGGTCCTCTTCCTGCACGAAGTCGGGCAGGAACGGCCGCACGCGGCTGACCGCCCGCTTCACCAGCGGGAGGTACTCCTCAACCAGCGCGCTCTTCGAGTTGAGGTCCCCGTAGGTCAGGTAGGTCTCCCAGAGATCCTCGAGATGGGCCGCTTTGGGGGTCGTCGGTGGCAGCATCAGAGTCCCTTTCGTAGCGCGGCGCGCTGCAGACTGAACAGGTACTTGATCAGCCGTTCGCGCTCGGCGTTCGGCAGGTCCAGAAACTCGAAGGCCAGGTCGGCCGAGGTTTCGTGGTCGTCGATCTGGCACCAGGCCAGGTTGACGACCGCTCGCAGCGGCCGGTCGGGCAGGCCGATCTCGACCCACAACGGGTCGTCGCGGTTGCGTTCGGCGAGCAGCCGGTGCAACGCCCGCAGGTCTTTGGTGCGAATGCACAGCCCACCGCCGCCCAGATTGCGGGTCACCCCGGTGATCTCGTGCCCGTCCTCGCCGCTGTTGCCGCAGAGCGTCCGCACGACGGCCGGCTCGCGGAAGTACTGGCGGCGCTGAATCGCTTCCATCCGCCGCGGGCGGCTGACCCGCAGCAGCGGCACGCGGCCCGGTTCGCGGCCGATCACCTGCGTCTCGAAGCCGTGGGCGCCGCCGGCGTGGAACAGCGTCACGCGCAGGCTGGTGCCGTCGTGCAGCGGCACCGGGACGCCTTGGCGGAGCGGCGCGGCGAGCGTCAGGTAATCGCCGAAGACGCCCTCAATGCGGCTCGGGTAGCGCATCGGTGGCTGCTCGTCAACCACCTCCAGGCTAATCCGCTGCAGCGGCCTCATCGCAGGTCCTCCGCCACCGGGCTGGCCGGCGTGCGCTGGTCCGCGGCGGCCAGCGTGGTGAGGTCAGGCGCGGTCACCGCCGGCACGTTGGGCGTGCTGACCGGCGCCACCGGCGCCGCTGGCAGCGGCGCCAGGACCGTCTGATTGGCCACCGGCGCGGCCACCGTGGCCGCCGCCGTCGGGGCCTGGTCGAGGGTCCCAAGATAGTCGATCACGGCGCTGTTGGCCAGCAGCAGCAGGACGAAAGCCACCGTCAGGCCGAGGATGTGCGAGGTGCCTAAGACCGGCCTGGAGGGCGCGCTGGGCGCCACGGTCGGGAACGGCCGGGCACCGGCTTCGCGGAGCGCCGTGGCGTAACCGCGGCAGTGCGGGCACTGCAGCAGGTGCGTCCGCACGGCAGCCTGCTTCGCGCCGCGCAGCCGCCCCGCCACAAACTCCTCGACCTGCCGCGGCGGCAGGCACTGCGGCGAGGCCGCCAGCGGGTCGGTGTAGCCGCAGAGGTCGCCCACCCGCAGTGGCGCCGGACGACCGCCGCGCGGCTCCGGGGCCGGGGCCGGCAAGGCCGGCGCCGCGACCGGCGGCGGCGCCTGGCGGCGCTTCTGCAGCTCGGCCAGCAAGCGCTCCCGCGGGAGGTTGGGGCGTGGTGTTGGTTGACCGCGGTCCATCGGGCCCTCCCTGCCGTCAGCTCTGACGCGCCGCCCAGATCATCTCCAGCAGACGATCCGGCGTCGCCAACTCCAGGTCACCCGGGATGGTGTGCCCCACCCCGAGGTAAGACAGCGGCACCAGACAGCGCCAGGCCAGGTCCACCACCAGCCCGGGGTCGGCGGCCTCGTCCAGCTTGGTGACCACCGCGCCGTGGACCGGCAGCACCTGGCGGAAGTAGTCCACCACCCGCGCCGCTTCCTTGGTCTTCATCGCCGCCGAGACCACGACGTGGATCTCGTCCGGCTCGACCGCAATCAGGGTGTCCAGGAGGTGCTCCCAGGCCGGGCCCTCCTGCGGTTGGCAAGCCGCCGTGTCGACCAGCACCAGGTCGTACTGCCGCCGCGCGGTGGCCAGCTTGCCCTGCGCCTCGGCCGGCGTCCGCAGCGGGAGCGTCGCCACTTCCATCAGTTGGCCGAGCGCCTTGATCTGCTCGAAGGTGCCAATCCGCTGCACGTCGGTCGAAGCCAGCAGCACGCGGGCCCCTTCGCGGATGCCGTAGTGGCCGGCCAGCTTGGCGACCGTGGTGGTCTTGCCAACGCCGCTCGGGCCGACCAGGGCGACCACTCGGCAGCCCTGCGACCAGTTCAGCGGCGGGCAGCACTGGAAGGTGTCGTAGAGCACCTCGGCGACCGACCCGCCGGCCGCGGCGTCGTGCAGTTCGCGGGCCACCTGCGGGTCGACCCCGGCCTGCAAGAGCGCGGTCAGCCGCTCCGGCTCGACCTCCTCGACCGCCGGTGCCGCCGGTGTAGCGAGCGCGTCGACCTTCTCCTCGATGCGGTTCAGGGCGTCGCCAAACTGCGCCAGCAGGGCCACCGTCAGGTCGTCGGCGGTCTCCGGCAACTCCTCGGCCGGCTGCGGCTCGGTCCGCGCCGGGAGCAACTCAACCACCGGCGCGGGCGCCGGCGCCGGCGCCGCGAGGTGCCCGTTGGTCGGCTCGCGGAGCTGCCCGTTGCTGAAGGCGGCGAAGGCCGCCACCAGGGCGCCGATGTCGTCGCCGTCGCGCGCCGCGGCTGGCGCGGGCAGCGGCTGCGGCCGGCGGGGCGCCGCGGCCGGCGGGGCAGCCGGTTGCGGCCGCGGCCGGGCCGGCTCCGGGTCGTCCACGGCGTCGAGCGTCAGGCCCGCCAGCGGCGCTCCAGCGGTGACTTCACCCTCGGCTTCGGCGCGGGCCGCCGCGGTGAGGGTCGCCAGATCGGCCTTCGCGACCTCCTCACGGGTGCCTGCCCAGACCTCCACCTGCGGCTTGCCGAGCAGCCGCTTGAGGCCGTTCTGGCTCCGCCAGCGGGTGTGCAGGACGACCGCGTCGGGGCCCATCTCGTCGCGGATCTGGGCGATCACTTCCTGCACGTATTGGCCCTCGTAGCGCTTGATCTTCATACGCTGCTCACCGTGACCGTGCCGATCTGCTTCAGCCGCGCCGCGGTCTCGGCAACCTCATCGTACGACACGACGATCAGGCGACTGAGCAGCTTCTTCATCATCCGCCGCAGCGGCAGGCGCAGGCGGCGGGAGCAGGCCAGCACCGGCTGGTACCCCTCGGCGGCAGCCTGTTCGAGGCGGTCGCTGAGAGTGTTGACAAACTCGCGGAGCAAATCGGGCGGGATCTGCAACTGCGCGCCGAAGGCTGTTTCGCCAATCCCGTCGGCGAGCCGTCGCTCCAGCATCGGGTCAAGCTGCAGGGCCGGCAGTTCGCCCGCCGCCAGCAGCGGACCGAGCACCACCCGCGCCAGCTTGCAGCGCACGTGCTCGGTCATCTCGTCGAGGTTGTTGGTCCGCAGACTGGCCTCGCCGAGGGCCTCCAAGATGGTCACCAGGTCACGGATCGGGACGCGCTCTTCGAGCAGGTTCTGCAGCACCGCCTGCAGCGTCGCCTTGCTGACCACCTCGGGCACCAGATCGTTGACCACCGCCGGGTTCTCGGCCTTGACGACCTCGATCAGCTCGGCCAGCTCTTGCCTCGTCAGCAACGCCGCGGCGTGCTGGCGAACTGCCTCGCCGAGGTGCGTGATGCAGACCGAGGCAGCGTCGATCACGATGTAGCCCCGCCGCTCGGCCTCGCCGCGCTGGTCGGGCGAGACCCAGGTCGCCGGCAACCCGAAGGTCGGGTCAGCAACGTGCTCGCCGTCCAGCGGCTTGCGGACGCCGCCGCCGTTGAGGGCCAGGAAGAAGCGCGGCAGGATCTGCCCTTCGGCGATCACCACTCCGCGCAGCTTCAGCAGGTACCCGTTGGCGTTGATGGTCAGGTTGTCGCGCACCCGGATGGGCGGCACCACCAGCCCCAGCTCTTGCGCGACCGCCTTGCGCAGGCCGGTGATCCGCTCCAGCAGCAGCCCGCCCTCGCTTTTCAGGGCGAGCGGCACGAGGCCGTAGCCGACTTCCAGGCAGAGCGTGTCGAGCGGCAGATGCTGCCGCATGTCGCCGGCCTGGTCGGGCGAGGCCTCGGCCTCGGGGGTCGCCTCGGCTTCGGGCTCGGCCTGCAACTGCAGCGCGTAGCGGGCCGCCAGCATCAGCGCCAGACCCAGCGCCAGCAGCGGCAGCTTCGGCAGACCGGGGACGACGCCCAGCAGGAAGCAGCCCATCGCCGCGGCCTTCAGCGTGTCGGGGCGAGCGGTGAGCTGCTTCACCAGGTCGTGCGAGAGATTCTCTTCACTGGCGGCGCGGGTCACAATCAGACCGGAGGCCGCGCTCATCAGCAGGCCGGGGATTTGGATCACCAGGCCCTGACCGACGGTCAGCAGGGCGTAGGTTTCGAGCGAGGTGCGGACGTCCAGACCGTGCTGCACCACGCCGACCAGGATGCCGCCCAGCAGGTTGATGGCGGTGGTCATCAGCGAGGCCAGGCCGTCGCCTTTGACAAACTTGCTGGCACCGTCCATCGCGCCGTAGAAGTCGCTCTCGGCGGAGACCTTCTTGCGGCGCTGGCGGGCCACTTCTTCGGTGATCATCCCGGCGTTGAGGTCGGCGTCGATGGCCATCTGCTTGCCGGGCATCGCGTCCAGGGTGAACCGCGCGACCACGTCGGCGATCCGGCTGGTGCCGCCGATCACCACCACAAACTGCACAATCAGCAGCGTCAGGAAGAGCACGAAGCCGATGATGTAGTTGCCAGCCAGCACCAGGTTTCCGAAGCTGGCCACCACCGACCCGGCGTCGGCGCCGCCGAGAATGGCGCGCATCACCGAGATGCTCAGCGCCAGGCGGTAGAGCGCCATGAATAGCAGCAGGGAGGGGAAGCTGCTCAGCTCGAGGGGGTCCTGCAGGTAAGTGGTCGCCAACAGCACCGACAGGCTGAGCGCCAGGTTGAAGACCAGCAGCAGGTCGATCACCGCCGTCGGGAGCGGCAGGATCAGCATCACCACCAGGGCGATGCTGGCGCCGGCCATCCAGAGCTCGGTGCGGCCCAACAACCCGCGGAGCCCACCCCCGCCCTGATTGTTGCTGGCCACCACAGCGCTCACTGGTCTGCTACCTTCCCGTTTGGCGATTAAGCGGGCTTAAGTCCGCCTCGCTGGTGGGGATAGTGTCATGCCGGCGAGCGGGGGTAAATGGCCAGGATTCACCTAATCGCGAAAATCGGGTGCCAGGCGGGTCGCAGGGTTGGCGCGCGGCCGCGATCGATCGGCCGGATCAGCCACGGCACCCGCCCCCCGCGGTGCGCTACGCGTCGACGCCGTCGCCCCAGGGCCGGCGGGCTGGCCAGGTCAGCGTGAACGCCGAGCCCTTGCCAAGCTCGCTCTCGACGGTGATCCGGCCGCCGTGGGCTTCGACCAGGTGCTTCACGAGGTAGAGCCCCAGCCCGGTGCCCGGAATGCGCCGCGCCTGAGCGTCTTGCAGGCGGCCGTACTGCTGGAAGAGATGCGGAATGTCCTCGGGCGCGATCCCGTAGCCGCAGTCCTCAACCCGCAACACCACCAACTCGCCGTCGCGGCGCAGCCGGATCGTCACGGTGGTGCCGCGCGGCGAGTACTTCATGGCGTTGTTGAGCAGGTTGGTGAGAATCTGCTCGATCTTGTCGAGGTCGGCTTCGACCAGCCACTCACCTGGCGCGGCGTCGATCACCATGGTGTGCTCGGGCGAGTAGACCTTCTGCGCCTCGACGACGTGCTGCACGGCCTGCAGCAGGTCCAACCGCGTCCAACGCACCTCCAGCACGCGGCCGGAGTCGATCCGGGTCATGCACAGCAGGTCGGCGACCATCCGGCGCAGCCGGTCGCACTCATGGTCGATGATCCGGATGAAGGTGCGGTGGTCGTCTTCCTTCAGCCGCGCGTCGCTCAGCATCGCCGACAGGAAGCCCTTGATGCTGGTCAACGGCGTGCGCAGCTCGTGCGACACGAAGCTCACCAGCTCGGTCCGAATCGCAGCCAGCTCCTTGAGCTCGGTGATGTCGGCGCAGACCACCACCTTGCCGACCTTGCCCTCGGCCGCGGCGACCGTCGCCGCGTGCACCCGCAGCGTGCGAGCGCGCGGCTGGTCGATGGCGATCTCCAGCCCGGCCGGGTCGGTATCGCCAACCGCCAGCGTCGCCGCCAGGCTGACGTTTTCGATCTCCAGCGCCGGCAGGCCCTCCAGCCGTTGCGTGCCGAGCGTGAACATCGCGCGGGCCGCTTCGTTGACCAGCAGCACGCGACCGTCGCCGTCGACCATGATCACGCCGTCGGCCATCTGCTCGATCATCGCCCGCAGCTTGGCGCGCTCGGCCTCCAACGAGAGGTTGGTCGCCCGCAACTGCGCATCGGCCGCGTCGACCCGGCGCTCCAGGCGCTGGTAAAGCTGCGCCCGCTCGATGGCCACGGCCGCCTGGCTGGCGAAAGCCTCCATCAGCCGCACCAGATCCGGCTCCTCGCTGCGTTGCAGGTTGACCACCTCCAACGCGCCGATGATGCCGGCCGCGGCGCGCAGCGGGACCGCGATCAACGAGGTGGTGTGGAAGCCGGTCTTGGCATCCATCTGCTTGAAGAACCGGCTGTCGCTGTAGGCGTCGGGCACGTGGATCGACTCGCCGGTGGCGACACATTGGCCGACGATGCCCTGGCCAGCCCGCATCCGGACGCCCACCAACTGGTCCTTGGCCGGGCCGACCGCGTGGAAGAAGGTCAGCCCATCGCCGACCTCGTCGCACAACACCACCGACGAGCCGGCCGCCTGCGCGACCTCGGCGGCGCTGCCCAGGATCGTGCCCAGCAGCCGTTCCAGGTCGTGCTCGGCGTTGACCGCGCGGTCGATGTCGATCAGCGTGGTCAGCTCGGCATTGCGCCGCTGCAGGCCCTCGATCAACTGCGCGTTGGAGACCAGCAACTCGACCTGCTCGGCGATCACCTCCAGCAGCTCGCCCTGGGCCGCACTGAAAGTGCCGCCGTCAAGGGGATTCAGGACCTCAATGGCGCCCTCGACCTGCCCGGCGCGGTAGAGCGGCGCGCAGAGCACGGCGCGGGTGAAGAAGCCGGTGGTCTGGTCGACCCGGTCACAGAACCGCTGGTCGGCGCGGGCGTCGACGATGTTGAGCAGCTCGTGGTGCTGGCAGACCCAGCCGGCGAGGCCCTCGCCACGGTGCAGCCGGGCCTGGTTGAGCACGGTGCTGGGCACCCCGCTGGCGGTGTGGAAGACCAACTCGCTGGTCTGCGGGTCGACCAGCACCAGCGACGCGGCGCCCGCCTCGAAGGTCTCGCAGAGGTACTCGTTGAGCGCCTTCGAGAAGCCCGGCAGCTCGCCCGCCCGATGCACCAGACCGGCGAGCCGCCGTAGCGCCGCGATCCACTCGCCCTGTGCCATCCGCCGGTGTTTGGCCCTGGCCACCTTAGCCCCCTTCCAACGGCACGGCCACCGCCGCCGGCTGCGGCGTCGCGGCGACCACCGTGACGACGACGCGCCGCACCTGCCGGCGCCGGCCGACCTGCAGGGTCAAGGTCACGGTCTGCTCCGCCCGCCGGGCCCCAGCCGGCAACTGCGGGGTCCAGACCAACGTCAGCCGCTGCCGCTCACCGCGGTCGAGCACGGCCTCGCCCACCGGGCAGTCTGGCAGTTCCGCCGTCAACCGCGCCAGGTCGGCCAGCGCCCCAGCGACCAGCGTGACATCCACCGCCAGCTCGACCGGCTGCCCCGCGACCACCCGTTCGGGCACCAGCCAGCGGTCCAGCCGGACCACCGCCCGCTCGCCCCGGGGCACCGGCGTAAGCTGCGCCAAGGGCACCGCCAGCTCGGCCAAGGACAGCCCGCCCGCGGCGTAAGCGGCCTGGTCGGTGGCAGGCACCAGCCGGCCGCGGCCGTAGGCCAGCAGCACTGGCGCCGGGCCCGGCAGGCCCAGTTGATCCGCCGCCAGGCCCAGTGCCTCGACCGGCGGCGGTTCGTCGCTGGGCCGCACGGCCCGCGCGCCGACGGGCTGGCCAGCCAGCGCCAGCCCCGGGCGGGGCCGGCAGAGGACCGCGCCCGAACAGGCCAAGAGGGTCACCCGCCGGTCGCGCTGCCGGCCGCTGGCCTGGGTCACCAGCGCCGCGGCGAGAGCCGCCAGGCGGTCGTGATAGGCCTCTGCCGGTAGCCCGCCTGGCGCCGCGGCCAACAGGTCGACCAGCAGCAGCCGCAGCTCACCGCCGGTCCAACTCCCGCGCACCAGACCGGCTGCGCCCAGCGGGCGCCAGGCCGCTGGCAGCGCGCGCCGCCGCAGGCCGAGTTCGGGCCGCAGCCGGCCCAGCAGCTCGTCCACATCCCACGTCGCACTGGCGCTCTGCCAGCGCAGGCCGCCCACCGCCCGCGGCAGCGACCACTCCCCGGCGCTCGGCAGCGGTGCCCAGAGCGGCTCGGCGAAGCTGTCGTAGACCCCCGCCAGGCGTGGCGCCAGGCGACCCGACCAGGCCGCCCAGCTCAGCCCGGCGACCAGCACCAGCGTCCGGGGCGGGTCGCCCTCGTCCCGCCAACGGGCCGTCAGCAACTCATCCCAGGCCGCCGCGGCCGCCTGCGCCGGAGCCGGCGGCTGCGCCAGCAGGGCCGCGCCCAGCTCCCGCTCGGCGCTCACCAGCGCCTGCTCAGCCGCGCCGAGGTGCGCCTGCCAGGCGGCCAGCACGGCCTTGTGGCGAGCCGGATCGGCCTGCAGGTTCCACTGCGTCTCGTGCAGCGCGTTGTCTTCCAGAGCATCGTGGGCGGCCGCCAGGTCGCTCTCCAGCTGCGCCCCTTCGCCAGCCGCCAGAGCCAGTGCCTCGGCCGGCAACTCGGCGGGCGCGGCCTGCGACCAGGCCTGCAGCCGCGGCCGCAGCCGGTCGAGGCGCAGCAGCGCCCGCAGCAGCTCGGCGTGGGCCCGCACGGCCGCCCCCTGCGAAAGCCGCTCGACCCGCTCCAGGAGCTGGTCGAGCAGCGGTTCCAGGGCCAGCTCGTGGGGCACCTCGTCGAGCGCGATGGCACCGAGCAGGGTCCGCAGCGCCAGCAACGCCAGGTGCCCGGAGCGCGTCTCGCGCCGCACCACCGCCGCCGCGGCGGCCGGCTCGGCGAGGCGCAGCAACTCGACCAGCGGCCCGCGCAGAGCGCCATGGAAGGCCAGCTCAGCGGTGTCGCGCTGGGCCGCCGCCAACTCCGGAGCCAGACGCTGCAGGCGGTAGGCGACCCGCGCCACGGCGGTCAGGTCGTGTTCGCCAAAGGCGGCCGCCGGCGGGTAGCCGCGCGGCAGCCAGGCCGCCAGGTCGGGCCGGTGCGGCAGCAACAGGGCGACAATCCAGGTTAGCCGCACGGCCAGGTCGGGGTCCGCCAGATCTAGCCAGCCGAGCGGCGGCGGTTGGCGGCGCAGCCAGGCCTGCAGGCGGCCGGCCAGCGGCGTCCCGCGCTTCGCCAGTTTGCGCCACAGCCGTTCCCGCGCGGCCAGCGCCTGCCAGGCGGCCGCCGGGTCGAGGTGGGGAGAACTCAGGTCGAACCCTGCCACGGCCCGCAAGACGACCTCGTCGGCCAGCGCCTCGCTCCAAATGCGGCCCGCCCGCCGCACCTGCCGGGTGGCCTGCGCGATAGCTCCCAGGTGCTCGGCCAGCAGCTCTTCGGCCGCGTCCAGCCAGGCCGGCCAGACCACCTCGCCGGTGGCCCAGGCCAGGATCACCCGCGGTGTGACGGCGACTTCGCCGCCGGCTCGGTGGAGCAGGTCCGGCAGCACCAGATCTGCCCGCCGGCGAACCACCACGACCGCCCCCTGGCTGTCGCGGAGCGGCTCATAGAGCTGGCGGAAGGTGACGTTGTCGGTCGCCAGCAGGACCGTTGCCGGGTGACCGCCGAGGTCGACGCAACTCGGCAGAGCGAGCAGGCCGCGCGGATCGGCGAGCACGGCGCAGGGCGCTGGCCAGGTCTGCAGTTGGGCCACGGTGACGCTGGTCGGAGTCATGCGGCCGACTCCAACTGCCAGCAGCGCTCGCGTGGCGCCAGGGCCGGCGGCCACGGCCAGCCCAGCTCCTCGGGCGTGGCGTACAGCCGCACCGCGCGGCCGTCGAGCCGGCCCGGGGCCAGCAGCAGGACCGGCCGCCGGAGGTCGGCCAAGCGGGTCAAGTCGAGGTGTTCGGCAACCAGCAGCTCAAACCGTCCAATCGCCAGCGGGCCTGGCTCCGTCGCCAGCTCCGCCAGCCACTGTTCATAGGCCTCGCGCAGCGCCCGCTGCTGCGCCAGGCGGTGATCGCCCGGGCCCAGCCGCGCCAGGAGTTCGTGGTTCGCAGACCGCACCGCCACGCCTGCCGCGCTGAGCGCCGCCGCGGCCTGCTCGGTCTGCGACCAACTGCCCACCAACGTCGCCGGACCGCTGCCCGCCGCGAGCCAGGCCGCCAATGCCTCGTCGACCGTCATCACCTCACCCGTCGCCGGACTCTACCATCATCGGCCGGCGTACGCCAAGATGCAGACCGTCGCGAGTCCGGCTGCGCCCAACACCGCAGCCGCCGCGACGCGGCGCGTCGCGGCGGCTCGACTTGGCTGGCACCGGCCTTAGGGAGCCTTGCGCGGCTCTTCCATGCCGCCCCCGCCGGCGGCCTTCTCCGCGGTGCCCGGCGTCGGCGCGTCGGCCTGCGGCTTCGGGCCGCTCTTCTCGGCGTCGATCACCTTCATCGCTTCGGCCGACGGCGGCGCGATCGGTTCTTCCTTCTTGGCGCACCCGGCCACCGCCAGCAGCAGCACGGCGGCACCCGCCAGGCGGGCCGTCAACTTGCCAGACATGGACATCCTCCGGACTCGGCGACAGCCGCCGTCAGTCGTTGGGGTCGACCGAGATCAGGTTCTTCGGCGAGAACAGCGCCTTGTTGCGGATCGCCTTGACGTGGCCGTCGGCGAAGCAGTAGTTGCCCAGCTCCATGTGCGCGCCCATCGCCATCTGGCCGTCGGTGCCGTAGAGCAGCACCGTCGGATAGGAGTCGTAGGTGTACAGATTGGAGCTGTACCAGCGGTAGTAGGTGTAGGACTCCCAACGCTGCGCGTCCATCCACAGCTCGTAGAGCATGATGGTCTCGGCTGGCGCCGGAATCTGGGCCATCACGCGGGAGCGCGACGAAGCGCTGGCACGGGTGTTGCCGAAGATCCCCCAGGCCGCCGAGTCGGTCTGCGTCGAAAGGTACCAGGTGCCGGTGTAGCTCAAGATCGGCTTGCCGTCACCGTCGCCGTCGCAGTCGTAGTTGGTGTTGCCGTCGTTGGTGTTGCGCCGCAGGTTGTCCGACGGGCAGGCCCAGACCTGAGCGTTCTTGATGTACGGCGCCGTCAGGTCTTCCATGCCGTTGGCGCAACTGCGCGGGCTCCCCGTCGGGGTGCCCCAGGCGCCGATCCGCAGGTAGGGGTAGGTCTCGTCGTAGTCCTGACAGTACTGCGCCACCGCCAGGCCGAGCTGCTTCAGATTCGAGACGCAACTCGACTGGCGGGCCTTCTCACGAGCCTTGGCGAACACCGGGAACAGAATCGCGGCGAGAATCGCGATGATGGCGATCACCACCAGCAGTTCGATCAGCGTGAACGCCCGGGTTGTGCGTCGCATGCCACTCTCCTGAATCGGGGCGCGTGCCCCGGCTGTTATTTGTCTAGCGACCAGGCGGTCGCGGGGGAGTCGGCGGCTGCGGCGGGCGCGGCGGCGCCTTCAGGACCTCCGGGGCTTCGACGTTGGGGGGCAGGCTCTTGTAGACGACCTTCGGGCCGCGCAGCGCCGTGCGAGCCGAGACCACCGCCAGCGCCACCAGCCCGACCACCACCACCGCCAGGACGACCGCCTTGAGACCTGCCGGCACCGCGCCACGCTCAGATGACATACCGCTTTCTCACCCGCGGACAGCTTCGGAGGTCGATCTTACACCAGCCATCGCGGCGGTCAGATTGCGGTTCTATTGCGCTGGCCCGCGGCGAGTCGCGAGCTGGTTCCGGGCGCTACCCACGGGGCAGAGTCAGCCGGAAGGTGGTGTGTTGCGGGTGGCCACTGACGACCCGGACATCGCCGCCGTGGGCGCGGGCGATCTCACGGACCAGCGCCAGGCCGAGGCCCGCGCCGCCGACCTGCCGACTGCGCGCCGGGTCGGCTCGCCAGAAGCGCTCGAAGACCTGCTCCTGCCGGTCGCCCGGGATCCCCGGCCCGGTGTTGGTGACTTCCAGCCAGGCCTCCTGGTCCATCGGCCGCAGCACCAGCTCGACCTGTCCGCCGCGCCGGTTGTACTTGACCGCGTTGCTGGTCAGGTTGGCGACAGCCTGGCGCAGCAGGTCGGGGTCGCCCAGGACCTGCAGCGGCGCCGCCTCGACGCTGATCCGCAGGTCATCGGCCAGCAGGCTGGCGTCTTCGGCTGCCGCGCGGACCACCGCCTGCAGGTCGACCGGTTCCCGCGCGGGGTTGAGCTGCCCGGCATCGGCGCGGCTCAGCAGCAGCAGCTTGCGCACGATGCTCCGCAGGCGCTGCACTTCGTCCAGCAGGTCGGCGTAACGCTGCTGTTCGGCGGACTCGTCGGGTGCTGCCTGCAGCGCCTGCTCCAGGCTGCCCTGCAGGACAGTCAACGGCGTCTGCAGCTCGTGGGCCGCGTCGGCGCTGAAGCGGCGGGCCTGCGCGAAACTGCCGTGGAGGCGGTCGAGCAGCGCGTTGAAGTGCTGCCAGAGCACCACCAGCTCGCTGTCGACGCCGCTGGTCGCCAGGCGCTGATCCAGGCTGTGGGCCGTGATCGCCTCGATCTGCTGCGCCAGCCGCCGCACCGGCCGCAGAGCGCTGCCCGCCACCAGCCAGCTCCCGACCGCGACCACCGCCAGCGCCGGCAGCAGCACCAGCACAAAGAGCCGCGCCCCGGCAGCGGCCTCCGCATCGATCCGGCGCAGGTCGAGGGCCATCGCGGCCGTCACCAGACCGTTCGACATCACCAGGCAGCGCCACCTCCCGGCGGGTGTCTGCAGGATCCGGAAGACCGGTCGCGAGAGCGGCAAGGGCCGGCCCGGCGGACGGCCGCCGAGCGCCCGCGGTCCGTCGGCCCGGCGATTCGGCGGGGGCCCGGCGGGCAGCACCTCGGGCGGGCCGGGCCGGGGCACCTGGGCCAGCGCGCCGTCCGGCCAGCCCCGGCTGAACAGCGGCCGGCCCACGGCATCGGTGATCTGCAGCGCCACGTGGTCCTGTTCGACCAGCCGCACCGCGCCGTCGAAGCGCTCCCAATGCTCGGGCGGCCGGGGATGGTGCAGTTGCGGGACCAGTTGGTCGATCAACTGGTGGTTGACCCGGCTGCTGGCCAGGTGCACCAGCAAGCCGTAGGAGGCCGCCACGAACAGCACCAGCGGGGTGGCGGCCGCCAGCACCGCCAGCAGGGCCAGCCGCAGGCGGAACGAGCGGACTCTCACCGCCGGCTCCCGGCGGTCTCGCGGAAGCGGTACCCGACGCCGCGGATGGTCTCGATCAGCGGCTCCTCGCCCTCGCTTTCGATCTTCTTGCGCAGGCGGCGGATGGTCACGTCGACCAGGTTCGACTGCGGGTCGAAGTCGTAGCCCCAGACATGCTCCAGAATCTGCGTCCGCGGCAGCACCCGGCCGGGGCTGCGCAGCAGGTATTCCAACAAGCCGAACTCGCGCGCTGTCAGGTCGACCGCCCGGCCCTCACGGCGCACCTCGCGGGTCGACAGATTGACCGTCAACGCGCCGGCCTGCCGCAGGCTCAGCCCATCGCCGGCGGCGCGGCGGAAGACGGCGTGGATCCGGGCGATCAGCTCCTCGACGAAGAACGGCTTGCAGAGGTAGTCGTCGGCCCCCAGGTCGAGGCCCTCCAGCCGTTCGTGCAGCTCACCCCGGGCGGTCAGCAGGATCACCGGCACCCGGTTCCGCTGGGCCCGCAGGTTGCGCAAGATGCTGAGCCCGTCGCGGCCGGGCAGCATGATGTCGAGGACCAGCAGATCGAAGGACTCGTGCTGCGCCAGATCGTAGCCTTCGTCGCCGGTCGCCGCGACCAGCACATCGAAGCCCTGCTCCGTGAGCGCCTGCTTCACGAAACTGGCGATCCGCGGCTCGTCTTCCACCACCAGAACACGCATGGCCGCATCCTAACGCACTTCGGGCCGCCGCTCAACCGCGCAGGGGTTACGGCGCCGACGGCCAACCAGCCGGCGAAGTTGGCCCATGCCGTCCGGCCCGATCACCGCCCGCACGCCCTCGCAGGCGCAGTACTTCACCTGGACCAACAACACCGACGAGGGCCCCACCGCCGCGCAGACCGCCGTCAACCTGGAGTTCCTCGGCTGGCTGCGGCGTGAGTATGGCCTGCAGCTCGACCTCTACGCCTTCGACGCCGGCTGTGTCGATGGGGCCGGGTTCTACGGCAGCACCGCCAGCGAGCGCTGCCAGCGGCAGTTCCCCGACGGCTTTGGCCCCCTCGCCGCGACGGCGGCCGGGCTCGGAATCCGGCAGGGGCTGTGGGATGGGCCCGACGGGTTCGGCGAGACTCCCGCCGCGGCGGCGGCGCGGATCGAGCAGATGGTCGCCCTCTGCCGCGACCACGGCTTCGCGCTGTTCAAGTTCGACGCGGTCTGTGGCGGGCTGCGGCCCGACCAGCAGGAGCATTTCATCGCGATGCTGCGCGCCTGTCGCGAAGCGGTGCCCGACCTGATTCTGCTGAACCACCGCCTGGAGCTGGGGGCCGGGCTGGAGTATGCCACCACCTGGCTCTGGGAGGGCGCCGAGACCTACCTCGATGTGCACCAGGCCAATGCGGCCCCGGGGCTGCACCAACGCCTGTGCGCCCTGGAACGCGGCTTGCCGCCGGACCTGGCGCGCTGCGGTCGACGGCAACTACTGCTACTACCTGCCGTTGACGCCCGACCTGCTTGGCCAGCTGCTTAAGCTGGTGGCCCGGGCCGGCTTTGGGGCCGACCCGGCGGCGGCGCGGGTGGAGGCCTGGCTGACCGCGCCCACGCCGCCCAGCGCCCGCGGCGGCTGGGCTTCAGGCAGACTTGAGCCTCAGCCGACCCGGCGCAGCTCCCAGCGGTGCGGCCGCGGCTGGTTGAGCTGCCAGCAGCGGGCGGTCAGCTCGTCGACCTGTCGCAGCACCTCGTCGTAGATCGGCCTCGTTTTCAGAAAGTTGTCGAACTGGCCACGGAAGTAGGCCGTGTTGTCGCCGTTGCGGGCCGCCAGGAACTGCTGGAAGTAGGCTTCCTGCGCCGCCGCGTCGTCCAGCCCGACCTTGGCCCGCTCCAGCATCATGCGGATCTGGTTGACGCTGCGCAGACGCGCCTCGGTGCTGAAGCGTTGCAGGTTGAGATTGTGCACCTCCAGCGCCTGCCGGTACTGCGGCGTCGTGGCGAGCAGCGCCAGGTTGCGCCCCGCCGCCCAGTCCGCCGCCGGCGCCTCCAGGACCGCCTGGCCATCGATGCTCAGACGCCAGGTTCCGGCGGCCAGGCCGCTCACCGCCAGCTTCTGCTGGCACAGGTCGGCCTCCAGGCTGACCAGTTGCAGCGCCTCCTGGGCGCTCGGCTCGACCGGGAACGGCAGTGCCGCCTCGGTCGCCTCGAAGGTCACCGCGTCGGCAGCCACCGCCAGGTCTCGCAGGCTGGCGTTGCCCGCCCGGACGACCTGCCGGGCCGTGCTGTCGATCGCCAGGTCGCTGATCGTCGGCGGGGCGCTCTGCGCCTTCAGGAACAGCCAGGCCATCAGCATCATCCCGACGTCGCCCGGGTGGACCCGGTCGGGGCCGACGATGGTCCAGGTCGGCGCGGTGCGCTGCCGGGCCAGGTTGAGCGCGGTCAGCGGGCCGTTGAAGTCGACCGTGCTGCCGCCGAACTGCGTCGCCAGCTCGCCGGCCATCTGCCCACACCGCTGCAGCGCGGCGTTGCAACCGAAGAGGTTCGGCGTGGTGTTCTGCACGGTGTCGTCGTACGGGCTGGGGGTACACAAGATGAACTGCGGCTGCAGCCGGTCGCGGAGCGTCGTGAGCAGCGTGCCCATGGCGTTGCGGTGGGCGTTGAGCGCTGCTTCGCGCTGCTGCAGAATGGCTGGGTCGACCGGATCGGGCTTGCCGTAGTAGCCGCGCCCGATGTCGTTCATGCCCAGCATCACCACGACCTTGTTCGGCTGGCCAGGGAGGATGTCCCACTCCAAGCGCGAGACCGCCCCGGCGGCGCTGTCGCCGGCGATGCCGGCGTTCTGGAAGCGCAGCGGCGCCTGCGGCTGGCGGGTCAGGTAGTAGAGGTAGAGGTAGGCGTGCCACTTGCGGCCGTGCGTGATGCTGTCGCCAACGAAGCAGACCCGGTCGCCCGCCACGAACGGCGCGGGCGCCGCCGCCGCCAGGCCGGGGAGCAGTCCCAGCAAGACCATCCAGGCCAGTCGTCCGCGCCCAGCTCGCAGCATCAGCAGACCCTCTTCCCGCAGTCGCCGCGGCGACCGCGTCCTTGCGACGACCGCAGTTCGGGCCACCGCCGTCCAATCCTGCGCGACTCCCGGTGGATCGCCGTGTCTAATCCACGGTGTCGCCCGGCGTGGCGGCCGTGAAGGAAGAGCCGTGAGTGCCGCCCCACCACCCATCCGGATTGTCGACCTCGCGCGCGAGCGGCTCGGCCTGTCGGCCGAGGCGTTGGATCCGTATGGCCACTACAAGGCCAAGCTGTCGCTCGAGGCCCTGGCCGAGATCGGCCAGCGCCCGCCCGGTAAGCTGATTCTGGTCACCGCCGTGAACCCCACGCCGGCCGGGGAGGGCAAGACCACCACCACCATCGGCCTCGGTGACGCCCTCAGCCGGGTCGGCCAACGGGCGATGATCTGTCTGCGCGAACCGGCGCTGGGCCCGTGCTTCGGCATGAAGGGTGGCGGCGCCGGCGGCGGCCGCGCGCAGGTCGTGCCGATGGAAGACATCAACCTGCACTTCACCGGCGACATGCACGCCGTCGCCAGCGCCCACAACCTGCTCGCCGCGCTGATCGACAACCACATCCACTTCGACAACCCCTTCCGCCTGGACCTCCGCCGGCTGGTCTGGAACCGCGTGCTGGACTGCAACGACCGCATCCTGCGGCAGGTTGTGGTCGGCCTGGGCGGCACCGGCAACGGCTTCCCGCGGGAAGAGAGCTTCGGCATCGTGGTCGCCAGCGAGGTGATGGCGGTGCTCTGCCTGGCGATGAGTCACGCCGAACTGCGCGACCGACTCGGCAACATGCTGGTCGGGTACACCCGCCTGGAAGGCCAGCCCGTGCTGGTCCAAGACCTCCAAGCCCAAGGCGCGATGGCGGTGCTCTTGCGCGAGGCGCTGCGGCCGAACCTGGTGCAGACCCTTGAAGGGACCCCCGCCTTTGTGCACGGCGGCCCCTTCGCCAACATCGCCCACGGCTGTAACAGCGCCCTGGCGACGCACACCGCGTTGCGGCTGGCCGATTACGTGGTCACCGAGGCCGGCTTCGGGGCCGACCTGGGAGCGGAGAAGTTCATCGACATCAAGTGCCGCAAGACCGGCTTGCGCCCCAGTCTGGCGGTGGTCGTGGCGACCGTCCGGGCGCTGAAGTACCACGGCGGCGTCGACACCGCTTACCTCGGCCTCGAGAACCTGCAGGCACTGCGCCGCGGGATGAGCAACCTGAAGCGCCACCTGCACAACTTGCGGACCCACTTCGGGTTGCCGGTGGTGGTGGCCATCAACCCTTTCGAGACCGACACGCCGGCCGAGTTGGACCTGTTGGCCGAGCTGGTCACCGCGCAGGGCGTCGCCGTGGCGGTCAGCCGGGCCTGGGCCGACGGCAGCGCTGGCGCCGAGGAGCTGGCTCGGACGGTGCTCCGCGAGTTGGAGCAGGAGCCTGGCGAGCTGCGCTTCTTGTATCACGACGAGACCAGCTTGTGGGACAAGCTGACCACCGTGGCGACGAAGCTCTACGGTTGCAGCGAGGTGATTGCCGACACCCGCGTGCGGCGGCAGATCGCCGAGTACTCCGGCGACTACGGCCACTTCCCGGTCTGCCTGGCCAAGACCCAGTACAGCTTCTCGAGCGACCCCGACCTGCGCGGTGCGCCGACCGGTCACGTGCTGCCGATCCGGGAGGTCCGCCTGGCCCGCGGGGCGGAGTTCCTGGTGGCCTACTGCGGCCACCTCCTGACGATGCCCGGCCTGCCGCGCCGGCCGGCCGCCGAACGGATCGACCTCGACGCCGCCGGCAACATCATCGGGCTGGTCTGAGCTCGACTACCGCAGGTTGGACTCCGCCCAGCGCGCCAGAAACTCGCCGATGGCGTTGCCGTAGGCCGGCAGGTCGTCGGGCCGGCGAGACGAGATCATGTTGCGGTCGACGCAGCACTCGGCATCGACCCAGGTGGCGCCGGCGTTGACCAGGTCGTCGCGGATGCCGGGCGTGCTGGTCATCGTGCGCCCGCGGCAGATCCCGGCCGAGGCAACCACCCAGCCGGCGTGGCAGATGTGCGCCACGAGCTTGCCCTGGTCGTCCATCGCCTTCACGAAGGCCTTCACCGCGTCGTGGCGGCGGAGCCGGTCGGGGGCCCAGCCACCGGGGATCAGGACGCCCTGGAAGACATCGGGATCGAGCTCCGCCAGGCCGAGGTCGGCCACCGCCGGCACGCCGTACTTGCCGTGGTAGCGGTCGCCGGCCTGCACTCCGACCAGGGGCACTTCGCAGCCGAGGCTGCGGACCAGGTAGGTCGGATACCACAACTCGTTGTCCTCGAAGCTCTCTTCGACCAGCGAAGCGATCCGCAAAGCTCCCAGTTGCACGCCGGCCATCGCAGGCTCCTTTCAGATCGGTGGCGCAATCACGTGGCGCAGCGGCTCGCCGCGCAGGTAGCGGCCGACATTGTCGAGGATCTGCTCGAACTGGGCCTCAGCGAAGTGGCTGCCCTTCGGCGCCGAGTGGGCTGTCAGCAGGACCCGCGGATGGCGCCACAGCGGGTGGGACTCCGGCAAAGGCTGCGGGTCGACCACATCCAGGGCGGCCCCGGCGAGCTGCCCGCGGTCGAGCGCCGCCAGCAGGGCCGCGGTGTCGACCACCCGGCCGCGGCCGATGTTGATCAGCGCGGCGCCAGGCTTCATCGCCGCGAACGCGGCGGCATCCAGCAGGTGCTCGGTGCGCTCGCAGTAGGGCACCGTGACGACCACGAAGTCGCTGGCCGCCAGGAGCGTCGGCAGCTCCTCCGGCGGGTAGATGGTGACGCCCTCCGGCCGTGCGAAGGGCTCCGGGTCGGTCGCCAGGATGGTCATCCCGAAGGCCGCGGCGCGCTGCGCAATGGCCACGCCGATGCTGCCGAAGCCGACCAACCCGAGGGTGGCCTGGCTGAGCACCACCGGGTGGACGTCCTCGTTGCGCCACTCGGCCAGGGCCTGCTGGCGCAGCAGCGTCGGCAGGTCGCGGGCCATCGCCAGCAGCAGCAGCAGCGCGTGGTCGGGAGCGGTTTCGTTGTAAGAGCCGCGGGTGCGGGTGACCACGATACGCCGCTCGTGCAGGTCGCGCAGGCAGTCGCCCCAGCTCTCCAGGCAGTCGGTGCGGAGCTGCACCCAGTCGACCTGGTGGAGCCCGTCGAGCAGCTCGGGTGGTGGTCCGCCGAGGATGGCGGTGACCGGCAGACTGCTGCGCAACGCCGACTCCTCGTCGCGCGAGAGCAGCACCTTGCCGGCCGCGGCGGCGGTGGCAGCGAGGCGCTCCCACTGCGCCGGGTCGAGCCGGGTCAGCACCAGCAGGTGCGCCCCGGAACGCGGCTTAGCGCGCTCTCCCGCCGCGGTCGCGACCGCCGTCGTGGTCGGGTTCATCCGTCTCGTTCACCTCTCGCCGCGCCGCCAGCGTCGCGCGCCAGGCTGCCAGGCGCTCGGCGATGCGGCCCTCGGCCCCGCGCTCGGACGGGTCGTAGAAGCGCTGCCCCAAGAGGCGCTCCGGCAGGTGCTCCTGAGCCACCAACGCGTCGTCGTAATCGTGCGCGTAGCGGTACTCCCATCCGTACCCCAACCCCTCCAGCAGCCGCGTCGGCGCGTTCCGCAGATGCAGCGGCACCGGCAACGAACCGTGCTCGCGGGCCGCAGCCTGCGCCGCCAGCCAGGCCACCTCGACGCGGTTCGACTTGGGCGCCGTGGCCAAGAACAGGGCGCACTCCGCCAGTGCCAGGTCACCCTCCGGACTGCCCAGGCGATGGTACGCCGACCACGCCGCCACGGCAAGCGGCAGCGCACTGGGGGTCGTCAGGCCGACGTCCTCGGTGGCGATCCGGATCAGCCGCCGCGCGACATAGAACGGGTCGCCGCCAGCCGCCAGCAGCCGCGCCAGCCAGTACAGCGCCGCGTCGGGGTCGCTGCCGCGAATCGACTTGTGCAGCGCCGAGATCAGATTGTAGTGCTCTTCGCCGTCTTTGTCGTAACGCAGCAGGCGCTGGCCGAGGGCTTGTTGCAGCACCGCCGCGGTGATCGCCGGCGGCTCCCCCACGGCCAGCGCCGCGGCGGCTTCGAGCGCGTTCAGCGCCGCCCGCGCGTCGCCGTCGGCCGCGGCCGCGAGCTGCTCCAGCAGCGTCTCGGCCACCTGCAGGCGCCGGGCACCCAGGCCGCGGGGCGAGTCCGTCAGGGCCCGGCGCAGCACCGTCAGCAGGTCGGCCGGCTGCAACGCCTGCAGGACATAGACGGTCGCCCGGCTGAGCAGCGCTCCGTTCACCGCAAAGCTCGGGTTCTCGGTGGTGGCGCCGATCAGCAGCAGGGTGCCGTCTTCCACATGGGGCAGCAGACTGTCCTGCTGCGCCTTGTTGAAGCGGTGGATCTCGTCCAGAAAGAGCACCGTCCGGCGGCTGTCGAGGGCCAGCCGGTCGCGGGCCTGCACGACGGCGTCGCGGACTTCCTTGACGCCGGCCTGGATCGCCGAGAGGCCGACGAACTCGGCGCCGGTGGCGCCGGCGATGATCCGCGCGAGGGTCGTCTTGCCGGTGCCGGGCGGGCCCCAGAAGATGCAGCTCCGCAGGCGGTCCTGCTCGATTTCGACCCGCAACGGCGCGCCGGGGCCGACCACCGCCTGCTGGCCGACAAACTCCTCCAGCGTCCGGGGCCGCAGGCGGTCCGCCAGCGGAGCCACCCGAGCCGCCGCGGCCGCGGCGTCGAAGAGGCTCACGGCAGCAACTCGGCGGCGGCGATCTGCCAGGTCCAGGGCTGGCCCGCGGCCGCCGGGTTGAGCCAACTGCCGAAGGTCAGCCGCAGTTGCACGAACTGCGCCGGCCGCGGCGCGTCGTCGGCGCCGCCGCGCCCGGCAATGGTCGCCCAGTGGCGGAAGTAGCGCAGCTTCGCCAGCGGCACCGTGACGGTCTGCCAGTCCGCCGTCAGCGGCACCTCGGTGCCCCAGGAGCAGCCGTCCGACTCGGTCAGCACCACCTCCACCGCGCGGGCCGCCGGGGTCAGGGCCCGCAGCCGCAGGCGCAAGGCGCTGCACTGCCCCATCGCCGCCCGCCGCGCCGGGCTGCTGTCGAGCGGCGCCGACACCCCGACCGAGTCCGGGGGCTGATCGAACGCGGCGCAAGACAGCTCGAGCAGCTCACCACCATCGGCCGTCGGCAGGGCCGTCAGCCAACTGGCCTCACGGAGCAGCCGCTGTTTGGCCAGGGCCGCCGGCCGCAGCAACGGCACCGGCGGGCCGAGCGGCTCGACCAGCGTCTGCCAGGCCGGCGGCAACGGCAGCAGCTCCAGCTTCCGCAGCTCCACGCCGTGCGGCTGGTCGGCGGCCTGCTTGAACAGCCAGGTCCCAAAGATCACGCTGAGCGTCTGCAACCGGCTCGGATCGAGCGACCCGCTGGCCGTGCCCCAGAGCGGCCGCAGGGCCGTCAGCGGCACGGTCAAGGTGGTCCAATCGCTGGTCAGCGGCCAGTCGTAGCCGTAGGCCCGGCCGTCGCTCTGTTGCAGCCCAAGCTCCACCCGCGAGGTCGCCGGCGCGGCCGCGCGGGCCTCCAGCCGCAGCGCCAGCGGGCCCTGCAGCGCCGCGGCGCGCAGTGGCAGCCGGACCGCGTAGACCGCGTCGCGGGTCGAGTCCAAGCGGTCCACCGCCAGCCGCAGCGCCCCGCCGGTCAGCTCCGCCACACCCTTGGCGCCCGGAGCGTTGTGTACCTCACAGCTCGGCGCGGTGGTCAGGTCGCCAGCCTGCCAGAGCACGGTCGTGGGCTGCTGTTCCCGGGTCGCTGGCCCGGCCTCCAGGCCGCCCGGGAACCAGGTACTGCGGTCCCCCTGGCACAGCTCCAAGGCGTACCGCGCGGCGGGCGGACGCAGCGCCGCCGCCGGCAGCGGGCCGCTGACCTGGTACGGTCCGCTGCGCCCGAGCGGTGTATCCACCCACCCCGCGGCCGTCCGTGACCACAGCACGGCGGTCGCCTGCGGGTCGGTGACCGTCGCCCGGTAGACCGGCGCGGCGCCCTCGACCAGGGCCTCCGGGGCGTCGTGCCAGACCGCCGGCGGCAGGGCCGGATCCTCTGCCGGCGCGAAGTACTCGACCGCCCCGGCCGGCACCGCAGTGGCCCCGGCGCGGCGCAGCCGGTAGACCCCCGGCCGTACCGTCAGGCGGCCGGCGGCGACCGTCGGGTGGTGGGCGTTGCCGGCATTGACGGGTTCGGCCGTGAACTGCTCGCTCAGGTCGGGCAGCCGGACGGTCAACGCGCGCTCGCGCCAGAGCACCCGCGCCACCTCGCGGCTGAGGCTGGAGTGTCCAAACGGATCGGCCACCCAAACCGCGTCGGGGTAGACTTCGAGCTGCCAGCAGCCGGGGGCGAGGCGGTCGAGGAACCAGGCACCGGTGCCGTCGTAGCTCACCAGCGGGTTGCTGCCGACGCCGGCCAGCCGCGTCAGGGCAGCCGGCTGCGGCGCCGGCGTGCTGGTGGTGTGGCTGTGCAGGTAGGCCGTGTCGCTGACCAGTTCGGCAAGGTCGTCGTCCCAGCTCACGCGGAACGGCCCGAAGCGGTCGGCCTGCGGGGTGGCGCCGTAGGTCTGATGTCGCGGCAACGTGCGGAACGCCTCGGCCGCGATGGCGAAGCCGAGGGCCTTGCCGGGGGCGTAGGGCAGGCTGAGGAAGTGCGTCATCCAGTTGACGTTGGTCCGCGCCAGGGGCCAGGCGTCGTACTGAAACTGCGCCGCAAACTGCGCCCCGCCGCTGCGCAGCGCCCGCGCCATCGCCGGGTACATCGCCCCGGTCGGCACGTCGGCGGCGTCGAACTCGTAGACCGCCTGGGCCTTGCCGGCCAGCGCCGGGTCGCGCATCGCCGGGAAGTCGTTGACCAGCCCCAGACGGTTTTCCAGGATCTGCCGCCCGCCGACCAGCCCGGTGGGGTACCAGCCCCAGGTGATCCCGTCGGCCCGGCTCTGCGCCACCGCCGCCTGGCGACCGGCGAAGTACCTATGGAAGACCGGCTTGCGGCAGCCGGTGCCGCGGATGGCGTCGACCAGTGCGTTGACGTAGGCGACGACCTGCTCGTCGGTGGTGCCGGGCGGGTAGATCGGCTCGTTGATCGTCTCGAACGCCAGCACGGCCGGATCGTCGGCGTAGGTACGCCCGGTCTCGCGGTTACGGTGCTGCACAAACTGCGCCAGGAAGCGGCACTGCGCCGCGCGCGCCGCACCGGGGTCGCCGGTCATCTGCTGAATCGTGTAGAGGTTGGCAAAGCCAGGGCTGTCGGGCACGTGCCACCAGGCGATCGGCGTCAGTACGGTGTAGATCCCGCGCGCCGCGGCCGCGGCGATCAGGTGGTCCAACAAGGCGAGCTGCGCGTTGTCGAGCAGGTTGCCCTGGTGGTCGCTGATCTCGCGGTCGAAGCAGTGCAGCCGCAGCAGGTTGAGCCCGAGCCGTTGCAGGTGGCGCAGGTCCTGGTCGATCACGGTGCGGTGGTCGAGCCCGAGCTCCCGCAGCCGGGCGTGGTCGATACTGAAGGGCGGGTAGTAGTTGACGCCGCAGGCGGCCACCTCGCGGCGGTCGTCAGCCCAGCGCAGGACGCCCTGGTCAACCAGCACCGGGCGGTTGGCCGGCGCCAGCAACGCCACGGTCAGCAGCAGTGGCAGCATCGCGGACTCCTCTGGGCGGTCGCCGGGTGCGCCGCGACGGCCGCCGCCGCGCCCCGCCGGCACGCTTGCGCAGCGCCTGCTTCGCTGCTCGTCAGGAGCCTCCTGCCGGGCTGCTGGCGACCGCGGCGGCGCCGTTGACACCGCCCGCGGCGGTTCGTATAATGCCCTCGCCCGGCCTCGTGGCCCGCAGTAGGAGGCGGCTCGTGAACGGCGGCAAGTCCATCGTCGGCGGCATCGTGGTGCTGTTGATCGCCCTCTGGCAGCTCACCTGCAAACAGGGCTTCGCGGGTCTCGGGCTGCTCTTCGCCGGGGGCATCCCGCTGCTCTTGATCGTCCTCGGCGGGCTGTTCTTGTGGATGGGCATTTCCGATTTGAACGCGGCCCGCAAAGAGGCCAAGGCCAGCGCCAGCAAGAGCTGAGCGCGCCCCCCAGGAGGGTCCCTGCCATGGATGCCAAGCGAACCATTCTGATCGGCGCGGGTCTGCTGCTGGTCGGCCTGATCTGGGCCTGGGCCGCCAAGCACGCGGTGCTGCTGGTGCTGGCCGGCCTGATCGGCCTGCTGCTGCTGCTGGCCGCGGTGATGATGCTCTTCATCGGCGTCGTGCAGGTCCGCGAGGACCGCGCCCTGGCCGCCAAGGAAGCCGCGGACACCGCCGCTCGCGAGGCGATGACCGTCGCCGAGTAACGCAGGAACCTCGCCGGCCGCCGCCAACTGCTCCCGGGACGTCCGCGTCCCCGGAGTAGTTTGTGTCCTCGCTGATCCTGTTGACCCTGCTGCTGGCCCCCGCTTGGACCGTCGTCGGACCCGGCGGCGGCGGCTGGATCCAGGCCCTGGCCTACTCGCCGCACCACGCCGAGACCCTCTACGCCGGCTGCGATGTCGGTGGCTTCTACCGCAGTGACGACGGCGGTGCCACCTGGAGGATCCTCAACCACGGCCTGCGCTGTCGCTGGGTCGAGTGCATTCTGCCCCACCCCACCAACCCGCAACGGCTCTGGATCGGCACCGAGAGCGGCGTCCACCGCAGCGACGACGGCGGCGCCACCTGGCGGCTGCTCCGCAACGGCTTCCCGCCGAGCAGTACGTCCAGCTACACCGCACCGATCGCCAGCCTGGCGGTCGACCCGGCCAACCCCGACATCGTCTATGCCGGCCTCGGCCGGCCGCGGCTGTTCAAGGGTGGCAGCGGGGCGCTCTACCGCTCGACCGACGCGGGCGAGCATTGGGAGCGCTGGGCCCAACCGGGCGCCCTGCCCGCCGACGCCATCCTGGCCGACCTGCTCTGGCTGCCCGACGACACGCTGCTGACCGCGACGCAGCACGGGCCGTACGCCAGCGCCGATCGCGGTCGCACCTGGGCCGCCCGAGCCACCGGTCTGCCCCACCCACGGGTCCGCCGGCTGGCCGCCAGCAGCGACGGCGCGCTACTTTACCTGACCCTCTTCAGCAGCCCCGGCCAGGTGCCCTTCGACGGCGGGGTCTACCGCAGCCGCGACGCTGGCCAGCATTGGGAGCCGGCCCTGCGCGGCCTGCCGAACTGGGTCCGCGAGGGCCACACCGAACGCAACCTGACCTGTCAGTACGACCGGCTGGTGGTCGACCCGACGGCCCCCCAGACCCTCTATGTGGGCGGCGCGGCCTGGGTCAACGCCGCGGTTTTCCGGAGTGACGACGCCGGCACCACCTGGCGCGACGTGCTGCGGCGGGCGACCAAAGAGCAGCCCGGCAACGTCGACCTGGGCTACCTGACCTTCTGGGGGCCGTCCGTGACCTGTCTGGCGATCCACCCGCGGCAGCCGCAGCGGTTGATGTCGGGCAGCAGCGGCCACCTGCTCGAAACCCGCGACGGCGGGGGGCGCTGGGAGCCGCGCTTCACCCGGCGCGCGGGCGAGGGCTGGAACGGGCACGGGCTGGAGGTGACCTGCATCTGGACCGCCGCCTGCCACCCGACCCGCGCCGGGGAGTGGCTGCTCGGCTACATGGATATCGGCCTCTGGCGCACCACCGACGCGGGCGCCAGCCTGCAACGCGGCATGGCGGGAGTCCCATCCGACCACAGCAACGTCGGCACGGCGCTGGTCTACGACCCCGCGGCGCCCGACACGGTCTATGCCGGTTGCGGCCAGTGGGGCAGCAACCGCGGGGGGCTGTACCTCAGCCACGACGCCGGCCAGCGCTGGACGGCCCAGGCCGGCCTGCCCGACGCGCGCGTCGAGCACCTGCTGGTCGACCCCGCCTCGCCGCCCGACGCCCGTCGGCTGTACGTCGCCCAGAGCGGGCAGCCGGTGGTCGTTGGCAACTCCGCTGGCTGGCAGCCGCTGCCGCCGTTGCCCGGCCCGCTGGCTGGCCTGGCCTGGCAGGGGACGACGGTGCTGGCGTTGACCACCGCGGCGCAGGCGACCCACGGCGGGCTCTACGCGCTGCAGCCGGACGGCGCGGGCTGGGAGCGCCGCGACACGACGCCTTTCGTCGCCTCGGCCCGACAGCTCGCCGTGTCACCGGCCGATCCGCGGTGCGTCTGGGTGACCACCCGGCAGGAGTGGGTCGGCACTCAGCTCCGCCCCGGCGGCGCCTGGGTCAGTCGCGACGGCGGGCGGACCTTCCGCCAGGTCTTCGAGAACCACTTCATCGAAGCCCTCGCCCCGCATCCGACGGATCCGAACGTCGCGGCGATCGGCGGCACCGATCATCCTTTCCACGACGAGCCGCTGGGCTGCGGCGTCCACCTCACCCGCGACGGCGGCGCCACCTGGACCGACCTCACCAGCGACCTGCCGGCGCCGAACGTGAAGGTCCTGCGCTGGGATCCGACGGATCCGACGCGACTGCTGGCAGGCACCGGCGGCAACAGCCTGGCCTGGCGACGGGTGCCCTGATCAGGTTGGCCCGTTGACCAGGAACTGCGCAATCCGCACCGCCGTACCCCGGCTCTGCGGGTGGTGGCTCTCGGCGACCGTCAACTGCAGCTCGTGACTGCCGGGCGGCAGGTCATCGGCGATCAGCAGGTGCTGCGGGCGGTGGAAGCTGAGGCAGTAGTTGTCGAACAGGTCGTAGACCTTGGCCGGCCGGTAGTCGACCTGTACCTGCACCCGCCCGGCGTCGCCGCCGACCAGGCCGTAGAGGCCCACCGCGGTGCCCTCAAAGCTGAAGCTGAGCGCTGCGCCGGGTTGCGTCGCGACCAGCACGTCCCACGGCGGGCGGAAGTTGCAGACTGGCTCGCTGGTGGTCCAGCCGGGCTCCCAACGGAAGGTCTTCCAGACCTTCGCCGCGGTCGGATGCACGAAGTGGCCCTGGTCGTAACACCGCGGGTCGAGCGGCCGCTCGGGCCTGGCTTTGGGCGCCGGCGTGGCGGTCGTGCAGGCCTGTTCCAGGAAGCTGCAGACGGCCTCCCCGTAGAGCCGGCAGCCCTCTTCGGTGGGGTGGACGCTGTCCCGCGAGAAGTCCTCCCAGCGGAGACTGCCCGACAGCACGCGCCGCGCGATGTCGCGGAACAGATGCAGCGACGGCAGACCGTACCACGTGGCGACCTTCTCGTGCTCTTCGACAATCCGCGGGGCCTGCCCGGCTCGGAAGCTCTCGACATGCGGCGCCGAGGCGAAGTAGAGCAGCACGATGTCGATGTTCGGCGCGACCGCCCGGGCCTGGCGGACGATGCCTTCGAGCGCTCGCACCCCGCCGCCGTTGACCGCGAAGTCGATCCAGAGCAGGTCGACCGGCCCCCGCGCGAAGACGTCGGCGCCCAGTCGGAACGCCCCCAGGTTGGCGTCGGTGCCGCCGAGGCCGGCCATCACGAAGTCAAAGCGGGTCGCCGGGAACTGCTGCCGCAGAAACTCCATCACCGGCTGCCGCCACGACTGGGTGGTCACCGACCCGCCCAGGAACGCCACCCGCGCGCTGCCACCGGCCACGAAGCGGCGGGCGCAGCCCAGCAGGTTGTCTCGCAGCAAGAAGTCGCGAAAGGCCGGCGTCGCCATCCAGTCCCTCCAACGGGGTGGGTTGAACGGTTAGACAGCCGAACCAGCGAAGGTGGCACGGCCGCGACGAGCTGCGCCCCGCCGCGGCCGCCGCCCCGGCGGTCAGAGTCCCCAGCGCATCGTCTGGACGACCTCGGTCTTGGCCCACTTGGTGTGGCCATCGCAGTAGGCGAAGTTGATGCCGCCGTTGTGGCGCGCTGCGCGCGTGATCCGCGTGAAGGTGCCCAGCGAAGCATCGACCCAGACGCCGTCACCGAACATGAAGGTCTCGGCCGGAGCGAGCATCTGCGCCAGCGGCTGGGCCGAGACATTGGTGTTGTAGGCGTAGGCGACCCGCGGGATGCCGGTACACCAGGCCGACCAGACGCAGTCGTGAGTTGCCGCGTTGTTGATCCACTCGACCGACGTCGCCGCCGACGGGCAGACGAAAACCTGGACATTCTTAATGTAGGGGCTGATGCGGTCCGGCCAGCTCCAGCCCGTCGCGTAACTCGGCAAGACCCAGGTCACCTGGTACGGCATCCGCTCGTCGTAGTCCTGGGCGTACTGCAAGAAGGCAATGGAGATCTGCTTGGTGTTGCTCAAGCAACTCGCCTGGCGAGCCTTTTCGCGCGCCTTGGCAAAGACCGGGAACAGGATCGCCGCCAGGATGGCGATGATCGCAATCACCACCAGCAGCTCAATCAGCGTGAACCCCCGCTTGCGTTGCATCGTCGATCCTCCGTGGGGCGTGGTCTGTGTGGTCGGGCCCCTGCGCCCGCGACGCTACAACGTCTTGGCCAGATGGTCAGGCTGGCTGCAGGCGACGGCCGCGGCGGGAGGCTCCCGCCGCGGCCGTGGTACCTGCCGGGCCGTGGTTACGGCTGGAAGATGTTGCTGACGCGTGGGGTGGCGTTCTGCTTGCCGTTTTCGGCGGCGATGGTGCCGGTGCCGAGCCACTTCACATGACCGTCGGCGTAGCAGAAGTTGCCGCCCTCGTTGTGCCCGGTGCGGACCGACGAGTTGGGCGACCAGGGGTTGCCCTCGCCGCGCTCGCGAGGCGAGCCAGCCGACGACCAGACATGGTCAGCCACGTAGGCGCCCCCGCCCCAGGCGCCCCAGACAGCGGCCAACTCGGCCGGCGCCTGGACCGAGGCCATCGCCAGGCCGGTGCCGCCCAGGTAGAGCACGTTGTAGGCGTAGCTGACGTTCTTGTAGGTGGCATTGACCACCCCGCCGCTGACCGAGTCGCTCGGGCAGCGCCAGAGCTGGTTGTTCTTGACGTACGGCTGCAGCAGATAGCCGAGGCTGTCGGCCCCGCCAGCCGCGCCGCCCGGGTAGGTATAGGGCGCGTAGGGGTAGCGTTCGTCGTAGTCGTTGACGTACTGCATCAGACCGAGGCCGATCTGCTTGCAGTTGCTCTGGCAAGACGACTGCCGAGCCTTTTCGCGGGCCTTCGCGAAGACCGGGAACAAAATGGCGGCCAGGATCGCGATGATCGCGATCACCACCAACAGCTCGATCAAGGTAAAGGCGCCGCGGCGCTGTCTGTCCATCCGATACTCCTGTCGGCCGAGTCCGGCCGGCAGAAGCGGAAGCTTGCAACGGTCTTGCCGAGTTGCTGCGAGGAAGTTGCGCCAGCGCCGCGCGGCCCGGACCGGGTGGTGGTCCGGGCCGCGGTGGAGCCGCGGCGCCTCAGCGCTGGTCGATCGGCTTGAAGTCGCGGTACTCGTGCCCGACCCACTGCGCGACGGGGCGGATCAGGCGGTTGTCGGAGAGCTGCTCCATGATGTGCGCCAGCCAGCCGGCGACTCGGCTGCAGGCGAAGATGGGCGTGTACTGGTCGTGCGGGATGTTGAGGGTGTGGTAGACCGAGGCCGAGTAGAAGTCGACGTTCGGGAAGAGCCCCTTCTCGCGCAGCACGACTTCTTCGATCCGCTTCGACATCTGGAACCAGAGCAGATCGCCGGCCGCCTCACCCATCCGGCGCGACCAGGTCCGCAGGATCGGGGCTCGCGGGTCGCACTGCTTGTAGACGCGGTGCCCGAAGCCCATGATCTTCTCTTTGCGGGCCAGCTTTTCGAGGATGTAGCTCTCGACCCGCTCGAGCATCCCAACCTCGTGCAGCATCTTGATCACTTCCTGGTTGGCGCCGCCGTGGAGCGGGCCTTTCAGGCAGCCGACCGCCGAGGTGATACCCGAGTAGAGGTCGGACAGCGTGCCGACGGTGACCCGCGCCGCGAAGGTGCTGGCGTTCAGCTCGTGGTCGGCGTGCAACGTCAGGCCGACGTCCATCGCCTGGGCGCTGAGGTCGTTGGGGATCTGGCCGGTGAGCTGGTACAGGAAGTTGGCGGCCAGGCCGAGCTGCGGGTTCGGCTCGACCGGCTCGTGGCCGTGGCGCAGGCGATCGAACGTTGCCACCACCGAGGGCAGCTTCGACATCAGTCGGATGCAGCGCCGCCAGTTGGCTTCGACCGAGCAGTCGTGGCTGTCCTCCGGGTCGTAGACGCTGAGCAGTGAGACGCACGAGCGCAGTGCATCCATCGGCGGGGTGGTGTGCGGCAGGGTCCGCATTGTGTAGACCAGACCCGTCGGCAGGTGCCGTTCGGCGGCCAGCTTGGCGATGAACTCCTGAAGCTGGGTGCGGTTCGGCAGCTCATCGAACCAGAGCAGGTAGATCACCTCCTCAAAGGTGGCGTGCTCCACCAGGTCGAGGATGTCGTAACCGCTGTACGACAGTCGAGGCGTCTCACCATCGACCCGGCAGATCCGACTCTCGGCCGCGACCACACCCTCCAAGCCGCGCGCGAAGTCCGCCGCCTGCTTGTCCGCTTTCGCGCTCGCCTCTGGCTTTGCCATGCAACTACCCTCTTCTCACGCAGCTCCGACCCGGTCGGCCGTGCTGCCGGCCAAATGGACGGCGTCCCCCGTCGGCCGGCCGGGCCGGGCGCCTGACGACAGGCGGCGGCTGGCGGCAGCCAGGACGGAGTTCGGTTCCCCCAATCATGATGACAGCCCGGCCGATCGGCAAGGCCGCCCAGGAGGCCTGGAGGTCGTCTTGCCGAACGGACCCCGGTGAGGAGATCCGATGCCTGACGCCCCACCCCAGCCCCGCTGGCGCCGCCCCCTGGCGATCCTCGCTGGCGCGCTGCTGGTGCGGCTGTTGACGGTGGTGCCGGCCCTCCCGACGGCACCGTTTTCCGACGAGATCGCCTTCCACAGCCTCGGTCAGCGGCTGGCCGCCGGGCAGGGCTTCAGCACCACCGCCGGCCGGCCAACCTGTTGGCGCCCGCCGCTCTGGCCGGCCGCCCTGGCCGCGGTCTACCGCGTCACCGGCCCAGCACCCGCCGCCGGCCGCCTGCTTAACGTGCTGCTCGGCACCGCGCTGGTCGGCCTGATCCTGCTGCTGGCGGCGCAACTCCCCGGCGATCCCCGCCGGGCCGCCCTGGCAGGTTGGTGGGCCGCGCTTTCGCCGACGCTGATCTACTACAGCCACACCCTCTTCAGCGAGACGCTCTTCGGGCTCTGCCTGGCGCTCAGCTTGCTGGCCCTGCTCCGCGCCAGCGGCGAGAGCGGGCGCGGCTGGCCGCTCTTGGCCGGGCTGGCCCTGGCGCTGGCCTGTCTGACCCGTGGCTCGACCCTGGTCCTGTTGCCGCCGGCCCTCGTCTGGCTGACCTTCGCCGACCAGCGCGGCTGGCGCCACGGGGCGGGCCAGGCGGTGCTGGTGGCGCTGCTGGTGGCCGCCGTGATCGCCCCCTGGGCCGCCCGCAACCACCGCGTCGCGGGCGGGCCGGTGCTGGTCGATAGCAATGGCGCGGTCAACTTCTTCTACGGCAACAACCCCCGCACCCCGCGCCTGCGGCCGTGGGAGGCGATGGAGCAGCAGCCGCTGCCCTGGCCCCAGGTCCGTCCCGGCGCTCCGGATGCCGAGCTGCAACGCGCTGCGCTGACCGACGCTGCGGTCTACGTGCGGGCCTTCCCGGCGCGCTTCCTGCTGGGCCTGCCCCTCAAGACCGCCAACCTTTGGGGCCTCAACCGCGGCCTCGCCGGCGGCGTCGCCAGCGGGCTCTACGGACCAGCCAGCACCCCGCTGGCGCTGCTGGCCGCCGCGCTCGACAGCGCCGAGGGTCTGGCGCTGTTGCTGCTCGGACTGCTCGGCCTGGCCCTGGCCTGGGGCCGGCTGGCCGAGTTGCAGGTCCTGGTGATGCTCTATCTGACCCTGATCCACGCCGCCAGCTACGGCCACAGCCGCTACCGCTTCGGCGCCCTGCTGCTGCTCTACGGCTTCGGCGCCGGCGCCCTGCTGGCCCGGCCGACCTGGCGCGCCGACCTCGCCGCCCTGCCCCGCCGGCGGCGCCGCGCCCTCGGCTGGGCGGTGGCCGGGTTGCTGGGGTTGTGGGCCGTCGATCTGCTGGTTTCGGAAATCGGTGCCAGACTAGGCTAAGACGCCGCCCGGCAGCCGACTTCCGGGGCGGTCCGATGAGGTGTTGCGATGATCTTGCGCAGTGTGGCTGGTCCGGTCGACGCCCTGTCGGCCGATGCATTGGTGGTGGCGGTGTACCAGGACGCCGGGCTGCTGGGCGCCGCGGCGGCGGTCGACACGACGCTCGACGGGCTGCTGGGCGAGCTGCTGGCCAGTGGTGCGTTGAGCGGCCAACGGGGTACCGTGCGGGTCGTGCAGACGCCGCGCGCGGCACTGCGGCGGGTCGTCACCGTGGGGCTTGGCAAGCCCGACCTGGTCACTCTCGAGGTCGTCCGGCGGGCCGTCGGCGCCGCCTGGCGAGCCGTCCGCGGCGAGCACGCGCAGCGCATCGTGGTGGCCCTGCCGGGAGCCAGTGGCGAGGGCATGTTGGAGCCGGTGCAGGCCGCCGAGACGGTCGTCGAAGCGGCGCTGCTGGCCGAGTACCGCTTCGACCGTTACCGCCAGCCGGCGGACCAGGACGCGCCGGAGTTGCACGTCTACAGCCTCGACGCAGCGGCCGGCCAGGCCATCGAGCGCGGTTTGGTGGTGGGCGAGGCGAAGGCCGCGGCGACCAACCTGGCACGGGATCTGGTCAACACCGGACCGTCCGAGATGCGTCCGGTCGACCTCGCCGCGGCCGCCCGCGCGCTGGCCGCCGAAACCGGGCTACAGTGTACCGTGTTGGACGAGGCGGCGCTGCGGGCGGCGGGCTGCCACCTGCTGCTGGCGGTCAACCGCGGCAGCGAAGCCGCGCCAGCGTTGATCGTGCTGGAGCACCACGGCGGCGCCACGGACGCGCCCACCCTGGGTCTGGTTGGCAAAGGCGTCTGTTTCGACTCGGGCGGCCTCAGCATCAAGTCCGCTGACAGCATGATGACCATGAAGGGCGACATGTCCGGCGCCGCCGCGGTACTCGGCGCGATGGGCGCGCTGGCCCGGCTGCGGGTGCCGCTGAACGTCACCGGCGTGGTCGCCGCCGTGCAGAACCTGGTCGGCGCGCACAGCATCATGCCGGGCGACGTGGTCACCGGCCTGGCCGGCAAGTCGGTCGAGATCCTCAACACCGACGCCGAGGGGCGACTGATCCTGGCCGACGCCCTGACCTATGCCACCGCCACCCTCGGCCTGGCGCCGGTGGTCGACATCGCCACCCTGACCGGCGCCTGCATGCGCGCCTTGGGCCCGTTCTACGCGGGCGTCTTCGGCAGCGACCGGCGGCTCCTGGAACGGATCCGCCAGGTCGGGCTGCAGAGCGGCGAGAAGTTCTGGGAACTGCCACTGGACGAGGAGTACGGCGAGCTGATGCGCGGCAGCATCAGCGACCTCAAGAACATCTCGGGCGAAGCCAGCGGCGGCGCCAGCAGCGCGGCGATGTTCCTCCAGGAGTTCGTCGGCAGCACCCCCTGGGCCCACCTCGACATCGCCGGCCACGGCATCGCCAAGTCCGAGCAGGGCTACCAACCGCAAGGAGCCACCGGCTACGGCGCCCGCACGCTGGTCAACCTCTGCCTCAGCCTGGCGAAGCGGGGGCTGGAGGAGTAGGGCCGCTTGGGCTGCAGCACCAGCCTAAGGGCTGGCGGGTTGGCTTTGGCGGGATGCCCTGGCGTCGGCTTCGCGAAGTGCGGCGGTGGAACTGCCATCGCGCTTCCAAGCCGGCCAGTCGGCCACCTCTTGCCGCGCTGACTCGCAGGATGCCCGGAGCTGCTCTCGCCAGCGATGCATATCGAAGGTCGCTGGAGTAGCCGGTTCTGGTGCCATCATTTGTCCTTCTGGGCTGTCCCGAACAGCGACGCCGCCGCTCGCTCGCGATCCAAGAACGAAGTCGGCAGCAGCGGTGTTCGGAGCTTGGCGGTCTGCTCCTCCCACTGCACTGCGCGACCGTCCTGGTGCTTGCGGATCAGCTTCTCACCAGCGCCCAGGCCGACCGAGAAGAGATCGAAGAACCGTCGCGGGCCGACGCCGGTGAACGGTACGAACTGCACAGCCTGACCGGGCCCACTGAGGGCGTAGCCATAGAGATCCGCTGTGTGGCTCTTGGGATAGGGTTCGACGAAGACCACCCGCGACAGTCCAGCCGCGATGATGTGCTTGGCGCAGTTGTGACACGGGTAGGTGGTGCAGTAGAGGGTGCCGCCCTGCGTTCCCTGGCCCATCCGGGCACACGCCAGCAGCGCGGCCATCTCTGCGTGGACCGCTCGGTGGTACTCCGTGACATCCCGCAAGGCGCGCTCGGCCACCTCCCGCATTCGATCATGCCGCAGATCGAGTTCTCCCAGGTCGTCGACCAATCGCTCCGCAATCCGCCGGCGCTCCTGCTGGTTCGAGTCATGGCCACGCGCGAAGTCGCGCGGATCCTCCGAGGGGTCTGTGATGTCTTCCTGCCAGTACAACCCGCCGCCGGGCCGCGGCACGTCGTTCGCGCCGACCGCCACGATTTCCCGGCCAACGGCGATCGCAGCCCCGACTTGGCGCGACAGATCGGTCGACCGGAGCGCCGCCGTGAAGGCCAGGAACATCGCATACTCATCGAAGCGGGGCGACTCAAACGGGTGGCCGAACATCAGGTCGACGATCCGACCCAAAGACCGCTGCAAGGCTGTGTCATCGGCATGGAGCTCCACAAAGAAGTCAGCCAGTTCGAACGTCGACCTCACCCGTTGGCCATAGGGCTCTTCTCCGTGGCGATCCCGCTCCATTAGCTTGTTCCACTCGTAGGTGTCCTTGACGCCCAGGCTCTCAAGGTGGGATCGACGAGTCTCGGCGCTGGCAGACACTCCAATCAGAAAGAAGCCAGGACCGTAGATGTCCCGCAGGAGGGCCACCTCCTCAGGCCTCTTGAGGGAATCGATCAGGAATGCCTTCCGACCGAGGGGCTGGTTCGCCAGTCCGGCTTCGGCGCGCTTGGCCCGGATCGCCGCAGCGATCCCCAGCGCCATGTAGTCCATCCTCTCGGAGTCACGCCGCAGGCGGTCACCAGCGTTCATTCGAGACCAGATGCGGTCCTGCTCCCGCTGGTCGATCGCGGGCTGCAGGCCGGCCTCGGCCTCAATCACCAGTTGGGAGACCTTCAGCGCCTCAACCGCGTACTTGCACAGTCCGAGCTTCCGCTTGAGGTGCGCCGTCACGCGCTCCAGGTTGGTACCGACCTCGGCGACCAGCGCGACCACCAGTTCTGACATCGCCACCCTCACCGCCCGGACCTGGCTTACACTGCTGGCGACCATCTCCTTTCCCTGCCAGCCACTGTCCCCCCTACCCCCACACCCCCGCCCGCAGCATCGAGTCCAGCGGCCACTCGGCCGTCGCCACCGGCGGGGTGAGGCGACGGTGGAAGCGGGCGGACTCGGCGATGGCGGTCAGGATCTCGAAGCTGCGCAGGCTGTTGGCGCCGCTCAGCGGGTGCGTAGCGCCGTCACAGAGGGTGGCTGCCAGCAGGTCGTAGCTCCGCGGGATGCCGCCGCGGCAGGCGGTGCCGTCGACGCCGCGCCAGGGGCCACCGTCGCAGGCGACTGTCTGGAGACGCCCTTGGACCACACCCGCGGCGTGGGTGCCGGGGTGGCCGTCGGCCAGGTAGAGGTTCGGGCTGTCGGCGTCGCCGGTGCGCCAGAGGCGGCCGTGGGTCCCTTCGATCAGGTAGTCCTGGTAGGCGCGCGCCGGCTCGCGGACGTCGCCACAGAGCAGGCTGAGGCGCGGTCCGTCGACCAACTGCACCTCAGCGGTGCAGCCGGCCTCGACCCGGTGACCGAAGCGCACGCCCGGCGCGGTGTGGCCGTGCAGCGGCGTCGGGCCGAACTCGGCGTGCAGCCAGCCCGCGACCCAGGCCGCCTCGCGGTCGTCCGCCAGGTAGAGCAGGCTGTCGAGCACGTGGGTGCCGTCACTCAGCAGATCGCCGGCACACTGGCCGCGGAGCTGCAGCAGGTCGCCAATCGCGCCGTCGGCGATCAACTGCCGGGCCGTCAGCAGATCATCGGAACAGCGCCGCTGGTGGTTGACGATCAGCGTCACCCCGGCCGCTTCGCAGGCCTGCAGCATCGCCCGCGCGTCCGTCGGCTGGACGGCCATCGGCTTCTCGCAGCAGACCGCCCGCGCTCCGGCGGCCACGGCTGCCAACGTCTGCGTCGCGTGGAGCTGCGTCGGGGTGGCAATCGCCACGACCTCCGGCTGCAGCTCCGCCAGCAGCTCGGCGTAGTCGGTGTAGACCGCCGGCTGGCCCAACGCGGCGGCCACCCGTTCGGCCAGCGCGCGGTCCAGGTCGCAGAGGCCGACCAGGTGGAAGTGGTCCGAAGTCGCCAGGCTCTTGGCGTGGGCCTGGCCCATCCGGAGACCGACCACGACGGCGCGGTAGCTCATTCCAGGCCTCCTCCCGGCAGACTGCGCAGAAACGCCAGCGAGCGGTCCAAGGCCGCCACGGGATCGCCGCCCTCGGGGGCCACCATCTCGATCTCCATGACCAGCTCCGGCCAGCGCGGATTGCGCTCCCGCAGCAGGTTCCAGCACTCGCGCAGGCCGACATCGCCGTCGCCCAGGGCGGCGCCGCCGACCTCGAAGTGGAGCGGCCGCGCGTCGTGCCGCGGCGCCACGAGGTGGTCCTTGAAATGCGTACCGACGACATACGGCGCGGCGACGGCACAGGCGGGCGCCGGGCGTTCGCCGATCAGGAAGCAGTTGCCGGTATCCAGGAACAGCCCCAGGTGCGGCACCCGGCGGCACAGGCCGACCAGCTCGTCGACATAGTAGTCGCCGTGATTCTCGATGCCCAACGGCAGCCCGGCGGCGTGGACCGCGGCCGCCAACGGCGTCAGGCTGGCGGTCAGGCGGTCGAACTTCTCGAGCAGCGGCCGCTGGCGGTCGAAGCGGTGGCCGGCCCGTGGGGTGGTGAGGCACAGCGGACAGCGCGCTGTGGCGGCGTGGCGAGCCAGCAGCGCGGCGGTCTGGTCGGCCTGGCGCTGCGCCTCGGCGTCGTCGGCCTCCAGGTACTTGAAGCCGACGTACAGCGTCAGGTGCAGGTCGTGCTCGGCCAGGTAGGCACCGAGCCGCTCTCGCAGGTCGGGCGCCAGCGCGTCGAAAGCGGTCAGGCCGAGGCCCAGACAGCGCAGCCCATGGCGTCGCAAGAACTCCAGCTTGGCCCAGAGCTGGGCCTCCTCACCCGCCGGCAGCGTGCCGTCGGGCTGGCGCAGAAACTGGCCGTACCACGGCCCGGCGAAGCCCCAGATCATGGTCTCACCTCCCAGGCGGTGGCGACGCGCTGTCGCAGGCTGGTCAACTCCTGGGCGACCTCCGGCAGGTCCGGCAGGAACTCCAACGAAGCGTCACCCGCGTAACCCTGTTGGCGCAGGGCGGTCACCAACGCCTCGACGTCGACCGTGCTCTCGGCGGCCGGCGCCTGCATCCGACCCGGCGCGGCGCCACGGAAGTGGACGTGCCCGGCCCGCGCCAGAATGCCCCGCGTGGCCTCCAGCGGAATGCCCTGCATCGCGTAGTGACTGGGATCGTAGGCGACCTGCAACTCGGGCACCGCGGCCAACAACGCCTCGCCCGCGGCGACACTCTCCCACGGCGTGTCCTTGTGCGGCTCGACCAGGAACTGCACGCCGTGCGCCGCGCCGATGTCGAGCAGCTCGCGCAACGTCGCCGCGGTCGCGGCCAGCACCTCGCCGGCCGGCTGGTCGGTACGGTAGCCGGGGTAGCACGAGACCAGCCGCACCCCCAGCCGCTGCATCAGGCGGGCCACGGCCGCCGCCTGCGCCAGGCGCTCGGTCAACGTGGAGTCGCGCTGGTAGAGGTGGCCAAGCGCCAGGTTGCCGGCGATGGCCGTCAGGCCGTGCTGGGCCAGCAACCCGGCCACCTGGTCGGCGGTGGCCGCGAAGTTGGACACCAGGTCGGCCGGCACGACGTGCTCCCATTGCGGGATGCAGATCAGGTCGACTTCTCGAAAGCCGAGCCGGGCGATGGTCGCCAACGCGGTGGGCAGGTCGCCGCGGTGAAAGCTGGTCGAACAAGCGATGCGCATGGCGTGCTCCGGGCGAGGGGTTGGCGGACCGGCCTGGGGCTCCTCCCGCAGGCGCCCAGCAGCGCCGTTGACACGGGCGGGCCGTGGGCTCTACCTTAGGCTCTACCGGAGCGACCGATGCAGACCCGCGCAGCGCGGTGGGGCCACAGCCTGGCGGATCGAATCCCAAAGTCGTTGGCGGATGCCTGCGGCCTGCAGCTTGGCATGACCGTGGATCTGGAACTGCGCGATGGGGCTGTGGAGCTGCGGCCGGTGGCTCGCCGCACGCCGAGTCTCGCCGAGCTGGTCAACGCCATCACAGCCGACAACCGGCATGACGAGACCGACTGGGGCGAGCCTTGCGGCGGCGAGGTCTGGCCGGGATGAAGCTCGCGGGCAACGTGCAGATCGGTCCGGGTGCGTCGCGGCGGCTCGGAGCCGTGGAGCGGGCGCGGGCTGCCCGTTCACCGCCGGCCTGCTTCGAGTTTCTGCCGACCGCTCCGCTTCCTTGACCGACCCTCGCTGCGGGCGTAGACTGCCGCTGCCTCCGGCGACGCTCCGGAGCGGAGAGGTGACCTACGATGACCGAACGGCAGCGCCATCAACTGCTCGAGATTCTGCAAGCCGACGCCCGCGTCGCGGCTGCTGAGGCGGCGACCCGCCTCGGCCTGGCCGAGGCTGAGGTGGCTGCTGAGATCGAGCGGCTGGAGGCTGCCGGCGTGATCAAGGCCTACCGCGCGATCGTCGACTGGGACAAGGTCGGCGGCCCGCACATCTATGCCTTTGTCGATGTCCGGGTGAAGCCCGAGCCGGACTTCGGGTTCGACGCCATCGCCAAGCGACTGGCCCTCTTCGAGGAAGTCCACAGCCTTTACCTGATCAGCGGCCGGCAGGACCTGCTGCTGGTGATCGAGGGCCGCGACTACCGCGAAGTGGCGCTCTTTGTGGCCGAGAAGCTGGCGCCGATGAAGGGCGTCGAGAGCACCGCCACCAGCTTCGTGCTGCGCAAGTACAAGCTGGATGGCCAGATGATGCTCAACGAGACCGAGACCCAGCGTCTGGCGGTGGCGCCATGAGCGACGTCACGGTCCCGACCCGCCGCCGCGTCGCGCGGCTGGTAGAAGATCTGCCGCCCAGCGGCATTCGGCGTTTCTTTGACCTGGTGCAGGGCACCCCGGGCGTGATCAGCCTGGGCGTCGGCGAACCCGATTTTGCCACCCCGTGGGTGATCTCGACCCGCAGCATCGCCGGGCTGGAAGCCGGCCGGACCACTTACACTTCGAACCTCGGCCTGCCCGAGCTGCGCCAGGCCATCGCCGACAATCTCGAGCGGCGCTATCAGGTGCGCTACGACTGGGCCAGCGAGATCCTGGTCACGGTCGGCGTCAGCGAGGCGCTCGACCTGGCCTTCCGGGCGATCTTGGAGCCGGGCGACGAGGTTCTGATCCCCGAGCCGTGCTTCGTCAGCTACGGCCCCACCGTGACCCTCGCCCACGGCCAGCCGGTGCCGGTGCCGACCTACGTCGAGGACGAGTTCGTGCCGCGCGTCGAGTTGCTGGAGGCGGCCATCACGCCGCGCACGCGGGCGATCTTGATCGGCTCGCCGAGCAATCCGACCGGGGCCGTCTACCCGCTCCAGACGATGCGCGACATCGCCGACCTGGCCGCCGCCCACGACCTGATCCTGCTGTCCGACGAGATCTACGACCGGCTGCTGTACGACGGCACCGCGCATGTCTGCGCCGCGGCCCTGCCCGGGGCCCGCGAGCGGCTGATCCTGTTCAATGGCTTCAGCAAGGCCTATGCGATGACCGGTTGGCGGGTCGGCTACGCCTGCGCCCCGGGCGACATCTTGGCCGGGATGGTTAAGATCCACCAGTACGCCCTGATGTGCGCCAGCATCATGGGCCAGGAAGCCGCCATCGAGGCCCTGCGGCGTGGCGAACGCGCGGTGGAGGAGATGGTCAAGTCGTACGACCAGCGCCGGCGCCTGCTGGTCGCCGGCTTCAACAGCGCCGGCCTACCCTGCTTCCTGCCGCGCGGGGCCTTCTACACCTTCCCCGACATCCGCGCCACGGGGCTCGACAGCGAGACCTTCTGTCAGCGGCTGCTGACCGAGGAGAAGCTGGCTGTGGTGCCCGGCAACGCCTTTGGCGCCTGCGGCGAGGGCCACCTGCGAGCCACCTACGCCGCCAGCCTGGACGACTTGCGTGAGGCCATCACCCGCCTTACGCGCTTCGTCGCCCGGCTCTGAGCCACCGCCCACTGGTGCCGCCGCCCGCTACGGCCCAACCGGGTTGCGTAACGTCCCGAGCCCCGACAGGGTCAGCTCGACGACGTCGCCGACCTGCAGGCTGAGCGGCTCCGGCGGCACCAGGCAGGTGCCGGTGAAGAGCACCGCCCCGTCGGGGAACTGCTGCTCGCGCCCGAGGTACTCGACCAGCTCGGTGAGCGGACGCTTCAGCCGGCTGACCTCGGTGCGGTCGGCCCAGAGATCCTGACCGCCCCGCACGATCCGCCCCGCCAGGGTCTGGGCCAATGGATCGAAGCCGTCGGCCAGGACCATGCCCGGCCCCAGCGCGCAGGCGCCTTCGTAGATCTTCGCCTGCGGCAGGTAAAGCGGGTTGACGCCCTCGATGTCCCGCGCGCTGACGTCGTTGCCCAGGCTGTAGCCGACGATCCGCAGGTCTGGTGCCAAGATCAGCGCCAGCTCCGGCTCGGGCACCGTCCAGCGCGAATCGGCGCGCACCCGGATCGGCGCTCCCGGCCCCCGCACCCGGCGGGGCGCGGCCTTGAAGAACAGCTCCGGCCGCGGCGCCGTGTAGACCTGATCGTAGACGCTGGCGGCGGTCTCGCTCTCTTTCATCCGCTCCAGGCGGCTGATCTGGTAGGTCACCCCCGCGCCCCAGACCTCCTGCTCGTCCACCGGCGCCAACAGGTGCGGCCGCTGCGGATCAGGACCCGGCGCCAGCTCGTCCCAGGCCACCACCACCCGCGGCGGCGCCCCGCCCGCAAAGGCGCGACCCAGCCGCGCCGCCAGTTCCGGCAGCGCCAGCAGCGCCGCCCAGCTCTGGACCTCGCGGAAGCCATCGCGGCCGGCCAGGTCGACCAGCCCGTCGGGCGTCCCGACCCCAATCGCCGGCGGCGCGCTGCCCGGGACGTGGTACCGGTAGAGGATCATCACCGCGCTCCGGCCGGGTTGTTCGCGTGGGAGGTGGGGAGTCCTGTCAGGGGGCGGGGTGGGCAGGTGGGTCGTCGGTGAAGAGCCCGATGTAGTGGTGGTTGCGGTACCGCCGGTGGCGTGCGTAGCCGGTGGTTTCGCTGATCACATCGGCCTCGACGAGCCGCCGGGCGAGCGTGTTGGCGGTCTGGAACGAGCATCCCAGGAGGGCCGCCAGATTGGACACGGTCGTCAGCGGCCGGCGGTAGAGTGCTGCCAGAATGCGGTGGCCGTTCGCCGCGGCCCGGCCCAGGTGATCGTTGACCGCGTTACGCTGCGCCTCACAGAGCGCCAGGATTCGGCCGGCGGTCGCCGCCGCCTCGGCACTCACGGCAGCCACGCCGCTCAGGAAGAAGGTCAGCCAGCCTTCCCAGTCACCGTGTTCTCGAACGGCGTGCAGATGCTCGTAGTAGGCCGCGCGGTGGCCCTTGAGGTAGTGCGACAGATAGAGCACCGGATGGCTGAGAGCGCCCTGCTCGCACAACAGAAAGGTGATCAGCAGCCGGCCGAGGCGGCCATTGCCGTCCAGGAATGGGTGAATCGTCTCGAACTGCGCGTGGGCCAGGCCAATCCTCACCAGCAACGGCAACGCACGCTCGTGGTGCAGGAACTGCTCCAACTGGCCAAGCGCCACCGGCACCTCTTCCCACGTCGGCGGCACGAACGTGGCCGTGGCCAACGTGCAGCCAGCCGGACCGATCCAGTTCTGGCTTCTCCGCAGCTCGCCCGGTGTCAGCCGGCTGCCGCGCACGCCTTCGAGCAGGCGGGCGTGGATCTCCCGCATCAGTCGGACCGAGACGGGCAGTTCCGCGAGGCGCTGCAAGCCGAGCCGCAGCGCTGCCACGTAGTTGATCACCTCGGCGACGTCGCGAGGTGTGGTGTCGTCATACAACGCCGCCTCGGCCGCCAACAGGTCGTGCAGGCTGCTTTGGGTCCCTTCGATCTGGCTCGAGAGGACCGCCTCCCGGCGCACGTACATCATCACGAACAGGTCGGGGTCTGGAATGGTCTGCACCGCTCCAGCCAGACGGCCGAGCGCCCGGTCAGCCTCCGACAGCGCGACCGCCAGCTCCCCCTCCAGCCGGACCGCCGGCTGCGGCGGCAGCGGCGCCGGCACGAATGCCCGGTAGCCGCTCAGTTGCCGCACGTACCGTCCCGCGCGGCCAGCACCTGAGGCCGTTCCCATCGTCATCGCCCACCTGCCTTGAACATGGATGCCAATCTGATCCATGTTCAAGGCAGACTATAACACAGGGAGGTGGCCCGGTCCATATTCACTCTTGGCGAGCATCGCGGCAGCGCGGAGCGGTCCAAGCCAGGCGCTCCTCCACCAAGCCCTCCGCCGGCCCCGCACCCAAATCGCCCGCCGATCCCTCTTGACAGCTTCGGCGAGCGGTGCTACCTTGATGATCCCCGACGCGGGGTGGAGCAGTCTGGTAGCTCGGCGGGCTCATAACCCGCAGGTCGCAGGTTCGAATCCTGCCCCCGCTATAGCGGCCCGGTTCAATCCGAACCGGGCCGTTTGCTTTGGGGACGCCGCGGCCGGTTCGCCCGGCTTGGCGCCGGCCCACCGCTGTGGTATCGTCGGCGCGCTTGCAGGAGTCTGCCCGTGCCGCGCTCGGCCATGCTGCGTCGCCTTTCGCTCTGCTGGTTGCTGCTCGCCCCGCTGGTGGCCTGTGCCGCCGAGGTCAAGGTCGAGGTCGCGCCGGATCACCCAACCGGGGTCTACGCCCCTGGCGAGACCGTCACCTGGAGCATCGCCGCCACGGCCGACGGGCAGCCGGCGACCGGCGAGGTGCAGTGGCGGGTGCAGAACGGCGGGCTGGCGCAACTGAGCGCTGGCACCGCACCGTTGGTCGACGGCCAGGCCACCGTCAGCGGCACGCGGGCCGACGCCGGGACGCTGCTGCTCAATGTGCAGTACAAGGTCGAGGGCGCGCCGCCGGTCAACGCCCTCGGCGGGGCGGTCTTCGATCCCGACCGGATCGGCCCCTCGGCGCCCCCACCGGCCGATTTCGACGCCTTCTGGGCGGCCAAGCTGGCCGAACTGGCCGCGGTGCCGCTGAACGTGCAGATGGAGCCGGTCGACGTCGGCGAGCCCAACATCGAGTACTTCAAGGTCACCCTCGACAACATTCGCGGGACCAAGATCTACGGGCAGTTGGCGCGGCCGAAGGGCCAGACCAACCTGCCGGCGCAGTTGCAGGTGCAGTGGGCGGGCGTCTACCCGCTCGACCGCAACTGGGTGATCTGGCCGGCCACCCAGGGCTGGCTGATGTTCAACATCATCGCCCACGACTGCCCCATCGACCAGCCTGCCGACTACTACAAGAACCTCGACGCCACGACGCTGCGGGGCTACAGCGGCCAGGGGCGCGAGGATCGCGAGACCAGCTACTTCCTGCGGATGTACCTCTCCTGCTATCGCGCCATCGACTTCCTCACCAAACAGCCGGAGTGGAACCAGCGCACGATGGTGGTCCAAGGCGGCAGCCAGGGCGGCGGGCAGTCGCTGATCACGGCCGGGCTGCATCCGGCGGTGACCGCCCTCAGCGCCAATGTGGCGGCGCTCTGCGACCACACCGGCCACCTCGCCAACCGCTCGCCGGGCTGGCCGCGACTGGTCGGCTGGGGGCCCCAGCCCGACAGTGAGAAGGCCCTGGAGGTCAGTCGGTACTTCGACGCGGTCAACTTCGCCCGCCGCGTGAAGTGCAAGGCGGCGCTGCTGGGCGTCGGCCTGATCGACACCACCTGCGCCCCAGCCGGCGTGATCGCCGCCTACAACGCCCTGCCCTGCCCAAAGCAACTGGTGATCCTCCCCCTGGCCGGCCACGGCGGCGGCAACAACGCCCACGCCGCCTTCTACAGTGCCCACGGGACCTTCATGGAGCAGCAACGCACCGCGCCGTAGCCAGCCGATGTCAGACCTGCTCCATGCCCTGCTGCGGCTCCGCCGGCATGACGATCTGGACTGGGCGCTGCATCCCGACGGGACCATCGAGCTGTGGCCCTCCAGCCGCCTGCCGGCGGTCGTGACCGCGGTGGCCGGGGTCCTGGGTCCCCTCGGCGGGACCGTCGCTGGGGATCGCTGGCGGATCGCCGCGGATCACCCCGAGTGGCCGCTGCTGCGCGAGGCCGTGCTGGCGGAGCGCGACGGCTAGCCTCGGCCGGGCCGCAGCGCTCGCCACGCGGACTTGGAGTGGATACCGCACACAATCCACACTCGACCGGCCGGCCCCCTGGCCACTGCAAGGAACTCCCCGGACGAACGCGAAGGAAGCGCCGCGGAGTGCGTGATGCGAGCAGCCTGGCTGGGTCTCTGTTGTCTGTCCGCCGTGGTGGCGCAGGAGGCGGTGACGGTGGCGCCGGGGGTCACCGAGTTGGCCGAGGTCGGGCTGTTTCGGGTCGGCTGGCAGTCGTACGACCAGCCGGTCGAGTACATGCCCGACGGCTGGAGCAGCCACTTCGACGACCGCACCGGGATTTCGTACCATCTGGGCGACCAGGTGCTCGGGCGGCCAGCCATCTTGCTGCACTCGCCGTGGCGGGTGGCGCCGGGGCGGATGTTCGTCGAGTACCGGCTGCGGCTACCGCAGGCGACGCCGATCAGTTTCCGGACCGGCATCACGATGAACCCCTACAGCATGGAGCCCGACCGCAGCGACGGCGTCACCTTCAGCGCGGCACTGCTGGACGGCACCGAGCGCGAGCTGTTTCGCGAGCACTACGCCCAGGCCGCGTGGAAGGATTTCAGCTTCGACCTGTCGGCGTCGGCCGGACGTGAGGTGGTGCTCCGGCTGCAGGTCGAGCCCGGCCCGGCTCGCAACTCGAGCTTCGACTTCTCGTACTGGAGCCAACCGCAGATCATCTGCGGCCCGCCCGGCACGGCACCGCGCGACCGGCTGGCCGAGCTGCTGGCGAAGCCGGCTTACCGCGCTGTCGAGGGTGTCAGCCTGGAGGCCGTGGCGAACCGCCCCGGCGCCGAACAGGGCGTGGCCCCGGCCACGTTGCTGCCCGCCGAGACGGCCCTGGAGCGCGCCGCCGACGGCTTTCGGTTCATCACCAAAGCGGCCGACGCCACGGTGGTCTACAACTGGCGGCCAACCAGCGGCACGCTCGACGATCTGACCGTGCAGGTCGATGACGGGCGCGTGCTGCGGCCGGCGGCCGGCGGCGGGGTAACCTTGGTGGTCGGCGAGCGGCCCATCCGCGGGCAGGGCGGCAGTCTGGTCAGCGCCACTGCCGACGCCGCCCGCCGCAGTGCGCGGGTCGAGTGGCGCTACCCGGCCGAGCAGGGCGGCGCGGTGGTGACCTGGACGCTGGGCCTCGCTGGCCGGGCATTGGCGGTGCGCGCGGAGTGCGCCACTGCGCAGGTCAGCAGCTTCTCGTTGGGCCAACTGGCCGGCGCGGCGCTGCGGCGACGGTTGGGCGTGCCCTACTTGCTGGGTGCCTGCGACTACCTCCCGGCCGACGCGCTGTTCGCCAGCCGCTACCTCGACTGGACCGTCAGCCACGCCTCGGCCTGCCCGCAGGGCGAGGCGGCCTACCACACCCTGACCGATGGTCGGCGCAACGCGTTGCTGGAGTCGGGCTACGTGGTGGTCTCGCCGCACTTCGCCGAGGTGCTGCCGAACTTGCCGCACCCGGTCTCGCCCTACCTGGCCCTGCTCGGGCCGAAGGTGATGCTCGACCTGTGGGGCCACCAGCCGGGCGGCTACGCCGGCGATGCGGCGCTGCTGCGCAACCTGAAGGACCACGGCGTCGACCACGTGGCGATCATCCAGCACGACTGGCAGCGCTATGGCTACGACGTGAAGCTGCCGGACCACCTGCCGCCGAACCCGGCCTACGGCGGCGCGGCGGGGATGGCCGAGTTCGGGAAGGCGGCCCGCGAGTGCGGCTATGTCTGGTCACTGCACGAGAACTACATCGACCTCTACCCAGACGCGCCGTCCTACGACCCCAGCGCGCGGGTGCTGCAGGCGGACGGCCAGCCGTCGCCGGCCTGGTACAACCCTGGCACCAAGGTCCAGAGCTACGGGCTGAAGTGCAACCGAGCGCTGGAGTATGCCAAGCAGGTCGCCCCCGCAGCGCACCAGCAGTTCGGCACCAACGCAGCCTACCTCGATGTGCATACGTGCGTGCCGCCGTGGCACCAACTCGACCACGAGGCTGGCCAACCGCTGGCGGGGATGGCGCTCTCGAAGGTGCAACACGACACGGCGCTCTACCAGTACATGCGCCAGGCGCACGAGGGGCCGCTGTTTGGCGAGGGCAACAACCAGTTTTACTGGGCCGGCCGCTGCGACGGTGTCGAGGCGCAGGTCAGCGGTGGTGAGGACCACACCGCGCTGTTGGACTTCGACCTGCTGAAGCTGCATCCCCAGATGGTCAATCACGGCATGGGCTACTACGAGCGCTGGTTCCGCCAGGGCTACGACGCGCACTTCGGCCAGAACGTCGGGACGGCCACCGATCTGGACAAGTACCGCGCGCAGGAGATTACCTACGGCCACGCCGGCTTCATCGGCCATGCGCTGACCGGCAACGTCGAGCACATCGCCAAAGAGCATCACCTGCTGCACGCCGTGCAGCGGCTCGCCAACACCTCGCGCGTCACAGCCGTCGACTACGCCGTCGGCGAGCGCTTCGTCAGTGCCAGTCTGGCCCTCGCGGTGAGCCAGACGCAGCGCCAGCGGATCCGCTACGCCAGCGGGCTGACGGTGTGGGTCAACTGGGCCGCGGAGCCCTGGACGGTGGACGGTCACGCCCTGCCGCAGTGGGGCTGGCGGGCGGTCGGGCCGGATTCGGAGGCGGCCTGTGAGCTGCGCGACGGCAAGGTCGTCGACGTCGCCCAGACGCCGGACTACACCTACGTCGACGCCCGCACCTGGTATCCGCAGCCGTACGTCAACCGGCCGATCGACGTCGAGCCGCGCCTGCGGGAGCTGAAGCACCTCGGCGGCGACCAGATCGAGGTGACCTACGAGTGGCGGGTCGGGCAGAAGCTGGACGACGACTACCACTGCTTCGTCCACTTCACCAACGATGCCGCCGACCAGTGGGGCGGGGATGACATTCTGTGGCAGCACGACCACGGGTTGCCGAAGCCGACCAGCCAGTGGCAGCCCGGCGAGGTGATCGTCGACGGCCCCCACCGACTGACCGTGCCGGCCACCAAGTTCGCGACGCACGACATCACCATCGGCCTCTGGAAGACCGGCCGCCTGCGCTTGAGCGGTGTACGGGCGAAGGGTGAGCGCATCCTGCTCGGCCGCCTGGCGATTACGCAGACGAACGGCCAGGTCACCAAGGTTAGTCCGCAGCCGGTGACGACGACCGACGATCAGGTCGGGCCGCAGCCAGACTGGAACGTCCGCCTCAATCCGCCGACCACCGCGGCCGCCCACGGCCTGCTGCGGACGACCGGCGCCGCGAAGCTGGTGGCGAGCAGCGCGCGGAGCTGGGTGGTCTACCCCTACCCGCGTGGTCGCGCTTTCCAGGTCAGCGTCCAAGTCGGCACCCCGCGACCCCGGCTGCGGGTGCGCGCGCTGGCCGCCGGCAGCGGCCAGGACCTCGGTGAGGTCGCCGCGACGGCCGCCGACGGGTGGGTAACCTTCACCGTGGGCCAGCCCGGCGCAGGCCGCTACGAGATCGCTTTCTAGTGGTTCACCCGCATCTAACACACCGCTAACGCACTCGCTCCAGGCTACGGAGTCGTGGGCTGGACGGCGCTGTAGCCGCTCGCTGGCGGGCCGCGCGCAGCCCCGAGGAGCCGAGCGCATGAAGCGATTCTGGTGTGCCGGGCTGCTGGCCGCGGTGATCCTGAGCGGTTGCAGCAAGCCGGCCGACGAGGCGCCGACGCCCGCGCCGACGCCCGAGGGCGGCGCCCCGGTGGCGGCCGAGCCGGGCGCCCCGGCGGCGACCGATCTGAGCGGCGCGATCAACGTGTCGGGGTCCAGCACGGTGATGCCGATCTCCGAGGCGGTCGCCGAGGAGTTCATGAAGGGCAACCCGAACGTCAAGGTGACGGTCGGCGAGGCGGGCACCGGCGGCGGCATGAAGAAGTTCGGCGCGGGGGAGATCGAAGTCACCGGCGCGTCGCGGCCGATCAAGGACAAAGAGATCGAGGCCTGCCAGACGGCCAGCATCGACTTCGTCGAGCTGCCGGTGGCCTACGACGGGCTGGCGGTGGTGGTGCATCCGCAGAACGACTGGGTCGACCACCTGACCGTGGCCGAACTGAAGAAGATCTGGGAGCCCAGCAGCAAGGTCAAGACCTGGAAGGACGTCCGCGCGAGCTTCCCGGCGGAGCCGGTCAAGCTGTTCGGGCCCGGCACCGACAGCGGCACCTTCGACTACTTCACCGACGAGATCTGCGGCAAGGAAGGCGCCTCGCGGACCGACTACACGGCCAGCGAAGACGACAACACGCTGGTGCAGGGCGTCGCCGGGTCGAAGGGCGGCCTGGGCTACTTCGGCTTCAGCTACTACGTCAACAACAAGGACAAGCTGAAGGTCGTCCCGGTGCAGGCCGAAGGTGGCCAGCCGGTCGAGCCGAGCGAGACGACGGTCCGCGACGGCAGCTACAAGCCGCTGTCCCGCCCGTTGTTCATCTACGTCAGCGCCAAGGCGCTGGAGCGGCCGGAAGTGGCGGCCTTCGCCAAGTTCTACGTCGAGCAGAGCGCCACGCTGGCGGCCCAGGTCGGCTACGTCGGCCTGCCCGCCGAGATCGTCACCAAGGTCGGTGAGCGGCTCAGCGCCAAGACCACCGGCTCGACCTTCAGCGGCCACAAGGGCAGCCTCGCCGACGGCCTGGCGGCCACGCCTGCGGCTGCTCCCGCGGCGCCAGCCGGCGAGAAGGGCAAGTAGCTCGATGGCCAGCGGGACCAGGACGACCAATAGCGGTGCCGGCGAGCTGGACCTCGGTCGCAGCAAGCAACTGCGCGAGCGCGTCGAACGCCTGATTGGCGGCGTGCTTGGCGGCAGCGCGGCGCTCTCCATCGCCGTCACCGTGGGGATCGTCCTGGTCCTGGCCTTCGAGACGATTGGCTTCTTCCGCGAAGTCTCGCCGCTGGAGTTCTTCTTCGGAACCCAGTGGCATCCGCTCTTCGAGCCGCCGGCCTTCGGCGTGTTGCCGCTGGTCTGCGGCACCGTCCTGGTGACGGTCGGCTCGTCCCTGATTGCCGTACCCCTGGGGCTGGGCAGCGCCTTCTACCTGGCCGAGTACGCCACGGAGTCGTTCCGCCGTCGCGTGAAGCCCATCCTGGAGCTGCTGGCCGGCGTGCCGACGGTGGTCTACGGCTACTTCGCGGTGGCCTTCGTGACGCCGTTCCTGCAGCGCTGGATCCCCAGCACTGAGGTCTTCAACGCCGCCAGCGCCTGCGTCGTGGTTGGCATCATGATCCTGCCGACGGTCGCCTCGCTCTGTGACGACGCCTTCCGGGCCGTCCCGCGGGCGATGCGGGACGGGGCCTACGGCCTCGGCGCGACGCGTTTCGAGGTCTCCACGCGGATCGTCTTCCCCGCGGCCCTGTCGGGCGTGCTGGCGGCCATCGTGCTGGCGCTTAGCCGGGCCATCGGTGAGACGATGGCGGTCACCCTGGCGGCCGGGTCGACGCCGAAGATGACGCTCAACCCGTTGGTCAGCATCCAGGCGATGACCGGCTACATGGTCCAGATCTCGCTCGGCGACAACCCCTACGGCACCGTCGGCTATCGCACGCTGTTCGCGGTCGGGACGCTGCTGTTCGGGATCACCCTCGTCATGAACATGATTGCGCAGGCCATCATGCGGCGCTTCCGGGAGGAGTATGAATGAGCCTCAGCAGCGCCGAAGTCAGCGCGCAGGTGGCCCGGCGGCGGAGCTTCGACCGCTGGTTCGGGCGGGTCTGTCAGGGCATGATCTGGGTCGCCATCGGGCTGCTGGGCGTGCTCGTCGGGGGCGTCCTGCTCCAGGGCCTGCGGCACCTCGACTGGCAGTTCCTGAGCAGTCCGCCCAGCAGCCGGTGGGCGGCGGCGGGGATCTGGCCGGCGCTCCAGGGAACCTTCTGGCTGATGTTCCTGACCGCGCTGATCGCCATCCCGCTGGGTCTCGGCGCGGCGGTCTACATGGAAGAGTACAGCCACCGCGGCCCCTTCTCGCGGTGGGTCGAGACCAACATCAACAACCTCGCCGGGGTGCCGTCGATCGTCTACGGCATGTTGGGCCTGGCGCTCTTCGCGCGGGCCCTGAACCTCGGCGCCAGCGTCCTGGCAGGCGCCTTGACCCTCAGCCTGCTGGTCCTCCCGACGATCATCATCGCCAGCCGCGAGGCGATTCGCGCCGTGCCGCCGACGCTGCGGCAAGGTGCTTTCGCCCTGGGCGCCACGCGCTGGCAGACGATTCAGCACCACACCCTGCCGGCGGCGCTACCCGGCATCCTGACCAGCGTGATTCTGGCCCTCAGCCGCGGCATCGGTGAGACGGCGCCGTTGATCACGCTTGGGGTGCCGGTCTTCGTGACCAGCGGGCCGGACGGCCTGCTGAGCCGCTTCGCCGCGATGCCGATGCAGATTTACAACTGGGCGGCCCGCCCGCAGCAGGAGTTCCACGAACTGGCGGCGGCCGGGATCATCGTGCTGATGGCCCTCCTGCTGTCGATGAACGCCGTGGCGATTGCCATTCGCAATCGTGCCGAGAGGAGTCTCAAATGGTGAGCGAGTACCTCGAGCAGCCGACGGAGGGCACCCCCGCCGAGGTCACCGGCAGCGCGCAGCCGACCGTGATCGAGTGCCGCTCGGCCTGGGTCAAGTACGGCGACAACCCGGCGGTGAAGGACGTCACGCTCGACTTCCCGGCGAAGCAGGTGACGTCGCTGATCGGCCCGTCGGGCTGCGGCAAATCGACGCTGCTGCGCAGCTTCAACCGCATGAACGACTTCATCCCGGGCATCAAGATCGAGGGTCAGATCCTCTACCACGGCCGCGATCTGTACGGCCGCGAGGTCGACCCGGTCGAGGTGCGCCGGCGGATCGGGATGGTCTTCCAGAAGCCGAACCCGTTCCCGAAGTCGATCTTCCAGAACATCGTCTGGGGTCCGATGATCAACGGCCTGGCGCCGCGCAGCGGTCGCAAGGCCTGGCAGCAGGAGCTGGTGCAGCGCTGCCTGGAGGGCGCCGCGCTGTGGGACGAGGTGAAGGACCGGCTGCACGAGTCCGGCCTCAGCCTGTCGGGCGGTCAGCAGCAGCGCCTCTGCATCGCGCGGGCGCTGGCGATGGACCCCGAAGTGATCCTGATGGACGAGCCCTGCTCGGCGCTGGACCCGCGCAGCACGCTCCGGATCGAGGACCTGATCGACGAGCTGCGAACCCGCTTCACCATCATCATCGTGACCCACAACATGCAGCAGGCGGCCCGCGTCAGCGACTTGACGGCCTTCCTGTACGAGGGCAACCTGGTGGAGCATGGACCGACCCAGAAGATCTTCACCAATCCTGACCAGAAGCAGACCGAAGAGTACATCACCGGCCGCTTCGGCTGATTCGGGAGGGGGACCGCATGGCGCGGCATCTACAACGCGAAATCGACCGGCTCAAGAAGAACATCCTGGCACTCAGCGCGATGGTCGAGGAAGCGGTCCAGAAGGCTGTCACCTCGCTCAACCGGCGGGACGCCAACCTGGCGCGGGACGTGATCTCGTCGGACCATCACATCGACCTGATGGAAGTCGAGGTCGAAGAAGAGTGCCTCAAAGTGCTGGCGCTGCACCAGCCGGTCGCCACCGATCTGCGGTTCATCGTAACGTCGCTCAAGATGAACGATGAGCTGGAGCGGATCGGCGACCTGGCGGCCAATATCGCCGGGCGCAACATCGAGCTCTGCGCCCTGGCTCCGGTGGACTGCCCGTTCGACCTGCGCGGCATGACCGAGCGGGTGCAGTGGATGCTCGGCCGCAGCATCGACGCGCTGGTCAACCTGGACAGCGACCTCGGTCGCGAGGTCTGGTTCAAAGACAGCGAGGTCGACGCGATTCACAAGGCGATGTACCAGACGGTCACCGCCCGCCTGCGCGAGCCCGGCGCCGAAGTCGAAGCGTTGGTGCAGTGGATGGGCGTCTGCCGCTTCCTCGAACGCATCGCCGACCACGCCACCAGCATTGCCAAAGACGTGCTCTACATGGCCGACGGCGAGATTGTCCGCCACCGCGGGCGGGAGTTCCGGGAGAAGAGCCAGGCGGCCGAGGGCTGAGTTGGCCGCCCGGCTCAGCGGTTGGCGCGCTGCTCGGCGGTCTGCACCTGGAACAGGAAGATCTTGTTGACGCCCTGCTGCCGCACGAAGAAGCCGAGGCCGGCCTGCGGGTAGAGCCAGACGTCAAAGCCGTTCTGCTTGCTGACCGCCGGCGGCGCGCCGTACTGCGCCTTCAGGTCGTCGGCGGTGTAGCCGACCTTGACGCCCTTCTGGGTCTTCGCCTCGTGGCCCGGCGGGCGGCCGGCGAGCACGCGGTTGACCCGGCCGGCGAGCAGTTCGACGACCAGCCCTTCGCTGCTCCATTCCATCACGTTGAGGTTGGTGTTCGGCAGTCCGCGGTCCTGGTCGGGCCGGCTGGCGACCATCGCCACCAGGTCGCGCTTGCCGGTGGCCAGGGCCAGGTGGACCCGATTCCAGAGCTCCAGGTCGTTCTCGGCCGCGGCCACCACGGTCGGGCCTGTCGGCTGGGTCGGCCGGCTGCCCAGCGCCAACTGCACGCTGTTGGCCTTCTGGCCGCTGGGGTTCAGCGCCAGGTAGCGCTTGAACGGCTCCTGCCAGCCTTCACGGGCCAGCTCGCGGAGGGCCGCGCCGAGGTTGAACTGGGCCTCGGCCAAGGTGGTGTCGGCCGCCACGGCCGCCTGGAACTTGGCCAGCGCCGCCTCCGGGAAGTCGCCCTGAATCTCCTCGGCCAGCACCACCCCGTAGTTGTTGAGCGCTGGAGCGAAGCGCGGCTGGACGCTCAGCACCAGGTCGTAGTAGTGGCGCGCCTTGACGTAGTCGTTGGCGACCGCGTGCAGGTTGCCGAGGTTGCTGAGCGCCTCGACCCGCAGCGGGTCGAGCTCGGCGGCGCGCCGGTAGGCCTCGAAGGCGTTCTGCCAACGTTCCATGTCGGGTCGCCCGCGGGAGCGGGTGAGGTAGCTGGTGTCGAACTCGGCGATGGCGTCGGCCAGCAACAGCCGCGGCGGGCCGAGCGGCTCGCAGGCGAGGTGGTACTCGCACAAGCCGAGGTTGTTCCAACCGGCGTAGTTGCGGGGGATGATCTCCAGGAACGACTGGAAGCGCTGCGCGGCGGTCTCGTAGTCCTTCTCGACCAGATCGACGACCGCCAGGTCGAACTCGCTGGCCGCCTTGATCAGGTCGGCCGCCGCCTGCGTCGCTTTGACCTTGCGGTCCAGCAGGCTCGGCGTCGACCGGGGATCGGTCAGCGTAAGGTTGTCGTACCCGGCGCGGGCCAGGTCGTCGAGGGCGCGGACGCCTTCCAGCGGAGGCAGGCCGGCGCGCACCAGGCCGAGGATGGCCACGCGGTCGGCGGCGGCCACCCGCTCCGGGGTGAGCAGCCCTTCAAGCGCCGCCCAGAAGCCGGTCGGCGCCTGCGCGCCGCCCTTCTCCAGCGCCGCGGCGACGGCCTCGTCCTCGCGGTCGGTGCCGTCGATCACCAGGGCCGCCAGGCTGGCCAGCAGGAAGGCGGTCCGCTCGGCATCGGCGCGCAGCGCCTGCTGCACGCTGCTGCTGAGGTACAGGCTGCCGTTGGGCAAGGCCACCGCCAGGCCGCGCTCCAGCGGCACCACGCTGACGGTCAGCGTCAGGCCGCGGGGCGGGTCGAGGTAGTCGACCAGGTCGTTGACCGCTTTGGTCAACGCCTCGTCGGGCTGCGGGGTAGCGCTGGCAGCGGCCACCCACTGATCGGCGGTGGCGCGTGGGAGGCAATCGATGGGTAGCGGCAAGGCCAAGACAGCCCGCGCCGGGACGCTGGACAGTGCCAGCATGGCAGTCCCGAGGACCAGCAGCAGTCGCATCGCCGTCTCCTGGGCAACCCGAGCCCGTTGCTTTCGTGTGACCGGGGCGCAACCGCCGCCGGCTGGACGCCGTCAGAATGCAGTCAGAGGCGCCCGATGATTCCACAACGTAGGCCAGCCCGCCGCGCCTGTTGCGCTTCTGTGACAAGCCACCGCTGGCAGCGCGTCGCGCTGTTGGCGGCCTGCCTGGCTGTTAGTCTGCCACCAACCAGCGCGCAAGACTACAACTGGTTGGACGAGATTCTGCAGGCCCCCGACGCAGCCGCCTGGCGGGCCAAGATTCAGGAGCATCGCGAACGTCTCTCGACCGCCACGGTGCGCGGTCTGGGACGCGCCGCCGAGGGTCTCGCCGGCGAACCGCGGGGCGTCAAGGTGACGGCGATCCTCACCGACATCGCGGCGGCCCTGGACTCGCGCGAAGCGCTGGCCACGGCGGCCCTCTATCGCGGCTATGTGGCGGTCGCGCGCGAGGAGTGGCCGACCGCGGCCGCGGCGTTTGGCCAGGGCGCCAGCCTCTGGGACGACGCCAGCAGCTCGCAGCGGGTCTGCCTGGCCTGGCGGGCGGTCTGCGCCCAGCGGCTGGGCGAGCCGGCCGGCGACTGGCTGCCGCGCTCGCTGCCGGCCGACGCCCGCAGCCGCCCGGCCCTGCTGGCCGCCGCCGCCGACCGCGGCGCCCTGACCGCCTGGGCCAGCCATTGCCGCGGTGAGCTCGAGGAAGACTGGCAACGCTGGCCGGCCGCCGAGACCTGGTACCGCCGCGCGGTGACCGGCTACGAGGCGGCCCGCTTGGAGCTGCCGCTGAGCCTCGCCCTGGACCGGCTGGGACTGGTCTGCTTCTACCAGAGCAAGCAGGCCGAGTGCCGGGAGACGTACGAGCGCTGCCTGGCGCTGGCGACGCGGATCGGCAACTCCTGGCAGGTTGGCCGCTCGCACCTCGGGTTCGCCGAACTGGCGATGGACCGCGCCGAGTTCGCCGCCGCGGAGCAGCACCTGCAGGCCGCGGTGCCGCCGTTGCAGGAGGTCGGGCCGGCGGCCCGGATCGACCTGGCGCGGGTCCATTACGTGCGTGCCACCGCGAGGCAGAACTCCGGGCAGCACGACTCCGTGGAGGCTGAGCTGCAGTTGGCCGAGGCGATCTACCGTGCCGCGGACAGCCCCGGCGGCCTGGCCGACTGCCAGTTCGTGCGGGGCACCAACTGGATCTACCTCGGCGACCGCGCCCGTGCCGTTGCCGCGCTGGAGGACGCCTACCGCGAGTACGACCGCAGCGGCAACTACCTGGGCCAGGCCAACGTCAACCTGAAGCTCAGCCACTGCTACCGCATCATCGGCTACCGCCCCGACGCCCAGGCGAAGGCCGCGCAGGCGTTGACGACCTTCGAGCGGCTGGGCGACCAGCCCGGCATCGCCAACTGCCAACGCGCCCTGGCCGCGCTGGCCCGCTCGGCCGGCGAGCTGGACGAGGCCGAGCGCCTGCTGCGGGCCGCCCTGGCGATCTTCGAACGGACCAACGACGCCCTCGGCCAGGCCGCCGCGAAGTACCAGATCGGCCAGTTGATGGCCCAGCGGGGGGCCGACCTGGAGCCGACCATCGAGCTGCTGCTGGACGCGATGGGCCAGGCCGAGCAGGCCGGCGACCCGCAAGGCGCGGCGCTGCCGGCGCTGGAGCTGGGCCTGCTCTGCGCCCGCGCCGGCGACGCCAACCTGGCCTACAAGGGCTACCTCAAAGCCCTCAGCCTGGCCGAGCGGACGGGCACCCGCAGCCTCATGGCGGAAGCGCTCTACCGGCTCGGCGAGCTGTGTGAGATGGTCACCCCGCCGCGGCTCGAGGCTTCGGTCGAGAACTACCGCATGAGCCTCGAGATCGTCGAGCAACTGCGGCAGCGGGCCGGCGGCCAGGCCGAGCAGCAGGCCCTGCAGAGCGACTACCTGAACTACTACGAGGCCCTGATTCGAGTCTTGCTGAAGCTCAACCGGGCGGCCGAGGCGTTTGCCGTAGCCGAAGAAGCCCACGCCCGCACGCTACTCGACATGGTGGTCGACGCGGGGGTCAACCTGAACGCCGGCCTGACGCCGGAGCAGCGCGCCCGCGAAGCCGATCTGGAGCGCAACCTGGCGCAGCTCAACGTGCGCGTCGGCCGCCTGCTGGCGCTGGAGACGCCGCCCGAGGCGGAGCTGCAGACCACCCGGCAGGCCGTGATCGCGGCCCGCGACGCGCTCAAACAGTACCGTTCCGAGCTGTACGTGACGCACCCCGAGCTGGGGCAGCAGCGCAGCGCCAACCCGGCGACGGCGGCCGACCTGGCGCCGGTGCTGCCGGCCGACACCGCGCTGCTGGCGTACAAGCTGGGCGAGCGCGGGACCGTCGGATTTCAGGTTACGAACCGCGCCGGGGTGCAGGTCAAGGCTGTCAACCTGGAGACCACCGCGGCGGCCGCCTGGGAGCTCACCGACGCCTTCCGCAGCTCCTGCGCCAGCCCCCGCAAGAAGTGGCAGGCGAAGGGCAGCGAGGTCACCAGCAAGCTGCTGCAGCCGCTGCTGGAAGGGCTCGACCCGGGCATCACCGCGCTGGTGATTGTGCCCGACCAGGCGCTCTACGAGCTGCCCTTTCACGCCCTGCCGGTCGGTCAGCAGGTGCTCTGGGAGCGCTACCGCATCAGCTATGCCGCCAGTGCCAGCCTGCTGGCCCAGACTCGCCGCCGGGCAGCCAGCGGGGTCGGCGGCCTGGTGACTTTCGCCAACCCGCACTTCGGGAGCCTGGTCCGGTCGATCGACCTGCAGCGCGGCACGGCCCTGGCCGAGCTGCCGGGCACCGCCCGCGAGGCGGCCGCGCTAGCAGCGCGCTACGGCGATCAGGCCAAGACCTACCAGCTCCAGGAGGCGACCGAGGAGCGCGCGAAGGCCGAGATTGGGCGTTACCGTTACGTCCATTTCGCGACGCACGGCCTGCTCGACAGCGCCAATCCGTTGTACAGCTCGGTGGTCCTGGCCGAGCCGCCCGAAGGAAGCGCCGAGGATGGGCAGCTCGAAGCGCGCGAACTGCTGGGGCTGCAGCTCCAGGCCGATCTGGTGACTCTGAGTGCCTGTGAAACCGGCCGCGGCAAGGTACAACCGGGAGAGGGCCTGCTGGGACTCTCCTGGGCCCTCACCGCGGCCGGCGCGCGGTCGATAGTGGTGAGCCAATGGAAGGTCAGCGACGACGCTACCGAGCAACTGATGAGCCGCTTCTACGAGCAACTACGCCAGGGCGTCGACAAGGCCACCGCCCTGCGCACCGCAGCACTGGAGCTCCGCACCACGCGCGAGCATCCATTCTACTGGGCGCCCTTCATCTTGCAGGGTGCCTGGTAGTCGCCCGGGCGGCCCCCGCGGCGGCGTTGCCGAGTGACCTGGTGGGCACCTGCCCTCCGCCGCAGGTTGCCTGGCGGCTGGGCGGCGTGGCGCCCGGGGCGACCGTGCTGGCGACCGGCGAGGCCTCGCAGGCGGTGCTGGTCGGCGGCCCGCGGAGCGGCGAGGCCGCGCCGTTGCTGGGCGATCTGGCGGTGCTCTCGCCGCGCGGCTGGGCCGAGCGGCGGGTCACCGCGCCGGGCGGGCTGGTCGGCCTGCCAGCGCTATTGCGCAAGGTGGCCCTGGCCGCCAACCCGGCCGGTGTGCTGCACCTCTGGCCGCTCGGACTGGGCGATCGCGAGACCGACCCCTGGACCGTCGACAGCACCGGCCCGGCGGCCGTTGGACCGCTGGTGGTCGGCCGCAACTACCTCTTCGCCGCGGCAGGCCGGCTGGCCGCGGTGTCCGACCTGATCGAGCCGCGCTGGTCGGTCGAGGTCGGCGAGGTGACCGCCCCGCTGGCCAGCGACGGCAGCAGCGTCTACCTGGCCGGCGCCACCACCCTCCAGGCGGTCGACGCCCGCAGTGGCGACCGACTCTGGCGGATCGCCCTACCAGCCGCGCCGCAGACCGGACTGCTGGCGACTGCTGGGCTGGTCCTCGGCGGCCTGGCCGATGGCACCTTGCGCGCCTGGGATGCCGCCGACGGCAGCGCGGTCTGGCAGACCGCCACGGTCACCGCGCCCTTTGCACCGCACCTGGCTCTGGCGGGGCCTTGGGTTGTGGCAGCCGCCGGCGAACGGCTCCTGGCCGCCGACACCGCCGCTGGCAGCCCGGTCTGGCAGGCCAGTGCACCACCGCCGGTGGGCAGTCCGACCATTGGCTACGGGCGGGCCTTCGTGGTTGCCGGCGACGGCCAACTGCACGCCGTGGCCTTCTCCACTGACCAGCCGCCCTGGCAGTTCACGGCCCGGACCGCCGACGGTCAGGCCGAGCCACTGCGCGGTGTGGTCAGCCTCTTGGCGCAGCGCGCCTACGTCACGACCGGCAGCGGCACCTTGTTGGCCTTGGACCTGCCCGGCGCCAGCGGCCCGCTGCCCTGGCCGGTCCCGGGTGGCGGCCCAAGCCGTAATGGCCGCGTGCTGCCGCCGGACGAGGAGGCCCCCTAGTCGGCCGCCGGCCAGAGCGCCACGGCCTCGCGCATCAGGCTGGCGATGGGTAGCTTGTTGGGGCACTGCTCCTCACACCGCTGGCAGGCCTCGCAGACGCTGGGATCGAGCCCGCCGACGCCGGCGGCCAGCAGCGCGCGCAACTCGCTGGCGGCCTCGTCGCACAGGCTCGGGACCAGCAGGTGGGAGTAGCTCGCCAGGATCTCCGGGATCTGCAGGCCGACCGGACACTCGCCGCAGTAGCCGCAGCCGGTGCAGAAGTGCCGGACGTTCTGGTAGACCTCGTCGAGCGCCGCCGTCAGGCGCGTCACGGCCGTCGCCGGCAGCGGCCCCTCGCCCATCGCGGCAACGCCCTGCGCGACATGGTCGGCGAAAGTGATGCCGTTGAGGGCGCAGGTGATGCCCGGCCAGAAGGCCACTGCGCGCAGCGCCGCCTCGACGAACGTGGCGCAGCCCGCCTCGCCGGCCAGCCGTTGCAGCAGGCTGCTGGGCTGCGCGAAACGACCGCCCGCCAGCGGGTTCATCGCAACCACGCCGATGCCACGCTCGAGGCAGTAGGCCACGGCCGGGGCGCGGGAGGTGTTCTGGGGGTGGAACGGCAGCGTCACCAGGTCGAACTCGTAGGGCGACTCGCGCAGGAACCGGATGATGTCCGCCGCGCTGCCGTGCGTGGTCAGGCCGATCTGGTCGCAGAGGCCCTCGGCGTGGGCCTTCAGGACCCCCGCCAGGAACCCGCCGGGCCGCAGCGCCTCCTCGAAGATCAGCGGGCTGTGACAGGCCCAGAGCTGGTACATGTCGAGGTGATCGACACCCAGCAGGCGCATCGAGCGCTCGATCTGCGCGCGCGCCTGGTCGGCGGTGCGGATCCCGAAACCCGTCACCGGGTTCGCCTCACAGAGCCCGTCACCGCCGTTGCCGGGCGATGACTTGGCCGTCACGATGGCCTCGGCGCGCCGCCCCACCAGGGCCTTGCCGAGTCGCACCTCGGCCGATCCGCCGCCATAGAGCGGCGCTACGTCGAAGTAGTTGACTCCCGCGTCGAGCGCCGCGTGGACGGCCGCGATGGCAGTCTCTTCGTCGTGGAATCGCATACAGCCGAAGCCGAGCGGCGCCACCTCCCAGCCAGTCCGCGCCAAGAGCCGTCGTTGCATCACCGCCGTCCTTCCCGCACGGGGCCGCTTCAACCGACTGGCCAGCCCGCCTGGGGGCTCCGCGGCGCCGGTCGGCGCGGCTGCCGGAGCAGCGTGCGCTACGGCGCGAGCTGCCGCGCCGTGGTCAACGCCAGCAGCGCCAGCACCCCCCGGCGCGGTTCGGCCGCGGTCAGGGTGAGGCTGCGGATCTCGACTTCCGGGCGCGGATTGGTCCACTGGAAGCTGTAGGCCACCGCACTCTGGTTGCGGTTGGCGTAGGGCTTGGTCCAGGCCAGTTGCGCCCCCGGCACCGCCGCCGGTTCGGCCTGGCGGTACTCCTCGACGTCAGTCTCGGCCAGCACCGGCACGGTCGCCGTCTGGCCGTCGGCGTAGGTCACCGTGTAGTGGGCCAGTTCGTACTGCTTGCCGTCCCGCTTCTCCCGATCATTGCGCCGGGCGTCGAGCCGCGCCGCATGCAGGAAGAAGAGCGCGTCGGCGCGCTTGCCGACGGGGATGTCCTTCACTTCGGCCGGCAGGTTCCCCGGCACCCGCGGGCCGCCCAGCATGACCGCATTCGGCACCGGCGAGGTCGGAAACTCGTAGACTTCGTACTGCACCCCGGCGAAGGTCTGGCGGCCCGTCGGCAGGTCGGCGAAGCTCGTCTGCGGGTCGCCGAACCAGCCCTTCTCGTTGCGGAACTGGTTGCACGACTTAGACAAGTCGACCGGCTCGTACGTCAGGCCGGCCCCCGCGATCACCGCCCCGCCGCCGGCGAAGGGGGCCTGCAGGTTGCGCAGCAGCGCTGCCAGGATGCGCTGCTTCTTGAGCTTGTTGACGGGTACCGCCTCGGTCTCCGCGAACTTCAGGTTGCACAGCAGCAGTCCGCCCCGGCCGCGCGGGTAGTCCAGCAGGCCGCCGACATTGAGCAGCGGCTTGACCCGTTCGTAGAACCCGGCCGGGCGTTTGGCCTTCAGCCAGAGGTTGTCGATCCCCACCACCTCGCCCTTGCCGGGGGTGACTTGCCACTTGCTGACTTTCAGTTCCAGCGCCTTGCCGACCAGCGGCGGGGTCAGCTCGAAGGACTGCGGCTCGTTGTTGGGCACCGTCTCGATGGTCCGCGGTGGCTGCAGGTCCATGCTGAGCTGCAGTTGGCTGACCAGGTGGTAGAAGCCGTTGCCGATCCAGTCGAGCTGCACCAACGTCTGCTCGGTCGGCCACTTCATCGTGAAGGCCGGCGTCTTCTCGCTCGGCTTCTCGAAGCTGAAGATGTACTTCCAGGCATCGGCCGAGACAAAGCCGTTGACGGTGTTCAGGTGGTAGTCGCTGGGGAACTCCGCAAACGGCGCCACATCGTCGTAGTCGACGCAGTGGCTGAAGACCTCTTTGGAGACGAACTCGTCGCTGGTCCAGCCGAAGATCCGCTCGCCGGAGAGCTGCACGATGTCGCCGGTGGTGATGCCGGCGGTCAGCGGGTGGCGCGGCGTGCTGAACTGCACCCGCTCCATCCGGAACGGACGGATCAGGTGCTCGTAGCCGACCAGCTTGTTGTACGCCCCCAACCCCTCGGGGGTCAGGCCGCAGACCACCAGGTAGCCCCCGCGGGCCCAGAACGCCTCGACCTGCGGTTGCGCCGCGGCCAGCGCCTGCAGCCGGGCGGGCGTCGCCGCCAGCAGCACCAGGCCAACGGCCGGGTCGTTGAGCGCGGTGAGCGGGTCAGCGGTCGGCTGGTACTTCAGGCCGATCGCCCCCAGTGCGGCCGCCAGCGGCGGGGCGTCGGCGACGGCCGCGACCACCTGACGGTACTCCAGCTTGTACTCGGACGCGGTGGTCAGCAGGTTCAGTAGCAGTTGCGCCGCGACCGGGCTGGCGGCCAGCTTCTCGGCGACCAGCATCTGACAGACCAGCAGCAGGCCCTGCCCGCAGGGCACCTCGGCCAGCAGGCTGTGCTGCAGCCGCGGCCCGGCCTGCACCAGCGACTTGGCCCCGCGGGTGGGCTTGGCGTAAGCGTTGCGGTAGACCCGCTCGTCGGGCGCCCAGGTGAAGAAGTCGGGCGGTTGCAGGCCGCGCAACAGCGGGTGGCCCAGATCCTCGGGGAAAGCCAGCCGGCCGTCGGAAGCGGTTGCCTCCATCTCGGCCGGCAGCCCCTGGTAGCGCAGCGGATGGTCCTGCTCCAGCACGATCACCCGCTTGCCCGCAGCAGCCCAGGCGGCCAGCCGACTGGAGGTCGCTTCGCGCGCGGTCAGGGAGTTGCGGCCCAGGAGCAGCAGCGGCGCGGTGGGTGTCACGGCTTCCAGCGACTCCACGACCCGGTGCGGCAGCGCTCGCGCGGTCAGCCAGGCACGCACCTCGCCGGCCGGGTCGTAGACTTCCAGCCCGGCCGGCGCCGCGGCGATCAGCTTGCCCGCCACCGGCGCAGTGGGCGGCGGCAGCACCGCCAGGGGCTTGACATCGCGAAAGACCTGCGCGCGCTTGGCGGCCAGGGTCAGCACCAGCTCGCCCGCCGTGCGGTCGGTCACGTTGGGCAGCTTGAGGGTTGGTTCCAAGGTCACGCTGCCGCCGGGCGGCACGGCGTGCTCGCTGCTCTCGCCGGCCACCTTGGCGCCGCCGACGCTGAGCGTCCAGGTGAGGGTCAAGGGGTCGCTGAAGCGGGTGTCGTTGAAGATCCGCAGGGTCCGCGGCACGGTCGCGCCGCTGGCGAAAGTCCAGTCCCACTGCCGGCAGAAGACCGCCCGCCAGGCGTTGGAGCCGTACTGCTCGAGCGCTTCGTGCTGGCCCATCCAGAACTGCCAGGCGCCATACTCGGCCCAGCGGTAGCCTTCGGTCAGCATCCGGAAGATGATCCCAGCCGCCGGCCGCGCCTGGGCCTTGCCGCCAAAGGCCTCCTCGCCGCCGAAGATGGCGTAGTCGGCGGGGTTGATGCCGTTGGCGAAGTAGTCCTCACCCAGGAACCGCGGCCGCTGCTGGTCCCACTGCCAGCGCCCGCGGCCGCCACCGGTCACGTTCGGCTCGTAGGCCAGCGCCGGGTAGCCCGTGTTGCTGGGGCTGAAGACGTAATGGTCGCCATGCACCGGCAGCGACTGTGCCTTCGTCGCGCCGCCGCCATCGACCATCGTGGCGCGCGTCGGATCGACCGCCCGGACTGCGTTCGAGACATCGGTGACGACCTTCTCGAAGTCGTCCATCAGCCGTCCATAGAGGTTGATGCAGTTGATGTAGAGCCACTCGTTCTCAATCGACCAGAGCATCACCGACGGGTGGTTGCGTTCGCCGCGGACCTGCGCGCAGAGCTGGTCCTGCCAGTTGCGCATGAGGTCCATTTTGACTTCGCTGCCCCACAGCTTCCGCAGGTCGGGGTCCTGCTCGACGGCAAAGTAGCCGATCGCCTCGCCATCCAGGATTCCCGACCGGCGCACCGGGACGCCTTGCTGGTCGAACCAGTCGAGCGCCTCGGCCGGCGGCAGGCCCTGCCAGGAGGTGCCCCAGAAGCGCATCATCTTCTGGTTGCTGCGGCGGTAGTGCTCCAGCCAGGCCTCCTTGGTGGCCGCCGTGTGGCAGTCGGCCCATCCGTGCCAGACCAGGCCGTTGAGCGTGAAGTCCTTGCCGCGGGCGCCCCACTCGCGGAAGCCGAAGGGCGTCTCGAGGCTGTCGACCGGCTTGCCACCCACCACCACCGTTGTCCGCAGGCGGTACATCTGCGGGTCGTCGGGCCACCAGAGCGTCGCCTCGGGCCACGACTCGCGGAGCTTCAGGACCTGCTCCTGCCCACCGCTGAGGTTGACCGGCTGCGGCGCCAGGCGCCGCTCGACTTCGCCGGTCTGCACCCGCACCGCTTCGCAGCGCAGCTCGCCCTGCGCCGGGCGCTGCGTCGGGTTCTTCAGGGTGACCTCAAGCCCCAGCGCGTGGTCGGCCACGCTGGGCTGGCAGAACACGTCGCTGACGTAGGTCGAGCCGCCGCAGATCAGCTCCGGGGCGACCAGGATGCCCGACTGGAAGTGGTTCCAGATGGGGTACGCCAGCGGCTGGAACCCGGCGCTACCGAAGCTCACCGGCAGGTTGAACTTGCGCCGCAGCGCCAGCGGGTCACCCGGCTTGTTGGTGTAGCCGTACCAGGCGTCGCGGAGGCCGACCCACAGCTCATTGACCCCCGGGCGGACGGCGGCGCTGAGGTCGATGCTGAACTTCGCGAAGGGGTTCTTGTTGAAACCGCACAGCGTGCCGTTGAGACGCACCGTGGTATTGAGGTTGTTCTGCGGGAAGACCACCTGGAACGACCGCCCGACCAGCGCCGGCGGTACCTCGAACCGCGTGCGGTACCAGAGGCGGTGGCAGAACACCAGGTCGGGCCGGCTGACGTTCTTGTCGCTGGGAACCGGGATGGCACTCCAATAGGGCGCCGCTGGGAGGTCCTTGATCGGCACGGCGATGTCGTCGCCGGGCAACTGCTCGTCGAACCGGCAGACCTCCCAGTCGCCGGCCAGCTTGACCGTCGCGCGGGCGCCGGGGACGGTCGGCACGGGGACCTTGAAGACCTGCTTGGCGGCCGCGTCGTCGGCCTCGCTGCGCCACGGAGCGCCGGGCTTGTGCTTGCCGTGCGGCTGAAACTCGCGCGGGCCGGGGTAGAGGCAGATCAGGTCGCTGGAGTAGAGCACCCGCGCCGGCTTGCCGTCCTTGTCCTTGGTCTGCGGCAGCCGGATGGTCAGCTTGTGATCCCCCGCGCTGAGGGTCACGTCGCCGAGCTTCAGCCAGGCCACCTCGTTCCAGGTCGCCAGCTCCATCAGGTCGGTCGTCAGGGCTTCCGGGCTGACCGTGGTGAACGGCCCGTTGTCGATCTGCCACTCGAAGACCGAGCGCACGAACTCCATGCCGATCCGGTTCCAGATCCCGTAACGGCCCGGTTTGGTGACCGGCAGACGGTACTCCAGCAGCACCCCGTTCGGGGGCAGGTCGACGTTCAGGCGGTCGGCCGGAATACTCACCGTGGCCCAGCTCCCGCCCGACAGGAACTGCGTGTTGCCCCATCCGCTGACCTGCGGGTTGAAGTTGCGCTGGGCCGTGTTCTCGGCCTCGATCCAGAGCAGCCCGCTGGGCGTCTGCGCGCCGGCCGCACTCAGCAGCAGCCCCACGGTCGCCAGCCACACGAAGCGCCGGGTCGCCATCGCTCTACTCTCCGTTCGGGACATCCAGCCCGAGAGCCAGCAACTGGTACGGCCGCAGGTCGACGGTGATTGTCCCGCCGGTCACTGTCAGCGGCTCCCCGCTGACCAACCGGCGCACCTTTCCCGGCCGCGGCAGCTTCACCTGCGCGGCGGTCAGCGGGCGGGCCGCCGTGTTGACCAGTGCCAGGTAGACTCCCCCGGCCCCGGTGTCGATGGCCCGCACCACCAACGGGGCCGCCGCCGCCGCGGCCAGCCGCGTACTGGGCAAGGCCGGCAGCGCCAGGAAGTTGGCATTGAAGTCGCGGACATACTGCGGAAAGCCGCGGCTGTAGTTGGCGCCGGTGAGGTAACCCAACTGCGTCGGATCGCCGTGGGCCACGGCCAGCGCTTCGGCCAGCATGCAGTACGGCCCGGCCGCCTCGATGTCGGCCACGAAGTACTGGCAGAGGTCCTTCCCCGCCGCGTCGTAGGCCATGTGCTCGTTCAGCGCATAATGGCGCAGCAGCGTCAGGCCGGCCGGGCTGCGGTACAGCTCCAGGGTCGCCGGATCGGCCACGGTGTAGCTCCGGTTGAAGGCGTGGCTGAGCATCACGCCGGGGGTCTGCTGGTAGCGCTGCGGGTCGTCGGCGGGCTGGGCGTGGTGGACCTCCCAGTTGCCCCAGTTCAGTCCCGGCGCCAGCAGCGCCTGCCGGTAGAGCCCCTGAGCGGCGATCTCGGCCGGCGTCGGCGTCGCGACGATCTGGTCGCGCTGCTTCTGCTCGGGCCGCGCCAGCACCTCGCTCCAAGAGGCCGGACTGTCGGTCACCAGGCGAGGCGTCCAGTCGGCCCAGCCGACGCCGGGCTCACCCGGCACGCCGGTGTAGAGCACGAACGCGTCGGGCAGGCCCTTGCCGCGGAGGTAGTCGCGGACGCCGCCGAAGAACGCCCGGCGCTGCTCGTGCCACCACTCCAGGTAGCGGTCGTAGAGCGCGCGGTCGGCCTTGAGCTGCTCCCGGCTGGGAGTCGGTCCGCCGTGGGCCGCGCCGAAGCGCCGGCGGGTGGCCTCGCTGAAGCTGACCGGCAACTGCGACCGGGTGCGCAGCCAGACGCCTGGGAAGCGCGCCACATCAAGAAACGGCAGCACCGTGCAGTCGAGCATCTTACAGAAGTCGGCCAGCGCGTCGGGGTCGCTGACGTCGGCGTTGGCCGACTCGACCCAGGTGATGTGCGTGAAGGCGTCGTCCCGCGTCAGCGGCTGGCAGCGCTTCTGGTAGCCCAGCCCCTGGTCGCCCTTGCTGCCGGAGTACTCGTAGTAGGGCAGCACCTCATAGCCGTAGCCGCCCATCAGCTTGACGATCTGCCCCCAGAGGTCCTTGGTGCGGCCATCGAAGTGGACCCAGGCATTGCCGCCATACTTGGTGGGGTCCCAGTGCTGGCAGGCCCCGAACTCCAGCAGGTCCTTGCTGTAGCAGTTGATCCCCAGAAACCGCATCAGGTCGGCTTTGTGGCGGTACCAGTCGAGCTCGTTGACCAGCCCGCGAGTCTCGGGGGTCTTGCCGCTGATCACGCCGTCGGCCATCTCCTCGCGCCAGAAGATCCGGCGGTGCGGCAGGGCCGGCGGCGGCAGCCGCAACGGTTGCGCCAGCGCCTCCGGGTCGACCACCTCATAGAGCGCCAGCCGCCGGAAGGCGAGACCGCGCGAGAGCGGGTCCTGGTCCGCGGCGAAGGTCAGGAGGGTGACGTCGAAGCCCTCCTCGGGCAGCCCCGGCCGCGGCTCGGGGCCGCGCAGTGGGCCGCGTCTGGGGAACCGGTCGTGCAGCCGAAACAGCGCGGTCCAGCGTTCGTAGCGCCCCGAGAGCGGCAGGTCGAGACTCTCGCAGAGGCTGTTGACATACTTCGCGCGGAGGCAGTCGCCGACCGTCAGGCCGGTGTGGAAGCCCTGCGCGCTCTCATTGCCGGAGTTCAGCACGACCATGCTGCGGGGGCCATCTTCGGGGTATTCCAGCAGCAGCACGTAGCTGCCGCCCGGCCGCAGCAGCTTCTGGCGACCCAGTTGGTAGGCCACGTAGGCCGCTTCGCCCGGCCGCGGCGCCACGACGCGGGCCGCCGACCCGAGGATCGTCTCGACCCGGCTGGCGCCGGCCGGCTGCTCGGCGGGAGCGCTGGCGGCGGTCACCTCGTCGACCAGGCTGAGTTTGCCGAACGGCGGCAACTCCAGAAGCGGTCGGCGCAAGGCCTCCTCCTTGGCCCGCGCCAGAGCCGCCTGGCGGTCGGCCTCCTGCTGCGCGGCGGCGGCGAGCTGCTGCTGCCGAGCCTGCCAGCCCGCCGGCGACCAGGCGTCGACGGCCAGCTCGGTGACAATCGCCGCGGGCGTCAGCAGTTCGATCCGCAGGTAACGGGTCGCCACATCCAAGGGCAGGCTGCGCCAGGCCTGGTAGAGATTGGTAGTGACGGTGGCCACCTCGCGCCAGGCGTCCGGCGAGCCGACCTGCACCTTGAGGTCGCCGATGTTGTGGGTGTCGAACAGCCACAGCGTGGCCAGCGGGGTCGCGGCACCCAGGTCGATGGTGACGGCGAAGGGGAACTTGGCGTTGTGCTGCGAGCCGATCTTCCAGCCGCTGGTGGGCTTGCCGGCAGGCGGGTCGCCGAGCTCGAGTTGCTCGTCGACCAGGCCGCCGAAGTCGGCCAGCGGCGAACTGCTTTGGAGCATGTCGGCGCGCAGCAGCAGGCGGTACTGCCCAGCCGGGGTGGCCGGCGCCGCACGGGTCAGGAGCAGCAGCGCCCCTCCAACCAACAGGCGCAGCGTGGGACGCCTCATCGCACGGCCTCCTCGGGAATCACGTCGAAGCTCACCCCGCCGCGGTGACGGGTGCCGGCCAGGATGCCCCGCTTGAGCTTCGTGGTCTGCTCGCGGTGGTGCACTACGGTCAGGTCGGTCAAGGTCGCCGGGCCGGCCAGCTCCAGCACCAGCCGGTCGGTCTCCAGTTGCACCCGCACCAGCAGCCGGACCGGCCGGGGCGCGGCCGTGAGGGGCAGACGCAGGCGGCAGCCCGGCAGTTCCACCTCCCCATGGCAGACCCGCAGCGTCAGCTCGCCACCCGCCGGGCCAGCCGCCAGGGCGGTCACTTCGAGCAGGTTGCCGGCGTCGAGGCCGTCCCAGGCCCCGAGGCGGGTGCCCGCCGCGGTCAGCTCCAGCCGCGCCTCCCGGCGGCCCGGCGCGACGGCCACCTGGCTATGGAACGGCACGACGTAGACGCTGCCCTCCCACGACCCATCGGCGGCGATACTCTTGAGCAGCCCGGTGCGCTCGCCGACACCGACGCTGACCAACTCCACCGGCCGCCCGCCGACGGTCGCCCGGCGCAGCTCGCCGGTGCCGCCGGTGACCCCCGGGCGGGGCTGGTTGTCGGCCGCCAACTGCTGCAGCGCGCTGCGCAGCGCGGCGTTGTACCCTCGATCGTGCCCCGCCGGCCAGGTCATGCAGTGGATGAAGCTGACCCCGTGGTCGCGCAGGTAGCGCAGTTGCGCCAGCGCCGGGGCCGGGTCCGGGGTCAGGCTGTGGTACTCCCCGATCAGCATCTGGTCGAAGCCCGACGACCAGCCGCCCTGCACCACGTTGTGCGGCTGGTCGTACCAGACCCCGTACTTCGTGAAGCCGTAGCCCACCCCGGCGTTGAGGTTCCAGTCGATCGGCGTGATCCGCTGCGCCGGGCGACTGAACTGCGTCAGGCTGGCGATGGCGTAATGGTCGGGGATCTGGTGACAGCGCACCGCCTCGGGCGGGAAGCCGGCCAGCAGCGCCTCGCGGTAAGTGCCCGCGACGACCTGGTAGATCACCTGGTTCAGGAAGCGCATCCAGACCAGGTAGTAGCGGTTCTCGACGGCGTAGCGGTCCCACGGCCCCCGACCCAGGTTGCGCGGGGCATCGAAGCGGTCGGGCGTGAAAGCCGTGCCGAAGGTCCGGTTGATCCCCTCCAGCCCGCCGTAGAGCGTGGCGACGTAGCGGCAGAAGGCCCGCAGCATGTTCGGATTGTAGTCGCCGTGGGTGGTCTCGCTCTCGGCGTTGATCTCCATTTCGTGGTTTGGCTCGACCGCCACGAAGTGCTCCGGATTGCGGCGATGAGCCTGCACCAGCCGGTGCAGAAAGGCCCGCAGCGGCAGCGTGTAGAAGTCCTCGACCGGCGCCACGTCGGGGGCGTAGCTGCCCGAGACGAACGACTTCGTCTCCCCGAACTCGCCGTAGGTGCCCTGGTTGTTGTCGCGGTCGACCAGCACGTAGGCCGGCAGCCCGGTCTCGGGGTCGTTGGCCTCGCGCCAGGCCTTCGCCTGGTCGTAGAACCAGCGGTGGGTGAAGCAGGGCTCCCAGCAGGTTGGGGCCCGCTGGTCGTAGCGGCCGACGGTGCTGTCGAGGTAGCCCTTGAACTGCTCACCGGCCCAGAACGCGGCGTCGCGACGAGTGAAGTCGGGCTGGCGCGCCGCCGGGCTGGCGAAGTCGACCCGCAGATGCGCAAACTCGGCGTGGCGGACGTAGGTCGTCTCAGGCACGTCGTGCCAGGTCTGCCAGAACAGCCGCTCGCGCTGTCCGACCTCGACCAGCACAGGGGCGGCGGCCCCCAGCCGGGCGATCTGCGAGACCTCCCCGTCCGCCAGAGTCACCGTGAACGGCCGAACCGGGTCACCCGATGCCGACACGGCCAGGGCGTTGCCCGGCAGCGTCGCCAGTGGCGGCGTCTGGCCGGCGGGGGTCCAGGCCACCAAGGGCCCGCCAGCCACCCCCAGCAGCAACCGTGGGCCGTCCCAGGCCAGCAGCACCCGCCGCGGCGCCGGGCCGGGCAGGCTGATCTGACCGCCGCCGACGCGCTGGCCCGTGGAGTCGTGCAGGCTGAACGGCACGACCTCGCCCGCGGCCTGGGCTGGCGCCAGCGCGAGCTGCGGCCCGGCCGCCAGCAGCAGCGGCCCGCCCAGCTCGGCGGGCGCCTGGAACCGCTGCAGGGGCAGCCCCCAGCGGCTGAACACGGCGACCTGCCCGCCCGGCGCCAGGGCCGGCGTGACCGCCAGGCGGCCGTCGGGCCAGGCAGCCACCCGCACGCCGCCGCGGAGATCCGGGTCGAAGGCCAGGACCTGCGCCACCGCCAAGCCGTGCTGGTCGAGGATCCGCACGACGCTGTGGTTGTCGGGATGCGGCCCCTCACCGACTACCAGCGCCGGCGCGAGCGGCGCGCTGGGGCGCACCTCCGGGTGGGCGGCCAGTTGGCTGACCAGATCGGTCTGCCGCCCGACCACCGCCACCGCCAAGGTGCCGTCGGCGTCGGCGTAGCGCAGGCTGCCGCCCAGGCTGTCGCCAACCTCGCCGAGCCGGCGCGGGGCGATCAGCGTGCGCTCGACCGCGGCCACCTGGGCGAGGCGCTCGCGCTCGGCCGCCGCCGCCGCGTCGCGGGCCGCGGCCTGTTCCGCGGCAGTCGGCCCCCGCAGCACCAGACGACGCACCTCCAGCGCATACTGCCCGCCGCTGCAGTCGAGCCGGAACTGCTGCACGCCCGGCCGCCAGCCGTCCTGCCGCGCCGTCCGCAGGTCGACCACCACCGCGCGCCAGTCGGCCGTGGCCGGTTGCTGCGGCGGACGGGCCGCGGTCCAGCCGAGCCCCGGCGCGATGAAGTAGAGCTCGAAGTCCTGCGGCTGCGGGCTGCGGTACTCGAAGCTGACCAGGTAGAGCGCCGCCGAGTCATACGGTGCGGTGACCTCGCGGCAGAGCACGTAGGGGTCGTCGCCGGTACACTGCACCGTGGTCACGTCGCCGGTCTGCCGCACGCTGGCGGCGTGGACCACCGTGGGGCTCAGCTCGAGCGGGATCGCGGCGCCGGGTTGGCCGACCGCACAGAGGCAGAGCGTCAGGGCAGCCTGGGGGACCATGCAGCACTCCGACCGACCAGTTTCGGGGCCGCGCGGTCGAGTTCCTGCGTGGGGCGCCGGCCGACCTCAGAAGAGGGTCTCGAGCCGCACGCCGACCACCTTCGCCGGCTTCAGGTCGGCGCCCGACGGCGAGATGATGTACTGGGCATCGAAGCGCGCCTGTAGCCACGGCGCGAGCTGTGCCCGGTAGACTACCTCGAGGGTCGTTTCGGCGTCGTGCGGCAGGCCGGCGGCGGGGCTGAACTTGAGGTGGAAGGCGCCGAAGGCCAGGGCGTCAGCGGGCCGGGCGCGCAGCGGGCCTGACCAGGTGGCACCACCGGCGAGGAAGTGCTCCAGCACGGCACGGTCGGCCTTGGCGTACGCGTAGCTGGCCCACAGGTCCAGGCCGCGGGGTTCGTCCGCGGCGTCGCTGGCCGCCCAGAGGCGCTGGTCCCAGTTGGCGTAGAGCCCCCAGGTGTGGTTGTAGACGCGCGGGTCGGCGGGGTCCACCGCCGCGGCGTCGCCACCGTTCCACCAGGCGCCGAGGGCCAACCGGCCCGGCTGACCTTGGGAGGTGTAACCGAACACCGGCTGCGCAATCAGGAACGGGCCGCCGGGCTTGTTGTGCAGCAGGCCAAGACGTAGCTCACAGCGGTCGGTGACCTGCCAGCCGCCCAGCGCGCCCCAGTTCGGCACGGGCGAGACCGGCAGCGGGATCGCCGGGTTGGCCCAGGCCGAGCTGTTGTTCAGCTCACCGCAGCCCTGCGGGTTGCCAAAGGTCCAGGAGGCGTCGAGCAGACCCGCTTGCAGCCAGCCCCGCCCGCCGAAGTCCTGACGGTACCAGGCTTCGGCCAGCCGGGTGGTGTTGTCGGTCAAGGTGAGATTGCTGAAGTACCAGTAGTCGCCAACCTTGGTCGAGCTGAGCGGCCGACCGTAGTAGGACTCCGCCGCGGCGTAGAACTGGCCACCGGGCCACCAGCCGGCGGTGCCGGTGTCGAGCAACGCGGTGGCGGTCCAGTAACCAACGTAATCCAACGCCCGGCGGGCACTGAGGCCGCCGCCGGTGTTCCAGGCGAACTCGCTGGCGTGCCATAGTTCGAGGTCGAGCCCGTGCTCGGCCCACCACTCGGCGCAGCCCAGCCCGCGGCCGAGGTGTTCGCTGCGAAGATGCTCCAGCAGCTCCTCACGCGGATTGGCCTGCGCCAGCCCGGCCGCCAGGGCCACTCCCAGCGTCAGCCAGCGCCAGACCCGAACACGACTGTCGGACATTCGAGCCCACCCTTCTCGAGTCACCACCGGCCGGTCGCCGTCACGCCGAGACCGCCATCTGCCGGCGCACCTTGAGGAACTGCTTGCGCAGCATGTCGATGGTCACCTCGCGGCTGACCGGCTTCAGCAGGTAGCCTGAGGCGCCCAGGCTGAGCGCCTGCCGGGCCGTGCTGGCCCGGTTGTCGCTGGTGATCACCACCACCGGCACGGCCTGGTTCACTTTGCGGATGTCGCGCAGCAGGTCCAGGCCGTAGCCAGCGCCGAGGGTCAGGTCGAGCAGCACCAGGTCGGGGTCGTGCTTTTGGAACAGCTTCCAGGCCCCCGGCGCAGTGCCGGCCCCGGCGGCCAGCCGGCCGCCCGCCTCACCGATCAGCTTCTCGAGCACCTTCCGCACGATGGGGTCGTCGTCGACCACCAGCACCCCCGGCTCGGCGGTCAGCGCATCCGGCCGCACCGCCGTCACCGGCTCCTGAATCGGGGTTTCCAGCACGCGGCGGATCTCGGCGATCAGCCGCGCCGCGTTGACGGGCTTGCTCAGAAAGGCCATCGCGCCGGCGCCGTAGGCCGCCTGCTCGTGCTCGGCGTCCGGCGCGGCGGTGACCATCACGACCCGTGCCTGGGGGTCCAGTTGGCGGAGCCGCCGCAGCGTCTCGATGCCATCGACATCGGGCAGGTGGAGATCCAGCAGCACGATGTCGGGCTTGCACCACTGGTACAGCTCGACGCCCTGCTTCGAGCTGGCGGCCTCGGCAACGACCTCCAGGTCCTCCTCCCGACCCAGCAACTGCCGAGTCATGTAGCGGAAGACGGCGACATCGTCTACGACGAGCACCTGGGTCATCGCCATGGTGGTACGCTCCGACACTCTGCCCACAGAGTCATCGTCGCAGAGGCGGGCGGGTTTAGGGCCCAATCGGCCGATCCCGCGCCGCCTACGTGCCGTCGAACTGCCGGGCCGGTGACGCCAAGGTAAACTGCCGCGGCCTGCCGGCAGGAGCCCCGCGCTGCGATCCGAATGGTGGGAGCAGCCCGCGCTCCGGGCCGGAGGGACGGGGTGGCAGCCGAGGACACGACCCGTCGGACGCCGTCAGCGAAGGTGGTCGACATCGACCAGCTCGCCACCGCCGTGGCGGCGGCGCGCGCCGTCGGGCAGCGCGTCGTGCATTGCCACGGGGTCTTCGACCTGCTGCACATCGGCCACCTCCGCTACCTCGCCGGGGCCCGCGCGTTGGGCGACCTGCTGGTGGTCACGCTGACGCCCGATGTGTGGGTCAACAAAGGACCGCTCCGCCCGGCCTTTGGCGAACAGCTCCGCGCCGAGGCCCTGGCCGCGCTGGAGTGCGTCGACCTGGTGGCCGTCAACCGCTGGCCGACGGCGGTCGAGACGGTGCAGGCGATCCGGCCCGACATCTACGCCAAGGGCGGCGAGTACCGCGACAAGCGGACGCCCGAGATCATTGCTGAAGAGGCCGCCGTGACCGCGCTCGGCGCGCAGATGGCCTACGTCGACGACCTCCGGTCGAGCTCCTCGCACCTCCTCAACCGCCACTTCTCGCCGTTCGACGACGAGACTCAGGAGTACCTGCTGCGGCTCAGCGAGAATCACGCCACGCCCAGCTTGTTGGCCTGGCTGGAGCGCGCCGCCGACCTGCGGCTGCTGGTGGTCGGTGAGACGATGATCGACGAGCACGTCTTCGTGCAGGCGACCGGCCGCTCGCCGCGGGCCGCCGTGGCGACGATGCGGCTGCTCACCAGCGAGCGCTGGCTGGGCGCCGCGGCCGCGCTGGCCAACCACCTCGCCGCGTTCTGCGCCAAGGTCAGCCTGGTCTCGCTGGTCGGCGCCGAGGATGCCGAGGAGCGCTGGGCCCTGAAGCACCTGCAGCCGGGCATCAAGGCGCACTTCCTACGCAAGGCGGGCGCCCCCACCCCGCTCACTCGGCGCTACCGCGAGACTTACTTCGGCACGCCGGTGTTCGAGGTCTGCCGCGTCGACGAGGAGCCGTTGACCGCGTCCGACGAGGGCTGGCTGCTGGACCGGCTGGACCACCTGCTGCCGCAACACGACGCCGTGATCGTCGCCGACTACGGGCACTCCCTGCTGACCGCTGCGGCGATCGGCCGGATCGCCCGGCAGGCGCGGCACCTCAGCCTGCACGTGCAGGCGCAGGGCACCAACGTCGGCTACCTCAGCACGGCGCACTACCCGCGGGCCGACTATGTCTGCCTCACCGAGCAGGACCTGCGGCTCGACTGCCACAGCCCCTACGGCGAACTGCGCACCCTGCTGCCACTGGTGGCGGGCCGGCTGCGCGCGTCGGTGGCGATGGTCACACGGGGCAAGCACGGCTGTCTGGCCCACAGCGGTGAGAGCTTCAACGAGGCCCCGGCCGTGGCCACCCAGGTGGTTGACCGGACCGGCGCCAGCGAGGCCTTTGTGGCCCTCTCAGCCCTCGCCGCGGCGCAGGGCGCGCCGCTCGAGGTGGTCGCCTTCCTGGGCAATGTGGCGGCGGCCGAAGTGGTCTCGTCGGCCTACGGGCCGCAGCCGTTGCAGAAACTGCGGCTGACGCGCAGCATCGAATCGCTCTTGAGGTAGGAGGTTGGCGATGTCCCCCGCTCCCCGCGTGTTGGTCACTGGCGGCGCCGGCTACGTCGGCGCGGTGCTGGTCCCGAAGCTGCTGGCCGCCGGCTACCGGGTCCGGGTCCTGGACCTCTGCTGGTTCGGCCGCGAGGTGCTGGCCGACGTCGCCGGTCACCCCGCCCACGAGCTGGTGGTGGGCGACCTCCGCGACCCGGCGACCGTCGCCGCCGCGCTGGCCGGCTGCCAGGCGGTGATCCACCTCGCCTGCATCTCCAACGACCCGTCGTTCGAGCTCGACCCAACCCTCGGCAAGTCGATCAACTACGACTGCTTCCGGCCACTGCTCGAAGCCAGCCGCACCGCTGGCGTGCAGCGCTTCGTCTACGCCTCCAGCAGCTCGGTCTACGGCATCAAGGAGGTCGACAACGTCACCGAGGAGCTGCCGCTGGAGCCGCTCACCGACTACTCCAAGTACAAGGCGCTGTGCGAGGCGATCTTGGCGGAGTACGCCAGCGACGAGTTCTGCGCCGTCACCGTGCGCCCGGCGACGGTCTGCGGCTGGTCACCGAGGCTGCGGCTGGACCTGACCGTCAACATCCTGACCTGCCACGCCTGGCACAAGGGTCAGATCACCGTCTTCGGTGGCGAGCAGCGCCGGCCGAACATCCATATCGAGGACATCACCGACCTCTATGTCGACCTGTTGGCCCGCCCCGCGGCGCAAGTCAACGGCGGCGTCTGGAACGCTGGCTGGGAGAACCACCGAGTGCGCGAGATTGCCGAGCTGGTGCGCGACGTGATCGGTCCCCGGATCGAGATCGTGACGACCCCCAGCGACGATCACCGCAGCTACCACATCTCGTCGGAGAAGATCCGCCGCGACCTCGGCTTCGTGCCGCGGCACAGCATCAAGGAGGCCGTCAGCGATCTCGTCGCGGCCTTCGACGCCGGCCAGGTGCCCGACGCCCTGACCGCGGCGCGCTACTCCAACATCAAGACGATGCAGGCGCTGCGACTGGCATGAAAGAGCGTCCGCCGATCACCGGCAATCGGCTGCGCGTGCTGGCCAACGCCGCTCGCGAGGTGCGGGGGCAGATCGTCGCGATGAGCCACCGCGGGCGGGCCGCGCACCTCGGGTCGGCGCTGTCGTGTGTCGAGATTCTGCTGGCCGCCTATGGGGGCCCCTTCCGGCTCGATCCGCGGGTCGTCCAGTTGCCGCACCGCGACGCGCTGATCTTCAGCAAGGGCCACGCCATCGCCGCGCTGTACGCCGTCCTGGCCTGGCGGGGCTACTTCCCGCTGGACTGGCTGGAGACCTACGCCCAGCCCGGCACCGCGCTGCCGGAGCACCCCGTGCCAGGTTGTGTGCCCGGCCTTGACCACGCCACCGGGTCGCTCGGTCACGGCCTGCCGGTGGCCTGCGGGCTGGCGCTGGCCGCCCGGATCAGCGGCCGCGACACGCGGGTTTTGGCCGTGCTCAGCGACGGCGAGTGCAACGAAGGTGCGGTCTGGGAAGCAGCCGCCTTCGCGCCGGCTCAACAGCTCGGCAACCTGCTGGTGGTGGTCGACGCCAACGGCTGGCAGGCCACCGGGCGCAGTCCGGAGGTGCTGGCCCTGGAACCGCTGGCTGCCAAGTGGGCGGCCTTCGGCTGGGCCACCCGCGAGGTCGACGGGCACGACCTGGCGGCGCTGGTGACGGCCTACCGCCAGGCTCGCGATGCCACCCAGCCGCTGGCGGTGATCGCTCGCACGGTCAAGGGCCGGGGGGTGTCGTTCATGGAGGACGACAACAACTGGCATTACCGCCTGCCGACCGCCGCCGAAGTGGCCGCGGCGCGGGCCGAGTTGGGGTTGGCATGAGAAACGCCTTCGCCGCCTGCCTCGAAGAGCTGGCCGCCCAGGACCCGCGGATCGTGCTGCTCTCGGGCGATATCGGCAACCGCCTCTTCGACCGCTTCAAGGAGCGCTTTCCGGGACGGTTCTACAACTGCGGCGTGGCCGAGGCGAACATGACCGGCGTCGCCGCCGGGCTCGCCAAGGCGGGGCTGCGGCCGCTCACTTACACCATCACGCCGTTCAACACAACGCGCTGCCTGGAGTTCATCAAGCTCGACATCTGCGCCCACCGGCTGCCGGTGGTGGTCGTCGGGGTCGGCGCGGGGTTGTCGTATGCGGAACTGGGACCGACCCACCACGCCTGCGACGACCTCGGCCTGCTGGGTCTGCTGCCGGACCTGACCCTGCTCTGCCCGGCCGACGCCCGTGAGACGCGAGCCGCGCTCCGCGCGGCGCTGGCACACGCTGGGCCGTGTTACCTGCGGCTGGGCAAGAAGGGCGAGCCGGACGTCTTCGACGCCGAACCGCCGTTCGAGATCGGCGCACTGCGACCGCTGCGGGCCGGTCGCGAGGTCGTGCTGCTGACCTACGGCCCGCTGCTGCCGGAGGTCCTCGCGGCCGGCGCGGCGCTCGATGCCACGGTGGTGGCGGTCCCGACGGTGAAGCCGCTGGACACCGCCGGCCTGGCCGCGCTGGCGGCGACGGGGCGGCTGGTAACGGTCGAGGAGCACGCCCTGCGGGGCGGTCTCGGCGCAGCGGTGGCGGCCTGGCTGGCGGCCAGCGGGCAGCCGGCACGGTTGCTGACCCTGGGCGTGCCCGACCAGTTTCTGGTCACCGCCGGCGGCCAGGAAGCCCAACGCGCGGCCTGCGGGATCGATACCGCCGGGATCGTGGCGCAGGTCCGCACCTGGCGGCAGCAACTGGGAGACGTGACGTGACAACCCTGGCGGCGGTGCTGGTGGAACTGGGTCAGCCGCTGGAGCTGCAAGAGCTGACGGTGCCGGAGCTGCTGCCGGGCCAGGTGCTGGTCGAGCTGACCTACAGCGGCGTCTGCCACACGCAGTTGCTCGAGGTGCGCGGGCTGCGCGGCCCGGATCCCTGGCTGCCGCACACCCTTGGCCACGAGGGCAGCGGCGTGGTCACTGCGGTCGGCCCCGGCGTCAGCCGCGTGGCGCCGGGTGATCCGGTGATCCTGAGCTGGCTGCAGGGCCCCGGGGCCAACACTCGCGGTCCGCAATACCGCCGCGGCGAGCAGCTCGTCAATGCGGGTCCGGTGGCCACTTTCACGCGGCTGGCGGTGGTCTCCGAGAACCGTTTGACCCCGCTTCCCGGCGGCCTCGACCCGGCCGACGCCGCCCTGCTCGGCTGCGCCGCGCCGACTGGGCTGGGCGCGGTCCTGAAGGTCCTGCGGCCGCGGCCGGGCGACCGTCTGGCCGTCTTCGGCTGTGGCGGCGTCGGGCTCTGTGCCGTGCTGGCCGCGCACCTCGCCGGCTGCGCGGCGGTGGTGGCGGTCGATGTCCGCCCCGCGGCCCTGGCCTTGGCCACCCGCTGCGGCGCCAGCGCCACGGTCGACGCCAGCGCTCAGGATCCCGTCTTGGCGCTGGCCAGCCTGCTGCCTGCCGGGCTCGACCACGCCGTCGAGGCGACCGGCCAACCGACGGTGATGGCCCAGGCGCTGGCCGCGGTGCGGCCCCGCGGCGGGCAGACCGTGGTGGTCGGCAACGCCCGCGCCGGGGCTGAGTTGGTGCTCGACCCGCGGCAGTTCAACCAGGGCAAGCGGCTGCTCGGCACCTGGGGCGGCGACACCGCGCCGGAGGTCGACCTGCCCCGCTACGCTGGTCTGATTGCGGCCGGCCGGCTGGACCTGGCGCCTTTGCGGCAGCACGTCTACCGGCTGGAGCAGATCAACGAAGCGCTGGACGACCTCGCCGAGGGGCGTGCCGTACGGCCCCTGATCGACTTCCGAGCCGCCGGGTGATCGGCCTCGACCTCGACAACACGATGGCCTGCTACGACCAGGTCTTCGGCGACCTGGCGGCCGAGCAGGGCCTCCTGCCGCCGGACCTGCCGCACACCAAGACCGCCGTCCGGGACCACCTGCGGGCGAGCGGACGGGAGTCTGCCTGGACCGCGCTACAGGGCCTGGTCTATGGCCAGGCGATGGCCCGCGTGCCAGCCTTCGCCGGCGTCGTCGACTGCCTCCGCGCCCTGCGCGCCGCCGGGCTGTGCGTGGCGGTGATCAGCCACCGCACCCGCCAGCCTTACGCCGGCCCGCCAGCCGACCTGCACGGCGCGGCGCGCGACTGGCTGGCGCGGCAGGGCCTGCTGGAGCTACTGCCCGGCGGGGTCTGGCTCGAGACAACCCGCGAGGCCAAACTGCAGCGGATTGCCGCCTGCGGCTGCACCACCTTCGTCGACGACCTGCCGGAGCTACTGGGCGATGCCGCCTTCCCGACCGGCGTGCGCCGGATCCTGTTCGACCCGCACGGCACGGCCGGGCTGCCCGCAGGTGTGGAGCGCCTGACCGCCTGGGCCGACCTGCCGGCGCTGCTGCACGGCTCCAGCGGCGCTGACCCGCCGCCAGCGCTGCTGGCCTGGCTGGCCGAGACGCTGCCCGCACCGGTCGTCGCCACGCGGCTGCGGGGGGGGCGCAACAACCGCGTCTGGCGGCTCGACGGTGGGCCGGCGCCGCTGCTGCTGAAGGAGTACCACCGTCACCCCGGCGACCCGCGGGACCGGCTGGCGCACGAGTACGGCTTTCTGAGCGTCGCCGCGGCCGCCGGGCTGCCGCAGGTCGCGCGGCCGGTGGCACAGCACCGGCCGCTGGGCGCCGCGGTCTACACCTGGCTGGACGGCCGGCCGCTGCGGCCGGCGGAGATCACCGCCGAGCGCGTCGCCGCGGCCGCTGACTGGTTGCGGCAGGTGCAGGCGCTGGGACCGCAGGCGGCGCACCTGCCGGCCGCCAGCGAGGCCGCCTTCAGCCGGGCCGAGCACGCCACGCTGGTCGACCGGCGCCTGCAGCGGCTGCTGGCCGAGGTCACCGCGCCGCGCGTCCGAACGTTCGTCGAGACGCACCTGCAGGCCGCCTGGCAGCGCCTGCGGCCGGTCCTGGCCGCGCTGCCCGAGCAGCCGTTGCCCGTCGCCGAGCGCTGGCTCTCGCCCAGCGACTGCGGCTTTCACAACGCCCTCTGGCAGCCCGCTGGCGAGCTCGCCTGGCTGGACTTCGAGTACGCCGGCTGGGACGACGTGGCGAAGCTGGTGGGCGATTTCTACTGCCAGCCCGACCTGCCGGTGGCGGACGCCGGCTACGACGACTTCGCGGCGAGCCTCTGCGCGGCCCTGCCCGATCCCGCGCGACACCTCGCGCGGTGTCGCGCGGTCTGGCCACTGGTGCGCCTGCGGTGGGCCTGTACGATGCTCAACAGCTACCTGCCCGCCAGCGCGGCACGTCGCCAGTTCGCCGCGGCCGAGCCGGATCTGGAGCGCGACCTGGCACTGGCGGCAGCCTATCTGGCCGGGCTGTAACAGATCCGTCGCAAGGGGGTGTACACGGCCGGGCGCTGGCCGAGTAGACTCAGTGGAGAGCGGGGAACGCCAAGCGATCACCAGGAGGTGCGCGATGGCGTTCTGGAAGCCGGGCGGGGGCTGGGCAGTGCTGTGCTGCCTGGCGGCTGTCCTGCCGGTGGCGGCAGTGCCGTCGAAGTATGTCAAGCAGCAGTCGGTCAAGGCGGCGCTGGAGCTGGAGAAGCAGGCCGCCCCGACCTTGGCGCGGTATGCCACGCTCAAAGAGCAGAACCTGCTCGCCGAAGAGGTCGACGGCGAACCCGCCGGCCGCAGCATCGCCAACCGCCTGCGGCGGCTCTACGGCGACGCGATCGAGTCCTACTACGAGGCGGTCGACGAGGGCTGGGCCGAGGACGACGCCGACCTGAAGCAGGCTCGCGACGCCATCGAAGCCGCCCGCGCGAAGTTCGAGCCCTGTGGCATGTTCGCGCTGCAGCGACTCGGCGAGCCACGGCTGTCCCCGCAACTGCTCGACCGGATGCGGGTGATTGTCGACCACACCGCCGACGCGGCGTACCAGGCCGCGAAGGGCAAGACCGACGACGCCCTGGCGGCCTTTGAGAACATCGACAAGCGCCTCGAGGCGCTGCGCGCGGAAGCCAAGCGGACGCTGCTGGCGGGCCAGGGCGACGTGCCGGCCGACTTGCCGAAGCACCCGGCGTTCGAGCGCATGGTCGCCGAGGTGACCCGCCTGAAGGGCACCGCCGCCGGCGCGGTGGGGGCCGCCAACGACAAGCAGCAGGCGCTGGACGACCTCGTCGACGCCCTGAAGGCCGCCCGCACCAAGGGCGAAGCGGCCTTCCGCGCCGCCGAGCGAGCCCTGGGTGTGGCCGGCGTGGAGGCCGAGGCGCGCGCGGACCTGGCGCAGCAACTCACCGTGCTGCAGGCCTACCAGGCCGAGTACCCCGCCGCGTCGAAGCTGCATGCCGACGTCGCCGCGAAGTACGGCCGCAGCGGCATGGATATCGAGAACAAGATGGCCGCCGAACTCGGCAAGCCGCTGCCCTACGACCAGGGCCCGGGCTACCTATGGGAGCAGCTCGGACTGGGTCTGCAGCAAGTGGCCGAGGCGCGACAGAAGGTCCCGGCGCGGCTGTTGGCCGATGCCGCGGAGCAACTGGCCAAGATCAACGAGCACGGCGAGTTCGACCGCCTGAAGCACGTCGACCGGCAGTTGACGAAGCTCGAACTGGCCGCGCAGTGGGCGCCCGAGGACCCGGCCGTGAAGGCCGCCGTGGAAGGCTTCGCGGCGCGCAAGGCCGCGATCGCCGCTGACCTGGAGAAGCAGATCGACGCCCGTACCTGGAAGGGCCAAGACGCCCGCTTCCAAGGGCCGGGCAAACCCGCCGAGCTGCTGAAGGCGGCCCAGGACTGGCTGCTGGCGAACCGCCCGGCAGGCGACCAGAAGGTGGTCCAGGCGATCCGGATCGACGGCGACTGGAACATCGCCGAGCGGGACGCGCTCGGCCAGATCGTCAGCTACGGCCTGCCGGTGCTGGTGGCCTGGCGCGACCCGGCCGACGCGGCCGCCGGCAAGGACCTGGTGTGGGTCTTCGAACTGACGATGTACACCCGTGTTGCGAAGCAGGTGCCGCCGTTCAAGATCGCCGCGGTCAGCGGCAGTTGGTGGATGCGCAGCTCGAAGGTCCCGCCGGAGTAGCCGCGCGCGGCGCCCCCGAGACGCACGACCGCCGCCCCGCGAGCGTGGGGCGGCGGTCGGCTACAACGGTCGCGGGCTACTCCTTGTTGGCGAAGTAGCTGGCGTTCTTCTCGATGTACTCGTTCCACTCTTCGGGAACGTCGACATCCTCAAAGATAGCGTCGACCGGGCACTCCGGTTCGCAGGCGCCGCAGTCGATGCACTCATCCGGATGGATCAGCAGCATGTTGTGCTCGGGCGCCTCGTAGATGCAGTCCACCGGGCAGACATCGACACAGGCCTTGTCCATCACGTCGACGCACGGCTCGCAAATCACGTACGGCATCGCCAGTCTCCTCCAAAGCAGTTGGGGCCGTTGCCACCAGCGGGCCGCCGGACCGCGCAACCGACCACCCGACAGAGTACGCAGCGGCCGGCGAATCGCACAAGGCAGCGCCCGCGGATCTTCCGAGACGCTTTCCATGATAACAGTTCTCACTCTCAGATCGGTCACCAATCTGGCGAATCGGCGGCGGCCGGGGCATTGACCGCGGCGCGCTGCCTGTGGCACCCTGCCCGGCGAGTCGGAGACGGTGATGGCGAGCGGGCTCTGGTTGCTGGTGGGCCTCTTGGCGGCGGACCCGGGCGGCTGGTTGGCCGACGACCTCCGCGAGCGGCTGCTCTCGCAGCGCCAGGAGTGGGGCGAGCTGGGGCTGAACGTCGCCGTGCGCCCGACCGATGGCCGTCCGCCGGCGGCGTTGCAGCTCGGGCAGCAGACCTACCAACGCGGGCTGGGCAGCCACGCCAACAGTCGCATCGTGGTCTGGCTGGGCGGTGAGTTCGCCCGTTTCGAGGCCGTCGTCGGGGTGCAATGGCAGCAAGGCACCACCGGCAGCGTGCGGTTCAAAGTGTCGGTCGACGACCAGCCGCGCTGCGACAGCGGGCTGCGCCGGGAGACCGATCCGCCGCTGCCGCTGCGGGTCGACCTCCGCGGCGGCAGCGTGCTGGTGCTGGAGGCGACCGACGGCGGCGACGGGATCACCTGCGACTGCGCCAACTGGTGCGACGCTCGCCTGATCCGCGACCCGCAGGCCGTCGCGCGGAGCGTCGAACACCTCGATGCCGCGCCCTTTGCCACCGTCGTCAGCAGCGATCCGGCGCGGCTGGAAGGGACGCAGGCCAACCGGGTCACGCCGTTGCCGGCCGCCGACCTGTTCCTGACCACCCCGGTCGCCCGCGTTGCCGCCGGCTGGACGGTGCCCCGCACGGCCGACGGGCGGGGCGCGCTGGGGCTCGAGTGGACCGCGCCGCGGCACCTGCAACAGGCCGCCCTCAGCCTGGCCAGCGGGCCGCTGCCGGAGCGTTGCGATCGGTGGGTCGGGCCGAGCTGGTGGCAGGGGCGCTGGCAGCCCTTGGCCACGCCGCAGGTCAGCGGCCGCCGGGCCAGCGTCGACCTGCCGCCGAGCGCCAGCGGGGTGCTGCGCCTGCGCTGGGTCTTTGCCGCCGGGCCGGCCGCGGTGGTCGAGCGGCTGGAGGCCCGGACCCACGCGCCGTTGGGTCAGGTCGACCTGGAGTTCAGTCTGGACCGTCCGGCGCCGCGGCGGTTGGTGGCGCTGGAGGTTCACAACGGCCAGTTGTTGCCGGCCACGCAGGCCAGGCAGTGGTCGACCGAGCGACCGCAGCGGCTGCGCCTGCAGTACGCCCGGGATCTGATCGGGGTCGCCGACCGCACGGTGTTGCGCTGCCGCACGCCGTTCGGGGATGTCGCGCTGGCGGTCGACGACCTGCTGCGGCACGGCTGCGCCTGGGTCCCGTCCCGTGGGCTGTACGTCCGGCGGCTGGACGGCCCCACGCTGGGGGAGTACCGCCGCCAGCTTGCCGGCCGGCGGAGTGCGCTCGCCGAAGTGGCTGCGCGGCCCGAGGCGACCTGGGCCGCGGCGCTGCGGTACGTGCATCGCGCGCACCAGAACAACGGCCCGCTGATGCTCAGCCTGCCGGCCGACAACCGCAAGTTCATCGTCGATTCCGACGGGGCCTGCGGCCCCTATCGCGACGGCCCGGCGCATCCGTCGTGGGTCTTCAAGGTGACGTCCCTGGCCGGCCCGGCCGCGACGCCCCTGCGGCGGTCGGTGCAGGCGGCGGGCGTGACCTATCAGGTGACCGCCGAGGTCCGGCCGGTCGGGTCGACCGCGCCCTGGCAGGCCGCCGGGGCCACCTGCCTGGCCCGCTACGACCTGCTGCCGGCCACGGCGGCGGGCGGCCCGTTCCGGCTCGAACTACGCGCCGACGGCGGCGGCACGCCCGCCTTGGCCGCGGCGGGCTGGCGGCAGCAGGGCGGCTGGTGGGTCTGGGGCGAGCCGGGCGCCTGTCGGGCGATCCTCCAGCTCCCGTCCCTGGCAACGGCGCGAGTGTCCGAGCAGAGCCTGCGGATCGACGGCCAGCTCCGCGGCGACCAGCGGGCCGCGGTCGAGCTGAGCCTGCCGGCGGCGGCACCGGCCGCGCCCAGTGCCGACTGGTTCCCGCCCGCCGCCGCGGCGCGGCAGGTCTGGGACGCCGCGCTGGCCGGCGGGGCGACGCTGCGACTGGGCCTGCCGGAGCTGGCGGCGGTGATCGCCGACTCGCCGCGCCACTGCCTGCAGGCCGCGCGGCAGGAGGCCGCCGGGCAGCGTCTCGCTGCCTGGATCTCCAGCGACCGTTACGGGCCCCTGGAGAGCGAGGCGCACGCCGTGATCGGCGGGATGGCCGCCTGGGGCTACCACGACTTCGCCCGCCGGGCGCTCGAGTTCTTCGTCCACCGTTACCGGCCTGAAGGGTATCTCACCACGGGGTACACCCTCCAGGGCACCGGTTGGCACCTCTGGACGGCGGCCGAGGCGATGGCCACCGCGGGCGACCGGACCTGGGCGCCGACCCACCGCGAGCAGTTTGCGACGGTCGCCCGCTGGCTGCTGGCCGAACGCGCCAAGACCAGCCCGCCCGACCGCGCGCCAGGCCCCGAGGCGGGACTCTTCCCGCCGGGCGTGGCCGCCGACTGGGAGCTGTTCAGTCTGCGCTTCTACAACCAGGGGCAGTACGTGCGCGGCTTGCAGGCGCTGGTGGAGCTGTGCGGCGAGGCCGCCCCGCCCGGTCTGGCGGCAGCCGCGGCGCAAGCGCAGCGCGATCTCCTTCGAGCCTTCGACTGGGCCTGTGCCCGCACCCCGGCCGTGCGGCTGTCCGATGGTCGCCACCTGCCAGGCATCGCGTCGACCGTCTACGACCACGACGCCCTGGGTGACCTCTACCCCGGCGACGACTGGGGCCGCTCCTGGTGCTACGACGTCGAACTGGGCGCGCAGCACCTCGTGGCACTGGGGCTGCTGCCGGCCGACCATTGGGCCGCCGCAGCGATGGCCGAGATCCTGGAAGACCGCTGGTGCCTGGCCGACGGCTGGCACGACTACCCCGCCGCGGGCAACGCCGCTGACCGCTTCCACCTCGGCGGGTTCAGCAAGGTGCAGCCCTACTACACCCGCACCGTGGCCGTGCACCTGGCTCGCGACGACGTCAAGGCCGCCGTGCGGTCGTACTACGGCAACCTGGCCAGCCTGCTGGACCGCGACAACCGCACCCTGTGGGAGCACTTCCGACGCGGCGGTGGCTGGAACAAGACCCACGAGACCGGCTGGTTCCTGGCCGAGACGGCGGCGCTGCTGGTCGACCCGCACCGCCGCCTGCTGGCGCCGGCGGTGCCGCTCGACTGGCTGGCCGCGGGGCAACCGGTCGAGGTCCGCGACCTGCCGCTGGCGGGTGGCCGGGTCAGTTTCACGCTGCGCGCCGTGGGCCGCCAGGTGGTTGCCGACGTCCGCGGGCAGCAGCTCCCGGCGCTCTCGCTGCGGCTCCGCCACCCGCGCGGGCTGCGGCTGCAACGAGCCACCATCAACGGCCGGCCGGCCGCCTGCCAGACGGCCAGCGGCATCGTCAACCTGGGCGCCCTGGCCGGCCCGGTGCGCGTGGTCGGAACCTTCCAGTGAGCGGCTACCAGCCGGCGATCAGGGCCGCGTAGTCCTCGAACCGGCCGTCGACCAGGGCGTCGGGATAGGCGTCCCAACTGCCCTGGTGGATCTGCCGCCAGGCCGCCCAGGTCTGGCCGCACTCGACGGCCAGCTCGCGTTGGCGTGCGACCATCGCCGCCTCGGCCGCCGCGAAACGCCAGCAGGTGGCCCGGTCCCAGGTCGGCATCGCGGCCGCCAGCCGCGCCAGGCGGCTCACAATCACCTCGACCAGCCGCGCGCCGTCGGCCGCCGTCGCCTCGCGTGGGTCGCGGCCGCCGACCCCGCGGTGCGGCGGCTCGCCCAGCGTGCTCAGGTCCACGCAGGTCGGGTCCAGCTCCAACATCAGCGCCGTCTCACCCCAGGCCGCGTGGTCGCCGTGGTAGCCGGCATCCACCGCCAAGAGGTACTCGGGCGTTCCGAGCACGGGCACGCCCAAGGTCTGGGTCAACTGCGCCGCCGCGTCGCGGACGATCATCTGCTGCCCCGAGCCGTAGTGCCCGGTCAGCAAGATCACCGCCCGAAAACCGCTCCGCACCGCCTCACGCACCAGCCGGTCGAGCCAGTTGCGCAGCAGCACGCTGGTGGTCTGGTCCTCCGCCTCGGTGACGAAGGTGTAGACTTCGTCGAGCCCGCCGATGCCGCCGTAGACTGGCGGCGCGACCAGCCCCCCGCCGCGCTGCGCCGCCCGGACGCAAAGGTGGTGGGCCTTCACGGCATCCAGGCCCACGATGTTGTGGAGGCCATGCCACTCGATGGTCCCGAGCGGCTGGAAGAGCGTGGGACAGGCCGCCAGCGCGGCCTCGATGGCCGCCGGGCGGAGCAGTTCGAGGCGAACCTCAGACGGCATCGGAATCTCCGGCGAGCCGTTTCGTCAGCCCGCCGGCAGGGCCTCCCAGCGGCGTTCCAGGTAGACCACTTCCGGCTCCGGGTTGGCGCGGTAGGGTGGGATCGGGCGGTAGTCGAGATCGTCGTAGAGCTGCAGCGCGGCCGACAGGCGCCGCAGCGAGTCGAGCCGCACGGCGGCGTAGCCGGCCTGCCGCGCCCAGCCGGTGATGGCGGCGGCCAGCGCCCGACCAAGGCCGCTGCCCCAGTGGCTCGGCCGGACCCAGAGCCGTTTCAGCTCGGCCAGGCCAGCGTCCAGCGCACGCAGACCGACACAGCCGACGGGTCGGTCGTCCTGCCAGGCCAGCAGCAACTGCCCGCGCGGCGGGCCGTAGACCGTCGGCAAGCTGGCCAGCTCAGCAGCGAAGCCTTGGAAGCACAGATCCACGGCCAGCCAGGCCTGGTACTCCTCGATCAGGGCCCGCGCCGCGGCAAACTCAGCGTCGCTGGTCGCCGCCGCGAGGCGCGCTCCGGGCGGTAGCAGCAGGGCCAGGGGAGCGTCCCACGCCCAGTGCAGGACCGGTAGTTGGCAGCTTCCGAAGGAGCGGGTGGCCTCGCCCACCACCTGGCCGCCCAGGCGGCGGTAGAAGTCGGCGGCCGGGGCGTCGCGGAACGACGCGCAAGTCAGCCGCGTCGCGCCGGTCACCAGGGCCGTGGCGGCGATGCGGCCGACCAGACGCCGGCCCAAGCCCTGTCGCTGCACTGCCGGCAACAGGTACAGCGCGCCGAGTTCGTACGACGCGTCGTCGCCGGGCGAACCGTAGGCGAAGCCGACCGGACCGGCGCCATCGCTGGCCTGGAAGAGCACCTCATCGGGCCGCGGCTGCGTCAGCGCCCGGGCCCAGATGTCCTGGCGAGTGGTGATGTCGAAATCGTCGAGGAAGCGCTGCGACACCAGCCCGCGGTAGGCGGCCCGCCAGGAGTCGACCTGCACCCAGGCGATGGCCCGCGCGTCGGCCAGCGTGGCGCGGCGGACCGGCAGCGGCTCAGCCACCCTCGCTCAGCCGCTTCTTGGCCTCACCGGCAAGCAGCTCGTGCGCCTCGTGCAACAGCGCGGGAATCCGCGCGGCGACCGGGGAGTCGCGGAGCACCGCCGGCAGCGCGGTGAAGTCGAGCTGGTCCACTTTGTTGCCGTAGAACCAGTGCCCACCGTTGCCAAACAGGTTGTAGCGCCAGCGCGCGTACTCGACCAGGTCGAAGGCCCGGGCCAGCGTGTAGAGCCGCAGGACATGGTAGAGGTTGACCGTCCCCGGCACGGCGTCGGTGGCGGGCAGGCCAACCGCCCAGCCGTTGATCCACTCCTCGCCCCAGACCGCCACCGCCTCGTCCTGCAGCCGCGCGGCGATCGGCGAGGTCAGCGCGGCGGCCTGCTCGAGCTGCGCCACGGCGGCCACGTGCGCCTCGAAGTCGCTGGGCCTGGCAGCGCCCACGCTCAGGGTGTGGACGGCGGGGTTGGCCAGTGTCCACAGGTCATTGAAAGCCAGCGGGCTAAGCGGCGCGCAGAGCGCGCTGAGCTTGGCCGGCGGGTCGAACAGCCGGCCGCCCTTCTCGCTGGGGCTGATGATGAACACCCCCATGTCGTGCGCGGCCGCCGCCGCCACGGCTGGGGCCTTGATCTGGTCAGCCCAGTAGTAGTGCAGGTTGACGTAGTCGAAGCCATCGGAGCCGATGGCGTCGAGGATCACGTCCAGCGGGGCGTGGGTCGAAAAGCCGATGTGCCGCGCCCGGCCCTCGGCCTGAATCGCCCGCGCCGCCGCCAACATGCCGTCCGGCGCCAGCGTTGCGTTGAGCAGTTCGCGGTTGTTGATGCCATGCACCGCCAGCAGGTCGACATAGTCCAGCCGCAGCCGCTCCAGGGAGGTGTCGAAGGTCCGCCGGAAGGCGTCGGCCGATTCCTGCGGCCCGACCTTCGTCTGTACGATCAGCTCCTGACGCGGCAGGTTGGGCAGGACCTGCCCGAGCTGCACCTCACTGCTGCCGTAACCGCGAGCGGTCTCGATGTGGTTGATGCCGTGCGCCAGGGCGGCGTGGATGGTGTCTTCGAGGTTGCGCTGCCCGGCAGCCTCAATCTGCGCGACCGGCACATCCTGCCAGGCCTGCTGATAACGCATCCCGCCGCACGACAGGACAGGCATCCGCAACTCGGTGCGGCCGAACCGACGGTACTGCATGGAACACTCCAATCAAGGTGTTCCCCTAGTGTGACACGCCACTGGGCAGCGTCCAGACGGGCTACCGCCCCCACTGCTGCAGTGCCGCCGCCACGGCGGCGCGGTGCGCCTCAATCGGCGCCGGGTCGGTGGTGAAGCTGGTCAGGTCGCTGCTGATGTTGGCCGGGACTGTCAGCAGGGCCTGCAGCCTGGCGCGTTCGGCGGCCGGAATGCGGGCGTCGCGGCGGGCCAGCAGTGTGCGCAGCAGCACCAGGTACTCGTAATCCTCCAGCCCGTCGCGCAGCATCTCGAGCCGCTGACTGCTGACCGGCCCCTCCAGCACGGGTTGCGCCGGCCGGCCGTCAGCAGCGGCCAGCGGCGGGTAGAGGAAGCGCCCGTCGCCGTTGCCCCAGGCCTGCTTGACGCCAGCCGGGGTGTCGTAGCCGGAGACCCAACCCATCGGGTCCAGGTACGGATTCTGCGGCTGCTCGCGGTCAGGATAGGCCGACGAGCTGGTCCAATAGGTCGACTCCCAGACCAGGATCCCATCGATCCCGCGCTGCCAGGTCTGCCACAACCAGACCCGCAGTTCGGTGCCGGGGTGGTCGATGAAGAGCGTCGCGTAGGGTGCCTTGGGACCGGTGCAGACGTACCACCAGAAGCGGTCCCCGGCCTTGCGACGGGCCGCGGCGACCGCCGGGTCGTAGCTCGGAGTCAGCGGACACCACAGGTTCGGTCCGTCATGCAGTTCCGGCTCGGGCTGTTCCGTGAGCATCCGCGGCAGGTCGGGCACCGTCTCCTTCAGGCGCCGGAAGCCGCGCATCACGAACTCGTAGTCCTTCGGGTCGGGCTCGTCGAACCAGTAAACGTACGCTTCGTCCAGCCAGCCCTTCTCGCGGAGGTGCGCCACCAGGCCCTGGGTGTAGTTGCGGAAGGCCGCCTGGTACTCGGGCGTGCCCTCGGCGAAGCCCAGCAGGCTGGGTTCGACCCGACTGTGGAAGGTCCCGCCGCCCATGCCGTCGATGGCCAGCCGGTAGCTGTTGAAGTGGTACTGCTCCATCGCACGGGTCATCGCGGCGTCCCAGCGGCTGAAGTCGAAAGTCGGCTGGTAGGCCTCCGGCGGTAGCGGCTCGAAGTCGCCGCCGGTCAGCAACTGCTTGCCGTTGGCGGCCTCCTGCAGCGTCACGTCGTCGAACCAGGCCGTGCCGGTGGTGCTGCCGCTGTCGGCCCACAGACAAGGCCGCAACGAGAGCGTCGCCTGGGCCGCGCCGGGCGGGAAGCCGGTGAGGTGATAGTCGAGCGCCTGCCAGGCCCCAGTCCCGGTCACCGGCAGATCGGCGTTACGGCCCGACATCCAGGTGCCGGCGGCGTCGTAGTGCTGGAAGCTGATCAACACCCGCTGCCCCGGCTGCGCGGTCTTCAGCCAGCAGCGCAGCCGCCAGCCGCCAGCCGCGACCGGCAACCGCTGCGCGTAGGCCGCCGCGGTGGTGCCGGTGCTGCTCTCGTCAACCAGCTTCAGCGCGGTGCTGCCGCTGTGCTTGTCGTCGGTCACCCGCGTGCCGCCCTGCCAGTTGCCGAGCTGCGGCCAGCTCACCTGGATCTCGTCGAACGGGGTTGGGTCGTAGGGCGAGATGTGCGCGGCGGCCAGCGCCTGCAGGTACTTCTCGCCGACCTGCCGCTGCTGCTCGCCGTCCTGCAGGCCATGGTACCGCGTGACGTTGCCCATGCTCCAGCCGAAAGCGCTCTGACAGGTCATCCGGTCGGGCAACGTGAAGCCCCAGACGGTCACCTCCAGCGGCACGCTGGCCTGCCAGCCGGCTGCCCGCAGCCGCAGGTTGCCGGTGTAGACCCCGGCCGCTTGTGTCTTGCCGGGCTTCACGCGCAACCACAGCGGCTGGTTCTGGCCGGCCACCACGTCGAGCCCGGCCGGCCCGATCGGCGGCAGGGGATCGGGCCACGGCGCCGCCACGCCAGTCTTGTCGGTGGGGTGCGTCACCGGCACATGGCGCACCTGCAGCACCTGCCAGGCGGCCGCCGGCAGCAGCGCGCCGCCCGGCCCGCGCAGGTCCTCGACCACCGCCGTCAGCCCGCCCAGGGCCGCCGTCGGCCGCACCACCACCTGCGCCGCGTCGGCCTCGTTGCGAGCCGTCGCCAGCTTCAGCACGGTGCCGCGTCGGGTCGGCAGCCCGCGGGTCTGGGCCACCTTCCAGCCCGATTGACACCACCACAGGCCGACTGCCGGGTTGCTGCCCGGCAGCAGCTCGCCGTAGCGGTTGTCGAACAGCGCCGCGACCTGCAGTCCGGTCTCGGCCTGCCAGCCGATCCCCTGGCCCAGGCTCAGCGCCAGCTCGTGAGCCCCGGTGCCGTCCAGGTCGAACGGTACCTGGAGGCGGTTCTCACCGACCGCCAGCCGGGTTGTCGCGCGGTAGCTGCGGGGCTGCCCGCCCGCCGCCTGCGCCGTCACTGTGGCGGTTGCCGGCAGTGCTGCCGGGCCGCGGTTGGTGACCCGCAGCCGCGCCAGGTTGCCGCTGCCCGGCACGCCCGTACCGAGGTCTTCGACCGTCACCTCGAGCCGCGGATCGACCGCCCGCACGGCGACATAGCGCGTCGCGCCGACCAGTTCGGTGGGCGGCCCGTCGACCGTTGCGCTGAACTGGTAGCGGCCCACCTGCAGCGACCCAGGATCGCTGTTCTGCCCGACCTGCTGACGGGCCTGCCCGGTCAGTCGCACCCAGATCGCCTCGGCCGGTAGCAGGTCGGCCGGCAGCTCGTAGCTCCCGCCGCCCAACTCGTCGATCGTCCCGAGCGCGATCCAGGCCGCGCCGTCGCGGGAGACCTCGACCCGCAGGCTGCCCGACTGGTACCAGGTCACCCCCACCTCGAGCTTCGCCTGCCGCAGCCGCCGGCCGCCGAGTTGGTGGCGGTAGATCACGTAGCTGTCCGACCCGAAGACCCAGCGGTCGGTGTTGAAGGAGCACTGGTGCTGTTGCAGCGCCCGCGAGCTGTTGCGCGCCTCGGGGTGCGGCGACACCAGGAAGTCGTACCGGTTGCCGACCAGCCGCTCACCAGACCCCAGCTCCAGCTCGCCCGCCCGCGCGTAAAGCGGCTGGGCCAGGCTCAGCTCGACCCCGTCGAAAGCCACCGTGCCGCTCAGGTGCCACTGCCCGAAGCGCAGGAAGGCGCCCATCTTGGTGGGGTCGGCCGGCGCCTGAAAGGCCGTCGCGTAAGTCGTCCAGGCCGCCGGCGGCGCACCGATGTCCCAGTTGCAGAACTCCGGCCCGCTGATCACCGTGCCGCCGCCGGCGCCGTCGACCGCGCGACAGCGGTAGCGCAGCCGATAGAGCGCATTCGGCCGCCAGGGGATGGCCGTCGAGCGCCAGGCGAAGGTGTCGCGACCGCTGCCGGTCAGCGCCACGGCGCGCCGGCCGACCACGCCATCGGTGCGCCAGGCGCCCGGCCCGCCGTCCAGCGTCCAGCCGGTGGGCGCGTTGCCGGCCCCGGCCTCGAACGAGCCGTTCGGGACATCGACACTCTGCGCCAGCAACGGGCTGGCGGTCAGCAGGCCGAGGAGTAGCAGCACGCGCGACATCGGTCACTCCGGTCGTCGGCTGTTTCACCGACCGTGCCCGAATCCCTCCCTCGACGCAGTCCGGCAGACGCCCTATGATGGGCAGCTTGGAGTTGGTGATGGCAGGATCGATTCGGTGGGGCATCCTGGGAGCGGGCAACATCGCGAAGCAGTTCGCGCGCGGGCTGGCGGTGTTGCCCGAGGCCGAGCTGGCGGCGGTCGGCTCGCGGTCGGCCGACAAAGCGGCGGCCTTCGCCCAGGAGTTCGGCGCGACCCGCAGCCACGGCAGTTACGAGGCCCTGGCCGCCGACCCGGCGGTCGACGTGATCTACGTCGCCACCCCGCATCCGATGCACCACGGCGACACGCTGCGCTGTCTGCGCGCCGGGAAGGCCGTGCTCTGCGAGAAGCCGTTCGCGGTCAACGCGGCCCAGGCCCGCGAGATGATCGCCGTCGCCCGCGAGCAGCGGCTGTTTCTGATGGAGGCGATGTGGACGCGCTTCCTGCCCGCCGTGCGGCAGGTCGCCACCTGGCTGGGCGAGGGCCGGATCGGCGAGCCCCGGATGCTGACCGCCGACTTTGGCTTCCGGGCCGGCTTCAATCCGGCCGGGCGGCTGTTCGACCCGCAGCTCGCCGGCGGCTCGCTGCTCGATGTCGGCGTCTACTGTGTCTCCCTGGCCTTCCTGGTTTTCGGCGGCCGCCCCGACCGCACCGCAGCGCTGGGCAGCTTGGGCGAGACCGGCGTCGACGAGCAGGCTGGATTCCTGCTAGGTTACCCCGGTGGCGAGCTGGCGGTGCTCTCGTCGGCGGTGCGCACCAACACCCCGCAAGAGGCGCGGATCGACGGCACCGCCGGGCGGATCCGCATCGACGCCTTCTGGCACGCCACCCGCGCCACGCTCGAAGTCGGTGGGCAGCCGCCCGAGACCGTCGAGCTGCCGCTGGAGGGCAACGGCTACAACTACCAGGCGGCGGCAGTGATGGCGGCGTTGCGAGCCGGCCAGACCGAGTGCGCCGTGATGCCGCTGGACGAGACCCTGGCGATTGCCGAGACGCTCGATGCCCTGCGCGCGCAGATGGGCGTGCGCTACCCGATGGAGTGAGGTGCCCCGATGGCGATGCAGTTTGGCCGTGTGGTCGGCGTTGACTTGCCCGTCTCGCGGTTGGTGCTGGGGACGATGATCCTCCGCCCGGACGCCCTGGAGGAAGGCTTCGCCCTGCTCGACGCGGCGGTCGCGGCCGGGCTCAACACGCTCGACCTGGCCTGGGTCTACGGCGGCGGGCACAGCGAGCGGATCGTCGGGCAGTGGCTGGAGGCCCGCGGCAATCGCTCCCAGATGGTGATTCTGACCAAGGGCGCGCACCCCAACGGCGACCGCCAGCGGGTCACGCCGTGGGACATCGCCGCCGACCTGCACGACTCCCTGGCCCGCCTGCGGACCCCTTACATTGACATTTACCTGCTGCACCGCGACAATCCCGCGCTGCCGGTCGGGCCCATCGTCGAGGCGCTCAACGAACACCACCGCGCCGGCCGGATCCGCGCCTTCGGGGGCAGCAACTGGACCCACGACCGGCTGCAGGCCGCCAACGACTACGCGGCTGACCAGGGGCTGGTGCCGTTCACCGCCAGCAGCCCGCATTACAGCCTGGCCGAACAGGTCGACGACCCCTGGGGCCCGGGCTGCGTCGGTGTCAGCGGTCCGGCGCAGGAGGCCGCGCGGGCCTGGTACGCCGCCACCGACCTGCCGCTGTTCGCCTACAGCAGCCTGGCGCGCGGCTTCTTCAGCGGCCGGATCAGCCGCCAGAGCTTCGTCGCCAACCCTGACGGCATCGATGGCGCCTGCCGCCGGGCCTACTGCCACGAGGTCAACTTCCAGCGCCTCGACCGCGCCACCGAGCTGGCCGCGGCCAAGGGCGTCAGTGTGGCGCAAGTGGCACTGGCCTACGTGCTGCAGCAGCCGCTCAACCTGTTCGCGCTGGTCGGCGCGGCCAACGCTGCCGAAATCGCGGCGAACGTCGCGGCGCTGGACCTGGAGCTGAGCGCCGCCGAACTGGCCTGGCTCGATCTGCGGGCGTAGGCTGCCGCTCAGCGGGCCTCCCAGAGGGCCAGCCGCGGGCTCGTCGGCGGCATGCTGCTGACGCCGTGTGCGCCGCCTGGCGGCGGGTCCAGGCGGACCAGCAGCAGGCCGTTGATCTGCGGCTGCACCAGAAACCGGCGGCCGACCAGTTGCCCGTCGTCGGCGGTCGCGCCGATGGTCAGCACCGCGCCGCGCAGGCTGTACTGGTAGGCGCTGACCGCGTCGGGCGCCGTGCTATGCTGCACCGCACCGTCGGCGTCGAAGCTCAGCCGGTGTTTGATCTCGCCGTCGCGGCACTCCCAACTGCCGATCAGGTGTCCCGGCTCGACCGGCCGCAACGGCGCGCGCCAGACCGCGGTGGAGTCGAGGCAGGGCGGCAGGTCGGCCAGATCGCCAACCAGCATCGGCTGGTCCTCGGCGGTCCGCGCCAAGGTCAGCGCCCAGCCAGCCGGGCCGCACTCCAGCCGCGGGGTGAACCGCCGGCGGACCTCTCCGGCGGTGAGCTGCAACTGCCCGTCGACCAGCTCGTAGGCGCCACTGGCCCGCAGCCGGGCCGGGCCCTGCCAGGTGAACCGGCCGCCCGGCTGAAAGGTCAGCACCTCCGGCTGGTCGGCGGCCGGCAGCGTGTAACTGCCAACCAGCTCGCCCGCACTGCCCAGCGGCAGCGCCTCCAGGGCCCCGCGGCGACGGTGCCAGGTGACCTGCTCCGGCCCGTGTGGCCGCATCTCGGCGAGCACACCCGGTGGCACCGGGGCGTCGTCCAGGTCGGGCGTCAGGTAGAGTGACTCCGCGGTCAGGTCGAACACGAAGACCCGTTGCTGGTTCGCGTTGAGCAGCCAGAGGGTGCGGCCCTTGACCTGCAGATCGCCGGCCTCGGTGCCGCCGCGGCCGTCGCGCAGCACGAAGCGGCGCTGGCCGTAGACCTCCAGGCAGGCCTCGCCGGCCGCGCTCTGCGACCACCACAGCCCGCTCAGGGTCGGCTCCGGGGGAGTCGCCGGCTCGGCCGCGGCCAACAGCAGCAGCACCAGGCAGCCGCTCATCCGCACCTCCGGCGGGTGCTTCGGCCGCCGCCCCCGGCATTCCTCCGTGGCGGCAGGAACCACCGCCCGCAGCGTGAAACCGACCGCCGGGACAACCGCCATGCTGCCGCTGTTGCTGCTGACCGCCCTCAATGCCCCAGCCAACCTGGTGCCCAACCCCCGCTTCGAGGAGACCGGCCCGCAGGGCCTGCCGACCCACTGGAGCGTCGCTGCGCCGCGCGAGGAGGTCATGCCGCGGCTCTCGCGCGACGCTGCCGGCGGTCGCTCGGGCGGTGCCGCCGCGATTCTGACCGGCGTCGGCGAACGCACCTTCGGCGCCTGGCGGACCACCGCCAGCGGCCTGCGCGGCGGGCAATGGTACCGCGTCGGGGCCAGCTACCGGCCCGACCAGATCGCCTGGCCGGCGCACGCCGTGTGGCTCAAGCTGACCTGGACCGACGCCGCCGACCAGCCGCTGCGGACCGACTACGTCCACCGCCGAGACGACCTCGGCGACGGCTGGGAACGCACTGCGGAGACCTTCCAGGCGCCGGCCAAGAGCGTCGCGGTCGAGCTCGACCTGATGCTCCGCTGGACCAGCGGCACGGTCCGGTTCGACGAGGTGGAAGTGACCGAAGCGCTGCCGCCGGCCCCCCGCCAGGTCAAGCTGGCGGCGGTCTGCTGGGTGCCGACCGGCGGCAGCCCCGCCAGCAACCGCGCCGGCTGGGCCCAGAAGGTGGCCGAGGCGGGCGCCCAGGGAGCCGATCTGGTGGTCCTCGGCGAGGGCGTCGCGATGGTCGGCAGCAGCCTCTCGATGATCGAGTGCCTGGAGCCGGTGCCCGGCCCGACCACCGCCGCGCTGGCGCCGGTCGCCAAACAGCACGACCTTTACATCGTCGCCGGGGTCTACGAACAGGATGGCGACACCTACTACAACACCGCCGTGCTGATCGGCCCGCAGGGCCTGGTCGGCAAGTACCGCAAGGTCCACCTGCCGGAAACCGAGGCGCTGGCCGGGCTGACGCCGGGCGACGCCTACCCGGTCTTCGAGACCTCCCTCGGCCGGATCGGCCTGCAGATCTGCTACGACGACGACTTCCCCGAAGTCGCCCGCGCCCTGGCCCTCAACGGCGCCGAGATCCTGTGTACCCCCATTTGGGGCGACGGCCGCTTCAACAATACCGCCTGGGACGTCATCCCGCGGGCCCGCGCGATGGACAACGGCCTCTACCATGTCGCCGCCAACTACAGCCAGAAGCGCAGCCTGGTGATCGACCCCTGGGGCAACCTGCGCGCCGACACCGCCGGCCGCGAAGGGCTGGCGATCGCCACGGTCGACCTCGCCGAACGGCGCCAGACGCCCTGGCTGTCCAGCGCGGCGGGGGCCAGTTGGGAGAGCATCTGGCGCCAGGAACGACGGCCGAACAGTTACGGCGACTTGACCCGTTGAGTCGTGAGGAGACCTGCCATGGAAGCCGGGCGGCCGAACATCCTGCTGCTGTTCCCCGACCAGTGGCGCGCCGACTGGCTCGGCTGCGCCGGCGCGAGCTGGTTGCGGACGCCGGTCCTCGACGCCCTCGCCGCGCGCGGCGTGCGCTTCACCCGGGCCTACTGCACGGCGCCGCTGTGCGCCCCGTCGCGGGCCAGCCTGGCCGCCGGCCGCCGGCCGCACCGGGTTGGGGTCCACACCAACGACGACGACTTCCCGTTGGACCAGCCCACCTTCTACCAGCACCTCCGCGGCGCCGGCTACCGCGTCGCCGTGGTCGGCAAATGCGACCTGCACAAGGCGACCCACGTCAATGGGCCGGATGGCTGGACCCCCCGGTTGGGCGTGCTCGGCTTCACCGAAGCCTGCGACAGCGCCGGCAAGTGGGACGCCGTCAACCACTGCCGCCCCGAGCCGCACGACCCCTACACGCGGCACCTCGCGCGGCATCACCTGCTCGACGCCCACGTCGCCGACTACGCCAAACGCCGCGCGCTGCCCAAGCCCCGCGGCGTCTGGGCCTCGCCGCTGCCGACCGAGCACCATCCCGACAGCTTCGTCGGCGGCGCCGCGGTGCGCCTGCTGGAGCAGTTTCCGCGCCAGGCGCCGTGGTACCTGCAGGTCAACTTCCCCTCGCCCCACGAGCCGTACGACCCGCCGGCCGAGTGGCTGGAGCGCTGGCAGGACGCCGACCTGCCCCAACCGCTCGATCCCGGCCCGCGCCTCAGCCCGGCCGAGCACCTCGCCGCGCGCCGCTCCTACGCCGCGCTACTCGAAATGCTCGACCACCAGATCGGCCGGCTGCTGGCGACGGTCGAGGCCCGCGGCGAACTGGAGCAGACCCTGGTGGTCTTCGCCAGCGACCACGGGGAGATGCTGGGCGATCATCAGGCCTGGGGCAAGCAGACCTTCTACGAGCCGGCGATGGCGGTCCCCTTGCTGGTCGCCGGCCCCGGCGTGACGCAGCCCGGCCGCACCTGCGACGCGCTGGTCGAGCTGCCCGACCTGGCCCCGACCTGCCTGGCCGCCGCCGGCCTGGAACCGCCCGAGCAGTTCGAGGCGCGCAGCCTCACCGGCCTGCTGGACGGCAGCACCAGCGAGCATCGCGACGAGGTCGTCAGCCTGCTGCCGGGCCACCGCGCGATTGCCACTCGGCGTTTCAAGCTGGTCGTCCGCGATGGTCAGATTGCGGTGCTCTTCGACCTGGAGGAAGACCCGCTCGAAACGGGCAACCTGGCAGAGCGGCATCCCGAGATGCTGACCCGCCTGGCCGAACGGCTGGGCGAGGAACTCGGCGGCGAGTAGAGAGGCAGCAGCGGTGGCCGAGATCGACCTCCTGATCCGGGGCGGCCGGATTCTCGATGGCACGGGCAATCCCTGGTTCTACGGCGACGTCGCCATCCGCGACGGCCGGATCGTCGCGGTTGGGCGCCCCGCGGTGGGTCGCGCCCACCGCGTGATCGATGCCACGGGGCTGTTCGTCTGCCCGGGCTTCATCGACCTGCACACCCACAGCGACCTGCAACTGCTGGCCAACCCGCGGCATGAGCCGAAAGTGATGCAGGGCGTCACCACCGACGTGATTGGCCAGGACGGCCTGAGCTACGCCCCCGTCACGGCCGCCGCGCTGGACTACTTCGTCGAGACCGTCGCGGCGCTCAATGGCAAGCCCGACCTCGACTACTCCTGGCGCAGCGTCGACGACTTCCTCAACCGCTTCGACCGTCAGGTCGCCGTCAACGTCGCCTACCTGCTGCCCCACGGCCCGGTGCGGGTCAGCGTCCTCGGCGTCAGCGACCGCCAGGCCAACGCCAGCGAGCTGGCGGCGATGCAGGAACTGGTCGACCAGGGCATGCGCGATGGCGCGGTTGGGTTCAGCACTGGGCTGACCTATGCGCCCTGCGTCTGGGGCGACACCGCCGAGCTGGTTGCCCTCTGCCGCGCCGCGGCGCCGTACGGCGTGTCGTTCATGCCGCACTTGCGCAGCTACGGCACCGGCGTCGTGGCGGCCACCGAAGAGGCGCTGCAGATCGCCCGCGAAGCCGGCATCGCGCTGCACCTGACGCACCACCAGGTGGTCTTCGACTGCAACAAGGACAACCACGTCTGGTACACCGCTCTGATTGACGACGCGCGCGCCGCCGGCCTCGACGTGACTTGCGACAGCTACCCCTACATCGCCGGCTCGACCTACCTGATCGGCCTCTTCCCAGGCTGGGCGCAGGGGCAGGGCCGCGCCGCGGTGGTCCAACTGCTGCGCGACCCTGAGGCCGCCGAGCGGCTGCGGCACGAGATCGAAGAGACCGGCTGCGACGGCACCCACGGCGTGCCGATCGACTGGTCCCGGCTGCAGTTGGCCGCGGCCCGGCATCCCGACTGGGCCAGTCGCCTGGGCACCCGCTTCGACGAACTCGGCCGCCAGCTCGGCCGCAGCCCGTGGGAGGTCGCCCGGCGCCTGCTGATCGACAACGACGGCCAGGTCAACATCGTCTCGTTCTTCGGTCACGAACACGCGGTGCAGCACATCATGCGGCACCCGGCCCACCTGATCGGCAGCGACGGTATCCTGGTCGGCGACCGGCCGCACCCGCGGGTCTACGGCACCTTCCCCCGTTACCTCGGCCGCTACGTCCGCGAACTCGGCATCCTCGACTGGCCCACCTGCGTCCGCAAGATGACCGGCGGCCCGGCAGCGCGCCTCGGCCTGGTCGACCGCGGCCTGCTCCAAGCCGGCTTCGCCGCCGACCTGGCCCTGTTCGACCCCGCGACGATCGCCGATACGGCGACCTTCGAGTCGCCCCGCCAGTACCCGACCGGCCTGCCCTACGTGATTGTCAACGGGCAGGTGGTCAAGGATCAGGGCGAGCACACCGGCGTGCTGGCCGGCCGCGCCCTCCGCCGCGGCCGCCCGGCCGCCTGAGCACCGCCGCGTCGCGGCCAGCGCAGCGCCCCACCGGGCCGGCCCGGAGCGGCTATCCGGTGCCGATCAGACTGCCCGCGTTGCTGCTGAGCTGGTTGATGGCTCGTTCGGCCGCCAGGAACTTGGCGCGGAGGCCGGCCTCACGCACTTCGAGCTGGCGCTCCAGTTCGTCGATCCGCAGGTTGTACGACTTGACGTTCTGGTCGTAGGTCCAGTTGCGCCGCGCGATGTCGCCCAGCGGGACCGAGGTGCCGTTGTAGTTCTTGGAGTCGGTGTCGATCAGCAGGTCCAGGGCCTCGACCAGACGCGGCACCATGCCGCCCTCGCCGTCGTCGATGCTGCCGTCGCCGTCGTCGTCGGCGAACAGGACGTCGTAGGACTGCTCGAAGTCGGTCTTGATCTTCTCGTCGAACTTCGTCTCGTCGAACGACAGGCTGCCGTCCTTCTGGATGGTCACCCCAAGGTTGCCCAGTCGGTTGAAGTCGGTCGGCAGGTCTTGCAGCGTGTTGGTGACCGCCTGCGCCATCTGTGAGCGCATCCGGGCGAGCATCGAGTCGCCCCGCAGCAGGCCGACGCGGCGGGTGGTGACGCTGCTGGCGTTCTCCAGGGGCTCTTCGTTGAGGCGGGTCTGAATCAGGTTGGTGGCCTCGTTGTACCTGGTCACAAAGTCGCGCAGCTTGGTCTTCAGGTCGCTGGTGTCGCGGGCCGTGCTGACCTCGATGGGGTTCACCAGGTCGGCCTGCTTGAGGGTCAGGCTGACCCCGGGAATGGCGTCGGTGACGGTGTTCGAGGTCGAGTAGATGGGCTGCCCGTTGTTGAAACCGGGGATGCTGAGTTTGGCATTCTGCCCCAGGCTGGCGGCCGCCTGGGACTCGCCGGCGTTGTCGCGCAGGCCGATGGCCGCCAGGAAGTTGCTGCCGGTGTCTTCGCGCGTGATGCCCAGACTGCCGGTCTCGCGGGAGGTCAGGACCACCTTGTCGGTCTGCGCGTCGTAGGTCGCCACGACGCTGGAGACCTTGCTGTTGATGCGGCTGAGCACGTCGTTGAGGCTGTCGGTGGCGGCGTCCCAAGTGACCTCGGTGCCGTTGATCTCGAACTTGCCGCTGGCGCCAAGGGCGGTGGCCAGCGAGCTCTCGCTGAGCTTGGCGCTGGGGTTGACGCGGCCCAGGCGGTGGGTCGTCCAACGCTCGTGGTCGCTGCCGTTGATGGTCTCGGGCGAGGCCAGCAGCCCGACTTTGGCCAGGAAGTTGCTGGTGTCTCCGGGCGCGCCGACGGTGCTTGCCGAGCTGGAGGTGAAGACCAGCTTGTCGGTCGCTGCATCGTAGCGCGCGAAGCCAGCGCCAAGCTCGCCGTTGATGCGGTCGATCACCTCCTGCAGCGTGTCATTGGTGGCGGCGTTGTTGGGGTCGGCGGTGTCGATGTTGATGTCGATCTGGTGGCCGTTGATGGTGACGTAGCCGTCGGTCAACCCGCCGCCGAGGTTGGCCGCCGCGGTGCCCAGGTTGGCGTTCAGGTTGGCCGCCGCGGAGATCCCGAGTTGGGTCGCAAAGCCGCTGGTGACGCGGGTCGAGCTGGCGAGCTGTTGCACCGTGACCTGCCAGGTGCCGAGCGCCGCGTCGTTGGTGGCGCTGATCCCGAGCAGGTCGGCATCCTGGCTGGTGGCCTTCACGAAGCTCAGGCTCTTCGGCTTGGCGAGCGCCTCGGCGGAAGTCTTCAGGCTCTTCAGCGCCGCCGAGACCTCGTTGAGCATCGACTTGCGGCTGCTGGCCTGTTCCTTCTTCAGCTCCAGCGCGTCGATCGGGGCGCGCTCGATCTGGATCAGGGCATCAGCCAGGGCGCTGAAGTCGATCCCGGTGCTGTTGAGGCCGCTGAGGCTGAACCCCATGGTCGTCTCCTCGGCCGGCGCGGGCAGCCGCGCCGACGCCCGTCAATCGCTCAGAACCGCCTCGACCTGAGCCACCCACTGCTCGCAGGCCGGGGCCGGCATCAGGGTCGTCAGACCATGCGCCAACGCTGCGTCGACCAGCGCCGGCGACGGCTGGTCGACCAGCAGCACCGCCAGCGGGGGTGGCTCCTGGGACCGACAGACATCGAGCGCGGCGAGGGCCGCGTGGCCGTCGCCGGTGGCATCGATCAGCACGACGTCGGGCGAGTCACTGAGAGCCACGCCGACCGCGCCGAAGGGCACCTGGTGGACCGCGGCAGCCGGTCCGACACTGTGCTCGACCGCCGCCAGCAGCCGTTCGCCGCCACCGACCAGCAGCCACTCGCGCTGGATCCCGCGGCGGCGGGCAATCCAGTCGTCGAGCTGCCCCGGGTCGATCTTCCAGCGACTCCCAATCTTCAGCGCCGGCAGCTCACCTGACTGGACCAGCTTGTAGACCGACATGAAGTGCATGTTGAGCACTTCTGCCGTCTCGCGGACCGTCAGATAGCCGCTCAAGCGATGCTCGCGCTGCAGGCCGGGCTCGCCGGCTCGTCTGCCAAGAGCTGTTGCCACAGTGGTTCTGCCTCGTCGTTCTTGCCCTGCGCCGAGAGCGCCGACAGGAAACCCAGCAAGGTCGTGTTCTGCCGCCCGAGCGGCAGGCCCGCCGCACGCTGCCGGCGCAGCACTTCGCCCAGCAGCCCCTCGGCCTCGGCGTACTGCCCCCGCCGCAGGCACAGCAAGCCGAGCAGTCGGAGGTGCTCGCTGTCGGTCTCGCCGCCCTCAATCGCCAGCACCAGCGTTTCGAAGGCCGGCTCGCTGAGGCCGGCGGCGTAGTACAGGCGGCCCAACACGCCGGCCTGTTGCGCCGGGCTGCAGCCCAGCCAGCCGAGCGCCGGGCAGGTCTGCTCGAAGACCTCGTACGCCTCGGCCGCCAGCAGCAGTTCCAGCACGCCGCAAAGGTGGGCCCGCAGCCGCTCGGTGCCGCGCTCGAAGACCGGCGGCCGGGCCGGCTCGGGAGCGCCCTGCCAGAGCCGCACGACGGCGCGGTAGAGCGTCACCAGCTCGCTTTCGCCGTGAGCCGCCAAGCGGGTCTCCAGCAGCTCGGCGGCCCCCGCGACGTCGCCGGTCACGCCGAGCGCCAGCAGCCGGTGCCAGTCGGCGGTCAGCCGCTCGAGGGCCGTCGCCGGCACCGCGTCCCAGGCCTGCAACGCCGCGGCGGCGTGGCCGTGCCGGAGCTGCGCCACGCCGAGCGCCAGCAACGTGGCGGGCTCCCAGGTGGTGGTCTCTTGGAGCAGCTCCTCGGCCGCCGTCAGGCGGTTCTGCTCCAGCAGGAGCCGCGCCGCGAGCTGCCGCCAGCGTGGATCGCTGAGCTCGAGGACCTGGCCCAACCGCCGCAACTGCGTCGCCTCGTCGAGCTTCTGCAGGCCCCAGACCTGCAGCAGACCGCTCAGCGGCATCGTCAGATAGCGGTGCCGCGCCGCAAGGTCGTGCAGGCTGGCGGCGTAGGCGGCCTCGGCCGCGGCGAGGTGGCCGAGCTGCAGCTCACAGGCGCCGATCCACCACAGGGCTTTGTAGCTGCCGACCCCCTCGTCGCTGATGAAGAAGCCGCCGCCGACTTCACCCTTCGCCAACGCCAGTCGGAACTCGGCCAGGGCCGCCTCGGGATCGCCATCCTGCAAGCGGGCCAGGCCGCGCAGCACGTAGAGGTCGGTGAAGGCCTCGTAGACCTGCACCGCGTCGTCGATCACCTCGACCGCCTCGGCGTTGCGGTTGCAGTTGAGCAGACAGACACAGAGGTGCTTGATCAGGGCCGGAGCGAACCCGGCGGCCAGCGACTGGAGGTATGGGAAGCCCGTCTGGTAGGCGTTGATGGCCTGGTCCCACTCGCCCAGCCGGAAGTGCTCCTGACCGAGGTTGTACCAGGAAAAGGCGTCCCGCGGGTAGCGCCGCACCTCCTCGCTGGCCAGCGCCAGGTTGCGGCGGATCTTGTCCTTGTCGGTGACCAGGCCGTTGAGGTAGCCGTAGTGCTCGATCGGCGCGTCGAGGTAGCCGACTCCGGCGTCCGGCCGGGCGGCCTGGATCGACAGCATGATCTGCTCGTGCAGGGCCCGCGAGTAGCGGTACTCCGGCCGGTTGCGAAACAGCCGCACACCCGGCGCGGTGACCGCTTCCTCATTGGCCCGCTCGCCGACGAAGTTGACCAGCGGCAGGATGAAGGCCTCGAACTCGGCCGGCGCCGTGGCCACCCCCCGCAGCAACGCGGAGCCGTCCGCGAGGCACTCGTCGGCGTCCAGGATCAGCACCCAGTCGGCCGTGGCCTGGTCCAGCGAGACGTTCCGCGCGGAGCTGAAACTGCCGTCCCAGGGGTGCTCCACGACGCGCGCGCCGTACTCCGTGGCGATGGCCACCGTGCGGTCAGTGGAGCCAGTGTCGACGACGATCATGTCGTCCACCACGCCCTGCACGCTCGCCAGGCAGCGCGGGAGCTGGCTCTCTTCGTTCTTCACAATCATGCACAGCGCAATGGTCGGCCGCATGGCGCGTTCTCGGGAGCCGTCAGACGCACGGCTCCGTACTCCCTACATCGGCGAGTCGGAGGTCGGCCTTTAGCCGGGCCGCGGCCGCGCGGCCAACCTGCGTGGCGGCTGGCGCGGCGTTGCGGCGGTCCGGCGGGGATGGTATCCTCCGCCCTGGGAGCGGGCCGTGCTCGTCGATTGCCACACCCACGTCTGGCTGGCCGACAGCCAGTTGACGCCCGAGTTCTGCCGTGAAGCGCAGCTCATGCGCACGACGCCCATCGACATGACCTGCACGCCGGAGCAGCACTGGGCCGAGCTGGGGTCGCAGGTCGCCAAGGCGGTGGTACTGGCCTTCGAGAGCGTGCATCTGGGCCTGTCGGTGGGCAACGACTTCGTCGCCGCCTACTGCCGGCAGCACCCCGGCCGACTGTTCGGCTTCGCCTCGGTCGACCCGCACTGGGCCGACCCGGTCGCCGAGCTGGAGCGCGCCAAACACGATCTGGGGCTGGTCGGGCTGAAGATGGCGCCGGTCTACCAGGGCATCCATCCGCTCGACGAGCGCTGCCTCCGGATCTGGGCGGCCGCCGAACGGCTCGGGCTGCCGGTGCTGTTTCACCAGGGCACCACCTTCCCGCGCCGCGCGCCGCTGAAGTACGCTCACCCCGAGCTGCTGGAGGACGTCGCCCTGGCCTTTCCCGACCTGAAGGTCTGGATCGCGCATTGGGGGCATCCCTGGGAAGAAGAGACGATCGTCCTGATCCGCAAGCAGCCGAACGTCTACACCGATCTCAGTGGCCTGTGGTACCGGCCCTGGCAGTACTACAACATCCTGCGGCTGGCGCAGGAGTACCAGGTGCTGCACAAGTGCTTCTTCGGCAGCGACTACCCCATCGCCACGCCGGCCGCCACCGCCGCCGGGACGCGCGCGGTGAACGACATTCTGGAGGGCACCAAACTGCCCCGCGTCGACCTGGACCAACTCGAAGCGATCATCGCCCGCGACGCGCTGGCGGTGCTGGAGATTGAGGCATGACCATCGCGCAGCTCGAAACCCCCGGCCTGATCTGCGACCTCGACATCACCGAGCGCAACCTGCGGGCGATGCAGTCCGCCGCCGACGCTGGCGGCGTCGGGCTGCGGCCGCACATCAAGACCCACAAGACCCCGGCCCTGGCGAAGTGGCAGCTCGAACTGGGCGCCTGCGGGCTGACTTGCGCCAAGCTCGGCGAGGCCGAGGTGATGGCCGACGAGGCGGGCTGCACCGACCTCTTCATCGCCTACTCGCTGCTGGGCGCCGACAAGGCGGCGCGGCTACGCGCGCTGCAAGAGCGGGCCGAGGTGCGCGTTTCGGTGGTCAGCCTGGCGCAGGCCGAGATCCTCAGCGCGGCGCTGGGCGGGGCACCGGTGAAGGTCCGGCTGAATGTCGACACCGGCCTCGACCGCGACGGCATGACGGCCGCCCGCGCGGTCGCCGACGCGCAACGGATCGCCGCGCTCCCGGGGATCGAGCTGATCGGGGTGTTTACCCACGAGGGGCAGGCTCACAAGGGCCACAACTTCGACGAGGTCAAGGCGATCGGCCGTCAGGCGGCCCAGCAACTGGTCGACGTCGCCGCGGCGCTGCGAGCCGCCGGGCTGCCCTGCGACGAGGTCGCCCCGGGCGGCACCCCCACCGCCGCCGACCTGGCCAGCTACCCCGGCGTGACCGAAGTGCGGCCGGGCACCTACCTGTTCTACGACATGATGTGCGTCGAGTGCATGGACCTGACGGCGGCCGACTGCGGTCTGCGGGTGCTCACCACGGTGGTGGACCTGCCGGCCGAGCGCCGCGTGATCGTCGATGGCGGCTCGAAGACCTTCTTCAACGACCAGTTCGCGAGCTGGGGCCGGGCGATGTGCGTCGAGCACCCCGACCTGCGGCTGGAGAAGTGCAGCGAGGAGCACGGCCACGCCGAGTGGCGCGGCGAGGGCGCCCCGCCGGTCAAGCTCGGCGACCGCCTGACCTGGATCCCCTCGCACGTCTGCCCGGTGGTCAACCTGTTCGACGAGATGACCGCCGTGCGCGGCGAAGAGGTGGTCGACACCCTCCGCATCAGCGCCCGCGGCAAGGTCCGCTGAACCACCAGGCGCCCGTTACGGCAGTCGGGCGCCTGGCAGAGGGCGCCCGTTACGGCAGTCGGGCGCCTGGCAGAGGGCGCCCGTTACGG
>JADZEX010000080.1 GCA_020850355.1 Fimbriimonadaceae bacterium | reverse complement strand
CGTAAGTGCCGTCGGCGAAGATCACGTCGACCGGCGCGGTGAGCGGCCCGGCGGCCTTCAGCCGGCGCACGGCGTCGCGCGCGCCGGCGAGGCTGGCCAGCGGCGCGGCGGCGGTGCCGGGATTGGGGTCGCTGCCGGTCGGAGCGACATACAACGTCGCGGCCGGTGCCGCCCAGGGCGCGGCGAGGCAGAACGCCAGAGAGTACGCGAGGCGCATCGGATTCTCGGCCCGCGACGCGGGTGACCGGGCGTTCGCCAGGCCGCTGGCGCGTCCTTCCGCTTAGCCAATCTCGCCCGGTGGACGAGGTCCGCCGCGGAGCAGCTTTTGAAGTTGCCGGGCCGGGCCGAACTCGGGGTTCAGGTTGAGGGCTTTGTCGACCAGGTCGCTGGCCGCCTGGTCTTGGCCGCGATCGTAGCGCACCTGGGCCAGATGCACCAACACGTCGGGGTGGCGCTCGGCGGTCAGCTCGACCGCCTGCTGCAGCGTTGGCTCGGCGTCCTTCAGGCGATCCTGCCGATAGTAGACCCAGCCCAGCGTGTCGACCACCATGCCGAGCGTCTCACGCTGCCGCCGGCGATCCCAGGGGCGCCACCAGGACTTCCGCCGCAACAGCGTCACCGCGCGGCGGGCGGCGTGCTCCGCGAAGTCCAGCTCGCGTCCTGCCTGGGCGTAATGCCAGGCGAAGCTGTTGAGGATCTCCGGGTCGGCCGGGCGCTGCTGGTAGAGCCCGCGGTAGACCAGCTCGGCCGCCGCCGACTGGCCGGTCAGGCTGTAGAGATTGGCCAACGCCAGCCGCACATCGCGGTCGACGGCGCGGTCGGCGAGGCCCCGGAAGACGAGCAGTTCGTAGACGGCCGCAGCCTCCCGGGGGCGGCCGACCGACTCCAGGAACCAGGCCATGCGGCTGGCCGGGGCCGGCCACTCCGGGCGGCCGTGCGTCCGGACCAGCGCCACGGCTTGCGGCGAGGCCAACGGGTCGCGCCGGAACTGGCGGGCCTCCACCAGCCACCAGCCGAGGCCCTGCTGCCACTGCCGGTCGCTCGGCCGGGCTGCCAGGAGGTGCTGCAACAGCCGCGGCACGGCGGTCTCGGAGCGCCGGTCGGGGCGCAGCAGGACGGTGTCGGTGAGCACCGCCAGCCGCGCGCCGCTGGCCAACTGCGCCGCCGTCCCGGGCCGCACCCCCAGCGCCGCGGCGAAGTAGAGCAGCAGCGCCAGCGCCGCCCAGCGGTCCCAGGTGGTCCGCCGGGCGGCCTGCCGCAGCGCCTCAACGAAGCTGACCATAGCGCTCCAGTTCCGCCGTCGTGAGCGGCCCCGGCCGCAGCACCTGCAGGCCGTCGGCGAGCACCCGCACGACCGTCGACGCGAGGCCGCGGCGACTCTCGCCGCCGTCGATCACCAGACTGACCAGCCCAGCCAGCGCCGCGGCGGCGGCCGGCGCGGTGGTGGCCGGCGGCTGCCCCGTGCGGTTGGCACTGCTGGCGACCAGCGGCCCGACGCGGCGCAGCAGCGCCAGCAACCAGGGGTGGTCGGGACAGCGCAGGCCGATGCTGCCATCGCCCGCCTGCGCCGCCGGCGGTACGATGCCCGCGGGCAGCACCATCGTCAACCCGCCGGGCCAGTGGTCCGTCGCCAGCCGCGCGGCCAGCGGCGGCCAGTCCGCGGTCAGTGCGGCAGCGGCCGCCGCGTCGGGCACCAGCACCTGCAGCGGTTTGTCAGCCGGGCGGCCCTTCAGCGCGTAGATCGCCTCGGCCGCCGGGGCCGCGGTGACCAGCGCCGCGACGCCGTAGACCGTTTCGGTCGGCACCACCACCACCTCGCCGGCCTGCAGCGCCGCGGCGGCGCGGTCGAGGGCGGTTGGATCGCTGGCCGCCAACAGGCAGGTGCTCATGCCGTTGCCTCCAGCAGGCAACCGCGCGGCCGCCCGCCCAGGTCGCGAATCTCCGGCCCGGGCAACAGCCCCGCGGCCCGTCCCAACGCGGCGACCGCCGCCGTCTGGCGGTCGCCGCATTCCACCGCGGCCCAGCCGCCCGGCCGCAACAAGCGCCCAATGGTCCGCAGCAGCGCCGGGTAGAGCTGCAGCCCGTCGGCCCCGCCGTCAAGCGCCAGGCGCGGCTCGTGGTCGCGCACCTCGGGCTCCAGGGCCGCCAGTTCGCCCGACGCGATGTAGGGTGGGTTGCTGATCACGCCATCGCACCGGGGCAGGGCCGGCAGCAGGTCGGCGAAGTCGCCGCAGTGGCCCTGCACCCGGTCGTCCAGGCCGAGCCGCGCGGCATTCGCCAGGGCCACCTGCAGCGCCGCTCGGGAGCAGTCCACTAGCCAGACCTCCGCCCGTGGTCGCTGCGCCGCCAGCGCCAGCCCCAGCGCGCCGCTGCCGCAGCCGAGGTCGGCCAGCCGCAGGGGCTGGTCGGCCGGCAGTCGCTGCAGCAACGCTTCGACCAGCGCTTCGCTGTCCCACCGCGGGACCAGCACCGCCGGGGTGACCTGCAGCGCCAGCCCATAGAACTCGCGGTGGCCCAGCACATAGGCCAACGGCTCGCGCGCCGCGCGGCGCCGCATCCAGTCCTCCCAGCGCGGGTCGTCGTCCCACGGCTCGCCGGCCCGCACCGCCAGCAGAGTCCGGCTGCAGCCCAACCGCTCGGCCAGCAGCCAGTCGGCTTCCGCCGCCGCCTCGGCAATCCCCGCGGCGGCCAGCCGCGCGGTCGCCGCTCGTCGCACCTCGCCGATGGTCTGCCGGGTCTTCACCACACCCAGATCCTGCCGGTCGGCCGCCCGGCTGTCAAGGCAGCACCGCCAGCCGTCGCGACTGGCGAGCTACCGGGCCGCCCTTTGACCCGGAGCTACCCTCCACCGCCCTCACCGCGCCATAGTAGAAGCGGGAGTCGACGATGGACTGGCGTCCCTACATCACCATCGAACCAGGCAAGCGCGGCGGCCGTCCCTGCGTGCGCGGTCAGCGCATTGCGGTGTCCGACGTGCTTGGCTGGCTGGCGGACGGCCAGACCCCAGCGGAGGTCCTGGACGACTTCCCCGACCTGACGGCTGACGACATCCAGGCCTGCCTGGCGTTCGCCTCTGCTGGTGGATCGCCAGCCGGCCAGACCACACAATGACCCTGGGACCTCCCCCCTCTGCGCCTCCGCGCCTCTGCGTGAAGCAGGATCGGCGACACCCCGCCCAGACTGTCCTTGCCGCCCGCGCCTCTGCTGGTGGATCGCCAGCCGGCCAGACCACACAATGACCCTGGGACCTCCCCCCTCTGCGCCTCCGCGCCTCTGCGTGAAGCAGGATCGGCGACACCCCGGCCAGACTGACCATGCCTCCGCGCCTCTGCGTGAAGCAGGATCGGCGACACCCCGCCCAGACTGTCCATGCCGCCGGCGCCTCTGCGTGAAGCAGGATCGGCGACACCCCGCCCAGACTGACCATGCCGCCGGCGCCTCTGCGTGAAGCAGGATCGGCGACACCCCGCCCAGACTGTCCATGCCGCCCGCGCCTCTGCGTGCAGTAGCTTCAGCCGGCCGCTCGCGCAGACAGACCGCGCGACCCGCTGCGCCGACCCGCTGGCCGGCGCAGCGGGCTGGGGCTCAGTACGCTCCCGGCCGGTGGTTGCTCCGCGCCGCGCCGTCGCGATTCAGGGGGCTGCTGTTGACCAGCGTCCCGGTCGGCCCGGTCGGCGGGTGTGGGGCGTCTGCCCAACTGAAGTCCGGGATCGCCACGCCCGCCAGGGTGGCCAGCTCGCCCGCGTTGACCGGGCGGTAGTCGGCGGCGCCGGGTGCCACCAGGTCGGGCTCCTGGGTGTTGATGCGGTTCGCGGTCGGGATCGTCGCGGCGTCGATGGTCGTGATTCCATCGAACCCCAGCGGCAGGTTAGGTCCGTTGTCGATCAGATTGCCGACGATCTGGACGTCATCCACCGCCCGCGCCGGGTTCGGGACGTTGACGATCCCGGCGCCCGGCACCCAGGCGTCCTGGGCCGTGCAGTGGCCGTACAGGGTGCGGCCGCCACTGGGGTGGTAGAGGACGTTGTGGTAGACCCAGACAAGCCGGTTCGGGATGATCTCCTTCTGCGGGTTCATGCCCGGCGTCGCCAAGCCCCCTGTTCCTCATCATGTCGGCCGTGCCGCGGCGAACTTGCGAACGGATTCTGGAGGTCCTGTTACGGCCCGGCGTCAGCGCTGGCGACCACGATGATCTCGCCGGGCGAGCGCGCTCCGAACGGGCAGCGGTCGAACCCGCCCCATAGCTCGACGATCCGCAGCCCGGCGCGGGCCAGCAGGTGCTCCACCTCGTAGCGGAAGAAGTAGCGCATCGGGAAGCGGTCGGCGACCTCGCTGCGGCTGCCGTCGGGGGCGGTGACCTCGTAACGCAGCTCGACCAGCAGGACCTGCCGCACCAGATCACGCTCGACAAAGCGGTGGTACCGCTGCACTTGCCGGCCGTCGGGCAGCGTGCTGGGCGGACCGTCGGGCTGCAGGTCGAACCGCGCGTCGTCCACCAGCGCCGGCAGGTACGGGTCGAAGAGGTCGAACACCAGCCGTCCACCCGGCGCCAGGTGCCGCCGCACCGCCGTCAGGCAGGCGAGCTGCTGGTCCACTTCAACCAGGTGCTGGAACGGTCGGAAGGGGATGGTGATCAGCTCGCAGCGCCGTTGCAGCGCGAAGTCGGTCATCGATCCGGCCAGCAGCGTGACACGCTGCTGCACCGCGGCTGGCTCGGACGCCAGGCGCGCGCGCAGCACGGCGAGCATCGCGGGCGAGGCGTCCAGGCCGGTGATCGATTGCCCGCCGCGGGCGATCGGCAGCAACACCCGCCCGGTGCCGCAGCCCAGCTCCAGCACCGCGCCGTCGCAGGCCAGGGCCAGGTCGCGGTAGAACGCCAGGTCGTCGCGTTCGCGGTACGGCTGGTAATAGTCGTAGAAGGCGGCCGTGTGGTCGTACGCAGCGCGCATCGGCGGGCTCCTCAGGGCGTCAGCGGCCATCATACCGCCTGCCGTCGCCAGCGACCAATCTGGCCCGGCTGGGAACTTCGCCGGCCGGAACTGGTTTCAGGGGGTCCACCAAGGAGCGTCGGAGTGGGTGCAGCCGTTGGAGTGATGCGCCTCTGGATGTCCCGCCGGGCCGCCCCGAGCGAACACGTCCCGGCGAGCGGGGTGGCCGCGCGCCCGACCGCCGACCGCGCCGGCGAGGCGCGCCTGCAACAGCGCCGGCAGGAGTTCGAGCAGCGGCTGCAGGCCGTCCTGAAGCCGCTCTACCTCACCGCGCTGACCTACGAGCCCCGCCCGGAGGACGCCGAGGATCTGGTGCAGGAGGTGGTCCTGCGGGCCTGGCGGAGCTACGACCGCTTCGAACCCGGCACCAGCTTCAAAGCCTGGGTGCTGCGGATTCTGACCAACCACTGCATCAACCGCTTCCACCGCGCCCAGCGGCAGGTGCAGGAAGTCCGCTATGAGGACGCCGAGCGCCCCGCCGAGCTGGCCGGCAGCCGGCTGCAGGGCCGGCGCAGCGAGCCCGAGGCCGAACTGTACGACGGGCTGTTGGACGAAGAGGTGCAGGCCGCCCTGGCGGCGCTGCCCGAGGAGTTTCGAGTGGCGGTGGTCCTGGCCGACGTGCAGGAGTTGAGCTACCTCGAGATGGCGCAGGTGCTGGAGGTGCCCCTCGGCACGGTCCGCTCGCGCCTCTCCCGCGGCCGGCGGCTGCTGCGGGCCGCGCTCACGCCGTACGCCCTGCGACGGGGGCTGATCCGGGAGGACGACCTTGGCTGAGTCAGCGCCGCATCCCGACTTCGACCGGCTCTCGGCCCTGCTGGACGGGGAGCTCACCGCGACCGAGCAGGCCGCCGTGGAGCAGGCCCTGGCCGCCGACGCGGGCCTCCGCGCCGAACTCGCCAGGCTCGCCGCGGTGCAGCGGCTGACCCACCGTGCGATCAACAACCTGCCGCTGCCGGCAGGACTGTTCGGGCGGCTGCAGACGGCCCTGGACGCCACCCCGGCGCCGCGGCCGGGCGGCCCGCCGCGGGCCCGGCCGGTTCGCCGGGCGCGGCGCTCGTGGCTGGCCGGCCTGGCGGCGGTCGCGGCGGTGGCGGTCTGGGCCCTGCTCAGCCATGGCGGGCGGACGGACCCGCCGGGCGCCCACCCGCAGGTGGCGCAGCTCGAGCTGGACCCCGCCCACCTGGAGCTGACGCACGCGGCCTGGCAGGCCAAGTTCGCCCACACCGCGAGCAGCGAATCGCCGCAGCAGATGGCCGCCGGCTTGACTGCGAGCCTGGGCTACCCGGTCCGGCCGCCGGATCTGGCCGCCCTCGACGCCGGGCTGCGGGGCTGTGCAACCTGCAATCACTCGGTGCCTGGCCGCGACGTCGCGGTGTTCGTGATGCGCGACCGCGCCGGCCGGCCGCTGACGCTCTACGAGCTCCGGGCGCCGGCCGGGCAGGTGCGCCTGGCTGGCTTCGCGCCCACCCGCCGGCCCGGCTACCAGTCGGCGCAACGCGGCGGGCTGACCTACCTGACCTGGGCCGAGGGCGACCTGCGCGTCTGCCTGGTGGCCGCCGACCGCAGCCTCGACGAGCTGTTGCCGCTGGCCCCCGCCGCGCTGCGGGTCGCCCTGCGGCGCGGGCCGCCGGCGGAACCGTCGGCAGACGGGCGGCGCTCGCCGGATGGCTGGGCGTGACACCAAGGACGGCAGGGGCTATGCTGCGGGGCGAAGGTGAATCCGATGAACGCCCTGCCCTGGTTGCTGCTGCTGTCGGGAGTGCAGGCCGCGCCGTACGATCTGGATCCCGCCGTGGCGGCGGAGTTCCGGGCGCGGGACGGGCTGCCCAACGTCCTGGCCCGGCTGCGCGCCGGCGGGACCGTCAAGATCGCCTGGTTCGGTGGTTCGATCACCGCGGCCAACGGCTGGCGGCCGAAGACCCTGGCCTGGTTCCGGGAGCAGTTCCCAACCGCCCACGTGGTCGAGCTCAACGCCGCCATCTCGGGCACCGGGTCGGACTACGGCGCCTGTCGGATCGCTGGCGATGTGCTGGCGCAGCAGCCGGATCTGATCTTCCTGGAGCACCGCGTCAACGGCGGCGGGGGCTTCGAGAAGCCGTCCGTCGAGGGCGTTGTGCGGCAGGTCTGGCGGGCCAACCCCCGGATCGATGTCTGTCTCGTGTACACCATCGGCCAGTGGATGCTGCCGGAGCTCCGGGCCGGGCGGCAGGTCGGGTTCGGCCGGGTGATGGAGGAGATTGCCAACGCCTACGGCATCCCCAGCATCGATCTCGGGGTGGAAGTGGCCAGGCGCGAAGCCGCCGGGTCGCTGATCTTCAAGGCCGACGCGCCGGTCGAGGGCAAGCTGGTCTTTTCGAAGGACGGCGTCCACCCGGGCGACGAGGGGCATGAGCTGTACCGCGAGGTCATCGCCCGCGCATTGGCCAGCCTGCCCGCGGGACCGCCGCTGGAGCACCGGCTGCCGGCACCGCTGACGGCCGACTGCTGGGAGACCGCCGCGCTGGTGCCGGTCGCGGCGGTCAGCCGCGCCGGCGAATGGCAGCCGGTCGACATCACCACCGACGCGGTCTACCGCAACGACTACGGCCGGACCCACGCGATGCTGCGTGGCGCGGTCAAGACCACCCAGCTCGGCGCGACGCTGACGGTCCGCTGGACCGGCACCACGGTCGGGCTGAGCGACATCCCACACGGCCAGCCGATGGTGTTCCAGGCGGTGGTCGACGGCGGCGCGCCGATCACTTTGCAGCGCAAGCAGACCGAGGCGCGGCAACACGCTCGCTTCGTCTACCTGCCGGCCCAGCCAGCGGGACCGCACACCGTGGTCTTCACGCTGCTGGAGCTGCCGGCGGGGCAGGCCTGGTACGCCGGGCAAGTGCTGGTGGTGGGGACACCGGCCCCGCCCGGAGGCTGACATGCCGACCCGTCGCGAGCTGCTCGGCGCGGCGGCCGCCGGATTGCTGCTGCGGCCGGGCCAGGCCGCCGGCCGGGCACTGCTGGTGCGGGAGGTGCGGCCGCTGAGCGTCCGCGGCATCAACTACTACCCGGCGTTGACGCCCTGGTCGGGGATGTGGACCAAGACACCCGACGAGGTCTGGGCGGCTGACTGCCGCCAGATGGCCGCCCTCGGCTGCAACTGCCTGCGCACCTTCTTGACCCTTGGCGGTGAGCTGGTGACCGCCGCCGGCGAGCTGACCACCGCCTGCCTCGCCAAGCTGGAGCGCCTGCTGAGCCTGGCCTGGGAGGCCGGCCTGCGAGTGATCCTCTGCCTGGAGCCCGACGCGCGGCACCAGACGCCAGAGGTCGGCGTGGCCTGGGTCCGGCAGTTGGCGGCGGCGCACGGCGACGACGGGCGGATCCTGCTGTGGGACCTGCGCAATGAGCCGGAGGCCGACGCCAGGTGGACCGCCCCGATGCAGGCCTATCTGCGCTGGGTGGGCGGCGCCCTGCGCGCGGCCGGGGCGCAGCAGCTCACCACCGTCGGACTGACCTGGCGGGCCGACCGGCTGGCCAGCGTCGGACTCCCGGACGTGATGCAGTACCACGAGTACGCCCCGAAGGCGGCGCTGCAGGCCGCAGGCGTGCCCAGGGTCCGCCGGACGATCGGCGGTCTGCGCCGGGTCGGCGGCGAGCGGCCGCTGCTGATTGGCGAGTTCGGCATGTCGACCGCGCGCGATCCACAGCACGGCGCCGGGCCGACCTGGCAGGACCGCCTGCCGCCACCGCCGGGCACCGAGGCCGAGCAGCGCTGGCTCTACGACCTGATCCTGAGCGCCGCCGAGCAGGAGCAGATCGCGGGCGTCTTGCCGTGGTGCCTGCACAGTTACCCGACCCAGGAGCGCGGCTTCTTGACGCCCAGCGAGAGCATGATGGGCGTCCTGCGCCACGACGGCAGCCTCAAACCGGCCGCCGAGCTGCTACGCGACCGCTACGCGGCGTGGGCCGCGCGCCAGGAGTGAGACCATGGCCGATCGTCCGAAATGGCAGGCGCTGGGCCCGGCGCAGGTCCGGTTGACGGGTGGGCTGTTCGGCCAGCGGCAGGCGGTCAACCGGCGCTACGTGCTCAGTCTGCAGCACGCCAACCTGTTGCAGAACCACCTCCTGGAGGCGGGACTCTACCAGGCGAGGCACCAACTCGACGAGTCGGCACACGGCGGCTGGGAGAGCCCGGCCTGCCAGGTGCGGGGGCACTTCCTGGGCCACTGGATGTCGGCCTGCGCGAAGCTCTGGGCCGGTGCCGACGACGCCGAAGCGAAGCTGCGGCTGGACCAGGTGATCCGCGACCTCGGCCGCTGCCAACGCAGCAACGGCGGGGAGTGGGTCGGTGCGATCCCCGAGAAGTTCCTGCGCTGGACCGCCGGCGATGGGGTCCCGCGGCAGGGCGTCTGGGCGCCGCACTACACCATGCACAAGACCCTGATGGGGCTGCTCGACGCCGCGGTCTACGCGGGCAGCGACGAGGCGCTCGACATCCTGGTGCGGGCGGCGCGCTGGTTCCACCGTTGGACCGGCCGGTTCACGCGGGCCCAACTGGACGACATTCTGGACGTCGAGACCGGCGGCATGTTGGAGGTCTGGGCGGGACTCGCCGGGCTGACCGGCGAGTCGTCGCATCTCGAGTTGTTGGAGCGGTACGACCGTCCACGGCTGTTCGACCGCCTGCTGCGCGGCGAAGACGCGCTGACCAACCAGCACGCCAACACCACCATCCCCGAAGCCCACGGCGCGGCGCGGGCCTGGGAGGTGACGGGCGAGGCCCGTTGGCGGGACATCGTCGAGGCCTACTGGGCCTGCGCCGTGACCCACCGCGGGACCTACGCGACGGGCGGCCAGACCAGCGGCGAAATCTGGACGCCGCCGTTCGCCTACGCTGCTCGACGGGGTGACAAGAACCAGGAGCATTGCACCGTCTACAACCTGATCCGGCTGGCTGACTACCTGCTCCGCTGGACCGGCGAGGCGGTCTACGCCGACTACCTGGAGCGCAACCTCTACAACGGCATTCTGGCGCAGCAGCACCCCGAGACCGGGCAGATCACCTACTTCCTGCCGCTCGAAGCCGGCGCCCGCAAGACCTGGGGCAGCCCGACGCAGCAGTTCTGGTGTTGCCACGGCACGCTGGTGCAGGCGCACACCGCCTACGGCGAGTGGGCCTGGCAGAGCGCTGTCGAGGGACCCGTGCTGAGTCAGTACATTCCCAGTCGGGCGACCTGGACCAGCCCGGGCGGCGAGTCGTTGGTGCTGGAACTGAGCACCACCTCCAGCGCTGGGGCGTCGGACGACAACGCGCATCCCGCCGGCGAGACGCACCGCCCGAGCTGGCAATGGTTCGAGCTGCGGGTGACCGGCGGCACGCCGCAGCAGGCGACGGTGCAGCTCCGCCTGCCGGGCTGGTGCGCCGCGCCGCGGCTGACGCTCAACGGCGCGCCCCTGGCCGCCGGCCCGCCCGGCAGCTTCCAGGCGATCCGCCGGCACTGGCAGCCCGGCGACCGGCTGCAGATCGTCTTGCCGCAGCAGCTCACGACACACGCCATTCCGGACGAGCCGGGCACGTTGGCGTTTCTTGACGGCCCGGTGCTGCTGGCCGGGCTGTGCGACCAGGAGCGCCGCCTGCAGGGCGATCCCGCCAACCTGCTGGTGCCCGACAACACCCGCCAGTGGGGCACCTGGCTGTCCGGCTGGCGGGTCCGCGGACAGGCCACGGGGCTGCGCTTCCGGCCGCTCTGCGAGGTCGTCGACGAGCCCTACACGGTCTACTTCCCGGTGGTTCCGGAGGGTTAGGAGCAGCGCGATGCGAGTCCTGGTGATCGGTGGCACGGGCCACATCGGCAGCTACCTGGTGCCGCGGCTGGTGGCGGGCGGCCACCAGGTGACCGTCGTGGCGCGGCACGCCGCGCCGCAGTACACCGACCCGCGGCTGGGCTGGCCGGCCGTGCAGTGGGTCGTCACCGACCGCCGCGCCGAGGAGGCGGCCGGCACCTGGCCGGCCCGTCTGGCGAGCCTCGAGGCCGACGCGGTGATCGACCTGATCGGCTACACGCCCGCCGAGAACCGTCAGATGGTCGAGGCCTTCGGCGGCCGGATCAGCCACTTCCTGCACTGCGGCACGATCTGGGCCTACGGGGCGCCCGAACGGCTGCCCTACCGCGAATCCGATCCGCGCCGACCGCAGACGCAGTACGGCCTGGACAAGGCTGCCATCGAGGCTGAGTTGCTCCAGGAGTGGCGCGCCAACGGCTTTCCGGCGACGGTGATCCACCCCGGCCACATCAGCGGCCGGCGCTGGCTGCCGATCGATCCGCAAGGCACCCGCAACGGGGTCGAGGTCTACCGCAAGCTGGCCACCGGCGCGCCAGTGCCGTTGCCGGCGCCGGGCCAGGCGACGCTGCACCATGTCCACGGCGACGATGTCGCGCAGCTCTTCGAACTGGCCCTGACCCATCGCGAGCCGGCCCTCGGGCAGTCCTTCAGCGCCGTCGCGCCATATGCTCTGACGTTGCTGGCCTGCGCCCGGTACGTCGCCAGCTTGTTCGGCCGCGAGGCCAACGTGGAACTGGTCAGCGCCGCCGCGATGGAAGCTGCCCTCGGCCCGGCGGCCTGGGCCGCGACCGCCGACCACCTGCGCCACAGCCCGTGCTGCAGCATCGCCCACGGCCAGCGCCGGCTGGGCTACCAGCCGCGCTTCACCACCGAGCAGATCTACGACGAGGCGGTGGACTATCTGCTGAGCAGCGGGCAGTTGGTGCTCTAAGCCCCGGCGGCGGTCGAACGCCCGGTTCGGCCGCCGCCGGGGGAGGCTGGGACCGGCGTCAGAGCGCCGGGACGTGTTCCTTCATCCAGGCCAGGCAGCGCGTGTAGCCGTCGGCGTCGCGGCCTTCGTACTCGGCGCACCAGAGGCCGTTGTAGCCGGCGGCCTTCAGCGCCCGCACGGCGTGGGCCAGGTCGATCTCGCCGTCGCCCAGGGCGCAGCCCTTGTACTCGCCCTTGCTGCCGGTGCCGTCCTTCAGATGGACATGCACCGCGCGCAGCGCCGAGAGTTCGTAGAAGCGGTTGCAGGTCGGGATGTCCCAGCCCATCCAGCGGTAGTTCATGGTGTCCATGACGGTCCCGAGCGAGGGCGAGCCGACCATCCCGAGGACCTGCATCTGGAACTCGGCGTTGTTGGTGGTGGTGCCGTGGTTGTCGAGTCCGGCGACCACGCCGTGGCGCTGCAAGAAGGGCACGGCCATCTTGAAGCCGGCCGCGAAGACGTCGGCGTAACGGTCCTCGGGCGGTACTTCCTTGCCGGCGCGGGGCCAGCCGCCGTCGCAGCGCAGCACGCCGCAGCCCAGCAGTGCGGCGATTCCGGCGACCCGGTCGAGGCGATGCGCCTGCCAGGCGAGGACCTTCGAGTCGGTGGTCAGGAAATCGTTGCCGGCCGACAGGGCGCCCACGAAGAGGCCGCGCTCGACGACCAGCCGGCGGACCTCCCAGGCCCGGTCTTCGGGTCGGGCGGCCGGGTCGGCTTCGTCCCAGAGGTCGCGGATTTGCAGCTCGACACCGTCGAAACCGGTCTCCGCCGCGTAGTCGAGGAACGCCTCGAGGGTCTCGCCCGGGGCGTTGTAGTGGATCAAACCGAACTTCATCGCGCACTCCTTGCCGCGTCCGGCGGGAGTGTATTCCGCGTTGATCGGCAGGTCAACCTCGCGGCGGCCTGTGCTATAATCGACCCCGGACAGGGCGACGCTGAGGAGGCTGGAGCATGGCGGTTCGGATTGGCTTCATCGGCACGGGCGGCATCGCGGGCGCGCACCGCAAGGCGCTGGCGCAGATTCCGAAGGCCCAGATGGTGGCCTTCTGCGACGCCGACGAGGCCCGCGCCAAGGCTGCGGCCGAAGAGCACGGCGGCACGCCCTACACCGATTACCGGGCGATGCTCAGCGAGGCCCGGCTGGACGCCGTCTACATCTGCCTGCCGCCCTGTTTCCACGGCGAGTTCGAAGACGCCGTGATCGAGGCGGGGCTGCCCTTCTTCATCGAGAAGCCGATCGACGTCGACCTCGCCCGCGCCACGGCGACCGCCGCCAAGATCGCGGCCAAGGGGCTGATCACCGGGGTCGGCTACCATTGGCGACACTACGACTCGGTGGACTGGCTGCAAACGGTGATCGGCGACCAGCCGATCGGTCTGGCGCTGGGGTATTGGCTAGGCGGCACGCCGGGCGTCTGGTGGTGGCGCAAGTGGGCGACCAGCGGCGGGCAGATGGTCGAGCAGTGCACCCACATCACCGACCTGGCGCGCTGGCTGCTCGGCGAGGTCACCGCGGTCTACGCGCAGTACAACCTCTACCGAATGCACGAAAAGCTGGAGGGCCTCGAGGTCGCCGACGCCGGGACCGCCACGCTGACCTTCGCCAGCGGCGCGGTCTGTACCATCTCGACGAGCTGCGCCCTGGAGGGCGTCGGCCAGGTCGGGCTGGATGTCCACTTTGGTGGCAAGGTCGCCGAGATCCGCGGCGGCAACATCACGATCAAGGGCGGTGGGGTCGAGGCCTTCACCAACAAGGCGCTGCTCAACCCGACGGTCCGCGAGGACACCTTCTTCGTCGACGCGGTCGACGGCAGTGGCGACCCGACGCTGATCCGCTCGCCCTACCCCGAGGCGCTGAAGACGCTGGCGGTCACCCTGGCGATGAACGAGAGTGCCCGTAGCGGGCAGGTCATCACGCTCTGAGCGCGAAAGGCGACAGCATGTTCGAGAAGAGCCAAACCGAACTCCGCCAGGACATCTGCGAAGTCGGTCGTCGCGTCTGGCAGAAGGGTTTCGTCGCCTACAACGACGGCAACCTCTCCGTGCGGCTCGACGGCGACCGCGTGCTGGCGACGCCGACCGGGGTCAGCAAGGGCTTCTTGACGCCCGACATGCTGGTGGTGGTCGACCTCGACGGGAAGCAGCTCGAGGGGCATCTGAAGATGTCCAGCGAGATTCTGATGCATCTGGCGATGTACCGCGAGCGCTGCGACATCGGCGCCGTGGTGCACGCCCATCCGCCCTATGCGACCGGTTTCGCGGTCTATGGCGAGGGCTTCAACCGGCCGACGTTGCCGGAGTTCGTGGTCGCCCTGGGTGACGTGCCGCTGGCGCCGTACGGCGCTCCCAGCACGCCCCAGCTCGGGGAGTCGGTGCGCCCCTACGTTCGCGACCATGACGTGTTTCTGCTGCAGAACCACGGCAGCCTGTCGCTGGGCAAGGACATCTTCCAGGCCTACTATCGCACCGAGACCTTGGAACTGTCGGCGCAGATCACCTTCATCGCGCGGCTGCTGGGCAAGGAGAACGTGATCTCCGACGAAGACCTGCCGCACCTGCGGCAGATGCGCGACAAGCTCGGCTTCGGCTACCCGCGTGAGTGCCTGACCTTCGCCCCTGGCAGCAACCAGCCGGCGCAACGGCCGGCCGGCAGTGCCGACGGCGATCTCGAAGCGTTGGTGCAGCGGGTTGCCGAGCGGGTCGTGCGCGAGCTGAAGCAGGGCTAGGAGAGGCGCCGTGGCAGATCAACAGGCGATCGGCGTGATCGAAACGATGGGCCTGGTCGGCGCCCTGGCCGCCGCCGATGCCGCGGCCAAGGCCGCCGGCGTGAAGGTGGTGCGGCGCGTTGCGATGAAGGGCAGCCCGCTGACCACCATCCTTTACGAGGGCGATGTCGCCGCGGTGGCCGCGGCGATGGAAGCCGGCGCGGCCGAGGCCCGACGGGTCGGGCAACTGATCTCGGTGCATCTGATTCCCCGGCCGGCCGCGGGGTTGGAAAAGATGACCGGCGGTGCGGCGACCCCGCCGCCGGCCACGACGCGACGCAAGAAGACCGACCCGGCCGGCGCCTGATCGGTCGTTGGAACCCATACGGAGGCGAGCATGGCTGGTGAAGCTTTGGGCATGATCGAGACCAAGGGTCTGGTCGGTGCCATCGAAGCCGCGGACGCGATGGTCAAAGCCGCGAATGTCGATCTGGTCGGCAAGGAGCAGATCGGCGGCGGGTACGTCACGGTGCTGGTGCGCGGCGATGTCGGCGCGGTGAAGGCCGCGACCGATGCCGGCGCCGCCGCGGCGCGCAAGGTCGGGGAGCTGATCAGCGTGCATGTGATCGCCCGGCCGCACGAGGAACTGACGAAGATCCTGCCTGGCTAGCCGCCGGGGTCTGCCGCTGGACCGCGCCGCGGACCCGCTCGACGGGTCCGCGGCCGGGCTGTCCCTGACCCGAAAGCCCGACCCCGATGGCTGTCAGCGATGATCTGATCCGACGTGTCACGGCCGCGGTGCTGGCCGAGTTGCGGGGCGAGCCGGAGCCGATCCCGATCGGCGTCAGCGTGCGTCACGTGCATCTCTGTCGCGAGCACCTGGACCAGCTCTACGGGCCGGGCTACGAGTTGACCGTGCGCAACGAGCTGTACCAGCCGGGCTTCTACGCCGCCAACGAGACCGTCACCGTGGCGACCGCGAAGCGCGCGCTGCACGCCGTGCGGATCCTCTTCCCGCTGCGGCCGCACAGCCAGGTCGAGCTGGCCCGCACCGACGCCTTCGCGCTGGGCGTGAATCCGCCGCTGCGGCTGTCGGGCGACATCGCCGGGACACCCGGGGTGACGCTGATCGGGCCACGCGGGTCGGTGCAGTTGCCCGAGGGTCTGATCATCGCGGCGCGGCACGTCCACATGGACGCCGCCTGCGCCTCCCGCTTCGGCGTCGCCAACGGCGACCGCCTTGACGTCGAGGTCGACGGACCCCGCGGGGCCCTGCTACGCAACGTGATCGTCCGGATCGCCGAGGGCACGCTGCTGGAAATGCATCTCGACACCGACGAGGCCAATGCCGCCGACATCACCCAAGGGGTGACGGCGCGGATGGTGCGGTGACTGAGCAGGAGCTGGCGCAACTGGTCGAGGCCACCGTCCAGGCGGTCCTGGCACAGTTGCAGCCCCCGGCTCCGCGCGGGCCGCGGGTGCGGGTGCTGGTCAGCGACACCGACCACGGACTCGATCTGGTGCTGGCGGGGCTGAAGCCGCTGGCCAGCCGCTGGCGGCTGGAGTACGTGCTGACCAGTGGCGAGACGGCGCAGGTCACGCCGGCCTACGTCCGCGAGCGGGGCGGCGCGGCGACGGTTCAGACCGAAGTCGACGCCGGCTGTCCCCGCGCCTTCGCCAAGGGCGCCGACCTGGTGCTGGCGGCGACCTTGGACCGGGCCACGGCGTTGCGGGTGGCGCTGACGATGCCCGAGCGGTGGGGCGAGCGGTTCCTGTTCGACGCCCTCCGCCGCGGCAAGCCGGTGGTGCTGGCCACCGATGGGCTGTTCTTGGAAGCCCCTGACGCCACACCGCAGTTGCGGGCCGCGCTGGCCGAGCCGGTGGCGCGGTTGGAAGTCTTCGGCGCCACGGTGTTGCCGGCAGCGCAGTTGGCGGCGGCCGCCGAGACGGCGCTGGCTGGCCCGCCGGGGTACAACGCGGCCAGCAACCGCGCCCTGGTGACCGCCGCGGAGGTCGAGGCGGCGGGCGATGAGCTGGTGCTGCCGGCTGGCGCGCTGGTCACCCCGCTGGCGCTCGACCGGGCCCGCGAACTGGGCGTGATCCTGCGCCGGCTGCCGCACTGAGAAGACGATGTCGAGCGCGCCACCGATGAGTTTGGGGCGAGCGATCTGGCGCAGCCTGCGGCCGCGGCAGTGGGTCAAGAACGTGCTGCTGTTTGGCGGCCTGGCGTTCACCGGGCGGTGGCACGCCGCGACCTCGGGTGGGGGGATCCGCGAGCTGATCAACTGGGCCGACCTGGGCGTGGCGCTGGCGGCCTTTGCGGTGTTCTGTCTGCTCTCCTCAGGCGGCTACCTGGTCAACGATCTGCATGACATCGAGGCCGATCGCAGCCATCCGAAGAAGTGCCTGCGTCCGATTGCTTCTGGCGCGCTGTCCTACCAGGCCGCCGTGCTGCTGGCGCTGGGCTGTTTCGCGGTCGCCCTGACCGGCGCCTGGTTCCTGGCGCTGCGGGCCGAGGCGACGCTCGCCTTCGGGTACTGCGCGCTGCTCTACCTGGTCCTGACCAACGCCTACAGCTTCCTGCTGAAGAACATCGCGATCGTCGATGTGTTGAGCATCGCGGTGCTCTTCGTGGTGCGCGCGGTGGCCGGCTGCTGGGTGATGCCGGAGCCGCCCTCGCCCTGGATCATCGTCTGTACGCTGTTCGGGGCGTTGTTCATCGCGCTCTGCAAACGCCGCGGCGAGCTGGCCGCCAGCGACCCCGAGAACCTCGGTGAGACGCGCGCGGTGCTGCGGAAGTACCAGACCGCGCACGGCTACAGCGAGGCGCTGCTCGACCAGATGATCCAAATGGCCGGCACGGCCGTGATCCTGAGCTACTCGCTGTACACCTTCGTGCGGCCGATGGAACTCAACCTGGTGAGCGAGCGGTATGGCCTGATGTTCACCATCCCGTTCGTGGTGTACGGCGTTTTCCGGTATCTTTATCTGGTCCACAAGCGCGACATCGGGCAGGATCCCGAGCGGATCTTCACGGATCCGTCGATGCTGGTCAGCCTGACGCTGTGGGGTGTGGTGATGCTGACGGTGACGCGCGGGCGTGGTCTCTAGGGAGAGCCTGTGGAAGCCTACATCGTGATCCCGACTTACAACGAGCGGGACAACCTGGAGCACCTGATTCCAGAGGTGATGGCGCTCGAGCCGCAGTTCCATCTGTTGATCGTCGACGACAACTCGCCGGACGGCACGTCCGACCGGGTGGCCGAACTGCAGGCCACCTGGCCGCGGCTGCACCTGCTGCGCCGAGCTGGCAAGCTGGGCTTCGCCTCGGCCGAGATCGCCGGGCTGCGGCAGGCGCTGGAGCAGCAGCCGGACTATGTGATCCACATGGATGCCGACTTCTCGCACCACCCGCGCTACCTGCCAGAGATGATCGCCACCGCCGAGCGCGAGCAGGCCGACGTCACCATCGGCTCGCGGTACGTCGCCGGCGGGGGCACCCGCAACTGGGGCCTGGGGCGGCAGATCCTCTCGCGCGGCGCCAACTTCACCGCCCGCACGTTGCTCGGGCTGCGCGTCGACGACTGCACCTCGGGCTTCCGCTGCTACCGCGCCAGCGTCCTGGCCGACTTCGACTTTGGGCAGGTGACCGTCGACGGGTACTCCTACCTGGTCGAGATGACCTACCTCTTCACTCGCCGGGGCTGCCGCTTCGCGCAGGTGCCGATCATCTTCGAGGACCGCCTGCGGGGGAAGTCGAAGATCAGCAAGAGGATCATCTTCGAGGCGATGCGGCTGGTCTTCCGACGGGCCTGGGGTCGTCTGAGCGGCCGCGGATGAGGCCCGCCGCGCGGACCGGCGGGTCGTCGCAGCCGAGTGGACCGCGCCGGCTGAAGTTTCGGTATGAGTTGCAGACGCAGCTCGCCGAAGGGCCGGTCTTGGACACCTGGCGAGCGGTCGATAAGGTCCACGAGTCGCCGGTGATTGTGAAGCTGCTGCGCCCGCGCTACGCCACCGACGAGCGCGCCGCGCGGCGCTGGACGCAGCTTCTGGCGAAGCAGGCCAGCGCGCCGCTGCCGGCCAGCGTGGCGATTTTGGAGACCGGGCGCGACCAGGAGCAGTTCTTCCTGGTGCGCGACTACGCCGCCGGGCCGACGTTGGAGCGCTGGATGGAGCGCCCGCGCAGCGTCGACGACGTGTTGGCCTGCGGGATTGCGCTGCTCGATGCGGTGGCCGAGTGGCACGAGCTGGGGCACTGTCACGGGCAACTGCATCCGGGCAATATCGTGCTGCAGGAACAGGGGCCGTGGTTCTGTGATTGGGACATCACGGCGCAGACGTTGAACTGTCTGGGCGTCTGGGCGGCGCGGCGGAAGCACCAGGTTTACCTGGCGCCGGAAGTGCGGGAGTCCTACAACGCCAGCCCCGGCAGCGACGTCTACAGCATTGGCGTGGCGCTGTGGGAGCAGTTGACCGGTCGGCGGCTGGCGCCGGAGACGGTTCCCGAGGCGCCGTCGCGGCTCAAGGCGGCGCTGCCAGCCGGGCTGGACGTGGTTCTGGAGGGCATGTTGAAGCGCGATCCGCATGATCGCTACCCGGCGGCCCAGGCGGCCGACGCCCTGGCGAAGCTCCGGCCGCAGGCCGAGTCGGAGCGCGGCGGCTCGCCCCGCGAGCGTCGCCGCCAACGCGTCCGTGACCGGCGCGAGGTGCCTCTGAAGCCTCTGCCGTGGCCGATCACGGTCCTGCTGGTGGGCTACCGCTTCCTGTTCATCCTGCTCTTCACCGCCGCCGTCTCGGGCACCACCCTGGCCGTGCTCGGGGTCGGCGCCTACCGCGTGCTGGTCGACAGTATCCCGGCCGAGGTGATTGTGCCCGACGTCACCGGCAAGAAGGTCGACGACGCCCGCGGCCTGTTCGTCGACTCGCTCGGTCTGGGGTTCACCGTGACGCTGCGCCAGGCCAGCCCGACGGTGCCCGAGGGGTGCATCGTCAGCACTCGCCCCGAGGCCGGCCGCAAGGTCCGGGCGGGGCGCACCGTCGAGGCCATCGTCAGCACCGGCGCCGAGCTGGTGACCGTGCCGCGGCTGACCGACCAGTCGCTGGGCGACGCCGAGCGGACCATCGAACGGCTCGGGCTGCGGCTGGGGTTCGCCCAGAAAGTCGCCGACGACGCCCTGCCGCCGGGGTATGTGATCAAACAGGACCCCGGCCCCGGCCGCAAGGTCGCTTCGGGCAGCGCGATCAACCTGAAGGTCAGCAGCGGGCCGCCCAGCGCGACGCCGGCCGAGCCCGGCAAAGCCGCCGTGACCGAGCCGGGGAAGGCGGCGCCGCCGGGTGACGCCGCGGCCAAGGCCGCCGTCAAGGTGAAGAAAGTCGGGCGCGTGCGGATCACCGTGCCGTCATCGCCGCGGCTGACCTGGGTGAAAATCGTGGTGCGCGACGACGAAGGCGAGAAGGTCGCCTACAACGAGTTGAAGTATGCCGGCGACAGCGTCCTGAAGACCGTCGAGGGCGTGGGGCAGAACGTCGTCGTGGAGGTCTACCTGAACGGTACCCGCGTGGAGACGAAGGTGCTCTGATGCCGCCGCCCGACGGCGATCTGCACGGCGACAACCTGCCCGAGCCGCACGAGGCGCGCCTGATCGACCGCTGCCGCCGCGGCGACCGGGAGGCGTTCAACGAGCTGATCGAGCGCTACCAGGCGAAGGTCTACAACCTCGCCTACCGCCTGCTGGGCGACGCCGACGAGGCCTGGGATGTCTCGCAGGAGGCCTTCCTGCGGATCTGGCGCGGCATTCAGAAGTTTCACGGTGGCTCGGCGCTGACCACCTGGGTCTACCGCATCGTCCACAACCTGTGCCTCGACGAGATGAAGAAGAAGCGGCGCCGACCGCAGATCGTCGAGGCCAGTGAGACCGAGGACGGCACCACCGAGGCGCTGCTGGACCGCCTGCCCGACCATAGCGAGGCGCCCGAGGGGCAGTACCTGTCGGCCGAAAAGGCCGCCGCCGTGCGCCGCGCCATCGCCCGCCTGAAGCCGCACCATCGCGATGTGCTGGTGCTCTACGACCTGGAGGGCTTCAGCTACAACGAGATCGCGGAGGTCCTGCGGACCAACGTGGGGACCATCAAGTCCCGACTCAACCGCGCCCGGCTGCAACTGGCGCGGGAGCTGGAGGACGAAGGGGAACTGCTGGGCGACCTCTGACGTCGTACCAAAAACAGGTTTCGGGGCCGCCCCAACGGGGAAAGCCGTGCCCGCGGTCCGTGGCGCGGCTCCGAGTCCGGACGAACAACGATGCTTGCGATGCTCCGCCGCAGTCGGCTGCGCGCCCAGTTGACTGCCCTGGTGAACGATGAACTGGCCCCGGCCGTCGCCCAACGGCTGCGGCAGGCGGTCGCCGCCGACGCGCTGCTACAGCGCGAACTCCAGGCCCTCGAACGGTCGGTGGCCCTGTTGGAGCGGCTGCCGGCGGTGCCCGCGCCAGACTCCTTGCGGGCGGCGGTCAACGCCGCGCTGGACGCGGCCGATCCGCTCTTGGCGCGGACCAGTGAGTTGCTCGAGAACAGCCTGCCGGCCGCCGACCGCGCCGTGCTGCAGGCCGCTTTCGTGGCCGACCCGGCGGCTGCCGAGCGGCTCGCCGCGGTTCGCCGGACGGTCGATCTGCTGCATCAGCTCCCGCCCGTCACGCCGCGACCGGGGCTGCGGGCGGCGGTCCTGGCCCGGCTCGAGCCGGCGCCGCCGCGCCGCTGGGCCGCCGCGCCGCGTCTGGCCTGGGCCGGTGCCACTGCGGTGGTGCTGCTGCTGGGCTACACCACCACCCTCCAGCTGCCGCAGACACTGCCGGCCGCCAGCAGCTCGCTGGTCGCCAGCGCCCCGCTGACCGCCGACACGACGCCGGACGAACCGCGCCGGATCGTGCCGCCACGGCCTGCCAGCGTGCCTCGGCCGGCCGCCGTGGTCGCCCGCCCCGTGGCGGCGCCGCGCCGCGAGCCGCGCGAGCGGACCGCGCCGCGCTCCTGGTCGCCGCGTGAGCGCGACGATCTCGACCGCCAGGTGCGCTCCGCGCTGGCCCCGGCGGCTCGCGCCGAGCGTGTCGCCGCGGTGCGGCTGCTGCCGCGCAACCGCGGCCTGCGCGAGGTGCCGAAGCGCACTGCCGCGACCCCCGCGCCGAGCGCGCCGGCCCCCGAGGTGGCGCCGTCGCCGACAGTGGTGCTGGCCGCGGCCAGCCCCGCCAGCGAGGGCAGCAGCGAGATCCCCGAGCCGTTCGACCTGAATGGCCAGCCGGCCCCGCCGGTGCGCCTGACCTTCGCCGCCTCGCCGGTCGCCGAAGCCCCCGCGCTGGGCGGCGCGCCACTGCCTTAAGTGCGCTGGAGGCGGCCGATGCCGACTCGTCGCGACGTCCTGCAGACCGCCGCCCTGGCGGCCGTGGCGCACCGCGTCGGGGCGCAGGAAGGACCGGCCAAGGTGACCAATCCGCTGCCGCGCTGGCGCGGCTTCAACCTGCTCCACTTCTTCCAGTCGCTCGACTCCGGGGAGCGCAGCAGTGGGCAGGTCCGCGAGGACGACCTGCGGTGGATCCGCGACTGGGGCTTCAACTTCGTGCGGCTGCCGATGGACTATTGGCTGTGGGTGGAGGGCGACTGGCGGCAGACCAAGAAGATGCGCCCCGAGAATGTCGGGCGCCTCAGCGAGGCTGGGTTGGCGCGGGTCGACCAGACGGTCGAGCGCTGCCGCGCCTACGGGCTGCACCTCAACCTCAACTTCCACCGCGCGCCGGGTTACTGCATCAACGAACGTGACAGCGGGCGCGAGCCCTACAGCCTGTGGCGCAGCCCCGCGGCCGAGGACGCTTTCGTCCACCACTGGGAGGTCTTCGCGAAGCGCTACCGCGAGGTGCCGCCAGCCGCGTTGAGCTACAACCTGGTCAACGAGGCGCCCAGCCCGCGCGACAACTACATGACCCGCGAGGACTACCGCCGCGTGATGACGCGCGCCACCGAGGCGATTCGGGCGATCGATCCGCAGCGGCTGATTCTGATCGACGGCTATGGCGCGGGCAGCAAGATCGTCGACGAGATGATCCCCGCCAAGGTTGCCCAGAGCGTCCATGCCTACTGGCCCTCGCGGATCAGCCACTACCGCGCCGGGTGGGTCGACCGCGAGAGCAAGATGGTCGAGCCGACCTGGCCGTTGCGGAAGCCCGACGGCAGCGTCGAGTGCGACCGCAGCCTGCTCGAGCAGCACTTCGCGCCGTGGGCCGGGCTGATCCAGCAAGGCATCGGCGTCCACTGCGGCGAGTGCGGCGCCTTCAACAAGACGCCCTACCGGGTCTTCTGGCAGTGGTTCGAGACCGTCCTCGACATCCTCACCGGGCACGGCATCGGCTACAGCCTGTGGGAGTTCCGCGGCAGCTTCGGACTGCTCGATTCCGGCCGGCAGGACATCGCCTACGTCGACTGGCAGGGCCACAAGCTGGACCAGGAACTCCTGACGCTGCTGCAGCGGCATTGACAGGAGCCCGGCGTCCGGCAGGGAAGGCTCCGCGCGGAGCACTGTGATGGGGCGCTACGTCTGGCTGCGGACCGTCGCTTGCCTGCTGCCGGCCGCAGCCCAGGAGCTGGTCGTCGAGGGTCCGTTCGAAGAGCTCTCACTGCTCGACGACTTCGCGACGGATCCCTCGCCCTGGACGCCGCGCGGTGGGGCCAACGTGCGCTGGGAGCTGACCCCGGCCTATGAGCTGCCGGGCGTCGCCCGCAGCCTGCTGCGGCTCCACGTCACGCGCGCCGACCCGGCCGACCGCGAAGCCGGCCACAACTGGTTCCAGGTGGTCCGCCAGAACCTGCCGCCCGAGCTGGTGCCCGCCAACGCCGACGGCCTGCGGCTGGTGATGGGTTCGCACGCCGAGCGGCAGTGGTGGATCTCCATCGAGCTGACCACCGCCGACGGCCAACGTTGGTCGCGGGTCTACGATCAGAACTACCCGGCCGGCCGGATGGTCGACCACGTCGTGCCCTTCGCGGAGTTTCGCAACCAGGCCCAGGAACCGCTGACGGCCGCGGCGGCCGGCAGCCTGCAGAGCCTCGCCGTGACCTGCAGCACGCCGGGCGTGGTGTTCTACCTCGACCGCCTGACGACCTGGCGCCGCGAGCGGCTGACCTCCTGGATCGAGCTGGCCGACCCGGCCAGCCCGGCCGCGCTCTACGAGCCGGGGCAGCCGGTACCGCTCACGCTAACCGTCGGCGGCACTCCGCCGGCAGCGATGCGCGGCGTGCGGCTGCGCGTCGCGGACCGGCTCGATCAAACTGTGCTGCAGCCCGAGGTCGTCCTCGGCGAGCGGCGCCAGGCGACGGTTGACGTGACGCCGCCCCGCCACGGGTGGTACCAGCTCACCGCCCGCTGGCTCGACGCCGCCGGCCAGGCGCTGCCCGGTCCGTCGGTGATCCGGGCCGAGGGTACCGTGCCGGTCGGTCTGGCCACCTTCAGCGTCCTGCCGCACCGCATCGCCGACAACCAGGAGCGCATCCGGCAGTGGGGCCAGCAGGCCTTTTTCGGCATCCACGGCGACTTCATGGGGCTGGGCGACCGCACGGGCCTGACCTGGCGCCTCGGCTATACGATGTGGTACGCCCTGGAACCGCGGCGGCCCGACCCGGCCGCCGGGCCGCCGGAATGGGTGGCCAAGGAGCTGGCCGAGCCGCCGCAGCCGGCCTGGCGGTTCCACATTCTGCCGCAACGCACCAACCTCGGCGGCGAGGCGCCCGCCTGGGCCCGTCGCCCGGCCGGCCCGCCGCCGTCCGAGTGGGACGCCTGGGAGGCGATGATCCGCAACGCCATCCGAGTCGAGAAGCACCGCTACCCGCATCAGCAGCCGCGGCTCTACGGCGGTGCCTGGGAGATCAACCTCAACATGCCCCCGTTCGTCAGCCAGCCGCCCGAGCACACGCCGGCTGACGTGGTCGAGATCTTCCGGCGTCTCCGCGCGCTGGTCGACGCCGCGGACCCCGGCGGTCAGGTAATCGGCCCCTGTCCCAGCGTGCTCGACCTGGCCTGGTACGAACGCGTCTGCGAGGCGGGCGTGCTGCGCTACCTCGACGGCATCGAAACCCACGCCTACCCGCAGAACGCCTACAGCCCCGAGGAGAACGACTACCCCGGTAAGCTGGCCGCGCTGCGGGCGCTGCTGCAACGCTACGCGCCCGGCCGCGAGCTGCCGATCTACATCACCGAGGTCGGCCAACTCGGCAAGCTGGGAAGCGAGTCGCTGCACCTCAGCCACGCCGAGCGGCTGGCCCGGCTGGCGATCATCCTGAAGGGCGAAGGCGTCCGCGTGCTGCTGCCGTTCTACGGCCTGGACTACGAACGCACCGACGGCTGGGGCTTCCTCTTCAACCTCGACGTCGACCCTCCCCGCGGCCCCTGGCACAGTCGTCGCGCCTGCCCCAAGCCCGCCGTCACCGCCCTCGCCGCTTGTGTCGACGCGCTCGAGGGCAGCACCCCCGCCGGCCGCGACCAGACCTTCGGTCCCGGCGTCTGGGCCTACCGCTTCCAGCGCGGCAACCAGCGCATCCTGGCGGTCTGGAAACCCGGCGCGCCGCGGACCGTCCCCGTGCCCGTCACTGGCCCCACCACCATCTACGACCTGGAGGGCCACCCGACCGCCGTCCCCGCCGGCACCACCCGCGTCGACCTGCCCGTCGGCGAGGCGGTGCAGTACCTCATCAGCGGCGGCTAGCGCGACGGCCGGGCGTGCGTCGCGGGGGATGTAAGTCTGGCAGGGTGTGGGTTCCGGCCGGCGTACCATGTACCCGACGACAGCTTGGCCACCCGCCGCCCGGCAGGTGGGCCTCACAGGAGTGCTGGCATGGCGTTGCGCATCGCGATGATCGGGGCGGGGTCGATTGGCTTCACGCGGCGGTTGATGGGCGATTTGCTGACGGTCCCCGAGTTTGGGGACACGACCTTCGCGCTGATGGACATCTCGCCGGACAACCTCGATATGGTCGGCCAGCTCTGTCGGCGCGACATCGCGGCGAACGGGGTGCCGGCGCAGGTCGAGACGACCACCGACCGCCGGCGGGCCGTGGCCGACGCCGACTACGTGATCTGCATGATTCGCCAGGGCGGACTGGAGGCGTTCCAGACCGACATCGACATCCCGCTGATGTACGGCATCGACCAGTGCGTCGGCGACACGCTCTGCGCCGGGGGCATCCTGTATGGGCAGCGCACCGCGATCGCGCTGCTCGACATCTGTCGCGACATCCGCGAGGTCGCCCGGCCGGGAGCGCTGTTCCTCAACTACAGCAACCCGATGGCCATCAACACCTGGGCCTGCAACCAGTATGGCGGCGTCAACACCGTCGGGTTGTGCCATGGTGTGCAGGGGGCGCATTGGCAGATCACGCGGTGCATCGAGCTCTGGGCCAAAGCGCAAGGGCTGCTGCCGGCCGACGCCACGCTGCAGCGGCGTGATGTCGATGTGGTGGCGGCGGGGATCAACCACCAGACCTGGTTCATCAAGGTGCAGTGGCAGGGCCGCGACATGATTCCGCTGCTGCCCGAGCTGTTCGCGGCGCATCCGCAGTTCAGCCGGACCGAGAAGGTGCGGATCGACGTGCTGCGGCGGTTCGGTTACTACAGCACCGAGAGCAATGGGCACCTCAGCGAGTATCTGCCCTGGTACCGCAAGCGGGTCGACGAGATCGGGCGCTGGATCGATCTGTCGTCCTGGATCAACGGCGAGACCGGCGGCTATCTGCGGGTCTGCACCGAGGGCCGCAACTGGTTCGAGACGGACTTCCCGAACTGGTTGCAGGCCGACCCGCCGCGCTTCGTGCCCGAGCAGCGTAGCGAGGAGCACGGCAGCTACATCATCGAAGGGCTGGAGACGGGGCGGCCCTATCGCGGGCACTTCAATGTCGTCAACCGCGGCCACGTCACCAATCTGCCGGACGGCTGCGTGGTGGAGATCCCGGGCTATGTCGACCGCAACGGGATCAACATGCCGGTCGTCGGCGACCTGCCGCTGGGCTGCGCGGCGACCTGCAACGCCAGCGTGCAGGTGCAGAAGCTGGCGGTCGAGGCCGCGGTGCACGGCGACGTCAACCTGCTGAAGCTGGCGATGCTGCACGATCCGTTGACCGGCGCGGTCTGCAACCCTGAGGAGGTCTGGCAGCTCACCGACCAGATGCTGGTCGCCCAGGCGGCCTGGCTGCCGCAGTACGCCGCCGAAGTGCCGGCGGCCGCGGCGCGCCTGGCGGCGGCGGAAGCCGACGGGACACGGGTCAAGCTGATTGAGACTCAGGGCGCGGCGCGGCTGCAAACCAAGACCGTCGAAGAGATGCAGCAGCGCGCCGCCGAGGCCCGCGCCAACGCCCAGGCCGCCGACAAGGGCAAGATGACCAAGAACGCCGGCTGACCGGAGCGAGATGGTGACGACTGGTGGCCAAAAGGTGCCCAGTCGCGGGTGCCACGCCGCCCGGCGAGCGGGCAACGGCTGGCGCTGCGGACCGCCGCCCGCGGGGGGCCGTCGCTCGGGGTCCTGTCAACGGTCTCGGAGGCGTGCTACCATCCAACGACGCGGAGCCTGTCCTGATGCTGCTGGCGGCCTGCCTCGGCTGGGTGCTGCTGAACGCGCCGGGCGACCTGGTGCTGTTCGACTTTGAGGGCGACGACTACGCCGGGTGGGCGGTGCGCGGGACGGCCTGCGGCAGCGGGCCGGCGCGGGGGACGTTGCCGGGGCAGATGGTGGTCAGCGGATTCCGCGGGCGGGGGCTCGTGAACAGCTTCCGCGGCGGTGATGCCAGCACGGGCGAGTTGCTGTCGCCGGCTCTCAAGCTGGAGCGGCGGTATCTGGCGTTCCTGATTGGTGGCGGCCAGGATCCGGCCCGGCTGGCTTTGGAGCTGTTGGTCGACGGTCAGGTGGTGCGCACGGCGACCGGGCCGAACGACCGGCCAGGGGGCAGCGAGCGGCTGCACTGGGAACACTGGGAGCTGGCCGACCTGCAGGGCCGCGAGGCCCGGGTCCGAATCCGCGACGCCGCGACAGGAGGATGGGGGCACCTCAATGTCGATCACCTGATGCTGTGCGAGGAGTTGCCCGTGAGCACGCGACGGCGCCCGGTGGACACCGCTCGGCGGTACCTCAACTTGCCCTACGCGCCCGGTGCGCCGCTGCAGCGGGTGGTGCTGCGGCAGGGCGAGACGGTGGTCCGCGAGTTTGAGATGGAACTCGCCACGGGCGAGCCGCTCTGCTACATGTTCGTCGACCTCGCGCCGCTGCGCGGTGCGGCGACCGAGCTGGTGATTGCCGACTACCCGGCCGACTGCACGGCGTGGGAGCAGATCGTCGAGGCCGACCAGATCGTCGGCGGCGAGCAGCTCTACCGTGAGCCGCTGCGGCCGCAGTTCCATTTCAGCAGCCGCCGCGGCTGGAACAACGACCCGAACGGCCTGGTGTATCTGCAGGGCGAGTGGCATCTGTTCTACCAGCACAACCCCTACGGCACGGGGTGGGGCAACATGCACTGGGGGCACGCCGTCTCTGGCGATCTGGTGCATTGGCGGGAGCTGCCGATTGCGCTCTACCCGCAGCGGTTCGGCGACTGGGTCTTCAGCGGCAGCGCCGCGGTCGACACGCCGCACACGACGGGGCTCGGCACGCCGGGCCAACCTGCGCTGCTGGCGGCCTACACGTCGACCGGCCGCGGGGAGTGCCTGGTGGTCAGCGTCGACCGCGGGCGGACCTGGCGCGAGCTGCCCGACCAGCCGGCGGTGCGGCATCAGGGGCGCGACCCGCGCTTGCTGTGGCACGCGCCGACGCAGCGCTGGGTGATGGCGGTCTACGACGAAGTCAAGCCGGAGAGCGGCGACGCGCTGCGGCAGTGCATTGCCTTCTATACCTCGGCCGACCTGCGGGCCTGGGAGCTGGGCAGCCGCATCGACGGCTACTACGAGTGCCCGGAGCTGTTCGAACTGCCGGTCGACGGCGAGCCGGGCGAACGCCGCTGGGTGGTCTACGGCGCCAACGGATCGTACCAGGTCGGCGCCTTCGACGGCCGGACCTTCACGCCGGAGGCGCCGCAGCAGCGGTTCCACCACGGCAACTGCTACTACGCCTCGCAGACCTTCAGCGATGTCCCGGCGGCCGATGGGCGGCGGGTGCAGATCGCCTGGGGCCAGGTCACCTTCCCCGGCGCGCCGTGGGGGCAGCAGATGACCTTCCCGGTGAGCCTGACGCTCCGTCGCACCGCGGCCGGGCTGCGCCTGCAGGCCGCGCCAGTCGCCGAGATCGCCAGCCTGCGCAGCCGCCGGCACAACCTGACCAACCTGCCATTGGCGCCAGGTGACGCCAATCCGTTGGCCGCGGCGCAGGGCGAGTTGTTCGATCTGACGCTCGACATCGCCGTCGGCACGGCCCGGCAGGTTGGCCTGGCTGTCCGGGGCGTGCCGCTGCTCTACGATGTGCCGAGCGGCGAGCTGCAGCTCGCCGGGCTGAAGGCGCCGCTGGCGCTGCGAGACGGACGGCTGCAACTGCGCCTGCTGGCCGACCGGGGTTCGCTGGAGCTGTTCGCCAGCGACGGCTCGCTCTACCTGCCGGCGGCGGCGGTGGCCGCGGAGCACGTCACGGGGCTGTCGCTGTTTGCGCGGGGTGGCGCGGCGCGGGTGGTCGACGTCACGGTCTGGGAACTCAAGTCGGCCTGGGAGTGAGTAGGAGGAACCGATGCGACGCCTTGCCCTGATCAGCGTGCTTCTGGCGGGCTGCACGCCGCAGGCCACCGAACCGGTGGTCCGACCGCCGTCCGAGATGCCGTCCCCGACCTCCCAGACCACCGCCCCACCGGGCGCCGGCCCGAAGGTGATCGGCCTGTCAGTGCTGACGATGGACAACCCTTTCTTCAAAGACATCGCCGACAGCCTGGCGGCCGCGGCGCAGCCGCAGGGGTACACCGTCGAGGCGGTCAGCGGCGACTTCGACGTCGCCAAGCAGAAGAACCAGGTGCAGGACTTCATCGTCAAGAAGGTCGCGGCGATTGTCCTCTGCCCCTGCGACTCGAAGGCGATTGGAGCCTCCATCGAGGATGCCAACGCCGCCGGCATTCCGGTCTTCACCGCCGACATCGCCTGTCTGGATCCGGAGGCGAAGGTGGTCAGCCACATCGCCACCGACAACCTGCAGGGCGGTCGGCTGGCGGCCGACGCGGTCGTCGAGGCGCTCGGCGGCAAGGGCCAGGTGGCGATTCTGGACCATCCGGTGGTCGAAAGCGTGATGCTCCGCACGAAAGGCTTCCGCGCGCGGTTGGCCGAGCTGAACAAGCAGCCGGGCAACAAGGTGGAGATCGTGGCGACGCTGCCGGGCGGCGGCGACAAGGCGAAGAGCCTGGCGGCGGCGCAGGACCTGCTCACGGCGCACCCCGACCTGGACGCCATCTTCGCGATCAACGACCCCTCGGCGCTCGGGGCGCGGGCGGCCCTCGAGAACGCCCAGAAGGCCGACCAGGTCAAGATCATCGGCTTCGATGGCCAACTCGAAGGCAAGCAGGCGATCGCCGCCGGCAAGCTCTACGCCGACCCGATCCAGTTCCCGAAGGAGATCGGCGCGAAGACCTGGGCGGTGATCCAGCAGTACTTCAACGGGGAGCAGCCACCGCGGGAGGTGCTGATCCCGACCAGGCTCTACCGCCAGGCCGACGCCCAGGGCGACCCCGAGCTGGCCGCGAAGTGACGGCGGCCCGTCCCAGCGTCAGCAGTTCCCGCGGCCCTGGACGCGGGCGGCCTCGTAGTGGGCGATGAACTGGTCGACGGTCAGCCGCCCGATCTCAGCGCCGATCACTTCGAGCGGCAAGTCGGCGAGCTTCTTGAAGCGCACGCAGCTCTTGCCCATGTCGAGCTTCTTCCCAGCGGCGGCGAAGGCCGCGACGAGCGCCTCCTTGACCGCCTGGTTCGCATAGGCGCAGGTCAGGTAGACCGCGTAGTGGTGCTTCTGTGCGGCCAGCGCCGCATACGACAGCGGCTGCCCGTTGTAGGTCTGGGGGTACCGCGCCAGCGGCACTTCGTAGCTCAACATGCCCCAGTTGACCGTCTCGACGAACCCCGCGGGCAGGTTGGCCAGAATCACCTCCCGCACCGCCGCCACCACGGCGCGGCGGTCTGCGGGCAGGTCGGCCAGGTACTGCTCCGCCGTCTGGGCGGTAGTGTTCTGCATCGTTCCGCGAGCCTCCACGCTCCAGCGTGGCGCCGCTCGGCGGGCCTGTCGGGGGTCAGTTGCGGACCAGCAGCGCCTCCCGAGTCGTCGGCTCGGACAGCTCGTGGCGCCAGCCGCGGTGGTAGACCGCCACCGGGCGGCGCACCGCGGTGATCTGCCGCTCGGGCGACTCCGCCAGACACAGCAGATTCGCCTCGATCCCCGGCGCCAGGTCGGCTGCCGGCAGGCCCCACAGCCGGCGCGGCAGGCTGGTCGCCGACTCCAGCACCTGGGCCGCCGCGGCGCCGGTGCGGCGCATCAGCACAAGGTCCTCGATCAACGCCCGGCCCTGCGGCGAGCCGTAGCTGCCGGCGTCGCTGCCGGCCACCACCGGCACGCCCAGCTCGTAGGCCAGCCGCAAGTGCTCGTCGTGGTTGTCGAGGATCTTGCGCAACTCGTCGACGGTCGCCTGGTTCCAGCCGCAGTACTCGGGATAGCGCCACTGAAAGTCGACCGGCATGAAGGTCGGCACCCAGACGATCTGCTGGTCGCGCATCGCCGCCAGGATGTCGCGGGTCATGAAGAAGCCGTGCTCGATGCAGTTGAACCCGGCGCCGACGGCCACCTGCAAGCCCTCGACACCGCTGCAGTGGCAGAAGGTCAGCTTGCCGGCGCGGGCGGCCGTCTGTTGGATCAGCGTCGCCTCCTCCAGCGTGAACTGCACCCCGCCCTTCATCGTCCCGGTCTCGAAGTCGATGATCCCAGTCAGCATGATCTTGAGCTGGTCGGCCTGCGGCAACAGCGTCTCAAGGAGCCCCGGCAGGTCGTCCAGACCCTGCGCCTCACGGGCCAGGAAGCTGCCGTAGCGCTTCGCCTTGCGCAACGCCACGCCAGCGGCGAGCAGCGTCGGGGAGGCGCCCGGATCGGCCGACAGCTCTTCGCGCAGGGCGTTGTTGACGCCATGCACATCGCCCGCATCGCGGCAGGCGGTGATGCCGGCGGCGAGGTTCAGCTCCAGGCTCTGCCGACCGGTCGCCAGCAGTTCCTCGAACGGCTTCTTGAGATGCGCGGCGCGGACGTCGAAGGCGGTTTCGTCGCCATCCAGGAACAGGTGGCAATGGCCCTCGACCAGGCCGGGCATCACGAAGGGCACCCGCCGCACGGCGGTCTCGGCGCGACGGTACTTCTCGGGCAGGTGCGTCGCGTCGGTGGTGGAGTCGCCCGGCAGGATCGCCTCGATCCGGTCGTTGTCCAGCAGCAACGTGCGGGGGCTGTGGTGGAAACGTGCGCCATCGAAGCTCTCGGCGGCCAGCAGCAGGCAGCGGTCCATGTCAACCCTCCTGGTACAGCGCCTGGATCCGGAACAGGGCCTCGAAGGCCGGCAGCTCGATCGCCTCGCAGAACCCGCGCATCACGAAGTCGTCGGCCGGCAGCAGCTCGTAGGCACGGCCGGGCGTGCCGAGGATGTAGTCCAGTCCGGCCGGCACGGTCAGCGTCAGGAAGGCCGATTCCAGCCGGACCTTCAGCAACCCGCCGTCCAGCGCCCGGGCCGGCAGGCTGATCGAGAGGTTGCTTAGGCCAATCAACTTGTGCGTCCCGGCCAGGGCCGGGTCGGCGCCGAGCAGGCGAATGCTGTCGACCGCCCGCTTGGTGAGCCCCTCCAGGTCCGCGCCGACCGGCCCCAGCGAGACGTCGATGAAGAGGTCGTCGGCGGTCATGCCCCAGTCGCCGCCGAGGATCCGCTCGACCATCCGACGCGCCGTGAGGTGGACCTCTTCGGCGCTGCGGTTCGGCACGCCGCGGCCGTCCTCCAGCCGCTCGCTGGCCATCAAGACCACCTTGAAGGGCTGCGTGTCGCGGATCTCGAGCATGTCCCAGCGCAACTCGGTGACCGAGTTCATCACCGGCTTGCGCCCGCCGGCCTTGGCCGGGTCGTAGACTCGCAGGCAGAGCTCCTGCACCGCGCGGTTCGGGTAGTCGAAGGCCAGGGGCAGGTCGACGGCGTCCTGCACGGCCTGAATCACCTCGCGGAGGTAGCCCGGATCGCGTTCCGCCGCCTCGCCCAGGTTGACGGTCAGGTAATCGCAGCCGCCCTTGGCGACCTGGTCGCGGGCCAGCGCCTGCAGGCCGGCCAGGTCCTTGTTGTCCAACAGCTCCTTGGAGCTCTTGAAGCCCGGGTTGATCCGTTCGCCAATCAGCCGCAGCCCTTCGATTGCCACCACTCGCTCTCCTAGTCGCCCGCCTCGACGCGTTCACGGACCTCCAGCACGGCGCTGGTGTCGGTGCCAAACAGCATCAGATGCACGCCACTGACCCCGGTCAACTGCCGCACGAACCGCACGGTCTCCACCGCCAGCGCGACACCCTCGGCCCGCAGGTCGGCGGCCCCCTCCAGGCGCTGGCGCACCGCCTCGGGCAGCCGCACGCCGGGCACCGCCGGCAGCATCGCCAGCGCCTTCGGGCTGATCACCACGGGCACCCCCGCCAGGATGAAGAGGTCCGCCGTGAGCCCCTCGTCGACCGCCGCCGCGATGAACTCGGCGAAGCCCGGCAGGTCCAGCACGAGCTGCGTCTGGATGAAATCGGCGCCGGCCGCGGCCTTCTGCTTCAGCCGCCGCAGCGGCACGTTGCGCGGGGTGGTGTAGGGGTTGATCGCCGCGCCCAGCCAGAGTCGCGGGGCCGGCTGGAGCTTCTGCCCCGTGGCGTTGACCACCCCAGTCTCGCGCAGGTGACGGGCTTCGTAGAGCATCACCGCCGAGTCCATATCGAAGACCTGCCGCATCGTGGGCGTACCCTGGTACCAGTCGCCGGTCAGACAAAGCAGGTTGTGAACCCCCGCCAACTGGTGCTGCAGCAGCTCCGAGACAAAGCTGGTGCGGGTGTGATCGCGGCAGGTCGCCTGCGCGATCGGCTCCAGCCCGAGGTCGACCACCTTGGCTGCGGTGACCGGCGAACTGACCGAGGGGCGGCCGTTCAGGTAGGCGGTGGCGTTGACCGCATGAAAGCGCCCGCGGAGCCGGTCGGCCTCGGCCTCGACCACCTTCCAGTCGGCCTGGCGGGGGGAGCGGATCTCACTGGTCCAGATCCACTCCCCCGCCTTCATGGCACCCTCCAACCCCGACGCGGTCTGCCCCGGTAACCGCGTCCGCGCCGCCCCCAGATCGAGGTACGGCAGCGGGGTCCGCCCCGCCGTGTCGGCCCCGCTGAGGTGGTTGAGGTAGGAGCTGGTGTAAGCCAGCTTGACATCAACCGGCGGCAGCAGCGGCGGCAAGGCCGTGCTCTCGCCCCCCACCACGCGGCCGTGAATCCGCACGTGAACGCAGTCGCGGTCGGGATAGACCTCACAGCGCCCGTCCAGCGTGCCGCCGCAGGGGCCGTTGCGCAGACCCTTCGGGCAGGTCATCGGACAGACCAGCCCGGTCTTCCCCAGCACGCATTGCCCGCACTGCCGGCAGTCGAACAGCATGCCCTTCACGAAGGCCTCACTGCGCTGCACCAACCGGCTCAGCAATCGCGCCACCGCCCTCTCCACGGCCCAACGATGCGCCCCCAAGGCCGGCGGGGTATTGTATTGCGGTGCTTCCTGTTGGTAAAATCATGCGCAGGGACAAGCGATGGTCGAACTGCTGGAGGCTGAGCTGGCGGCGCTGGGGGTGGTGGCCGAGCGGTACCAGGCGCGCTGGGAGGTGCGGCTGGCGGTCTGTCGGCCCGATGGCTGGCTGCTCGACGGCCGGGCGCCCGAGCCCGCCGCCTGCGAGCTGCGGGCCCTGGCAGTGCGCGAAGCGCTGCGCTGGGGCGAGCCGACGTTCCATTTCGCGGCCGCCGAGGAAGTGCTCTGGACGGTCCCGCTGTTGCGCAACCAGGCTCTGCTGGGTGGCCTGGTGGCCAGTGTGGCGGAGGTCCAGGCCTTCGGCGCGTTGGATCTGCCGCGCGCCGCCAGCAATCTCCGGCTGCTCTGCGAAGAGCACAATCTGACCAACGCCGCCCTGCTGGAACAGCGTCGCCTGGCGTCCGGGCGCGAGCGCTTGCAGGCGGAGGCGATCCATCATCTGAAGCAGCAGCCGGCCTACAACCTGCGGCAGATCTACCTGGTCGAGGAGCCCAGCCTGGTGGCGGCGATCCGGCGCGGTGACCGCGGCCAGGCGCGCGACGTGCTGAACCGCCTGCTGGTCGGCATTCACCACTGCGCCGGGGAGCGCTTGGAGCTGGTCAAGAGCTTCTACCTGGAGCTGGTGGTCACCCTCAGCCGCACCGCCGTCGAAGCGGGCGGCGCGCCGGAGCGGTTGCTGCAGGCGAACCTCACCGCCGCCGCCAAGCTGGCCACGGTGACCACTGAGTTCGAGCTGGCCCACTGGCTCCGCAGCGCTCTGGAAGACGCCCTCGACGCGGTCGTGGTGAGCCGCCGCCAGGACCCCCAGGCGCAACTCGGCGAGGCCCTGCGGTACCTCGCGGCCCACTGCGCCGAAGACCTCACCCGCGACCAGGTGGCCGCCGTGGCCCACCTCTCGCCGGCCCACTTCAGTCGCCAGGTCCGCTGCCACTATGGCTGTACCTTCACCGAGCTGCTGACCCGCGCCCGTCTCGACCGCGCCGCCGACCTGCTCAGCAGCACCGCCCGCCCGATCGCCCTGATCGCCCTGGAAGCCGGCTTCAGCGACCAGAGCTACTTCACGAAAGTCTTCCGCAAGGCCAAAGGCGTCACCCCCGGACTCTACCGCACCCGATCGGAGCGGCCGGCGGTCGGCTGAAGCGAGTCCCGGCGCGCCGCGCCGGAGGCGCACCTCGAACGGAGCCCCGAAGGGGCGGCTGAAGCGAGCCCAGCCCAATGCCCAGGGCGATGCCCTGGGCTACCATGAGTCGCGCCGTTGGCGCTCTGCGACTGGAGCTCCGAAGGGGCGGCTGAAGCGAGCCCAGGGCAACGCCCTGGGCACCACCGGCGCACCTCGAACGGAGCCCCGAAGGGGCGGCTGAAGCGAGCCCAGGGCAACGCCCTGGGCACCCGGGCACATGGGCCCTGGGCTGTTCGAGCCAGTCTCGTTGCCATGTGTTATGCTACCGAACCATGCCACAATCCCTGGCCCGCTTGCATATCCACTTGGTGTTCAGCACCAAGTACCGCGAGCCGCTGATCTCCGACGGCATTCGCGACGCATTGCACGCCTATCTGGCCGCCGTACTCTGCGATCTGCGCTGCGCCCCGGTACGGATCAACTCCGTGGCCGACCACACGCACCTGCTGTTCGATCTCGCACGAACGTTGGCGCTCTGTGACGTGGTCGAGCGGGTCAAGACGTCGTCGTCGAAGTGGATGAAGACCAAGGGATCGGAGTGTGCCGGATTCGCGTGGCAAGCAGGCTACGGGGCTTTCGCTGTCTCGGAGACCGGGGTGGCGGCCGTCCGAGCTTACATTGCCAATCAGCAGCACCACCACCTCACGGTGTCGTTCCAGGACGAGTACCGGCAACTGCTGGGCCAGCATCGGATGGAGTACGACGAGCAGTACGTGTGGGACTGAACCGGACGGCGGGTCCGGCGGGTGACGCGAGCACGAGGTGCCCAGGGCGATGCCCTGGGCTACCATGAGTCGCGCCGTTGGCGCTCTCGGAGTGGAGCCCCGGAGGTGCCCAGGGCGATGCCCTGGGCTACCATGAGTCGCGCCGTTGGCGCTCTGGGAGTGGAGCCCCACAGGTGCCCAGGGCAACGCCCTGGGCACCACCGGGCTACCGTGACTCGCGCCGTTGGCGCTCTGCGAATGGAGCCCCGAAGGGGCGGCTGAAGCGAGCCCAGGGCAACGCCCTGGGCACCCCGAAGCGGGCGACCACGGTGGCGACGACATGCCGGCGCCTGG
>JADZEX010000113.1 GCA_020850355.1 Fimbriimonadaceae bacterium | reverse complement strand
GCGGTCGATTCGGCGCTGTTCTATCCCCTTGCGTTCTACGACAGCGGCTTGATCCCGAACGAGCTGCTGCCCAAGGTGATGCTCGCGCAGTTCCTGACCAAGGTCGCCGTCGAGATCGCCTTCACGCCGATCACCTACCGCGTCGTCGGCTTCCTCAAGCGTGCCGAGCACGAGGACTACTACGATCGGCGCACTGATTTCAATCCGTTCAAACTGAGGGCTTGATGCAGATGGCCATGGATCGAGACGACGAGACCCGCGACCGGGGCAATTCATCCCCGGATTACGCGCTGCGCGCTCCATCCGGGCTACGAAAGCTGATGACCGCCGGCCGACATATCGAGCCCCGTAGCCCGGGAGAAGCGAAGCGTATCCCGGGGATGCAGTCCGTGCCGGTCCCCCGATTACGCGCTGCGCGCTTCACCCGGGCTACGGGAAGCGGCTTCCAAGGAAGCCTTATGCGGCATCTTGCTGTGCTCGTTCTGACGACACTTCCGCTCGTTGCGCCGGCGCAGGACGCCCACCTGCTGCAGCAGCGCGCGAGCTTCGCCTATCGCGAAATGCAGCAGGCCGAGCGCGACGCCGAACGCACGGAGGCCGAGACGCAGAATCTCGAAACCAACGCCGCTCAATTGCGCAAACAGCTACAGCAATACGACCAGCAGATCGCGGCCTCGCGCAAGCAGGCCGCCGACGCCCGTGCCCGCGCCGCCGAAGCGCGCAGCCGCTGGACCGCCGAGAGCGAAGCGCTGGAGAAGGTGCAAGGACGCCCCGCCGCAAAACCGTGACTCGAGCGCACGCCGGGCATCGCCGGCGCGCAGTCGACCCCTACATCGAACGCACGACCACCGAGGAGACAACGATGGACATCCCGCGCTTGAACGGCATCATCGCCGGACTCGAACAAGGCCGTAACGTTTGCGTCTGCTTCGCGCCCGGCGATCCCGCCAATGCAGCGGTCGCCGCCACCGAACCCTACGACGGCATCGTGTTCGAGATGGAGCACGGCCCGTTCGACATCCGCGCTCTGCGCGATAGCCTGCAATACCTGCTCAACCGCCGCCAGATCGTCGAGCGCGGCACGCTCGCCCCGGCGGTGACGCCCATGGTCCGCATCCCGCCCAACGGCATCGAGATGAATCAGTGGGTCGCGAAGCAGGTGCTCGACAGCGGCGTGTTCGGCATCGTCTGGCCGCACATCAGCACCGTCGAGGAAGCGCGCAGCGCAGTGGCTTCTTGTCGCTACGCCCGCCCCGAAGGCTCGCCCCGCTACGAGCCGGCCGG
>JADZEX010000079.1 GCA_020850355.1 Fimbriimonadaceae bacterium | reverse complement strand
GGTCCGCGGTGCCTGGTTCGGCCGGCTTGCTCCTTGCCTCAACCCACCAGCCCCAACGCGCTTGTCCTGAGGAGGCCGCAGGCCGTCTCGAAGGGCCAGGTGGGCGACGGTGGACGGATCGGCTGGGATCGGGGGACGACGGCACCCGGTCGGCCCCGACCGCAGCCGCCGGTCCGTTCCGGCGGCTGGTGGTGGCACCGAAAACGGGTCAGGACCGTCGGAGTACCGCCAGTCCAGACCCGTGTTTCGCCGCCGGCCGGCCCCGTCCGCTCACCGTAGCCCGAAGCGGGGTACCTCCACCGGCGCGCCACCGCGCTGGCGGGAGAGTTCGCTGAGCAGGCCGGTGGCGGTCAGGTTGAGGGCCAGGGCGACATCGACCGGGGGCGGGGTGCCGTCAAGCACGGCGCGGGCGAAGGCCTCCAGCATCAACGGGGCGCCGCCGTCGTGGGTCTCACGGGCGGGGGTTGGGGGGATGTCGGCCCAGGCCGCGGGGAGCTGGTCGGCGTAGTTCCAGAGGCTCTCCCAGGTGCCCGGCGCGGTGCGGCCGTGGAGGTAGAGGCGGTGCTCCTCGCTGGCGGCGCGGGGTGCTTCGTAGGCGCCGGTGGTGCCTTGCAGGCCGAAGTAGGTGTAGCTGTTGGGCCGGTCGCTGAAGAAGTCGAGGCGCAGCCGGAACTGCGCGCCGCCGCTGGTTTCGGCGAGCACGGTGTTGGTCGAATCGGCGACCGCCCAGGGCAGGTGGCGCTGGCCGCTGCCGTGACAGATCACCTGCGTGATCGGCTGGCCGACGGCCATTTGGAGCGGACCCAGGTGGTGGGTGATGTAATGGTTGCCCAACCGCATCGCCAACTCGGCGGCGCGCCAGGTGCCGCCCTGGTCGAGCGGCTTGAAGCCGCCCTTGAACTCCTGCAACTGCTCGGCCTCGCCGTAGTAGACTTCGCCAAAGTGGCCGGCCCGCACCAGCGCCAGAACCAGCGACCAGGGGCGGTACCAGCAGTAGTTCTCGGCCAGCATGTAGACCAGGCCGCTGCGGCGGACCGCTGCCAGCAGCTCCCAGCAGTCTTCCAGGCTGGTGGCGGCGGTGACTTCGCTCAGGACGTGCTTCCCGGCGGCCAGCGCCTGCACACTGTGGGCGACGTGCAGCGGCATCGGGCTGGCCACCAGCACGGCGTCGACCCGGTCGCTGTCGAGGAGGGCCTGGTAGTCGCTGAGGCCGACCACCCCGGTGGCGACGCAGGCGGCCGCGCGGCGGGTTTCGTCGGCGTCGCAGATCGCCACCAGCTCCACGCTCGGCGCGAGGGCCACCGCCCGCGCCAATCCCGCGCCGCGTCCCGCGCCCAGCACGCCCAGCCGTAACCGCTGCATCGAGCTCTCCGTCTGGGCCGCCGATTACCCACCCTGGAGCAGATCCCTGCTCGCCGCGGCACCCCCAACGACGACGGCCCGGCGGCCGGCAGTCCCTGCTGGGAGCACCGGCCGCCGGGCCGTGACCGGCCGCGGTTAGTTGCGGTCGTACATGTTGGAGCCGGTGCCGGCCGCGTCGGTGAAGGTGGACTGGTACTTCGTCCACTTGACATGGCCGTCGATGAAGCTGTAGTTGGCACCTTCATTGTGACGGCTGTACCAACGCCGCGCCGGTGGGTAAGCGACGGTCTCGTAGTTGTGGTACTGCGTGGTGTGCCACGGCGGGCAGGAGCGGTCAGCGCCCTGGCCACCGGCGCCGTCGGCGTAGCCTTCGTTGTCCGAGAGCATGATCGTCTCGGCCGGGCTGACGAACTGCGCCATCGCGTCGTAGCCGCCGATGCCGCCGGCCTCACAGACCGTGCCGTAGCCGGCCAGGCTGGTGTAGGACGGGCAGGCGAAGAGTTGGACGTTCTTGATGTAGGGCATCCAGACGGTGCACCAACGCAGGTTGTTGGGACCCCAGCCGAACTTGAAGCGCTCGTCGTAGTCCTGAGCGTACGACAGGCTGGCGACTGCCAACTGCTTGCAGTTCGAGGCGCACGACGACTGGCGGGCCTTCTCCCGCGCCTTGGCGAAGACCGGGAACAGAATCGCCGCCAGAATCGCGATGATGGCGATCACCACGAGCAACTCGATGAGGGTAAAGCCTCGTTTGCGTGACATGATCGATCTCTCCTACAACCCGGCCGCCCTGTGCTGTGTCTCTGCGAGCGACCACTCGCTTGAGCTTGGTTCTACCCACCCGCCGCGGGCCCTCCCCAGGCGCCTGCGCAGGGGGTGAACCGAAACTGAACAGGAATGGTAATGCAATGGTTCCGCCACATCGGTCGGGTCGGTCGGTCAAGCGCCGGGCGGCGCGCCGGCGCGACGGGTGGCCCACAGCGCCAGACTGCCGGTGAACGGCGGCAGAGCCAGGCGGGGAGGGCTGTCGACGGTCTGGCGCGTGGTCGTGGCGCGGCCGTCGACGGGGTCGATCCAGGTCAGCTCCCAGTCGCCGGCGGCCGGCAGCTCGATCCACTGGTCGGCGCACGGCGCCAGCGGCCAGCGCGGGGCGCGGCAGCGGGCGTCGCGGTACCAGGCCCCCAGCACGGGCAGCACCGCCAGCCCCCGCTCGGCGGCCGCCGTCAACAGGGCGTCCCAGCCGGCCAGCATCGCGGGACTGATCTCCCCAGGCACCTCGCCGGCGGGCATCCAACAGAGGTGGATCCGCGCCAGCCGCTCACCCGCCGCGGCCATCGCGTCGAAGTGGGCAACCCACTCGGCCGTCTGCCGCTCCGCCGGGTTGCGGCCGAGCACCACCTGCGGCCGGCCGTCGACCCGCAGGAACAGCTCGCCGGGTTGCCAGCTCAACCCCGCCGGGTCCTGCCCGGCCGCGCCCAGCAGGCTGGTCAGCAGGGCCAGCAGGGGCCACCTCATGGCGCGATTCCGGGCAGGTCGCTGGCCACCTCGACCTGCCCCGGCCCGGCGTCGACGCGCGCCGCGAAGCCCGCCCCGAGCACCGTGCTGTGCGCCGTGCGCAAGCGCACCCGCTTGCCCGGGACACTGTTCAGCAGCAAATCGAAGGGGCCGCCGTGGGTGAAGGTGTTGCCGATCAGGTTGACCTGCGTCCGGCCGTAGTCGTCCATCGCGCGGTTGCCGTGGAAGCGGATGGGCGTGTCGCCGAACTGCGAGTTGACCACCGTCAACACGTCGACCGGCGTGCCGACCGAGAGCAGGTCGACCCGCTCGTCGTGCAGCACACGGACATTGTCGAGCAGCAGCCGCTCCTGCCGCGGGACCGGCGCGCCCGGGTAGTAGCTGCGGCTGTAGCGCCCGACATCGAAGTGTACCGAGAAGCCGACCCGCGGCTTGTGGAGGAAGATGTCCCGGAACACGACGTTGCGCACGCCGGCCGTGTAGGTCACGTCGTCCTGCACCGCGACCCAGGTGATGCCGTCCAGCTCGACGCTGCCATGGGCGTGAGTCGGCGGTGTCCGCGACGGGTAGACGCGCTCGTCAGCGTCGGCGCGGACCCGGTAGAGACGGCCGCCGTGAACCACCGTGTCGGATTTCTGGACGCCCATGTCGGGAATCCAGTCGATCCAACCGCCGGCCAGGATCCGGCAGAAGTAGCCGATTGGCGGTCGGCCGTCGGGCAGGTCGTGGCAGTTCTCGACGATGCCGTCCTCGATCCAGCCCAGCTCAGGATTGCCGACGTCGTAGTCGTGGGCGTTCAGGGCGACGGCGTCGTCGTAGGTTCGGAAGACGCCGTTGCTGACCCGGAAGCGCTTGCCGCGGCCGAAGTGGACGCCGTCCTTGGCCCCAGCGATGTGCACATCGTTGACCAGCACGTCTTCGAAGGTGCAGATGTGGATGCCGTACTGGGCCGGCCCCAGATCGGCGCAGCGGAAGCGGTCGATCCGCAAGTCGCGGACGTAGTGGAAGGCAAGCTGGCCGTGCAGGCCGAAGACGTCGGCGAAAGTCCGCACGTCGACGCCGTGGCACTCGACGGTCAGGCCCTCGACCAGGATGTCCTCGTCCCACTGCTTCTGCCGCGCCCCGCGGTTGAGCAGCACGTGGCTGAACGGGCCGGCCTCGGGGACCTTCCGCAGCACCACCCCGGGGGCGCAGCGGAGCGCGGTGTGGCTGCCGAGGTAGACCGTGCCGGCCACGCGGTAGAGGCCGGGCCGACCGATCCAGACGCAGCCCCCGCCGTCGACTGCGGCCTGCAGGGCGGCGGTGTTGGCGAGGCCGCTGGCCTCGGGATCGAAGCCGCACGCCGCGGCGTCACGCATCACGGTCTCCCGTTGGTCGTCCTCAGCGCCAGGCGCTGACCTCGCCCTGGTCGTCGAGCACCACGGTCAGGTCGCCGGCCCGCGTCGCCAGCAGCGGGCGGGCCGCCAGCGGGCTGCTGGTCAGCAGTTGGCCCGCGGCGTCGAGCCGGCGCAGGCGGCGGTCGTCGCAGGCCGCCAGGAGCTGCCCGTCGGCGGCCGTGCTGAGGGTCACCGCGGCGGCTGGCAGGCGCGCCGAGCCGAGCAGGCGGCACTGCGCATCGAGCCGTAGCAGCAGCCCGTCGGCCAGCGCCACCGCGACGGTCTGGCCCTTGGCCGCCGGCAGCAGGGCCAGCGCCCGGACGTTGCGGAAAGGCGCCGCCGTGCCAGGGCCGAGGTTGGCGCAGTGCAGCGGCTGCCCGGCGAGGTCCCAGACGGTGATGCGGTTCCAGGTACCGTTGATTTCGCTGACCACTTCGTCGCGCCCGTCGCCGTCCAGGTCGGCCTGCAGCAGGTGGTTGCGGTTCTGGTTGTCCCAGCCGCCGACATAGTCGTAGCCTGCCGGCACGCCATAGAAGCTGCGCGGGTCGGGGTTCCGCTCGACCGAGTTGATCACCGCCAGCGCCGGCCCGTCGTTGTGCCAGCGGGCGATCAGCAGGTTGCGCGAGTTGTTGGCCCCGGGAGCTGTCTGCAGGATCGTCCCCGGACCCCAGAAGACGGGCCAGCGGTGGACCAGTTGGCCGGCCGGGTCGAGCACCTCGACGGTGCAGGCGCTGCCCACAAAGCACTGCTGCTGGCCGTTCAGAAAGACCCCGCTGCCGAGCCCGTGAATGCCCTCGTGGCCGGGCGCCGACTTGAACCAGTACTGCTTCGCGGCGCGGAAGGCGGCCGGGTCCATCACGCTCGTGAAGGCCCAGCGCCGGGCACCGGTGGCGTCGAAGGCAATCACCTGCTCGTCGACACAGCCGACCAGCAGCAACTGCGGTTCGGCCCACCAGTGCAGCACGCGGATCTTGCCGGCCACGCTGAGCTGCCGGTCCTTGCTGCCGGCGGCGCTGAGCACGTGGACCTGGTTGTCGACCGCCACGAAGACCCGCCCGCCGCCGACCGCCACCGCCGTCGGTCGGCCGCCGAGGGCGGTTCGCCAGAGCGGCGGGGGACCCGCGGCCGCGTCGACCGGGGCAGCCTGCGCGGCGGCCTGGCGGGCCAGCTCGGCGCGGCCCTCGTCGAGCAGCGCGGCCAGCGGAGCGGCGGCGGTGTCGACCGGCCGGGCGCGCTGGATCGTGTGGCGCCCGGCGGGCAGCTCCAGGCGCAGCCCCGTCGCCGTCTCGGTGGCCTCCCGCGCGGCACCGTCAACCAGCAAGCCGTCGCGGGGGGCGGGCACCGTCAGCTCGAGCGTGGTGGCCGTCGGCGCCAGCAGCGTGAGGTGTCCAGAGACCAGGTTCCAGTCGACGTCGACCGGCGTGCTGGCGGTCAACAGCGGTTGCGGGTGGCCGGCGCGGCGGACCTGCAACCCGCAGAGGTGCGTGCTGCTGAGCCACAGCAGCTCGCCCTGACAGCCCTGCCACTGGCCGACCAGGGCGACCGCCGGCTCGGGCAGTCGCAGCACCGCGGCGTTCGGGGCCAGGCGCAGGCAGGCGGTCGGCGCGGCGGCGCTGCCGGCAGGCCCGAGCAGCGTGAAGTCGTAGCGCGTCCCGCCCTGGCGCACCGCGCCGCGCCAGGTGCGGCTCAGCACATCGGCGCCAAAGGTGGAAGGCAGCAGGTCGCAGGGCCGGATGGCCTGACCCGCCGGGGCGCTGGCGGCGGCGTCGGGTGCCTGCAGCAGCAGGCCGACCAGCCCGATGTAAGCTGTCGCCAGCTCGGCGTGGCGTTCGACGACCGTCACCCGCAGGCGGTGCGGCCCGGCGGCCAGGTTCTGGGTACCCAGCGGCACGCGCGCCGTGACGGCGTCGGAGGTGCGGCAGTCGTACCGCGGCAGCAGCTCGCGGCCGTCCAGGCTGATCGCCACCACGCCGCGGTCGTTGTAGTTGAGCAGCTCGGCGTGCAGCGGGGCGTTGACCGCCGCGGGCAGCTCGAAGGCCATTTCGACCCAGCTCCCCGGCGCCGTCGCCCGCAGCAGCCTGGTGGCGTAGGTGTCCAACGTCACGAGGTCGCGCTCGCCACTCGGCTGCGCGGTGAGCGGCGCCGTCAGCGCCGCGATCCGCTGCCATCCGGGCGGCAGGCCGGCGGGGCTGGTCGGCGGCAGCCGCACCGCGTTCTCGCGGGCGTCCCAGCTCCCGGAGCCGGGCTGCCAGAGCGTGGTCGCCTCGAAGTTGGCACTGTCGTTCTTGAAGGTCAGCGCGTCGACTACCAGGACCTGGCGCCCGATCCGCTGCACGATGCTGCGCCGCCAGTTGGCGTAGCTCAGCCGCGGCACCTCGCCCACCGCGAACGCGGTCTCCCCGAGCACTTCGCGGCGGCGCAGCGCGGCGTCCATCGCCACCCGCGGCTCGACCAGGCCGTCGGCCTTCGTCTGCACCTGGTTGAGGTAGGCGCCGTTCCCGACGCTCAGGATCTTCTGCCCGGCGATCCGCAGATCGAGCAGCGCGAAGGTGTGGTGCGGATTGCGCGAGGCGCCGTTGAAGCCGTCCAGCAGGAGGTAGTCGCCGTCGGCGTTGACGCTCGAGCGGAAGCTGGCGACGCCGAACGACTCGCGCTGCGGCAACCCCGACCCGCGGCTGGCCCAATGCGGCGGCGCCAGGGCTTGCACGGTCCACTGGCCGACCAGGTCGGCGGGCGGCGCGGCGGTCAGGCCGTCGGGCCACCAGGACTGCCCCAGCCGAAACTCGTCCAGGTTCTGCGTGTTGCGGTCGCGGTAGGTCAGCCAGCGGCCGTCACCGGTCAGCGCGGCAGCCTGATGGAAGAAGGTGATCGCCCCGTAGCGCAAGGCCCAGTCGGGCGCCTGGCCCGAGGCCAGCACCTCCTGTGGGCGGAGCAGCTCGGCCAGCACGCCGTTCCGCACCGGGACCGGGTCGCCGGTCAGGCAGAGGTACCACAGAATCGGCGCCGTGGCGGTGTTGTACCAGAACAGGTTGTCGTTCTCGCCGCTCACCCAGGCGCTGTTGTGGAGTGCCTCGAAGTGCAGCCGCGCAGCCCTTAGCGCGTGCTTCCAGACCGCGTGTGGGTAGTTCGTCTGGAAGTAGCGCGCCAGGCAGTAGAGCGAGATGGCCGACCACTGCCCATGCCGCGAGCCGACCGCGGCGGGCGGTTCGGTCAACGGGTAGATCCCCTCGTCCTTGCGGTGCAACAGTTGCCGCGCCAAGGCCTGGGTCACCCGCAGCCGCTCGGCGTCGCTGAACACCGGGCTCTCTTCGACCAGGTCCCAGAGCAGGATCATCTGATGCGCGTTGTAATGGTAGGGTCCTGCCAGCGGGTCGTCCTTGTTCTCGTTCATCTCCCCGTCGGTCCGCGCCAGCTCGTCTTTGGTGGCGGCGTCGGGGAAAGCCAGCCGCAGGAACTCACGGGCGTGTTGCGGGTCGCCGGTCTGCAGGTAGAGCGCCAGCCGTTTGCTCAGCGAGTTCCAGCCGAAGTAGCCGGTCGAGCCGTACCCGTCGCTGGCGTCCCACAGCTTCACGTCGGCCAGCGCGGTCGGCACGCGGTAGGCCGGTGAGAGGCGGATCTGCTGCAGCCAGCCGAGGCTCAGCGCGCCCGGCCGCGCCGCTGCGCGGACGGCGGCGATCAGCGCGTCGGTCGCCGCGCCGACCCCGGCCGCGTCGCTGCCGCCCACCAGCAGCGCGTTTCGCCCATCGCCAAAGGGGCTGTGCAGCGACTGTAGACAGAACCCGCCCGGGCCGGGGTACTTCGTGTCGAGCAACGTGAAGTGCAGGGCGTAGAGCTGCCGCAGCGCCGCGTTGTCGGCCCGCTGGCCAAGCAGGATCACATTTCCGGCTAACGGCACGGCGGCCGCCGGGGCGGTGTCGCTGGCGATCGGCAGGCTGACCCCAGTGGCCGTGCGGACCGCGGCTTGCAGCCGTTGGGCGGCGGCCTGGTGCACCGCCGGCGCGATGATCGTGGCGGTCGGCTGCCCGTTCTGGGCCAGCACGGTCTGCTGATGCAACGGCTTGAGCGCCGCAATCGCTGGCGGTACCGGATCGGGCACCGCACTCTCGTCCAGCTCGGCTCCGGCCACGAGCGCGGCCTGGTCGAGCAGGTAGCGCGGCTGCGGGTCGCGGTGGCTGTAGTAGTAGACCTGCACCTGGGTGGTCCCGGCCGGCGCCTGGGCGGTCACGCGGATCTCCTTCCAGAGCCCTGGCGCGGCGGTCAGCGCGACCTGGCGAAAGGTCTGCGACGGGATGAAGCGCAGTTGCAGGTACGACCCGGCGCAGCTCGAACCGTCGGCGGCGCGGGCCTGCACGCTGGCCTGGTAGACCACCTCGCCCTCGCCCGGCACGACCTGCGTCAGCCCCAACTCGGCGGCCGGGTCGTCGTCTTCGAGCAACGCCGCCCGCTGCCCATCGACCGCGGTGGTCACCGCGCTGAGCCGCCGCAGCGGCCCGGTGCCGCCGTAGACGGTCCACTCCGCCGGCCGCGCGCCGTCAGCCGTCCATTGCTCGAAGGACGGGTTGCGCAACAGGTTCGGCCCCGGAGCCGCACTCAGGGCACCGCCCACCAGGCACAGCGCCAACCAGCCGGAGCGCACCATCGCGGTCCTCCCAGGATCGCCTTTCGGACCAGGCCCAGCGCTTCCTTCTGGAGAGGTCGGCGACCGTCGACGATCGGTGGGATTGGTCTGATCGGTCGGATCGGTCTGATCAACCGCATCGCCCATCGCCCATCGGCGCTCCCAGGAGGTGGCGTCCGCGGTCTGGTGAAGCCCGCCGCCGCGGAGGCGCTCGATGACGCGTGATTGCGGTTGCTCGGGCCAGTGTGGCCAGCCGTTGGCGGCGGTGCCGCGGCGGGAGTTTCTGCAAACGCTGGCCGTCGCCGCGGCCAGTTGTGCGCTGGCCAGCTCGGGGGTGCGGGCGGCGCTGCCGGGGTTGCCGCGCCGCCGGGGGGCCGGCGAGCCGCCGCTGCAGACGCCGCGGACTTACGAGCGGGAGCATCTCGCGGCCGTGGCGATGCCGCTGGGCGGGCTGGGCACCGGGACGATCTGGCTCGAAGGCAGCGGTCGCCTGGGCGTCTGGCAGATCTTCAACAACAGCACCGAGGCGCGGGTGCCTGACAGCTTCCTGGCGATCCGCGCGCAGGTCGGCGCTGGGCGGCCGGTGGCGCGGGTGCTGCAGACGGTCAGCGACGCCGGCCTGCGCCCGATGCAGGCGCTGACCTTTGAGGGTGGCTACCCCATCGCGCGGCTGCACTACCGCGACGAGCAGCTCCCGGTGCGGGTGCGGCTCGAGGCGACCTCGCCGCTGCTGCCGCTGGACGCCGCCAACTCGGCCCTGCCGGTGGTGCTGCTGCGCGTGACCGTCACCAATCCCGGTGAGCTGCCGGCGGCGGTGACGCTGCTGGCGAGCCTCCAGAACGCGGTCGGCTGCGGCGGTGAGACCGGCCTCGACGGGGTGCGGCTGCCCGCCTACGGCGGCAATGTCGGCCGCGTCGAGCAGGGCGCCGGGCGGACCGTGGTCCACCTCGGCCGCGACTGGACCCGTCCGCCGGACGGCCCGCTGACGGTCCGTGAGGCGCACGGGCCGGAGGTCGCCGGACCGCCGGTCTACTGGCTCGGCCAGCTCGGCAGCCTGGCCGACCTGACCGCCGACCGCGTCGCCGGCGCCGTGATCGAGGCCGCCAGCGGGCTGGCCGAGCAGGGCGGCGGCCTGCTCGTCGGCAGCGCCGGCGCCGGCTTCTGGCAGGCCTTGACGGCGATCCGTGCGGAGCAGGGCGCCTGGGACGCGCTGGAAGTGTTCGAGGACTTCGAGGGCGAGACCTACGGCCAATGGCAGGTCGCCGGCGAGGGTTTCGGCCCTGGCCCGTCACGCGGCACCGAGGCCGGGCAGCAGGCCGTCAGCGGCTTCCTGGGCCGCGGGCTGGTCAACACCTTCCGCCCCGGCGATGGGCCGCAGGGCACGCTGACCTCACCGCCCTTCAAGATCGCCCGGCGCCACATCGGCTTCCTGATCGGCGGCGGTAGTGACCCGCAGCGGGCCTGCCTGAACCTGCTGATCGGCGACCGGGTCGTGCGGACCGCCACCGGCCGGAACAACGAGCGGCTGGAGCCGGCCTCGTGGGACGTCGGCGACCTGATCGGGCAAGAGGCGCGCCTGCAAATCGTCGACCGCAGCTCCGACGCCTGGGGCCATCTCAACGTCGATCACATTGTCTTCGCCGACCTGCCACCGGATCGGCTGTACCGCCTGCGAGGCCCGCTGAGCGACCTGGCGGCGGCGCTGCCGGTGCGCTTTCAGACCGTCGAAGAGGTCTCCTCGGCCGGCCTGCAGAGCGTCGAGCTAACCGCTGCGGGGCGCGCTGTGCTGGGCGATCCGGCGGGCTGGGCGGTCAGCCGGCGGGTGGCCTTCAAGGGCCTGCAGTTGAGCGGCGGCGCCGAGGTGCTGGCGACCGTGCGCGGTGAGCCGGTGCTGCTGTCACTGCCGGTCGGCCGCTCGCGCTGGATCGTCAGCCTCGCCGAGACGCTGCCAGACGCCTGGATCGAACCGCTGCTGCGAGCCGTCCGCGGCGTGCCGCTGGCGGCGGGGCAGCGGCTGGTGACCGCGGCGACCCGTTACGGCACGCTGGCCCTGGCCTGCGACCGGCCGGCCGCGGCCGAGGCCGGCTGGACCGCCGCCGCCGAGCTGACCGCTGAGCTGCTGACCCGCGGGACGCTGCCCGGCAGCGCCAGCGCCGGGCCAACGCCCGCCGGCGAGACCCACAACTGCGCGCTGGCGCCGAGCTTCACGCTGGCCCCCGGCGCCAGCGAGACGGTCACCTTCGTGATCGGCTGGCACTTCCCGAATGTCGAGCGCTTCGGCCACCGTGGCAACTTCTACAGCCAGCGCTACGGCGACGCCGGTGCGGTGGTCAGCGACGTGCTCGACCGGCTGCCCGAACTATGGGGCTGGACCGAGCGCTGGCACCAGACGGTCTACCAGTCGAACCTGCCCGCGGCGCTGCTGGACGCCTTCACCTCGCAGGCGGTGATCCCCCGCGGGCCGACCTGCTTCTGGACCGAAGCCGGCTACTTCGCGGGGTACGAGGGCTGCTACGGTTGCTGCCCGCTGAACTGCACCCATGTCTGGAACTACGCCCAGACCCACGCCCGGCTGTGGCCCGAGCTCGACCGCAACCTGCGCACCTCGGACCTGGTGACCTATCTGCTGGACAGCGGCGAAACGCAGCACCGCCAGCACAGCCGCCACGGCGCGTTTGTCGACGGCCACTGCGCGGTGATCGAAGGCGCCCTACGGGCGCATCAGACCAGTGCCGACGACAGCTTCCTGCGGCAGCTCTGGCCGCAGGTCAAGAAGGCGATGGACTGGCTGATCGCCACCTTCGACGCCGCCGGCGAGGGCGTCCTGACCGGCCACCAGTGGAACACCTACGACTGCGCCACCAGCGGGCAGCACACCTTCTGCGGCAGTCAGTACCTCAGCGCGCTGGCGGCCTGTCGGCAGATGGCGCAGACCGTCGGCGACACCGCCGCGGCAGGGCGTTACGGCGAGCTGCGCGAGCGCGGCAGCCGCCTGCAGGACGAGCGGCTGTGGCACGCCGAGCACGAGTATTACATCCAACGCCCGGACGCCCGCGGGGCGCATGATTACCACACCGGCTGCCACAGTGACCAGTTGCTGGGGCAGTGGTGGGCCCACCAGCTCGACCTCGGTTACCTCTACCCGACTGACCATGTGCGCGCCGCGTTGCGGCAGATTCTGGCCCACAACTTTCGCGCCAACTTCCACGGCTTCAAGCAGGCCCCGCGGCGCTATGTGCTGGACGACGAGCCCGGTCTGCTGATGTGTACCTGGCCCCACGGCGGGCGACCGGAGCCGTTCATCATCTACGCCGACGAGGTCTGGACCGGCATCGAGTACGCCGTGGCGGGGCTGCTGATCTACGAGGGCATGGTCGCCGAGGGCGTCCGCCTGGTGTCCGCCGCACGCTCGCGCTATGACGGTCGCCGCCGCGAGACGCTCAACTCGGGACCCGGGGGCAACCCCTACAACGAGCTGGAGTGCGGCAAGTTCTACGCCCGGGCGCTCAGCTCTGGCAGCCTGCTGACCGCCGCGCAGGGCCTGGTTCTGGACGGGCCCGCCGGCCGCCTGGGCTTCCTGCCGCGCTGGCAGCCGGCCGACCACCGCAGTGTCTTCCTAGGCGCCGAGTGTTGGGGCCTCTTCACGCAGACCATCACCGACCGCCAGACCGCCACGGTCGACATCCGCTACGGCCGCCTGCGGCTGCGCGAGCTGGTCCTGGCGGCCGCCCCAACGCTGACCCACGTCGATCTGACGGTCGACGGCCGCCCCGTGCCAGCCACTTTGGAGCGCGCCGGCGAACGGGTCATCGTCCGGCCGGGCGCGGAGGTGATCGCCACAGAGACGGTTCAGGCCGTGCTCTCTGCCTGACGACCCCAGCACCATCCCATCCCAGGCACCCAGCGGCGCCAAACAGCAACCGTCGACTCTCTCCCCACCACGTGGGTCCGCTACTAGCTGTCTATCTCCCTCGCGCCTCCGCGCCTCTGCGTGAGTCCCTGTTCTCCTGGTCTTGGCCCTCCGGGGGAGTCTGCTACTAGTTGTCTATCTCCCCTGCGCCTCAGCGCCTCTGCGTGAGTCCCTGGTCTCATAGTATACCCCCGCCGGGTGAGGCTGCTACTAGTTGTCTATCTCCACTGCGCCTCTGCGTGAGTCTGGTGTCTGCTGACCCACCGCGTGAGTCCGCAGCGCACCACTCCGGCCGACGTCCTTGACGCCACGCCGCTCCCGCCGCTAGACTCGCCGCGGGGGTGGAGGCGAACCATGCTGAAGCTGCTGGCGCTGGTCCTGCTGTTGCTGCTGACGCTGCCGTTGGTCGGCCAGGCGCCCGAGGACCCGGCGCGGCTGCCCGTCACCAGCATCGACCCCGTGCCCGGCCACGAGCTGGTCTGGCACGACGAGTTCGACGGCGACGGCGCGCCCGATCCGGCCAGGTGGAACTTCGAGAACGGCTTCGTCCGCAACAACGAGGCGCAGTGGTACCAGCCCCAGAACGCCACCGTGCGCGGCGGGCTGCTGGTGATTGAGGGGCGCCGCGAACGAGTGCCCAACCCGCGTTACGAGGCTGGCAGCGGCGACTGGCGGCGGCAGCGGGAGTTCGCCGAGTGGACCTCCTCGTCGCTCAACACCTGGGGCAAGTTCGCCTGGCCGCTGGACCGCGTGCAGATCGTCGTCCGCGCCCGCCTGAGCCCGCAGCCGGGCTACTTCCCGGCGATCTGGACGACCGGCCCCGGGCAATGGCCGCACGGTGGCGAGGTCGACCTGATGGAGTGCTACGGCGGCCGGATCCTGGCCAACTTCGCCTGGGGCACCACGCAGCAGTGGAACGCGCACTGGCACGCCTGGCAGAACCCGCAGCACGGCGATCAGAACAGGCCCCGGCTGAGCTGGTTCCTCAACCGCGACCCCGACTGGCTGCGCAAGTTCCACGTCTGGCGGCTGGTCGGCTCCGACTCCAAGACGCAGATCCTCTGTGACGACGAGCTGCTCAACGAAGTGACCCACGAGGTCGCCCGCAACCCGCAGACGCCGTGGTCGCAGGTGGTGCATCCCTTCCGCGAGCCCCACGCCCTGATCCTCAACCTGGCGATCGGCGGCCCCGGCGGCGACCCCGGCCCGGCCACCTCGCCGCTGGTCTACGAGGTCGACTACGCTCGCGTCTACCAGCGCCCGGCCGCCGCGCCGTAGAGCGCTCGACCGGCGGGCCGAGCGCTCCGGTGGGGCGCTGGTGGCCTCAGCGGCCGTACAGGCTGCTGACCCGGTCGAGCCAGATCTCCGGCACCTGGATCGCCTTCTCAAGGGCCAGGTCGCGGGTCAGGGTGATCGTCGGACGGGTTCGGGGGTGCGGCCAGTAGTCGTCGCCTGGCCCATTCGGCGAGCCGCGTTTGTAGGGCATCACCGCGTAGCTGCCCTCCTTCAGGCCGAGGCCGCTGGACTCCTTGGAGAGGTCCAACGCGTAGGTGCCATTGGCACCACTCAGCCAGCTCTCCGCGGTGTAGGTCTTGCCCGTCGCCTCGTGCACCAGAAAGACCTGCGCGCCCGGCAGCGGCTTGCCGTCAGGCCCGCGCACGTACCCGCTGACCTTGCCGCGGTTGACCGGGCCCGGCTCGGGGTTCAGGCCCGGACCCTTGACGCGTCCCAGGCTGCGGTCGTAGGCCTCACCAGCGACGTTGCCGACCACCACCAGCCAGGTCATGAAGAGCGTCCGATTCTCGGGCTTGCCCTCCTTGTTGGTGTAGCTCCACTCGCTGCGGGACCAGATCTCGCCGACGCCATTGCCGACCGCCTTGGCCGTCAAGGCGTCGCCCGCCTCGCTGCACCCGAGCACGTTCGGCGGCCCGCAGAGCCACCTCACCTGGTCGCCCGGGACCCGCCGCGGGGGCTGCTTGAAGACCCAGCGGGTGTCGGCCTCGCAGTACGGCACCGGCTGGTGCCGGAGCAACCTGGTCTCACCCTTCTGTAGCTTGAGGGCTTCGCGGAAGCAGGCCGTGAAGACCTGGCCGACGCTGCCGAGGGGGCAGTTCTCCTGGGCGAACGAGGGCAACTGGAAGCCGGGGCCGGGTAGGCCGAGGCTTTGCCCGGCGAAGGCCGTCGCGGCCAGGCGGCGGCGGCGACCCTCTGGGGGATCGCCGCCAAACAGCCAGTCGACCTGCGCGGTGACCGGCTTCTGGCCGTTGCGGGTGGTCACCGTGGTGCCCTTGGCGACGCCTTCCAGGCGGCCCTTGCCGGTCAGCGCGGCGCGGACCTGCAAGGTCGTCTCGACCCGCTCGTTGAGCGGTGCGCCGTCTTGCTTGCCGCCCAGCACGAAGTGCAGCTCCAGCGTGCCGCTTAGCAGGCCGTCGGCGACCGTTCCGCGGAACTGGTTGCGGGGCAGGCTGACGCTGCCCTCGGGTACCTTCTTGCGGTACTCGGTGGCCAACGCCGCCAGCGGTACGCTGCCGCTGGCGTTGGTACCGTTGACGCTGATCCGCAGCGTCGGCCGCACCCGCAGCGTGGTGTCACTCGGCAGCCGGCAGTCGAACTCCGTGCCGGCGGTCGCCTCCAGGACCCAGCCAGGATAGTTCAGTGGCCGTACCGCGGCCATCGCGCCACGGTGCGACGGCGGCGACCCGGCGACCCGCCCGGCCGCCGGGTACTCCAGCGGCGTGAAGCTGCCCGGCGACCAGCGCACCGTCAGCCACTGATTGTTGAGCGTGGACTCCTGCCCGTCGACAATCGCCGAGCTCGCGAGGTAGAAGATCCCGCCCTTGGGATCGTCCGGCGGCACCATCGCCGTGACATCGATCCAGGGCTGCAGGTCATCGGGTCGGGTGACTTGCCCGTCGGCCCGGCCAACCTCCTGGTCGTAGGTGTTGGTCCGCCCCGCGGCGTGCGAGCGGTAGACCACGATGGTACACCGCGTGCCAGGCGCCAACGGTGTGCCATCGGCGCGCGCCCGTGGGGGGACCAGACAGAGCGGCACCTTGTTGCTGCCGCCCACCAGCATTTGGACGCTGTTCTTGCCATTCCGCGGCGGCAGCGGTAAGGCCGCTCCCAGCGGCGACAGGCAGACCAGCCACAATCCACACACCAGACGCTGTGACATCGCTACCCTCCCTGAGCCGGTCCTGTCCGGCCGGTAGCACCTGTCCCCCGCGCGCCACGGTCAACCCTAAAGGGGTCAGGACCCTTTTTCTACGGCGCCGCGGCGGCCGCGCGCCGGGCCCTGGCGCGACTTACCAGCACCGCGCCAGCGACGGCCAGGCCACCGCTGAAGCCCATCAGGTAGCTGATGTTGTGCGCCACGAGGACCCCGAAGAAGCGCGCCTCGGCGCCGCGGGGCAGCCACGAGCGCCAGGCGGCCAGCGGCTGCCAGGCAGTGGCGCGGGCCCAGCCACCGCCCGCCACGCCGGCCAGCGCCGCGGCGGCAGCGCAGCTCAGCAGCAGCGCGCCCAGCAGCGGCCGCAGTTGCCGGGCGGTCCAACGCGGCGCGGCGCCCAGCCGGGCCGCGGCCACCAGCGGCACCGCCAGGCCCGCGCCGACCCACCAGGTGGCCAACACGCCCCACACCAGGGCCAGCGCGACCGGCGACTCGGAGGCGATCACCGGCGGGTGGAACCGCGAGAAGTACTCGACGCAGACGTGGGCCGTCACCAGGTCGTGCAGCACCCCGTAGACGACCGCCGCGACGACGCAGGTCGCCAAGATGCGACAGCGTTCGGCCAGCTCGTCGAGGGTCATGCCGTCGGGTTCTTGCCTGGCAGGCGCACGCCGTTGAAGCCCTGGTAGGCGCTCAACAGCTCGTGGTCGTCGAGCGGCGTGGCCTGCCGGCTCCCCAGAAAGTACAGCACCGACGCGGCGTCGAGGGCGCCGGGGCGGCGCAGCAGCCAGCGGTCGAAGTGCTTCCACGGCCAGGCGGTCCAGATGGCGATCTGGTTGAGCAGGCGGTAGCCCCGGCGGGTGCGCGCGAAGCTGGTCAGGAAGTACCGCCAGGACCACGCCAGGGCGCTGCCCGGCCCGCTCAGCGCACCGCTCTCCAGCTCGGCGAAATCGCGCAGCAGCCGGCGATGGCCTTGGGCGCTATACCGCGTGAAGTCGAAAGCCCCGCCATGGACCTGCTGCATGAACGGCGTCTCGACATAGACCAGCCCAGCCGGCTGCAGTACGCGATGCAACTCGGCGACGCAGCGCGCCGGGTCAAGGACGTGCTCCAACACGGCCTGGGCAATCACCGCGTCGAAGCTGGCGTCGGCGAACGGCAACTGGTGGCCGTCGCAGACCAGCCCGGTGCCCGGCTTGAGTTCGATGTCCGTGTTGACCAGCTCGATTCCCGGCAAGTCGCGCAGATGCCGCATCCCCTGCCCCTCGATGGCGCCCCCCACCACCAGCACCCGCGGCTGCGACCGCTGACCGAGCAGGTCGCGCAGGTGGTGGTAGACCGGCGCGTCGTCGTCGCGCCAGCGCAACCCGGGCTGTACCCGCCAGACCAGCCGCTGCAGCCGACTCGAACGATCGTAGAAGACCGGCTGCGTCGCCTCGTACTGCTCCGGGCTGAAGAGGCTCTGCTGCTCGTCCAGCAGGATCGGCACACCGTCCAACACCGGATAGCGGCGCTGGCAGCCCCGGCAGGTGATCGCCGCGGCCCAATCCAGTTCACCCCCGCAGGCCGGGCAACGCAGCAGCGCCATTGTGGCGGCAGACAGACGAGCGGCAGACGTGTCGGCGGGCATCACACGGGCTCCCCAGCGGTAGTGTACGGCAAGGCCCGCCGGGCCGGCAAGCCGTCCTCTGCCCAGGCGCCTGCCCCGCCACTGCGCTGCGCCGGCGAGGCGGCGTTCAACGCGTCGCGATCAGCCCGGTCAGCCACCTGCCGAACACCCGCTGCGTCCGCGAACACCGTTCGGCGATGGTCCGGGCCGGCCGGCCGCAGCGCGGGCTCGGTCTGCCAGACCTGCCGTTGACAGGCCCGGCGCCGCGGGCCACGCTGATCGTATCCTCGCGCAACGGGCCCCGGCACCGTGCCGGCGACGCTGCGCCGACGGGCCGCTGGGGCGCTGCCGAGTGGCCCAGGAGCACGCCGACCATGCCCGCCCCGCTGACGATCTGCCTGTGGTACGACGGCGCCGCCTCCGAGGCCGCCGAGTTCTACGCCGCGACGTTTCCCAACTCCGCGGTGCAGGCGGTGCACCGCGCGCCGGCGGATTGGTTCGCCGGTCGCCGCGGCGACGTGCTGACCGTCGAGTTCACCGTCCTCGGCCTGCCCTGCCTCGGGCTCAACGGCGGCGACACCTACCGCCACAGCCCGGCCTTCTCCTTCCAGGTCGCCACCGCCGACCAGGCCGAGACCGACCGTTACTGGGACGCCCTGGTCGGTCACGGCGGAGAAGCCAGCCGCTGCGGCTGGTGCCGTGACAAGTGGGGCATCTCGTGGCAGATCACCCCGGTCGCCCTATCCCGCGCGATGGCCGACCCGCACCTGGCTCCGCGGGCCTTTCAGGCGATGCTGCCGATGACCAAGATCGACATCGCCACGATCGAAGCCGCGATCCGCGACTGACGCCCTCCGGGAGACCCCGATGGCCGACCATCGCATCTACCACATGGCGTTCGCCAAGGTCTACCCCTGCCTGGTCAACAAGGTGGTCCGCAAGGGCCGCACGCAGGACGAGGTCGACCAGGTGATCGGCTGGCTGACCGGCTACACCCGCGAGGCCCTGCAGCAGCAACTTGACCGCGGCTGCGACGTGGCCACCTTCTTCGCCGAAGCGCCGTGCCTGCACCCCAACCGCGTGCTGATCAAGGGCGTCGTCTGCGGCGTCCGCGTCGAGACGATTGAGGACCCCCTGATGCAACAGATCCGCTGGCTGGACAAGCTGGTGGACGAGCTGGCGAAGGGGAAGGCGATGGAGCAGGTGCTGCGGTGAGGGGGGCGGGGGGCAACTTGACGCGACGGCGGCTGCTGTGGCAGATCAGGGTCGCTGCATGGGAGCCGAGCGATGACAGGACTTCGCGAGTTCACGCTGGATGGTGGCGCCTACGAGCTGTTCGTCGGCCTGGTGGAGCAACGCGCCGGGCGCGATATCGAGCGCACGGAAGCCGCCGAACAGGCCGCCGCGGCGAGCGCCGCGGCCGGTGCACCGGACGCTGACTCGCTGCTGCGGAAGGCGCAGCGCTTTGGCCAAGGTGTCCAGGCCCGGCGGGCCTCGGCGCAGGTGGTGAGCAAGCGGGACTGGCTGGACCAGTGGATCGCGGAGGCCCATCAGGCGGCGGGACCCAGGGTTGGCCAACGGCCCACGCTGGAGACGCTGCAGGCGCGGCTGCCGGCCACGCCGGAGGGGCTGGCGACGCGCTTCCTGGTGCTCCAGGAAGTGCTCCACGTGCCCCTCTACGCCGCGGCCAAAGGCCGGCCGCAGGAGGTTGACCCGCGCGCTGGCGCCACGGAGATCAGCCAGTTGGTGGGGCTGCCAGGAGACGCCGGCCAGCGTATTCTGAGCGACACCGACAGCTTCGCGCGGCAGGCGACGCACTACTGGAGAAAGGTCGCGCTCTGGACGACCGGGGCCACGGTCGCGGCATTGCTGACGGCCGGTCTGGCGGCGCCGGGGCTCGCGACGGCCGTCGGCACGCACCTGCTGGGCTGGCATGGAGCGGCTGCCTTCACCTCGGGCCTGGCCTTCTTTGGCGGCGGAGCGCTGGCCACCGGGGGGCTGGGCATGGCCGGCGGCTTCACCGTGCTGGTCTGCGGCGGCGGCCTGTTGGGCGGGGCGACCGGTCTCGGCGCCTGCCGTGCTCTGCTCCAGGTGCCGCACGAGGTCTTTGTGACCAACACTGCCAAGCTGCTGAACTACGCCAGCTTCCTGCAGGAGCACCGCGCCCAGCCCGTCTTGGCCAGCCGTCGCGGGGAGCTGCTGCGGCTGTTCTGCGAGCTGAAGCACCTGGTGGAGCTGGCCGCGCTGACGGCCGACTACTCACCCACAGAGGCCCGCGACGCGTTGCGGCAGGTCGAGTGCTTGGAGCTGGCGTTTGGCGAACTGGCCCGGCAGGCGGCCACCGGCCGCAGCTAGCGGCCTGAGCAGCCGGCTCGGAGCGGACTGCTAGCCCGGGGACTGCCGCCGCAAGGCCTGCGTGTCGCGCTCCTGGGTGCCCTTGGCACCCACCTGGAGCAGCACCACTCGCGCACCTTCGAAGCGCACATACGCCCGGCCATCGTGGTCGAATCCGAACTCATAGACGTCGGCCGTGCCCACGACCTTGTCGCGGCTCTTCGGCCGATCAGAATGCTGCAGGCTTCCCACCAGCCTTTCGAGCTCGTCCCGCCGCGCCGTTGGCAGCTTCTTGATGCGGCGCCATGCGGCGTCGGTGACCGTGGTGCTCCGGTAGAGTCGCTCCCACCGGAGTCGGAGGGCGCGAGCGTCGCTGACCGGGACCGGCGCGCCGGCCGCGGCGGCCTGCGCGGCCTGCGCGTGGTCCAGCGCCTGCTGGCGCTGTGCCTGATCCCGCTCGGACTCCGCCTTCCGACGGGCCTCCTGCTCAGCTCCTAGCTTTTCTTTGATGCGACGAAGCTCCGCAGCATCCTGCTGTTCCTTGGCCACCCGCTCCGCCTCCCGTGATGGAGCGTCGGCCGGCGGCTGCGCTGCGGCCGCGGTCGGGGCCTCGGACGGTGCAGCCTCCACCACCTGCAGTTCGGGGGCCGGTGGCTCCTCCGCGAGCAGCGCCTCGGCCGCCTGTCCCTCGCCACCTCCGTCAGGCGGCGGCGCGGCCTGGTCCGGGGCTGGGCGCCCGGGAGCGCGGCGGACCAGCACGGTGTCGCTCAGGATGGTCGGTGGTGGCCCCGCCGGGGGCGGACTGGCAGGGGCCGGCCCCGGCGGCAACTCGACCCGCCGCGCCGGGTCATGGTCGGCGTCGGGCTCGCTGGCCCCCTCGTCGGAGTGGACGACGCCCCGTAGATCCACCTGCATCTGACGTGCGACACGGCGGACGACCGTTTCGATCTCCTGGCAGCGGGCAGCGCTCTGCTGGAGGCGCTCGATGGGGAATCCGCCCAGCAGTTGCTGTGTCTGCTCGGAACCTAACTGGTCGGCGACCAAGCGACCTTGTACCTCAATCGAGGGCAGCAAGTGCTGCCGGACGTACTGGTCGAGTTCCTGCCTTTCCCTATCCAGACCGTCCTGGACTCGCCGCCGTACCTCGGCGGCGGCCGCTCCGTGCTGGCGGTTTCGTTTGACCATGTTGCCGAGGGTGGCGACGGCCCCGATCACCGCGGCATATGGCAGGATCGCCACCGTGATCGCCGCCGATGCGGCCGCGATCACGGCCCCAGCCGCCAGACCGAAGCCGGCGCCAACCAAGCCGTCGCTCACCGCGTCGCCCGAATCGGGCGGCGCCACGCCGTCAAGTGGCACGAATGGCGCCGCACCCGGCGCCCGGTCCGCCAAATCCCACTGCGCAGTCAGAGTTGTCCACTCGTCGTCGAACAGCCGTTGTGCCGTGGCCTGCAGGTCTCGATTCAGGTCGTTTCGGCGCTGGGGCGCGCAGAGTTGCGCCGCGTCCTGCCCGAGGCCGTCGAGGTCGTTGCCGCGGCGACGGCAACATTCGTCCCACTCGCTACTGAGTGATTCGTGCAAGGCCCTGGTCAGCTCGAGCAGTTTGGTCTCGGCCTTCAGGGCCACATCACGGCTCCGTTGGTCGAGCACCTGGCGCACCCGCTCGGCCCCGTCAAGCCGCCGCACAAGGTCGCGCTGCCGCCGGCTGACGTGGTCGTACAGCCGGCAGGTGGCGTCCCGAAGCATCCCGTCGCGGGAGACCTCGGCGATCAGGCCCTGGCGCTGTACGACGTGCTCGACGACGACCTCCCAGAGTCGCGGCAGGCCGCTCTCGGCCGACCACGGCTGCTGGTCGAGGGCACAACCCAGGGCCTGCCGGGCTGAGACCCAAACAACCTCGCGGAGCGTGCCGTGCGCCAACTCGCGGATGTGCTGGCCGACTCCGGGGCGGTCGAACTCATCGACCCGGTCGGCCTTGTTGATAACGCCGATCACGCAGCGATGGCTCCCGAGCGTCTCCAGGTACGCGGACTCGGTGCCGGTGCCGGCCTGCCCACTGTCGAACACCCACAGCACGGCCTGCGCCGTGTCCAGGTAGCGCCCGGTGAGTTGCTCGTGGTGCGCCTGCACCGAGCCCAAGCCGGGGGTATCGACCAGGGCGATGTCCCGCAGCAGGTCCAGGTCCAGGTAGTAGTCAACCCACTCGATCTGCGCGAGCAGGGCCTGCGACTCGGGATTGCCGGCGCGCAGCAGGCTCTCGACGGACTCGAGTGCCATCTCCCGTTCGCGGCCCGACCGGAGGTGGACCACGGCGCGTTCGGGTGAGCCGTAATGGAAGTGGCTGAGATGCCCGGTCTCGATGGTCGCCGACATTGGCGCCACGACCCGGCCCAACAGGGCGTTGATCAGCGTCGACTTGCCCGTGCTGAACTCTCCCATCACCAGCAACAGGATTTGCTGTGGCCCGGCGGCCAGTTCACCGAGCACGCGTTGGTTCTGCGCCAAGGGCGTCATTAGCGCAGGCGGCGGCGCTGGCGGCAACTCGGCGAGCTCTCCCGCCAGCGCAAACAGCTCGCCGGCCGCCAGCGTGACCCTATCGTCGGATGCCATCGTCAACTCCTTCGGCGGCTCGCGCCCGGCGCTGCGCAGCCTGGCTTATCAGGCTGGCCTGACTCAGTGGCCGGCCCATATGACGCTGTGTCGCGGCCAACTGCTCTGACAGGTTGGCCAGAGCCGCCACCTCGGCCAGCACTGCCGGCCGGTCCAAGTGTTCACTGGTCTGTCGCCTGAAGTCGGCCCCGACCTCCTCGTAGACGGTACGCAAGAGACGGCCGGTGGCCGGCACCAGCCAACGGTACGCCGCAACCTCTCGCATCGCGAACTCACGCTCTGCATTCTCACGGAGCGGCCGGTAGATGCCGTCTCGGTACATGCCTGAGGCGCTGTTGGTCAAGTCCTGCAGCCAGACCAGACCACCGGTCCACTCGAACCCCACTCCGTCCGCCAGGTCCTGCCAGTCGATCGCTCGGATATCTGGGACCGCCAAGTCGCCGAGCCTCCGAGCCAGCGCGATGATTGACGACCCTTGCTTGTCATCATCATCGGCGCTGTCGTCGTCCAGGTCCAGGTCGACGCCGGTCAGTGTGGCCACTGCCGCCACGGCGGCCGCATCGGCGGCGGTGAACGCGGCCAGTGCGGCCGTCGAGAGGTCGGCGCTCGCGTTCCCGCCGCAGCCCGCCAGTGCGCTGTCTGCCACTGTGGCAAACTCCCGGACACTCTTGATATCAGCGCCCAGGCACAACCAAAGGAGGGTGTCGCAGTGGTCCGGACGCGGCCAGGGCTTGGCCGTCACGCGGTAACCCAGGAGCTTACTGGCCTGGGTTGTCAGCCGGCTCTCAAGCTGGCGCCAGGCGTTGGTCAACCAGGAGGCCCGAGGTTGGTAGCAGTCGGTCGGCACCGCGTCGTGCAGGCGTTCCTCGAACCCTGGTGCGGCACGCGTCGGCAGCAGCCTCGGGCCTGCTTGCAGCAAGGCCCGGCCGAACGCCTCGACCTGACTGTCATGGGCGCGGCTGATCGTCTGGATTGCCTCGCAGAGCGCCTGAAGCGCGCCCGCGAACAGGCCCTCAACCATCTCCTGATGCCGGTCGGCGATGGCCTGGAGACGCTCGCGGCGGTCGCTCAGGTGCTGCTGCGCCAGGCGGATCTGGTGAGTGATTTGCTGCCGCCGCTGCGCTGCTTTGTGGCGCAGGCCGTCGCGCGCCGACTGCCGCAGCTCCGCCTCGAGCGTCGGCACACCGCTGTCACCGTCCGGGGTCGCACTCGCGAGGGCCCGCAGCGCCGCCATGCTGTCGACGCAGAACCAACCTTGGACCTGCGGGAAGGTGCGGCGCGCCTCGGCGAGCGCCTTCTGCCGCTCCGGCTCGGGCGAATCGCCGGGGATCGGCGCCTGCACCAGGTCCCACTTCGTCAGGACCCCCAGCCGCCGCGCCTCGGCCGGGGCCAGGCTGAGCAGCTCGACATCGGCCTGCTTGCCGACGCGGTCGCCGGGTATCAGCCAGAGCACGCAGTCGGCCTGGGCCAACAGATGCCGGCTGTGCTCGTCATCCAGCCGGCCTGCATCGTCGAAGCCCGGGGTGTCGAGCAGAGTCAGGTCGGCCAGCAGCGGCAGCGGCAACGCGATCTCGAGGGTCGACCGAGCGGTGCCCGTGGCCTCGTGGTCCGCCAACTGCGCGTTGAACTCTGCGATCTGCTCAAGGGGGCACTCTTGACGTTGGCCCGTGGCAGGGTTGAACAGTGTCGCTCGCGGAGTGCTGCCGTACTGCAGGCGGGTCAGCCGACGAGTGCAGCGCTCGTGCTTGGCGGGCAACAGCGGCCGGTGCAGCAGGGCGTTGAGCAGGGTGCTCTTGCCAGCGCTGAACAGCCCCAGCGCCATCACGTAGTAGTCGGCGTGCAGGGCCGGCAAGAGGTCGTGCAGGGCCTGCCGCGGCTGGGCAGCGCACGGCGGCTGCAACAGGTCGATCGCCTGCTGCGCGCCCTCGCGCAAGCGCCGAAACTGCTCCCGCCGGCGGGCCGGCAGCAGTTGCCGCCAGAGCCGCACGGCCTGCGCCGCGCTGCCGTCGGGGGCGTTCATTGGCCGTCAGTCCGACCGAACCAGGCCGCCAGACCTTTCGGCCGCTGCAGAAACTCTAGCATCTCCGCCAGCCGTGTCTCGATGGCTGCCAGCCGACCTTCGCTGGCCGAGGCCTGCCGGGTCTGGTCCTGCCGCAGATCATGGAGAGCCCCATTCAAATGCTGCGACAGGGACCGCTGGTCAGCGGCCAGGCGCGCCACCTGTTGGTCCAAGCCAGCCAGGCGCTCGTCGACCTGGCCGAGGTGGCGCTGGATCTGGCGGTCGAACTCCGCCAGGCGAGCGGTCAACTGATCGGAACTGCGGGTCACCGCCGCGGGCAACGCCTGGAGGGGCTCAGCCGTGCGGACCAGTTCCTGGCCGAGGGACTGGAGTGTGGCGGTGTGGCTGTCGATGCTGGCGTGGAGCGTCTGCAGGCGCTCGACCGCGGCTGACTCGGCCGCCACCGCGCCCAGCACCTGGTCGGCGTAGCGCTCCAAGTGCGCCTGGAGCTGGTCCGCGGTTCGGCCGAACTCCTCGTGCGAGGCGGCGGCCGCCGCCTGCAACTGGTGCTCGATCCCGCGGCTGACCTCAGCCGCCGCGGCCTCCCGCCGCCGTGCCTGCTGCAGGGCCCCTTCCAGCGCGCCAGTTACCGCCGCGCGCTGGTCCTCCAGCAGCTTGGTCAGTTTGTCACGGTAACCGCTGAGCAGCGTGGTGAGCTCGTCCCGGAGCCCTTGGACCCGCTGCGTTGCCACGCTCGCCGCCCGCTGGAACTCCTTGGTCTGCTCGCCGACGGCCTTCTGAGCGCCGTCCAGCGCCTCCCGCAACTCGGCGGTGTGGGGCTGGACCGACCGTGTGCCAACCTCCTTGGCCACGCTGGCCAGCAGCTTCTCGAACTGCTGCAATAGCGCGGCGTCCTCATCCCCATCCGCCGGACCTGGCGTCTCCATCCGCATCGCACCCATCCTCCCACCTGGGGCCCCTGCCAGCCACCCCACGGCTGGCCCGACTCCCGTCCGCATGGTGGACTTTACAACGATTTGACCCCGCAATGCTCCGTGCCGCCCCGGTGGCAGCGAGCCTAACAACCCCGGCGCCACAGGCCCTGCTCGCCCCTCCCTCACCCCAACTGCTGCACCCGCCGTTGGATCCGTTGGACCAGGGCCGCCAGGCCGAGGCGGCGTTGGCCGACCATTTCGGGACCGATGATCCGCAGCGGCAGCTCGGGCGGGATCGCCAGCAGCTCGGCCCGGGGGGCGTCGGCGCAGCCTTCGATCAGGACCGCCGCAACGGCGGCGATGGTCGGGGCGGTCTCGCCGACGGCGATCCCCAGGACGGCGCTGCCGGGGGCCGGGCCGACCCACAACTGCACCGGCGAGAGGCACTCGCTGACCACCTCACCCGGCCCGCTGGCGAGCAGGTCGGGCGGCACCGGCGGCAGCGCCGCGGCGTACTCCAGCAGCAGCTCGATGCGCTCGGAGCGCGGCAAGTCGTCGAACTGCGCGGTCAGCTCTTCCAACCGCGCCGGCCAGCCCGCGGGCGACCCACTCATCGTTTGTCTCCCCTCGTCAGGGATCCAGGAACTCACCCTGCAACTCGATCCAGGCCAGGCTCGCCCAGTCGCCGCCGAGGTTGTCGAGGCCCAGGCGGTGGCGACCGGCCGGGAAGCGGAACTCCACGACCCGGTCATACTCGGGCGCGCCACTGTCGTTCAGACCATCCAGGTCGGGCAGCTCGACGGTCGCCTGCGGGACGCCGTCCAGCCGAAACTCGAGCCGCGCGCCGGCCGTCGCGACGGCGGTCACCTTGAGGCGCAACACACCCGGGGTGCGGGCGTTGACCAGCAGCGTCGGCGGGTTGCGCAGGTGCTGGTGCAGTTGCCCCTGGAAGGTGCCGCTGAACTCCTCAGCCTGGCGCAACAGGCCGTCGGCGCCGACCGTGAACTCGGCCCGCTCGGGCCGCGCCCAACGCCCCTGGAGGGTGGTCCGCGCCGCATCGCGGAGGTGGCGCAGGTCGGGTGGCTGCGGGTAGTCGAGCAGTGCGATGGCCGAGGCGTCGAGCGCCGCCAGGGACACTTCCAGGCGGTCGCCGACGACTCGCGCCGGGCCGGGCCGCTCGCCGGCCCAGTCGGGCGAGACCCACCGCACGGCGGTCGGCGCGGTCGTCAGCGGCAGGCTGACGGTCAGCTCTCGCCTGGGCTGCAGCACGCCGTCGCGGGCGTCGCGGTTGATCACGTGGACCGCCAGCCCCGTCGGCACCTGCCAGACAGCCAGCGTCAGGAGCGGCTGGCTGGCGGTCAGCGGGTCGCTGGCGAGGTAGCGGCCGGCGGTGAACAGCGCGCGGTGGCGCTGGTAGAAGGCCGTCAGGGTCTGGATCGCCGGCAGGGTGCCGTCCTGTAGCGCGTCGCAGCCGAAGGGGCCGAGCACCGGCCAGGCGAAGTACGCCCCGGCGGCGTAGATCTCGGGCCCGCGGGTGCGCATCCAGAGCTCGCGGTCGGCCGGACTGACGGCCATCCAGGGGAACGGCGTGTCGCCGAAGCCCCAGTCGTGGAAGATCACTGTCGGCACCGGCCGGTCGGCCAGGCGCTGCCCGTTGATCACCATCCCGCGCCAGGCCGGGAGTTGGTTCTCGCGCAGATCGACCCGCCCGGCGGAGGGCCGCCAGTGGCCCCAGACGCCGAGCACCTGCAGGTCGACATACCGAATCAGCCCGTTGCCGCTCAGCCAGACGGTCCGCCCCTGCGCGGCGGCGTAAGCGCGGATCCGGTCGGTGAGGCTGTGCCAGGCGCGGTCGTCGCGCCAGATCCGGAACTGGTGCCACAGGCCGGTCAGCTTGTTGAGCGGCCCGTGGGGCTGCTGGGTGGCGCCGGCGGCGGCCAGGAAGGCGCGGTAGTCGAGGCTGCCGACCCCGCCGTCGGGGCAGATCCGGCGGTCGCCCAGGGCGATGCCGTACTCGCTCTGCCAGCGCGGATCGGTCGCCGCCCAGCCGCGGGTGGTGCTGCTGTCAGATAGCAACCAGCGCCGGAAGTCGGCGATCGCCGGGTCGTCGAAACCCTCCAACGCGCCGTGGGCGGCGTTTGGCTCGTCCATGAAGAGGTAGTCAGCGCCGGCGTCGATCTGCTCGCGGCACCAGCGGAAGAGGTAGTCGAGGTACGCCGGACTGCTCAGCGAGCCGTGCCGACAACCGGGCTGGTCCCAGGCGTCGACCAGTTGGCCGTCCGGCCCGCGCGTCGCCATCTCCAGGAGCTGCTCGCGGGTCAGGCCGTTCTCGTCGTCGTACAGCGCGCTGCAAGTGATCCCACCGCCGAACAGCGTTCCGAAGCCGTGCGCCGTGCGGGGCAGGTCGGCGAGCTGGGCGACCGGCGGGGCCTGGCGCCACTTGAACCAGCCGCGGACGATCAGGTCCGAACCGACCTGCCGCGCCAGGTCCAGCGCAGCCGGCGTGCGGGTGGTCTCGCCCATCGTGTAGACCACCGCCTGGAGCGGGTCGCTGACCGGCCTGGCGCGCCGCAGCTCCGCTGGGAAGGCGGGCAGCGGCCGGCCCCAGGTGGGCGCCGGCGGGCTCGGGAAGGGGGTCGCCGCCAGCAGCCGCGGCGCCAGCTCGCGCAGTTGCCGGACCTTGGCCGCGGCCGCCGCGGCGTCGGCCGGGAAGGCGGTCAGCCAGCACCAGCCGGCCTCGCCGTTGGCCGGCAGCGGCTGCAGGCCGCCGTAGAAGTAGAGGTGGGTCGGGGTGTGGAGCTGCAGGAAGGCGTGCGTGGCGTCGCGCTGCACGGGCCCGAGCTGGACCACGCCCAGCCCCAGCCCGGCCGGGGTGGTGGCGATCAGCGCGCCGTGTTGCGGACTGAGCGCTGGCGTCTGCGGCCCGCCCTGGCCCCAGGTGGTGACCCCGGCGTAGCTCGGCTGGACGTTCAGCGTGCCCAGGCGCCCCTCGACCAGCTTACCGGCGGCGTCCCAGAAGCGGTAACCATCCAACTGGTCGGCCGGCAGCCGCAGCCGCGGGGGAGACCAGACCGCGCCGCTGACCGGTCCCTCGCCGACCAACCGCGTCCGCATCAAGAGCCCCTCGGCGACCGCCAGGACCTGCCACTCGTAGCGCCGCCGCTCGCCCGGCAGGGGCGCCTGCCAGACCAGCGCCAGCCCCTCGGCGCGGCGGGCCTCGGCGAAGGTCGCGCGGCGTCCGGCCAGGTCGACCTCGGCCCCGCCCACCATCCAGCCAAACCCGACCGAGCGCCGGTCGGCCAAGACCGGCAGCCACTGCCCGCCCGGCAGCGCCAGATCGAGCTGCAGGTCGAGCTGTTCGGCGGTCAGCACAGCCCGCCAGCCGTCGCCGGCGACCCGCCGCCCGGGGCCCTCCACCACCACCTGCGGCGCGGCCCACAGCAACACCGGGGCCAGCAGCGTCCAACCGACCACAGTCACTCTCCGCTGCCGCTGCGACTTGCCTGGCGCGCTGCGAGTTCCTTCAAAGGGGTCAGGACCATTTATTGACGTCTCCTGCCGGCGACGGCGGCGGGCAGCCCGGCTGGGAGGGCCTCTTGGCGGTGGACCTGGCAGACATGCTGTTGAGCGACGTGGGCGATGCCGCGGGCGAGGCGACCGGGCCGCCGCAGTGGCTGGTGCTGGGTATCAACAACTACTGCAACCTGCACTGCCGGATGCGCGATGTCGGGCTGGGCGACCCGCAGACGGTCTTCTGGTCGCAGTTGATTGGCCGGCAGCCGCTGATGATGGACGTCGCGCTGTATGAGCGGATCCTGGACCAGGCCCAGGAGTTCGACCCGCCGCCGGGCGTGGCGCTGGTCTACACCGAGCCGTTGCTGCACCCGGCGATTGGCGAGCTGGTCGCGGCGGCGACGGCCCGCGGGCTGACCACCTCGTTGCCCGCCAACGGTCTGCTGCTGTCCCGGCACGCCGCGGCGCTGGTCGCGGCGGGTCTGCAGCAGTTGACGCTGTCGGTCGACGGTCCGCCCGTGATCCACAACGTCGTGCGGGGGCACCCGCAGTCGTTCGAGCGGCTGGCTGCCGGCGTTGAACAGCTCCGCGCCGCGCAGGCCGCGCGGGGAGTCGAGCACCCCGCTGTCGACGTCTCGTACACCATCACCGACGCCAACATCGGCCACCTGCCTGAGTTCCTGGAGGCGGTCCGGCCGTGGCGCCCGCGCACCATCTACATCAGTCACCTGCTCTTCATCACCGCCGCAATGGCCGCCGCGCACAACGCCGTGACGCCGCCCGAGTTGCATGTCACGCGCTCCAACCTGGGGGAGCAGCAGCCGGCGGAGTTTGACCTGACAGCGCTCTGGGCCGAACTCCAGGCCGCCCAGGAGCTGGCCGCGACCTGGCCCGCTGGCCCGGCGCTGCATTTCACGCCGGCGTTCACCGCCCCAACGCAGTTGGCGACCTACTACCGCGACGAGTTGACCTTCCTGGGCCAGGGCGGCTGTCGGGCGCCCTACCGGCAGTTGATGGTCGCCACCGATGGACGTGTCCTGCCGGCGCAGGGCCGCTGCTACGACGTGACCCTCGGCAACGTGCTGGAGGAGCCCCTGACGGCCATCTGGAACGGCCCCCGGGCCCGCTGGTTACGGCAAGAGCTGCGGCAGGCCGGCGGCATCCTCCCCGCCTGCACCCGCTGCTGCGGCGTGGTCAGCCAGCCGGTGAGGACAAGCGGGTAGACGGGGCGGCGCGGTCAGTAGGCGGACTACCGCGATCCGCCGATCCAAGGTCGCTATCGCGAGCCCGTCGGCGGGTGATGCAAGCGCTGGCATCTTTCCCATGGGTCTGGACGGCGACCATCTGTCTGCCCCGGCCGCAATCCGGCGGTGCATCACGAGTTTGGACCATCCGAAAGCCGGTGCCTCGAAGGTTGTCGCCGGCCTCGGCCGCAGCAGCAGGCGCTCAACCTCCGCGGCGGTCAGACGCCGGGCGTGGCCGGGCATCAGACGGCGACTTCGACCAGCTCAGCCGCCGGCCCGAGCTCCACCGGGTCGGGCTGCAGATAGAGCGCGATGGCTTCGCGGATGCCGTCCAAGGCCCCCTGCCGGGTCCCGCCAGCCGAGCAACAGCCGGGCAGCTCGGGGCACCAGGCGGCCCAGTCGCCGCTCGCCGGGTCCTGCTCCAGCACCACCCGCCAGGTCGCCTTGCGCATGCGGTCGCCTCCGCGCCGTACTTCACCACCAGAGCGATGGCCACGCCCTGTTGGATGTCGAAGACATGCTCGTCCACTCCGCCGTCGGGCGCCACCTCGCGCTTGCGGCTGTGGCCGGGCCGGTGCAAGCAGGTGGCCGGCCGGCTCTCGCTGGCGGGGAGCCGGCAGGCGGTGGAGTCAGGGCGCGGGCGCGGGTGGTTGCAGCGGCCGGAAGTCCTCCGCGAGGTAGGATACGGTTGGCTCGGTCGACACTTCCTCATGCTCGACGGTCCGCACGCGGATCCGGGCCGTGACCGCCTGGCCCAGGTGCAGGCCCTGCAGTTGCGCTTTCGCTGCCGCAGTCACCGCGCCGACCAGAGTCCCATCCTGGCACCGCAGCTCGAACCGATCGCGCTCGAGGCTACCGCCCACCAGCCGGCCATCCTGCTGGATCACCTCCTCACGGACCTGGAGCAACACCAGCCACTCCAATCGGCCGCGCGCCTGGTCGGGTTTGAGGCGCACCCCGGCGGGTCGGGAGCGCGTCCGGGCCACCACGCCAATGTTCTGCCGGGCCAGCAGGTCCATCAGTTTGTGGTAGTGGCTCTTGACGCGCGGGTTGCTCAGCAGCTCGGCCAGGTCGTCCGAAGGCGCGGCGGGATCCAGGGTGGCGCAGACCATGCCGACCGTCTCGGCGGCGTCGGTGTCGACAAGCTGGCCGAGTTCCTCGCGGGTCGGCAACCGGAAGCGCACCCCGAAGGAGGTGGCCTGAAACGCGGGCTGCACCAGCAGGCGGTGCTCTGCCACAGTGTCCCGACGAATCGGCGCCCGGGAGGTCGGCCGACCAGCGCGCACCTGAGCGACGGCGTAGGTCAGCTTCTGCAGGCAGACCAGGAAGTCGCCCAGCAGCCCGGCCGGGACCTCGTGGCCCGCCGTCGCGTCACCTTCCAACGAGACCTCGGCATCAGCAGTCGAAGCCAGCAGCTCGGCGGCGTGCTTCTCGTCGAGCAGCTCCCGTTCGTGGTTCAGAAGCGAGGCCATGCCAAGACGGCTGGCAGCATCGGGCGTGCCGTACGCGCGGGCCGCCCGCAGCACCTCAGCCAGGTCCTGAAGCTGTTCTTCAATCACTGCCAACGGCCGTGGCAACGCCACGTGCGTGACCGTCCTGTCGACTGCTGGAGCATCCATGCTCAGCTCCTGGCCACACTGATGACCGGCGCCTGCGCCGCGTCCCCGAGCGCCAACGACACCAGGCCCTTGGTGTGCTCGGGCTGCCTGTCGCCGGCCGGGTGCTCCTTGTCGAAGGCCCGCCCGAACCACTTGCGCCAGTATGCCCGGTGGCGCTCGAAGGTGCCGAAGTACTCGTGGCTGGCGTCGCACGACAGCACCAAGAACGTATGACACCAGTAGGCTGGCTGGGTTGACGCGCGGCCTGCCAGCACCAACCCGACGGACTCCTGGGCTGCCTGCGGCAGCGCGTTGACGCCGTCGTAGTCGGTGAACGTGACCACGTCCACGTCGCCTGGATCAACCTTCGATTCCACGAACGACCCGTCTACCCATTGCGTGCCGCCAATGCCCTGGGCGACAGCCTCGGCGCGGAGCCTGAAGAACCCGTCGCAGATCACGGAGCGAGTCGCCGAGGCCGCCACGGCGGCCACAAAGCGGGCTCGAAAGCCCGGCTCATCAGTCCGGTGGACCCCGTCGGGCAGCACCCCGAAGGGGTAACCCGGCCGCTGCTCGAACTCAGGCACAACCTCCACGAGACGCGCTCCATACAACGCAATAGTACGTCACCGACAGCAACGCTGCAACTGCCCGCCGCAGGCCACACGGCGAGGTTCGTTGGTCGCCGTCAGGTCCGCGCGGAGGCCCTCCAGCAGCCGCTTCAACGCCGGGCGGTGGGTGTGCTCGGTGGCGTTCCCAGCGGCCAGCGCCTGGCTCAGCTCCTGGGCATAGACATTCCAGACGGTGGCGACGGCTGGGATCAACGCGACCCTCCCAGCACCCGCTTCGTCGTTGGCGCGGCGATCCCTACCCCCCGCCCCGGCTGTCGCCTTCGTTGAAGAAGACGTACAGGCCGTCCTTGCCCGGCGCGACGAGGTCCAGGCGGCCGTTGCCGGTGAGGTCGGCGACCGCGAAGTGGATGCCGCAGCCGG
>JADZEX010000078.1 GCA_020850355.1 Fimbriimonadaceae bacterium | reverse complement strand
CCCCAGGCGTGGACCCGCGACCAGCCCCGGTGCCGCGAGGCAGGCGTGCCGGACGGGATTGAGTTTGCCACCAAGCCGCGACTGGCCGAAGCGATGCTGGAGCGGGCGCTGGTGGCCGGCGTGCCGGCGGCGTGGGTGACCGCCGACGAGGTGTATGGGAGCGACCGCGCCCTGCAGCTGTGGCTGGAGCGGAGGAAGCAGCCCTTTGTGCTGGCGGTGCGCAGCCGCGATGCGGTCTGGGTGGCGGGGCCGGGCCAGGCGCCCTGGCAGGTGAGCGCCGCGGAGGTGGCCGGGGGGTTGCCTGAGGACGACTGGCATCGGCTCAGCGTTGGCGACGGAGCCAAGGGACCGCGGGTCTACGAGTGGGCTCGGGTGCCGCTGGCGCGCTGGTCGGAGCCGGTGTCCAGCGCCAAGCTAAAGTCCCCACATGGCGCCAGTGAAAGTCCCCGCGAACTGACGCCGTAAGCAGAGCGGCATCCCCCGCGGTGCGAAGCTGGAGGTGCGAACCAGACCAGCTTGGAGCGGAGGGATGCCGGGTGAAGTGTGTGAGGGACCAGATGGATATTGTCAACGCCTACGCCGCGCTGGGGACGTATCGCGGCGCGGCGGCGTTGTGCGGGACGACGCACAAGACGGTCAAGCGGGTGCTGGAGCGGCGAGCACAGGGCCAGACTGGTCGGCGGCGATCGGTGCCGTCGAACACCGCGTGTGTCCAGCCACTGCTCGAGGAGCGCGTTCGGCAGACCGACGGGCGGATCAGTGCCAAGCGGCTGCTGCCAGTGGCGCGAGCGGCCGGGTACAGTGGGTCGTTGCGGAACCTGCAGCGGGCGGTCAAGCGCGCCAAGACGGCCTGGAAGCAGACGCGGCGAGTGTATCGGCCCTGGGTGCCGACGCCTGGTGAGCACCTGGTCGTGGACTGGGCCACTGACGGCGGGTGGGAGATCTTCTGCGCGGTGCTGGCCTGGAGTCGGTATCGGTTCGTACGGTTCGCGACCGACCAGACGCGGGTGACGACGCCGCGGCTGCTGGCCGAGTGCTTCGCCGAGCTGGACGGCGTCCCGGGCGTGGTCCTGACCGACCGGATGGGCTGCCTGAAGGCGGGGACGGTCGCGAACGTGGTGGTGCCGCACCCGGAGTACGTGCGGGTTGCGCTGTGGTACGGCTTCCAGCCGGACTTCTGTGAGGCGGCGGACCCGGAGTCGAAGGGCGTGGTCGAGGCGCTGGTCGGCTACGCCCAGCGGGACCTGGTCGTCCCGGCCGCGGCCGAGGGCGGCTGGGCGGATCTGGCGGTGGCGAACGCGGCGGCGGGGGCCTGGTGCGCGGAGGTAAACGGGCGCCTGCACCGTGAGATCGCCGCCGTGCCGGCCGAGCGGCTGGTCGCTGAGCGTGGGCTGCCGCGGCCCTTGCCCGCGCTGCGTCCACCCTTGCGCGAGGGGGAGCCCCGCAAGGTCGATCGGACCGGGATGGTGCGGTTCGGCTCGGCCCGGTACGCAGTGCCGAGCGAGCTCGTCGGGCAGATCGTCCAGGTGCGGGCCGAGGCCAGTGCCGTGATCATCGCCCAGGGGGAGGTGGAGCTCATCCGGCACCAGCCGGTCGGCCCCGGCGAGGTGGCGCTCGGCCCGTTCGCCGACCAGGCCCGTCGGCCAACACGGGGCGTGCGCCCGCGCACCGCGACCGAACTGGCGTTCCTGGGACTGGGCGGGGAGGCTGAGGCGTTCCTCCGAGCCGCCGCCGCGGCTGGCACGCTGCGCCTGGAGACGGAGCTGGCCGCGATCGTGGCGCTCGACGCGGCCTGGGGACGCGAGGCGCTCCGGCGGGCGCTGCAGCGCGCGACCACCTACCGACGGTTCAGCGCCGCTGACGTGCGGGCCATCCTCGCGGCCGGGGCGGGGGTCCCAGAGCCCACGCGGGCCGGCCAGCCGCTGGCCCTCGAGCTACCGCCGGTCGCGGAGCGCCCGTTGAGTGCTTACGCCTTGCCCCACCTGGCGCTGCCGTCGAGCGCCTCCGCGGAGCAGGTCGTCGGGAACGTCCGTGGTCCGGTGGGAGAGCGGGCATGACCGCCGTCGCGCTGCCACTCGAGGCCGACCTGGTGGCCGGGCTCAAACGGCTGCAGCTCGCCCACTTCCGGGCGGTGGCGGCCGAGACCCTCCAGACCGCGACGACCCAACGCTGGACGCCAGAGGCGTTGCTGCGGGCGCTCATCACCACCGAGGTGACCGGGCGCAACGCCGCGAACCTGGCCGCGCGGCTGAAGGCGGCTGGGTTCCCGGTGACCAAGAGCTTCGACGACTTCCAGGTCGCGGCCTCGTCAGTGCCGCCCGCGACCGTCGACTACGTCGCGTCGCTGGAGTGGCTGCGGGCGCGGGAGAATCTCTGCTTGATCGGACCGGCCGGGACCGGCAAGAGCCACCTGCTGGTGGCCGCTGGGCAGGCGGCCGTGCTGGCCGGCTTCAAGGTGAAGTACACCATCGCCGCCGATCTGGTCGAGACGCTCTACCGTGGATTGGCCGACAACACCGTTGGCAAGGTGATCGACGGTCTGCTGCGCCACGACGCGATCCTGGTCGACGAGCTGGGCTTCGCGCCGCTGGATGACATCGGTACCCAGCTACTCTTCCGCTTCGTCGCGGCTGCCTATGAGCGCCGCGGCCTGGGCGTCGCGAGCCACTGGCCGTTCGACCAGTGGGGGCGCTTCCTCCCCCAGCAGAGCACGGCCGCCTCACTGCTGGATCGCCTGCTCCATCACGCCGTCATCGTCGTGACCGAGGGTGAGTCGTTCCGGATGAAGGAGGCCCGTAGTCGCGCTGGTGGCCAGGTTGTCCGAACGACCACGCCGACGACAACAGCAAGGAGGGCACCAGGTGGACTGGTCAACACCCCCGTCGCGTGACGATGGCGTGACGATAGCCTGCTCCTTCTGCGCGCGACCGTTTGTGCCAATCGGGCGGCGTCGCTTCTGCTCGGCTGCCTGCCGTCAGGCCGCCTGGCGCCGTCGCCAGCCCACCGCGTTGCCGCCGATCCCGAACCGCTCGCCTCGCCCAACCACGGTCTATCTCTGCCCCAGCTGCGACACTCGCTTCCTGGGCGAGCAGCGCTGCCCGGACTGCAACACCTTCGCCCGTCGGCTCGGTCCGGGTGGCCCCTGCCCACACTGCGACGAGCCGGTCGCCGTGACCAATCTGCTCGTCAGCGGAAACGGAGGTGGACCGCGCACGCCCTGACCCGACATCCGGCGCGGTGGCCCCCTCAGCTCGTTTCGCTCGCCTGCCGCGCCTTCGTTCCTCAGGCTCATCTATGCCGGTCATCCGGCTCCAACGAAAGGAGGTGCTCCCCAACCTGAGACGGAGGCTGATCGGATTGCCCGGTCACGCCATCGACTGGGGACTTTCGGTGGCGCCATGTGGGGACTTCTTCTTGGCGCTTGACAGCCGGAAGGGCGCCCGCAACCTGTTCGCGGGCTTCAACACCCGCACCGGCCGGGTCTATGGCGCCTGCTTCGCGCGCAAACGGCAAGCGGAGTTCATCACCTTTCTGGAGGGGCTGTCCGCCCAGTT
>JADZEX010000077.1 GCA_020850355.1 Fimbriimonadaceae bacterium | reverse complement strand
TCGTGGCGTGTGCGTTGACCAACCAGCCGCCGGACGCGCAGCATCTGCCGGCGGTGACCGCGCAGATCGAGGCCAACCTGGGGCACCGGCCGGCCCGGCTGCTGGCGGACAACGGCTACTGGTCGGCGGCCAACGCGGCGTGGCTGGAGGCGCAGGGGATCGACGGCTACCTGGCGACGGGGCGGGACCACCACGGCGGCGCCCCGCCGGGCGAAGTGGGCGGACCAGGCGCGAAGGCGCAGATGCGGGCGAAGTTGGCGAGCGCGGCAGGGCAAGCGGAGTATGCGCGGCGCAAGGCGATCGTCGAGCCGGTGTTCGGGCAGCTCAAATCGGCGCGCGGGTTCCGGCGGCTGGCGCGGCGAGGCTTGGCGCAGGCGCGGAGCGAATGGGCGCTGCTATGCACGGCGCACAACGTGCTGAAGCTGTGGCGGGCGGGGCAAGGAGAGGTCGGCCCAGAGCCCGTCAACGGGCGACACGAGGCGATTGAGAGCCAGCGGGGGTGGTCGGGCAAGGTGGTCCCGACCGTTGGTGCGAACCACCGCCGGCAACGCCGAGTGGATGCCAACGGTTGGGTTATCCGCAACGGGCTCCTAGAAGACGATCTGACGGCGTGACCACCGGACCCTGGGCCGCGAGGTAACTAGCCGCAGCCCCCGCGACTGGTCAAGAGCCAGCCCGGCGCCGGGGATGGGTCGCCGTGCTATACTGCCGGCATGGCGGACGAGGGGCACGGCGGCGGCTGGGCGGCGGCGGCGCGGCGCGCGCCGGGGGTGGTGCTGGGTTACGGCCTCGGCCTGGCGTTGCTGCAGGCTGTCGAACTCCCCTCCGCGTCGCTGGCGATCGGCCTGACCGTGCTGTCCTGGCTGGGCTTCGCGGCGCTGCTGCTGACGGCCATCGCCGGGCTGGCGGCGCGGCCGTTGCCGCGGTGGGCCGTGCTGCTCGGGCTGGCGCTCGGCGTGGCGGTCTGGGGCGGTCTCAGTTACGGGCTCGGCGAGCGCCCGCCGGCCTGGGTCACGGCGCCGGCCGCGGTGGCGATGGTGGTGGCGATGGGCGGGCTGGGGAGGCTGCTGAGCTGGCTCTTCCGGGAGCCGGCGCTGTTGCCGCCGGCGATGCTGATCGCCGGGCTGGTCGACCTGTGGGGCGTCAACCACGGGGTCGTCGCGGCGGTTGCCGAGCACAGTCCGGAGACCCTCACGAAGGTCTCGGCGACGCTGCCGCAGGTCGCCAGCAGCGCCGCAACGGCGTTCCCGCTGGCCGACCTCAGCATCGGGCCGGGCGACCTGGCGGTGGCGGCGCTGATTCTGGCGGTGGCCGCGGCCCAGGGCTGGGACTGCCGGCGCAACCTGGCCTGGATGTACGGCCTGACGATCGCCGGGCTGGCGCTGGTGCTGGCCACGGGCTGGAACGTCCCGGGCCTGGTCTTCATCGGCCTGGCCGGAGTGGTTGCGAACCGGGGCGAGTTCCGTTACTCTCCCGCCGAGCGTCGCGCGTTGGGGCTGGCGGTGGGGCTGATTGCGGGGCTGCTGGCGGCCCTGACCTGGCTGATGCGGACGAGCGGGACCTGAAGGACCGGACATGGACACGATGGAGCAGCGAGCGCGGTACGATTTCAAGGCGATTGAGGCGCGGTGGCAGCAGGACTGGGCCGCGCGCGACCTCTTCCGCACCCGCCTCGACGCGGGTCGACCGAGCTTCTACTACCTCGACATGTTCCCGTACCCCTCGGGCCACCTGCACATGGGGCACCTGCGCAACTACACCATCGGCGACGTGATCAGCCGCTACCACGTGATGCGCGGCGAGAACGTGCTGCACCCGATGGGTTGGGACGCCTTCGGCCTGCCGGCCGAGAACGCCGCCATCAAGCATCAGACGCACCCCGATCCCTGGACGCGGCGCTGCATTGAGCAGATGCACGAGCAGCTCAACATGCTCGGGATCAGCTTCGACTGGGACCGCGAGGTGAACACCTCCAGCCCCGACTACTACCGTTGGACGCAGTGGCTGTTCCTGCGCTTCTTCGAGGCTGGGCTGGTTGGCCGGCAGGAAGCGGCCATCAACTGGTGCCCCTCCTGCGCCACCGTGCTGGCCAACGAACAGGTGCTGAAGGACGGGACCTGCGAACGGTGCAGCGCGCTGGTCGCCAAGAAGCGGTTGGAGCAGTGGTTCTACAAGACCACCGCCTATGCCCAACGGCTGCTCGACGACATCGATCAGTTGGACGACTGGCCCGACGCGGTGCGCACGATGCAGCGCAACTGGATCGGCCGCAGTGAGGGCTTCCAGTTCGCCTGGCCGGTGGTCGGCTCCGAGCTGAGCTTCGAGGTCTTCACGACCCGCATCGACACGGTCTACGGCGTGACCTTCATGGTGCTGGCGCCGGAGCATCCACTGGTCGAGCAACTGGTCGCCGGCCAGCCCCAGGAAGCCGCCGTGAAGGCCTTCGTGCAGCAGGTCCTGGGCGGCGATCAGTTCGCCCGACAGGCCGCCGACGCGCCGAAGGAGGGCGTCTTCACGGGCGCTTTCGCGCGCCATCCGCTGACCGGCGCCGAGGTGCCGATTTGGCTGGCGAACTACGTCATGATGGACTACGGCACCGGCGCGATCATGGCGGTGCCCGCCCATGACGAGCGCGACTTCGCCTTTGCCACGAAGTACCAGATCCCGGTGGTCCCGGTGATTCTGCCGGAGGGCGAGACCGTCGACGGGGTTGGCCTGCCGTACCTCGGCGACGGCGTGCAGGCCAACAGCGGGCCCTACAACGGTCTGCCGAACCGCCCGGCGATGGTCAAGATGGCCGAGGACCTGGAATCGGCGGGCACCGGTCAGCGGACGGTCAACTTCCGGCTGCGCGACTGGTGCCTCTCGCGGCAACGCTACTGGGGCTGCCCGATCCCGGTGATCTACTGCCCCGCCTGCGGCGTGGTGCCGGTGCCTGACGACCACCTGCCAGTGCTGCTGCCGACCGATGTGGCCTTCACCGGCGAGGGCAATCCAATCGCCTCCAGCGCGACCTTCCGCCAGACCACCTGTCCCCACTGTGGGGCGGCGGCGCAGCGTGAGACCGACACCATGGACACCTTCGTGGATTCGTCCTGGTACTTCCTGCGCTACGCCAGCCAGCCCGCCGACAGCGCCTTCGACCGCGCTGAGTTGGACCGCTGGATGCCGGTGGCGCAGTACGTCGGGGGCATCGAGCACGCCACGATGCACCTGATCTACGCTCGCTTCTTCACCAAGGTGCTCTACGACCTGGGGCTGGTCGGCTGTCAGGAGCCCTTCGCGCGGTTGTTCACCCAGGGCATGGTGACCAAAGAAGCCTGGTGGTGCGACGCCGAGAAGAAGTGGTACACCGCCGCCGAGCAGCTCGACGCAGCGGGCCGCACGCCGCAGGGGCACGCGACGGAGCGGATCGTCAAGAAGATGTCGAAGAGCATCGGCAACGTGGTGGCGCCCGAGAGCATCTGCGACAGCTACGGCGCCGACACGGGCCGCTGCTACATTCTGTTCGTCGGCCCGCCGGAGGCTGAAGCGGAGTGGCAGGACGAGGGCGTCAGCGGCGTCCACCGCTTCCTGACCCGGCTCTGGCGCTGCCTGGTCCCGCCGGCCGGGGCCTGGTTGCCAGACTGGCGGGCGCAGCTCACCGATTTGGACGAGCCGGCCCGCGCGGTTCGGCGGAAGCTGCATCAGACTATCGAGCGGATCACCAGCGGCATCGAGCGCTTTGCGCTGAACACCTCGGTGGCGGCGCTGATGGAGCTGGTGAACGTGGTCCTGCCGTTCGTCGAGCAGCGGATTGGGTCGTCGGCGACGCTGGCCGACCGGGCCGTCTACAGCGAGGCGGCAGAGGTCACCGCGCTGTTGCTGTCGCCGTTCGCGCCGCACCTGGCCGACGAGATCTGGGCGGCCACCGGGCATCACGGGTCGACCTACGAGGCGACCTGGCCGGTCGCCGACGCGACCGTGGCGAAGGCCGCGCGGGTGACCGTGGTGGTGCAGGTCAACGGCAAGGTGCGAGCCCGGCTGGAGGTGGAGGCGGGCGTCGATGAGGCCGCCGTCCGCGCGGCCGCGGCGGAGTTGGGGCCAGTCGTCGCGGCGCTGGCCGAGCAGCCGGTGCGCAAGGCGATCTGGGTGCCGGGCAAGTTGCTTAACCTGGTAACTTAAGCCCCACGGCGGGGGACCGACGAAGCAGTGGAGCGAGTGCGCTGGCGGGCCGCGCGAAAGGATGGTCGCATGGCGGAGTTCGACTTCGAGGCGCTGGCCGATGACCGCGTTCCGAGCGGTCTGGGGCCCCTGGAGCAGGCGCAGCGGGCGCTCGGCTGGAGCGGCTTACGCCACGATGTGGTGATGTCGCTGTTCCGGCTGGCCACCGAGTGGTTGGAGGAAGAGCCGCTGCTGACCAACGCGCTGCACATCCTGGAAGACCATCTACGAGCCGAGGCGGGCTCGGTGATCATGCTGGATCGCCACCATGGCGACCTCTACTTCGCCGCCGCCACCGGTCCTGTGTCGGGCGACCTCAAGAGCTTCCGGCTCGACCGCACCGAGGGCATCGCCGGGTGGTGCATGGAGACCGGCAAGGTCATCCGGATCAACGACGTCGCCGCCGAGGGACGCTGGCACTCGCAGGTCTCCCGCGAGCTGGGGTTCGACGTGCGGCAGATCATCGCGGCGCCAATCAAACTGCGCAACCGCGTGATCGGCTGCGTCGAGTTGATCAACAAGCAGCACGCCGGGGACGAGTTCCTGCCCGATGACGAGGCTCTGCTGCTGGATGCCGCGGAGTGTGTCGGGATCCTGTTCGCGTTGCGGGGAAGGAGGCCGGGACAGTGAACGAGCGCCTCGAGGCCATCCTGGCAGCGATGCTGCAGCGCCGCGGCTCCGACCTGCACCTCCGCGCGGGCCGGCCGCCGCTGTTCCGGATCAGTGGCAAGATCGTCAGCAGCGAGTTCGAGGCGCTGTCGGTCGAGGAGCTCAGCGAGCTGCTCGACGGGCTGCTCAGCGAGCACCAGCGGGCCCGTCTGCAACGGGACCGGGCGGTCGATTTCTCCTACGCCGCCGGCGACAAGGTGCGCTTCCGGATCAACGCTTTCTACCAGCGCGGGCAGCTCTCGGCCGTGCTCCGCGCGGTGCCGATCCGCGTCCCGCAAGTCGACCAGTTGGCGCTGCCGGCGGTGGTCAAGGACATCGCCCTGAGCCAACACGGGCTGGTGCTGGTGACCGGTCCCACCGGCAGCGGCAAGTCCACCACCCTGGCCGCGCTGATCGACTTCATCAACGAGCGCCGCCAGGCGCACATCATCACCATCGAGGATCCCATCGAGTTCGTCTACAACGACCGCAACTCGGTGGTCAGCCAGCGCGAGATCGGGTTCGACACGCCGGACTTCGCGACCGCGCTGAAGCACAGCCTGCGGCAGGATCCCGATGTGATCCTGATCGGCGAGATGCGCGACCCCGAGACCATCGCGACGGCCATCACTGCCGCCGAGACCGGGCATCTGGTGTTCTCGACGCTGCACACCATCGACGCGCCGCAGACGGTGGATCGGATCCTGGACACCTTCCCGGCAGAGCAGCAACTGCAGCTCCGGATCCAGTTGGCGACGGTCCTGCGCGGCGTGATCAGCCAGCGCCTGGTGCAACTGGCGGCCAGCCCGGGGCGGACTGCCGCGGTCGAGGTGATGGTCCATTCGCCGCAGGTCGAGAAGCACATCGCCGACGGCGACGTGCCCCGGCTGCACCGGGTGATCGAAGAGTCGGCCGGCGGGTTCTACCGTATGCAGACGCTCAACCAGTCGCTCGCCAGGCACATCGCGAAGGGCAAGATCACCATCGAGACGGCCGAAGCGGCCAGCCCCGATCCCGACGAGTTGCACCGCCTGTTGCGCCTGCTGCCGAGCGAGGCCGCGGCGAGTTAGCGCGACCCGATGGACGACCTGGCCTGGTCACCGGGCAAGCTGACCCTGCTGGCGATCACGGGGCTGGTGGTGCTGCTGGGGATCGGCACCGGGCTCTACCGGGCTGGGCAGGCCTCGGCGCAGCAGTTCGTCGTGAAGGCGCCGCTGCCGGCGCAGATGGCCAGCCAGTCCCCGCTGCGGGTCCATATCACGGGGGCTGTGAAGCGGCCGGGCGTCTACAGCATCCGCGCCGACGACCGCGTGATCGACGCCATCGCCCGAGCCGGCGGGGCGCTCCCGGGGGCCCGGCTGCACGACCTCAACCTGGCCGCGCAGCTCACCGACGGGTTGCGCCTCTACATCCCCGGGCCCGGCGACGGCCCGCGCGACGAGGTGATTGTGGCGACCGAGGAGATCTGGATCCGCGAGCCGCCCGCGGCGCGGCCGGCGACCAGCGGCGCCGCACCGCCAGCGCCGCAGGTCACCGATGTCGGTACCCTGACCGTCAGCCAGCGGCCGGCGAGCAGCAGTGACAGCGGCGGCGAGCGCAAGCCGCTACCGGCCGCCGCGGTCAACCTGAACACCGCCACCGTGGCGCAGTTGGAGACGCTGCCGGGGATTGGGCCTGTGATGGCGCGGCGGATCCTCGCCTATCGCGAGACGCACGGCCGTTTCGGCAGCCCGCAGGACCTGCTGGCGGTCAAGGGGATCGGCGAGAAGACACTCGCCAAGCTGCTGCCCTACCTCAGCACCGACTGACCGCGCCGGTCAATCGCCGTGGACATGCCGCTCGATGCGGCTGACCAGGGCCTCCAGCAGCAGGTCGACGCCGAGCTCGTTGCAGTTGCCCTCGGGCAAGATGATGTCGGCGTGGCGGCGGCTGGGTCCGATGTAGTCGTTGTACATCGGCCGCACCGTCTCGATGTACTGCTCGACGACACTGTCGATGCTGCGGTCGCGGCTCAGCAGATCGCGGCGCAGGCGGCGGATGAAGCGGATGTCGCTGCCGGTGTCGACGAAGATCCGCAAGTTGAGCCGCTCGCGCAGGTCGGGGTTACTGAAGGCGTGGATCCCCTCCACGACCACGACCGGGGCCGGCTCCAGGGCGACCACCTCGTCGGCGCGGCTGTGGGAGCTGAAGTCGTAGACCGGCTGCTCGATGCCGTGGCCGTCGCAGAGCGTGTCGAGGTGTTCCAGCAACAGCTCCCAGTCGATGGCGTCGGGATGGTCGAAGTTCAGCCGCTCGCGGTCTCTCTGCTGCAGGTGCGAGAAGTCGGCGTAGTAGGCGTCCACTTCGACGATGGCCACCACCGCGTCGCCAGCGGCTTCTTGGATCCGCCGGGCCAAGGTCGTCTTTCCCGAGCCCGATCCGCCGCCGATGCCAATCAGCAGTCGTCGAGTCGTCATCGCCCACTCCTTGAGGTCGCTGCCCTGGCTTCGGCTGCGCCGTGGCGCTACCTCCTGCGGGGTCCAGATCGGCGACGGCGGTCTGTGACGCCAAGGCAACATCTGCTGGGCAGGGTTGCCCGGCCGGTGGCGAATGAGCGCGCTACCAGCCGCGGGGGACGCGCGACAAGCTGGGCGATCGGCAGGTCTGGCGATGGCCGCAGACGGCCCGGTCCTGCTGTTGGGGGCGGTACCGACGGAGTTCGAGACGGCGCTGCGGGTCGCCGGCTGGGACATCCGTCGCAGCACTGCGCCGGCCGACCCGGCGGGCGGGGGCTGCCTGGCGCTGGTCGCGGCGACCGGAACGCCCTTGCCCGCCGACCTGGCGGTGCCGGTCTGGTGGGTCGGTGACCCGGCCGGCCCCGCGGTGCTGAGCCCCGATGCCGGCGGCGCGGCCGTGCTCTGCGCGGTGCTGCCGGAACGGCTGGCGCGGCTGGCGGCCGAAGAGCAGGCGGCGCGTCGTCAGCGGGACCTCGACCGGCTGACTGGCGAGCTGCGGCAGACCCAGGTCGTGGCCGGGGTCGGCTCCTACTCGTGGGACGTCGCCAGCGGCGTGATTCACTGGTCGCCCGAGATGATCGAGCTGTGGGGGCTGACGGCAACGCCACGGTGCCAGGCCGAGACCCTGGCGGCGGTCCACCCCGACGACCGCGAGCGGGTCGCCGCGGCTTCCACGCAGGCCTGGCAAGCTGGCGAGGCGCTCGAAATCCAGTACCGCCTGCAGCGGCCCGACGGCAGCATCATCCCGGTCATGGACCGCGCGGTGGTCGAGTACGACGCCGCTGGTCAGCAGTGCCGGCTGTTCGGCACGGTCACCGACCTGCGCTCCCGGACCGCGATGCAGGTGGCGCTGGAGGAGAGCGAGGAGCGCTACCGGGCCATCGTCGAGCACGCCCCGATCGGCGTGCTGGCGATCCAGGACGGCGTCTTCGTGTACGCGAACCGTCAGATCGAGGAGCTGCTCGGCCACCGCCGCGGCGCCCTGCAGGGGATGGCGGTCGAAAGCCTGGTAGCGCCGGCCTGTCTGGAGATGGTCCGCCAACGGCTGAGCCATGCTCTCGCCGGCGGGCGCAACCGCACGGTCCGCGTGCAGTTCCGCCTGGCCGACGGCGATCTGGTCGAGGTCGAAGCGAGCTCCGCGCACATCACCCTCCAGGGCCGGCCCGCCGCGCTGGTGCTGGCGCGCGACATCCGCGAGCAGACCTCGCTCGAGCATAACCTGCAACTGACCGCCGAGAAGTACCGCACCCTCTTCGATACGCTCCCGATGGGTGTCACCGTCAGCGATGCAACGGGCAACATCCTGGAGGCCAACGCCGAATCCGAACGCCTGTTGGGGATCACTACGACCGAGCATGCCGAGCGTCAGTTGGATGGCCCCGAGTGGAGCATCGTGCGCCCGGACGGCAGCGCGATGCCGGCGGCGGAGTACGCCTCGGTGCGGGCGCTGCGCGAGCGGCAGGTCGTGCGCGATGTCGAGATGGGCGTGCGCCGGCCGGACGGGCAGCAGACCTGGCTCAACGTCACCGCCGCGCCGCTGCCGCTGGCCAGCCATGGCGTGATTGTGGTCTACCACGACACCACCGCGGCCAAGGCGATGACCGAGGCGCTGCGGCAGAGCGAGGCGCGGCTGACGTCAATCTTGCGGGTGGCGCCGGTCGGCATCGGGGTGGTGCTGCAGCGGCGCATCCTGCAGGTCAACGACACGGTCTGCAGCATGGCGGACCGGCCGGCGGCCGAGCTGGTTGGGCAGTCCGCGCGCTGTCTCTACCCGAGCGAGGCGGAGTACGAGCGCGTCGGGCGGGAGAAGTACGAGTCCCTGCGGCGGACCGGTAGCGGCACCATCGAGACGCAATGGGTCCGGCGAGACGGCAGTCTGATCGACGTCCTGCTCAGCAGCACGCCGCTCGATCCGGGCAACCTCGAGGGCGAGGTGACCTTCACTGCGCTCGACATCACCGCCTCCAAGCGCAGTCTGGCCGCCCTGCAGCAGCGCGTCGAGACGCTCACCCGGCCGTTGGACACGCCCAGCGACCTGCGCCTCCGTGACCTCTTCGACGTGGCGGTGATCCAGCGAATCCAGGACGTCTTCGCGGCGGCCACCGGGGTCGCCTCGGTGATCACCGACCCGAGCGGCCAGCCGATCACCCAGCCCAGCAACTTCTGCCGGCTCTGTGCCGAGGTGATCCGCGGCACCGCCGCCGGGCGCCGCAACTGCTTCCACTCCGACGCTGTCATGGGCACGCACCACCCGACGGGTCCCGTGATTCAGCCCTGCCTCAGCGGCGGCCTCTGGGATGCCGGCGCCAGCATCACCGTCGGCGGGCACCATATCGCCAACTGGCTGATCGGGCAGGTCTGCACCGAGACCCAGGACGAGGCCGCGATGCTGGCCTACGCCCGCCAGATCGGGGCCGACGAAGAGGCCTTTCGGGAGGCCCTCAGCGAGGTCCGCCGGATGCCGTTGGAGCAGTTCCAGCAGATCGCCGAGGCGCTCTTCGTGCTGGCCAACGAGCTTGGCGACCGGGCCTTTCAGACCGTGCTACAGGCCCGCTTCATCACCGAGCGGGAGCGCTCCGAGCAGGAGCGGCTGGAGTTGGAGCGCCGGCTGCTGCACGCCCAGAAACTCGAAAGCCTCGGCGTGCTCGCCGGCGGCATCGCCCACGACTTCAACAACCTCCTGATGGCGGTGCTCGGCAACCTCGACCTCGCCCGGCGCGACCTGCCGCCCGACGCCGAGGCGCTGGCCAGCGTCGACGAAGCGATCAGCGCCTCGCAACGGGCCGCCGAGCTGACGCAACAGATGCTGGCCTACTCCGGACGTGGCCACTTCGCGATGCAGCACCTTGACCTGGGCGACATCGTCCGCCGCCACGCCGAGTTGGTGCGGGCGGCGGTGCCGCGCAACGTGGCGTTTGAGGTGGCGCTCGACCCGGCTCTGCCGCTGCTGTGGGGCGATCCGGCGCAGGTCCAGCAAGTGGTCATGAACCTCGTCGGCAACGCCGCCGAAGCGATTGGCGACCGCGCCGGGACGGTGCGGCTGACCACCGGCCACGGCAGCCCGGCGGCGGCCGAACTGGCGCGTAGTCGGGTCGACCTGACGCCGATCGCCGCGGAGTACGTCTGGCTCGAGGTCTCCGACGATGGCTGTGGGATGGACGGCGCGACGCTCGAACGGCTCTTCGAGCCGTTCTTCACCACCAAGTTCACCGGCCGCGGGCTGGGTCTGGCCGCCGTTGAGGGCATCGTGCGGGGGCACCACGGCGGGATCTTGGTGGACAGCACACCTGGCCGTGGCACCACCATCCGGGTGCTCTTCCCGCGGGCGACGACCGTACCGCCCCCGGCGGTGGCGCCGAGCGAGCCGCCGGCCCGCGGCGCAGCCCGGCTGTTGGTGGCCGACGACGAGGAGAGCGTGCGGCGGGTGTGCCGGCGGATGCTCGAACGGATGGGCTACGAAGTCCAGACCGCGGCCGACGGCGCCGCGGCGCTGGCGCAGTTCGACGCGGCCGAGGCGCCCTTCGACCTGGTGCTGCTGGACCTTACGATGCCCACCCTCGACGGCGTGGCGACCAGTCGCGAGCTGCTTCGCCGGGCCCCCGGGCTGCCGATCCTCCTGGCCAGCGGCTACGGTGAAGCGGAGGCGGCGGCCCGCTTCAGCGGCGACGGGCTGCGGGCCTTCCTGCAGAAGCCGTTTGACTACGACCGCCTCGCCGCGGCGGTCGCCGCCGCGCTGGCTTCACCGACCGAACCGTAGCCAGCGGCACTGCTCCACGGTCAGGGCCAGCTCGACGGCGCCGACCGCCTCGGCCAGGTGCGCCGGGCTGCCCGTCGAGAAGATCGGGATGGTCAGCGGCGCCTGCTGCCGCAACCAGGCCAGCGCGACCTGCGTCGGCGTGCCGCCCAGCTCGGCGGCGAGCTGGCGCGCGCGGGCCCGACTGCGGCGGTTGACCGGCCGGTCCCAAGCTGCGCCGCGCCCAGCGAACCAGCCGTTGGCGGTCGCCGACCAGGCCGCTACGACGACGTCGTGGGCGGCGTACCAGGCGGCCTCGCGGGGCAGCACGTAGCGGGTCGTCGGCTCGCCCTGCATCGTCCACCGCGGCACCGCCAGGCTCCACTGCGGCTGGACCACCCGAAACCCCTGACGGCCCGCCGCCGCCGCCCAGGCGTTGGCCGCGGCGACCCGGGTCAGCGACCAGTTGCTGGCGCCCAGCACCCGGATCCGGCCCTCATCGCGGAGGGCGTTGAGGGTGCCCAGGATCTCGGCGACCGGGGTCACCCCGTCGTCGCGGTGGAGGTAGTAGACGTCCACCCAGTCCCGCTCCAGGCGCTCCAGGCTCTCGCTCAGGTCACGGCGGATCTGGCGCTCTGACAGGAACGGCGCCTCGCGTGGGTAGCCGTCCCAGCCGGGATGCCCGCCCTTGGTCGCGACAATGGCCTGCTCGGCCACCCCGGCCGCGCGCAGCGCCTGCCCCAGCAGCCGCTCGGGTCGGCCGCCACCGCCGGGGACCCAAGCGGCGTAGACGTGGGCCGTGTCGAAGAAGTTGATCCCGGCCTGCCAGGCTGCGGCCAGCAGGCCCGGAGTGGCCTCGGCCGGCGTCTTGGTGCCCCAGTCGGCAGTGCCCAGACAGAGCGGGCTGACCGCCAGATCGGTCCCAGGCCACGGCACACACTGCATCGGCTGCCTCCTCGCCAGGCTAAGGGGCAAGCTGTAGCAGGCCGGCCTGGTTGGCTTCCCATGAGAAGCTCCCGGTACCCTGCCACAGGATCCAGAGGTCGCCCCCCGGCTTGCGGACGGTCAGGTTGGCGGCCAGCTTCAGCCCGGCGGTCGGGGTCACGCCGAGACTGCGCCAGGGGACCAGCAGCTCGGCGGTCCAACGTTCGGCCGACTGCACCTTCGCGGCGAACTGCACGCCGCTGCCGGCCTGCTTCACCAGCGTGGCCGGCGCGCCGGCTTCATCGCTCGACACAAAGGTCCCGTTGGGGAAGCCTCGCAGCACAACGATCGGACTGCTCGGCGTCGGGCCGACCCGCACCGCCAGCTCCACAGCGTCGTCCTGACCCCAGGTGGCGGTGGTGCTGATGGCGCGGCCGGCGCGCACCGGGTTGTCGAACGCCAGCCGTAGCACCGTGCCGTCATGGGCCAGCCAGACGCGGCTGGCCGGGCCGAGCTTCTCGCGGCCGACGCCCTGCTCCAGGACCACCGCCCGGGCGGCGTCGAGGCCGTCCCACTCCGCTGGCTGCAGCTCCCCGTCGACCTTCACGGCCGCGGTGCTGCGCCGCACCGGCACCACCGGTGCGTCACCGCGGGCCACCTTCGGCGGTGTCGGCGGCCGGGCCGGCCCCGGGCGTACCGTGTGGCGCACCGGCCAACTGGCGCGCTCGGTTGAGGCGTAGAGGCCCATCTTGGAGATCGGCAGGGGCTGGAAGCCGAGCCTCAAAGCGGGCGAGTCGGGCCGCAGCCGGAAGTCCAGCTTGGACGCATTGACGAAGCGCGGGTCTTGGTCCAGCAGGTTGGCCTCGTATTTCACATGCGGCCGGGCCTTGCCCTCGATCTCATCCCACTTGCCGCCCCAGCAGATGTTGCGCGCGATCAGGTTGCCCTTCGGGACGGCCGGTTCGTCGTCCAGGTAGTGCAGCAGTTGCGGCCACCGGGTCGTCCAGGGCTCCTTGGTGTAGGGCATCTCCTTCAAACGGGTCTCGAGGTTCTTCACCCCTGGGGCGGCCCAACCCAGGGCGCGGGCGTCGATGTGCACCGCCGGGGAGCAGTCGACGAAGGTGTTGTTGACGATGCTGTTGTCGCGCCCACCGCCGATGAAGGCGGCGCGGGGCACTTGGTAGAACAGGTTGCCGACGATGTCGGCGGAGCAGAACATGTCGTCGAGGTAGACCCCAACACAGCCCCGGCCCTCGTAGCCGTAGATGTGGTGCAGGTAGTTGTACCGGATCTGGTGCCCGCGCATCGTCGGGTTGTAGCCGGCGTACATCACCCCGGCGTCGTTCGACTCGTAGACCACGCTGTGGATCTCATTGTACTCGATCAGGTGGTCGTTGCCGCCGAACCCGATGGCCATATGCGGCGCGTTGTGGAGCAGGTTGTGGCGCACCACGTGGCCGACGCCATTGAGCATCACGGCTGGCTTGTAGACCGGGTTGACGCGGCTGAAGTGGTGAATGTTGCAGTTCTCGACATGCAGCCGGCCAGGGGTCAAGGTCGGACGGTCGCCGCCGTTGAGATTGACCCCGCCCTCGCCGGTGAGGTAGATATCGCAGCCCCGCACACTGCTGTCGCGCCCGCTGAGGTTGACCGCCCAGGCCGCCGTGTTGCGGATGGTGCAGCCGACGACGTGGACCTGCTCCGCTCCGCTGGCGCTGATCGCGGTGCCCTTCACTGCCTCCAGGATGAAGCCCTGGAAGGTGGTGTGGTGGACATCCTTCAGGGTGATCAGGTTGGGCGCCACGGAGATCCGCGGCGCGCCCTGGGCAATCGGTCGGGGTGGCCAGAAATAGAGCTTGCCGCCGGCCCGGTCGGCATACCACTCGCCCGGCTGGTCCAGCTCGCTGAGCAGGTTGTAGGCGTAGTACCACTGCCCGGTGCGGAACCCAAAGGCGTGTTGCGGCTTGGCCTGCAGCGTCAGGATGTGGCGCGCGGTGTCGATCTGCTCGACCTGCAGGCGCTGGTCGGCCCAGTCCCAGAACCAGTAGCCGTGCAGCATCACCTGTGGCTCGCCGACCCAGCGGCCGGGCCGGTCGCCGGCGTACTCGAAGAGGCCCTCCATACAGCCCTTGGTCCCACGGATGTCCTGCGGGGTCGGCCCGTGCAGGGCGCCAACCTTGACGAACCCGACGTTCGGCCAGCGGGCCAGGGTCATTGGCTGGTCGCCAAAGAAGAACTCGTTGCCGGGGTCGCTCTGCGCCCAGGTGTGGCCGGGCGCCAGCAGCGGTAAGGTCGGCAGGCCGTGAGCCGCCAGGTCGCAGACCAGCACCTGGCCGCGCGCCGTCGGCTCCAGCCGGTCCAGCACGGCGCGGTCACGCACCGGCTGCCAGCCGCCCAGGACCTTGCCGCCGACCAGCCGGACCGCCGCGCCGCGGGCCACGCGCCAGACGATCGGGGCCGCGGCGGTGCCGCTGTCGCCGGCCTCCAGGGCCAGCGGTTGGAGCATTTCGTAGACCCCCGCGGCGACCTCGACGACGGCGCCGCCGGCTGGCAGACCGCCAGCCTGGCGCACCGCCCGCAAGCGGTCGCGGGCGCCGCCGAGGGTCGCCAGCGGGCCGTCGCTGCGGCTGCGGTTGGCGGCGGCCAGGCGGCCAGACCAGGCATCGTGGCCGCCCGGCGCAACATGCAGCGTCAGCGGCGCGGCGACCGACGGGGAGAGCAGCAGCAGGCAAACCAGTCGCGCGAGCATCGTGGACTCCAACTCGCCGGGGCCGCTTCGCCGCCGGTCCGCCAAGCCCTGCCGCGGCCGGCCTATCGCTCTGGGGCCGGTCGTCCGCCACTCACGGCCACGATGGCTCCGAGCAGCATCACCGCGCAGGCCACCACACGGGTCGGGTTGAGCTTGTCGGTCGGCGTCCCGAGCAGGCCATAGTGGCTGACCAGCAGGCTGCCGACGACCTGGCCCGAGAGCATCAGCACGTTGGTCGCCCCGGCGCCGAGGCGCTGCATCAGGAAGGCGATGCCCACCACGATCACCGCACCCAGCACCCCGGCCGTCCACAGCCACCAGGGAATCTGCGCGGCGCGGCTCCAGAACGCCGGGTCGCGGGAGGTCAAGCCCAGCAGCACCGCGGCGATGGCGCCGCTCGACCAGAACACCGCGTTGTTCAGCCGCAGGTTGCCGGTCTGGGTCGCCACACCGGCGTTGATGGCCAGTTGGCCCGCGATCACCAGGCCCAGTAGAAAGGCGCCGGGGAGCAGCAACGACTTGCCCACAGATCTCCAATCCAACGCCACCCGCCGTGGATGGCGACCTCCCAAAGCAGACGCCGGCGGCCTTCGCCGCCGGCGTCTGTGGTCCTGCCTGGGGTCGTCCGCAGGCCTACAGCAGGAAGTCCGTCGGGAGGTTGTCCAGGTCCAAGCCGAGCAGAGCGACCAGGAACCCGACGGCGTCGCCGCCGATCTGGTAGGGTTCGTCCTGGCCGTTGGTGAAGGTGACCTGGCCGCCGGCCCCGAGCGCGCCCGTGATGGTCGCGATCTGCCGTCCTCGTTCGTCGTGGACGGTGCCGGTCATGCTGCCATCGGCGCCCAACCGCAGGGCGATCACATAGCCGTTGCTGGCGAGGCCGGTCAGCACGCCACCGCCGGTGATGCCCTCAGCGCTGCCGGCCAGCTCGAAGGTGGCGCGGGTGCGGACCCAGATCAGACCCTCGGCCCAGGCCGGGCGCACGCCGAAGGTGGCCTCGCCGGTCAAGGTCACGCCGATCTGCTCACCGGTGAAGCTGCCTTCCAGCGTCAGGTCATCGACCAGCTTGAGCAACTCGCCGAGCTGCGGGTCGACCACCACCAGAGCCACCTGCAGCCGGCCCCGGAACGCTTCCACCGAGTTCAGCTCGGCCCGCAGGTCGACAAACACGGTGATCACCGTGGCATCGACCACCAGCCGGCCCTCAATGTTCACGACGAAGGTGTTCTCAGGGGCGCCCAGCGGCACGCCGAGCCGGATGTGCAGCCGCGTGCCGGCCGCGCTGGTGACCCACAGGTCGGCGCTGAGCATGACCCCGTCGCCCGCCGCGGTGACCGTCACGGTGCCCTGGATCCGCGTGCCGTCGCCAAGGTCCTCGTCGATTTCGGTGGTGCCCGGTTCCTCGAAGTCGGGGAACTGCCGCAGGCGCGAGACCTGCTGCAGCACCGGCCCCGCCAGCGCCCGGCCGCCGCCGCCTTGGCGCAGCACCGGCAAGATGCCGCCGACCAGGCCCAGCAGCGGGCTGTCACCCTGCACCACATTGGCCGGGGCGTTGCCCACCAGCATCGTCATCTCGGCCATCATCGCGGCCTGCGCGTTGCGCGACAGCATGGTTGGGGTGTAGGCTGCGCCGCCCTGCGGCACGCCGCCGACCAGCCCCAGGCCAGCATTGCTGCCACACCCGGTCGCCAAGATCAGCACCGCCAGGAGCGCTCCGAGCGTCCCCCTGCGTTGCGCTTTGCCCATTGTGAATCTCCCTCGCCAGGCCCTGACGCCAGCCCGGCTGATGACCCGCGTGTTTCGCCGGATGCACCGGCGGTCCTGCCAGGCGCCTGTCAGAAGTTCTGAGCCGCCGCCCCGGGTGGCCGCGGGGACCACCCGGAGTGACGATCAGGTTACGCGCCCGACCAGCCCAGCAGATCCAGCAGCCGGTCCCAGCAGCCGCAGATCTCCTCGCTGCCGAGCACCCGCTGCGACACCGCGTAGTTGGCGCCGTGGCGAATCTCGGTGGTGATCGTGTAGTTGGCCTCGCCCGGACCGGTGATCTGGAGGGTCTCCAAAACGTGTACTTCACCGCCACCGAGGTCGGTGATCACCGTCGTGCCGGTCGCCCAGTAATCATCGTCCCAGACCGGCGCGTCGACCTGGTAAGTGCCGGGGACGCCATCGAAGGGCAACCAATCGCGGGCGGCCTGCGCCCGGCCGATGAAGTGGGCCAGGTACTGCCGGCCGGCGAAGCGACCGCGGAGGGTCGGTGTGTAGCCGCCCAGGAAGTACTGGAACAGGCCGGTGGTGTCGTAGTCGCCGGTGTGCGTGTAGGAGACCGCGGTCACCAGCGCCATCCGCGCGGTCAGCAGGCCCAGCTCGTTGCGGCTCCAGCCCGCCGGCGCGTACGCTGCCCCGCCCTGGGGGAAGCCGTCGACGTTGCCCGTCAGTCCGCGGCTGCTGCAGCAGCCAGCCAGTCCCGTCACTCCGGCGGCCAGCCCACAGACCACCGCCCGGCGCGACTTCGTCCTGGCTCGTCCTTCTGACCGCGCGCCGCGCGCGACAGCCTGGTGCCAGGTAGCATGGCGGCGCCGCGGACCGACCGACAACGGACCTGGAGGTCAGTCAAACAACCAGAAGGAGTAGACCGGCACCTTGGTGGCGACGCCGTAGAGCGACCACAGGCTGCCGACCACGAACTCGCCCAGGATCAGTCCAATCGCTGCTGGCAGGACCTGGCGGTAGAGCCGTGAGCCGCCGTACTTGAGGCACAGGCTCTTGGCCGCCCAGCCGATCAGGATGGGCATCCAGACGCAGTTCATCGCCCAGTTGGCGGAGATGGCGTAGCCAATCGGGTGAAACGGGAACCCCAGGAAGCGCAGCCGCAGGCCCATCAGCAGCAGGCAGCCGACCGCCCCGACGCCCATCGCCGCGGTGGCGCCGCCGGCCACTGGCCAGGGCTGCGCGAACCAGCTATCGAGCCGCAGCCAGGCCTGGCCGCCGAAACGGTAGGACTCGCGGGCGAACTGCATGCCGTCGTGATAGGCCCAGTGCAGCATCGCCCAGCAGGAGCCGAAGGCGGCCAGCGGGCCGGCCAGCAGAAAGGCCCAGGCCAGGCGCGTCTGCGACCCGTTCTCCAGCTCCACCGCGCGCATCGCCTCCAGCATCATCGGCTGCGGGACCCCGCGGTAGGCCCGGTTGAAGCCGAAGAACAGCGCAAAGCCGATCCGGTCGGCCGGCCGCAGGCCCTGGACCCCCAGCCAGGTCAGCAGCATCCGGTCCGGTCCGCCGAAGTGCAGGTCGTGTACTGGCGGACCCAACTCGGCGCGGATCTTGGTGATCGTCGTGGTGACCAGGAAGTAGAGCCCGAAGTAGGCCACCGCGACGGTCCAGGTGAAGCCGCAGTAGACGCTGAAGTAGACCCAGTGCAGCAATCCCACGCCGAGCGCCAGGAGGGCCCAGCGGGCCAGGCGGTCGTCGCGCTGCAGCGGCCGGCGGGCCCGCGCCAGCACGCCGCGCAGGTGGTCGCGGGCCATGTACAGACCGAACAGCCCCAGCGCCAGATAGGCCCCGATGCCCTGCTCCGCGACGAACGGCATGCTGCCTTGCTTGCCCTCGAACCCCATCGAGCCCTCGTAACCCAGCCAGCCGCCGACGGCCAGTTGGGCCTTGAAGAAGAGGTAGAAGAACCAGCACGAGAAGCTCAGGTCGGTCGGCAGCAGAAACGCCAGGCCAATCGCGAACGGGAAGAACGAGATCGGCGTGTAGCCCATCTTCTGCAGCGCCGGCGTCGTGAAGAACGGCTGCAGATTGGTCAGCTTCAGCTTCAGCAGCGGCACCTGCGGCACGAACTTGTTGAGGCCATTGAGCAGGTCGATGGCCGCGGCCAGCCAGAAGCCGGCCCAGAAGGCGCGCTGTCGCCAGAGGTCGTGGCCGCTGGCGGTGATCTCCAGGGGCACCTGCAGAATCGGGAAGCTCAGCCGCTCGCGCTCGGTCCACTGCTGCCGGAGCAGCACGCAGAGCGCCAGCATCACCAGCCAGATGCTGCTGAAGAAGAGACTCCAGTTGAGCACCGGCAGGGCCCAGGCCAGCAGGTGGCGCTTCGTGTAGAGGGTTGAGTGGCCCTGGAAGTAGTTCTTCAGCGCCACCGGGTCGGTGACGATCAGGCCGCCGGGCACCTCGCCGATGAACTTCGCCTGCCAGGCGTTCTCGGGCGTCGCGTGTTGCAGCGGATGGGCCCAGAGCGGCAGCGCGACCTGGATGAAGTCGCGTGAGGCAATCCCGCAGGCTGCTGCGACCAGGCTGTAGACCGTCAGCCGCTCCAGCCGATGCAGCGCCGCCCGCGGCCACCAGCGCTGCAGCAGGCTGTTGAGAAACTCCAGCAGCAGCAGGCTGAAGACGGCGTTCGAGAAGATCGAGGTGGTCGTCGGGTCGCCGGTCTTCCGGAACTCCTCGGCCGCGACCACCCAGAACAGGTTGACCGGAATCAGCACCCCGGCGAGCAGCAGCGCGCGTGTGCGGATCGGCGTGGTGGCTCGGGGTGCGGTCACGGTGGCTCCCGGTCGGCAGCTTCGCCAGCCCGGCGCTGCTCCCTCCGGGCCGCAGGAGAGCGCCGTGGTCAGGCGAACTGCCCTGCGGGAGCGCTGGCGATGCCCGAGACCCCGAATCGCCGTCAGTTCGTCGCCGCCGCGGCCGGCGGTCTGGCGCTGCTCGCCGTGGCCGCGGCCGACCCTTGCCAGCACTGCGCCGCGCCGTGCCTGACCGTCTGCCCCGAGCGCGTCGCCATCCCGACGGTGCTCCGCCGGCGCCAGGATCCGGCCGCCTGGGCGGCGCTACCGGCAGAGCTTCGCCGGGGGCTGGCGTGTGGGGAATGCAACCTCTGCAGCGGGGCTTGTCCCGCCGGGCTGGCGGTCAGTCTGGCGGTCCTGCAGGCCGGCGGCTGACCCTCCGAAAGTCGCGGGCGGCCCCGGCCAGCCTCGGCGCCTGACGCCGCTGACCGGAACCGCCCGCGGGGAGGATTGCTCCGATACAGGAGTGATACCCCGCTGCCGCCCTCGTCCAACCTGCCCAGGTTGCGCCTATGTAACGGCCTCGCCGCGCCGCGGACGGAGCAGCACTCCGCGCAGGTCCCAGCCCCGCTGCCGCCGGATCGTCGGCAGCAGCACCTTCAGCACGTTGCGGCCGGCCGGCAGCGTCAACCGCGCCACGCGGCGCCGGCAGAACCGCCCGCCGGTGCTGCGCGTCTGGCCGGCCGCCCGCAGCGCCTCGCCGCTGGCCTGCGTTCCGCCGGTGCCAAAGGCCAGGCCGTTGGGTGCCAGCAGCAGCGTCTCCTGGCCGTTCAGAATCAGCGCAATCGTGCTGCCGCCCTGCCCAGGTTCGACGCGGTGGTTGATCCAGACCTCGTACTCGCCGGCCGCCGGGACCTCAAAGGTCCACTCGACGCTGTCCTTCGGGTTCAGCCAGTTGCCCGCGTGCAGCTCGCCGTCGCAGGTCTCGTAGCGCACCTTCATGCCATGCGGGCCGTCCAGTTGGCCGACCACCACCGGCAGCTCGACCACCCCGCGGCGGTTCGGTCGCAGCACCCAGGGCGTCACCTGCGGCGGGCCGTCCAGATCCACCGCCAGCACGCTGGCCGCCGTGTCGGGCGCCGCCTCGGGCAGCACCACCAGCCAATCGTCCCCGTCGCGCCGTACCCCGACGGGCGCCCCGCTGTCCAGCAACTGCGCGCCGTGGACCTGGTTGGCCAGCCCCGGCAGCCGCAGCAGCCGGTCGCCCGGCCACTCGAAGACATGCACGTAGAGCCGCTCGCCCTTCACCGTCACCCGGCCGTAGAACGGCAGCTGGTTGAACGGGCTGGCGGTGGTCCCGTAGATCGCCTCGGCGTAGCGGTTCAGCCAGTCGCCGATGGCCTGCAACCGCTCGACGAACTCCTCCTGAATCGTCCCATCGGCCTGCGGCCCGATGTTGAGCAGCAGATTGCCGCCCTTCGAGACGATGTCGACCAGCGTCCGGATCAGAAACTGCGGTGTCTTGTAGACCGTCTCGTGAGCGTCGTAGCCCCACCAGTGCGAGGTCATCGTCAGGCAGGCCTCCCACAGCAGCGGCTCGCCCTGCTCGTCAAACAGCCCGGTCGGCGGAATGCGCTGCTCCGGCGTGACGAGGTCCTCCTTGGTGAAGTGCCGGTCGTTGATCAGTATGTCCGGCTTCAATCGCCGCAGCTCGGCGTTGGTCTCGACGCCGCTCAGCTCCTCGGGCTTGTTCATCCAGCCGCCGTCGTACCAGATCACGAACGGCGCCGGGCGGTAGGCCGTCAGCAGATGCCGCAACTGCTCCCGCATGTAGGCCACATAGCGCTGCGGATCGGCCCCTGCGGCCGACCGCGTCGGTTCCTCCCAGCTCAGCCGCGGCAGGTAGTCGGGGTGGTGCCAGTCCATGATCGAGTAGTAGAACCCGACCGGGATCTGCTGCGCCTCGAAGGCGGTCACCAGCTCGCCGATCAGGTCCCGGCCGTCGGGACTGGCGGTCGACTTCCAGGTCGTGTTGGGCGCATCGAAGAGGCACCAGCCGTCGTGGTGCTTGGTGGTGACCACCATGTACTGCACCCCCGCGGCCGCGGCCAGCTCGGCCCAGGCACCCGCCTCGAAGCTGGTCGGCCGCCACTGCGGGTGCAGCTTGGCGTACTCCTCGAGCGGGATCTGGTCGACCGTCCGAATCCACTCGCCCTTGCCGAGCAGCGCGTAGATCCCCCAGTGGATGAACAACCCGAGCTTCGCCTCATGGAACCAGGCCCGCGTCGCCTCGTTGCCCGCGCCGGTCACCTCGGCCATGTCACCGCTCCCGGCCGGCTGGTTCGACACAGCCGGCGCCAGCCCTGCTGATGCCGCGCCCGCCCCGGGCGTCAACGGCAGCGCCGCGCCAATCAACCGAGCCTGCCCGACGCCGGCGGGGGCGCGACCAGGTGCCGTCGGACTCGCACTCGTAGGTGGTGACGAGCGTGGCGTCGGAGCTGCTGGCAGGTTGGGAAGGGTGAAGGCAACCGTTGAGGGAGTTGCGATGGCGCAGTCGGGGTGGCGTGCCAGGTTAGCTTTCCCCAGCCTCGGATGGCGAACAGTCAGTGCCGTTGGGCGGCGCTCCCGGTTGTTGTAGAGTCTTGGCTTCCTGCAAGTGCGTAGTCGTTATCGTGACAGAAGACGCGCCAGCCACTGCCGGCCCTTGCGACGCCCTCGACATTCGCCCATGGAACCAAATAGGTCCTTTCCCGCGTCTTGACCAACAGTCCGTCGTCCTCCAGTACAAGCCACTGCTCCCAAGTGGCCAATAGCCACCAGAGTAGAACTAAGCCACAGAGCAAGCACGACTTGGCTGTCTCCTCCGGCCCGAATCCACTATCAACCAAAACAGACACTAACTGTGAAGCACACAACGACGCAACGCATGATAGCGGCTGGCGGCCGGCAAGACGAATGGCTCGGCCCATTCCACACAGCTCCGAAAGACCAGCAGGAGACGGCGGTGTCTCTAGCCATGAGGCCGAGCTACCGCTAGCAACCTCAACATCAAGCCGCTCGGCAATGCGCCTTGAGGCTCCAATCCACCCGGCGATGTCCGAGTGAATCAGGTGTTTGCCAAACGTCGTCAGCAAACACGACCCAGATGATGATGTCGTTATGCCTAAGCAAGCAGACCATGGCAGATCAATAGTCCGCAGCCAACCGTACTTCAGCCGTATCCCATCGGTACAGAGCGTCATGGCTGTGATGGTGAAAAATGCCGCATAGCGCAGCCAGGGCGCGACAATTGACGTTAGCAAGCCGGACAATGCTACATACCACACCGCCGCGATAAAGGCCCTCAGGGACGTTTCATTGTCGGGAACCTGGGACCCCATCCAGGAAACCGCACGCGCCAGCAATCCAAACATACAGGTCCAAACCCCACTAAGACAGTGATGGCGGATGTGAGAATGCCAAGTGCAGCAAAACCTCATCGAGCCACTAACTGCCAGACGTTGTACCGGGCCCATAGTGGATGGCAAACAGGGCTCCTTACCACACTGCCGCAAGCTGATGCCATTGATCCCGCAAGCACCAGCGACGAATGGGAGATGACGTGCGAGGCCAGCGTCTTAGTGAGTCTCCGGAGCGTAGGGGTTCCGATCTAGCTCGTCGTCAATCCTCCTGCGTTGGCGAGGGACTCCGCCGCTTGGCCCAGCCTCTGGCGGCGTATCCCACACATACCACAGGTCATACCTCCCCCAGACCGCCAATACGATGGTGAAGACACAAGCAACGATGAGCCCTCCTGGCAGCAGTGGGTTCTGCAACCCGCGCTCGTTGGTGAGCGACGCTGCAATGTTCCCACCATAAACATACAGCAAGGGGCCGCCCTCATACCGTATCGGATCCCTCGACAAGAACCTCCCCACCGCCGGCCCATAGTACCGGTACGCCAGCGGGATGAGGCCAGTTTCCTCGTCCGTAATCACTCTGCCCGTTGCGAGGACGGGTGTCAAGAGCAGTTGGCCAGCGGCTGTCATGGTTTCGCAAGAGGCGCTGTCGTTGACGCCGGTGGAGGCCGGCCGAGGCGCCTATGAGCCGCCCCTGCGGGGCTCCTGATGTTCGTTCGCCCGCGGCGCGCCGCACCGAACCCGCTTGTCCTGAGCGCGGCGCAGCCGCAGTCGAAGGGCGAGGTCGACGACCGCCCCGAGCTCGATGACAGTGCGCCGTCGGTCTCGTAAGCGCAGGTGGTGAGCATGTTGCCGACGGCGGCCGCCAGGGTTGCTGCTACGGGCGGGCCCGTCGCGATCCACCCATCGAAGCTCGTCATTGCTAGTCCGTCCGCAGGCGAAGCAATCGCCTGTGCAAATGCCGTGGGTCCGGGCTGCGGTTACGTGCGATTGCTTCGTCGCGGCGCTCCTTGCTATGACGGTGCGGGAACTGGCGGGCCAGCGAGGCCGTCCGATTGCCCCGCCCTTCGTACCGGAAGAGCGTGCGGTGGCCGAGATTGTCCTCCACATACAACGCCTGCCCGACGGCGGCGGCCTGCGACCAGGCGCCGGCGGTGTCGTACTCGCACGTGGTCACGAGGGTGGCGTCGGCGTTGGTGCCGGGGGTGGGGTGAGGGGGTCTACGGAGGGGCCCAGAGTGCTGTGAGCTGGGTGGCGTCGGTGGTCTAGATGCCACGTTGGTTCGACGAGGCAGCTGATGGCGCGCCAAAGTGGATCTGGACATCCAATTTGAGGTATGATGCAGGCTCGGAGATCGAAATGAGGCTGAGCTGGCGACGATGGTCAACGGTCATCATGGGGGCGGTGTTGGCGGCTGCCGCCGGTGGCTGCGGCGGGGGGCAGGGCGTGCCGGCAGCGGATCGGGTGATCACGGGCACCGTCACCGAGACCAACTTCGTGGTCGGCGCTGACGAGGTTGTGGAGTTTGTCGGCGACACCAACGTGCAGTGCGCCACGGCCAACGTGGCAGGACTACTGCGGGCCCGGGCGGCGACGGCGCCCGGCGCGGCCGGCGCCGGGCTGACCTTGCAGGCGAGCGGCACGGTCGCCGTGACTGGCCAGGTGATGGCTGGCGATGGGCAACCGGGTGGGCCTGGCCAGGCTGGCGGTGATGGTGGCGGTGTGACGATTCAGGCCGGTGGAGCGGTCACGCTCGGAGTGGCGGCCGCCCGACAGGATCTGAGCCCCGCCATCGGCAGCGGGAGTGGCGGTGATGGTGGCGTTGGGGCGACGGGCGCAGGCGGCGATGGCGGGGCGATCCGCGTGCTGGCCGCAGGTCAGACGATCACTTTCCACGAGCGAGCCGGCCTGCTGACCTTCGGCAGCGGCGGTGACGGCGGGGCGCTCACTCTGACGGAAGACCAACTCGCCGGCCAGGAGCTGCCGACACCACTGCAGAACGGCGGCGGTGACGGCGGAACCTTGGAACTGGTGGCGGCTGATGTCGCGGGTCTGGCGACCCAGGAGTTGTCGCCTGAGGGGCTGCCGAGTGGGACCTACCTGGTGCCGGCCGAGAGCACAATCGCCGGCGGTGCGGGCGGGGCGGCTGGCGCAGTCAGCACTCCACCCGAGGCAACTGCGGCTAGGACGGGTCACGCTGTGCCAGCGCCTCGGGTCCGAGCCATTGTTGAGCGCTTGGTGGTGGAAGGATCCAACGGTGGGGATGGCTGGCGACGAGGTGGCGATGGGGCCGAAGTGAGGATCATACTCACGCGAGCCAACGGCCAAGATGCAAAAGCACACGGTGGCGACGGCGGGAACGCGTCCGATCGCTACCAGACCACGCTCGGGCAGATCCTCGGGCTGGTACTTCCAGGCACCTACCAGGCCGGCAAGGGCGGTGACGCTTACTGCCAGGCCGCCCCTGGCAGTCCGGGTAGCCCAAGCACCGATGCTGGTGATGGAGGACGCGCCGCGGCAGTTGGTGGTTCGATCGGACGCAGCAAGCCGGCCGGAGTCTTGGCGAACGTACTGCCCGTGCAAGGCGGGCGGGCAACCGCGCTCGGGGGCCACGGTGGCCGCGGCGGCGGCCGGTGTGGCAGCGAGCCAATGGGCTGGGGCGGCGACGGTGGCAAGGGCGGCGAAGCCGACGCGCGTGGCGCCAGTTCACAGGGATTGCCCAGCGGAGCGGCCGAGGCCACCGGGGGAGCAGGCGGGTCGGGTGGCGACGGCGAGCGCACACCGGGAGTTGGCGGCAGCGGCGGCGCGGCCCGTGCCGAGGCTGGCCCCAGTACGCCATCCGGGCCTGAGATCGCCACTCCGGGCGCCACGGGGGCGGCCGGGACGGCATGCGTCGGGCCGATCAACGAGCGCTACAGCACCGCCACGGGTGGGACGCAGTACAACCGTTCGGTGCGCGTGGTCTCGTTCTACGAGCGGTCGCGCCAAGCGGCTGCGGTCACCCTCGGTGGGACCTCCCACCCACTCACTCCCGGTCCGGGGCAGACCCTGCAGTTCACGGCCGACGGCGGCACGCTGTGGGCGGTCACCTTCGCTGGCCAGGTTGTGCGGTACGCCAACCCGGTGGCCGGCGGTGATGTGCCGGCCGGCCTGACCATCGTGCCCCCGGCCGAGTACCTGCCGCTCCGGGCCTGCTGGCTCGACACCCAGCGCGATCTGCTGTATGTCGGGACCGCCTTCCACGGCAGCATCCTGGTCTGGCAGAGCGTCTCAACGATGACCGGCTCCCGCGACCCGGACAGGGTGATCCGGCTGCATAACGGCCCGCTCGGGGCGATCACTGGCGACACCGCCGGCGACCGGCTGTTCTGCTGGGTCGAGACCGGCGCTGGGGCCCGCGAACTGCGGGTGCTCGATCAGGCCAGCACCCGCGACGGCGTGGTCAGTCCAGACCGCGCGCTGAGTGCCCTGGGCGTCTCGACTTCGGCGCAGTTCGACAACGCCTGTGGCGGCCTGGCCTACGACGAACCGCGCGACCGGCTGTATGCCGCTCTAGTCAACGCCGCCGGCGACCCGGAGATCGCCAGCCTCTCCAATGCGTCCACCACCAACGGAGGGGTCACGGTAAGTGGCCGAATCACGGGCTCGGGTCTGCCGGGCCTGGCGCGGGCGTTGCAGGTGTTCAGCGATGCCGACCTGCTCTTCGCTGCCTGCACCACGGTGGTCAGCGTCTGGGAGCACGCCGGATCCCTGAATGGCGCCGTCAGTCCAGCCAAGAGCGAGTCGGTCGGCGCGACCGCTCTCTCGCTGGCTGTCGTCCGTCAGTAGCGCTGCCTCGGGTCGGGGCTCTGGGCAATCGCCCAGGGCCCCGACTGCGGCGGCACCCTAACGAGGGCGCTATCGGCAGTGCGGCCTAAGGCTCGTGGAGAGCCAGCCCGATCGGCTGCCACTGCGGGTGCAGCTTGGCGTACTCTTCGAGCGGGATCTGGTCGACCGTTCGAATCCACTCGCCCTTGCCCAGCAGCGCGTAGATCCCCCAGTGGATGAACATCCCGAACTTCGCCTCACGGAACCAGGCCCGCGTCGCCTCGTTGCCCCCGCCGGTCACCTCGGCCATGCCACCGCTCCCGCCCGGCTGGTTCGACACGGCCGGCGCCAGCCCTGCTGCGCGATTGCGCTGACGAGGCGGCAGGCCGGCTCGCAGGGCGGAGCGGCGGCTGCCTGCTAACGGGTGGCCAGGATCAGCGGCGACGGGCCCGGATTGGCGACGGTGCGGATGGCGCTGCAGCCGGCGGCCGTCAGCCACTCCTGGTACTCGCGCAGTGTGAAGCAGTCGCCGTCGCTGGTGTGGACCAGCATGTTCAGCGCGAAGAGCAACGGGAAGACCGCCTCGCGCCGCTGATCGTCGGGCACCATCTCGCCGATCACCAACGTGCCGCCGGGCTTCAGGGCGCGGACGACCTTGGCGAGCAGCCGCTGAGTCCAGAGGGCACCTTCGCTGTGGCAGATGTGGCCGAGCACCGCGACGTCGAACTCCGCGACGCCGAAGTCGAGTTCGCGGATGCTGCCGGCGAGGTACTGGTAACGGTCGGCGCAGCCGAAGCGGGTGGCGAACTCGCGGGTCACTTCCAGCACGTGCGGCAGGTCGACTGCCACGGCGGTCGCCGTCGGGTCGCGCTGCAGGAACGGCAGGCTGAAGGCGCCAGAGCCGGCGGCGACGTCGAGCACGCGCGCGCCGCGCAGGCTGTCGCCGGCACCCAGCGCGACGGCCGCGGCGGTGCCCTGGGGATAGGACATGCCGAAGATCGCGGGCACCAGCTCCTGGAAGAAAGCCTCGCCGTGCTCCGGCTGATCGACGGCCTCCGGAGCCTCGCCGCTGCGGACGATCGCCGCCAAGTCCCGAAAGCGATCGGCCAGCGCGGCGGTGTGTTCGAGCATGCCGCCGAGGTAGGCCGGCCGGTCGCGGACCAGGAACAGGGCCGTCTCGGGTGTGTTCTGGTAGGTCTCAGCGGTCTTCTGCAGGAGCCCCAGCGCGGTCAACGCATTGGCCAAAGCGCGGATCCCGCGCGGGCTCGCCGCGCACGCCGCCGCCAACTCGTCGACGGTCGCCGGGCCCTGGTCGAGGGCGCTGAACAGGCCGAGGTTCACGGCCGCCAGCAGTGCGCGGTGCGGGACAAAGGCCCAACCAAGCTCCATGATGCGGTCCGGCGCGAGTGACATTGACGAGCTCCCGGTCCGATTTTACGAGATCGGCCGCCCGCGCGCAAGCGTTCGGCTGGTCAGCCAGCCCGACCGCGGCGAGGTGGTCCCTGGCGGATCAGGCCGGGCCGCGGGCCGCCTTGCGTTGGGAGCAGGTCTGGTGGCCCCGCCGCGCGGCCATTTCGGCGCCGACGGCGGCGAGGGTGTCGCCGTCCAGGCGCTGGCCGGCGGCGACGAAGAGCTGGTGGTCCTCGATGGCGATGTGCGCGGCGTAGACCGCGCTGAGCTGCTCCAGCAACGCTGCGAAGCGCTGTCGGTCGGGCGACGGCAGGGACCCCGCGCTCAACCAGCGTTGGCCCAGCCGCGCCACCTTGGCGTGCGCCGCGTCGGCCGCCCGGTGATCCGCTTCCAGGGCCTGCATCGTAGCCAGCAACTCGCTGGCCGCGGCGTCGCTGGCCGTGGCGAGCACTTGGCGCAGGCGGGGGAACAGCGACTCCTCCTCGTCCGCGGTGTGCTTCGTGGCCATCCCGGCGAAGTAGCGCAAGGCGGTGTCGAGTGCCTCGGCCTCGACCGGGCTCAGCGGGCCGTCCGCGGGCAGCTCGCCGACCTTGACGAGGGTGGCCAGGAAGCGCTCGATCCGCCGGTGGCAGTCGCGCAGCAGACCGAGCGGATCTTCAAAGCCTGCATCCAGCGGGCCACCGAGTTGCAGCATGTTGCTCTCCGGACATCGCGGTCCACTTTTCAGGATTGGCCGGCCGCGCCGCGGCGTCAAGGGCGGTGCGGCACGGTCGGTGAACAGGATCCGGGCTAGCCCCGCGGCACGCTGGCGATCTGCTGGAGCAGCTTGGCCGTCTCCGCCTCCGGCTGGTCGAGCCGCAGCAGCTCGGCCCCGGCCTGGTTACGGCCGATAATGGCTGACGGCGCCTGCCGGCTGGTTGCGGCGGTCCAGTCCCAGCGGTCGCTGAGGCCGGTTCCAGTGATGTTCACCAGGGCGTGGTCGGCCGTGTCGGCGGTCAGGCTGACTGTCAGGCCGCCGCGGCCCCAGAGGTCGCAGACCGTCGCCAGACGCAGCGCGGGTGCCGCGGCGCGGAGGCGGAGCTGCTTCCAGCCGAGCAGTTTGTTCTTGTTGTCGGCCGGGCTGTCGACCACACTGGCGGTCAGCGGCAGGGTCGCCGCGACCTGCAGCGGGCAGCTCGCCGGGCCCTGGTGCAAGGTGAACCGCTGCGCGGCGCCGGCGCTGACCTGACCGCCTTGCAGCAACCAGTCCCAGGTCACCTCGCTGGGGGCCCGGAGGTCGTCGAGCACCAGCACGTAGCGGCCGGGCAGCCACAGGAAGCTGCGGCGGTAGCGCTCGATGGCCGGCCGCTTGACGCCCCTTGGGTTCGCGGCGTAGCTGCCGGCGGCCTCGCCCTCGATCCCCAGGTTGGCGCCCTGCACCGCGCGGGCGGTGACCACCGCCATCTGGCTCATGTCGCCGCCCGGCTGCGACCAGACGCCGCCCTCGTCGCGGCCCTGGACGGTCTGGCCGACGCCGTTGACCAGCACCGTGTTGTGGTTGGCGGACTTCTTCTTGGACGAGTAGCGGTCGCTCTCGGCGATGAACTGGTCGCCGGCGAACAGCAGGAAGCTGTTGGCGTCGGGATCGTCGTGGGCGACGTTGATGTACTGCATTTTGCGTTCGGCGCGGAAGCGGTTGAGCAGGTAGCCGCCGAACGGGCCGCACTTGAACATCGCGCCGCGGCCGCCGGCAGTCCACTGGTCCCGCACAAACTGCAGGCCGAGGTCGGCGAAGAAGGCCTGCAACGGCGCGGTGCCCGGCCGCGGGGCCAGGCTGCGCGGGTACCACAGCAGGCCGAGCCAGGCGATGTGCTCGCCGACGCCCTGGGTGGTCAGCCGGGAGTCGGCCAGATCCAGCAGGTCGCCGCGCTGGTGTTGGCCAATCGTCAGCAGCTCGAAGACATCGTAGTTGAACGCCTCGACGCCGGGGCCGCCCTGGTCGCCATAGTGCAGCCGCTGCGCCAGGCCGGGGGTCAGGGTCTGCTGCATGAACTCGCCGAGGTGTGCGAAGAACGGGCGGTGCAGGTAGTCGGTGCCCAGGCAGCGGTCGACCGCCTGCACGCCCAGACAGAGGTGCGCCGCACCGAAGATCATGTAGCCGGGCGATTCGTGGCTGGTGCCATCGCTGGGCAGCCAGTCGACGACGTACTCCATCTCGCGGTCGAGCTGCTGCAACAGCCACTGCTGCTCCGGCGCGCCGCTGCAGGTCGTCAGCACTGCCAGCGCCAGACCGGCGTTGCGGTGCCAGCGGTGGTTGTTCTGCGGGTCGCCCTGCCAGTAGTGGCTGCTCGGCTCACCCCAGCGGCCGAGGTGCCCGAGGTAGTATTGCCGCCGCGCGTGCTCCCAGAGCTTCACGCGGAAGCGCTCCCGGAAGGCCGGGTCCAGCGCGTCGTGCAGCCAGTCGTAGCAGAGCGCCGCGCCGATCATCAGGTTCGCGCTGCTCATGCCGCTGTCGAGCTCGTCGAGCTCCCAGTGCTTCAGCCCCAGCAGCACCTTCAGGAACCCGACGGCCTTGTCCAACGAGGCCTGGTCGCCGGTCAACAGATAGTGCAGTGCCACCGTCGGCATCCGCCAGAGCCCCTGCCGCTGGCCGTCGGTGGCGTCGGTCAGGAAGGCGGTTCCGGTGGGCGGGTTGCAGGCGCCGAGGTACTGGCTGAGCCGGTCGAAGAACAGCTTGCCGCGCGGCGTCTTGACGAACTCCCGGAGCGCCGGCAGGTCCTCGGGGCCGAACAGCAGCCGGGGATGCTCGGCTGCGACGGACGGCCGCAGGCGCGGTACCTCGCCCTCTGCGGGCGGGTCGCTGGCGGGCAGCAACTGCGCCAACGGGTCACCCAACGGGGCGTCGCTGAGGGTCACCTCGAGGTCGTCGATCCAGGTGCTCTGCGGCCGGTCCTGCTGCTGGTCGCCCAGCACCAGCAAGCCCGTGAAGCCGCGCACCTCGCTCTTGATCCAGTTGAAGCGGCCCTTCAGGTCCTGTCCGTTGTGGCTGATGCTCAGGCCTTTGGCGGGGTCGAAGTCGAAAACCCAGTGGTGCCACCCGGCGGTGCGCTGGCGGCCGAGGTAGGTCACGCCGAAGTAGGGCTGCTCGTTGGCCGCGGGGCGGTACTCGGCCAGGCTGTAGGTGGTGTTGCCGGCCAGATAAGGCGCGTAGACGGTGCCCGCCAGCAGCACCCGGCCGTCGGCGCAGGTGATCCCGTAGAGTGGCCCGGCGCCGCGCTCCTTGTCCTTTTCGCGCGTCGCGGCGTCTTCGTAGACCCAGAAGCTGACCCGCCCGCTGCCGTTGGTGTCGCGCAGTTTCCAGGCGGCCCGCCCGCCGGGCGCCACCTGCAGCGACCCGCCGCCGGTGTGTCCCCGCGCGGTGTCGATGCTGACCGCGCCGGTGACTTGCCAGGCTGCCGGCAGGGCCGCCGCGTCGAAGTTCTCGCGCCGCTCGGTCTGGCCCTGGCAGGCGGTCAGGCCGCCCAGCAGCACCACCAGCCACCACCCGCGGAGGTCACTCGGTCGGGTCATCGCGCCACTCCCAAACGGTCGTTCGGCAGTCGAGGGCTGTTCCCTGCGCCGCCGTGGCGGCCCGCCGCGCTACCCGCGGCGCAGCCGCTCCCGCAGCTCCAGCCACTGGGCGTCGGTGAAGTCGCTCGCGGGGCAGGCGATCTTGTGGCCGTGGTAGGCCGAGGCCTGCGCCGCCAGCAGCGCGTCGACGGCGTGCTGGTGCAGCTCGTAACGGTTCAGATGCGGCGCCCCGCCGTCCAGGTGGGTGGCCACCGCGGCCGTGAAGTCACGCTGCCCGGCGTAGCCCTGCTGATCCCAACTGCTCGGCCCGTAGAGCGGTTCGGCGTGGCCGTGGCGGGTGTACCAGTAGCCCGCGTTCTGGGTCAGGTAGAGGCGCCCCGCGCTGCCCAGCACGTCGAAGTGCAGGTGCATCCAGTAGCTCGTCTCGCCCGGTGTGCCCAGCGCGTCGGGGGTGGCGTCGAAGAACACCCGCAGGCCGCTGGGGAACCAGTACTGCGCGAAGGTGCTCTCCGGCGCGCGGTGCGTGATCTGGAACTCCGTCTCGTTGATGGTGTGGCACATCGCCCAGACCTCGTTGGGGTGCTCCTCGCCGAGCAACAGCAGCAGCAGGTCCATCGTGTGGGGACCCATCGCCATGCAGTTGCTCTTGCAGCTCGCCCGGACCAGGTAGACCTCGCCCAGCTCCTCGGCGACGATCTGGCGTAGCACGCCGTCGCGGAACTGCGGGAAGTAGCGCCGCTGACAGTTCGTGATGATCTCCAGCCCGCTGGCCTGAGCCCGCCGCAGCGCGGCCTGGTCGGACGGGCAGATGGCCAGCGGCTTCTCGAAGATCGCCGCCTTGACGCCGGCCGCAGCGGTCACCTCGGCCTCCCAAACCCGGTTGCCGGGGCAGGTCACCAGGTGGACGATGTCCGGCTGCACCTGCCGCAGGGCCTCTTCGTAGTCGGTGAAGCCCTGCGGGATGCCGTAGGTCTGCTGGTAATGCTGCACCCGCTCGGGCTGCAAGTCGCAGCACGCCACCAGCTCCAGGTCGGGCAGGTCGGCATAGACCGCCACATGCTCCGTCGCCCGCGCCCCGCAGCCGAGCAGAAGAGACCGGTACTTCGCCATCACACGCCTCCGCGCCGCGCGGTTCGGCGCAGCGTGGGGGGGACCTTCCGAGGACCGGCGGCCAGGGGCCAGCAGGATCGGTGGTGGCGGAGCCGAATGCTGATCGGGCGGCACGGGCACCCCAGCCTGCGGAGCGACGGCGTGTACATACGACGCGTGGTGCTGGAGAATCTGCGAGGCTTCCGGGAGCTCGACTTCACATTGGAGCGGCCGGATGGCTCGCACGCTGGCTGGACGGTCGTCACGGGAGATAACGGGGCCGGGAAGACGGCACTCCTGAAGGCCATCGCCGTGGCCCTGGTCGGACCGCCGGCGGCGCGTGTGCTGCAGACCGGCTTCGACGGCTGGATCCGAACTGGCTACCAGACTGCGACGGTCGGGGTGGAGTTGGTGGCGGACCAGCGCGACAAGTTCCAGGCCGGCCGGCGGTACGAGCGGCCGTTCTGGTCCGAGTTGGAGCTGGCGGCGAGCGCCGACAACGGGACCACGCCCAGACCTGGCAGCAAGTTCCGCAGAAAGGACCTCGGGCCGACCCATGGGCCCTGGACCGACCATCCGAACGGTTGGTTCGCGGCCGGCTATGGCCCGTTTCGGCGACTGACCGGGCACTCCAGCGAAGCGCAGCGGATCATGGCCCAGGCCGGTCCAGTCGGCCGCTTCGCCACGCTCTTCCGGGAAGACGCCACCCTCCGCGAGGCCGACGAGTGGCTGCACGACCTCAACTACCGCCGGCTGGAGCACCGGCCGACGGAGACCGCCGTGCTCCAGCGGGTGGTCGACCTGCTCAACGCCGACTTCCTCCGCCACGGCCTGTCCGTCGATCGGATTGACGCCGACGGTCTCTGGCTGCGCCAGGCCAACGGTGCGCTGTTGCCGTTGCGCGACATGAGTGAGGGCTACCGCGCCGCCCTGGCGATGCTGGTTGACCTGCTGCGATCGCTCGTTGGGGTCTACGGACCAGAAGCCATCTTGGGGCAGGTTGGCCACGGCACCGTCGATCTGCCGGGAGTGGTTCTGATCGACGAGGTTGACGCCCACCTCCACCCCGAGTGGCAGCGCCAGGTCGGTTTCTGGCTGAAGAGCAAGCTGCCGCAGATCCAGTTCATCGTCACCACGCACAGCCCGGCGATATGTCAGGCAGCGGATCCCAATGGCCTGTTCCACCTCCCCGCGCCCGACGATGACCGGGCGCCGTTCGCGCTGGCCGACGGAGACTACCAGCGCGTGATCGCGGGCACGGCCGATGCCATCCTGCTCAGCCCGGCCTTCGGGCAGCAGCACACCCGGTCGCCGCTGGCGGTCGACAACCGGCGGCGCTACTCGGCGTTGGCCGCCAAGCGGCGGGCTGTCCCGCTGACCCAGCCGGAAGAGCACGAGTTCCAGCAACTGGCGTTGTTCGTCGACCCGGAGGAGGCCTGAGCCAGCGATGCGCCACTGCCCCCGACGGCCACTCGACCGCGCGACGCGTGAGTTCCTGCGCGACCAGCAGTTGGTGGTGAATGCTGGCGACGACGTCGAGGCCACCTGGAAGCGGGCCAGACATATGCCGGCCTTTCGGCCCGTGCTGCAGAACCTCCAGGCGATGGCCGGCCCCACCGAGCGTTGTATGTACTGCGGCGACAGCCGCGGCGTGACCGTGGAGCACTGCTACCCCAAACGAAAGTCCCCGACCGAGTACCCGCGACGCGCCTTCTGGTGGCGGAACCTGCTGCTGGCGTGCGATGATTGCCAGCGCCGCAAGGGCAGTCGCTTTCCGATGGACGCGCGGCACCGCCCGCTGCTGATCGACCCGACCCGCGAGAACCCGTGGGACCACCTCGTGTTCGTGCCCGAGACCTGTGAACTCGCCGCCCGTTACGATGGCGCGGGCCAGCCATCGCCGAAGGGCCAGACGACGACCGACCCGCACCTGCTCCGACTGAATGATCAGGCAATCTGTGAACAACGAGGACGCGCCTGGCGGAGGATCCGGCGGGCCGTACAGGACACCTTGCGGCGTCTTGGTGAGGACGAGACCCCGGACGTCCTGCAGCGCGATCTGGTCGAGCAGCTCCGGGACGCCGACTTCGACGGCCTGCTGGAGTGGTGTCTGGCCCGCGACGGCTAGGCGACCGAACCGTTCGCCAGCCTGCTCCGGCTGGCACCGGTCCTGCACAAGGCCGTTCTCAACGCCTGTGTCGGCTGACCCGGTGCGGTGGCCCTGGCCGCGGCCTACTCCGGCACCGCCACCCGCAGACCGGCGATCGGCTGGCCGTCGGGGCGGGTCAGGCGGAAGGTCGCGCCGCAGCCGACGGTGTGTTGGGTGATCTTGACGAACAGCTCGTTCCAGCCAGCGCGGAGTTGCACGTCGCACTTGTCTTCGTCGGGCGTCAGGCCGCGGACCGCGTTGTTGGCGTGGACCAGGGCGCCGTTGAGCCAAAGCTTGATCCCATCGTCGGTGCCGATGGCCAGGCGGGCCGGCTGCGCGGTGGGCACCTCGAGGCGGGTGCGCAGGTAGAGCAGGCAGTGGTTGCCGCCGGTCAGACCGCCCAGGTCGACCTGCCAGAACAGCAGCGGGTCGGGCGGGCTGACCGCCGGCTGCCAGTGGATGGCCGGATCCGCAGGCTCCCGCTCGGGACCGAGGGCGATGTCATAGAGCGCCTGGCATTCGCGGCCAGGCTCGCGGAACGGGCCGCAGACCTGCCACGGCATCAGGTACATCGCGCGCTGTGTCAACTCCGCCAACGCCGCCTGGGCGCGCTGCCGCAGCTCGTCGCCGGCGCCTGTGGCGGCGAGGCGGCGAAGCACTGGCTCGGCCGCCACGCGGTCGCTGCCCAGCAGGGCGGTGGCGATCTGCAGGGCGGCCAGTTCGGCTTCTTCGCGGGCTTCACCAGCGGCCTGCTGCACGGCCAGGGCGAGCGCCGCGGGCAGATGCACGCGGCCCAGCTCGGCGAGGCCCAAACGTCGCTCGGGCAGCCGCTCGCAGACCGCCAGGCCGGCTTGCACCCGCGCCAGCCTCTCGGCGGCCGGGCGGTCGGTCAGCAGGGCCACCAGGCGCCAGTAGCCGCGCAGCGCAACGACCCGCCGGAGCGCCTCGCCGGGGCGCTGAGCCAGGGCCAGGAGGTCCTCCAGCGCGCTGGGCGGCGCGGCCTCGGCATAGGCCTGCAGCGCCGCAGCGGCGACCTCGGGAGTGGCCTCGTCGAGCGCCTGCCGCACCGCCTGCACCGCCGCTGGCCCGCCGATGGCGCCGGCCGCCCGCAACAGGGCGCCGTGGTTGATCGGCTGCGCGCCGGGCAGCGCCGCCAGCACGGTGGCTGCGGGGCCATCACCGCCACCGGCCCGCAGGCCAACGGCCGCCACGGCCTGCTCCGCGGCGTCCAACAACGGCCACTCGCTGGCGCTAGCGAGCAGCTTCACCAAAGCCGGCAACACCGCCAGGTCGGCCAGCTCACCAAGCGCCACCGTCGCCCGCAGCGCCGCCGGCGGTGCGCCGGTCGTCGCCAGGTGCAGCAAGGCCGGCACCGCCGCCACGGCACGCCGGCTGGCCAGCGCCCGCGCGAGCTCGGCCTGCGCCGCAGGCGCCGCGGCAGGCAGCCGGCGGATCATCGCCGCCTCCACCGCGCCGCGCTGCAGGCGCGTCAGGGCCAGCCGCGCAGCGCTCAGCTCGGCCCCTTCACAGGCCGCCGCGCGGTCGGCCAGGCCGGCCAGCAGCTTGTCGTCGGCCAGCTCGCCGAGGGCCTGCCAGGCGGCCAGGCGCACCGCCAGCTCAGGATGCTGCTGCGCCCGCAGCAGCGCGGGCACCACCGCCGGGTCGCCGCGGGACCGCAGAGCGGCCAGCAGATCGACCTGCGCGACCGCCGCCAGGCTTGGCAGGAGCTTCGCCAAGGTCGCTGCGACCGCCGTACCCGGCAGGTCGGCAGCCGCCTGCAGCGCCGCCTGGCGCGCGGCGCGGTCGCTGCCTTGGAGCGCCGCCGACAGCCGCGCCAGGCCGCCGTCGCGGTCGGTCAGGTAGAGCCCGCGCAGCGCCGCAACCCGCAGATGCGCCGGCAGCCCGGCGGCCGCGAGATCGCGGTAGACGGTCGCCGCCGCCGCCGTCTGGCGACTGGCCAGGAGCTGTTCGGCGCACAGCAGCAGCCCGTCGGCGACCGCCGCGCGGACCGTCGGGTCGACGCTCGGCGGGGCGCCGCGCAGGGCGGTCAACGCTGCGGCCGTGCCGATCCGGCCGAGCGCCCGCGCCGCGGTGCGCGCGGCCAGGGGGTCGGCGTCGCCCAGCAGGCCCGCCAGGTCTGGGACCGCCGTGGCCTCGGCGCGCGCGCCGAGGGACTGCACCACGCCCACCCGCTCAGCGCCGCGAGTCGTCGCCAGCGCTGCCCGCAGCGCCGCGCCGGCTGCCGAGTCGGGGATCGCCTCCAGCGCCTGTCGCGCGGCCTGGGCGACGGCCGGATCGCCGAGCAGGCTGGCCAACGCCGGCACCGCCGCGGCACTGCCGATCCGCTGCAAGGTCAGGCAGGCCGCCACCCGAGCGTTGGCGTCGCCGGCTTGCAGCCCGGCCAGCGCCGTCGCCTCGTCGGTCTGCGCCGCGAGCGGCGAGAGCAGGGCCAAGGTCAGCCACCAGGTCTGGGTGCGCATCGCGTGATCCTCTCCTACGCGTCCCACGGGGCGCGCGAGGCGGCTTCCAGCAGCCGGTTCGCCGCGGCGTCGTCGACGAAGCGTTCGGTGGCGGGGTCCCAGCGCAGCTTGCGCCGCAGTTGCTGCACCAGCCCACCGAGGATCAGTGCGCTGGCCGCGCGATGCGTCGCCTCGGCGTGGCCGACCGGCTGTCGGCGGGTGCGGATGCACTCCAGGAACTCGCCCATGTGGCTGTTCGTCGCCGGCAGATGCACCTCCCCGGCGCGGAGCGGCTCGCGGACCAGCTCGGGCGGGTCGCTGATCAGCTCTTCACGGTCCACCGCCAGCCAGCCCGCCGTGCCGCGGAAGACCGCGCCGCCGGTGTCGCCGACGCTTTGCCCCGGCCAGGGCGCTCCGTGGACCTGCACGCCGCTGGCGTACGTGGCGACGGCGTGGCCGTCGCGGAAGTCCAGCTCGACCGGCCCGCTGCGGTCGGCGTCGAGGGCCCACTGCACGATGTCGTAGTGGTGTTGCCCCCAGTTGATGCCATCGGACCCAAAGCGGTGACTGTCGAGGCGGCCGTCGAACGGGAACCAGGGCGCCGGGCCGAGCCAGAGGTCCCAGTCGAGCCAGTCGGGCACCGGCTGTGGCGGCCCGGCGGGCGACCAGGTGTAGCAGCCGCCGGCACAGAATGCCCAGACCTCCTGCAGCGTGCCGAGGCGACCGCTACGGACCAGCTCGCAGGCCAACCGGAACTTGCCGCCATACTCGCTGCGTTGCTGCGTGCCGCCCTGGTAGACCCGCCCGTAGCGCCGCACGGCGTCGGCGACCCGCCGGCTCGAGCGGATCGTCAGCGCCGTCGGCTTCTCGCAGTAGACATCCTTGCCGGCCTCGGCAGCCAAGATCGACATCGGTGCGTGCCAGTGGATCGGCGTTCCAATCACCACCGCGTCGACATCGCTGCGGGCGAGCAGTTCGCGGAAGTCGATGAAGGCCCGGCAGGCCTGGTAGCCGACCTGCCCGAACTTGCCGGCGTAGTACTGGTCCACCCGCCGCGCCGAGCCGTCGCGCCGGTCGCGGATCACGTCGCAGACCGCCGTTACCTGCACTTCGTCGCGGGCCACGCAGCCACCCGAGAGGTAGGTCCAGGCACCGCCCAGGAGATGCCCCGAGCCCTGCCCGCCGAGGCCGATGAAACCCATCTGGATCCGCTCACTCGGCGCGGTGAAGCCATCCTTCCCCAACGCCGAGGCCGGCACCACCCAGGGCACCGCCAAGGCCGCCCCGCCCCGTCGCAGAAACTCCCGCCGCGGCATGCCCATGGCCGTCTCCAACCGCCCCTTCACCACGGCGTCGAGGTCCCCTGCTGCGGCGCCGGGAGGCCAACACCGGACCCGGGCAGCGCAACCTGTCGACGATGCGGCGTTGACCTCTGGGGAGCAGCCGCCCGCCGGCGGGGTCAGGTCGCCTGGCTCAACCAGGCCGCGATCCCGGCGGCCGCGGTGCGGCCGGCGCCCATCGCCAGGATCACGGTCGCTTGACCGGTCACCGCGTCGCCGCCGGCGAAGACGCCGGGGAGGTTGGTGGCCAGGGTCTCAGGCTCGACCACCAGTGTGCCCCGGCGCGAGACCTCGATCTCGGGGGTGGTGTCTTTGATCATCGGGTTGGGGCTCTGGCCGATCGCCAGAATCGCCAGGTCGACCGGTATGTCGAACTCGCTGTCGGCGACCTCGACGGGGCGCGGCCGGCCCCGTTCGTCGGGCTCGCCGAGTTCCATGCGGCGGCAGCGCAGGGCGGTCAGCCGGCCTTCGTCGTTACCGAGGTACTCCACGGGCTGCGTCAGGAACTGGAACCGGATGCCCTCTTCCTCGGCGTGCTCCAGCTCCTCGTGCCGCGCCGGCGCCTCGGCGCGGGAGCGGCGGTAGACGATGCTGACCTCGCGGGCGCCGAGCCGCTTGGCGGTGCGGGCGGCGTCCATCGCGACGTTGCCAGCGCCGATCACGGCCACCCGCCGCGGCTTCGGCACGGGGGTGTTGGCGCGTTTGTCGTAGGCCCGCAGGAGATTGACGCGGGTCAGGTACTCGTTGGCGCTCATCACCCCGACCAGATCTTCGCCGGGAATGTCAAGGAACCAGGGCAGGCCAGCGCCGGTGGCGATGAACAGCGCGTCGTGCTCCTCGCGCAGCTCGGCCAGCGTCGCGGTGCGGCCGACCAGGAAGTCGCAGATGATCTGCGCGCCCATCCGGCGGATCTCGCCAATCTCGCGGCGGACGATGTCCTTCGGCAGCCGGAACTCGGGGATCCCGTAGATCAGCACCCCGCCGGGCTCGTCGAGGGCTTCGTAGATGGTCACGGCGTGGCCCTGCTTGAGCAGGTCGCTGGCACAGGCCAGCCCGGCCGGGCCGCTGCCGACGATGCCGACGGACTTGCCGCTGGCGGCCACCGGCTCAGCCGGAGCAGTCTGCGCGCCGACCACCTCGTGCAAGGCGCACCAGTCGGCGACGAAGCGCTCCAGCCGCCCGATCGCCACCGAGGCGCCGCGCTTGTTGAGGTTGCAGAGCGCCTCACACTGGTGCTCCTGCGGGCAGACCCGGCCGCAGACCGCCGGCAGCAGGTTGGTCTCCCGAATCGCCGCCCGGGCGCCTTCCAGGTTGCCGGCGGCCAGCTCGCGGATGAAGCCGGGGATGTTCACCGAGACAGGGCAGCCGGTGACGCAGTTCGGTCGCTTGCAGTCCAGGCAGCGCCGCGCCTCGGCCATCGCCAGTTCGACGGTGTAACCGAGCGCCACCTCCTCGAAGTTGTGGACCCGCGCTGCCGCGTCCTGGGTCGGCATGTCTCGCCGCTGCAGGTCGACCCCTCCTTTCGGCCGGGCGGTCTCACTCATCGCGCTCTCCCAACGTCTCCACCGCCGCCGACGAGCCGAGGAAGCCGCGGCTCTCGTATTGCTGCAAGGAGGCAATCTCCTGCGCCCGGTAGCTCTTGCGGCGCTCCACCAGGGCCGTCCAGTCGACCTCGCGGCCATCGAACTCGGGGCCGTCGACGCAGGCGAACTTGCGCTCGCCGTTGACCACGCAGCGGCAGCCGCCGCACATCCCAGTGCCATCGACCATCACTGGGTTGAGGGTGATCCGAATCGGTGTCTGCTTCGCCAGCGCTGCCAGGCTGTTGCGTTCCATCATGAAGGTGCAGCCAATGGCGTGGATGGCGTCGATCGGCTGCCCGGCGTCGAAGCGCTGTTGCAGGATGTCGAAGGACAGCCCTTTGTCGCCGGCGCTGCCGTCGCTGGTGACGACATGCACCTGGTCGGCCACTTCACGGTGGCGGTCGACCCAGTAGAGCAGCCAGGAGCTGTGGGCTTCGAGGATGCAGATCACCTCGTTGCCGGCCTCTTTGTGGGCCCGGACAATGGGCAACAGGGCGCCGATTCCGTAGCAGCCGCCGCAGCAGACCACGGTGCCGACCCGCTCGACCTCGGCGACCGTGCCCAGCGGACCCATGTAGGTCGGCAGCGTGTCCCCGGGCTGCAGCTTGGCGAGCTGCATCGTGCTGGCGCCGGCCTCCAGGAAGACGCTGGTGACGGTCCCTGCGTCGCGGTCCCAGTCGGCCACCGACAGCGGGATCCGCTCCCCCTCGTCGTGCGGCCGCAAGATGATGAACTGCCCGGCCTGCACCTTGCGCGCGACGTGCGGCGCTTCGACCACCAGCAAGTGCGTGTCGGGGACCAGTTGGCGCCGTTCTACGATGCGGTACATCGTGGACTCTCCTTACTGCGGCAGGCAGAACGACACCAGACCGGGATTCTCGCCGAACACGGCGGCCAGTGGCACGCCGTCGTGACCGTACAGGGCGGGCAGCACCAGTCGCGCGGTGCCGATGGCCGTGCGCTGCGATACCTGCACCGGCACTTCCAAGCTGCCGCCGGGACCGGCCAGGATGACCACCTGGCGGTCACTGAGCTGCAGCTCCAGGGCGTCGGCAGGATGCACCTGCACCGCGCCCTCGGCGACCAGCGGCAGCAGGCCGGGCACTTGCGCCGACAGCGACTGGCCGAGGTAGTCGGCCGTGCTGACCTCGCGCAGCAGCGGCCGGCGGCCAAGCTCGCGGCCGGCGGCCCGCGACGGGGCCTCCGGCGGTGTCGCCGCGGGTCGCGGCGTGGCAGTACCCAGCAGCGGCTGCAGCGCCGCGACCACGGCTGCCACCGGGCGGCACTCCCCAGCGGCCGGCACCGCGGCGTGCACGGCTCGCCGCCCGGCGTCGACGCCCAGGCTGCCGGACTGCTCGGTGAAGATGGTCGCCGGCAAGACCAGGTCGGCGGTCGCCGTGACCGGGTCCAGCAGATGCGTCCAGGCCGCCCAGAACCCCAGCGCGCCGCGGCTGGTCAGGGGCGGGCGACCGAAGCTGAGCAGACTGCCGGGCGCCGGCTCGGCCGCGAGCAGCGCGGCCAGCGACCCGCACTGCGGCAGGGCGGCGCGCAGCCCGCTGGCGTTGGCCTGCGCCGGTGGCGTCAGCACGACGGCGCCCAGCGCGGCGGCGAGCCGCTGCACCGCGGCGTCCGCCGCGGTGCCTTGTGCCGCCAGCCCCTGGCCGACCAGCAGCACCGTCGGACCCGGCTGCGCCAGCAGCGGGTGCGCTGGAAGCCGATCCAAGGCGGCGGCCTCGCCGCCCGGCTCGACAGCCACCACGGCGGTGGCGATCCGGGTCAGGTCGCTGGGCAGCGCCTCGACTGTCAGCAGTCGCGCCCCAGCCGCGACGGCGCGGCCGATGGCCAGTTGCACGGCGGTCTGGAAGTAGCGCCACTCGGTGCGCACGGTGACGATGGTCCGGGCCGCCGCCAGCGCGTCCCAGTCCCAGGCGCCCGCCGGCTCCGGCGCCGCGGCGACCGGGGCGTCGAGCGCCGCGGCCAGGTCGGCCACGGCGGCCAGATCCTCGTTGAGCAGATCGCTGCTGGCCCACAGCAGCGGCGCGGCCAGGCCGGCCGCCAGCGCGGCCAGGGCCTCGTCCCACTCGACCGGTACCAACTGCCCGCCGCGGCGGGCCAGTGGTTCGATCACCCGGCCGTTGGCGACGGCCACCTCGACCGGCGCGAAGCGCCCGCGGGCGCAGAGGTGTTGCGCCTCGTCGGCCGGCCGGGCGCCGATCAACTGCCCGTCCCGACTGCGCAGCTCGAGCTGGCAGCCCAGACCACAGAACAGGCAGGTGCTGCGGACGCTGCCGGTCGGCGTGCCGACCCACTTGTTGACGCGCTCCGCCAGCGAGGCGGTCGGACAGGCGTCGACGCATTCGCCGCAGAACTGGCAGGCGGTCTCCTGCAGGCGCTGCCCGAAGGCGGTGCCAACCAGGGCGGTCGGCCCACGATAGGTCAGCGCCACGGCCTGCGCCTGGCGCTGCTCGTCACAGACCCGCACACAGCGCGCGCAGAGGATGCAGAGGTTGTAGTCGCGGTCGAAGAACGGATCGCGCCGGTCGACGCTCAGGCCGCGGTGCTTCACCGGATAGGCGACGTCGTGCAACTCCAGCCGCTGGACCATCGTCTGCAGCTCGCACTGCTGGTCGCGCGGACAGAAGCGACAGCCGGTGACCATCCCCGACCGCCGCGAGTGGCAGCCGTGGTGGTCGACGCACTCGGCCTGGTGACCGCACAGCAGACAGCCGGTCGGGTGCTCGGTCAGCACCAGCTCCAGCGCCCCGCGCCGCAGGCGGAGCAGCTCGGGGGACTCCGTGCGGACCACCATCCCGGCCGTCGCCGGCGTGGTGCAGGCCGAGGGATAGCCGCGGACGCCCTCGATCTCGACGCAACACAGGCGACAACGGCCGAACGGTTTGAGGGTCGGGTAGGCGCACAGGTTCGGAATGTCGATCCCGGCGGCGGTGGCCACGGCGAGCACGGTCTGGCCGGCCTCGAAGGCGACCTCGCGGCCATCGATCTGGAGCTTCGCCAAGGTCAGCTCGCTCATCGCCGCACCTCCGTCGGCACGCGGTGGACCGCGGCGATCTTCGGTGGACAGACCTCGAAGCAGGCCCCACACCGGACGCAGGCCGCGGCGTCGATCAGGTGCACCGACTTGTGGTTGCCGGCGATCGCCTGCGTGGCGCAGGCCTTGCGGCAGAGGCTGCAGCCGACGCACTCGTCCGGATCGATCCAGTAGGCGAACAGCTCGCGGCAGACGCCGGCCGGGCAGTCGTGCAGTTCGATGTGGCTGAGATACTCGTGCCGGAAGTAGCGCAGCGTCGTCAGCACCGGGTTCGGCGCGGTCTTCCCCAATCCGCACAGCGAGCCCTGCTGCATCGTGTCGCAGACCCGCTCCAGGAGGTCCAGATCGGCCAGCCGTCCCTCGCCTTGGACGATCCGGTCGAGAATGGCGGCCAACTGCTGGGTGCCCATTTGGCAGGGCACGCACTTGCCGCAACTCTCGTTGCGGGTGAAGTGGACGAAGTAGCGCGCCACGTCGACCATGCAGGCGTCCTCGTCGAGCACGATCACGCCGCCCGAGCCGAGGATCCCGCCGACCTGCGCGAGGGCTTCGTAGGTCAGCGGCGTGTCGAACAGGCTGACCGGAATGCAGCCCCCCGACGGCCCGCCGATCTGCACCGCCTTGATCGGCTTGTCGAGCGGCCCGCCGCCGATCCCCTCGACCAGCTCCCGGATGGTGGTGCCGAGCGGCACCTCGACCAGGCCGGGGTTGCGCACCTTGCCGACCAGGCTGAAGAGCATCGTGCCGCGACAGGTCTCGGCGCCGACATCGCTGAAGACCTGGTGGCCGCGGCTGAGGATCACCTGCACGAACTTCCAGGTCTTGACGTTGTTGATGTTGGTGGGCATCCGCCAGAGCCCGCTGTTGGCCGGGAACGGCGGCTTCGCCCGCGGCATTCCCCGTTCGCCCTCGATGCTGGCAATCAGCGCGGTTTCTTCACCACACACAAACGCCCCAGCGCCACGGACCAGCTCGAGGTCGAAGTTGAACCCGCTGCCCAGGATGTTCTCGCCCAGCAGCCCCTGCTCCCGCGCCTGCTGCAGCGCCAGATGCAGGTGCTCGACGGCCAGCGGGTACTCGTCCCGCACGTAGACCACCCCCAGCGCGGCGCCGATGGCGTAGGCGCCGATGGCCATGCCTTCGATCACCGCGTGCGGGTCGCCCTCCAAGATCGAGCGGTCCATGAAGGCGCCGGGGTCGCCCTCGTCGGCGTTGCAGATCACGACCTTCTGCTCGCCCGCGGCGCGCCGGCAGAACTCCCACTTCTGGGCGGTCGGGAAGCCCGCCCCACCGCGGCCGCGCAGGCCCGAGGCGCGGACTTCGGCGATCACCTCCTCCGGCGCCAGCGCCAGCGCCCGACGCAGGCCCTCGTAAGCGCCGGCCGCCAGGGCGTCATCCAGACTGGTCGGGTCGACCGCCTTGTTGCCGGTCAACAGCAGCCGCGTCTGGCGGGCGTAGAAGGCGACCTCGTCCTCACGCACGGCGCGCCGGCCACTGACGGGATCGACGTACAGCAGACGCTCGACGACGCGGTCCTCGGCCAGCGCCTCGACGACCTCGGCGGCGTCGCGGGCCTGCACGCCGCGGTAGAAGACGTTGCCCGGCTCGACGACCACCACCGGCCCCTGCTCGCAGAAGCCGTGGCAGCCGGTGAAGCGGAAGTCGACGCTGGTCGCCAGGCCCTGGGCGACCAGCGCCTCACGAAAGGCGTGCGCCACCTGCAACCCGCCCCGCGGCCGACAACCGGGTCCGCCGCAGAGGCTGATCGACCGCCGCCCGGCAAGGCGTTGCGCCACCAACTCGGTGCGCCGCCGGTCGAGATCGCCGGGCGAGAGCATCTTGAGGATCGGCGCCGCGGCAGCTTCGGAGCCTGGTGTCGGAGTCTCCGACGTCCGCGCTGCCGGGCGGTGCGCCACGGCCCGCACCGCAGCGCGGGTCTTGCTGGGATCCATCCGCCCATGCGTCTCGTCGTCGGTGACCACCACCGGCGCCACGGCGCAGGCGCCGAGGCAGTGGACGACCTCGATGCTGTACCGCCCGTCGGGCGTGGTGCCCCCCGCGGCGATGCCCAGCTCGCGCTCCAACTCGTCGAGCACCCGCCGCCCGCCGGCGACGTGACAGGCGGTGCCCAGGCAGACCTTCACGACGTGCTCGCCGCGCGGGGTCAGCGTGAAGGCGTTGTAAAAGGTGGCGACGCCGAAGATATGGCTCAGCGACAAGCCCAGTCGCTCGGCGGCGCGTTCCAGCGCCCAGGCGGGCAGGTGCTGGAACTGCCGCTGGAAGGCCTCCAGCAGTGCGATCACTTCACCCGTGCGGCCGCGGTGCTCGTCGATCAGGGCGTCGACGAGGCACAGATCGGTCGGCATGGCGTTGCCTCCCTCCCGAAAGTCACCACGCGCGACACGCTCCGCCCGGCCCCGCGGCGACCCCTCGCGGCAGTGCCGGACCGGCGTGTCTCGAAAAGGAACATGCAACGAAGCTGCCGCCGCGGCGAGGGCGACCGGCAGGCGTCGCGCCCGCCGGCGAGAGTGTTGCAGGACGATTGCTGGGAGCTTGACGGATATGCGACAGGTGTCACCCAGCACCAGCCTGACTTTGGAAGTGCGGTACCCCAGCCGGTCGGGGATGCTGGCCAGCATCACCAGCGCCCTGGCGGCGCAGGGGGCGCTGATCCGGGCGGTCACCATCACCGAGACGAAGGCCGGCTACACCAGCCGGGCGATCGATGTCGAGGCGTTCGACGAACAGCACGAACTCGCCATTGCCGCGGCCGTCGCCGCGCTCGACGAGGTCGAGCTGCTGCAGACCACCGACCGCACCTTCGCGCTGCACGTTGGCGGCAAGATCACCGTCGAGAACCGTGTCCCGCTGCGTGACCGCGATGCCCTCTCACGGGCCTACACGCCCGGGGTGGCGCGGGTCTGCAAGCGCATCGAGAGCGACCTCGCGGCGGCCTATCACCTGACCGTCAAGGGCAACCTGGTGGCGGTCGTCTCCGACGGCACGGCGGTCCTCGGTCTCGGCAACATCGGCCCCTACGGGGCGATGCCCGTGATGGAGGGCAAGTGCATGCTCTTCAAGGAGTTCGCGGGCGTCGACGCCTTCCCGCTCTGCCTGTCGACCCAAGACCCCGAGGCGATCATCGCCACCGTCAAGGCCGTCGCGCCGACCTTCGGGGGCATCAACCTCGAAGACATCAGCGCGCCGCGCTGCTTCGAGATCGAGGAACGGCTCCGCGCCGAGCTCGACATTCCGGTCTTCCACGACGACCAGCACGGCACCGCGGTGGTCGTCGCCGCCGGGCTGATCAACGCCCTCAAGGTCACCGGCCGCCAGGTCGGCGAGATCCGCGTCGCCATCAGCGGCGCCGGTGCCGCCGGCATTGCCGTCAGCAACCTGTTGCTGGCGCTGGGGGTGCAGGACCTGATCGTCTGCGACAGCGTTGGCACGCTCTACCCCGGTCGCCCGAAGGGTATGAACCCTTACAAGGAGCGGCTCGCCCAGCGCACCAACCGCGACAAGCTGGACGGCACGCTGACCGACGCCGTGCGCGGCGCCGAGGTCTTCGTCGGCGTCAGCGGGCCGAATGTGCTGGCCGTCGAGGCCCTCACGACGATGGCGCCCCGGCCGATCGTCTTCGCACTGGCCAACCCGATCCCGGAAGTCGACGCCTGGGCCGCCCAGGAGGTCGCCGCGGTGCTGGCCACCGGGCGGAGCGACCTGCCGAACCAGATCAACAACGCCATCGCCTTCCCCGGCATCTTCCGCGGCCTGCTCGACGTGCGGGCCACCGACGTCAACACGACCATGCTGCTGGCCGCCGCCGAAGCGCTGGCCAACGCCGTCGATCCGAGCATCCTCTGCGAGGGCGACATCATCCCGAGCGTTTTCCAACCCGGCCTCAGCACCCTCGTCGCCACCGCCGTGGCCAAGGCCGCCCGCCAGACCGGTGTGGCCCGCTACCTGCACGCCAGCCTGGGCGAGCTGGGAGAGCTGGGGGCGTAGGGCGCTGTCCAGCGGAGCCGGAGGTGGACTATGCAGGAAGACCGTCACACTGCTTGGCGGTACGATACCAAGCCGGTCTCGGGCGCGACGCTGGCGGACCTGCACCTGCGGATCTTCGAAGAGGAGTACCTGCCGGCCGCGGTGGCGCCGGACGTTCTGGCGGACAACGACCGCACGGTGGAGCAGCGTCTGGCGGCCTGCAAGATGATCGCCTCGGTCGACGATCCGGTGCCGACGGTGCTGGGGCTGCTGATCGTGGGGCGGCAGCCGCGGGAGTGGCTGCCGGGGGCGTACGTGCAGTTTGTGCGCTTCCTGGGCGACGGACCGGGCGACGAGATCGGCGATGCGCTGCTGGTCGACGGCAGCGTCGGCGCCGTGGTCCGCCGGACCGAGGAGAAGCTGCAGGCGCACAACCGCATCGCCGTCGATCTGACCTCCGGTCCCGTGGAGCGGCGTCGTGAGCAGTACCCGCTGGCGGCCCTCCAGCAGGTGGTGCGCAACGCGCTGCTGCACCGGACCTACGAGGCCACGCACAGTCCGGTGAGGGTCTCCTGGTTCGACGACCGGATCGAGGTGATCAGCCCCGGCGGGCCGTTCGGCGCGGTGACTCCGGAGCGTTTCGGCCAGCCGGGAGTGACCGACTACCGCAACCCCAACCTGGCCGCGGCGCTGCGGGTGCTGGGACTCACTCAACGCTACGGCGCCGGTCTGCCGCTGGCGCAGCGGGCGTTGCAGCAGAACGGCAGCCCGCCCTTGGAGTTCGAGGTCAGCGCGACCTTCATCCGGGTCGTGCTGCGGCCGGTCTGACCGCCTGACGCCGCGGCAGGATTCGGCGTGCTGGCCGCCAAGGCCGCCGCCGGAGGCGCTGCGATGCCGACGCTGGCTCTGGCTCACCACCTCGACCACGCTGTGGATCTGCTGCTCGACGGCCAGCCGTTGCTGCGGTATGTCTACCAGCCGACGACGGTGCAGTGGGAGACGCCGAAGCCCTACTTCCACCCGTTGCGCACCCGGGCCGGGCGGGTCGTGACCATCCACCGGCCGTGGGACCATGTCTGGCACCACGGGCTGGCGATGACCATCACCGTGCTCTCGGGGCAGAACTTCTGGGGTGGCAACACCTTCACGACGGACCGCGGCTACGTCGCGCTGCCGAACACCGGGCGGCAGCAGCACGTCGCCTGGGACGATCTGGCGCTGACCGGCAACCAGGCTGCGCTGGCGCACCGGCTGCACTGGATCACCATGGCGGGCGAGACCTGGCTGGCCGAGCAACGGCGTTGGGGAGTCGCGCTCGGGCCGGGCGACGCGGCTTACACCCTGACCTTCGAGTCGCAGTTGACCAACGTCGCCGGGCGGCCGCTGGTGTGCGGTTCGCCGACCACCGAGGGGCGGCCGAACGCCGGGTACGGGGGCCTGTTCTGGCGCGGCCCGCGCGACTTCGCCGGCGGGCAGGTGCTGCTGGGCGATGGCCGCCGCGGGCAAGACGCTGGCATGGGCAGCGCCACGCCCTGGCTGGCCTACGTCGGGCGCCACGACGAGGTCGACGCCAGCTCGACGCTGGTCTTTGTCGACGACCCGCGCAACGCGCGGTATCCCGCCAAGTGGTTCGTCCGCAGCGAACCCTTCGCGGCGGTCAGCTTCGCCGAGTGGTTCGACCAGGAGCAGACCCTGGCGCCCGGCGAGGTGCTCACCTTGCGGCACAAGCTGATTGTGGCCGACGGCGCCTGGACCGCGGAGCAGGTCGCGGCGGCCGTCTAGCTCAGCGCCCCAGCTCCAACGCCGCCGCGGTGGTCAGGCCGTCGATCACCCAGTCGGCGCCGTCCTGGCGCAGGCCGGCGGCATCGCCCGCCAGCAGCCGCGGCGTGCCCTGGGGCAGGCCCAACCTGACGGTCGTGGCGGCGTCACCAACGTTCACCAGCAGCAGCCAGGTGCGCTCGCCGGAGCGCAGCAGCCGGTGGTAGACCTCGCCTGCGGTCGCCACCCGCGGCGCCGCGGGACGTGCGCCCAGCCAGTCGCCCAGCACCGCCAGGAGCTGTTCGCCGGTCACCCCGCTGCGCAGTTCCAGGGTGCCAGCGCCGACCGCCCGCCGACCCGGCTGACGCCACTCCGGAGGGATGTCGAGCGGGCGGTAGAGGCTCTGCCAGGGCTGGTCGCAGAGGTACAGCACCTCGCCGCCGCGCTCCACGAAAGCGCGCAGCGCGTCCCAGGCGGCGTGGCCGGCGAGGTCGTCGGGGAGGGTGGCATCGGTCAGGATCAGCCGGCGGCAGGCGCTCTGCAGCAGCTCCTGCGGGCGCAGCAGCGAGACCAGCCGGAAGCTGACGCCCTGCCGGAGGAAGTGTGCGGCCACCGCCGCGTGGGGCGGGCCGGCCCCGCTGCGCCACCAGTCGACCGCCTGATCGCTCACCAGCACTTCGGGCGGCGACTGCCGGGTCGTCAGCAGGTCGCCGAGCTGCTGGCAGGCGCCATAGACCGCGGCGACGGCGTGGTAGGTGGATTTCGGTTGACGGTCGGCGGTCAGAACGCCCCAGTGGTCGCCAGCGGCGTCCTGCACCTTTGGATCGCCGCCGACCCACCACTCGTCGCTGAACACGAAGGGACAGGTGCCTACCACTTCCGGATGCAGCACGGCCAGCCAGAGCATTTGCCGCATCAGCCGCGCCGCCCGCTCCGGATCGGGCAGGTCGTGGGTGTTGAACCCCGACTCGGTGATCAGCACCGGGCGACCCGGCCCGATCACCCGCGCCAGCCGCACCGCAAAGGGCGCCCAGGCCTTGTCCCACATCCAGTAGAGGTTGTCCCCCTGCACCGTCCCGACGGGGTCGAGGTCCTCGGTGATCGGATCCCAGCGGTTGCCGCAGAGCCGCGCGTAGGTGATCGGCCGGCCCGGGTCGGCGGCGGCCACTGCGGCGGCGCCGGCCTGCAAGAACCGCGCCACCTCGGCCCGGCGGAACTGCCACCACTCCCACCAGACGAGGCTCTTGTTGGTACCTGTCGGCGGGACCACCTCAGCGAAGCTGCCAAAGGTCGTGCCAGCGGCGGTGTTGAGCCGGGCGACCTCCCCGTAGCGCTGCGCGAGGTGCGCCCGAAAGGCCGCCAGCGTGGCGGGGTCGAAGCCGTTGTAGACATACTGCTGCGCGCTGTCCTGGCCGGTGCAGGTGTACTCGTTGCCCAAGTTGTAGCCCAGCAGGCCCGGTTCGGCGCGCAGTGCGGTGGCCAGTTGCGTGCCTTGCGCAGCGATGTCGGCGAGCGCCTCGGGCGACCCGAAGACCGGCATCCCCGCGGCGCTGCCGTTGCGGTACTGCGTGGTCGGCAGCTTCCCGCGGCCGAGCTGCGGCAGGCTGTACAACCCCTCCGCCCAGGCCGCGGCGACGCCAGCGGGCGTCATCGGGCCCCACGGCCGGAGGGTGTTGACATGCATCCCGCGGAGCAGCTCCCAGTCTTGGGCGACCACCTCCGGCGAGCGCCCCCAGCCCTGCGTGGCGTGCCACGGCGACCAGCCCATGCCGCGTACATAGACCGCTCGCCCGGCCCGGTCGGTGAGCGCCTGCGCGCTGATGACCGGAGCCAGCAGCGCCACCAGCAGGGCACAGTGAACGAGCAGTCGGTGTGGCATCCACAGCTCCGGCGCGGGTCTCGCGGCAGCCAGGTTGCCCGCCGGAGCGCGGCTTCCTGCGCAGGAGATGGCGGCGCTGGGACCAACCGGCTGGTTGGAGCTTGCCGTGACCCACCGCCGGCCGAACATCATCTTCGTCATGTCCGACGACCACGCGGCCCATGCGATGTCCTGCTATGGCAGTCGGGTCAACCAGACACCCAACCTGGACCGCCTCGCCAACGAAGGCGTCCGGCTGGACAACTGCCACTGCACCAACAGCATCTGCGCCCCCAGCCGGGCGGTGATCTTGACCGGGCTCTACAGCCACCGGCCGGGCAACGGGGTGCTGACTCTCGACGACAAGTTCGACGGCCGGCAGCGCAACGTGGCGAAGTTGCTGCAGGCCGGCGGGTACCAGACGGCCCTCTTCGGCAAGTGGCACCTCGGCCATGGCGGTCACCACGATCCGACGGGGTTCGACGACTGGGCGGTCTTGCCAGGCCAGGGCGACTACCACGACCCGACCTTCTTGACTCCGCTGGGCAAGGTGCAGCGCCACGGCTATGTCACCGACCTGATCACCGACGATTGCCTGGGCTGGCTGGAGCAGCGCGATCCGTCCCGGCCGTTCTTCCTGATGTACCACCACAAAGCGCCGCACCGTCCCTGGCTGCCCGATGCGAAGCACGCGAGCCTCTACGAAGAGATCGATCTGCCGTTGCCGCCCAGCTTCGACGACGACCACAGCGGGCAGGCGACCGCCGCCAAGGTGGCGCGGATGACCATCGAGCACGATCTGAACGCCACCGACCTGAAGCAGGAGCCACCGGCCGGCCTCAGCGGGCGCGAGTTGGCGATTTGGAAGTACCAGCGCTACCTGAAGGACTATCTGCGCTGCGTTGCGAGCATCGACGACAACGTCGGCCGGCTGCTCGACTATCTGGACGCCGCCGGCCTGCGCGAGGACACGCTGGTGATCTACACCAGCGATCAGGGCTTCTTCCTGGGTGACCATGGCTGGTACGACAAGCGCTTCATGTACGAGGAGTCCCTGCGGATGCCATTCGTGGCCCGCTATCCGCGCGAGATCCCAGCGGGCAGCAGCGCTGCCGCGATCTGCCTGAATGTCGACTTCGCGCAGACCTTCCTGGACTACGCCGGGCTGCCCGATCCGGGCGATCTGGATGGCTGCAGTCTGCGAGCGGTGCTGGCGGGGACGGCCCCCGACGACTGGCGGAGCTCGCTCTACTACCGCTACTACATGCACCTGGCGCACCACTACGTGTACAGCCACTACGGCGTCCGGACGGCGCGGCACAAGCTGAGTCACTACTACGAACCAGAGCCGGGCCCGCGGGAGTGGGAGCTGTTCGACCTCCACGAGGACCCGCTCGAGCTGCGCAGCGTCTACGACGACCCGGCCTATGCGGCGGTGCGGGCGGCGCTGAAGGCGGAGCTGCAGCGACTGCGGGCGTCTTTGGACGACCAGCAGAACCCACCGTTGGACTGAACCATGCCCATCTCCGACTACCTCCGTGACCTCCGTGCCCTGGTCGGCCCGCGGCTGCTGGTGATGCCGGGCTGTGGAGCGCTGGTGCGTGACGAGGCCGGCCGCCTGCTGTTCCAGCGTCGCTCCGATGACGGCTGCTGGAGCCTGCCCGGCGGGGCGATGGACCCCGGCGAGCGGCCCGCCGAGACCGTCGTGCGGGAGGTCCATGAGGAGACCGGCCTGCGGGTCGAGCCGGTGGAGCTGGCCGGCGTGTTCGGCGGACCGGGCTTCCGCCACACCTACCCCAACGGCGACCAGCTCGATGCCGTCGTCCTGATCTTCGAGTGTCGGGTCGTCGGGGGGCACCTGCAGAGCCTCGACGGTGAGAGCCTCGAACTGCGTTGGTGCCCGCCGGCGCAGCGGCCGCCGGTCCGGCTGCCGTACCCGCCGGGCCTGTTCACCCGCCGCCTGGGAGACCCACCGCTGTTCGAGATCTGACCGACCGCTCGCCGGCGCTCAGCGCAGCAGCACCAGCTCGGCGATTTGCACGTTGCGCGGACGGGTCGGCTCGCGCGGGTCGTAGCTGCTCAGTAGGCGCAGCGTGAGCTCGCCGGTGGTGCCCGCCGGCAGGTCGATCTGCCGCGGCTCGGCCTGCAGTTGGCCCCGCCAGAGGAGCCGCTCGCCGGCGACCAGCTCGACCTCCCGCGGGCCGTAGCCGGGGCGGGGGACGATCACCAGCGCTCGCAGTGGCTGGTCGTCGGCCGGGGTCAGCGTGATGATCACCGGCCGCTGCGGGGTGGGACCTTCTCCGGGCTGGGCGTTGCCGCCGGAGACCCAGAAGGTGTCGACCGCACCATCGATCATCTGCGCGGCGGGGTGCTGCGCCGACTCGCTGACGGCCCGGACGCTGCGGATGCCCACCACGACCGCTCCGCTGGACTGCTCGCGCGGCAGGCTCAGGCGCGGCAAGGGAGCGACCTGCAGGCTGGCAGCGGTGGCGTCGAGCTGCCACTGGAGCCGCGCTTCGAGCGCCGTGCGGGCCGCGCTGCGGCCGTCGGTCAAGATCACCGCGTAGCGCGGCGCGAGGGGATCGGCAGGCACCCAGTCCAGGCAGTCTTCGGCGGCACCGCCACGGTTGTAGCGGTCGGCGGCGCGGTAGGTCCAGTCGCCGGCCGGCCCGGCCAGCACCGTCAGCCGGTCGTCGACGCTGGCCCAGCGCCCCAGCCGCTCGGCGGTCTGGCCGCCGCGCTCGGCAATCCGCTGCGCGCCGCCGCCCGAGGTGAGCTGGCGATGGGAGCCGGTCAGGGCATGGTTCTCGATGCCGAGGGGGAAGGCCAGGACCCGGCCCGCCTGCAGCAGCACCCGCCGCGGCAGCTCCAGCAGCGCGGTCACGCCGCCGCTGGTCGCCAGCACGACGCGCCGCTCCTCCAGCGGGCCGCACTGCAGCAGCAACTGCGCGCGGAAGCCGTCAGGCGTCGGCTCCACGGTGACCTGCGAGGCGCTGCGGGCGCCGGCCAGCAGGCCGGGCGAGCGCGGCGTGGTGAGGTAGGGCTGGCCGGGCGCCGCCGGCGGGTGCACCAGGGCCATCACCTTGGCGCCGTAACTGAGCGAGACGTAGCCGTGGCGGTCGCGGCGCACGATCAGCTTCACGTCGGGCAGGTGGAAGGTGCCGTCGGGCGGTGGCGTGGTCGGCCCGCTGGGGCGCTCGGCGAGCTGATGCTGCCACCACGCCAGGGCCACCCGGCGCGCGCCGACCGCCTCGCGGTAGAAGCCGTTGGGGACGCTCTCGCCGGTGATCCGGCCGTCGCCGTTGACCTGTTGCCGGGCCCGCAGCAGGGTGGCCACCCGTTCCTCGGCCCACCGCGCGGTGGAGTCGCCGAAGTGGCAGGCCAGCCAGGCCAGGTAGCTGATCTGTCCGTAGCTGTGCAGCGCCCAATCCAGGCTGGCGGGGAACGCAAACTCGCCACTGTCGAGCAAGGCGATCTGCAGGCAGCGCCAGACCTCCAGGTGGTGGTACTCCGCGGCGGGCCGCAGCTCGGCGGCGGTGGCGGGGTCGGCCAGGCGGGCCAAGACGTAGCTGTCGCCGCACGACATGCCGGCCACCATCTGGTACTCGGGGTGGAAGAAGCCGTGATTCTCGCAGGCGAAACTGGGGTACAGCGTCTGGGTGGTGACCAGCTCGCGGAACGGGTCGTCGGCGGCCGGCGGCACGGTGTAGGTGTTGACCAGGTAGCGCCGCGCCGCCTCGCGCCAGGCCGCCGCGCGCTGGTCGTCGCGCAGCCAGGCCGCCGCCACCGCCGTGACGTTGCTGTTCCAACCGTTCTCCTCGGCCTTGCTGTCGCCGATGTGACCGCTGGCCGGGGCGATTGCCGCGCGGTAGGTGGCTTCCGAGGCCACCGCCCGGCGCACCGCCGCAACCGTCGCCGGCGACAGGCGGTCCTCGACCAGCAGCGTGGCGCCGGCCAGCGAGCCGCACCACAGCGCGGTCTGCCAGCCGTGCCCCCACTGCTGCCCGTCAACGCAGCGCGCCGGGCCGCTGCGGTGGGTCTCGGCGGCGTAGCGCAGGCCGCGCTCCAGGCGGTCCAACCGCCGCGCGGGGGGGTGGCCGTCGGCGCGCAGCAGGGTGGCGTAGGCCAGCAGCACGCCACAGGTGCCGCGGATCCCGGCATTGCCGCCGCTGGCGCCGTCGCCGAAGTAGCCGCCGGGCGGGGCGTCGTGCCAGACGCTCTCGGCGTACCGCTCGAAGTCGCGCAGCACCTCCAGGTAGGTGTCGGCAGGGCTCGCCAGCAGCAGCAGACTCAGCAGACCGGCCGTCATCGCACACTCCACCCGGCCGATCGGCCGGACCGTTCGCAACCCCTGTCGCATAATGAAGGTCGGAGGGACTCGATGGCAGAAGCCTTGGCAACCCGTGAGATCAGTTTGGCGCAGGCCACCACCGCGGTGCAGGCGGCGGCGGCGAAGGCCGTAGAGTTGGGCGTGACCATGGACATCGCCGTGGTCGACAGCGGCGGCCACCTGAAGGCCTTCGCCCGCATGGACGGCGCCTGGCTGGGCAGCATCGACATCGCCCAGCGCAAGGCCCGAACGGCCATCCTATTCCACTTCCCGACTGGCGCGGTCGGCCAGCTCTCGCAGCCGGGTGGGCCGCTCTACGGGATCGAGCTTTCCAACGGCGGGCTGATTACCTTCCCCGGCGGCCTGCCGATCGCCCTGGCGGACGGCACCGTGATTGGCGGGATCGGCGTCTCGGGCTCGACGGTGGAAGACGACCACGCCTGCGCCGAGGCCGGCGCCGCGGCGGCGGTGGCGTAGGGGGCGGCTGCCACTTCCCGGCCGCCGGATTGTCCAACAGCGCTGGGAACTAACTGCTGCGCTCGGTCGTTGGACTATGGCAGAGCGCCCTGGAGGGTGAGCGAAGGAGGTGACGGTCGGGCCAGCCCGTGTTCGTATCCACGGGGGTGATTGGTCTCGACGGGGAGTGAACGGACTCCGTGTAGCGTGCCGAGGATGCCGGTTGGCCTCGCTAATCATCCGGCAAACCACAAGTGCCGATTACGATGCACTTCCGCTGGCCGCGTAGCCCTCTGGGCTAAAAAGCCACCCTCCCGCGCATCGCGTCGCGGGCGTCGCGCGGTGACCCGCCGGCCGTTGTCGTGGCGACGTTAAATATGCCGGATAAGGTGCGGGCCCTGGTCGGAACCAGCACCTGACAACTAACGACCTGGGCTCGTGGTCCGCCCGCCTGAGAGCTGAGCCACGAGCCGAGACAACGATCTGAGGCTACGCACGTAGACACACGGGGAATGGCTCTTCGGACGCGGGTTCGATTCCCGCCACCTCCACCAGTACGGCCCGACCGTCGCTCCCGCTCCCGGGAGTGGCCATGATCGACCGCTGCGGCAGGGCGCTCGCCGCGTTGGCTATGCTGCTCGTCACCACGCCCCGCGCGGCGGCCGACGAGCCAAGTGTGGTCGTCCTCGAGAACCTGACCACTGCGCAGACCACCAAAGGCGTCACCCTGCGCCTCGACCTGAGCAGTGGCGTGACGCCGACCGTGACCCGGCTGAGCGAACCCGACCGGCTGCTGTTTGACTTCGCCGGCACCCGGCTGAAGACCGGTCAGACGCTCCACGTCCCGCTCAACCACCCGCTTGCCAAGTCGGTGCGGCTCGGCCAGTTCAGCGACGAACCTCCGATCGCGCGGCTGGTGCTGGACCTCACCGGCCGGCATACCTACCGGCTGGCGCCCCAGGCGGAGGGCAAAATCCTGTTCATCGGCCTGGGCGAAGGTGGCGGCAAGCCGGCCGAGCCGGCGCCCGCGCAGCCGCGGCTGACCGTCAACCGCACCTCCTGGGCCGGCGAGAGCGACCGCGCCGCGGCTTTTGTGGTGGAGCTCAGCGAGCTGACCGCCGCGAAGGCCTTCCAGATGAGCGCGCCAGCGCGGCTGGTGGTCGACCTCGACGGCGCCAGGCTGGCCGCGACCGCCGCGGCGCCCGGCAAGGACAACGGTCTGGTCCGCGAGGTCCGCGCCGCGCAGTTCAGCGACGATGTCGTGCGGCTGGTCTTCGAGCTGACCGGACCGGTCGCCTGGCAAGTGCTGCGGCGACTCTCGCCCAGCCGCCTGGTGATCCAGCTCGGCCGCACCGAGACTCGCGGACGGAAGGTCGTGATCGATCCCGGCCACGGCGGCAAGGACCCCGGTTGCAGCGGCTGCCGGCCGGGCCTGCGTGAGAAGGACGTGGTGCTCGACATCGGACTCCGGGCCGCGGAACTGCTCCGCGGCAAGGGCGTCGAGGTGCAGATGACCCGCTCCGACGACACCTTCATCCCGCTGGAGGAGCGGCCGGCGATCGCCAATCGCTGGGGCGCTGACCTGTTTGTGAGCATCCACTGCAACGCGATGCCCGACGACAAGAAGGGCCAGCGCAGCGGCACCGAGGTCTACTACTACACGCCCCAGAGCGAGGCCTTCAGCGAAGTGATGCTGCAGGCCTTCGCGGCGCAGGCCGGGCTGCCGGCGCGGGGCACCTTCCAGCGCAAGTTTGTGGTGGTGCGGTACAGCCAGATGCCGGCGGTGCTGGTGGAGACCGGTTACCTGGACCACGCCGGCGACGGCGGCAAGCTCGACACGCCGGAGTTCCGGCAGACCTGCGCGCTGGGGATCGTGCATGGGGCGATGCAGTTCCTGCAACGTCTGCCCGGCTCCCTGGAACCGATCGAAACCGCGGCCGCGGGCCGCCGGCCGGAGGGCTGAGATGCGACGTTGGACGGCGGGCGTGTTGTGGTGCCTGGTCCTGGCGGGCTGCCAGAGGTCGGCGACGATGGCGCCGGCCGAGGGCGATCCGCCGGCGTCGAGCCGTGCCGAGCAGCCCGAGCCGGAGAAGTCGAAGGGCGAGGCCATCGCGCCGGTCAGCGCGGCCGTCTACTTCCCCGACCAGGAACTGCGCTACCTGGAGGCCGAGGCGCCAGAGCTGGCGGCCGACCCGCAGCAGCCGCCGATGATCTTGGAGGAGGCCCTCCGCGCGCTGCTCGCCGGACCGACCGAGGAGGCCCACACGCGGGTGATCCCAGAGGGCGTCAAGCTCAACAAGGTGCTGCTCCGCGGTGACCTCGCCATCGTCGACCTGTCACGCAACTTCGCGACCGACTTCCAGGGCGGGTCCGATGCTGCCAACCTGGCGGCCTATTCGGTGATCCACACGGCCGGCAGCGTGCCTGGGGTGAAGCGCGTGCAGATCCTGCTCGACGGCGACCCCGCGGGCGACTTCGGCGGGGTGATCGACCTCAGCAACCCCCTGGAGCCCGACCCGTCGTTGGTGGGAGGGAAGAAGGTCGAGTGAACCGCGCCGCGCCGATCGGGCTGTTCGACTCCGGGATCGGTGGCCTAACCGTGGCGCGCGAGCTGATCTGGCGGCTGCCGGCCGAAGCGCTGCTGTACGTCGCCGACACCGCGCACGTGCCCTACGGCGGCCGCTCCGTGGACGAACTCTGCCACCTCGCCAGCAGCATCACCCGCTGGCTGGAGGCGGAGGGCTGCAAGCTGGTGGTGGTCGCCTGCAACACCTGCTCGGCGGTCGCCCTGGAGGCCTGCCGCGAGGTGGTCGACGTGCCGGTGGTCGGCGTGATCGAGGGTGGTGCGCGGGCGGCCGGAGCAGCCTGGCGGGGCGGCACGGTGGGCGTCATCGCCACCGCCGCCACCGTCGCCAGCGGGGCCTACCCCCACGCGCTGCAGGCGTTGCAGCCGGGCTTGCCGGTGGCGCAGGTCGCCTGCCCCCGCTTCGTGCCCCTGGTCGAGGCCGGGCGGCTGAGCACCCCGGACGCTGTCAGCGCGGTCTGTGACTACCTTGCCGAACTGCCCCTGGCACAGCTCGACGCGCTGCTGTTGGGCTGCACCCATTACCCCTTCCTGGCGCCGCTGCTGCGGATGCGTACCGAGGAGCGGACGCAACTGATCGATCCCGCCTTTGAGACCGCCCGGACCGTGGCCGCCTGGCTGCACGACACGGGGGCGGCGGCGGCCGGTCCGGGAGCGCATCGCTGGTGTGCCACCGGCTCGGCCGACAGCCTGCGGCTGGTCAACCAGCTTTGCTTCGGCGGCCGCCTGGCCGCGCCCGAGGAGATCGGCGCGCTGGCGGTGCCAGCGCCGGCCTGAGCGGCTCAGCGGGCGCGTTCAATCACGAACAGCGCTTCCTCGGCCAGCGTGTTGTCGGCCGGAATCAGCTCGTGGTACTCACCCTCCGCGTAGGCGAACTGCTGTTGGATGGCGACGCCGTTGGTCTGGCACCAGGTGGTGAAGTCGCGCACGGTCAGCACGTGGATGTTGGGCGTGCCGTACCAACTTTGGGGCAGCCGCGGGGTGACCGGCATGCGGCCCTCGATCAGGAGCTGCGTGCGGATCCACCAGTGCCCGAAGTTCGGGAAGCTGACGATACCGGTGCAGCCGATCCGGAGCATTTCGTCGAGCACAATCTGCGGCCGGCTGACGGTCTGCAGGGTCTCCTCCAGCACCACATAGTCGAAGCTCTGCTGCGGGAAGCCGGGCAGCGCCTGGTCGAGGTCGCTCTGGATCACCGGCACGCCGCGCTCGACGCAGCGGATGATGCTGGCTTCGTCCCGCTCGACGCCCTGCCCGTGGCAGCCGTGCTCGTGGATCAGGCGGCTCAGCAGGTCGCCCTCGCCGCAGCCGAGGTCGAGCACCTTGGCGCCGCTGGGGATCAGGCTGACGATCAGGTCGTGGTCCCAGCGCACCCGGCCATTGCCGGGATCGTCGCCAAAGTGGGTGTCCAGGCTGGCCAGGAAGGCGACCGCCTCGGACAACTGCGGGTGCGTCGCGTAGAGCCGCTCGATGGTCTCCCGGTGGGTGCGGTCAGCCATGGCGGGCGACTCCTTCCAGGAAGCCGACGATCAGCCGCTCGAGGGTGTCGACCTCCAGCAGGAAGGCGTCGTGGCCGTAGTCGGACTCGATGTTGACGTAGGTCACCGGCTGCGAGTTGGCACACAGCGCGTCGGCCAGGCGGCGGCAACTGGCGGGCGGGTAGAGCCAGTCGCTGGTGAAGCTGGCGACCAGCCAGCGACCGCGGGCGCGGGCCGCGGCGCGGCCCAGGTCACCGTCGCCCCAGTCGGCGGCGCTGTAGTAGTCCATCGCCTTGGTGATGTAAAGGTAGCTGTTCGGATCGAAGCGCTCGATGAACCCCTCGGCCTGCCGCGTCAGGTAGCTCTCGACGTCGAACTCGTTGCCCGGCACGTAGCCGCCGGGCTCCAAGGCCAGCCGGTGCGGGTCGTAGAGCCCGCGCACCAGATCGGCCGACGGCCGCCGACCGGGGTCGAAGCGCAGCTCCATGCCCATCTCGGAGAGGTAGGTGATGTGGCCGATCATCCGCGCGATGCCCAGCCCGGCGTCGGGGCGGCGCGCCGCGTCGTAGTAGTCGCCGCGTGCAAACCAGGGATCGTTGATGATGGCGTGGCGCGCCGCGTAGTTGAGCGCGATGCCCTGATTGCTCAGCCGCGGGCTGGCGGCCAGGACCATCAGCCCGCGGACTCGCTCCGGGAAGGCCAGGCCGAGCTCGATCACCTGCTGCCCACCGAGCGAACCGCCGGCCGCGGCGTAGAGCTGGTCGATGCCGAGGTGGTCGAGCAGCCGGGCGTGCAGCCGGACCCAGTCGCGGACGGTCACCGCTGGGAAGCTCAATCCGTAGGGCCGGCCGGTCGCCGGGTCCAGGCTGCTCGGGCCGGTGGTGCCGTAGCAGCTCCCCAGGACGTTGGCGCAGATCACGCAGAAGTGGTTGGTGTCGAAGGCCTTGCCAGGGCCGATCATCGTGTCCCACCAGTTCGGTGACTTGCCGTGCTCGCGGTCGCTGCCGTCGGGGGCGACGCACCAATGGCGCCAGGGACGGGCGCAGTCGGGCGCCTGATTGGTGGCGTCCCAGCCGGCGACATGGGCATCGCCGCTGAGGGCGTGCAGGATCAGAATCGCGTTGTCCCGCGCGGCGTTGAGGGCGCCGTAGGTCTCGTACTCGACCGACACCGGCGCCAGGTGGCGGCCGCAGTCGAGCGGCAGCGGGTTGGCCGCACTGGCCAGCAGGGCGTGCTGGGGCGTCACCCAGCCGACGCTGCGCGGGCTGTCGGGCGGGTCCGATGACCGCTTCTTGCGGCCGACCAGGGCGTTGGCGGGATCACTCATGGCGTGCGGGCGGTTCCTCGGGCTGGGACGGGCCGCCCGCGGCGGGCGGCCCGTCCATGATGCCTCAAGCCTGCGACGCCGCCAAGGCCTGATCGAGGTCGGCCAGGATGTCGGCGAGGTCTTCCAGGCCCACACAGATTCGCACGAAGTCGGCGCTCACGCCGGTGGAGACCTGCTCCTCCGGCGTCAACTGCTGGTGCGTCGTCGAGGCGGGGTGGATCACCAGCGTCTTGGCGTCGCCGATGTTGGCGAGGTGGCTGCACAGCTTGACGTGATCGATGAACTTGCGCCCGGCCGCGGCACCGCCTTGGATGCCGAACCCGACGATCGCGCACTTGCCGTCGGGCAGGTACTTGACCGCCTTGGCATGGTCCGGGTGGCTCGCCAGCCCCGGGTAGTTGACCCAACTCACGGCCGGGTGCGCTTCCAGGTGCTCCGCCACCGCCTGCGCGTTGGAGCAGTGGCGCGGCATCCGCAGGTGCAGCGTCTCGAGGCCCTGCAAGAACAGAAAGGCGTTGAACGGGCTGAGGCACGGCCCCGTATCACGCAGCAGCGTCACGCGGGCTTTGACGATGTAGGCCAACGGGCCCAGCGCGGCGGCGTAGCGGACACCGTGGTAGCTCGGGTCGGGCTCGGTCAGCTCGGGGAACTTGCCGCTGGCGGCCCAGTCGAACTTGCCGCTGTCGATGATCGCCCCACCGATGCTGGTGCCGTGGCCGCCGATGTACTTGGTCAGCGAGTGCACCACGATGTCGGCGCCCCACTCGATCGGTCGCAGCAGCGCCGGGCTGGGGACCGTGTTGTCGATGATCAGCGGAATCCCGGCGGCATGGGCGACCTGCGCCAGCGCCTCGAAGTCGTCGACGTTGTTCTTCGGGTTGCCGACCGACTCGGTGTAGACACACCGCGTGTTGGCGTCGATGGCGGCCGCGGCGTTGGCCGGGTCGCTGGTGTCGACAAACCGCACCTCGATCCCGAGGCGCTTGAAGGTGTAGTGGAAGAGGTTGTAGGTCCCGCCGTAGAGGTAGCTCGACGAGACGATGTTCTGCCCCGCGCCAGCGATGTTCAAGATGGCCATCGTGATGGCCGCCTGCCCCGAAGCCAGGGCCAACGCGCCGACGCCGCCTTCGAGGTCGGCCAGCCGCTTCTCCAGCACATCCGTCGTCGGATTCATGATCCGCGTGTAGATGTTGCCGAACTCCTCCAACGCAAACAGCTTCGCGGCGTGCTCGCTGCTGTTGAAGACATACGAGCTGGTCTGGTAGATCGGCACCGCGCGCGCGTTGGTGGCGCCATCGGGGACCTGACCGGCATGAATGGCGCGGGTCCCGAACCCGCTGCCCGAGCTGCTCATCACGATTCTCCTAAGAGGGACTAGGAATGATGGTGATCCGTGCAGCGGGCAATGTCAACCCCGGCGCTGGCGGCGGGCCCCGCGGGGATGGATGAGGGCGAGGATTCGCGGGTCTGGGGGTACGATAGGGTGGGAGTGAGTGGTGGCCGACTTTCCGGCGAGCTGGGACGAGGTGATGGGGGTGACCGGCGGTGAGGCGCTGCCGACGCATGCGCCGGGGCCGGCTGGGGCCCTACCGCTGACGGCGCAGCAGTTGCGCGAGTGGGCCTCGGGCGATCTCTTTGGCTGGACCCAGAACGTCGGCATGGGCTGGGACCCGGCGCGGCTCGGCGGGCCGGAGGTGCTGCTGCTAAGCACCCACGGCGGCCTGGCCGGGAGCGATGGGCGGCCGGTGGCGTTGGGTTACCACACCGGCCATTACGAGGTCCACCGTTTGGTGGAGGCGGCGGCGCAGGAGCTGGCGGCCCGTGGCGCGGTGCCGTTCGCCGGCTACGTCAGCGACCCCTGCGACGGACGGACGCAGGGCACCACCGGGATGTTCGACAGCCTGCCCTACCGCAACGACGCCGCGACCGTCTTCCGGCGCCTGATCCGCAGCCTGCCGCGACGGTCCGCGGTGCTGGGCATCGCGACCTGCGACAAGGGCCTGCCAGCGATGCTGATGGCGCTGGCCGCCAGCGCGGATCTGCCGGTGGCACTGGTTCCCGGTGGAGTGACCCTGCCGGCCGACGACAGCGAGGATGCGGGCAAGGTGCAAAGCCTCGGCGCGCGCTACGCCGCGGGCGAGGTGACGCTCGAAGAGGCCGCTCGGCTAGCCTGTCGCGCCTGCGGCTCGCCCGGCGGAGGCTGCCAGTTTCTGGGCACCGCGGCCAGCAGCCAGGTGGTCGCCGAGGCGTTGGGGCTGGCGCTCTGCCACAGTGCGCTGGCGCCCTCGGGCACGGCCCTGTGGGCCGACCTGGCGCGAGCCAGCGCCCGCGCCGTGCTGCGCCAGATTCGCGACGGGCGAGCCTGTCGCGACCTGCTGACCCCCGCCGCGTTGCACAACGCGTTGCAGGTCCATGCCGCGTTTGGAGGCAGCACCAACCTGCTGCTGCACCTCCCGGCCATCGCCCACGCCGCCGGGCTGCCCCGGCCGACGGTGGCCGACTGGCAGGCCGTCAATCGCGCCGTGCCGCGGCTGGTCGATGTGCTGCCGAACGGCCCCGTCGGACACCCCACGGTGCGGGTCTTCCTGGCCGGGGGCGTGCCCGAGGTGATGCTCCACCTCCGCGACCTCGGCCTGCTGCGGCTGGAGGCTCTGACCTGTGGCGGCGAGACCGTCGAGCGGGTGCTGCGCTGGTGGGAGAATAGTGAGCGGCGAGCGCGGCTACGGGAGCTGCTGTGGACCACCGACGGGGTCGATCCCGACACCGTGATCTACCCGCCGGCCGCCGCCCGGGCCGCCGGGCTGACCAGCACGGTGACCTTCCCGACCGGCAACCTGGCGCCGGAGGGGGCCGTCGTGAAGTCGACCGGCCTCGACCCCAGCGTGGTCGACCCCGACGGTGTCTACCGGCACGAGGGGCCGGCCAAGGTGTTCGTCACCGAGCGCGCGGCCATCGCGGCGCTCAAAGCGGGACAGATCCGCGCCGGCGATGTGCTGGTGCTGTGCGGCCGGGGGCCGTTGGGGTCGGGCATGGAGGAAACGTACCAGCTCACCTCGGCCCTGCGCTACCTGCCGTTTGGCAAGCACGTGGCCCTGCTCACCGATGCGCGTTTCAGCGGCGTCTCGACCGGCGCCTGCCTCGGCCACCTCGGCCCCGAAGCGCTGGCCGGCGGGCCGCTCGGCAAGCTGCGCGACGGCGACCGCATCGCCATCGTGATCGACACGGCCGGGCTGCGCGGCACGGTCGACCTGGTCGGCGACGCCGCGGCGCGGCACGACGCGGCCTGGGGCAGCGCCGAGTTGGCCCGGCGGGCACCCCGGCCGGACCTGGCGCCCGACCCCGAGTTGCCGCCCGAGACGCGTCTCTGGGCGGCGCTGCAGGCGGCCAGCGGCGGCACCTGGGGTGGCTGCGTCTACGATGTCGACGCGATTCTGGCGCAGTTGGCGCGAGGTGCGCAGTGATCGACCCGCGCCAGATCGCCGCGGTCGCCCTGGACTTCGACGGCACGCTGATCGGGCCGGGGCACCAGATCGACGCCCGGGCGGTGGCCACGCTGCGCCGCGCGGCCGCGGCCGGGATTGCCGTCTGCACCGCCTCGGGGCGACCGCCCGGCGGGCAACTCGAGATCCTCACCGCCAACGGTCTCGGCCCCGCGAGCGGCGTCTTCGCGGCGCTCTGCTGCGACGAACGCTCGGTCTGGCTGCGCGATGGCGCCGGGTTCGTCCCGCACCGTCCCTGGAACGACGCGGTCGACGCCGAGTGGGACGCGCTCCTGCCGGTCGCCCGCGAGCTGCTGCGCGAGGCGAGGCAGGCGCTGACGGCCGCGGGCTACGCGTTGCGGCAGCACGTGCCCGACGAGTTGCAGCGCGAGCGCGGGATGGTCGACTTCGCGGCGGACAGCGAGGCGGCGGCGGTGGCCACGGCGGCCTGGCTGCGACCCTGGATCGCCGCGCGCGAGCCACGGCTGCAGGTCACCCAGAACTGGCACCTGGTGGTCCTGCTGCCGGCCAGCGTCGGCAAGGGACGCGCCGTCGCCGCGATGGCCGCGGCCCTGGGCCTGGCGCCGGCGCAGTTGCTGGCCGTGGGCGACCGCCAGAACGACACCACCATGTTGGACGGCACCTGCGGCCTGCGGGCCGCGGCGGTGGGCAACGCGATCCCCGAGATCCGCGCCCTGGTGGCGGCCCAGGGCGGCTATCAGGCGACCGCTGAGCTGGGCGCCGGGGTGGCCGAGATCGTCGAGTGGGTGCTGGCGGCGCGGGCGGAAGGGATTCCTGGCGCCGGACCGTAGTAGCGGCCAGAGGTCGCCCCTACCATGCCGTCGCCGACACCCGATCCGATCACCCTGCCGCTGATTCGTGAACACCTCTACGTGGCCGTGCTGTCCGACGCACTCGACGCGTTGGGCTACCGCCAGCAGTGCCCTCGCGTGGAACTGCGACCGCTGACTGGTTTCCAGCGCCTCGCCGGGCGCTGCAAGACGACGCTCTGGGCCGACATGTACCACCCCGACCCGCGGCCCTACGAGTTGGAGCTGCGCGCGGTGGACGGTTGCCAGCCCGACGACGTGCTGATCGCCGCGGCCGGCGGCTCGCAGCGCTCTGGCGTGTGGGGCGAACTGCTCTCGACGGCGGCCCGCAACAGCGGGTGTGTCGGCGCGATTGTCCACGGCGCGGTGCGCGATGTCGACAAGATGACGGCGATGGGCTTCCCGGTCTGGGCTGCCGGGACCAACCCCTACGACAGCCTGCATCGGCAGCGCGTGATCGATGTCGATGTGCCGGTCGAGCTCGATGGCGTGGTGTTCAGTCCCGGCGACCTGGTGATGGCCGACCTCGATGGCGTGGTGGTGGTGCCGCAGGCGATCGAGCGGCAGGCGGTGGCGGCGGCCTGGGCCAAAGTGCACGCCGAGAACGAGGTCCGCGACGCCATCCGAGCCGGCCTCAAGGCGGGGGAGGCGTTCGCGAAGTACGGCGTGCTGTAACCCTCAGAAGGCCATGCGGTGCCAGGCGCCGCCGTCCCGGCGGGCCGGCGGCAGGCCGAGCAGCTCGCGGGCGGTGGCGACGTAGTAGCGGTAGTTGGCGAGCGGCGTGCCGGGCGGAATGCGGTGGTCGAGGCCGAACACGATGCCCGGCTCGTCGCGCAGCGGCAGCAGCTTGGCTTCCAGCTCGCTGGCAATCTCGGCCTGGCTGCGCCGCAGGACGTGCTTGTCGAGTCCGCCGAGCATCGCCAGCCGCGTGCCGTACTGCTGCCGCAACTGCACCACGTTCATCCCGGCCGCCGGCTCGACCGGCAGGACGGAGTTGATCCCGCCGGCCACCACGAAGTGCTCCAGCACGCTGTTCATGTCGCCGTCGGAGTCCTGCTGAAAGAGTCGCGTGCCGCGCTCCCGCAGCAGATCCCAGGTGCGGCGGTAGTAGGGGGCCAGGTACTGCCGAATCTGCGCCGGGCCAACCAGCGAGCCACTCTTCCCGGCGAGATCCTCGTGGACGCTGAGGACGTCGATGGTGACCCGCGCGGAGACCCGTTCGAGCACCCGGAACGCCGTCTCGGCAGCGGTCTGCAGGATGTCCAGGATCAGCTCCGGGTCGTCGTAGAAGGACAGGCAGGTGACCTCCTCGCCCATCAACTGCCGCGGCAGGTCGAACCCGCCGGGGATGCCGCAGCAGATCAGCAGCCCGGCCTCCCGCGCGGCGCGCGCGCGCTCCTCCCAACGGTCGCCGAAGCGGCTCTCGCTGAACTCCAGTCGCGGCTTGAAGGCCCGCCAGGAGTCGAAGTCGTGGACCGGATAGTCGAGCGGCAACGGGATTGAGGCAACCCGCTTGAAGAGCTTGGTGGTCCGCCCCAAGCCGTCGCGGCTGACGACGTAGTCGGCGGTTTCCTCCAGCACCACCGCCGGCTGGCCCCCCGTCAGGCCGGTCTGTACGGCGACGCCAGCGCGGGCGACATAGTCGAAATCGAACGCCGCAAGGTCCAGCTCCGCGGCCGTCGCACCTTGCGCCCGCCACTCGTCCTCCAGCCCGACCAGCGGGCCGAACAGCTCGCTGAAGAGCGGCCGGACGAAGCCCTGGTAGGTCATGTGGTCGAGGAACTGCGCGGCGGGGACCTGCATCACCTGCTCCAACACCACCGCAGGGATCTGCAATCATCCTGCCCGGTTACAGCCGCGACTCGGCGGCGAACGGAGATTCTAAGAACATGAGTTTGCACTCGGGCGCGGGGTGTGGTATCGTGGGTCTGGGGAGAGAGCACCCATGGCCGAGGATCTGAGCGAGCGGCAGCGTGACATCCTGGCGTTCATCGGTGATTTCACTCGCAATGTGAAGCGTCCGCCGGCGGTCCGGGAGATTGGCGACGGGGTCGGCCTGTCGTCGCCGTGTACGGTCTACCGGCACCTCGAGACGCTGGAGCAGCGCGGCTACATTCGGCGTGACCGGGGCAAGGCGCGGGCGATCCAGATCGTCCACGATGCCGACCGCGCGCCCGAGATCACCAACGTGCCGCTGGTTGGGACGATCGCCGCGGGCGTGCCGTTGCTGGCCGAGGAAAACCGCACCGGGATGGTCCCCGTCGCGTCGGGCGCCCTCGAGGCGGGCGACCACTTCGCGGTCACCGTGAAGGGCGACTCGATGATCGAGGCCGGCATCATGGAGGGCGACGTGGTGGTGCTCCGGAAGCAGGACCACGCCGAGGAGGGTGACATCGTCGCCGCGCTGACCCCTCACGACGCCGAAGGCACGGCCACGCTGAAGCGCTTCTACCGCGATGGGCAACGGGTGCGCCTGCAGCCCGCCAACCAGACGATGGCAGCAATCTACGTCGACGCCCGTGACGACCTGCGCATCCTGGGCAAGGCCGTGCTGCTAACACGCGCGTTGCACTGAGCCGTCGCCTGACGAGCCGACCGGCGCCCGCCGCGCAGAGCGGGTGTGGGCGCCGGCTGGAATCGTCGGGCGACCTGGCCTGACGCGCTGGCTCAGTCGATGGTGACCATCGCCGCCAGCAGCCGCGCGGCATCGGCGGCGCGGTCCAGTGGCACGGTTGCCTTGACCTGCAAGGTCTGCTCGCCCGCGCGGAGCAGCAACACCTCAACCGCCTGTTCCGCGACGGTGTAGGCGAGATGCCCCAGACCATCGCGCACCGGCAGCGTCTCGGTCACCAGCAGCTTGGCGCCCTCGGGCAAGCCGGCCTGCAGATCGGCGACCGTCACCGCGCCAGGTTTGGTGAAAACGCCCAGGCTGACGCCCGGAACCGGCGGAGCCCAGGTGCCGACATAGCCCCAGCCGCCCGGTGCCTTGACGCCGACGTCGCGCTCCCAGCCGACCGGCAGCCGCAGCCTGGCCCCGGCGACCTCCTGCGGCTCGCTAAGCGTCGCCAACTGCGTCGCCGTCGCCTCGGTCTGCAGCTTGGCGACCTGCGCCGCGATGTCATCGCCCTGGGTGTCGACCTTGACCGCCTTGTCGATCAGCCGGACGACGCGGCCCGGATCGATCAGCACAGTCCAACGGTTGCTCAGCCCGCTTGGGCCGAGGGTGCCGAAGGCCTGGCAGACCGACTTGGTGGTGTCGGAGAGCATCCCCTGGATCAGGCCGTGCTTGTCACAGAAGGCCTTCTTCTCATCGACGCCCTGCACCGACACGCCGTAGACCACGACGCCGGCGGCCTTCAGCTTGTCCAGACCGGCGGTGATGCTCTTGGCCTGTCGGGTGCAGCCGCCGGTGTCGTCCTTCGGGTAGAAGGCCAGGGCGACGTAGCGGTGGCCGTAGTGCGCCGCCAGATCGACCGGCGCGTTGGTCTGGTCGGGCAACTGCACGACCGGGGCACGGTCGCCCACTTGGAGCTGCGCCGCGGCGGCGGTCAGGGTCAGCAGGCCGAGGCTCAGGGCAGTTAGCTTGTTCATCGGGTCTCCGGCAGGGCGTGGAAGGACGCGGTGCGGCCATCGGGCAGTTCGAACTCGAACGCGGCGCGAGCCGACTGCGGGTCATCACGCAGTTGGAACTGCCGCGAGACCAGCACGAACTCGAAGACGGCGCGAATCTCGCCCGCGTGGCGAGTCGCCGGGACCCGGCCGAGCACCGGGTGCTGCCACGCAGCGCCCTGCGGGAACCGCTCGAGTTCGTTGCGAATCAGCACGGTGCGGTCGACCAGCAGGCCACCGCGCAGCCGTGGCCTGCCGCTGACGTCGATCCGCTCGGCCAGGGGCACCGGGCCATGCGGGCGGTAGAGATGCAGTTGCAGGTAGGCCCGCTGCGTCGCGGGATCGACCTGGTAGCGCTCGATCTGCACCTCGAACGGCCCGACGGTGGCCACCTCGGGAGTGGTTGCGCGGAGCAGCCGGCCCGGGTGGCCAGGCTGACACCAGGCGCCGAGCAGCGCCAGCAGGCCAATCGCGATCAACATGCCAAGACCAGGACGAGTCAGGTATCCGCGCATGACAGCCTCCGCGAGCGTCGTCAAGAAGCATCTTGACTCCGCCGAGGGGCGCTGTCAGGCAGCAGGATCGGCCAGCTCCACGAACAGCCGCGACGGCACTGCCTCCCCGCTGGCGAGCAGCGGCAGGCGGGCCGGGTCGCAGTCGGTCCACCGGTCGCCGCTCCAGCGGTGTTCGCTCGGCACGGCCGGCGGATCGTCGTCGCGGTAGCCCAGATCGAAGCCCAGCCGGGCGCAGTCGACGGGCACTGCGCCGAGCAGGCGCAGCTCCAGGTACCGTACCGCCCCCTCCCCGCTCCGCACCAGACTCACCGCCGGGTCGGCCAGCGCGGCGGTCAGGGGCACGCTGAGCCGGCGCAGCGGACCCGGCTGACCCACGCTGACCACGGGGCGGGCGTCCCAGGCCAGCAGCAGGCGGTCGCCCACGGTGACCTGGTCGTCGCTGACCGCCACCGCCAGCAGCAGATCGGCGCCCTCGCGGCGGACCGCCCAGCGCAGCCGCAGGTCGGCATCGTGCTGCCAGCCGGCAGCGCCGTCAACCAGTTGCGTCGGCAGGCCAACGGTGTGCCAGGCCGCGCCGCGCCAGTCGTCCAGGCGGCCATCGAGCTGCGCGCCGCCGACCGCCCAGGCGGCCCCGGCCGCGTAACTGGCCGGCACCAGCAGTTGCCAGGTCGCCTCGCCGCTGCTGACTCCGACCGGCCAGAGCCGGGGGCCGCAGCCCACCGACGGCACCGCCAGCGGCAGCAGCACCTCGCGGGAGGCCCCGGCCGGCAGGTCGACAGTGAGCGTCTCGCGGCCCTGCAGCACCACCCGGCGGGCTCGCCCGGCGAGTTCGCGCAGCCCGACTCGCAGGCCGTCGACGCTGCGTCCCAGCGCGGGCCAGACGTGCAGGCCGTCGACCGGCACGGCCAGCCGCCAGGGCCAGCTCCGCTCGCCGCAGTGCAGCGTGGCGTCCAGCCAGGGCGTCGGGTAGGGCGTCGGCAGCAGCACCGCGGCGCCACTTAGGGGGACCTCCGGCAGGCCGCTGCCAGGCCAGCGCAAGCGGCTGCCCGGCGGCACCTCACCGCCTGCTCGCAGCCGCAACTCGCCCGGCGTCGGTTGCGGCGACCAGTCGAGGGCCAGCTCCAACGGCGGCGCGACGGGCTGCAGCCAGGCCTGCACCGTGGCGGCCGGGGTGTCGCCTGCCGCGACCAGCACCTGGTCGGGCAGCCAGGCCCGCAGCGCTGGCGCCAGCGCCGGGGGCACCACCGCCAGCACGGCCGTCCGCGGAGCCGCGGCGATGGCCGCGGCGAGGCGGGCGGCCAGCACGCTGGCCGGCCAGCTCGGGTCGGTCTGGCTGGCGTCGAGCAGCAGCAGCTCGCCGGGCACCTTCGCCAGCCACTCGTCGAGCACGCCCGGCGCCCAGGCATCACCGGGCCGCAGCGGCGCCGCGGTAAGCGCGACCGGCCGGTCCAGGCCAGCGCTGAGCGTTGCGGCCAGCGGCGCCCCGAGCGGCGAATCGCCCGGCACCACGACCAGCCGCAGCCGGGCGAGGCCCGTCAAGGCCGGCAGGCGGTCGGCAACCGCGGCACCCAGGCCGTGGGTTACCAGGAGTGTGGCCAGCGCCCAACGCAGTCGCATCACGTGCGCCTCCGCCGGTTAGACATCGCTGGCGGCCGGTCGCACCGCGCGGTCGGCCCAGGCGCCCCGAAAGAGGGTCGCCAGCGTGCGCTCAACGTCGGCCGGGGTGATCGCCGCCAGGCACTCGTGCCGGCCGTCGCAGATTGGACGCCGGAAGCAGGGCGAGCACGGGAAGTCGCGGTGCAGCAGCACATGCGGCGAGCCGTCCTGGAACAGGCGGTGCTCGGTGGAGCCGGCGATGGCGACTGTCGGGCAGCCGACCGCCACGGCCAGGTGCATCGGCCCGGTATCGACCGCCACGCAGCAGCGCGCCGCCTGCAGCAACGCGGCGGTCTCCGGCAGGCGCAGCGCGCCGGCGGCATCGTGCGGTGGATGCTGCGCCGCGCCGCAGACCCGGGCCGCCAGCTCCCGCTCGCCCGGCCCGCCCACCAGCACGGCCGGCAACCCAGAGCGCTGCTGCAGGCGGTCGGCGAGCGCTGACCAGGAAGCCTCGGGCCACATCTTCTGCGGCCGGGTGGTGCCCGGAATCAGCGCCACGAACTCGCCGGGCCGTAAGCCGCGGGGACGCAGCCAGTCGGCCACCCGCTGCTGCGCGGCGGGCGGCACGTTGAACACCAGCCGCAGGTCGGCGCGGTCGGTCAGCGGGAAGCCGAGCGGTTCCAGCAGCGAGGTGTACATCGTCGCGATGTGCGTCGGGTCGAGCCGCCGCGGCAGCAGCCTGGGGCGCCAGCCCGGGAACTGCTCGTAGGAATCGGCCGGGCGGCACTTCTGCGTCGCCCGGGTCAGCGCCAGCAGCGCAGCCGACTTCAGCAGGCCCTGCAGATCGATCGCCAAATCGTACTGCTCGCGCCGCAGCCGCGCGCTGACCGCCGCCAGCGCGGCGCGCAACGGCGACCACTGGCCCTGGGTCAGCCACCGGCCCCACTCCCGCGACGAGGGCACGACGATCAGCTCGTCGACTCCCGGGTGTCCCGCCAGGGCGTCGGCACAGCGCTGCTCGACGACCCAGGTGATCCGAGCGTCGGGAGCGTGGCGGCGGATCACCGTTGGCACCGGCGAGGCGGTCAGCACATCGCCCAGGGCACTGAGGCGGATCAACAGGATCTGCGGCACACGCTACTCCGTTTCGGCCCCGGCCCGCAGCCGCACGGCGACCGTCCGGCGCCGGTCGCCGGGCGCGTCGAGCGGCAGGTTGGCGGTGACCTCCCAAGTGCCGTCGGCCGGCTGGTAGTCGGCCTGCTGGAAGTCGTCGCCGTGGACGGCCTGGTCGACGCGCTGCCAGGCCTCACCGGGCCGGACCTCCCAGACCGCTTGCGGCGAAGCCAGCCCGGTGACGGTCAGCGGCACATAGCCCAGGCCGCCAGTCACCGTGACCTCGGCGCCGCCGGCGGCCGCGGCGATCCGCGGCGGCCAGTGGCGGAGAACCGTGCCGCTCACCGCGCGCAGCTCCAGATCGTTGCCAGCGGCCTCCCGCCAGACCGGGCGCCAGGTGTCCTGACCCGCCTCCAAAGCGGCTCGCAGCCCGGCGTTGGGACCGTAGTAGTCGCGGGCGAACTGCGGCACCACCAGGTGCACCAGCGTGCACTCGACGAAGTCGCCCGGCAGCAGCTCATGCACCGTCGGTGGCGGCAGCAGGTCGGCCGTCGAGGTGTCGCTGCCGCGCGCGCGGACGCCGTACTCGGCCATCCAGGGCGCCGCTGGCTGGCCGCCCAGGCGGGCCTGCCAGTCGCGGACGACCAGGCCGCGGTTGGCCCAGGCCCCCGCCGCCGACGCATCGCGGCGGACTGCCTGGTGCATCGAGATCCAAGGCGCCCGGCCGCTCAGCTCCAGCGGGGCGGTGCGATAGGCGCCACCGCCCCACTGCGTCGCCCACTCGCGGAGCAGTCCCGTGGCGTTGCCGACGGCCATCTGCCGCTCGCCAGTGTAGCTGTAGCTGTCGGCCCCAACCTGGGCGATCACGAAGCGCGCGAAAGGCAGCCGCGCCGTGACCTCCAGCCGCAGGTGATAGGTCCCGCGGACCAGGTCGTCGCTCCGCGCCAGCATCACGGTGGCGCGGTGCCGCAGCGCGCCGTCGGCCGACTCGCCAGCGTAGGTGACTTCGGTCAAACACGGGCCGACGCGGTGGTAGGTCGTCCGCATCGCCGCCGGTCGCCAGCGGCGGCCGGCCGGATCGAAGCCCCGGAAGAAGTCGGCGCCGCCGACGTTGTTCGTCCAGTTGTTGCGGACCGGCGTCGGCCGGCCCATCGCGTGGACCAGCACCGGGCGCACGTCGAGCACCGTGGCGTCGGCTTGCGCCTGGTCTGGCTCGTAGCAGATGGACTCGCCCCACGACCCCAACGCCGACTGGTCCCAAAGCTGGTTGCTGCCCCAACCAATCAGGCAAAGCTGTGCGTGCGAGGCAGCGGGCAGGCCACCCCAATGCGCGTAGGCGATGGCCAGCTCCAGCTCCAAGTCGGCCCCGGGCGGCAAGCGCAGCAGGCTGATCGCGTGCAGCCAGAGCCCCTGGTGGGGAATCTCCTGATCGGGTTGGCTGTGCCAGTTCTTGCTGATCTGCAGCGGCAGTCCGGTCAACCTGCCGTCGGCCTGACGCAGCAGCGGCGTCAGGCCGGTGATCGCCTGCAGGCCGGGCGTGCGGAAGGCCGCGCCGCCTGCCTTGTCGAACCACAGCCGGGCCACCGCCGGGGTGGGGCCGGGGTTACGCAGCCGCAACTGGACCCGCTCCAACAGGTCGTTGCCCTGACCTTGCGGCACCACGCCGGCGAGGTCGATCCGCTGGGCGCCCAGCAGCGGGTCCCAGCTCACCGGCCGCGCCGCGCCGCTCAGCTCGGCAGCGCTGACGTGCACCTGCTCCGCCGCCGCGCCGGGCGCCCGCCAGGTCACCGCACAGCGCAACGGGCTAGTCCGGCTGGCGGTCCCGTCAACCGTCGCCTGCTCCCCGGCAAAGGCCACGCGGGCGCTGGCCTGCGCCCAGACCGTGCTGGGCCGCTGCAGCAGCGTGGGGCCAGCGGCGTCGAAGGTCTCGGCCAGCACCAGCCCGGCGCCACCGACCTGCTCGGGCTGGCGGTGGTGGGCCGCGACTTCGTCCGCCGTCAGGGCGCGGCTCCAGACGCGCAGTTCGTCGACCTGGCCCCGGAAGCGGTAGCCGTCGCCGCTGCCATCGAGTCGCCGGCCAACCGCGAGCGGTCCGGGCACTGCCTGGCGTGGCCCGGGCGCGGCCACCTCCCCGCCTGGGCGCCCGTCGACGTACAGCCGCAGCACGGCGCCGTCCCAGGTTAGGGCGAGGTGGTGCCACTGCTCCGGTGTCAGCCCCGGCCCGCTGACCTGTCGGCAACCCTCCCGCCCGCTGCTGGTGTTCAGAAAGGCCGTCGCCCGTCCGCCGACCAGCGCCAGGCCGTACGATCCCGCTGCCCACTCGTTGGCGTTCTTGCAGAGCAGCCAGGGATAGAGCTGCGTCAGCGGCGGCTCAGCGGTGGGGTAGACCCACAACTCGGCACTGACCTGCGGTGCCTCGAGTCCCGGGTTGGCCGGCAGGTCGAGGACGGTCTGCCGGTCGCAGCCGTATCCGCCGCCGACCCGGCCGAAGCCGGGCCCGCCGACCGTCGGAGCCGTGGTCGGGCGCGCTTCGAGCAGCCAGGTCAGGCGGTCCGGCCAGGCGATCTGCTCCAGCCGCGCCTCGACCGCCAGCGTCCGGCCGTCGGCCGCGCTGAAGCGCAAGTCGGTGATATCACTGCGTTGCAGATAGCGCCCGCTCTCGATGATCCGCGGCCCGCCGTGCTGGCTGGCCGGCGCCGCGCCGGTGCAGCGCCAGGTGCTGCCGTCGACGGTCAGCGTCAGCTCCAGCGGCGCCGGCGGCAGGGCGAAGAGGTCGGCGGGCGGCAGTCGGTCAGCCGCCTGGTAGGCCGCGCTGGTCGGCAGCGCGCCGCAGTGCGGCACGGTCAGGCGAGCGGTGTCGAGCACACAGCCGTAACGGCCGGTCCGCAGACAGCGCAGCCGTGGCGTGGCCGGGTCGCTGACCGGCCAGCCGTGGGCCCACCAGAGCTGCGTCCAGTCGGCCGCGGTGGGGTAGACCGTCGCCGGCAGCGCAGCACTCGCCAAGCTGAGGTGAGTGAGCAGCGCGGCCCACATCAGGCGATCTCCTGTTCGGCGGCGACCTCGGCCAGCAGTTCGCGCGCCATCGCGAGGGTGGCCGCGGTGGGGGGCATCCGGCCGAGCATCCGGGCCAGCTCGGCGATCCGCGCCGCGTCGTCGAGGGCCGCGACCGTGACGGCGGTCGAGTCGACCTCCGGGGCCTTGCTAACCGCCAGGTGCGTCGCGGCGCGGGCGGCGATGGGAGCGTGGTGGGTGATGCAGAGCACCTGCCGGCGCTGCGCCAGGGCCGCCAACTGGCGTGCCACGGCATGGATGGTGACGCCGCCGATGCCGACATCGATCTCGTCGAAGACCATCGTCGGGGGCGCCGCGGTGGCGGCCAGTTGCGACTTCAGCGCCAGCATCACCCGCGACAGCTCGCCACCCGAGGCAATCCGGGCCAGCGGCCGCAGCGGCTCGCCGGGATTCGCCGAGAACAGCAGCTCGACCGCATCGCAGCCATCGGCCGCTGCCCCGACCTGTTGCTGCGCCGCATCCACGGTCAGTCCCTCGGCCGGCCGGGGCTGTTGCTGCACCGCGAACTGCGCCTGCGGCATCCCTAATCCGGCCAGGTGGCCGCTGACCGCCGCGGCCAGCTCGGCGGCGGCCGCCGCCCGCGCCGCGCTCAGCGTGGCGCCCAGCTTGCCGGCCTGCTGCCGCAGCACCGCCTGCTCGGCCTGCAGCGCCGCGAGGCGTTCGTCCGCCGACTCCAGCGAGTCCAGTTCGGCCTGCGCCGCGGCGGCGAACTCCAACACGGCGGTCAGGCTGTCGCCGTACTTGCGCCGCAGGCGGTCAAGCTCGTCGAGCCGCTGTTCGACCGCGTCCAAGCGGCCCGGGTCGGCGTCGGTGCTGTCGGCATAGTGCCGCAGCTCGCGGGCGACCTCGCCGACCGTCGCCAGGGCGGCTTCCAGCTCGGCCGCCGGGCCGCTCAGAGCCGGGTCGAAGTGCGTCATGTCCTGCACCGCGGCGGCGGCGGTGGCCAGCGCGTCCAGGGCGCCACCCGCCTCGTCGCCCTGCAGCGCCGCGGCGGCCCGCGCGGCCAGTTCCAGCAGCCGCTCGGCATGGGCCAGCCGGTGCCGTTCGGCATGCAGCTCGGAGAGTTCGTCGGCGCGCACCGCGGCGGCGGTGATCTCGGCGACCTGGAAGCGCAGCAGGTCGGCCCGTCGCTCGCGCTCGCCGGTGTCGCGGCCGGCGCTCTCGAGCGCGGTCAGGACGGTGCGCCAGCGCTCCCAGTTGGCGCGCCAGGCGGCCAGGGCGGCGGCCACCGGCGGGCCCGCCTGCTGGTCGAGCAGCGCCAGGTGCCGGCTGACCCGCAGCAACGACTGATGCTCGTGCTGCCCGTGCAGGTCGACCAGCTCCTCGCCCAGTTGCCGCAACGCCGCCAGCGCCACGGTCGAGCCGTTGACGGCACACCGCCCGCGGCCAGTGCGGGGAAGTTCGCGAGTGATCACCAACAGGCCGTCGTCGTCGGTGAGGTCCCACTCGGCCAGCAACGGGGCGATGGTCGGCTCGGCGCTGATGTCGAAGACGCCCCGCAGCCGCGCCAGCTCGGCGCCGTGGCGGACCAGCTCGGGGGCGGCCCGGCCGCCCAACAAGGCGGTCAGCGCGTCGACGATCAGGCTCTTGCCGGCGCCGGTCTCGCCGGTCAGAACCCCCAGCCCCGGGCCAAACTCGACCCGGGCCTGCCGCACGATGGCGAAATCGCGCAGTTCGAGTTCCAGGAGCATCTTACTTCGGGCTCCCCCAGCGGAGTTTCTCGCGCAGGCTGGCGAAGAAGTTGGAGCGCTCCAGGCGCGCCAGGTACATGTCGCGCGGGGCCCGCCGGACCATCAGCCGCGCCGCCGGGTCGAGCGCCAGGCTGACCCGGCCGTCGATCGCCAACTGCGCCTGCCGCACCGGGCCGACCGCCTCCAAGCTGATCCCAACGTCCATCGCTGCCGACAGCACCACCGGCCGCGTGGCCAGGGTGTGCGGACAGATCGGCGTCACCACCAGCGCCGGCAGGTCGGGCACCAGGACCGGCCCGCCCGCGCTGAGGCTGTAGGCGGTCGACCCGGTCGGCGTGCTGATGATCAGTCCGTCGGCCGGGAACTCGGCGATCCGCTCGCCACAGACATCCAACCGGAACAGCAACACGTGCGACGGGTCGCTGGCCTTGATCACCACATCGTTGGCGGCCAACTCGGAGCGCGGCGCGGCGGTCGGCTGGTCCCAGATCTGGGCCTCCAGCATCAGCCGCGCCTCACGCTGCCAGCGCCCCGCGCAGAGCGCCTCCAGGGCTGGCTCGAGGTCGGCGGGCGCGATCTGCGTCAAGAAGCCGACCGTGCCGTAGTTCACCGCGACCACCGGCGTGCCGTGCGGCGCAGCGGCGCGGAGCGCGCTGATTACGCTGCCGTCGCCCCCCAGCACCAGCACCAGGTCGGCCTGCCAGGGCGAGGGGTCGCTGGGCAGTGACAGCAACGTCGCGGTCTCAGCGGGTGCCGAGACCGCGACGTGGTGCGCCGTCAGAGACTCCACGGCCCGCCGCGCGGCGGCCAGGGCGTCGGCGCGGTGCGGCGCCACGACCAGCCCGACCGTCCGCAACGGCTGACTCATTGCGGCGTGGCGAACCGCTCGAGATTGAACTTCGCCTGCTCGTTCTTCGGGTCCAGCTCCAGCGCCTTGGCATAGAGCTTGCGCGCGTCGTCCAGCAGGTTGCGCTTCTCGGTCACCACGCCCAGGTTGTTGTAGGCGTTGGCGTTCTTCGGGTCGAGCTCGACGGCCTTCTTGAAGTGCGCCTCAGCGGCGTCGAGTTCGGCCGCGGCGAGGGCGATCAGCCCCAGCTTGTTGGCCACCTCGGCCTCTTTGCTGCCGAGCTTCAGCGCCTGCTCGAAGGCCTGCCTGGCGGGCTCCATCTTCTGCTGCGCGTAGCGCGCCTCACCAAGCTGCACCCAGGCGTCGACCCGACCTTCCTCCAGCGCGGTGACCTTCGCCCAGGCCTCCTCGGCTTTGGCCTGGTCGCCCTTCTGTTGATAGGCCAGGCCCAGATTGGCGTGGGCCAGCGCGAAGTCGGGCGCCGCTGCCGCCGCCTTGCCGAAGCTGTCGAGCGCCTTGTCCAGCTCGCCCAGGCTGAACTGCACCCAGCCCAGGTTGTTGAGCGTCGAGGCGTGGTTCGGCTTGGCCGCCAGGGCCTTCTCGTAAGCGGCGGCGGCGCGCCGCAGGTTCTCGGGCCCGCCGGCCTGACCGTAGGCCAGTCCCAGGTTGAACTGCGCCGAGAAGCTCTCGGGCTGCAGCTTCACCGCGGCCTCCAACGCTGCCGCGGCTTCCTTGGCCTGGTTGGCCTGCAAGTAGCCCTTGCCGCGGTAGAGCTGCGCCACGAAGTGGTCGGGCTGCGCCTTGGCCGCGGCTTCGAACTGCGTCACCGCCTCGGCGGTCTTGCCGCCGTCCCAGAGCGCCAGACCGTAGTTGACGCGGTAGAGCACTTCGCCCGGTTGGCGGTCAACCGCCACCTTGAACTCGGCGATGGCCTCCTCGGTCAGCCCCTTGGTCTTCAGGGCGTTGCCGAGGTTGTTGTGGTACTCCGCGGCTTCGCCCTTCTGGCGCACGGCCTCCCGGAAGCTGGCGATGGCGCCGTCGGTGTCGCCCTTCTTGAGCAGTGCCAGTCCCAGCGCGTTGTGCGCTTCGGCATAGCTCTTGTTCAGCTCAATCGCCTTCCGATAGGCGGCGATGGCCTCGTCGAGCTGCTCTTTGGTGGAGTAGGCGAACCCCAGGTTGTAGTGCGCCAGCGGGTCGTCCGCCTTCAGCGCCAGGGCGCCCTGCAACAGCTCGATCGCCCGGTTGGCGTCGCTCTTGCGCAGCGCAATCACGGCCAGCCAGACCATCGTCGTGGCGTCCTTCGGGTCGGCCTTCAGGACGGCGTCGAACTCGACGGCTGCGGCCTCGAGCTGGCCGGCCTGATAGAGCTGCAGCCCCTTGTTGTAGCGCGCCGCCGGGCTGGTATCTTGCGCCGCCGCGGCGACCAGCCAGAGGCTCGTCAGCAGCGTCGCCCACCAGACTCGCTTCACCATGATGCACCTCGTTCCCGCAGTTTCGGCCCCAGCCGGGCCGACTCCTGCCTCGGTCGCTGGCCCAGACTCCCCGGACCGCTCATCCGACCAACTGCAGCCCGCTCGGCCGCCCTTCGCAAATCGCCTGGAACTGCTGCGCCAACCCCGCCGTGTCGAGCCGGAACTGCGCCAACTGCTCGGACCGGTCGGCGTGCTCCACCCACTCGTCGGGCACGCCCAGCACGTGCAACGGACAGCCGCAGCCGGCGCTCGCCAGCACCTCGGCCACCGCGCTGCCGAACCCGCCGACCACGCTGTGGTCCTCGACGGTGATCAGCCGCTCGTGGCGGCTGGCCAGGTCCAGCACCAGCTTCGTGTCGAGCGGCTTCAGCCAGCGCCCGTCGGCGACCGTCAGGTCGAGACCGCTGGCCGCCAGTTGTTCGGCGGCCCGCCACGCACTGACCGCCGGGGTGCCAATCGCCAGCACCGCCGTGCCACTCCCCTCGCGCAGAATCTCGCCGACGCCCAACGGCAGGCACCGCAACTCGGCCGGCGGGTCGAGCTGCCAGACGTTGTCGCGGGGGTAGCGCACTGCGATCGGCGAGGCCACCGGGCTGTCGGTATGCAGCAGCGCCGTGTGCAGCAGATGCCGCAGCTCGTTCTCGTCACGGGCCGCCGCCAGCACCAGGTTCGGAATGTGGCGGAGGTAGGCGAAATCGTACAGCCCCATGTGCGTCGGCCCGTCGTTGCCGACCAGCCCGGCGCGGTCGAGGGCGAAGATCACCGGCGCATTGTGCAGCGCCACATCGTGCAGAATCTGGTCGTAGGCGCGCTGCAAGAAGGTCGAGTAGATCGCCGCGATGGGCCGCCGGCCGCCTATCGCCAGCGCTGCCGAGAGCGTCACGGCGTGCTGCTCGGCCATCCCGACATCGAGGATCCGCGTCGGGTACTTCGCTTGCAGCTTGACCAGCCCGGTGCCATCGAGCATCGCCGCGGTGACCCCGACCACCCGCTCGTCGCGGGCCGCCAGGGCGTCGAACATCTCCACAAACACGTCGGTGTAGGCCGCCACCTTCGGGCCGCTGGACGAGGGTTTCACGGCGTGCATCTTGCCCTCGTCGGCCTCGGCCGCCGGGAAGCCCTTGCCCTTTTCGGTCATCACATGGATCACCACCGGCCGCTGCCGCGTCTTGGCGTAGCGGAAGGTCCGCAGCAGGTTGTCGAGGTGGTGCCCGTCGATCGGCCCGAGGTACTCGAAGCCGAGGTCCTCGAAGTAGATCGACGGCAGCATCGCATGGCGCATCGTCTGGTCGACCCGCTCGATGCCCTCCAGCAGCTCGTCGCCCAACGGCAGGCGGTGCAGCAGACTTTCGAACGCCGACTTGACTTCGTTGAAGGGCTTGCCGACCCGCACCTGGGTGAGGTAGTTGCTGAGCGCGCCGACGTTCGGCGAGATGCCCATGCCGTTGTCGTTGACCACCACGATCAGCCGGGTGTTGAGGTCGCCGGCGTGGTTCAGCCCCTCGAACGACATCCCCGCGGTCAGCGAGCCGTCGCCGATCACCGCCACGACGTGGCTGTCCTCGCCGGCCAGATCACGGGCCAGGGCGAAGCCGAGCGCCGCGGAGATGCTGGTGCCACCGTGGCCCGCCCCAAAGATGTCGTGCTCGCTCTCGGCCGGCTTGCAGAACGGCGCCAGGCCGTCCTTCTGGCGAATCGTCGAGAGCCGCCCAACCCGGCCGGTGAGCATCTTGTGGGGGTACGACTGGTGCCCGACATCCCAGATCAGCTTGTCGCGCGGGGAGTCGAAGAGGTAGTGCAGCGCGACGGTCAGCTCGACGGTGCCGAGGTTCGCCCCAAAGTGGCCGCCGCAGGGCAGCGCGCGGATCACCTCGACGATGTCCTGGCGCACCTCGCGGCAGAGTTCTTCCAACTGCGCTGGCTGCAGGCCCTTCAGGTCGTGCGGCCCGCGCAGACCATCGAGCAGCGGCTTCGGGGTCCGGCTCATTTCGACTCCTCGCGCCTTGCGGCGCAGCACTTCCTCTTAAGAATGGCGCTCGACGACGAATCGCGCCAGCACCCGCAACGGATCGGCCAGCGGCCCGTACCCGTCCAGCGCGGCAACCGCTTCGGCGGCCAGCTCGCGGGCCCGCTGCTTCGAGGCCGCCAGCCCGAAGACCGCCGGCCAGGTCGCCTTCTGCAGCCCGACATCGCTGCCGACCGGCTTGCCGAGGGTGGCCTCGTCGCCCTCGATGTCCAGGATATCATCGGTGATCTGAAACGCCAGCCCCAGTGCCGTGCCGTACCGCCCGAAGGCGTCCAGCGCGGCCGCGTCGCCACCGCCGAGCAGCGCCCCGCAGCGCACACTGCAGCGCAGCAGGGCGGTCGTTTTGCGCAGGTGAATCTCCTCAACCAGCGCCCCGTCCGGGGTCTGCTGCTCGCCCAGCAGGTCGAGCATCTGCCCCCCCACCATGCCCGGTGCGCCGGCCGCCGTGGCCAGTTCAGCGACCACCGCCACCACCGCGGCCGGCGCGATGCCCGGCGCCGCGGCATTGCCGGCGATCAACTCGAACGCCAGCGCCTGCAGGGCGTCACCGGCCAGCAGCGCGGTCTCTTCATCGAACTGCCGGTGGCACGACGGCCGCCCGCGGCGCAGGTCGTCGTCGTCCATGCACGGCAGATCGTCGTGAATCAGCGAGTAGGTGTGGACGCACTCCACCGCGCAGGCCGTCGGCAGGACGCTCAACGGGTCGCCCCCGACGACTTCGCAGGCGTCCATCACCAGCGCCGGGCGCAGCCGCTTGCCGCCTGCCTGGGTGCTGTAACGCATCGCCTGATGCAGCCGCGCCGGACTGGCGGTCGCGGCCGGCAGCAGGCGCTCCAGGGCGGCTTCCACCAGCGCAGCCCGCGCGCTGAGGTGCGCTTGGAGGTCGACGCTCATGGCAGCTCCTCGCGTTCGACCGGCGTCACCACGCCCGCGCTCTCGCGGAGACTCTCCAGGGCGCCCTCGGCGGCGCTCAACCGCGCGCGGCAGTGTTCGCGCAGGGCGGTGCCCAGTTGGTAGGCCGCGAGGGCCTGCTCCAACGGCAACCGCCCGGCTTCGAGCGCCGCGACGACCGTCTCGAGGCGCTCCAAGGCCGTCTCGAAACTGAGGGCCGCCAACTCGTCGGCGGATAGCATCGCGAAGTCCATCTCAGCTCCCCACGGTCACCGCGACGCTGCCGCCCGCCAGCCGCACCTCGGCCGCGGTGCCCGGCGGCAGGTCCGCTGGCTGCAGCGCCACCCGGCCATCGGCGGCGCGCCGCACAATCGCATAGCCGCGCTGCAAGACCGCCGTCGGGTCAAGCGCCCCGAGCAGCGTGCCGGCCCGTTCCAGCCGGCGACCGGCCACCTCGACCGCCTGGCCGACCGCCTGCTGCAACCGCCCATCGAGATCGTCGAGCCGCTGCGCCCAGGGCTCCCAGAGCGCCGCCGGCCGTTGCCAGATAGCCCGCTGCGAGACCGCCTCGAGCCGCCAGCGGGCGCCCGCCACGGTGCGCTCCAGCCCGCTGCCGGCGCGTCCCGCCAGTTGCGTCAGGCGCTGCTGCAGCTCGGCCTGGTCGGGCACCGCCAACTGCGCTGCATGGCTCGGCGTGGCGGCGCGCAGATCGGCCACGAAGTCGCAGATCGTGAAATCGGTTTCGTGCCCGACGGCCGACACCAGCGGCACCCGGCTGGCCGCCACGGCCCGCGCCAGGCCCTCGTCGTTGAACGCCCAGAGATCCTCGATGCTGCCGCCACCGCGGCCGATCACGATCAGGTCCAGCTCATCGCAGCGGTTCGCCAGGTGCAAGCCGCGGATCAGACTGGCTGGCGCGTCGCTGCCCTGGCAGAGCGCATCGATCAGCACAATCCGCAAGGCCGGCCAGCGTTGTCGCAAGACCCGCAACAGGTCGCGCACGGCCGCGCTGCCGAGCGAGGTGAGCAGCGCCACGCGGCGCGGATAGGCCGGCAGCGGCCGCTTGCGGGCCTCGTCGAACAGCCCTTCGGCGCCGAGGCGCTGCTTCAGTCGCTCGAACGCCGCGTAGAGCGCGCCGAGGCCGTCGGGCTGGAGCTCGCGGACGTAGAGCTGGTACTCGCCGCGCGCCTCGTAGACCGCCACCCGGCCCCGCGCCAGCACCGCCAGGCCTTCGGTCGGTTCGAAGGTCAGCCCCGCCGAGTCGTTGCGAAAGAGGGCGCACTTCAGCTCGGCGCTGCCGTCCTTCAGCTTGAAGTAGCGGTGCCCCGAGGCGCGGTGGTGATGGTAGTTGCTGACCTCGCCGCGCACCTGGCAGTCGCTCAGCAGCCGATCACCTCGCAGCAGCGCCGCCAGGTGCGCCGTCAGCGCGCCGACCGACAGCACCTCGGCCGCGCCGGCAGCACTCATCCGTCGCCATCCTGCGCGGCGTCGCCGCCCACCCGGTCGGCTGGCAGGTGCTCCCGGGCGAGGGTCCCCAGCACGCCGTTGATGAACTTCGGCGAATCGTCGGTGCCGTAGGTCTTGGCCAGCTCGACCGCCTCGTTGATCACGACGCTGGTCGGCGTCTCGGCGACGGCTTGCAGTTCGTAGGCCGCCAGCCGCAGAATCGCGCGGTCGGCGGCGGCCATCCGCGGGACGGTCCAGCCGTGCGCCAGTTGCTCCAGCAAGGCGTCGATCCGCTCGCGATCGCGCCAGGCGCCCTCGGCCAGGCTCACCGCAAACTCCCAGACGGCCGTCGCGACCTCGCTCAGGGAGTGTTCAATCGGCAGCATCTCGTCCCACGGGAGGACGCCCTGATCGGCCTGAAAGAGCAGCCGGAAGGCCTCTTCGCGGCCTCGCCGACGGGTCCGGATCGACATCACCGCGCACCCGTGCCGTTGTTGGCGTAGGCAATCAGCTCCTGCCAGCGGCGCTGGATGAAGTTGGTGCTGAGCTCGCCGCGTTGGAAGAAGGCGTTGCTCAAGACCCGCAGTTGGAACGGCAGCGTGGTCACCAGACCCTCAATCACGAACTCGCTGAGGGCCCGCTGCATCCGCCGAATGGCGACCTCGCGGGTTGGCCCCCAGCAGATCACCTTGGCCAGCAGCGGGTCGTAGAACGACGGGACTTCGTAGCCCGGGTAGAGGTGCGACTCGACCCGCACGCCGTTGCCCGAGGGCAGAATGCAGCGCTCGATGGTCCCGGCGCAGGGCCGGAACTGCTGCAACGGATCCTGCGCCGCGATACGGCACTCGATGGCGTGGCCGCGGAACTCGACATCGCGCTGTCGGAACGGCAGCAACTCGCCGCAGGCGATCTTGAGCTGCTCGACGACGATGTCCAGCCCGGTGACCATCTCGGTGACCGGATGCTCGACCTGGATGCGGGTGTTCATCTCCAGGAAGTAGAAGTGCCCGTCGGGTTCGACCATGCACTCGACGGTCCCGGCCCCGACGTAGTTGACTGCCCGCGCGGCGCGCACCGCGGCGTCGCCCATCCGGCGGCGGAGGCTCTCGGTCATCATCGGCGACGGCGATTCCTCGAGCATCTTCTGGTGCCGCGCGGTCTGCACGCTGCACTCTCGCTCGCCCAGGTGGACGGTGTTGTGGCGCCCGTCGGCGAGCACCTGCAGCTCGATGTGGCGCGGCTCCGGGATGTACCGCTCAACGTAGCAGTCGCCGTTGCCAAAGGCCGCTTCGGCCTCCCGCTCGGCGGCCTTCAGGCCGTTCAGCAGGTCTTCCTGGTTGTGCGCCACCCGGATCCCGCGACCCCCGCCCCCGGCGGCGGCTTTGATCATCACCGGATAGCCGACCTTCCGGGCGAACTCGATGGCCTCCTGCGGCTGGTCGGAGTGGACGATGCCGGTGCCCGGAATCACCGGCACCCCGGCCTCGGTCATCCGCCGCCGGGCCTCGTGCTTGTTGCCCATCGCGGCGATCGCCTCAGGCGGCGGGCCGATGAAGACCAGGCCGTTCTCGGCGACGATCTCGGCGAACTGCGCCTTCTCGGCGAGCCCGCCGTAGCCGGGGTGGATCGCCTCGGCGCCGCTGATCTTGGCGGCCATGATGATGTTCGGAACGTTGAGATAGCTCTCCCGCATCGGGCTGGCGCCGATGCAGATGGCGCGGTCGGCGAGCTGCACATGCCGCGAGTTGGCATCGGCCTCGCCGTAGACGGCGACGCTCTCGACCCCGAGCTCGCGGCAGGCTCGGATGATGCGCACCGCGATCTCGCCGCGGTCGGCCACCAGAATGCGTTGGAACACGGTTCAGTTCGCCAGGCTGACCAGGCCGGTGGCCGGGTCGTAGTTGATCTTGCAGTTCTGCAGCACCGACTCCGGCAGCCCGGACTCCTTGACGACCGTCTTGAGGTCGGGCGGGTTGCTCTCGTTGCTGACCCGGTAGGCCGCCACGGCCTGGTTGAGTTGCCCGACGTACTGCTCGCACTCCGACTTGTCGGCCCGGTCGAGGGTCTTGCCGAGCACCGTGGTGCGCTCCCCGGACTTGGTCGGCTCCAGCTTCTTCGGTTCACAGCCCGCCAGCAGGGCGACCCCGGCCAGCAGACCGAGCCACCAGACACGACGCTTCATGGTCGCTGCTCCCCGCCGGCCGCGGCCGGCTCGCTGCCAACTTCGATGTGCAACAGCTCCTGGCCATACTCGACGGCCTCGCCGTCGGCGACGAAGATGCCGACCACGCGGCCAGCGACCGGGCAGTCGACTTCGTCGTAGACCGTCATGCTCTCGATGCAGCCCACCTGCTGCCGCGGCACCACCTGGTCACCGACCTGCACCAGGGGAGCGCCGCCCTCGGTCAGGCCGCGGTGGAAGACGCCCACCCGGCGGGCCCGGACCAGCTCGCAGTGCACCTCGGCCTCGGGCGCCACGGCCAACGGCACCAGGGCGGTCTCGGCGCTGGCCACCAGCGGCAGCGCCTCGCCGTCGGGGCGCGCCAGCGCGGGCTGCGCCAGCAGCGGCGTGGCGCTGGCTTCCTCGGCGAGGGCGGCGACCACAGCGACCCGGCCGCCGGGATGCCGCCGCACGGTCACCGCGCGACCGCCGCGGCGTACCGTCACCTCGCTGGCGGTGGAGGCCGCCAGCAACTCGGCGAGGCTCTCGATGTAAGCCAGGTCCACAGGCCGCTCCGCGCGGTCAGGTCTTGACGCGCTCGACGTACGCCCCAGTGCGGGTGTCGACTTTGATGACATCGCCGATGTTGATGAACAAGGGCACCGTGACCGTCGCCCCACTGGCAATCTTGGCCGGCTTGTTGCCCCCTGAGGCGGTGTCGCCCCGCACGCCCGGGTCGGTCTCGACCACCTCGGCGACGACCGCGGTGGGCAACTCCAGCGCCAGCACCTGCTCGTTCCAGAAGGTGAACTGGACATCCAGCGAATCGGTCAGGAACGTGCCCTTGTCGCCCACCAGCGTCGCCGGGACCTCCATCTGCTCGAAGGTCTCCATGTCCATGAACGCGTAGACGCCCTCGCCCTGGTAGAGGTACTGCAGGTTGCGCCGCTCGACGATCGCCTGGTCCATCTTCTCGCCCGCCCGGAAGGTCTTGTCAACCACCTTGCCGGTGCGGAGTTGCTTCAGCTTGGTCCGGACGAACGCCCCGCCCTTCCCCGGCTTGACGTGCTGGAACTCGATGATCTGCCAGACATCGCCGTCTTGGACGATGCTGACGCCGTTCTTGAAGTCACTGGTGTCCATGTGGAGTGCGCCCTCGGAAGCTCTGGTAGCCGGTCGCGGCGACGTTGGCAGGTGCCTTCGGCGGCCCGGCATGAAGGCTCAGTCTACACCAGCGGGCCGCCGCTGTCAACCGCGCCAAAGCGGCCCGGCGAGCGGCTCGGCGGCTCCGTAGCCGGGGCTGCTGAGGCTGTTGCGAGGCCCCGCCTCAACTGACGCGGGGGTGCTCGTGATGGACGTCAAACACGCCGCCGGTGACCAGGGCGCTCTCGTCGCTGACCAGGTAGACGACCAGGTGGGCGATGTCGTCGGGGGCCAGCAGCCGGCCGAAGGGGTTGGCCGCGGCGGCCTTGTCGAGGACATCGTCGCCATGCCCCAGCCGCGCCAGCAGCTCCCGCTCGCCCGGCGTGTCGACCCAGCCGGGGTTCACGAGATTGACCCGGATCCGGTCGCTAAGGTACTCGACGGCCATCTGCCGCAACAGCATCAACTGCGCCCCGCGGCTAGCGCAGTAGCCCGCCATGTTGCGCTTCGGGAGCACGGTGTGCGCGGAGCCGATGCCGATGAAGCTGCCGCCGCCCCGGGCCTGCAGGTGCGGCACGGCGTACTTCGCCAGCAGAAACGTGGCGGTGACGTTGGTCTCGAAGATGGCCTGCCACTGCGGCAGCGTCAGATCGACGACCGTCCCGCGGGTCGCCAGCCCGGCGTTGTGGATCACCGCGTCGAGGCCACCGCACTGCGTCACGGTGCGCCCCACGACGGCCTCCAGTTGGGCCGGGTCGGTGACGTCGAGCGGCATGAAGAGGGCCTCGCCCCCGGCGGCGCGCAGGTCGCTGGCAAGCGCCTCACCGAGCGCCACGCGGCGGCCGCTGACCACCACCCGGCCACCCTCGGCGGCGAGGCGGCGCACCAGGCCCTCGCCGATGCCGGAGGTGGATCCGGTGACCAGACAGACCTTCCCGGCGACCCGGCCGGCCACGCGGCTACTCCTCGTCGTCGAACGACTCGCCGACCTCGACCACTTCGCGCAGGTCATCGAAGGCCATCACCGGGCGCACCTCGCCGGCCCAGTGCAGGATGGTGTTGCAGTTCTCGCACTGCTGGACGTGCCGGGCGTAGTGCAGTTGGCGCAGCATGTAGCTGGTCAGCAGGGTGTTGCAGTGACCGCAGACGTCCTCGGTGACCTTCACGACGCCCGGATCGCCGCGGCGGCGGCGGATCCGCTCGTACCGCTCCAGCAGGTCGGCCGGCACTTCGAGCTGCTTCGTCGCCCGCTCGGTCAACAGCCGCTCCAGGTCGACGTCGATCCCCTTGACGTTCTCGTCGAACTCCTGCCGCACCTCAGCCAGCTCGGCTTCGAGTTCGCTGACGGTGCGCTGCTCGTCCTCGACCTGGTCCTCCAGCGGCCCGATCCGGTTGTCGAGGTCCTGCAGCTCGATCTCGATCTGGTCCAGCCGGTTGGCGGTCGATTGCAGGTCCTTCTGCAGCGCCTCGGCCTCCTGCTGGGTGGGATTCTCCTGCCACAGGCGGTGCTGGTTGCGCTCGCGCCGCTGCTGCAAGGAGTCCCGCTCCAGCCGCCGGTCGATCTGCCGGCCGCGGAGCTCGGAGAGATCGTGGCTGAGCTTCGTCTTGCGGGTGTTGGCGCGGTCCAGCTCGGCCTGCTTCAGCGAGCCGTCGTCCAGTTCGGCGCGTTCGTCGAGCTGGGTCTTGATCTGCAGGTCGATCTCCTGCAGTTCGCAGAGCTGCGGCAGGGCCGCCAGAAGCACGCTTTCTTCCACCATGGTCTTCATGCCGCCGTCTCTCCGCGCCGCTCTGCGGCGCTTGCGGGTGCTCCGAACGGTTCACCGTCCAGCGCGCTCTCGATCACGTCCACCGCGGGCAGCCGCACCCGCAGCTCGGCCGCGGTCCGCGGCACCACCAACCGTTCGGTCGCCCAGTGGCCGGGATCGACCACTGCCAGACCCAGCCGCTCCGCCAGCAACGCGTCGTGGTGCTTCAGGTCGCCCGTCAGCAGCACCTCCGCGCCAGCGGCCGCGGCCGCCTCCAACAAACTCGCCCCGCTGCCCCCGACCACCGCCAGCCGGCGCACCGGCCGCGTCAGGTCCCCGACGGTCCGCAGATGACGCGCGCCCAGGGCCTGGCCAACGCTCCGCGCGAAGTCCCCCAGCGGCTGCGCCGCCAGGCTCGCCAGGCGCCCGATGCCGCGCTCCGGGGCGCCCGCCGCGGGGCACAGCACGCCGTCGACCGTCGCGCCCACCGCCGTCGCCAGCCAGTCGCTGGTCCCCGGCCGCGCCGCGTCCAGGGCGGTGTGGGTGGCGTACACCGCCAGCCCGGCCCGGGCCGCAGCCCAGACCACGGTGCTGCGCGGATCGTCCGCTGTCAGGCGCGACAAGGGACGGAAGATCGGCGGGTGGAAGACCACCAGCAGCTCAGCTTGCCGCCCCGTCGCTTCGCGCAGACTGGCCGCGGTGAGGTCGTAGGCCACCAGCACCCGGGTGACGGCCGCGGCGGGATCCCCAATCAGCAGCCCGACATTGTCCCAGCTCTCCGCCCAGCACGGGGGGAGCCAGGCCGCCAGGTGGTCGCCAATCTCCTGCACCAGCTTCATGCGGGCGCTGCTATCCAGAACGACTCAGGATACCAGAGGGCCGGAGGCCGGTCAACGGCCTGGCGCGGCGCGTCGTCACGGCTGCCCGGCGCTCCGCCGCACCTCGGCCGCGGTCAGGGCGCGGCTCCAGAGCCGCACTTCGTCCAGCAGGCCGTGGAAGCAGGCCGTGTGGTTGACCTCGTAGTTGCCCAGCACGAGGTGCAGTTGGCTCGGCTTGAGCGGCCCCGGCCGCGGCATCGTGGCGACCTCGACGCCGTCCACATAGAGCCGCATGAGCTGGCCATCAAAGGTTCCGGCGAGGTGGACCCAGCGGCCGGTTGGGAGGGTCTGCGGGGCGGTCAGGTGGTGGCTGAACTCGGTCAGGGGCACCTCGAAGCAGGGCTTGTCGTCGAGCAGACCCAGCCGGAAGCCGGTGTCGGTGCCACCCGACAAGACGCGGTTGACCATCCAGGTGTTGCGCTGCCCGGTGACCGTGGTGCGGACCCAACACTCGATGCTCAGGGCACTGCTCAGGTTGAGCGCTTCCTGGAACGGCACCACTGCCCAGCCGCCGTCGCAGACCAGCGCCTGGCCGTCGCGCCCGGCCGCGCGGGTGGCTCGGGTGATCACCGCGCCGCGCCGCTGGCCCGACCAGTCGCAGGCGACCGGCGCGGCGGCGTCTTCGTCGAAGGCCCACCAGCCGACCAGCCCCTCGGCCGGGGCGCCCGGTTTGGTGACCTTCCGCGAGGCCAGCCGGCGGCCCGCCTCCGCGGCGTTGCGCCAGGCCCAGTACGCGGTGTCGTATGGCCCCAGGCCGATGTCCTGCGGCAAGACATCGTCAGGCGGGCTGGTCTCGCCGTGCAGCACTTCGCGCACGGCGTCGAGGTAGCCGAAGCCGTACTCCCGGTACGGCGCGAGGTAGTGCCCCTCGCCCCACTCGTTCCAGTTGTCGAGCAGCAGCATCTGGCTGCCGAGCTGGTCAGCCGGCAGCGTGCCGATGAACTCCTTGGCCTGCGCCAGCAGGCTGCGAAACTCCGTCGGCGGGATCTTCCAGATGCTGCCCTCGTCGCGCCAACCGCTCCAGGCCTGCGAGACCGTGACCACCTGCGGCAGTACCCCGAGCGCCTGGGTCTGCTTGATGTAGCCGAGCTGCGCATCGATGGCCTGCTGCGGGGTGGGGTGGTTGTTGACGTGCCAGCAGTAGGCGAAGGTGTAGTCCAGCCCGAGGCGCTGCATCAACTCGAGGTGCCGCCGGTCGAGGCCGCGGTACTCGCCCAGGATGGTCAGCCCGGCGAACCCCGCCTGGCGGCAGGCCTCCCGCATCTTGTCGAAAGCCGCCCGCACCTGCGCCTCACCACCGAGGTCCTGCACCAGGAACTCCGGGCGGTAGATGAACAGCACTGGGCGGTTGTCCACCTTCAGATAACTGGGGTGTTTGAAGTAGTTGTCGATCCAGTACGGCAGCAGATTGCCGAACAGGTCCGCCTCGTCCGCCACGCCGGCTTTGCCGCGGTTCTGGTTCTCCCACATGATCGTGAACTTCATCTGGGAGGCGTACCGCGACTTAAACAGGCCATCGTGGATGGCGCTCGAGAACATCGTCTCGACCGGCTTGCCCTGCGAGGTGCGGTACCAGCAGTAGATGAAAAAATCGACCCCATGGTCGGCTGCCCACTTGGTTTCCCAGTCGGCAACCTCGGGGTTGGCCTGGTCGTAGAAGCCCAGCGCCGGGGTGCGCTCGGGGTGGACCAGCAACTGGTTCCACATCTCCGGGCGGTCTTTCTCCCAGAGCGGGCAGTGGTGCGCGCCGACGAGCAGTTTGGAGCGCACCGGCCGCGGCTCGGGAAGGTAGGGCAGCTTCTCCGACGCCCGCGGCGGCAGGAAGTTGATCCGCAGCTCGCGGCGCGCGACGACCTGGTCACCGGCGCGCAGGACCAGACTGAGCGGCTGTTCGCCGGCACTGGCGGCGGTGACGGTGGCGGTCAGGGTGGCCTCGTCCTGCGCCGCGACGATCACCGGGCGGGGTGGCAGGGTGACGGTCAGGCCAGGCGGAGCGACGATCTCGGCGGTCAGCGTGGCATCCTGCTCGGTGGCGTTGCGGACCTTGGCGATCAGCTCCGCCGGCCGTTGTGCCCGCGCCAGCGGCAGCACCAGTTCGAACCGCGTGACCGCCAGGGGTTCGGTCGGGGCGAAGAGCGTCAGGGCCATCACCGACGACAGGAGATCCACCATCCGCATGCTCCGCCGGGAGCTTGGCGGGGTGCCGCGGCAGTCCTCCTGCGCGGCCGTCAGGCGTTCGCGGATGGCAGCCAGGTGGCGATGCCGCCGGCATCGTCGGCGGTCAGGTCGAGCCGGACCGGCGTCACCGCAATCTGCCCGGCTGCCACGGCGCTGACGTCGCTGCCGGGGTCCGGCTCGTCGAGCGGTTCGCCGGTGCCGATCCAGTAGTAGACGCCGCCCCGCGGGTCGGTGCGCTTGTCGAAGCTGGTCTGGTACCGGCGGCGGCCCTGGTGACAGACCTGCGCGCCCCGAATCTGGTCGGGCGGCAGGTTCGGCACGTTGACGTTGAGCAGCACATCGCGGGCGAGGTGCTCTGCGGCCAACGGCAGCAGGCGCCGCGCGAAAGCCGCGGCGGCGCGGTAGTCGGGCGCGTCGAAGCCGCAGCAGACGCTCAGCGCCACCGCCGGCAGGCCCCACATGGTGCCCTCCTTGGCGGCGGCGACGGTGCCCGAGTACCAGACATCCTCGCCCAGGTTGGCCCCGCGGTTGATCCCCGAGACCACCACCTCGGGCAGCGCCGGCAGCAACTCGCGGGCGCCGATCAGCACACAGTCGGCCGGCGTGCCGGTGGTCGCCCAGGCGCGGGCGCCGGGGTAGGGGACTTCCCAGGCCCGCAGCGGGTCGCGCAGGCTGATGGCGTGACTGGCGGCGCTCCGCTCGCGTTCGGGGGCGACCACCCAGAGCTCGCCGAGGCCCTGCAGGGCCTCCACCAACGCGGCCAGCCCGGGGGCGTGGATGCCGTCGTCGTTGGAGACCAGGATCCTCAAGCCGTCTCTCCCATGCTCGGCGGCAGCACCAACCGGCTGCCGACCGAGGCGCCGCCGTTGCCGAAGTCGACCACCCGCACGTCGAGCATCCCCGGAATCGCGCGGATCCGGTCGATCAGCGCCTGGTCGATCGGCGCGTCGATCACGACGATGCTGACCGCCCGGCCACCGAAGGCGTCGCGGCCGAGCTGCATCCCGGCGATGTTGACGCCGGCGTCGCCGAGCAGGGTCCCGACCTTGCCGATCACGCCGGGCTGGTCGGTGTTGTACCAAACCAGCAGATGCCCCTCGGGAAGAATGTTGTAGCCGTAGCCATCGAGCGCCACAATCCGCGGGTCGGAGCCGAAGCAGGAGCCGTCGGCGACGTGCTGGTGCCCGCCGGCGCGCACTCCGACGCGCAGCACGCTATGGTAGGTGGCCGACTCCATCGAGCGGGTCTCGCTGACCTGGATGCCGCTGTCCTCAACCACCGACGGCACGTTGACGTAGTTGATGGTGCTGTCGCCATGGAAGGTGCGCAGCAGGCCGCGCAGCACAGCCCGCGTCAACGGCGCGGCCGGGGCGTCGTGCAGCGCGCCGAGATAGCTGACCTCAACCCGTTCCAGCCGCCCCCGGGCGAGGTGCGCCTGCAACACGCCAAGCTGCTCGGCGAGGTGCAGGTAAGGCTTCAGCCGGCGATGCTCCTCGGCTTCCAGCGCCGGCAGATTGACCGCGCCCTGGACCGGCTCGCCGCGCCAGGCGTCGAGCACCTGCCGGGCCACGTCGATCGCCACATTCTCCTGGGCCTCGGCGGTGCTGGCGCCGAGGTGCGGCGTGCCGATCAGGTTCGGCGCCCCGAGCAGTGGGGAGCGCGGCTCGCCGAACGGGGGCTCGTGCTCGAAGACGTCGATCGCCGCACCCGCGACCCGGCCCTCGCGCAGGGCGTCGGCCAGCGCGGCTTCGTCGATCACGCCGCCGCGGGCGCAGTTGACGATCCGCGCGGTCGGCTTGAGCAGCTTCAGGCGCTCGGCGTTGAGCAGGTGGTGGGTGTGCCGGTTGAGCGGGCAATGGAAGGTGAGGAAGTCGCAGCGCCGCAGGAGATCGTCGAGTTCGACGGATTCGACGTTCATCAGCCGCGCGCGCTCGACGTTCAAGAGGGGGTCGAAGACCAGCACCCGCATCGCCAGACCTTGCGCCCGGCGGGCCACGCCGCTGCCAATCTTGCCGAAGCCGACCACGCCGAGCACCTTGTCGTGCAACTCGACCCCGACAAACTTGCCGCGCTCCCAGCGCCCTTCGGCCACCGACTGCGCCGCCGCGGCGATGTTGCGGGCCAGGGCGAAGAGCAGCGAGACGGTGTGCTCCGCCGCCGCGTCGGTGTTGCCGAAGGGCGAGTTGAGCACCAGCACGCCGTGCCGCGTGGCGGCGGCGACGTCGATGTTGTCCACCCCGACGCCGCAGCGGCCGATGATCTTGAGGCGCTTCGCCGCAGCGATCACCTCCTCGGTGACCTTCGTGGCGCTGCGCACCACGAGCACCGAGTAGTCGTCGATAGCCGCCGCCAGCTCCGCGCCGTTGAGGCCGAGCTGCACGTCGACCGGCGCGGCCTGCCGCAGGATCTCGAGCCCCTGCTCGCTGATAGCTTCGGTGACCAGGACCTTCATCCGCTCATCGCCTCTCGCGCGGCCTGCAACGCCGCCGCGGCGTCAACCGGCCGACCGTGGTCGGCCAGCGCCTGGGCCAGCAGGGCGACGCCCTGCAAGATGGCCGGCTCTTGCACGTAACCGAGATGCCCGACCCGCATGAGGGCGCCCTTGAGGGGGCCCTGCCCGCCGGCCAGTTCGCAGCGGTACCGCTCGCGGAGGTGCTTGCGCAGCTCGTCGGCCGGCAGCCCGTCGGGCGGGAAGACCGCCGTGACCGCCGGCGAAGCGACGTCGTCGGCGGCCAGCAAGCGCAGCCCCAGCGACCGCAGCCCGGCCCGCACGCCGTCGCGTAGCCGCGCATGGCGGGCCAGCATCGCCGCCGGGCCCTCGTCTTCGATCACTTCCAGCGCGTCGAACAGGGCGTAGACCAGCGAGACGGCCGGCGTCCAGGGGTTCTCGCCCTTGGCCAGGGTCTTCGCCGCCGCCGCCAGATCGAAGTAGAAGCGCGGCATCGTCGCCGTCCGCTGGGCCTGCCAGGCGCGGTCGCTCATCGTCACGAAGCAGAGCCCCGGCGGAATCATGAAGGCCTTCTGCGAACCGGCCACGGCGACATCGACACCCCAGGCGTCGACCTCCAACGGCGTCGCCATCAGGCCGCTGATAGCGTCGACCAGGCAGAGCGGCCCACGCTCCCGGCAGAGGGCGGCGATCTGCTGCACCGGGTTGACGACGCCGGTCGAGGTCTCGTTGAGGGTACACAGGACGGCCTGCTGGCTGCCGTCCAGCCGCTCCGCGACAGCCGCCACGTCGGCGGCCTGACCCCAGGGGACTTCGAGCCGGTCGACCACCGCGCCGTAGGCGGCGGCGATGTCGGCGAAGCGCTGCCCGAAGGCGCCGCTGATCACCGCCAGCACGCGGTCACCGGGCGAGAGCGTGTTGACCAGGGCTGCTTCCAGCCCGCCGGTGCCGGAAGCCGTCAGGATCAGCGGGTCGCTGGCGGTGCCGAAACACCATTGCAGGCCGTCGGTCACGGCTCGCAGCAGCTTCCGGAAGGCCGGCGCGCGGTGGTTCATCATGGCCCGCGCCTGGGCCCGCAAGACGCGCCCGGGGACCGGGGTCGGACCGGGCACCAGGAGCAGGGCTTCCTCGGCTGCGCTCAACCAACTGCGATCCACAAGAGGCTCCAATCCGCCCCCTCGGCAGGGCACTCAGGATAACCGAGGCGGTTGAATCTGACAACGCGGCGAGGGCGCCGAAACGCTCCCGGGCAGCTCCTCGACGGCCCGTAGCGTTGACACTCCGGCGCCCTCTGCTACCCTGAAGTCTGCGCTGCCGCAAAGGTGTTTGACGATGGCGAAGCAACCGCTGCTGCTCTGTATCTTGGACGGCTGGGGCCACAGTGACCAGTTCTACGGCAACGCCGTGAAGTGCGCCCGGACCCCGACCTGGGACCGCCTGGTGGCGCGTTACCCGCAGACCCTGCTGCGCTGTCAGGGCGAGGCCGTCGGCCTGCGCGACGGCCTGATGGGCAACAGCGAGGTCGGCCACGAGAACCTCGGCGCGGGGCGGACCGTGCTGCAGGAGATCCTCTTCATCGACCGCGCCATCGGCGATGGCAGCTTCTTCGACAAGCCGGCCTTCGTGGCCTGCGTGCAGCGCGCCAAGGCCAACGGCACGCGGCTGCACTTCACCGGCCTGTGCAGCGACGGTGGTGTCCACAGCGCCGAGTCGCACTACCTGGCGATGCTCGAGCTGGCGCAGCGCGCGGGTCTGGCCAAGGACCAGGTGCTGTTCCACGTGATCACCGACGGCCGCGACACCGACCCGAAGTCCGGGCTGGGCTATGTCGAGGCCATCGAGGCGCAGATGGCGCGGGTCGGCGTCGGGCAGATCGCGACCGTCGTCGGGCGCTACTGGGCGATGGACCGCGACCAGCGCTGGCCGCGGACCCAGATCGCCTACGACGCGCTGGTCTACGGGCAGAACCGCCAGACCGCCGGCGACCTCGCTGGCATCCCGTTCACGACCCACGCCAGCGCCAGCGAGGCAGTGCGGGCGTCCTATGCCAGCGGTGACACGAAGGACGAGGACGAGTTCCTGAAGCCGCGGATCATCGCCGGCACGCCGCGCCTGGCCGACGGCGACGCGCTGATCTGCTTCAACTTCCGCGGCGACCGGCCGCGCCAGATTCTGCGCGCGCTGCACGACGCCGACTTCGCCGGCTTCGACCGCGGGCCGCGGCTCGACCTGCAGCTCGCCAGCCTGGTGCAGTACGACGCCACCCTCGACATCCCGTTCGCCTTCAAGCGCCAGCCACCGACCGACATTCTCGGCGCGGTGCTGTCGGGCGCCGGCCTGACGCAACTGCGGGCCGCCGAGACCGAGAAGTACCCGCACGTCACCTTCTTCTTCAACAACCAGCTCGAGGCACCGTTCCCCGGCGAGGAACGCCTGATGGTGAAGTCGCCGCCGGTGCCAACCTACGACCTGCAACCGGAAATGAGCGCCTACCGGCTGGCCGGCGCGGTGGTCGACCAGATGCACCGCTACGACGCGATCATCTTGAACTTCGCGAACCCCGACATGGTTGGCCACACGGGCGTGTTCGAGGCCGCGGTGCAGGCCTGCGAAGCGGTCGACCAGTGCCTCGGTCTGGTGCTGGCGCGGCTGGAGGCGCTCGGCGGTCGGGCGCTGGTGACCGCCGACCACGGCAACGCCGAAGAGATGATCAACTACGACAAGATCCGGCAAGTTGACGGCAGCTTCGACTACGCGCTGCGCGAGCCGCACACCACCCACACGCCCGACAACCTGACCCCGGCGGTGTTGGTCGACGACAGCCAGCACCCGGTGCTACGCGCCGGTGGCTGCCTCGGCGATGTGGCGCCGACGCTGCTGAAGCTGCTCGGCCTGCCGCAGCCGGCGTCGATGACCGGCGAGGCCCTGTTCTGAGGTCGTCGACGCGGTGGCCGGCGGCTACACCAGGCGGCTGGCCACCCCGGCGAACATCCGTCGGTCGCTGTCGTAGCGCGTGCCAAACCGCACCCGACGCGCATCGTCGGCGGTCGGGCGGGTCGGCTTCGCCAGCGCCAGGTAGACCCGGCCGAAGGTCTCGTAGTCGTAAGACTCGTCGACCTTCAGGCTGGCGGTCTTGGTGCCGCGCTTGACATCGCCGACGTGCGAGATGTAGTAGGCCTTGTAGACGACGCCCTCGTGGGCCAGCCAGCAGTAGGTGTTGTAGAGGTCCTCGGGCACCTTGAACGTGCCGTCCAGAGTCAGGATGGAGGTGATCCGGCGCGTCGCCCCGGCGGCCGTTCGCTGCGCCACCAGGTCATCGTGTTGGGTGGTCTGCCGGGAGGCCGTGCCCAGCTTCTCCCAGCCGCCGGCGGTCAGCAGGTAGAGCTCGGCGGGCGGTCCAACCGGCGCGGCCGGCACCTCGCCGCTGGCGGTCGGCGGGGCGACCGCCGCCGGCGCCGCGCCAACCTGGCGCACGACTTGCCGCACGACGGTCCGCTTGACCTTCCGCACACCGCCCGGCTGCCAGCCCTCTTCCTTCGCGACACGCCGGAACTTGGTCAGCGCCGACTTGCAGCGGCCGCGCAGCTTCTTGTCGTCGATCGCCTCGTCGAGGGTGTCCAAGCCGACATTCAGCGGGTCGGCCGGCACTGCCGTGCCCGTCGCGGCGAAGGCCGCGGTGACCTCGGCGAACAGCGCGCTCAGCGCCGCGGACAGCGGCGCCGCCTCGCCGGCGACTTCTTCCTCGATCTCCTGGACGACCTCTTCGACCATCTCGGTCACCGCCGCCGCTGAGGCCGGCGGCGCGGCGGCCGGCGACACGGTCGGCGCGGCCACCACCACGCCACCGGCCTGCCAGGCCTCGGCGGCGGCCTGCTTGCGGAACTTCACCAGCGCCGATTTCAGCTTGCCGCGCAGGGACTTGTCCTCGACCAGCGTGTCGAGCTCGTCGAGGTTGACGGCGGTCGGGTCGGTCGGCACGGCGACGCCGGCCTGGCCGTAGCAGGCCGTCACGGCGGCGTACTTCTCCTGCAGCTCGGGCGACATCGGCGAGGCCGGTACCACCACCGGCTCGGCCGCCGGCGCGGCGACGGGGTCGGGGCTCGGGGCCGGTGCAGCGCCCGCCGGGGCTGCCGCAACCTCGACGCGGCTGGCTTGCCAACCCTCGGCGGCGGCCTGCTTGCGGAACTTCACCAGCGCCGACTTAACCTTGCCGCGCAGCGACTTGTCGACGATCGCGGCGTCGAGCGAGTCCAGGTCGACCGTCGTCGGGTCGTCCGGCAGCGCGAGGCCGGCCTGTTCGCAGCAGTCCCGCAGCGCGGTGTGCCGGGCGGCCAGCTCGTCGGACATCGGTGAGGCGGGGATCACGACGGGCGCCGCCGCGGCGACCGGCGGCGCTGCGGCCACTGGCGCGGCTGGTGCGACCGGCTCGGCCGGCGCGGGCGTCGGCTCGGGCGGCGGGGTGCTGGCCAGCGGTTCCGGGGCCGCGGCAGCGGCCGGGGCCCAACCGGCGGCGGTCGCGGCGCGCTTGAACTTGGTGAGGGCCGACTTGCACATCGCGCGCAGCCGGCGGTCGGCCACCAGGCCGTCCAACTCGTCCAGGGCGAACGACGTCGGGTCGTCCGGCAGGGCGATGCCGGCCTGCTCAAACACCGCCGCCAGGGCTGCCAGTTGCTCGTCCATGCGCCTGCTGCTCCGCCATCTGAACCGCCTAAGGTGACCACCGCCAGCGGCTCCGACAACGGTCGCGGGCGTTGCCAGCGGGGCGTCGCGGTGTTAGCATGACCCGCATGTCGAGTTGTCTGGCATGAGCTGCTGGCTGCGCTGTTGGGCGCTGTTCGGATGCGTGGCGGGCGCGCAGGCGGCCAGCGGGTACCTCGCGGCGGTCACCGAAGCCGTCACCCGGGCCGAGGCCGGGCAGTGGGACACCGCCTCGCAGGCGTTCGGGCAGGCCAGCCTGCTGGATCCCGACGACCCCCTGGCCTACTGTGGGCAGGGCCTCACCTTGCTGGCGGCGCGGCAGGTCGACACCGCGGCAGCCTGTTTCCGGCGGGCCGACGAGACCGACCGCTACGACGCGCTGGCCTTTTGTGGGCTGGGGCTCTGCTACTTCGAGGTCGGCAACCTGAGCAGTGCCGAGAGCTACTTCAAGCGCGCCGCGGCGCTCGATGCGCTGCTGGCGCCGCCGGCCTTCTACCGCGGCGTGATGGCGCTCTGTCGGGGACAGGTCGACGAGGCGGGCGAACTGTTCGGGCGGGCCGCCGAGTTGGGCACCGACCAGGTCTTGTTGGACCACCTGACGGCGCTGCGCCTGCTCGCCAGCGGGCGCTGGCAGGCCGCCACCGAGGCGCTGCGGCAGCTCAAGCCACACGTCGCGACCAGTGTGCCCGGGCTGCCGGCGCCGCTGCCGCTGAAGCTGGAGGGCGAGCCGGGCAAGCAGGTGGTCCTGCTGGTGCCCGAACGCGACCCGCTGAGCGACCGCGTCGCGCCGCGCACCGCCGTCGAGGTGGTCGCCCCGCAGCCGGTGCGGGTCGGCCCGCTGACCGTCGAAACCCCGCTGCCTGGCACCACCGTCAGTGGTCGGGTGACCATCCGGGTCAGTCTGATGCAGGCCCGCAGCTACAAGTACGTCACCATTCTGGTCGACAACAAGACCAAGGGGATCACCAACCGGGAGCCCTACTACGTTGTCTGGGACACCACCAGCGGCGCCGACGGGCCGCACGAAATCGTGGTCCGGGCGACCGGCGGGATCGAGCTCGAGGGCCGGCTGACGGTGAACGTGCAGAACCGCCCGCAGACCACCGTGACGCAGCCCTACGACCCGGCCGCCTACCGCACCGCCGCGCGGCGGATCGCTGCCTTGCTGCAACACGCCTCGCCACCGTTGTCGGTCGAGCGGCTGCTGCTGACCGCCTACCAGCAGCAGGACCCCGAGCAGGCGCTGGATCTGATGGAGCGGCTCTACGCCAAGGACCCGACCCGTACCGAGCTGGTCGACCCACTGCTGGCACTGTACCGCACGATGGGGCTAAGCTATCCCGTCGATCGGCTGCCGGAGCCGGTGCGTGGCGTGGCCGGGGCCGGCCGCGTGGCGCTGACTTTCGACGATGGGCCGCGACCCGAGTACACCGAGCCGATCCTGAAGCTGCTGCGGCAGCACAAAGCGCGCGGCACCTTCCTGGTGACCGGCCGGATGTCTGAAAAGTACCCCGAGTTGGTCCGGGCGATCGCCGCCGACGGCCACGAGATCGGGTCGCACACCTACAACCACCTGCACCTCGACGGCCTGACTCGCGACGAGATCGCCTACGAGATGATCAAGACCAAGGTGGTGCTCGACGACATCGTCGGGGTCTCCTCGCGGCTGATGCGGCCGCCGGGCGGGCACTACAATCCGAAGGTCCGCGAGGTGCTCGCCGACCTCGGCTACTTCCCCGTCTTCTGGACCGTCAACTGCGCTTCGTTCAGTCGGCTGTCAGCGGCCGAAGCCAGCGCGGCGATCAGCGGCAAGACCCATGACGGTGGGATCCTGCTGCTGCACAACGGCGCCGACAACACGCTGTCCATCTTGCCCGCGCTGCTGGAGACCCTCAGCCGCCGCGGCCTGCGCTTCGTGGCGCTCAGCGACCTCTTGCGAGCGCCCACCGAGTCGGCCCTGATGGCGCGGCCGGAGTTTGGCCCGTTGCCGCCTGCGGAGCTGGTGCCCTATGCGGGTGTGGAGTAGCCTGCTGCTGCTCGGCCTGGTCTCCGCCGCCCTGGCGGCACCGCCCCCGCTGCTCAGTCCCAACGACACCGAGTTCCCGGACTCCAGCCTGCTCGACCTGACTCGCCCAGCGCCGCCGCGGGACTTCCTGCGGGTCAGTCCGGCCGGGCAGTTCGTCTACCCCGATGGCCGGCGAGCGCGCTTCTGGGGCCTCAATCTGGCGCACCAGAGCGTGATGCAGCCGCCGGAGCGGATCGACCAGGTGATCGACCGGATCGCCCGCGCCGGGTTCAACCTGGTGCGGCTGCACCACCTCGACGACGCCGGCCGCGGGTTCCTGCAGGTTGGCGCGCCTGGCCTGGCGTTCGATCCCGAGCGCCTGCGGCTGCTCGACCACTGGATCTGGCGCTGCGGGCAACGCGGCCTCGCGGTCTACCTCGACCTGCTCGACTACCGCAACTTCAGCGCCGCCGAGGGCATCGCCCAGGCGGCGCAACTCGGCCGTGGGGCGAAGCCCTACGCGGTCTTCGACGCGGCGTTGATCGCCGACCAGCAGCGCTACGCCAAGGCGCTCCTGCGCGACCACCGCAACCCCTTGACCGGCCGCTGCTACGCCGATGATCCGACGGTCGCGCTGCTGGAGCTGTACGACGAGAACGGCCTGTTCATCCGGCGGATGGAGTGGCTGAGCCTGGTGCAGCCCTACCGGGCGCAGCTCACCGCGCTCTGGAACCGCTACCTGCGTTTGCGTCACGGCAGCAGTGCGGCGCTGGCCGCGGCCTGGGGTGCCGGCGGCAGCGGGCGGCCGTTGGAGGCTGGCTGGTCGGTCGAACGCGGCACGGTGCCGCTGCAGCCGCCGCGGCTGGCGCCCGACAGCCCGGCGGGTGACGCCGCCGAGCGCCTCGCACGGGCCCGCAGCGCCGACGCCGTGCGCTTCGCCGACGGCCTGCAGCGGGCCTACTTCCGGACGATGCGCCAGTACCTGCGCGAGGTCGTCGGCGCGCGTCAGCCGCTGACCGCCGTGGGCGACTTCACCTGTCTGCCCGACCTCCGCGGGATCGCCGCCGAGCTGGACTTCCTGGGCACCAACTATTACTTCGACCACCCCGTCTTCCAGCCCGGTCAGGCCTGGCGTGAGCCTTACTTCTTCCAGCTCCGGAACCCGCTGCAGTCGACCGACTCCTGGTCGCTCGGCCCGGCCCTGACGCTGGCTCGGATGGCCGACCGGCCGCTGGTGGTGCGGGAGTGGAACCACTGCTTCCCGAACCCCTACCGCGCCGCCGGGATGTTGGAGGTGACCGCCTACGCCGCGCTGCAGGACCTCGATGCGCTGATTCTGTTCACCTACGGCGCGGTGCCCACCGAGCGCCAGATCAGCTACTTCGACGTCCACAGCGACCCGGCCCGCTGGGGCCTCGCCGCCCTGCTGGGCCGGGCCTTCCTGGACGGCCAGATCGCCCCCGCCCGGCGGCAGGTCGAGCTCGGCTACAGCGACCTCGAGACGGTGCTCTTCAAGCAGTACCGCAGCCCCCTGCGGCAGCTCGCCTACGTCAGCCGCCTGGCGAATCGTTGCTTCGAGCAGCAGTGGGAGACCAGCGCCGACCTGACCATCGCCTCGGGCCGCTCCGCCAGCGCGCGCTACCGCGGGGAGCGACTGCTGCTTTGGCGCGGCGATCCGGTCCGCGACAGCAGCGGCCGGGAGGCCGCCGAGACCGCCGACCTGCTGGGCTACCCGCTGCCGCTAAGGCAACTGCCGGGCGACCAGTTCCGGTTCGACGGCCGCCTGCTGGCCAGCGGCAGCGTCGCCCGCGGGGCCGGCGGGATGTTCCCGTTGGCCGCCCTGGCCCAACGCGGAGTGCAGCCGGTCGGGCTGGGCAGCCGCGCCGCGGTCGGCTTCTGGGACGTGGCGGCCGGGGTCTTCGGGTTCGGTGACCTGCGCGCCGAGGAGCAGGTGCGCGCCGCGCTCGATGCGCTGCAACTGCTCTACGGCGATGGCGTCGGCCAGGCGCAGCCGCCGCGCTTCGTGGCCGACACCGGCCAGTTGGACCGCGACGCTGGCGCCGGGCTGTTGCGAGTCGAGGCGCCCCACCTGGTGGCGGTCGCCGGGCGGCTCGGGCAGCAGACCTGGCAGCTCGGGCCGCTGCGCCTGACGACCGCCGCGCCGCAGGGTGTGATGCTACTGGCCAGCCTCGACGAGCAACCGCTCGCCACCAGTCGCGCCTACGTGCTGAAGTGCGTCAGCAGCGCCAGCAACAGCGGCCAGGTGCTGCTGCCGCCCGGCCGCGACCCGGCGGTGCCCGACCGCTGGCGGCTGGACCGCAGTGGGCAGACGCCGGTGATCAGCGACGGTGCCCCCGGCGACGGTTGGCGCGTCGAGCGCGACGGCCAGCCGCTGCTGGCCACCGGTCAGCGCGGCGGGGTGGTCGAGCTGGTGGTCCGCGGCGACCAGTGGTGGTGGTTCTCCGACACCGTCGGCGCCACCCTGGAGGTGCCGGCCAGCACCGCCGAGGTCGTCACCCCGGCCGGTCAGCGCGCGACCCTGACGCCGCCGTGGGTCTGGCCCGCGGGCGCGGCCGTGGTCGAGCTCAGGAGCGTAGCTTCGCCGGGTCAAACGCCACCACGCTGAGGCGGCCGGTCTCGGGCTCGCCGCCAACCAGCTCCATCACGCCGTCGCCGTCGAGGTCGGCCAGCACCACCCAGCGGCGCATCGTGTAGGTCGGGTCGCCCTCGTCAAAGCAGCCCTGCCAGACTTCGCGGAAGCCGCGGTTGCGGTAGACGTGGATCCGGAACTGCGCCAGGCCCTGGTCATCGATGTTCTGGTCGCGGGTGATCAGGTCCTGGTTGCCGTCGCCGTCGAGGTCGGCGCTGGCGAAGAAGCCGCCGCGCACGCTGAAGGCTGGCCGGTTGTCGCGGGCGCGCAGCAACTGCACGTAGTTGCGCTTGCCACCCGCGGTGGCGACGTCGCGCATGAGGTAGCTGACACCTTGCAGCAGGATGTTCTGGGAGCCACCACCGTCGGGCAGGCTGGGCGGCCGGTGGTGGATCTCCTCGAACGCAAAGCCGTCGCCGCGCTGGTCGTAACGCGCCACCTTCCAGTCACCGCCGTCCCAGTCGGGCATTCCGCTGAAGCGGCGCGGCGGCATCTTGATGGCCGTCAGGTCAAGCAGTTCGTCGTGCCCGGCCGGCGCGAAGACCAGCCGGGTGCTGCGGAGCTGCTGCTCGTCCTGGCGCCACGGGACCGCCAGGCTGGAGTCCTGCAGGTGCTGCCCACGGAGCCCGAGCACGTGAATGGCGCCGGCGCGGTCGAGCACCGCGACATGGTCGCCGCGCCGGTCGGAGGCGGCCTGGATATGCAGCAAGCCCGGCAGTTGCAGCTTGCCGACCTCGCGCAGCCAGGTGTCTTCACGCTGCGACGCGCCGACCAGCACGCCGATCAACAGCAACGGCGCCAGGACCACCAACCAGCCGACCCCCACCGCGCGGCGGGCAGTCGTCGGACGAGACGGGCTGGTGGTCCTGGTCGCCATGCTGTCTACCTCACTTCGGCGCCGCGCTGGGCAGCGTCAGGTCTGCGAACAGAAACGGCACGCGCCGGGTCTGCGTGCCCAAGTCGAGCAGCGCCAACCAGAGCTTCGCCGGATCGGCCGCGCCGTCGCCAAACTCCACGCTGATCGTGAAGGTCAGTCGGTCGGCCTCGCGCTTCAGGTCGCGCATTCCGCTGGGCCGGCCGAGCATCAGCTCGCCGTCGGCCGTCTGCACGGCCACCCGCGGCAGCAAGGCGGCCATCCCCCCATTGGGGTCGATGCCCATCATCCGGAAGTCGATGTTGCCGCCGGGGCCGCCGAAGACCTGGATGTTCGGCCCGCCCGGCCCACCGCGCCCGCCCGGACCACCGGGCCCACCAGGGCCACCGGGGGCACCCGGACCGCCGGGGCCGCCGCCCTGCACGGCGATGGTACGTTCCTGGCGCAGACCGCCTTGCTCGGCGACCGCCACCACGATGTCCATCACCTGACCGACCTGCGCGGCGTCGAGACCGCCGATCTGCGCGCCGAGCTGGCGGACCTGGTCACCACCACCCGGTCCGCCCGGCCGCGGCGGGCCACCCGGTCCGCCGGGGCCGCCCGGCCCGCCGGGTCCACCGCCAGGGCCGCCCATGCCGGGGAAGCCGAAGCGCCCGAGCATGCCGCCGCTGAGCGCATCGAGCCGCTGCTTGAGGTTCTCGGTGAGCGGCATCGAAATCGTGAGGTCAGCCCGCCAGGCGGCCTGTTGCCGGCCGAACGGCTGGTCCATCCCCGGCGGCATCGCCGGTCCGCCGGCCGCGGCCCACTTCACCAGGGTCACGTCAAAATCGCCCTCGGACTGCTGCTGGTCCGGCGTCGCGACATCGCCAAACTCGAACAGCAGCTCCTTGACCGGCTCGTTGACCACCACGTCGCCCTTCAGCAAGGTGATCGTGGCGATGTCCTTCTCCAGCAGCGGGAAGGTCAGGCCGTAGCTCGGCCGGCCGCCCATTGGATTGAAGCCCATCATCTGCGGCCCGACCACCGCCTGCGGCTCGCCGCGGTCGTTGCGCAGGTCGATCGTCTGGCCGTCCAGCACGATCTGCGCCCCGCCGTCGATTCCAACCACGGCCAGATCGGCCAGCTCGTCGGCGCCGTCGACCGAGACCGACGCGGTCAGCATGTCACGCACCACGCTGCGGGCCATGTCCCCCCAGGCCTGCTCCCGAATCCGCTCCGAGCGCAGCCCCTCCAGGCGGACCGTGTAACCCTCGCCGGCCGACTGCGGCGCCGGGGTGGCGGTGCCGGGAGCACCGCCCGGCCGGCCCGGCAGCAGGTTGTAGCTGCTGCCGCCATCGGCCGGCTGGAAGCGCATCCCCGTGGCGGCGCTGAGCTTGGCAATCGCCACCTTCAGCGGCGCGGCGGTCAGGGCGAGGGTCACTTTCGGGTCGAACCGCGCCGTCATCTCCGGCGGCATCTGCGGGCCGCCCGCCGGGTTGTTGAGGAACCTTGTAAAGGGGTTGGTGAAGGTCACCCCGGTCTGCTTCGACAGCTCCGCCAGCACCGTCGACAACGCCGCCTCGGTCACGCTCAGCGTGACCTTCGGGCTGTACAGGCTGACCGGCGCCGCGGCCGCGGCCAGTCCGCTGGCCAGCAGCACCATCGCCAAAGCGCGCCACATCCGCATCGAGCCCTCCTGACAGCTCGTAGCTGTTGGATCCTCATAACGCCGGACCCGCACCGCGGGTTCACCCGCCACCATCATTGACTGTGGTGCAGACCTCCCAGCAGCGCAACCCACCACTTGGTCGGTTGACCGCTGGCGGCGCGCTGCGGCAAGCTAGCGTCGGAGATGCTGATGCAACTCGGGGACCCGCTGCCGACCTTTGCGCTGCCCGGCACTGACGGTGGGCGGCATGACACTGCCGCCTACGCCGCTGCGCCGGTGCTGGTGGTCGCGCAGATCTGCAACCACTGCCCCTACGTGGTGGCCTACCAGGACCGCCTCAACGCCCTGGCCCGGCAGTTCGCTGCCGCCGGCGTGCAGGTGCTGGCCCTCAACAGCAACGACGCCGCGCGCTATCCCTCGGACAGCTTCGCCGCGATGCAGGTCCGCCACACCGAAGTGGCGATGCCGTACCCCTACCTGCACGACGCCGACCAGGCGGTCGCCAAGGCCCTCGGCGCCGAGCGCACCCCCGAGTTCTTCGTCTTCGACACCGCCCGCCGGCTGGTCTACCACGGCCGGCTGGACGACAACCTCGAGGACCCCGCCGCCGTCCGCGCGACCTGGCTCGCCGACGCCATCGCCGCCGCGCTGGCGGGCCGCGCGCCAACGGTCGCCAGCACCAAACCCGTCGGCTGTACCGTCAAGTGGAAGGAGTAGCCCCGTGAGTCTCTCGCCGCAGGAGGTCGCGCAGTACCAGCAGGACGGCTACCTGATCCTGCCCGATCTGCTGACCGCCGCCGAATGCGCGGCCGCGATTGCCGCCCTCGACGAGCTGCTGGCCGACCTGCGCGCCGCCGCCGCGGCCGGGCAGCCGGCCCCGGCGTTGCAGCAGGGCGTCTTCGTCGGCCTCTCCATGCGCAGCGAGCTGTTTCGGCAACTCGCCCGCAGCCCGCGGCTGCTGGACCCCCTGGAGGCCATCTGGGGCCCCGACCTGGGCTTTCTGTCCGACAAGCTGGTCTTCAAGGATGGCGACGTCGAGTTCGGCAGCCCCTGGCACGCCGACTGGCCCTACTGGCAGGGCGCGCACAAGATCAGTATCTGGATCGCCCTGGACGAGGCCACCCCCGACAACGGCTGCCTGCTGCTGGTGCCGGGCAGCCACCGGCACAACTTCCCGCACGACCAGATCACCGACGCCGCCACCCGTGGCGCCTTCGGCAACCGGCTCGACATCACCAAACTGGGCCTCGACCGCGAGCCGCTCACGGCGCCCCTGGCCGCCGGCAGCGCGGTGCTGTTCCACGATCTGACGCTGCACGCCTCGCTGCCCAACCGCAACGGCCGGCCGCGGCGGGCGCTGATCGAGACGTACCGCAACCTGGCCGAACCGGACCTCGACTATCCCAGCCTGCCGGCCGCGGCCCGGGTGCGGGGCGGGTAGCTCAGTTGCTCGCGGCGCCGGCCTGGCAGTTGCTGCAGATGCCGGTGATCACCAGGCGGTGCCCCGACGCCACGAAGCCGTGCGCGGCGAAGGCGTGCTGGTAGAGCTGGTCCAGGAAGGGGTTCTCAATCTCAATGATGCAATGGCACTCGACGCAAATCAGGTGGTCGTGCGCCGGCTCGCCGTAGACGCATTCGTAGCGGGTGGCGCCGTCGGGAAAGTGGCGGACCTGCGCCAGACCCGCGTCGACCAGCATCTTGAGGGTCCGGTAGACCGTCGCCAGCCCGACCCGGTGGCCGGCGGCATTCAGCGCGGCGTAGAGGTCTTCGGCGCTCAAGTGGCCGCCGGACTCCAGGAACTGCGCCGCAATCAGCGTCCGTTGCCGCGTCCGTTTGAGACCGTTCTCCGCGACGTACTGCTCCAGAATCTGCAGCTCCGGACGCACACCATTCTCCGCCGTCAGCCTACCACGCTCAGATAAACTGCCGCAAGTAGGCCAACTGCGCGGGGGTGTGCCGCAACGGCTCCCGGAAAGTCCCGGTCTCCAGCACCACCCAGCCCTCGTAGCCAATCGCCCGCAGCGCGTCGCAGGCCTCGGGCACCGGCACGCGGCCCTCACCGAGCAGGCGGTCGTTGAGCTGCTCGCCAAACTCCTTGAAGTGCACCTGGCAGATCCGGTCGCCCAGCGCCGCGATCTCGGCCAGCGGGTCGTAACCCAGCCAGACCGCGTTGCCGACATCGTAGTAGCAGGCCACCGCGGGGCTGTCGATCGCCGCCAGCACGTCAATCACCGTCGCCGCCGGCAACTGGCTCTCGATGCCCAGCGTGACGCCCGCCGCGGCCGCCGCTGAGGCGACCGCGCGGAAGCCGTCGACCAGCCGCTCGAGCGCCGCCTCGTCGGCTGGGTGCCCGTCGCCAAAGAACGGCACCAGCACCACCTGAGCGCCCAGCTCGACCGCCACCGGCAGGCTGGCGCTGACCAGCTCCAACGCCGCCTGGCGCACCGCCGGGTCGGCACTGGCGAAGCCCCCGCGGTTGAGCGTGCCGCAGCACAGCGAGGGGATCAACATCCCGTTGGCCGCCGCCATGGTCTGGGTGGCCGCCCGCCGGGCCGGGTCGGTGATCAGGTCGCGGGCCTCGCCGTAGCCCAGCTCGACCCCGTCCAACCCCATCGCCGCAGCTGCTTCGAAGAGCTGCTCCTGCGTGCCCAACAGATACTGCATCGCGCCGTACTGCATCGTCGTCGCTCCCGTCGATCCAACTAGGTTCGCGGCTGCCACAGCGTCGCCGCCGTCCCGCCGAGCACCGCGGCCAGCTCCTCGCCCGCCAGGAACGGCAGCTCCGTCCGCACGATGTCGAGCACCTGCTGGTAACTGACCCCCTCGGGGATCAGCGGGTAGTTGCTCCCCCACATGCAGCGCTGCGGCGTGAAGGCGTCCAGCACCCGCTTCGTGAAGTCGTGCAGATCGCGGTGCGGGTAGGGCGCCTTCGAGCAGTTCACCTGCAGCGAGACCTTCACATAGACCGTCGGGAGCTGCGCCAGCGCGAAGAACCCGTCCCACGCGGCATACTCCGGACTCGCCACCGGATTTGGGTGCAGCAGGTGGTCGATCACCACCTTCAACCCCTCGCAGCGCGCCAGCACCTGGGTCAGCGCGGGGATCTGCGCGGTCTGCCCCAGAAACTGCAACGGCACGTCCAGCCGCCGCGCCACCGTCAGCAGATCATCGAACTTGCCCGCGGCGAACGGCTCGATCTCCTGGTAATGCACCCGGAAGCCCTGCGCTCCCAGCGTGCCGTGCGCCTGCTCAAAGCGCTCGGCCACCCCCGGCCGATCGAGGTCCATCACCGCCAGAAACGCAAACCGCCCCGGATACGTCGCGACGCTGTCGAGGTGGTAGCGGTTGTCCTCCCGATACCACGGCACCTGCACATTCAGCGCATACGCCACCCCCGCGGCATCCATCGCCGCCACCAACCGCCCCGCCGACCCATCGACCGCCGGCAAGCGCGAGTTCCCCGCCTCCCGCCAGGCGATGTCGGGGTAGCGGGCCATGTCGTGGGACCAAAGGTGGATGTGGGCATCGATGATGGGCATGGGGTAGGCTCTCCAGTCGGGTGGGCTAGTGTGCCTGAGATGCCACCAAACTCACCCAGTCGACATATGATCCGATCTGCTCGAGACGACTGGTGTCTATGTAGCGCCCCTTGAGAGCACGCGAACAGGCCGCTACATAGCCTTTCACAAGATCGTATATTGCAGCATTGGTGGCCCTCTCGGGGATCTTCAACTCATTAGCGAGATTCCATGTCTGGTGCTTGAACAGCTTTCGGCGGGTCCTTGTGATGCGCTTGGAGGACACTTGCCAGTATTCGCCTCTTATCTGTCTTCCAAGAAAGTGCATCTCAATGAACCCTATTATCTCGTTGTACTTCCACTCGCCGCCAAACTCCACCCGGGCTGCATGGCGCCACTGTGCTTCCACATGGGGATTGCGAGCTAGGAACGACTGTGTCAGTGTGGTGTCTGCATCATCCAGGCCCTGGATGCGCTGACGGACGTGCTCGTCGATGGCAGCGTCATACTCTTCGCGCGGTAGCCGGTACACGGGCAAGTCGATGAAGTAGACGCCTAGCATGGTCCCGTCCTTCAGGCAAGTCTGGCCTGAGGCCACAAGTCACGGCGAGCCCATCCCGGTTGGCCGGCGTCGCGGTGCCGCCGCACTCGCGGCGCCGTGGAGCCACGGCCCGACTGCAGCACGGGTCGTGGAGCGCGGTCGGCCCATATGCGTAGGGAGCTTACCACATCCTACCAATCTATCGCGAGCGCTGCTAGCAGGAGGAGCCGTTCTGCCGACCGGCCTTCCTCCCACGTCGGGCCTCCACCAACCGTCCCGCCGACCCATCGACCGCCGGAAGGCGCGAGTTGCCCGCCTCCCGCCAGGCGATGTCGGGGTAGCGGGCCATATCATGGGACCAAAGGTGGATGTGACTGTCGATGATGGGCATGGGGGGCTCCGGCTGACGGCAGCAGAGTATACCGGACCCAGGCCGGGAGGCAACCAGCAGGGGCAGGGCCTACTGGTCTGGGGATCGGTCGGACCAGACCCATCCGTCATGTCGGTCAGACGGGCGAGTGCGTTATGCCCCTCACCCCCGAAACGCCTCCGCCACCTCCACCACCGCCAGGAAGCCGGCCGCGCCGACTTCGGTGTAGGTGCCGCTGGCCGTGCCGCCGAGGACGAAGCCGGTCGGGCCGGCAGCTTGCAGGCGTTCGGCGGCCAGGCGGCGGAGTTCGTCGTGGGGGAGCTGCTCGTACTGCTCCATATCGTCGAGGTTGCCGACCAGGCAAATGTCGCCCAGCACGCGCTTCGCCTCGCGCAGGTTGCAGTCGCCGTAGGGTGGGGCTTCGAAGGGGTCGATGGCGTGGGGGGCGACCGCCTTGAACTGCTCCAGGAACGGCATCACCACGCCATGGTTGTGCCAGTAGGCCAGGCCGCCGTAGCTCTTGATCAGGTCGCACAGCTCGCGGTCCTGCTGGGCCACCAGGGCGTCGAAGCCGCGGGGGCCGAGTTGGGTGGTGGCGTACTCGCCGCCGACGATGCGGAAGGCCCGGACGCCGGCCTGGCAGAGGGCTTCGACATACGGCAGCAACCGCTGTTGGGCCAGGTTGGTGATGGCGACCAGCTCGTCTGGCGCGTCGGCCCAGCAGAGGCACATGTCCTCGGGGCTGAACAGCGCCGCCGGCCAGCAGATGGCGTCGGCCAGGCCGACCATCACGATGGCCTCGTCGCCGGCGCGGTCGACCCAGGCGTGGTACTCGCGGGGGGCGATCCCCGACGGGGTGTGCGGCAGGCTGCGCACGAGGTCGAGGTCGGCCGGGGTGCGGCAAAGGAACTCGGTGGTCGCCGAGGTGACCGAGGTGCGGCGGTGGACCGTGCGCAGGTCGCCGCGGGGCGTGTGGAAGATGGTGGTGGTGGCATCACCGTCGCGGCTGCTGGTGGTGTCGACCTGCGCGCCCCAGAACGGGTTGCCGCCGCCGCCGACGCAGAGGATCATGTCGAGTTCGGCCAGCATCCGCTGCCCCATGGCGCTGTCGGGGTTGACATGCCCCCAACCGAAGGGCGAGACGGGCACCCGGTCGGGCGTGCCGCCGCGCAGGGCGGTCTCCAGGCGTTCGCGCGAGGTCATCACAGCCTCCCAGCCAGGCGGGCGCTTGGCCGCCAGCGCGCGCTTCCCTCCCGGCTGGTTCAACTCCACGTTATGTTGCCGCGATAGCCCAAACAGGGCAGCGGCGCGGGTTGACGAAGCCCTTGCCGGGTTGTTGCCGCCATGTCACGCAGGGCTGGAGCAGCGCCTCGATGAGTGACGCCCTACCGACCGGTGGCAGCCGCCTGCTGGCGAGGCTGCGGGCCTTGCAGCCAGAGGCCAAAGACGGCGTGATGGACCCGCAGCGGCCGTTGCGGGTGCGCTCGTCGCTGTCGGGCCTGCAGGACCGGCTGGGGCAACAGATCCGCACGGCGCGGCAGACCGCCGAGCTGCTGCTGGTCTTTGGCGTGGCGGAGCAGGGGCCGAGCCTCGGGAAGCTGACCGGCTGGTTGAGCAACGACCCGCAGGCGGTTTCGCCGCGGGGACAGCTCTGGCAGGTTGCGGCGGGCGATCCGGCCTATGTGCTGCTGGAGGTCGCGCGCGCCGACCTGGCGGCCCGCGTGCTACACCCCGGGGTGGGGTTGCGGGTGCTGCTGGTGGTCCCGGGCCGCGCGCTGCGCCTGGAGTTCCGGCGGGCCAGCCTGCTGCACTGGCGGGCCCATCCAGCCGCGCCGCCGCAGGTGCTGGTGCGGGTGGTCACCGACGAGTACGTCGAGCATCCGCTTTCGGCGGCGGATGGGCTGCTGGGGCGAGTGGCTGCCGTGCTGCGCGAGCGGGACTACTTCGAAGGCTGCCTGGGCACCGCCCTGGCCGATGTCGCGACGCCGTTGGGGGCCAGCGTCTGGGAGGTCCGTACGCTGGTGGCGCAGGACGGGGCGCAGAGCGGGCACCTGGCGTTGTTCCAGCCGCAGCAGCTGGAGTGCCTCTGGTCGGCCGACGCCGCACTGCTGGCGGAGCACCTCAACCAGGGCCTGGAGGTGACCGCGGCGCACGTGCCGGCGAGCAGTTGGGGGCGGCGCTGAGGGAGCCGGCAGGAATCGCCGTTGCTGGCGACAACCGCGCGGACGGGAGTCGCCACATGTTGGTCGAGTTACCCTGGTTGCTGAGCACCGCGCTGCTGGCCGCGCCGCCCGTGACGGTGCATGTGGCGCCGGGCGGGAACGATGCCTGGAGCGGCCGGCGCGCCGCGTTGACCGCACCCGACGGACCCGTCGCGACGCTGCCCCGGGCGCAGGCGCTGGCGCGGCCAGCGCTGGCGGCGGGCGGCGGCGTCGAGGTGGTGCTGGCGCCGGGGACCTACCACCTGAGCGCGCCGCTGGTGCTCGGGCCGGAGGATTCCGGACGCGACGGCGCCCCGGCGGTCTGGCGGGCCGGTGAGGGCGGCGAGGTGATCCTAAGCGGCGGCCGGCCGATCAGCGGCTGGACGCGGCGGGGCAACCTGTGGGTTGCCAAGCTGCCGGAGGCCGCGGCGGGCCAGCTCGACTTCAAGCTGCTGCGGGTGGGCGACCGCTGGGCCGACCGTGCGCGCCACCCCAATGCGGATCCGGCGCAGCCGATCACCGGCGGCTGGGCCTGCGCGCAGTTTGGCGGCGAGCCGTGGGAGCGGGGGGCGCTGAACCAAGGGGTGCAGAACACCCAGAACGTCGGCACGTTGTTGGGCTGGACGGTCGACGTGCCGGCGGCCGGCAACTACACGGTCTGGCTGCGTTACGCGCACCACATGGCGGCCTACCAGAAGCCCGACATGAGCGGCGCGAGCACCCTGGCGGTGAACGATGCGCCGGGCGTGCCGTTGCAGAATCTGCCGGACACCGGGGGCTGGAGCACCTTCCAGTGGGCCCGCGCGGCGACGCTGGAGCTGCCGGCCGGTCGCCAACGGCTGACCTGGCGCAACGTCCAGGGCGGCGGGCTCAACCTGGATGCCTTCGCGCTGTGCAGCGACGCCGGCTGGGACCCCAACCAGGCCGTCGGCGCGGTGCAATGGTGGGGCGCGGCCGATGTCAAGCTGCCGGCCGGCGGGCACCTGCTGTTGGTGCAGTGCGAGGCCTGCGACCGACAGGAAGGCGCCGAGCTGAACGTCCCGAAGGTAACCCCGCCGGGACAACGCACGCACCTCACCTACGCCCCCGAGGCGCTGCCGGCCATCGCCGACCCGCGGGGGGCCGAGGTCCATGTCTTCATCGCCTGGGGCTGGGTCAATGCCATCGTGCCGATCGCGAGCATCGACCCGGACAAACGCCGGATTGTGTTCACCGAGGGCGGCGCCGCGCAGGACGTCCGGCCGGGTAATCGCTACTTCGTCGAGAACGCCCGCGAGCTGCTGGACGCGCCGCGCGAGTGGTTCTGGGACCGGGCGGCTGGCGAACTGCTCTACATCCCTGGCGACGAGCCGTTCCCGAACGTGCCGGTGGTGGCGCCGCTCTTGGACCACCTGATTGAGCTGCGGGGCGACGCCGCCCAGGAGCGCTGGGCCGAGCACATCGAGCTGCGCGGGCTGACCTGCACCGACACCAGCTACAACCTGACCCGCGACTACTACACCCCGACCGACGGCGCGATTCGCCTGGCGGGCGCGCGGCACTGTCGGATCCGGGGCTGCACCTTCCGCTGGTGCGGCGGCTACGGCGTCAAGCTGACCGAGCGCAGCCACGAAGTCGCAGTCACCCGCAGCACCTTCCACGACCTGGGCATGGGTGGGGTCCACCTGCAGGGCGGCACGGCGGTGCAGCCGCACCCTTGCCAGATCACCCACAACACGATGCAACGGCTGGGGCGCCGCTACAAGCATGTGGCGGGGGTCTACGCAACACATGCCAGCGACTGCCTGGTGGCCCACAACCGGATCACCGACGTGCCGCGCTACGCGATCTCGTTCAAGAGCCAGGGCGAGGACCGGCTGAGCCACCGCAATGTGATTGAGTACAACGACCTGCAGCGGAGCAACCTGGAGACCAACGACACCGGCGCCATTGAGACCCTCGGCTATGAGCACCGCGACAGCGGGAACATCATCCGGTTCAACCGGATTCTCGACGTGGTCGGCCTGATGACCGACGCCGACGGCCAGATCCACACGCCGCACTTCACCTGGGGCGTCTACATGGACGACTACAGCAGCGGCACGCTGATCTACGGCAACATCATCGCCCGCACACAGCTCGGCGGGGTCTGCATCCACGGCGGCCAGAATGTCCGGGTCGAGAACAACATCCTGGTCGAGGGCTACCACCACCAGGTCCGCATGCAACCGCGCGACGACTACTGCCGGGACAACCTGCTCCGCCGCAACATCATCGTCTACAGCCGGCCCGAGGCCGATCTGGTCTACGGCTATCGCAACCAGCCGAACATGCTGCGGGCGGAGCAGAACCTCTACTGGCTGATCGGCGGCGACCCCCGTCTGGTCGAGCGCAAACTGACCTACGTCGGGACCTGGGCCGAGTGGCTGGCGGCCGGCCAGGACGCCGGGAGCCTGATCGCCGATCCGAAGTTCGTCGATCCGGCCCACGACGACTACACCCTGGCGCCCGATTCGCCGGCCTGGAAGCTGGGCTTCGAACGGATTCCGGTCGAGCTGATTGGCCCGCAACCCGAGCCAGCCGAGCGATGACGAGGCGACACTTCATGCACACCTCTGCCCTGGCCGCGACCGCCCTGACCGCTGGGGCTGCGCCGCGAAGACGTCCGAACATCGTGGTGATCCTGTGCGACGACCTGGGCTTCGGCGACATCAGCGCGCTCAACCCGACCCGCGGCCGAATCGCCACGCCGCACTGTGACCGGCTGGTGCGCGAGGGGCTCAGCTTCACCGACGCCCACAGCGGGTCGGCTGTCTGCACGCCCAGCCGCTATGGGCTACTGACCGGCCGTTACTGCTGGCGCACCCGGCTGCAGCACGGCGTGCTGTACGGCGCCGACGCCCCGCTGATTGCGCCCGACCGGCTGACCGTGCCCGCGCTGCTGCGGCGGCAGGGCTACCACACGGCCTGTTTCGGCAAGTGGCATCTCGGCCTCGGCTGGCAGCCGCGGGCGGGTCACCGGCAGGTCGACTCGGGCGACCTCCAGACCATCGACTACGGCGCGCGGATCACCGGGGGGCCGTGCGATCTGGGGTTTGACGAGTACTACGGCATCAGCGCTTCGCTGGACATGCCGCCCTACGTCTGGATCGAGGGCGACCGCTGTCGCGACTTGCCGACGACCACCAAGAAGTGGATCCGCGAGGGACCAGCAGCGGCGAGCTTCGAAGCGATCGACGTGCTGCCGACGATCACGCAGCGCGCGGTGCGCTACCTCGGGCAGCACCGTGGTCCGCAGCCGTTCTTCTTGTACCTGCCGCTGAACTCGCCGCACACGCCGATTCTGCCGACCGCCGAGTGGCAGGGCCGCAGCGGGCTGAACGCCTACGCCGACTTCGTGATGCAGACCGACGCCGCCGTCGGGGCGGTGCTCGCCGCCCTTGACGAGCACGGCCTGGCCGACGACACGTTGGTGCTGTTCACCAGCGACAACGGCTGCTCGCCGATGGCCGACACCGCCGCGCTGGAGCAGATGGGGCACTACCCGAGCGCCATCTACCGCGGCTACAAGGCCGACATCTGGGACGGCGGGCACCGCATCCCGTTGCTGACGCGCTGGCCCGGCGTCACCCCGGCAGGACGCTTCTGCCACCGGCTGGTCGGTCTGTTCGATTTGCTGGCCACCTGCGCCGAGCTGGTCGGCGAGCCGCTGCCGGCAACGGCTGCCGAGGACAGCGTTAGCTTCCTGCCGTTGCTGCGGGGCGCCGATCAGGCGGTGCGCCAGACCGTTGTCCACCACAGCATCGACGGTCGCTTCGCGATTCGCGACGAACGCTGGAAGCTGATCCTGTGTCCCGGCTCGGGTGGCTGGAGCGCCCCCCGCGACAAGGCCGCTCGGGAGCAGGGCCTGCCGGGCACGCAGCTCTACGACATGATCGCCGACCCGGGCGAGCGCACCAACCTGGCGGCGGCGCAGCCCGCGGTGGTGGCGCGGTTGCGGGAGCTGCTGGCCGCCCAGATCGCCGCTGGTCGCAGCACGCCGGGCCCGGCCCAGGCGAATGACGTGGCGGTGCGGATGGAGCCCTGAGCGGGCGGCCCACCGCGCAGCTCAGTCAGGGAACAGCCGGCCTTGCCGGCCGAGATCGGCGTCGACCGCGACGGCCTGCTTGAAGGCCCGCAGGCGGCTGGTGGACGGCGTCTCGGGCAGCCGGCCGGCCAGCAGCTCCTCGACCGTTACCACCTGCACCCGCGGGTAGCTTGCCCTCGCCTGGGCCAGTTCGTAACGGCCCGCCACCGCGGCTTCGGAGAGCATCGCCTTCGACGGCGGCTCCAGCGTCACCAGCAGCCCCATCGCGGCGCTCTCGCGCTGCATCGTGCCGACCAGGTCGCGCACGTGGCTGGCGTTGACGTGGCCGCTCTTGACCGAGATCAGCCCGCGTTGCGTCGCCCCGTCCAGGTCCTGCCATAGCCACAGGCCGTCGATGCCCTGGTCGGCGCCCTTCTTCGGCGCCGCACCCTTCGGTCGGGCCTCCGGCAGCAGAGAGAGGATCCAGTTCTGGAAGTTGTGCCGCGTCGCCAGCGCTTCCTTCGGCGGCAGCTCACGCCCAACGCCGGCCAGCTCCTTCGCCCCGGCGACGTCCACCGGGAAGCCCACCACCGGGATGCTCGCCGGCGTCGGGAAGGCCTCCGGGAAGCTCTCGATCAGCCGCTTGCGGATGGTGCTGGTCGCCAGGCTGGTGATGTCGATGCCGACCCACTGCCGGCCCAGCTTCTGCGATGCCACCACGGCCGTCCCGCAGCCGCAAAACGGGTCAAGCACCACGTCCCCAGGGTTGCTGCTGGCGGCGATGATCCGTTCGAGCAGCGCCAGGGGCTTCTGGGTGGGGTAGCCGAGGCGTTCGGCAGCGTGCGCCGAGATCGGGTTGATGTCGCTCCAGACGTCCTGCACGCTGGCCCCGTCGAGTTCGTCGGCGTAGTGCTTCAGCCGAGGCACGCCGCCGGCCTTCTCGGGCCAGTGGACCAGTCCCGCGGCGTCCAGGGCGTCGAGGGCCTCTTGCGGACTTCTGCCAGCCAGGCCGTGGCGGCTCAGGACGGCCCGCGGCACCGCCCAGTGGCGTCCCACCGAGGTCGGGTCGACCCCTCGCCAGGGCTGCCCGGAGTCGCCGTGCCGCACGCCGGAGCCAGTCAGCGTGATCGCCTGGAACCGTCGGCCGGATGCCGCGTCGACACTTCGGAAGTGCCGTTCCAGGTACGGCTCCCGATGCGGTAAACGGGGATCCGTCCAGCAGTGTGAGTCGCTACAGCCGTATAGCAGCAGCACATCGTGCACCGGCCCGTACCGCCGCGCGCCGCCGTGAGCATGGGTGCGCTGCCAGATCAGCTCATTGAGGAACCGCGCTGGTCCAAAGGTGGCGTCCAGCACCATCTTGAGATAGTGGCTGGCGGTTGGATCACAATGCAGGTAGAGGCTGCCGGTCGTCTTCAGGACCCGCCGCAGCTCGATCAGGCGGGCCGCCATGACGGCGAGGTAGCCGACCGTGTTGAGCATCGCCCGGTCGTCGCTGTAAGCCAGCTTGAGGGCTTCGAGGATCCGGCTGAGGCGGTCGTGGTGGGTGACAACGTAGTTGAAGTCGGCCTCGGCGCCCTCGAACGACCAGGTGTCCTCGAAGGCCTTGACCTGGGCGGTGTCGTCGGCGCTGGCCTGGCCGGCGAAGACCATGTTGTAGTCGCGCTTGGAGTTGAACGGCGGGTCGAGGTAGACCAGGTCGATGCAGGCGTCGGGGAACCCGCGCAGCACCGGCAGGCAGTCGCCGAAGTAGAGCGCATTCGCTTGCATGGGCGGATTGTACTACACCGTGCGCCGCGCCGGTCCACGCGCTCAGTACCGTCGGACCACCATCCCCACCGACCGCCGGAGCCCGCAGCGCACGTAGAACGGCTGCAGCGCCGGGTCGCAGGTCAGGTCGATGCAGGGGTAGGCGGCCAGCAGGGCGAGCATCCGCTGCAGGAGTGCGGTGCCGAGGCCCTGGCCGCGCCAGGCTGGGAGGACCGCCAAGAGCGGCATGAAGGCCGCCTGACAGCCGTCGCCGAGGGCGGTGATGAAGCCGACCAGCGGCCCCGCGGCCCCTTCGCGGGCCAGCACGACGTGACGGCTGCCCCGCAGCACGGTGAGGTGCTGGTCGGGTGTGAGCGGCCGGCGCCAGCCTTCGCAGAAGCCGATCAGATGCTTCGCATCGAGCTCGGCGAGGTCGCTGCGATAGACGCCCGCCAGGTCACTGCATCCAGATCGGTGACGACCAGGCCAGCTCGCCGGCGGTGGTGGCGGCGCGAAGGTAGTACCAGGCGGCGGGCTGTGGGCGCTGGTCGGCCCAGGTGAACTCGGCTCGGTCGCTGGCGGGGGCGGTGCTGTAGACGACCTCGCCGGCGGCGATCAGGTCGACGCTGGCGAGCGGCTGCGGCGAGACCACGCGGCAAGTGAAGCGCGGCGGCAGCCCCCTGGCGATCACCCCGGCGGGCTGGTCGCCGGCCGCGAACTCCAGCCGCAGGCGAGCGGTGGCGCCGAAGGTGCGGCGCGCTCGGAGGCCCTCCAAAACGCCCGTGCGGGTCGGCTCCCGGACCCAGACCCCGGCGTAGGCGTTGGAGGTCAGGCCGTGGTCACTGGAGGCAATCACCCCAACGCGTTTGCCCTGGCGCAGGGCGTCCTGGTAGAAGAACCCCTCGCGGCGGACCTGCGGCTGGCGCGGCGCGGCGGCGTGCTCGTAGTTGCCGCGCGCCTGGAAGACCTCCGCGACCGGCTCCCACTGCGGGTCGTAGGCCGCCCAGTCGGTGGCCGAGGCGCCGTCGGCGAGCTGGTGCGGAATCGCCAGGGCGTTGAAGTCGCCGAGCGCCTTGAACAGCGCTGCTGGGGCGTCGTCCTCGAGGCACGGCCGGCCGCGGACGTCGTAGAGCACGTTCTTGTGGCCGCCGCGAGCCTGGGTCGAGCCGCCGTGTTCGTAGCCGAAGACCGCCGTGAAGGCCGGGCTCTGGTTGAGCAGGTCGGCGAACTTCTGGCTGCGCCACCAGGCATAAGTGTCGAAGGGGCGTGCCTGGCGGTCGTAGCGGTGCCGCAGGATGTCCTGGTCGTGGTCGCTGATCGCCAGGAAGTCGAGCCGGGCGGCGTCCAGGGCGTAGCGGTAGGTGTCCAGCAGCGAGCCGTCCTGACACATCCCGCAACGGCTAAGGTCGGTGTGGCGATGCGTATCGCCCAGCAGCAGGCGGTACTCCTGGTCGCCCACCCGCCAGGCGGCGGCCGCTGGCCGGGCAGCGTCGCGGGCGAGGGTGGCCGGGTCGAGCGGCGGCAACGGTTCGCCCCGCGGCGGGCCAGCGGCCGTGGGTGAGGTCAGCCGGGCGACCTGCACCTGGTGCGCCACGAACATCTCGCTGCGCTGTCGCTCGCGGTCGTCGGCGGCGAAGGCGATGGCTGGGTGACCGCCGGCGGCCACTTCCAGCCGCATGTCCTGCCGGCCGCCACTGCGCGCCAGCGGGGTGGCGGTGGTCCAGCCGGTCGCCGTGCTGGCCATCCGGTAGACGTTCCAGATCCCGCGGCTCTGGCTGAGCTGTGGCCCGTTGGGCGGCTGCTGGTTGAGCACCGTGACGTGCCGGAAGAGCAACTGCAGCTCGCCGCGCTGGCCGACCGCCAGGGCCGGCAGTTCGCAGAGCGGGCGGAGCCGCGGCGGGATGGCGGGCAACAACCCCGGTGCCGCCAGGCGCGTGGCGCCGCGCAGGCCGACCAGTCCGAGCTGCCGGGTGCCGTGCAGAGCGCGGCCGCGGCCGAGGGCCCAGTCGGGGCCACCATCGTCGTACGCCACCCACAAGGTGCCGTCGACGGTGACGGCCGCCGCCGCATGAGCCTCGTAGTTCGGGCCGGCAGCCAGCGGCACTTCTGGACCGGGCGGACCCGGCCCCACGCGGCGCGCGTAGATGTCGTAGCTGCCGTGGCGATAGGTGTCCCAGGCGACCCACAGCGTGCCGTCGGGCGCCACCGCGGGGGACGGGTCCCAGTCGTTGCTGGGATCGGCCGTGACCGTGCGCACCTCGCCCAGTCCGGCGGCGGTCAATGGGGCGGCCAGGATGTCGAAGCCGCCCGCGCCCCAGGCCTGCCAGACCAGCCAGCAGCCCGCCGGGCCGCCGGCGACCCGCGGCACGAAGTCGGTGCCGGGGCGGTTGGTCAGGCGCAGCAGCGGCCCGGGCGTCGCGCCGCGGACCAGCCGGCCGTAGAGCTCCCAGTTGCCGACCTCCTGCTGCGCCGACCAGACCACCAGCAGGTCGTCGCCGAACCAGGCCAGCGCCGGCTTGTGGTAGTCGCCCGGCGCCGGGGAGACCTCCAGCACGCCGCGGCCCTCGCGCCACAGCAGCAGATGGTCGGCGCGGTCGTCGGAGCCGACCCAGGCCACCGCGCGCTGGCCGGTCGCGCTGCTGGCGACCGTGGGGAAGTCGTTGGCGAAGGCGTCACCGCTGACCCGTTCGACCGCCGGCGCCGCGCTGGCCAACAGGAGCCCGTCCAACGCGGCCAGCTCACCGCCGGCGGCCAGGTCGGTCAGCGTCCAAGTCGCCGTGCCACGGTCGGTGATCACCCGCAGCGTGGCGTCCGGCGGGGCGTCGACCGTCACGAGCAGCCCCTTCGGCGTGACTCGCTCCCGCGGCAGGACTTTGTTGCGCTGCGCGGGGTCGGTCACAGGGTCGTACTGCCGCAGCAGCAGGCGGGCGCCGTCGGCGCGCAGAGTGTCGCCCGGCAACGTCAACCACGGTTCGACCGCGGTGACCGTGCCGGCCGACAGTTCCAGTCGCAGGTCGAGCGTCGTGCGGTCGGGCACCGCGAAGCTGTCGCAGCCGAGCCACACCGCCTGGGGCGCCGCCTCCAGCGGGCCCAGTAGCAAACTGACCGCCAGCCCGGCCCAGCGAATCGCCATCGTGATCCCCGCGCCTCGCTTCGTGCTGCCGGCCGGGCCTCCTCCGCCGCACTGCCCCGGCCAGGGAGGTCTGGCCGCCTCGGCCGGCAATCCGTCGGCGGAGCCGTCTGTTGACCAGCAAGCCCGACTTCGCCGCGGCGCGCGCCGCCTGGGACGCCTTCTGGCGCCACGCCTCGCCCGGTCCGCTGGTCGCGGCAGTCGTCCCACGGCCCGGCGTGGAGCGCGTCGCCAAGCCGTCCAGTTACGCGCTGGGGCCAGACCTCGACGTCGTTGCCTTCGCCGAGCAGGGCCTGCGCTGGGCAGCCAGCCACGAGTTCATCGGCGCCGCCATCCCCTTCGTCTACCTGGAGTTCGCCGCCGACCAGTTCGCGACGTTCCTGGGCTGCGACCTGCGCTTCCCCAGTCCTGGCGAAGGCGGCTGGCCGACCCATCCGCTGGCTGGCCAGCCGCTCGCCGAGGTCGAGATCCGCTTCCAAACGGCGGGCCGCTGGTGGCAGCATATCAGCAGTCTGGCCGCCCAGCTCCAAGCCCGTTGGGCCGGCGAGCTGCTGCTGGCGCCGCCGACCTTCGTCGGCAACCTCGACGCCCTGGTGGCGCTGCGCGGGGCCGAGCAGGTGTTGACCGATCTGCTGGACGACCCGCCGGCGGTGCATCGCGCGTTGGACCAGATCGACACCGCCCACGCCGCGGTGATGGACGCTTTCGCCGAGCTCCTCGACTGGCCGCGGCTGGGCAGCATCAACCGCCACGGCATGTACTCGACAGGCCGCCTGAACCTCCCGCAGTGCGACTTCTCAATCATGATCAGCGAGGCGCACTTCCGGGAGTTCGCGCTGCCCTACCTGCAGCGCGAGCTGGCCCGCATGGACGGCGGCGAGTACCACCTCGACGGCCCTGGCGCGCTACGCCACCTGGCAGCGCTCTGCAGCCTGCCCGAGCTGGCCGTGATCCAGTGGGTCCCCGGCGCGGCCCACGAGCGCGACGACTGGTCGGACCTCTACCGCCGCATCGACCACCTCGGCAAGGGCCAAATCCTCGGCGGCGACGCCACCCGACTGCACACCTGGCGCCGCGAGCTGACCGCCGGCCGCCTGTTCTGGAACCTCGCCGCCCGCACCCGCGCCGAGGCGGAGGATGCGATTGCGGCGTGTGCGGGGTGAGGGGTGGGGTGGCGCGTGGTCACTCGCCGAAGAGGCTGCCCTGGGTACCGTCGTCCACCGCCCTTGCCGACTTGTGCGGGTCGAGGCGGCTGGACTTGGGCAGGTCGGGGCGCTTGCCGGCCAGCAGCTCTTCGATGGTCAGCATCTGGATCCGCGGGTACGTGGCCGCGGTGCCGGCCATCGTGTAGTTGCCGCCCAGGGCGGCCCGGTTGCGCATCGGCCCGGTCGGCTGGGCCAGCGAGACGAACAGCCCCACCGCCGCCTTCGCGGCGTCGACGGTAGTGATCAGGTCCTTGAGCTGCGTGTCGGTCACGCTCTGGCCGCCCTTGACCGAGACCACGGCCTTCTGCAGCTTGCCGGTGCCGTCGCGCCAGAGGATCTCGCCGTCGACGCCCTTGTCGGCGCCCTTCTTCTTGGTGCCGCCCGGCGGGTGCGCGCCGACCAGCGTCAGAGCCCAGAACTGGAAGTCGTACTTGTCCAGCTCGGCCAGCAGCCGCGCGCCGGCCAGGTCCTTCGGCAGTCCGATCACCGGCACATCGCCCGGCGACGGGTAGATCTCGGGGAAGCTGTCGGCCAGGCGCTGGCGCATCAGCGTCACCGACAGGCTGGTGATGTCGATGCCGCACCACCGCCGGCCCAGCTTCTGCGCCGCGACCACTGCCGTGCCGCAGCCGCAGAACGGGTCGAGCACCACGTCGCCCTCGTTCGAGCTGGCCGCGATGATGCGGTTGAGCAGCGCCAGGGGCTTCTGGGTGGGGTAGCCGAGTCGCTCGGATGACGATCCCGCCAGAATGGAAAGATCCCAGACATCGCGCATGGGCAAGCCGGGTGTCGGCTCGTCCGACGACCGCTTGGTGGTGGCACCTCTGTCCAGCCGGTTGCCCATGCCCCGAAACCGCTTCAGGAAGCTCTCCGACGGCGGCTCGTAGAGCACATTGAACGTCACTGTCTGGCCTCTGGCGTAGTAGTAGATCAGGTCATGCATGTGCTGGTAGTTGGGGGTCCTGGTCGGCCAGCGGCGGTAGCTCCAGACAACCTCGCTCCTGAACGCGCTCGACCCAAGCACGCAGTCCAGGACCATCTTCAGGTAGTGGCCGGCGGTCGGGTCGCAGTGCAGGTACAGGCTGCCGGTCGGCTTGAGGATCCGCCTCAGTTCCCGCAGCCGCAGCGCCATGACCGACAGGTACGCTACCAGCGAGGTATCGCCGAACACCTCGTGCAGCGCGTCGATCAGCTTGCCCTCGGGGAACCCGCTCTCGGTCACCTCGCGGAACTCAGCGGCCGCGCCAGCGAAGGTCCAGGTGTCGGAGAAGGCCTGCTCCTGGGCGGTATCGCCGGCGCCGGCCAGGTCGCGGTAGATGTAGTTGTAGTCGCGCTTGCTATTGAACGGCGGGTCGAGGTAGACCAGGTCCACGCACTCGTCGGGGAAGTGCTCGCGCAGCACCTGCAGGTTGTCGCCGAAGTAGAGTGTGTTGAGGTGCACCGGCCGCCCTCCGGGCCGAGGCTTCGCCGCGCCGCCGCCGCTTCCTGCGCGTCGCCCTCAGCGGCCCCACAGCCAGCGCGGCGCCCCATCGACCGCGCCCTCCGCCGCCAACATCCGCGTCTCGTAGTCGCTCCACAGCTCGACCACCTGATCCCAGAACTCCGACAGGTCGTCCAGGCGGTCGATCAGCCCGTGGATCGTGCGATCCAAAACCGCCTGACCCTCGATCTCCAAGCGCATCCGGATCCGTCCGACGGACATGGCTTACTCCGCGGGCGTCAGGGGCGGGCGCCGGGCGAAGAGCTTTCGCAGCGATGCCGGCAGGTCCGGAGCGGGGTCAAACCGCAATCCCTGATCGCCAGCGTACGGCAGGCGATGGTCTGCCTGCCCCATCGTCAACGCCTCCGGGATGCCGTCAGGGTACGCGGCACAGCGCCTGCCGTCGGCCCTGTTGCGGTCGAAGTGCCTGCAAAACGCGCACTGTTCACCGTGCATCAGCGCCTCCGCGCCATTGCTCCGCCAAGCGTCTCGCACAGCGCCAGGGCTTCGCTGTCAACAGTATACCCACCGTGGAGCGGGCGATCGAAGACCGCCTCGCCCTCGATCTGCAACCGCATCCGGATCTGGCCCACGGCATCAGAGGTAATCCTCGGGTGCAATGAACACCACCTGGCGCTCGGTAATGCCGTCCTGAGCCGCCCAGCGGATGCCCTGGTCGTCCGGGTAGGGCAGGCGGTGGTCAGCCTGCAAAGCGAGGATCGCCATCGGTATGCCGTCGGGGAAAGCCGCGCAGGTCGGGTGGCGGTCAGTCCGTCCGGCGACCAGGCCGCGGTAGTGCTGGCACAACTCACACTGCGCTTCGAGGATCATTCTGGCCCACCGTACCGGCGATAGACCACCATCGCCTCATTGGCACAGCCCCGCCCGGCTTGCTGCCCCATTTCCACCGCCCCGCGTGCGACGTCATACCCGCCGTGGCACGGGCGACCCAGGAGCGGCGGCAGTGTCTGCAACCGCATCCCGATCTGGCCAACGGGCATCGGTTACTCCGCGGGCGTCAGTGGCGCGCGGTTCTGCAGCCGCGCCAGGCTCTTCGGCGGCAGGTCGGGTGCCGGCTCGAACCGGATCCCCTGGTCGCCAGGGTAGGGCAGCCGGTGGTCAAAGGCGTAGGTGACGATCTCGAAGGGGATGCCTGACGGAAAGGCCGGACAGGTCAGCTCGCCTTTCCCTCCGCGATGGTAGTGCTTACACATCCCGCACTGGTTGGGAAGCATCTCGTGTCACCTCGGCATCGCGCCGCCCAGCCGGCGGTACAGCGCGAGCACCTCGTCATCGACAGTATACCCACCAAGGAGCGGGCGACCCAGGAGCGGCGGCAGTGTCTGCCACCGCATCCGGATCTGGCCGACGGGCATCGATTACTCCGCGGGCATAGCAGGGCGCCGTTCGAGCACTCGTCGCAGATCCGCTGGTAGGTCGTCGGAAGGCTCAAAGCGGTACCCAAGATCCCCCGGATACGGCCGCCGGTGATCGCGCTCGTGCGTCACCAGCTCCGGCGGAATGCCCTCTGGAAAGGCTGCGCAACGCCGCACCAACCGACTGGTTCGGTCGTAATGCCGACCCATCGCGCACTGTTCACCACGCATCTAAGGGCTCCGTGGCACGGCGCCGCGCAGTCGGCGGTGCTTGAAGCGCTCGGCGACCAGGTCCTTCCAGTTGGCCGCGATCTGCTCGCCGAACGGCTGCCAGTCAGACACAAAAGTCAGCAGCCCGTGCAGCCGCCGGCTGAACTGCCGCTCGCCGCTGATATCGAGCCGCAGGTGGACTTGGGCGGGCATTAGGCGGTCACCGGATCGAGGTTGCGGACCACGATGTCGAACAGCTTCCGCACGGTCGGCTGGGACTCGTCCAGCAACAAGTCGTTTGGCTCAAAGCGCACCCCGCTGTCGTCCGGATGCGGCGCGCGATGATCAAACCCGCCAATCAGGATCTCCGGAGGAATCCCGTCAGGGAACGCGGCACAGTGGAAGGCATCCGCGCCCAAGGCGTTGGCGTGGCGGCAGAAGCAGCAGAGGATCCCGGGACGCGACATCGCTTGCTCCAATCCTATTGTCGTCTGCAGCGCTGGCGGCCGCAAGCTAGCTGGGCGCAGCGGGCTTGACGAACCGATCCAGCATGTCTGCGTAGCGCCGGTACTCGGAGTCGTCGACGTCCGCGGCACGCTCGTAGCGCAGGCCCTGGTCACCAGCAAACGGCAGCCGGTGGTCCGCGCGGTACTCCAGGATCTCGCTGGGGATGCCGGCCGGGAACGCGCCGCAGGTGCCCGTCCCGTCGCGGTAGTGTTGGCAGATCTGGCAGATCGGCGTGAGCAGCGCCATCCGAAGTCTCCGCTGTCTTAGGAAGCGCTGCCCGGAGCTTGCCGGTTCCCGGCGCCGTGGGCGGCACGGCGGAACGCTGACCGGCCGTTGCTTGCCTCGGGTCGCCGGCGGCGCCGCGGCCCTCAGCGCCAGACCAGCCAGAACGCCACGGCCACCAACAGCCAGCCGCCAGCGCGTTGGAGCCGTTCTAGGTGGGGACCGAGTTGCCGTAGCCGGGTCGCCGCACCGGCGCAGGCGCCGACCAGCAGGAGGGGCAGGCCATGGCCCAGGGCGTAGGCCAACAGCAGCCCGGCGCCCCGTAACGGGCTGCCCTCGGCAGCGCTGGCGGAGAGGATCACAGCCAGCATCGGGGTGGCGCAGGGCGAGGCGATCAGCCCGAACAGCAGCCCCAAGAGCAATGCCCCGCCAAAGCTCCCGGCGGCGGGCCGGTAGTCGGCGAAAGGCACCCAGGCGCCCCAGCGGAGCTCAATCAGCCCGGTCCAGACGAGGCCGAAGAACAGGCAGACCCCGGCTGTGAGGTAGCGCCAGGTGCCGGCCGCGAGCCCCAACAGGCTGCCCGCGGCGCCGACGGTCAGACCCAACAGGGCGTAGGTCAGACCCATCCCCAGCACGAAGGTCGCAGCCAGGGCCGGGGCCTGCCACCGCGGCCGCTGGCCCTGCGCGCCGATCAGCCCCAGCAACACCGGCACGGTGGGGTAACTGCACGGGTTGAAGCCGGTCAAGCAGCCGCCCAGGAAGGCCAGCAGCAAAGGCCACCCGCCACCTGCCGTGAGGCTGGTCTGCAGCTCGGCTGCCAGTCGTGCGGGCATCAGCGGCGCAGCATGGCGTCGAGCCGCGCCACCAGTTCGGCCGTCGGCCAGACGCCGATCCGCGCCTG